>NZ_CP139035.1:1200000-2400000 GCF_029854705.2 Akkermansia sp. N21116
CGCCTGGCGACGCTGGCGATGCGTGGTAATGAGACGTTTCGTCATGCTGTATTGCATATGAAGGCTGCGGCGGAAACGGTGATTAAGCGAGCCGGGTTGACTCCGGACGATATTGCTTTGATTATTCCCCATCAGGCCAATTTGCGTATTATTGATGCCGTTGCCCAAAGGCTCCGCATTCCTCAGGAAAGGGTGTTTGTCAACCTTCAGAAATACGGCAATACGTCTGCCGCCGCCTGTGCGATTGCCTTGGATGAGGCGCATCGCGAAGGACGTTTCAAGAAGGGGGATCACATTATTATCGTGACCTTTGGCGCGGGGTTGACTTGGGCTGCTGCGGCGATTCGCTGGTAATATATCTCTTTTTTTGTTTCTCTCTCTTTACAGTATCTATTATTGTTCCCACATATGACTACCGAACCTTACGGAAAGAAGAATCCGTTCCCGGCTCCCGTCCTTGCTGTCAAACATATCACGGGTGAAGGCAGCCCTAAGGAAACCATCCATATTGAATATGACTTGACCGGCTCCGGGCTGGAATACGTGACGGGCGATGCTTTGGGCGTGATCCCCACGAATGATCCCGAGTTGGTTGATGCCCTGATTGCCCGGCTTGGTCTTTGCCCCGGCTGCGAGGTGTCGATGCCCGACGGAGGGGCTGCTTCTCTCCGCGATGCTCTTGTTTCCGGCTACGACATTACGAATCTTAACAAATCTTTGCTTGGCAAATGGGCCGCAGTTGCCGGCAATGCCGATTTACAGGCGTTGGTCGACTCTGCTGACAAGGAGAAAATTGCCGACTATTGCTGGGGTCGTGACGTGTTGGATCTGGCATCCGATTACCCGGTTTCTTTTGAAGACGGATCAGCTCTGGTCGCCTGTCTGAAGAAGCTGATGCCCCGGTTGTATTCGATTGCTTCCAGTCCGAATGCTCATCCCGGCCAAGTGCATCTGTGCGTGGGCGCGGTGCGCTATACGACGCATGGTCGCAAGCGTGGCGGTGTGTGTTCTACTTTTATGGCGGATCGCGTGCATCCGGGCGATACGGCTCGCGTGTTTGTGCACAGCAACAAGAATTTCCGTCTGCCGGAGGATCTTTCCAAGCCGGTTGTTATGGTGGGGCCTGGAACGGGTATTGCGCCTTTCCGTGCCTTTTTGGAGGAACGGGTCGTATCCGGAGCAACGGGCGGCAACTGGTTTTTCTTCGGAAACCCGTATAAGGCGACGGATTTCTGCTATGAAGACGAATTGACGGCACTGGTGGAAGCCGGCAAGCTCAAGCTTTCGGTGGCATGGTCCCGCGACCAGGCTGAGAAGGTGTATGTCCAGCATTTGATGGAACGCGAAGGGGAAACCCTCTGGAAGTGGCTAGAAGACGGAGCCTGTTTCTACGTTTGCGGCGATGCTTCCCGCATGGCGAAGGATGTGGACGCCGCCCTTGTCAAGGTGGTGGAAGTATGGGGCCGAAAGTCTCCGGAGGAGGCTGTTGCCTATGTTGATGCCATGCGCAAGGAAAAGCGTTATCAGCGCGATGTGTATTAATCGTTAAGTCTGCGTTTTTTTGCAGGATTGACTATTGAATTTCAGGGTAGCCGATTGCATGGAGCGTCGGTTACCCTGTTTTTTGGGGGGAGGAGGGAGAAGAGGTGTGGTTGGTTTGCCGTAGTTTGGTAATTAATTGTCATATTCGGGGTATGGAGGCAATGATTTTCCGCTATGGATGAAAAGGTGATTGTTCTTCGGGGAGGAAAAGCCTATATACTGAGTAGAATGTATTTCCGTATAGTTTCATTTTTCCTTTTGGCTGCGGCCATTTTTTCAGGAATTTGTTTTTCGGATGAGCTCCCCGAGCGCATCCGTGGCATGGATGCCAAGTACCGGGAGCGGATACGGACTGTCTGTGCTCCGCTTATTGCTTCGCATGTGACTGAGATGAAGGGATTACAGATGAAATGCATAGAGATGTCCGACTTTGAGACTGCCAAGGCTATTCAGGCATATTGCGAGGCATTGAAGAACAATCCCGAACCAGCGGCGGGAGAGGAGGGCGGAGTTTCTCCCATGTCTTATTTTATGAAAGGGGCCTGGGTTTCTCCCAATCTCTGGTCACATTATATCCATCCTCAGTTGTATATGTATGCTCATGATTCCAAGAAACGTTGGACGAAGACGCTTGGCAAGGTGGATATGAACTTGTCCAATCCGGAGGTTCTTGTTCTGGAGGGCGGGGAGAGAGTTTGGGCTTTTGTCGATCCGACAACGCTTGTCCAATATACGGCGTCGAACAAGGCGGTGGATCTCATGCTTTTCAAGATGGCCGAGAGCACGCAGGGATCAACATTGGCGGATCAGTTCCAAAAAGCCCGAGCGATGTACAAAACCCGCTATGTCCGAGCATGCAATGCCGACACGGTCAAATATGTAAACTACTTGGGCAAGGTTCTTCGGGATGTTTTGGAGGCAGGAGAAATTGATACGGCCGAGAAGTTGAGACGGTACATTAATACTCTTTCCTCCGGAGGACCTGTTTCTGATGCACATTCTTCCGTTGGCGCCGATCTTGCCGGTGTCTGGCAGGAGGAAGGAGGCAAGCACTGGATGTATTCCTTGAAAAACAAGAAGCAGCTGGAAACATGGGATCCCGGTAATATCAGAGTCCGCAAGTTCCTTTCCTACCGTTCATCGTCTCCGAGTGGACATGTCCATACATTTGCAGGTGATGGGGACGAGTTGGTTTACATGGTACGTGTGGGAGAGCGGCTTTACGCCTTGTCACCTACCAATAAGTCCAGATATCCTATCCTGAAAAAAGTGGCGGTGCCATAAAGTTTTGTTCCCGTCTGTGGATGAATATTGATAGATTGGCACAGGAGATTTCGTATAGAGAAAGAAGTCTCCTGTGGTTCTATATACCTTTGACCATTTATGAATAATACCCCTCTCCCGCAATCCCATGGCTCTCACGTGGCATGGGTTGATGTTCTGCGTATCTTTGCCTGTTTCCTTGTTGTGCTGGCTCATTGCTGTGATCCTTTTGTCGGCAATGCCTCCAACGATATGTTTGATTTTCAATGCGGAGCTTTTTGGGGCAGCATGGTTAGACCGTGCGTTCCTCTTTTTGCGATGATCTCGGGAGTTCTCCTGTTCCCGATAACCGGCGATACGGCGACGTTCTACTCCAAACGCTTGAAGAGGATACTGATTCCGCTGGTGGTCTGGTCATTGGCTCTGCCGCTGATGTACTATGGCTATTTTTCCACCGGTATTCAGACGAGCAATCCCAATATCGACATGTCCACTTACACCTGGCAAGCGACGTTATCGAAGTTGTACACGTTCATCTTTAACTTCAATTATGATACAACGCCTCTGTGGTACCTTTACATGCTTGCGGGCATCTACCTGTTTATGCCGATTATCGGAGGTTGGTTGAACCAAGCGAGCCGCAAGGACATTCAATTGTTCCTGAAGCTTTGGGTGTGTAGCATGTGCCTTCCCTATGTTCAGATGCTGGCTCCGTTCCTGGGCTATGAGGGAAACTTCGGCAACATGGGAATTTTGGGGGTGTGTGACTGGAACCCATACGGTACATTCTATTACTTCTCCGGTTTCATTGGCTACATGGTTCTTGCCCATTATTTGGTCAAATATCCTTTGAAATGGAGTTGGACGAAGACTTTGTCCGTAGCCGGATCTTTGTTTCTGGCAGGCTATGCCATTACGCTTTTCGGTTTTTTGGAAATCCAGAAGAATTTCCCCGGAGATGCTGCGAAATTGGAGATCTGCTGGTACTTTTCAGGCATCAATGTTTTCATGATGACTTACGCCATGTTTATCGTCGTGCAAAAGATCAGGATATTTCCCAATCCGTTCCTGACTAAAGTGGCGGCTTTGACATTCGGTATTTATTTGTGCCACTTCGTGCTGGTACAGTGTTCCTATGACCTGCTGATCGGGATTCCCCTGGCTGCCTATGTGAAGATTCCGCTGATTGCCTGTGTGGCTTTTGCTATCTCTCTGGCGTTGGTCTGGGTGTTGAGCCTGACTCGTTTGACTCGCAAGAGTATTATGTGAGAGAGACTTTGGCGTCGTCCGCCGGGTGATCTTGCTGGATCTTTACCGGAGGTTCTTTTTAACGAAAATCGCCATCCCGACACGGTGGTCGAGATGGCGATAAAGAACTTGAGTAAGGTTTTTTAAGCCCTTTGCTTGAGATCGATGAGCATCTGTGTGTTGCTGGGGTATTTCCTCAGGAAAAAGAGGAAACGCTCCATTGCTTCAACAGGCTTGTGTCCAGCCAGGGCACGACGGATCAGATGGATCTTGTACAACCAGTTTTCCGGCAGGATGAGTTCCTCCCGGCGCGTGCCGGACTTCAGTATATCTACAGCGGGATAGATGTACTGCTCCGCGATGCGGCGATTGAGAACGAGTTCCATGTTGCCCGTCCCTTTGAATTCCTGAAAGATCAGATCGTCCATACGACTGTTCGTTTCGATCAGGGCAGTGGCGATTATCGTTAGAGAACCTGCCTGCCGCGTATTGCGGGCGGCAGCGAAAAGGCGGCGCGGCATTTCAAGGGCACGGGCATCGATCCCGCCGGACATCGTCCGACCACTGCCTTTATCGGCATTGTTGTAGGCTCGTGCCAAGCGGGTGATGGAATCCATCAGGAGGAAGACATGTTCTCCGGCTTCGACGAGGCGTTTGGCACGTTCGATACAAAGTTCGGCCAGACGACAGTGATCGCGGACTTTGCCGTCGTTCGAGGATGCATAGACTTCGGCTCCCTGGATGTTGCGCTGGAATTCGGTGACTTCTTCCGGTCTTTCGTCAACCAGAAGGATCATTAAATGCATCGAGTCTCGGTAATTCTCGCGGATAGCTTCCGCCATATGTTGGAGGAAAGTCGTTTTCCCGGTGCGGGGCGGGGCGACGATCAGTCCGCGCTGGCCGCGACCGACTGGGGCCATCAGGTCGAGTGTCCGGGTGGTATAGCGCTCGGGCGTCGTTTCAAAGATGATGCGTTTGTTGGGATTGACTGCTTTGAGTTCGTCAAAATGGGGCAGGAGGCGGGCTTCTTCCCAGTTTTTACCGTTGACAGAGGTGATTTCCGTGAGTTGGATGCCTTTGGGATGGCGACGGGCAATCCCGTGAAGCCAGACGGCATGGCGGAGGCCATGGGTGCGTATAATTTCGTTGGAGACATACACGGCATCCCTTGCCTGCTCGAACCCCGTTTCCTGAGTACGGAGGAACCCAAATCCTTTGGGCGTGATTTCCAGCAAACCGTCGACTTCTTCCGGAGGGCCGTATTCGATGGGCTGACGGGGGGATAACTGTTCGCGGTTGTCGTCGTTGTTGTTGTTCTTGCGGGTACGGGCGTCACGCAGATTTTCACGGACGGAGGGGCGATCACCCTGCTGGTAATTGCGGTTGTTGTCGCGGCGTCCTCTTTTGTTGTTATTGTTGTTCCGGAATTTGTTATTGCGGTTGAAGCCCTGCCCCTGCTGTTTAGGAAAGCCATCTCGATCCTGGCGGCTGTTTTCCTGCGATTCTTCTTGTTCCCGGGCTACGGTTGCGTCCTTCGTTTGTTCGTTGGATGGCTGTTTAGGTTCCGGGGATGCATCTTCGGACACGGATGAGGCAGTTTGATCCGGTTGTTCGGGGATTTCTACCGTTACGGTTTTTTTCCGGACGACGCGTTTCCGGACGGATTTGACCGGGACTTCTCCTTCTCCCGCCGGAATTTCATGAACCGGGGCAGGGAGAAGATCCGCAGTTGTTTGAGCCTGATCTCCTTCCTTGGAGGCTTTAACGGTACGTTTGCGGCGGTCGACTGCCTTGGGTTTGGGGGGAACAGTTGGCTCTTCGGCGGCTGAAGCTGTTTCCAAGGCAAGGGAATCCGTAGCCTTTACTGTTGTTGCAGAGGCCTGTTTTTCCGTATCGGCCGTTTTTTTACGACCGGTTGTTTTGCGCGGGACGGATGCCGGAGTTGCCGATTTGCGGACAACCCTCTTTTTAGGGGCGGGAATGGGTTCGGAACCTTCAGCCGTCCCTTCAGGGAGAGTATCAGACATGAAAAAATGTGGGGGGAAATGGGGAAGTCCCCGTTTTAAGCGTCGAGTTGCTCAAGGAGTTCTTCAGCAATGTCAAAATTGGAGAAGACATTAAGCGTATCGTCATAATCGTCCAGAAGTTCGAAAAGTCTGGTTGCTTTTTTGGCGACTTCCAGATCCGTGATGACTGTGACGTTCTGAGGAACGTAGATGAGCTTCATGGATGTCAACATGTGACCGGCAGCGCGCAGGGCTGAGGCTACATTGCCAAGTTCCGTGGGAGGAGTGGTGAAAACCCATTCGTTGTCGTTCTCGCCGGGTTCCACATCATCGGCACCTGCGTCCATGGCAAGTTCCATTGAAGAATCTTCGTCCAAAGTTTCGGAGAGGAGACGGACTTCTCCCTTGCGGTCGAACTGGTAGGCGACCGAGCCGGGAGTGGCGATGGAACCGCCGTTTTTGGTGAAGATCGTGCGGATTTCCGAATTGGAACGGTTGGTGTTGTCCGTGGCAATTTCAATGAGAAGAGCTGTGCCGTTCGGGCCATAGCCTTCGTAGGTGATTTCCTGGATTGCGGCTCCCCCCATATCTCCGGCACCTTTTTTAATGGCGCGCTCGATGTTTTCCTTGGGAGTGGATACCGACTTGGCTCCGTCGATTGCGGCCCGCAAACGCGGGTTCATATCCGGGTCGCTGCCTCCCTGTTTAACGGCAAGCGTAATTTCATGGGCGTAGCGAGCGAAGATTTTCCCCTTTTTAGCGTCGGCGGCAGCCTTCGTATATTTGATCTTGGACCATTTATTATGTCCGGACATAGTATTGAATAGGTTTGTTTGAGAACGGGCGGGACACGTGAAGGGCCGAAAGGCTCGTTTCCGTTGCATGGGGTCGTGAACAATGGCTCGTGCCCCAGAAGCTGCGCCGGTCATCCTACATCGAACATGTGCCGAAGAGTAAGCATTCGCAAGATAACCGTAAAACCTCTTCCGTTCCCGCCGGAACATGGTTCAGCATAGACATTTGCGCTAAGATGGCAACATTTTTTCCAGTCTGTGACAAAGTGAACATTATTTCCAGGATTATGATTCACGGACTTGACCTTCTGTCCTGCTGCTAGCAATCTGGTCGGCGTATGAACGATCACAAGCACCATATTGCCGTGCTGGCTGGCGATGGCATTGGCCCGGAAGTCATGGCTGAAGCTCTGAAAGTCCTTGCGGCGGCGAGTTCCCGTTACGGTTTTTCCGTGAGTTATGAAGAACATTTTGTCGGAGGTGCCGGCATCGACAATTGCGGTAAGGCCCTTCCGGATGAAACGGTGGCTGCCTGTGAACAAGCGGATGCCATCCTGTTTGGTTCCGTCGGTGGCCCTAAATGGGAACATCTTCCCCCCAACGAGCAACCGGAACGCGGCGCTTTGCTTCCTCTCCGCAAGCATTTCGGCTTGTACGCCAACTTGCGTCCCGGTGTATGCCTGCCGGAATTGACGCATGCCTCTCCGATTAAGAACGAGATTATTCCCCATGGATTCGATATACTCTGCGTCCGCGAACTGACTGGCGGCCTCTATTTCGGCACTCCTCGTTTTCGTGAAGCGGAAGGCGACGATGAAGTGGCTGTGGATACGCTCCGGTACCGCAAAAGCGAAGTGATTCGTATTGCCAAAGTCGCCTTTGAAGCTGCCCGTGGTCGTTCGAAAAAAGTGACGAGTGTGGACAAGGCGAATGTGTTGACCAGCTCCCTGTTGTGGCGTGATGCAATTCTTGAAGTGGCAAAAGACTACCCTGATATTGTCCTGAACCACATGTATGTAGACAATGCGGCCATGCAACTGGTGAAGAACCCATCCCAGTTCGATGTGTTGGTTACGGAAAACATGTTCGGAGACATTCTCTCCGATGAAATGGCTATCATCTGCGGTTCCCTCGGTATGTTGCCGAGTGCCAGCCTTTGCCAGGGACGTGGAGAAGAAGGGCGGTTCTTCGGCCTCTACGAGCCTTCCGGAGGTTCTGCTCCCGACATTGCTGGTCAGGGCATTGCCAACCCGATCGCCCAGATTCTTTCCCTGTCCATGTTGCTGCGTTATTCTTTGGGTGAGACCGAAGCAGCCGATGCCATCGACAAAGCCGTGCGTTCGGTGATTTCCGCCGGATATCGTACGGGCGATCTCGCGACAGGAGCTCCGGGGGAAATCCGCGTCAATACGTCCGGCATGGGCGATGCCGTCGTTGCGGCTCTTGCCTGATCCTTTCATGATGATTCCGTCTACTTCCATGAATGTTCTAATTATCGGTCAAGGCATTGCCGGCACCTGTCTTGCATGGGAATTGCAGAGACGAGGCGTGAACTTCATGGTAGTAGACAAGCCCTTGGGCGAGACGGCCTCCCGCGTGGCTGCCGGTCTTGTCAATCCGATGACGGGTAGAGCTTTTCGTCCGGGCTGGAGGCAGGCTGAGTGTTTGTCTGCCGCTGCCGGATTTTATCCTGAAACGGAACGAGAACTTCACGGATCATGGTGGCAGAAGACCCCTATTTTCCGGGAATTGGAAACGGAGGATCAGCTTGAAATCTGGAAAGAACGCCAGATGGACGAAGCTTCATCCGCTTATGCCGGTCCCTTGTTTCCGTGGCCGGAAGGTTGGAATGGCAAGGGTAGCGCGGCTTATACGCGCGGCGCTGCTGTTCTCCATGTGGAAGGATTTGTGAATGCAGCTCGTGCCTTGTGGGTTTCCGAAGGCAGATTGAAGGAAGGTGTGGTAACGCCAGAATCTGTCGTGTCGGATGGCGATGCGTGGCTGTGGGATGGAGGCAGATATACCCATGTCGTCTGGTGTACGGGCTGGGAGGCCGGACTTCACCCAGCCATGGCTCCGTTGAAGGGCAGACCGTCCAAGGGGACGATTCTCGATTTGGCACTGCCTGAACTGGAGTGGAAATCGGGTATTCTGCATTTTGGTCATTGGCTGGTACACAGGGACGGTATCTGGCGTTTCGGTGCCACCTATGCGTGGTCTTGGGATGATCCGGGCGTTCCGGAGGCTCCAGCCATACAAGAGCTAATGCTCAGTATCGTTCGCAGATACAAAGGCAGCGATCTTGGTTATTTGAGGGCTCGGGCCGCCGTCCGTCCGATTATCCGCCGCAGCCAGCCGGTTGCCGGCCCTATCCCGGGATTGGCCGGGCAATACGTGTTCTCGGGGCTGGGCAGCAAGGGTGTGACGACTGCGCCGTGGACAGCTGCGGCACTGGCCGCTTTTTTGCACGAAGGGACGGAAATCCCCTCGGATTTATCTCCTTCCTCATTTTGGAAGTAAGGTTCCCTCTGTTCCTCCTCTTCTAGGAAAGTTTTCCCGGAAACCGGCGTAGCTGGACTAATCGACGGCTCCCGGGACAAGCGGAAATCCTGAATGATTCACGGAACGATAACTGTAAGATTTTTGATCTCGCCCTTGAAGTTTCCTGTTTTCTCAAGCGGGAAGACGAGGGTGCGAACACAGGCGATCGCCTTGTCTTTGCCTCCGCGTGGAACACGGATGATGTCGAGAGATTCCTTCAATTGTCCGTTTACATACAATTTGGTGCTCCGGCTATCTCCTTCGATACCCAGTTGGACCTCCTTGTCCAGAGGTACCGTATAGTCAAAGGTGTACAGATAACCGTCGCGCTCGAAACCGAGTTTTCCTTCCTTCGGGTCACTGAGGTAAACCATGGCATTCGGGGACTGGAAGAGGATGGTTCCCTTGGGATTGTCTGCCGCTTTCAATGTGAAGTCTACGCGGTATCCATAACCGATTTCCTTCATCCCGGTGCTTTCCCCGGAAGCGAGGGTTTCTTTTTGCAGGATGATACCCTTGCCGTTTCTGACTCGGCCCATGATATTGACACCGGGGGCTTCGCTGAGATTTTGGCGGAGTGATTCGAATTGTTCAAAGGGTCGCAGTCCTCTTCCTCCCGTCCACATCTTGACGGCAAGCGTTTGCATGGCGGGGAAGACGCGGTGGTGGACATCCTTTTCGGAAATGCCGTTGCCGACGTGGTCGTTCCACACGGCGAACATGCCGCCTTTGATTTTCGGATCGCCTTCTTCGAATTTCGCGTTTCCGATTTGATTGGGTTCCCAGGAATTATACAGATGCTTCGTATTGAGATAATTGTAATAGTATCCTGCTTCCGGGACAATGTAGAGCAGGCCATCCGGGATGCTGACAAGGTCGTATCCCTGTTTTACCATGTCTTTAGGCTGGGCATAGTTGTTGTGCCATGCGTACATGAGAACATTGTCCGCTTTGACCGGAGTATCTCCTTTGGCATGGGTCAGAGCACCCCAGATTGCTGCCTGTTTGCCGTAGCTTTCCACGAGGCGAATGTAGTGGTCGGTGAAAGAACGGAACTTTTCAACGACTTCCTTTTTGGCGTTGGAGTATTCATCCGTGCCGATATGAACCTGTTTGCCGCGGAAGACGGGGTTGGGGCCGGAGAGATACTCTTTGAATAATCCGTCCATAAACGTGTAAGTCTCCGGGTTGAAAAGATCCAGGTGATCCATGCCATATTCCTTGCTGCCTATTTCGGGTTTGTAGTGCGAAAAGGCCAGAGAATGGGCGGGAACGTCGATTTCGGGAATGATGTTGACGCCTCTGCTTTCCGCTTGCTTCTGGAGATTGATGAATTCCGCTTTGGTGTAAGAACCGTCCTTGGCCGTTAGGCCCGGATAGGTATCGCATTCCAGCCGGAAAGCGGCATAGGTCTTGTCCCAGTCTTCGTCGAAAAACCCCTTGAATCCATTGTCATTCAGATGAATATGGAATGTATTCATCTTGTAGTAAGCCATGAACTTGACGTAGTCTTGAAGGAAGTCGATCGTAAAGAATTTGCGCCCGCAGTCCAACATGAATCCCCGGATCGGGTATTGCGGGTAGTCCAGAGTTCTGCCCTTGGGCAATTGAAGTTCGGGGGATTGTTCAAGAAGCTGGAGCATGGTGCGCGTTGCCCAGTATACTCCCTTCGGATCATTGCCGATGACGTTGACGGTTTCATCGATATCAAGAGAATACGCTTCTTCGTTTTTGTTCGGCAGTTCCCCTAGGGAGAGAATGATATCTCCGGGATTCGGCTGGCCGATGCGCACGGGGATCTCCCGTCCGAACATGGTTTTGATATCCGCAGCAAATTCATGAGCAACAGGCATGAGCTTATCCTTAACGACACTGGGGATGACAATTGCCGTTCCTCCGGTGAATTGCCATATGCCCTCGTCTCCGACCCACTCTCTGAGTTCGGGAATGACAAACGGTTTCTCATTCGGCTGGGCAAATGCCAGAACGGGCCCCAGCAGGGACAGAGAGGATAAAATGAAGAGTTTCTTGATCACGGACAGGAATACGTACTCTCTGCGATGAATCTTTCTCCATTGTAACGGAAAGACGTGCTTGAAAGAAAAGATTGGAAAAAACCAACGTATCCGATGCCTTTGGAGGCAACAAACAGGAAGCTCTCGGCGGCGGTGTAATTCATCCGGACCGAAACCTGTTTGCCCGGATGTTTCCGTTGGCTTAGCAGAGGGGACGTACGGGGATGCCCTTCGTTGTGAAATAGGCCTTGGCTTCCGGTACCGTATGTTCGCCGAAATGGAAGATTGAGGCTGCCAGGACAGCATCGGCCTTGCCTTCCGTGAGGACATCGACCATGTGATCCAGGTTGCCGGCACCTCCGCTGGCGATGACCGGTATGCCGACAGCTTCGCTGACGGCTCGCGTCAGGGCAATATCGTAACCCGCTTTGGCTCCATCGGCATCCATGCTGGTCAGCAGGATTTCCCCGGCGCCCCGACGTTCTGCTTCGAGTGCCCATTCCACGGCATCCAGGCCGACGAAGTTGCGCCCGCCGTGGGTGTACACTCCCCATTTGCCGGAGGCCAGGCGTTTGGCGTCAATAGCGACGACGATACACTGGTTGCCGAACGCCGTAGCCCCTTCATTGATGAGATCTGGACGATTAATGGCTGCCGTATTCAGAGAAACTTTGTCGGCTCCGGCCAAAAGCATTTCTCGCATGTCCTCAACCTTCCGAATGCCGCCACCGACAGTCAGGGGCATGAAACAGCAGTCCGCCGTTCTGCGAACAACATCGACCATCGTTGCTCGTCCGTCGGATGAGGCTGTGATGTCGAGAAAGACGAGTTCATCCGCTTCCTGCCTGTCATAGGCCATAGCACATTCGACAGGATCACCGGCGTCGCGGAGATTGATGAAATTGGTACCTTTGACGACACGACCGTTCGTGACGTCCAGACAGGGAATGATACGTTTTGCCAGCACGAAGACCATGTAGCCACTATTTTGCCGTGAGGGGAAGCTCAAATTGCGCTTGTTAGCGCCGAAACAAAGGGTAAACTGTGCATCTGCCTCCTTTCGTCATGGACACAGCACGGAAACGATACAACCTGTTCAGCCGAACCTCCCTCGTCGGGCTGGCATTGATGGTTGCCTGCGTTTTGTGGGAATTGGGCTGGCCTTTGGAGACGGCTCAGTACGAGAACATCGTCATGGCCCTGAATCTGGCGACAATCGCCCACTTGGTGGGAATTATCGGGGCTTACGTTTATTGCGAGGAAAAAAGAAGACCTCCGCTGCGCCTCCTCATTTTTCAAATCATCGGTTGTTTGGTGATCTTCGGTCTTTTGGTGAGAGAGGATACTCTTTCTCCTGAAAAAATTAAACAGGGAGAAGTTATCCGTCTGGTCGCGACGATTGGCTTGGTGCTCATCCCCGCCCTCGTTTCTCTGACGCATGTCTTTCAATGGCTGATCAAGCGACAGGGCAAGCCGGTGATGCCTCCGGCTCTGCAATTCGTCGTCTCTCTCATTTGTGCGGTCCTTGCCGGGAGTGGCCTGTTGATGTTGCCTAATGCCACTCATGGAGATATCCCCTATCTGGACGCTTTGTTTACCAGTGCCAGTGCCGTATGCGTGACGGGGCTTTCATCTGTGAATTTTGCCGAACAATTTACACTGACGGGCCAAATTTTCGTCCTGTGTCTCATTCAGATTGGCGGTCTGGGCGTCATGACGTTCGCCTATTTTATTGCCATGATCGCCGGGCAAGGTGTTTCCCTCAGGGATCGCGTTCTCCTGCGAAATATCTTTGACGAAAGCAATTTGAATGCTGCTGTCCTATCTGTCCGTCACATTGTTATCAGTACTCTGTTCCTGGAAACGACCGGAGCTCTCTTTCTCTATTTCACATGGAAAACCCAGGGTGTGGATCCGGGATCAAGCCCTCTTTGGTGGCATGCCATGTTCCATGCGGTTTCCGCTTTCTGCAACGCCGGATTTTCAACTTTCCCGGGAGGACTCGGTGCTCCCGGACTTGTCGCGTGCCGCTTGGGCCAGTTGGTGATCCTGTGCCTGATCACCATGGGGGGACTCGGCTTTCCCTTGTACCAGGAGGCTTGGTATCATTTCAAACGATGGTTGCAGGAACGCAAGAGTACGGCTCGCATGCGTAAAATCCCATGGTCTCCGTACAGCAAACTTGTTCTTTGTACCACCTCGATCATCGTTTTTATCGGTACTTTATCCCTGTTTCTGGTCAATACGGATTTGGGAAGGGAAATGACATGGACGGAGCGTCTTTGGGTTTGCCTGTTCGATAGCATTTCATCCCGTACCGCAGGTTTTGCCATTACCAACATGGAGTTCTACATGCCGGCGGGTTGCCTGATTATTTGCGCACTCATGATTATCGGCGGTAGCCCTGGAGGGACCGCCGGGGGAATCAGAACTACGACGGTTGCCGTAGTTGCCGGGGAAGTGTTTCGCGTCGTCAAAGGGCGTAAGTACGTTCAGTTTTTCCGGAGGCGAATCGACCAGTCCGTGATCGAACGATGCCTGTGTACCATTGCCGTGTGCGGTGCATGGGTCGGAGCTTCGACCGTTCTGGCATGCTCGTTCCAACCGGAGGGAGTTGCTCCTCTGGATATGTTCTTCGAAGTATGCAGCGCATTTTCTACATCGGGTTTGTCGATGGGGGCGACATCGTCCTTGTATGACATTCCCAAATGTATCGTTATTATTAACATGATCGTTGGCAGGGCAGGATTATTCCTGTTTCTTGTGGCTCTGGCCGGCACTCCCGAACCCAAGCATTTCCACTATCCCGCCGTTAAAATACCTCTTACCTGAATTAATCCCCTATGAAATACACTGTTATCGGACTTGGCCAGTTTGGCCGGAATCTCTGCCTCGAACTTGCTGCCCGAAAAATGGATGTTGTAGCTGTAGGCAATACGGAAGAATGTCTGGAAGATGTCCAAGACCAAGTGACCTATGCCATTATTTCGGACTATACAAACCCCAATTCTCTCAAGGAATTGGAGTTTGACGACGATTCCGTGGCTATTGTTTCCATTGGAGACAGCTTCGAGGAGAATCTTTTGGTTGTTTCTTACCTTCAGCAAATGGGTGTCAAGCAGATCTATGCCCGCGCCCTCAGCGATGTTCACGAGCACATCCTCAAACAGATGAACGCCAAATTCATCAATCTGGCGCAAGTGACAGCCCGGCAGTTCGCAAGTCAGCTTCAGTCCCCTCAATTCCTCAGTGCAACGCCTCTGGACGAGTCTCATGCCATCGTCGAAATGGCTGTTCCTGAAAATTGGATCGGCCGCAAGTTGCGCGATGTCGAACTCAGAACCCGCTTCAAACTGAACTTGTTGACTATTCGTCGCGGTGATGTGCCGGAGGATCGTGAAGGAGTCATGGCCATGCCGCGCAACCCCGTTATCGGAACGCCCGATCCCGACCTCGAGTTCAAGCCCGATGACATCCTGATTCTCTTCGGGCGCGAAGATAGCCTGACCCGTTTTGCCGAGTATATTACCGAAGAACAGGAAAAATAGTATCGGTAGCGCATCTTTCTGGGGGAGATCTGTTTTCTTGAGCAGGAACGAAATCCCCTGAAATGCTACACCGGGAGGGAAGGGAGCTAGCACGAAATGGTGGTTCGCGCACCAATGACGATATGTCGGCTTGCCCTTGGCGGCAAAACGTGAGAAAGAAAATTGTCCTTATACCAGACTGCCTGTTGACACAACTCTCACTCTTCCTTCGGGAAGGCTCTGCCGCAGGGATTTCGCGCGGCTGGGCGTTTTTGGGTTGAATGCATTCGGAAATGGGCAAGGACGCAGCTCTGCATCCGTGGATGGAATCGATAAGCCCGGATGCCAGTTACCGCATCATACATATAATAACAGTACCATATGTCTCAACATTATACATCAGGACGCCAGGGTCATGGGCCCCAGCGCCGCAACAACAGACAGGGTAGATACCATGGAGGCGGGGACCGCAAAGGCGGATTCAGGCCCAACCGCAGCAATGCTCCCAAACCGGTCAAACTTACCTTCTGGCAGAAAATTCTGAAATTTGTCGGTCTTTACAAACCGCCGTTCCAGAAGAAAAAAGACACACCTTCCAGATTCGTCGAAGGTAAAACCGGAAGGACGAATATTCGCATTGCCCGTTCCCGCGAAAGCAGGACTCCCATCTCCCGCCAGCCCGTTAGCGTACCCCGCCTCTACGTTGGCAACCTCTCCTATGAAGCTACGGAATCCGATTTGGAGGATCTTTTCAAGGGGATTGGCGCCGTTCGCAGCGTGGAAGTGATTTACAATCCCCGGACGCATAAGTCCAAAGGTTACGCATTCGTGGAGATGCAGTTCATGGACGATGCCGTTCGTGCCGTTACCGTTCTGCATGACCAGCCTTTCATGGGGCGCCTCCTTACGGTAAGCGCTGCCAATGAACGTCAGGAACAGGCCAGGGATGACCAACAAACCGGCCAACCTGACTTGCAGGAAACCGGCGTAGGCGAATCCCGCCAGGATGAGGCCTGATTTTCCAATTTCCACCTGGAAGATTGCAAGAAAGCCGCCCGTAACAAGGCGGCTTTCTTATTGCTGTTGAATACTGAAAAAATGTCCTGGAACAAATCCGGAATCGACGAATTGAGAGAAGGGCTGGGGGAAATGGATTATTTTTTGGCAGGGCGCTCCAAGGAGATGTTCCACTTCTTTTGCATGATATTCCGATGTTGGTCCAGCTTGCCTTGGAAACGTTCCCACGAACGAACGTCGGCTGGTGACCATCCGGCTTCGCTTAGTGCCAATGCACGGGGGTAAGCCATGTAAAACGCCTTGTTGATATCGGGGATGCACTCTCCCCACATGGTAGCTTCTACGCCGACGATATGTGCGGCGTCTTCCTCCGTAAGCCCGCGTCCCGGATCCAGCTTGTAGGTTTGTTCCAGGGTTGTGGTAGGCATCCATCCTCCGGCTGGTTCTTTTTTGGGCCAGTCTCCGGGGAGTTGGGGATAGTCGAGATAGCAGTGTTCTCCAGGAGAAAAGATGAGCTTTAAGCCTTCCTTTCGCGTCCGGGCAACCGTGTCGGGCGTCAATCCCAATCTCCAAGTGTAAACCGTCGATCCTTTCGGATAAGAGGCGATAGGTTGCTCGTACCAGAAAAGAGGTTCCTTGCCGGCTTTGTTCACGATATTCGTCAGCTGGGAAAAAAACTGGATCATTTCCTGACGGGCTGCTGTTTTCATCGCGTTGTTATCTCCGTCTTTTGGCTCAGCAATCCCGGCAGCCTTGCGCCATGCAGCGCATTTCGGACACTTCATCCAGTTGTCCTCCGGAGCTTCGTCACCACCCAGATGAATGTAGCGGGATGGGAAAATATCCTTGAGTTCCTTGATGACGGCTGTGTAGAATCTCCAAATATCGGGATTGCCGGGACAAACCAGTTCCTTCGTTACTCCATTCGAGGTAAACACCTTCAAATTCGGATTCGGAAAACAGATGAATTCCGGGTATGCGGCGGCAAGGGCTACATTGTGCCCCGGAGCATCTACTTCGGGGATGATCTCCACATTCTTTGCTGCGGCGTACCTGACCAAATCCTTGAGTTCCTGCTTTGTGTACATGCCCCCATGCGGCTTGCCGTCGCCATTGGTCTCCTCGCGGTGCGAGGCAATAGTTTTCAACCTGGGATACCCGGGTACGGGCAATCTCCAGCCTTGGTCGTCCGTAAGGTGCAGATGCAGCCTATTGAACTTGTAATAGGCCATGACATCAATGAACTTTCTGATGTCGGATACGGGGATGAAATGGCGGGCGGGATCCAGCATTAGGCCGCGCCAGGGATAGCGGGGACTGTCCTTGATCGTACCGCAGGGGATTCCTTTGTCTCCGAATTGGGAGATCAACTGATCCAGCGTACTGTGTCCATACAGTCTTCCGGCGGGAGTGCTTGATTTGACAAAGGCTTCCCGGGGAGTGATGATGAGTTCGTATGCTTCGGGATCAAGGCTTTTATCGATAACGTTCTTGATTGGGAACGGTTTTTTGAGGAGGCCGTCGTCTGTGATGATTTCCCTGGGCTCCGGAATAATATATGCGGGACGTTCCGTAAAATCGGGAGCAGCCGATGCTGTAATTCCCTGCCCGAAAGCGAGAGAGAACAAGGCGGTAAGGGCAGGGAAGAAGGGACTCATCAGAAGAGCAGAAGTACAGGATTTTCCATGAGAGTCTTGAATTCCGAAGCAATACCTGCGGCTTCACTCTGGTCGAGCAGAGTTGAATTGATGTATAACGTTACCGGGAGAAGTAACTTGTTGACTGGCTTGCCCGCTTCAAATCCGGTCTTGGGCCGTGTTCCTCCCAATGCAATGAAAGCTTCCGGATGGGATGCCAGTTTTTCCCGCAAATTCGGCACGGGCAGGCCGGCATCGGCCAGGATGATGGACGGAGTTGTCGATGAAGCAGGAGAAGGTTCCCCGGCTTCCGCTCCGATGCGGGCACGGGCGATGTGGTAAATGGTCTTGTTTGCTGCCTCGGATACGGGGATCTCGCGGTTTCCCTTGTCCATAACCATGACCAGATCAATTGCTCCATCCGGGCGGCTTTGACGTGACAGGCAAGCTCGCACGGATGCACGGGCAACGTAGTCGAACAGGGAATAGCGGCATCCCATCAGTTTTTCACACTGGACGGCGATGGGCATACTGATGGCAGCCAGCTGTGACATGTCCGCCGGGAAGGAATAGGCATAATAACCGTCCATACGGACGACGACAGAGGAAACGCGCATTTTGACGGAGGCCTTTTTCATGATAGGCATGGTGTCCTTTTTGCTGGCCTCTGCCGCATCGTGAAGGTCGCAAGACATGATTTTGCCGTGGGGACCGGATCCTATTATTCCGGAACAGTCGAGATTGAGTTTACGGACTATGGCTGTCGCCAGCGGGCTCATCCTGGGAGTAATGGAGGGGGGAGATACCAAGTCATCCTCTTCAAGCATGGCCAGTTGCTGACCGTCAGTGACCTTGCTCCCTTCTTCGACACTCAGCTGGGTCAGGACGCCACTGTCGGATACGAGAAGTTCCATATCGGCGTATTCTGTCTGCAAGTCGGCGATGTGGTCTCCGGCTGCGACACTGTCTCCGACACGTTTCAGCCACCGCGATACGGTAGCTTCCATAATCGTGTCGGATAAACGAGGCATTTCAATTTTGATCGACATAACGTGAATCCTTACGGTTTTATACTGCCACAAACCTCCTCCGATATTCAACGCTTCTTCTCCGAAAAGTTTATTTCGTTCTCGGAACTTTTGCCTGATATTTCCTCAAATTCAGAAAAAATCCCGGAACAAGAGAGTCCTCCTGCTCCGGGATCAAGACGATTTCCGGCGATTCCGGTCATCGTGTGTTTTTTAGGCACTGAATTTTTCTTCGCCATCGATGAAGACTTTGGCTGTGCTGAAATCGTCGTTCAGCAACACCATGTCTGCGTGGAATCCGGGAGCAATTTTGCCGAGACCTTCCAGGCCGAGGGATTGGGCCTGGTTCCAAGAGGTCGCTTTGACCAGTTCGCTTAGGGGCAGTCCTGTCAATTCATGCACATTACGCAGGCCGTAGGCGTATTTCAACGTACTGCCGGCGAGATTGCCGGATTCCTGAAGGCGGGCGACTCCGTCCTTGACGATGATAGGAAGACCTCCGAGATCTCCGGGGCCGTCGGGCATCCATGAACAGGCGAGGGAATCGGTAATCATGAGCATTTGATCCGGCTTCTTGTTGGAGAACACGGTCGACAACATATCCCCGCAGAGATGGATTTTGTCACAAATGATTTCGATTTTGATTTCTTCATCCAGAAAACCGGAGCCGACCAGGCCGATTTCCCGGTGGTGCATCGGCGACATTTGGTTGCAGAAGTGAGTCAAGTGTACCAGTCCCGCAGATTTGGCAGCTTTAAAATCAGCATGGGTTGCCGCGCTGTGACCCGCGGAACAGCGAATGCCCTTGGCCGTGGCCTTGGCGATGAACTCAACGCCGCCGGGCATTTCAGGAGCTAGAGAGATAAGAAGCACGGGGGCGATGGAATTCAGATGTTCCACTTCTTCGATGCTTGCCTGGCGCACATAAGCCGGATTTTGAGCGCCACAGCACTTCGGGTTGATGAACGGACCTTCGAGATGAACTCCGGGCGTTTTGGCGAACTCCTGCGTTTTCCGGTATTCCGCTACTGTTTTGCATACATCTTCCAACACCTTCGGCGGCAATGTCAGCGTTGTCGGCAGCCAACTGGTGACGCCTTCTTTCATCTTGCACTCGGCAATGACTTTCAGACCGTCCAGGTCGGCGTCGCACGTATCGTGACCGCCTGCGCCGTGGCTGTGGATATCAATGAAGCCGGGAAGAAGCATTTTGCCTTCGGCATCAATGACCTTGTCGGCTACGGGAAGTTCCGTTCCGGGTTGCAGAATACGGACGATTCGACCGTTTTCCGTTTCAACCGAGGCACCGGCAATGTCGATACCCGGAGAAATGATGCGGGCGTTTTTGATCAATGTTTTCATAATATGTTTGTTGTACGGTTGAGTATGTTACGTTTTGTTGAAAATTCTTATGGTTTCTGTTGTACCGGTGAGTCAAGGGCTTTGTTCCAAGCGCGAACCCGTTCGGCTTCTTTTTTCAGAACAGGTTCCGGAGAATCGACAATGGTGACGGACTTGATTTTATCGCCTTTCCGGATGGCATTGACGACATCCTGTCCGGCCAATACCCGGCCGAAGACCGTATGTTTGCCGTCCAGATGAGGCGTGGCGCGGTGAGTGATGAAAAATTGAGAACCGTTGCTGTTCGGTTGTCCGGTATTGGCCATCGATAGAATGCCGGACCCATTGTGAGTCAGTCCTTCTACAATTTCGTTCTCGAATGAATAGTTGGGTGTGCCGTATCCTGTTCCCGACGGATCCCCCGTCTGGATCATAAAGTTGGGAATCACACGGTGGAACGTTACTCCATTATAGTATCCGCGTTTCGCAAGATTAAGGAAATTGGCGGCGGTGACCGGCGTCTTCGAGGCATACACCACGAGGTGGATCTGACCCTGCGTCGTATTGAGGATAACCCGGACGTCCTTGAGTTCCTGGGTATCTGTACCGTTTCCTTCTGTTGAGGCAAACGACAGACAGATCATCAAGGCGGCTAGAGCCGTCATTATGGCGATGAACTTTTTCATAGTCATACTCTGTTAGCATGGAATTCCCCGGGGAGCCAGAGTAAATCTTCACATGAAGACAGATCGGTGCGGGCTTATGACGCGATGGTCGAACAAGAGGGGAATTGCTGGATTTTTATTCGGAGAGGATTTGCCCGTCAGTGATGGTAATAATGCGGTCTCCCCGTTGGGCGATGTGGTGGTCGTGGGTGACGATGACCAGGGTTTTGCCGTCTTCGGAAGCAAGATTGAAGAGGAGGTTTAGGACTTCGTCGCCATTACGGGAATCGAGATTACCCGTTGGTTCATCCGCAAAGATGATGGATGGATTGTTGGCGAGGGCGCGGGCGATAGCCACACGTTGTTGTTCTCCGCCGCTGAGTTCTCCGGGCAGGTGATCAAGCCGGTCTCCGAGGCCGACGCGTTCCATCAGGGATTCGACATAGGCGGCATTTTGTTTTCCGCTGATGGAGGACGAGAGACAGGCGTTCTCCATGGCGGTCAGCTCCGGCATCAGCAGATAGTTTTGGAAGATGAACCCCATGTGCTTGTTGCGGAACCTTGAACGGGCCGTAGTGGGAAGCGCGTAGATATCCTGTCCGGCAATGACAACCTGTCCGGCCTGGGGTGTTTCCAGTCCGGCCAGGGTGTACATGAGGGTTGTTTTTCCTGCGCCGCTTGGACCGCAGAGGAAGACTTTTTCCCCTTGGGAGATGTCGATGTCCAGTCCATGGAGGACTTCAATCGTCTTTTTGCCGATTGTATAGCTACGGTGAAGGTTCCTGGCGGTGATCACGTCGGGAGAATAGCGGGGAGAAGATGAGAATTAAAGCTCAATGTTGTCAATGAGGCGGACATCTCCGAAGAAAACGGCCAATGCCATGAGGGCGGGAGAGCTATGGTCGTTATTGTCGAGGGATTGCATGGTTTCTGCGTGGACGATTTCGATGTAGTCCACTTGAGTGTTGGGAACGGATGCAATTGTTTCCAAGGCATTGCGGCGGATGGTATCGAGGGATTCCCCTGCGGAGTATTCGTTACGGGCCTGGAGGAGGAGCTTGCGGAGAACCGGTGCTGCCTTTTTCTGATCGGGCGTTAGGCGGGCATTGCGGGAAGAGAATGCTAGTCCGTTGTCGGCACGGACGATTTCCACACCGTGGATAGTAACCGGAATATCGAGGTCGCGTACCATGCGGCGGATGATAGCCAGTTGCTGGAAGTCCTTTTTACCGAAGATGGCATCCGTTGGTTGGACAATATTGAAGAGTTTGGCGACGACGGTACAGACCCCGGTGAAGTGGCCGGGGCGGGAAGCTCCGCAGAGTTTAGTGGAGAGACTGTTTTCTTCAATGGCGATACTGCGGTCCGGGGAGTACATGATTTCCGGAGTTGGCGTGAAAACGTAATCGACTCCGGCATTTTGGCAAATGGCGAGATCACTGTCGAGAGTACGGGGATAGGTAGCCAGGTCGTTCGTATTGTCGAACTGGATTGGGTTGACGAAAATGCTGGCGACGACGATGCCTGTTTCTTCCGCCATTTTTCTGGCTTCCACGAGGAGATTCTTGTGCCCTTCATGGAGGGCGCCCATCGTAGGAACGAGAACGATTCTTTTTCCCTGTCGAACAGAGTTGAGCTGTTCACGCAATTCTTCCTTACTCGAATAGCTTTGCATGGGCTCAGGTTGCTTCCGTGATGACAAAAGTTCAATCACGAAATACGCCTGACTTGTATTGACGAATGTCCATGTACGTGTAAAATGCCCGACACGTCAAGATATACGAAAGATTATGAAATTTTTTAATACTACTCTGATTGCCGCCGCTGCCTTGGGAATGGTAAGTGCCGCCCACGCTGAATTGAAAGTTGCCACTGTTGATGTTCAGCAGGTCTTCAAAGATTACTATAAGACGCATGAAGCTCAGAAGGAAGTGAACAATGTCCGTAAGGAAATCGAAGCCGAAAACGCCACCCGCATGGAAAAGGTGAAGGCTATTGAAAAGGAACTGCAGGACATCAAAAAGCGAGGAGAAGATCCTTCCCTGAGTGATAAGGCCAAACAGAGTTTGGGCGAGCAATTTCAGTTGAAGCAGAACGAAGGTATTGCTCTGGAGAAAGCCCGTCGTGAATTCGTGGAACGCAAGAGTCGTTCCCTCAACGAAACCGTACAACTCAAAATGTCGGCTATTATTGAAGAAATCAACAAGGTTGCTACCGACAAGGCAACGTCCGGCAAGTTCGATCTTGTGCTCGACAAGAGTGCTGTGAGCGCAGCTCAGACGAAGGTTTTCCTTTACACCAATCCTTCCATGGACATTACCGCCGAGGTGAAAAAGGAACTCAACGCTTCTGCTCCTGCCGGCTTTGATCCGGAAAAGGACTCTGTGGACATTCAGGTGCCCGCTGCTGCCGCTCCAGCTCCGGCTCCCGCCAAGTAAAAAGTATTTGTTTAGCCCCCGGCTACGTGAATCATGAAACTTGATCTTGACTCATTGGTGACATTAACGGGGGGAACTGTCCTTTCAGGCGATCCCGGTGTTCTGATTACCGGGGTCGCTTCTTTGAAGGAAGCCTGCCGTGAGGAGGCTTCCTTCCTTGGAAACGAGAAATACTTTCACGATTTTCTGGAGACGAAGGCCGGACTTGTACTCGTGCCGCCGTCCCTGCCGAAGTATCCGGAAGGGGTTGTCCTCGTCGAAGTGGAAAACCCCTCCCTGGCTTTCAACTCGCTTGTTAATTACTTTCAGGCGAGTTCCTACCGTTTTACCCCGGGTATTCATCCGACGGCCGTGGTGGATTCCTCCGCTCAGTTGGATCCCGATATGGTGAGAATCGGTCCTCATGTCACCATTGGTGCGCATGTCGTGATTGGCAAAGGCTCTGATATCGGTCCGGGATGTGTGATTGGAGATGGTGCTGTTTTAGGTGAAAATTGCCGATTGCATTCCAATGTGACTATTCGTGAACGCTGCCGTCTTGGTAACCGTGTTGTGATTCAGCCCGGAGCTGTGATCGGCTCGGACGGATTCGGTTTCCTGATGGGAGAGGATGGCCGTTACGTAGGCATTGACCAAGTTGGTATTGTGGAACTTGGAGACGATGTGGATGTCGGTGCCAATACGACAATAGATCGTGCCAGGTTTGGTCGTACGGTAATCGGGGAAGGAACCAAGATCGACAATCTTGTCCAGATCGGACATAATGTCCAGATTGGCAAACATTGCGTGATCGTGTCCCAATCCGGCATAGCAGGCAGCACGGTCTTCGGTGACTATTGTACGGTCGCCGCACAGGTAGGTATTACCGGACATTTGAAGATTGGCAACAAAGTTACGCTGGCTGCCAGGTCTGGTGTCATGAACGACCTTGAGGACAACAGTATTTATTGGGGAACTCCTGCCGTTCCCTTCAAGGATGCCAGCCGCCAGTATGCTGCTATCCGTAAATTGCCGGGGATGCTCAAGGAACTGAAGGCCTTGAAGAAAACATTCTTGAGCGAGGATTGATTCTCCTCTTCCCCAAGATGGAAATCCTTTTTATTCCGCATGAGACGGACTTCAGGAAACTATGGACACAGCTCATTTGTCATCTCTCCTGACGGGGTATTCATCGCCTTTCCCCGAAGAAAGTATTGCACGGTTGCGTATGCTCTCTCTTTTGGAAAAAGGGAAGGATGCCTGGAATCGTGTTCATTACGAACCGGGGCATTTTACGGCTAGTGCGTATGTGTTGAATCCGGTTGACTGGCGTGTGGCAATGGTGTTTCACAGGCATTTGAAGCGTTGGTTGCAACCGGGGGGGCATGCGGAGGATTCCGATGCAACGATTGAGGCTTCCGCCCGCCGGGAATTGCTGGAGGAGACTGGTTTGGATCCCCGCGGGAAGTGGGAACTGCTGGATTTGGATATTCACGTGATCCCTGCAAGACCCGGACAGCCGGCTCATGAGCATTTCGACTTGCGCTTCCTGTGCCTTCCTTCACAGGAAATCCTTCCTGAACTCTGTGCGGCGGATGATGCCGAGGCCGCTTGTTGGCAGCCGATGGAATTGTTGCGGAAAAGCGACGAAGTCGGAATGCGGCGCATTTACGTCAAATTGGCTGAGTTCATCGGATCTATCCATTAATGAGAGAAGAGTCATTTGAACTCCGGCCTATCTGCGATAGGGATGACTCATTTGCCTGACCAACATTGGACGGTCTTCATCGGAAATTATCGGAGGACTCTGAAAAGCCTTTAAGATAAATCAGCGAGGGCGCGACCAGGAAGGGCTGCCTTCGTTTCTGTTCCCGGAGGAAGATAGGGTATGTTTTTATTTGGCAATTCTGAGAATGCGTTTGTCAACCATGGAGGGAAGCCAGATGACAGCGTCTTTGATGATGAAGTCGGCTGGTCCGTTGGCTGGAACCGACGTGGCGTTTTGTAGGGTGCCTGGGTCAGTCATTGAAACTTTTTTGACGGCGCCGGGTTTGTTGTTGGCTTCCCAGTCGCTGAAGTAAAGGACACCGTCTTCTTTGGCAAGACCGTCATATTGTCCTGGTTGAGAGACGATAGTAGAGACATCACCTGTTTGCAGATTGACGGCTTTGATTTGTCCCTGGGGTTTTCCGTCGGCAGTAGCATATTCGGCGACATAGAGGATATCCCTGTCGCAGACGAGGCCATTGGGGCTGGAGAGGGGGCGTTTGGTCCTGAATTCGATATATTTGCCGGAGGCCGGGTCAACGGTAAAGAGTTTGTTGATATCGGTGGCCGAGGCATAGAGGATGCCGTTTTCTTCTGCCAAATCATTGAGAAAGACCATTTTTTCCCGGGATAAGTCAATGTTTTTAACCTGTTTGCCGGTTTTGATGTCGATGCCGACGATACGATCAATGTCAGTGACGTAGAGAATGTCTCCTTCAATGACAGCTCCCTTGGGGGCATCCAGTTTCACGTCGGGGAAAGCATTGGGAGAGATGATTTGGCCGGACTTATCGATCGTTGCAATGAATCCGTCGCCATCCTTGACCGTGGGAGTCATTTCCTTGCCGATGCATGCCGTATAGAAAATGCCATCTTTTTCAGCGACGCTTTCCGGGTGCCCTGGCAGTTCTGTTTGGCTTAAAATGCTTCCGGATCCCTGAGGGAGGGCAGGTGTCTCGGAGTATGAGGCTACCGGCACCATAAGCCCTAGGATCAGGCTCCATTTGGCTATAAAGGTCGGAGAATCTATCTTCATCGGTCTCAATGTTGCCTTACCTACATAAGGCCTTGGTAAAAATCCGTCAAGAAGTAAAAGAACCTATCTGGGCAGACTGCCTTGATGGGAACTTGTCCGTCCAGCTTTCGTAAGGTGACGACTTTTTACTTTAAATGAGAGGGTGAAAGGCGGAGGAACCTGCTGAGTTGACGGCGATGGCGTCGATTTCCACCAGCCATCCGGGACGGCAGACAGGGGCTTTGACTATGATGTGTGGGATTTGTCCGAGGGGAGACTTGTCCAGGATTTTACTGACGATTCCGGCGTCCGCCCAGTCGCGAAGGTAGACGGTTGCCTGTTTGAGATCTTCCAGTCTTCCTTGGTGGTTTGTCATGAGGGCTTGAATGTTTTCCAGTGTCCGGATGGTTTGGAGATTCACATCGCCGGGATGAACGATTTCGCCGGCGGCATCGATACTGGCAGTGCCCGAGATGAAGTAGCGGGAGCGGTCTCCGTAGATTATTCTGGTGCCGCGTTCGAAGGCGACATTGTACAAATGGGTAGGGGAAAGGTGATCCAACGCTTCCATGTATTCGACTTGCGTGGGAACATGACCGATTTGTCCCCAGCTGTCCATGTGAATGAGACGGGCCGGATGTTCGCTTTGACCTTCGATGCCGGTGCTGGCGATAAAATGGGTGTCTTTGGTCAACCCGTAGCGGGAGAATGTTTCGTTACGTCCGTTGACGAGTCCGGCGTAGTTGTTGTCCACATCGCGGCAGTAGATCCACGTACGGTGGATGAGGTCGGATACGGGGGTATGGAAGCGGGCGGCTACGGAGTCGAGCCAGGCGAATTCTTCATGGGTTTGGTCATGGCTTCCCTGGGAACGGAGAGAGGTTTTGCCTGTGAGCAACATAGTATAGTGCTGCCATTTGACCATGAGAAGCGAGCCTTGTTCATCCCGATAGATTTGTTTGTCGGAAGATCCATCGATATGCCATGCTTCCAAGGCTATTTTGGCTCCGTTGGCGGGCGCTTGTCCGATGCAAGTGACGTAGGACCGACGATTGCCGAGGAGTTGCTTGAGGAGGCTTGTTTGCCGGGTGGCATCGCTCAAGTGGAAGCGGAGAAGGAGCTCGTTCTTATCGCCGCCGCAACGTTCATCGTATTCGGCAAGCAACCGTGCAGCTTCTTCTTCGAAACTCTCGCCGGGAGTGGCTGTCATGCAATAGAATCGTTCGTCCGTCGAAGCCGTACTTGTCCATGCTGAGGCAGAAGGCGCTGTGGATAGCGTACTCATGTTAGGAGAGGAAAGATGGCGGATAGATGATTCAGAGAGAACGAACATAATCGACGAGATCGTTAATTTGTTGTTCCGTCAGGTTGCTTGTCGTGCCGCGTATGTCTCCCTTGTTGTACTTGGTAATGACTTCCTTGATGGATGTGGTGCGACCGTCGTGCATGTAGGGGGCGGTGCGCCAGACTTCGACCAGGGAGGGGACGAGTACTTTTTTACCTTCGTCCAATCCTTTGGTGGTACCTGTTGCAACAAGTTGCTTGGTGGTGAAATACGGGTGGGGGTGGCACTGGATACATCCGGCGGATTTGAAGACGTCTTTGCCGCGCCTGGCGGAATCGGACAGAGAGCCTCTTTCAACGCCCGGCGCATGGCATTGGGCGCAGTTCTCCTTTTTAGTCTGTGCTTTGGAGGGCTTGTCTGCCAGCAGAAGAGGACTGGGTTGTTCCTTCATGTTGAGGAGGTATTCGTTGACACATTCCACATGGTCTTTGTCCGGGTTGATGAACTGGATGTGGATGAATCCGGAATTGACGGCTACTTCGGCGGATGCCCGGACCCCCAGGGACATGACGGGGCTTGTCCTGTGGGAAATGAACATACTACGCGTATTCTTCGGGTTGCCCATGCCATCGTTGAGCAAGTCCCAGTCGAGGCCGTCTACACGGGCGTCCGGGTGGCATGATGCACAGCTCTGCCATTCCTGAAAGCAAAGAGTGGCATCGTTGAAGTATTGTTCGCCGAGGCGTTCCCGGGATGTGTCTCCGGCATCGGGGAGTTTGACTTCGCGGGGTTCGGCGTATTCCTTCAAAGGCAGAGTGACGACATTGTCGGAGAAGTAACCGGCGGAGTAGAGATTGGTACCGTCCGTTGCCACGGATCTGGGGCCGTTGAGGGGGAGGCGGTGGCGGGTACGGATGCCGTTGAGGAAGCCGAGGCTTTCCGATGTTTTTTCTCCTTCTTTCAAACCGGCGATTTTTGAAACCAGGCCGGGGAAGTCGATGATACTGGCTTCATGGGTACCGGCGTGTGTGGTGATGAGTTTTTTCCCATCCGGGGTGAATTGAACTCCCCATGGATTGGCGGCTCCCTGGTTGGTGTCGTCCAGCAGGATGGCGTGGTGGTGTTCCGGCCGGGAGGTATCGAAAATGGTGACGGCATTGGTATTCATCCATCCGCGGTCCAGCTGGGTGGTGGGTACTTGGTAACGGCTGAGAATATGGGTGATGGCCAGGTATTTTCCATCGGGGCTCATTGCCATGCCGCGGACGCCCTGAGAACCGTTATCGAGGGGGAAATGGGTAACTTTATTACCTTCAAACCGGGTGAGCTCCGCTGCGGTGAAATCTCCGTCTGCCGGGCCTGCGGGAAGGTGGTTGGCGGCCCAGAGGGTTTTCCCGTCCGGTGAGATGGCAAGAGCTACTGGTTCGCGGGGGACGGTCAGGGTTTTGACGACTTCTTTTTTGTCGAGGTCGATAACGGAAATCGTACTGCTGAAGCGGTTGGGAACATACAAGGTTTTTTCGTGCTTGACCGGGGACATGGGGGTGTGACCGACGGCTATGTCCCCCAGAATTTTACCTTCTTTCAAATCAATGATGGCAACTTTGCCGGCCGGTCCTCCCATGGAGATATAGGCCGTGTCTCCATCCAGGCAGAATCCGTTGGGGGGAGCGGAGAGGGTAATCCCTTGCCGGATGGTGTTGGTGGAGGGATCAAGGAAGACCAGATTTTTAGAATCCCTGTTGGCGATGGCAATACCGCCCTTGTAGGGTTGCAGGGCGACAGGGGTGGCGGAACCGGCTCCGAAAGCTTGACTGATCAGAATGCCGGCGAGAAGAAGTGAAGACAGTTTCATGGTATGCTCCTATCGTACGGGTTGCTGGGTGAGAATGTTTTTATCCAATACTTGGACAGAGGAAATACGGGCGGCGATGGAAGGAGTACTTTTCCAGATAATTTTTTTGTCCGGGGTTACTTCCAGGACTGCCGGCCCTTTGGCTCCTCCGTGTCCCCCCCAGTTGGTGATGACAGTGTTGCCGTTGGGGAGACGTTGGAGTCCGGTGGCGAGGCCGATGGTTACGTCCGGAAGATCGTTTTTCCCGATTTCCCAGACGATATCGTTGGCAGGGTTGACTTCGATAATGCGGTGGGCGCTTCCTCCTGCAATGAGAGTGTTGCCGTTGGGGAGTCTGACGGCGGTAAATCCCCCTTCCGGGAATGTACGGATGACTTTGCCGGTGGCATCTACCTCCATGACTTTACCGTCCTGGATCTGCCTGGTGATGAGGTAGGTTCCAGTGGGCGTTTTACGGATCTGACGGAAGGTAGAATGTTTTCCGCCAAGATTTTTTAATTCGACGGATTTGACGATGTCGCCTGTCTTGCGGTCGATTTCCCGGATGAAGGAAATGCCGTCATGGCTTTCCCCGACCAGGATTTTTCCTCCGGGCAGGGGCTGGCAGGTGTGGATTTCTCCCTTTTTGCCATTGAGAAGGGGCGGTGACCATTCCCAGATAATTTTACCTCCTTTGCCTGAAGCAAAATCGGGTTGAATTTCCCGGATGAATCCCGCCTTGCTGGAATGGAGGATGTTGCCATTTTCCAGCATGACGGAGTCGGATACTTCATCCGGAATGGGCCAGTTCCATTTTTCGCGGCATTGATCGTCGACGATAGCGATTTTTCCGAATCCGCATCCGGACAGCAGGAATTGCCTGGCCGTTTCTTCCGCCCGGCAACTCCATGAGGAGAAACCGGCCAGTAGAAGAAGGATGCTGATGGTGCTACGTTTCACGGACTGGAACGGGTAGAATATTCCTTAGTCTTCGATGATAATGCGGAACCCGACGTTGTATACGGGACGCCAGCCGGGATAACCCCAGCGCCAGGATGATGTAGCGCGGCGCGGGCGTTCGTACCAGGAGCCGCCGCGGACGGCCCGGGGGGCGTGGATATCCTTGGTATCGTTGCGGCCATCTGCTTCGTTCCACGGGTACGGGCGGTATTCGGAGCGTGTCCATTCGGCGACGTTACCGATCATGTCGTAAAGTTTGAAGGCATTCGGCTTGTACGAGGCGACGGGAGCCAGGTGGAGGTTGCCGTCGTTGTATTTTTCATCTCGAGGTACAAAGTCCCAGAATCGGTTTGGATTGCGAATGGGTTTCGGGTCTACGCCCTGGACGGCGAGTTGTTTAAGCGAGATGTCGCCCAGGTTGGCGTAGGAGGAGAAGTCCGCATCTTTGGAACCGAAATAGAATGGCGTTTGGGTTCCTCCGCGGGCGGCGTATTCCCACTGGGCTTCCGTCGGCAGGGTTACTTTTTTCCCGGTTTTCTGGGAGAGCCATTTGCAGAACTCCATGGCTTTTTCCCATGAGACGCGGATGACGGGGAACTTCTGGTTGGTGTCCATGTTGTATCCTGGGCGCACCTGGTCCTTGTAGTGCATATCGTACCATCCGTTTTCATAAGACGGGTCGAATTGGCGGTATTGCTCCAGGGTGATTTCCGTTTCCGCCATCCAGAATGGCTTGGAGATGGTGACCGGACCAGCGGGTTTTTCCGACGGAGTTTCGGTATCGCATCCCATGGTGAAGCTACCGGCCGGGATGCGGCGCAGTTTAATGGAGACGGAGTCCCCGAGGCTGATTGAAGTGGATTCCGGTTCGGCGATGGCTTGTGCCGGTGCTGCTTCGGCGGCAGGTGTAGCCTGGGGCATGTCCGGGATGATCGCAGGAGGATTGACTTCACGCTTATACATGCTGTCTACCATGGTAACATAGTCTCGGACGGCCCCGGAGTAGAGCTTGTGAAGATCGTACCGGCGCTGCAGTAATTGTTCGTTGCGCTTGCCGGGCCAATCGCCACGGTAAGGGGTATTCATGTCCATCCAGGTGATCAGATGATCCCAGTCAGACTTGGTGAGGTTGACGCCGTGATGACCTTTCTTGAGTATCTGGTAGAGTTCCGACGTGTCGGCGAAGAATTCCGTGGCTTTCAGGCCGAGGTAATTGCCTTCCGGTCCGTTGCGTCGCACGTATGGGTGCAGTGACCAGTAGGAAACATTGCCCGGGGCCGGAGCTCCCTTGACGGGATCCAGCGTAGCAAAGTCGGGGATGCTGAGCTTATCGTGGGATTCCTTGTTGTGGCAGGAAATGCAGTTGCGATCCAGGATAGGCTGTATTTCGTTAAGGAAGGTAAACGTGCGCGTCGGCCCATACCATGGCGTGAGCGCTGCAGGTGCTTGTCGGGATGCCATAACCATACCGCGCGGCGGAGCTTCGTTCTGCGTTTCATGGCATCCGATGCAACTGAGGGTTTCTCCGGGCATGGCCGAGAACCAGCTGCGCATCAATGCCAAGGCCCGCCCTTGTCCGTCCAGCACCTGCAATGTGACCGGCTGGTTGGCCGGAACGGTGAATAGGGCGGAACCGTCCGGGTTGACCGGGGCCGTACCGTACAGAACTTTGACGTCCCAGTTGCTTTCCATGCCCATGGCATAGTGGCTGCCGGTATTGCGCGGGCTGTATTCCGATGTGAAGACGCGGATGGTTTTACCTTCTCCTTTGGGAACTCCCTCCATGGCCCTCCCGCGATGAACGTCCGTGATATACACGTTGGCGGTTGTTTTAGTGGGATCTACACGGTCATGGATGATGGGAGGTTTTCTACGGGGCTTCAGAGGCGTCGGATCGGCATAGATGAAGTAGTCCGTAGCGGTCAAGGGGATGATGTTGTCATAAATATCACACCAGACGACATTCGTGACGGGATCTCCGTGCCCATTGGCGGCGACTGCGAGGTAGGAGGTACGGCTCAAGGGGTAGGGTTCGGCGAAGTAAGGGGTCTTGATATCGTTGACGAGCTGGTCTTTGATGACGTCTTTCACTTTTTTCCCGAAGCCGGGGATCTTCTGGATAGCCCCTTCGACTTCCGTGCGTCCCTGATTGACGTCGAAGACGACCATTTCACCCAGTTTTTTCACGCCGTGGTGTCCGCTGACGATACCGACGAACATGCCGGGATTGTCCGGGAGGGGGCGGGCATTGAACAAGCTGTTGGGCCAATAGGAGTTGGAACCGTAGTATTCCTTCTGGTCGCTGCCGTCCGGATTCATGTGCATCAGGACCCGGCTGAAGTAGTGAGCGCTTTCCGTATATTCCCATCGGAGGAACATGACTCGTCCGTCTGCCAGTACGCTGGGATACCAGTTGTTGTCCTGGTCGAAGGTGAGGCGTCGCGTCGAGTTGTTTTTTCTGTCCAGAAGGTGAAGGTTGCCGACATAGTCGCTGCCGGAGACACAGGGAACACCCTGCATGCCGGAAGTGTTGACGAAAAGGACACGTCCGTCCGGCAGGTAACAGGAGTTGTAACTGTCCGTATCATCCGGCATATGAGAGGTCAGGGATGTCGCTTCCCTGGACTTCAAATCCAGTTCGTAGACATCCCAGGGGCGTTTGTTGTCCTGCTTGTCGAAACGGTTTCCCGTGAACATGAGTTTGGAACCTGTGAAATCCAGTTCAAGATGCCCCATCCAGCGATCGTCCTTACGCAAGGTTGCCGCAGGACTGGGTGAGCCGGTTCCTTGGAAACCGACGATTTCGCTCATGTAGGTTTTGCCCGAATGAGGCATGCTGGTATCTCCCTGCCAGTTGGCGGGCCGGTCATCATTCCTGTTGCTGCGGCCTCCGTGCGGATTGTAGCGGCGGACGGTAAGCCAGTTTTTGATGAATTGGCTGTCGGGATTGGCTTCGATCAAGGCCTTACGGCGTAAGTCAACCAGCTGTTGCAGGGTTTTGGAATCGGCAAAACGGGCTTTTTTGACCCATTCGTCGATGTTGCCAAGCTTTTCCTGAAGGGCTTTCAACTCTGCCAGAAATTGTGGACCGTTCTTGTATGTGTCCGGGAAACGTTCCGAAAGCTGGTTGATAGCGCGTTCGATTGCGACCGTATCATAATTGGACGCGAGTTTTTGCAGCCGGCGGAGTTGGATTGCCTGCGAAATGGCTTCCTCGTGCTTCATCAGGTCGTCCCAAGAGGCGACGACACCGATTTCCTGTTCGGGCAATTGAAGGATTTGTGCAAGTTTCTTGCCGGCGGCTTGTCCATCGGGCCAGCATTTCCAGACGGGTTCCAGCATGACCATGGCATTGCCACAATCGTCGGAAACTGACGGATTTTGCGAGGCGTTGATGAATTGGGCCGTTTTTTTCCAGAGTTCCTGTACCCACGGGGATTTATTGTCTTGGGCTTCCTTGGGGGGCTGGATGGACGAGAGATCCGCGATCCACGGTTGGAGGTTTCCGGCATGAGCAATGCCTGTGATCGCAAGTATGGAACAACACCAAATGCTGAATGGGGGAAAATGATTGGAAAGATTCATGATCACAATGTTTTTCGTACAATATACGTTTGGCATGTTACATTTCATACACGGAAAAGGAATTTTTTTGTAGGAGAACAAAAAAAAGCCGCAGATTTCTGCGGCTTGGTAGAGATACCTCTCGTGAAGGCGGAGGAATATTTATCGAATTTTTTGAGATCAGACCTTGGGAATAGGACGCCCCAGAGCCTGGGCTACGCCGGTTCCGTACTCAGGATCGCAGAGCATGCAATGAGCAATATGGCGATCTTTGATGAAGTCCGGTACTCCGTCCATGGCACGAGCCGTATTGCCGAACAGAGCTTCTTTTTGTTCGGGAGTCATGAGTCGGAACAGATCGCGTGGTTGGGCATAATAATCGGCGTTGTCGTTCTGGTATTCCCAATGGTCGGCAGCTCCCTGAAGTTCAAGCGGCGGTTCGCGGAACTCCGGTTGATCCTGCCACTGTCCGAAGCTGTTGGGTTCATAGGCGATGGTGCTGCCTGCGTTGTCGTCCACGCGCATTTGTCCGTCGCGGTGGTAACTGTGGTACGGGCATTTCGGAGCATTGACGGGGATGAGGTGGTGATTGACTCCCAGCCGGTACCTCTGGGCATCGCCATAAGAGAAGAGACGACCTTGAAGCATCTTGTCTGGGGAGAATCCGATACCTGGCACGATATTGGCCGGATTGAATGCCGCTTGCTCAATCTGGGCGAAGTAGTTGTCCGGGTTACGGTTGAGTTCCAGTTCGCCGACTTCGATCAACGGATAGTCCTTGTGCGGCCACACTTTTGTCAGGTCAAACGGGTTGAAGGGGAAGTTGTTCGCTTCTTCCTCCGTCATGACCTGAATGTACAGAGTCCACTTCGGAAAATCTCCCCGTTCGATACTTTCATAGAGGTCGCGCTGGTTACTTTCGCGATCTTTGGCGATGATAGCTTCCGCTTCGGCATCTGTTAGATTCTTGATGCCTTGCTGGGTTTTCAGATGGAATTTGACCCATACTCGCTTGTTGTCCGCATTAACCATGCTGAACGTATGACTTCCGAAGCCGTGCATGTGGCGGTATGAAGCGGGAATCCCACGATCGCTCATGACGATAGTCACCTGGTGGAAGGCTTCTGGGAGGGATGTCCAGAAGTCCCAGTTGTTTTTTGCGCTCCGCATATTTGTGCGAGGGTCCCGCTTGACGGCATGGTTGAGATCCGGGAATTTGAGAGGATCTCGCAGAAAGAAGACAGGCGTGTTGTTGCCGACGAGATCCCAATTGCCTTGTTCCGTGTAAAATTTGATGGCAAATCCGCGGATATCACGTTCGGCATCGGCTGCTCCGCGTTCTCCGGCGACGGTTGAGAAACGGATGAGCAAATCCGTTTTCTTGCCGATTTCCGAAAACAGGGCGGCACGCGTGTATTTCGTAATGTCATGGGTTACAGTAAAGGTGCCAAATGCTCCGGAACCTTTGGCGTGCATGCGGCGTTCCGGAATGACCTCGCGGTCAAAATGTCCAAGTTTTTCAAGGAACCAGATATCCTGAAGCAGCATTGGACCGCGAGGCCCGGCTGTGAGCGAGTTTTCATTGTCGGTTACGGGAACTCCGGCAGCCGTCGTCAATTTTTTTTCTTCATCCATGGATGATAGTATGGCTGTTTCTCGAGATTAATCAATAATTATTCTAATTAAAAATTGGAATATCCTTGGTGAAGCCGATTTTCCCGCGAATTCAAGGAAACTACACTGTACACAGGTTATTTCGACTGCTCCGATGGTTAGACAGGGGAAAAACTGTCTTTGTTCACGATTCTTTCTTGTCGTTGGAGAGAAGATAGAGGCGTTTCTCTTCATGCAATCTGAAAGCGGACATTCCACTCATAATCCATTTTTTCTGGGAGGAATAGATGCCATAAATCAGGCCCAAGGTGAACAAAATAGAGGTAATCAGGAGGAGATCGCTGATATACATGTTCATATAATAATTTTTAATGATATGGATGGAAGGATCAGCCATGCTGTTGATTTTCAATGCAAACTGGAAATCTCTTATACTGGCTGTTTGACTGGCGATCTCGGCACCCCACCAGGCCAGGATGAACAATGACCCTGTTTTCATCCTGGATATTTCGGAATTTTTACTGAGATTCCAGATGCGCTTGACGCACATGTAGGGTTTCCACAAGTTAATGAAAGGAATGAAGAAGTAGTAAACACTCTGAGCTCTCGTGAAGTCGACTTTTCCGGAGGCATGGCGGATAGCGTTGGAGGCACTTCTCCAAATCCAGATGAAGAAAACGAGACGGTAAACAAGGAGGATTCCGGTTTGTATCAATCCTGAAATCTCGGGTTCATCCAAGTGCTGCAGAATGTCAATAGATTGCATCAAGGTATCTTCTGCAATTTCCTGGGTTGATTGACCATTGATGAAGTTATTTTGCTGCTGGACGATATCAAGAGCGTCTATGACTTTGCTTTCGCTTATGATGTCCGGGGTGTAAAGGGCGATCACAATGGCTGATAAAATCACGAGAAGGAGTGATAGCGTTCCGATTGGTTTGTGGGAGTTGTCATTCGAGTGAATGGTCGGGGAGTCAGGAGAAGAGACGGACATGATGAAGAAAGGATAGGGTACTATGAGACAATGCATTGGATGCCGTATCAATAAAAAAATGTGGTTTTTAGGCAATTGTCGGCTCGGAAAACAAAAAACCGCCTCTCTCGATAAGAGAGGCGGTTGTGAGAGGATTGCTGATGGATTAGTTGCCCGATTTGCCGAGCTTGTATCCGGCGAAGGTATCCGTATTGTAAAGCGGCTGGTTTTCATCGACTTTGTAGCCGATGTTTTTACGGATTTCGATGAGGCCTTTCATGCCTTCTTCCCCGATTTGCTTGAGGGGTTCTTTATGACCTGCTGCCAAAAGAATGATGCGGCAGTAGGCATCCGCATTTTCCATAAACCAGTGGGCTTCTTCGGCATGGCGGGCGCCTGTGATCACGCCGTGATTTTCCATGAAGACAACATCGGATTTTCTAGCTGCCTTGGCAACTGCCGCCGCCGTCGCTGGCGAACCGGGTGTACCGTAGGGAGCCAAGGCAATGTGACCGAGGAAAATGTCTGCTTCGGAATTGATGCCGGACGGGGGAACGATCCCGGCGATCAGGAAGGCATTGCAATGTGGCGGATGGGCGTGGATACAGGAATTACAGCCGATTTCCTTCATCATGGCGAGGTGGGTTTTTACTTCGCTGGTAGCAGGGCGAATACCTGCTTTTTGCCTTCCTTCCATGTCAACCAGGCAAATGTCTTCCGGCTTCATGAAGCCTTTGGAGCACAATGTCGGAGTGCAGAGAACGAGGTTGTGGGCGACGCGTACGGAAATATTGCCTCCGTTGCCGTCGACGTATTCCCGAGCCCACATGCGGCGTCCGATGTCGCACATGCGTTCTTTGATGACTTCGATTTCCGGGCTGTGGAAGAAAGCTTCTACTTCTTCCCTAGTGACAGGATTGTATTGTTCCCAAGGGAAAACCTTATTGGGAAGAGGGGGGGATATGGACCAATCTTCAGACATAATCTTGGTGGAATAAGTGAAAATAGATATTTTGACCGAATGGCGCGATAGCTTTTTTCAGAAGCGATGGCGGATGGCGGGTCATTCACATGACAAGGCCTTTAACAATGCGGGATTGCCGGGGCTGATCTTGTAAACAGGACAGAGTCTAGACCATGCCGAGGAAAATTCAATAGCCAATTCAAAAGCCTGGAATTTCATGACATTAAAGAGGGGAAGCGGATTGATGCCGCTTCCCCTCTTTAATTGTTTTTTGTTTTTTATTGATCGCTGTTGCTGAGATCGTTGTATATCTCCATGGCCTCGTCGACGCTAAGGTTTTGGTGGAGAAGGGCACTGACGGCCTGGATCATGGCTACCGGGCATTCGCTTTGGAAGACATTGCGTCCCATGTCGACGCCGGCGGCACCGTCATTGATGGCCTTGTAGCAAAGTTCGAGGGCTTCCCGTTCCGGGAGTTTCTTGCCTCCGGCAATGACGATAGGAACTGGAGTAGCGGCCACGACATTGGCGAAGCCGTCACAATAGTAGGTTTTGACGATGTTGGCTCCGTTTTCGGCACAAATGCGGGACGCAAGACCGAAGTAGCGGGAGTCACGGGCCATGTCCTTGCCGACAGCCGTCACCCCCATGACGGGAATGCCATATTTACTGCCGAGATCAGCCATGCGGTACAGGTTTGATATGGTTTTGGCTTCTGTGGAAGGATCTCCCATGGAGACCATGACCGCCATGGCGGAGACATCCATGCGGATGGCATCTTCAATATCGATGATGACATTGTCGTTAAGTTGAGTCAGGATGCTGGACCCCGCATCGGATCGGAGGCAGATAGGTTTGTCAAGGCTCGGAGGGACGCTGGATTGGAGGATTCCCCGTGAACACATGAGGCAGTCGGCATACTGCATCAGAGGGGCTATATTGAGGTCGATCCGTTCTACTCCGGAAGTAGGCCCCATGATGAATCCGTGGTCAAATGCCAGCATGACGGCTCTGCCGGATTGCGGGTTGAAGATGCGGCTCATTCTGTGCTTCATCCCCCAGGAGAGATTTTCCGCGCCTTTGACATAAAAGGGGGCTTGCTTTGCAGTAGGGATGCCGATTCCGAAGCGGCTCCCTTCTCTAAGGTCGTCTAAGTCAGCCATAATGTTTGGTGTAAGTAGGATTTGGTGGTGTGTGAAAATTATTGAAGCGCCTGTGCGAAGGCATTGAACATGCAGGACCAGGAAGAAGCTCCGGAGTCCATGAACCCGATGGATTTTTCCCCATAGTTTCTGGCTCGTCCAAAGTTGGCCTTCATGTTGATTGTGGCTTTTGCCCCCTGAATGGCTGCCGCCGCGCCCTCTTGCATGATTTCGGCAATGTTGCCGGAAGTTGAGGCTGCGATAGCATTGACGGCAGGCTGGAGGGCATCCATCATCGTTTTGTCTCCGACAGTTGCCTTGGTCTGTTTTTTGACGCCGTCAAGAGCGCCCATAAATGCCTGTTTGACTTGATCCGCCGTCATGGATTCTCCTGAAGAATGATCGGCAAGCCCTAGGAAGAACCCACCGAGGAGAGTACTGGTGGAACCGCTCGTTTGCAGCATGATGTTGAAACTAATGTCATTGAACATTTGCTTGAATTCCTGAGCCGGGCCTGCGGCTTCCACCACGGATGTCATGGCTTGTACGATGGCTGTTCCATGGTCGCCGTCTCCTGTGACGGCATCGAGTTCGGAGAATTCCTGTTCCCGCGCCCTGACTGCCTCAAGAGCAGCCTGGAGTATTTTTTTGAAGTCTTGAATCGTAAGCGTATCCATAAGAAAAACCGCCTTTGTCCGGGAGGTCGGCAGACGTTTCGGACAAAGGACGGCAAGGGTTACATGTTATTTGCCGATGACAGTCCAATAGGGAGCATGGGAGGCTTTGTTTTTGAGTAGATCTGCGTGATCGTCATCCAATTTGGCGAGGATCATTTGGAAGCCTGCCTGTTCCTGGACGGTAAGGATTTCCGCGATGCGGGAATCCGCGATAATCATGCCCCGCTCTTTGAGGATTTGTGAGGCTTTGCGGAACACGATGCTCAATTCCATGTGGGTCGTGGCTCCTACTCCGTTAATATAGAGAGCGACTTTGTCACCGGCTTGCGGTTTGATTTTCTTGATCAGAAGCTCGATCATTTGGGTGGCAACATTGTCGGCACTGGAGAATTGCTGGCGACCGCCTCCTCCTTCGCCGTGCTGCCCCATGCCGATTTCGATTTCCCCTTCAGGGAGTTCGGCAATGACGGCTCCGTTCTGGGGATGCGTACAACTACGCATGGCAACGGCAATCGTTGCGATACCTTGGTTGAAACGTTCTCCGATTTCCAGAATTTCCTCCAGGGATTTACCATCTTCGGCAGCTGCGCCAACGACTTTGTAGAGCGGTACGCACCCGGCGAGGCCCCGGCGATCGTCGTCGGGGGCGTCCAGACCTGCGCTGATATCGTCGTGGGTAAGGATTGTTTTTACTTTGATCCCGGCTCTTTCCGCCAGTTGGACAGCCATATTGGCGCTCATGACGTCTCCGGAATGGTTGAGAACAACCAATAAAATCCCCGCATCGCGCTTGAACAATTGAAGCGCTTTGAAGAGACGCTGAGCACCGGGAGCGGCAAAGATATCCCCGACGACGGAACAGTCCAGCATGCCCTCTCCGACGAAGCCGCTCAGGGCAGGTTCGTGACCGGAACCGCCGAGGGTGACGATAGCGACTTTGTCCTGGCTTTTGGGGGTGGCTCGGACGACGATGTTTTCTTCGGCCAGAGCTACCTGGTCGGGATAGGCTGCAATGTAGCCTTCGAGGACTTCCCGGGTGATATCTTCCGGGGCATTGATAAATTTGTAAACCATAGGATTCAATAAGGAAAGAGTTTGGTATTAGTGTATTAGTGTTTGGCGAATTCCATCAGTTCCAACGGGATGCCTTCTTCTTCGATAAAGGCGATGGTGAGGGTATCGCTGCAGGCTGTCGGGGGGAATAAAACGGTAGCTCCCTTGAGTTCTTCTTCCAGAGAATCTACCTCATAGGCGATGTGCGGTACTGTCTGAATCAGCTCGCACATGCAACTGCCGGGTTCAAAACGAAGGTATTCGATTTTATTCGGGCTTTGCGTGGGATCCGTGAGGTGGACGCTCAATCCTTCGTTGTAAACTTCTCCCGGCTGGGGGGTGGTGGTCGGAACTCCGAAATGGTTGATAGTTCTCATGGTATGGAGACGTTTTCCGGTTATACTTTTGGGTTACAGGCTGGCTTTTTTGTTGGAGAAACGCAACCCGTCATTGTCGTGGTAGCAGGCGTATTCGGAAACGACAGCACCATGAGGTCCGGCATACAGGAAATGCCATGTTTCGATTTTCTTCAAATGAACCAATTCACCTGCCTTTTGGTGGATGAAATTCTTGGAAATAGTGGTTGCACGCTGAGATTCGGGGATAGCCGGGGCATCTGGTGTCGGTTCTCCGACTTCGGAGAAGTTGTAGCAGTCTCCCTTTTGTACCATCCATGATTCGAATTTGGCAGGCATGGATGTCTTGACATGCTTGTGTTCGGGGATCATTTGTCCCGGCAGCAGATAGATTTCGTGGGCGAAATAGCTGTGTTCCTTGTCGTTGACCCAGAAAATGCCGCCCATACCGACGTTTTCAAAGTCACCGAGACCGAAGTCGGTAAACCAGATATCCTTTTCCATCAGTGGCGTGACGGGGATTCCGTAATGTTCGAACATTTCGTAGAAAGCCTTGCGGGCTACATCCTGTTTGAAGTTGCCCTGTTCGTCATAGAAATCCTTATTGGTATATTTCTTTTGGAACGGAGCCTTGTTTTCTGTAGTTTGGGTTGAGTTATTCATGGTTGAAGTGGAAGCTGCCTGATTGTTATTGGCCAGAGCAATGGAGGAAATGGCCACGCCAAGAATGCAGACGATACTTTTGATCATAAAAGATAAATGCATAGTGTTATTGATACAATAAAGAGTTGTCGGGGGCAAGGAGAAAATTCGTTTTTCGGGAAAATCTCCGAGAATATACTTCGCGAATTGGTATTTGGGTTGTATAATCTATCTTACCGGTTATTGGGAAATAGGTATAAGTTCAACATTACCGCGAGAATCTGCTTGTCCGTCGGAGCGGACACGGGCAATGATGCGGCATGAGTTGTTGCCCTGGGCATCCTGCGGGATACGGAACCGATAGACATTATTGATATTTTCAATTCCCGTTGTTCCATTTTGTTGGATGTCAGCGACGGTGTTGCCGTCCATTTCTATCCTTACATGGCTGATTTCGAGTTTATTGGTGCCTTTCGTGTATGAAAAGCGAAGGGCTTTGGCTTGCTTCAGCGCGGATGGAGAGACAGACCATGACAATTCCTTCCACTCCGTACCGACGGTTTCGGGATTCCAGGTTCCGATCAGGATTCCTTCCGGCTGTTTGATGATATCGGGAGAGACTTTGGCGGCTCGTGCGATCAATTCCCGGGCTGCGGCGACAGGGTCTTCAAAGGGAGAAACAGGCGATACCCCTCGGTTTTTTTCTACCCAGTCGCGTTCCCAGGCCGGAAGGTCGATTTTGACGAATGGATCGAATTTCGCTTTCAGATATTCTTTGCGGCGGGGTAGATAATAGTCCCGGATCAAACCGGACCATATTTTAGCTGCATAATCATCGATGGGAGGCCCCCAGATTGTGACCAGACGGCGGGCGTTTTTTTCGTAGTAGTCCTTAAGCTCCTGGGATGAGCCGTGCTTCCGGGCATAATTGAGCCAGACATCGAGGCGATGGATGGGATGGGAGGCGAGCAGGCGGTCCATGCCGCTCATGAGGGCTTCGATTTCCTGTTCATACCGTTTGGCTTGATCCATGTTGTCGTCTTGCATGGCCATTTCGCTAGCCTGGATCAGGAGTTCGATTTTCCCTCCAAGATAGGCAGCTGTAAGCTCGGTCAGGTCGGATACGTACAGATCGCTGTCTCTGAAATCGTTGGCGCAGGAGGCGAAACGTTCGATGGCCTGGTAGAATTCCGGATTGGTATTGATGGAACCTTTGCCGATGCGTCCGGGGCGGAACTGCCAATTGAAACGCGGATGGTCGGTAAAAGAGCCGTAGACGGATTGGCGGATGATTTTCCAGTAATCGTCCAGGGCTTTGTCTGTATCGCCGTATCGGCAGATGTCGTAGTTTTTAAGCCAGGCATCAAGGTCGATGGGCTTGTCCGACCACCCTGCATCAGCCATGAGTTCGTAGATGACTTCATTGTTTTCGAAGCCTTCCGGAGCCATGCCGATACCTGCAAGATGGCCTCGGTTGGGTGAATTGAGAGCTTCCAGATGTCCATTGGCGTAAAAGTCGAGGACTCCGGTCATGCCTGTTTTACCTCCCATATTGGGGATGACGCTGTAGATCCAGTCCTTATTGAAGAATCCTTTGTAGAAATCCCAGTTGGTTCCGTTGTTCCAGAAGTTTTTATTGTAATCGACGGCGAGGTCGAGCAGCAGCATCTTATCGTCCGGCACTTTGCTGACGAGTGCTTCAAGCGACTTGGGATCCCAAATGTTACGCTGGTAGCCGAACATCCAGCCTTGCATGACCCATACGGCTCTGGGGGAACCCTCCTTGATGGACTGGTAAACTTTATCTCCGTAATCGGCGAGAAGCTTGTAACGTTCCGGTGTCCCGTGCGGGGGGAAGGGGACATCCATTTCATTGAAGCTGTCGACGAGATAATGGGAGCAGGGACCGAATTCCTTTTCCCATTCCATGACGAACATCTTGCCGATTTTAGTAAACAGTTTTTGGTCGGGGGACAGCATCCAATTTTTGAATGAACCGGCCCAATGGGTTTCGACGAGCTTGATGTCCGGATACAGGCGTTTGATAGCAGGCGGGACAAATCCGGAAAAACCGGGGCAGATAGGAGTCATACCCAGGGAGCGCATGCGTTCAAGGATCTTATGCTGAAGGGCGACCTGATCCTTATGCCATTCTTCCGGCAGAGGCCCGTCGATACCGCTGATGTTTCCCATGCGCATCCAGGGAAGATGGGCCGGACCGACAAAATATTCGGAAATTTCCTTGTCGCTCAGCCCCAGTTTTTTGAACACCCGGGCGGTGATGGCTTCGTGGGCGACGAGAGCCAGTGGCATATCGATACCGTGCAAGGCCATCCAGTCGATTTCCTTTTCCCACCGGGGCCAGTCCCAATAGGGCATGGTATAACCGTAGGTGACGACATTGAAATAGTAGTGGTATTTTACAGGAGAAACCACTTTGGTTTCTTTGCCGGTGAGTTCCGGCAGGATGGGGAGTTCGAATCTTTTGCCCGTCCAACTGGAAATGCCGGCTCCCTGGGATTTGACGTAGTCGTAGAATCCTTTGCAGATGGCGACACCGCTGCTGCCTGAGATGGTAAGGCCTTCTTCGGTTGTCTTTGTCGCATAGACGGGATTTCCGTTTTCAGAGTCGATCCCGCCGATCCGGAGCCTGGGCCCTTCCGAATCAGTGAATCGTTTAATAACTTCGCTGGCTGCCGTAATTTCTCTTTGGGTAATGGCGGAAGCCGCAAGGAGAGACGATGCCGCCAGAAGAGGAATTAATAAAAGGGAGGGTAAACGGGACGATTTCATTCTACTACAGTAATACGGTATTCCTGTAGATGATCTTGCAAAATAATCCCTGTTTTTCAGTCCGAAGGACTGAATGAGGATGGGGTGCTAGGAAAGAGTTTCGTGGATCCTCCGCTGCTCGTTGTCGATCTGTTCCTCTGTTGCCCCCAGGGTTCTCATGAGATGGGAAGCCATGGCGATAGCCGCCGATTCCTCTCCCGAGATGACGGTGGTGTTCTTTTTCCCCCTGAGTATTTTGACATCGCGTAGATAGAAGGAGTAGATGGTAACGGGGATATCGGGATTGATGGAGCGGGCCGCCTCCACGACTTCCCGGGAAGGAATGGCTGAGGAGGAAATGATGATGCCTTGCGCCTTGTTGACTCCGGCGTGGTTCAAAACTTCCGGGAGGGTGGCGTCTCCGTGGACGACGAGCTTGTTTTCTTTCCTCAGTTTTTTGACAGTATCGATATTCATCTCAATGATGACCGGTTCGATGTTGTTTCGTTCCAGGATTCGGACAAGCGTTCTGCCGACCGGGCCGAATCCGACGACGATGAGACGCTGCGTATCTTCGGTGACGGGAGGCAGGGAGTTTTCATGATCCCGGCGCATGATCCATGCGTGAAGCCTGGTTTGTTCCAGTTTTCGGAACATGGGGTTGATGCGCGAGTAGATGATTGGGTTCAGTGTAATGGAGATAACGGCGGCCACAATGATGGCTCCCGAAGCTTCGGGGGGCAGGATATCGTATTTCTTGCCCATGGCTGCCAGGATGAAGGAAAATTCTCCTATTTGCGCGAGGGCGACGGATACGATTAGGGCCAGTTTCAATGGCTTGCGAAGAAACAGGACGACAATCAGGGAAGCCAGCGGTTTACCAAGCATGACAATGGCAAGGGTGACGAGGATCAGCTGCCAGTGCTCGACGAGGTCGGCGGGGTTGAACAACATCCCGACGGAAACGAAAAACAGTACCGCGAAGGCGTCGCGCATGGGCAGAGCCTCCGAAGCGGCACGCGCACTGAACTCGGATTGCCCGACAACCATACCGGCCAGAAATGCCCCCAATGCCATGGAGGCCCCGAAAAAGTAGGCGGAACCCACGGCGATGCCGAGTGCCAGCACAAGGACGGCCAGGGTGAAAAGATCCCGAGTTCCGGTACGGGCTACATAGGTGAGGAGGAGCGGAATGAGTTTTTGCCCGACAATCAAGGTGAAGAGGATTAGTCCGGCGATTTTTAGCGTCGTCACACCCAGAGTGGCCCACACATTTCCCCCGTCCGGTTGCAAAATGACAGGGAGGATCACCAGAACTAGAATGGTGAAAAGATCTTCTACGATCAGCCATCCCAGGGCTACGTGGCCGCCCGGTGTATGCAGAACCCGGTTGTCGCTTAGAACTCGGGTCAGGACAACCGTACTGGCCACTGAAATGGAAATCCCGAAGACGGCTCCGCTGAGCCAGCTCCAACCGAAGAAATGCGTCGCTACGCTGCCGAGAATGGTAGCTGCCGTAATTTGGACGATAGCTCCGGGAACGGCGATTTTCTGGACGGAGATTAAATCCTTGAGGTGAAAGTGAAGGCCGACTCCGAACATAAGCAGGATGATGCCTATTTCCGAACATTCCTCCGCCGTTGCCGCATCTGCGACGAATCCCGGAGAATACGGACCGACGATGACGCCGGCCAGCAGATAGCCGACAATGGGGGAAAGTTTCAGCTTTTGGCTGATGAAGCCGAGAATCAGTGCTGCCGTCAATGCTCCGACGAGAGTAGGTATCAATGTGATGTTATGAAGCATGAGAATATGTTTTCCTGATTCAGGAAATCCTCTGAAGACTATTCCTGTCAAGGTATTTGAAATGGATGACGCCGTAAGACGTTCTCCCTGGCTCCAGAATGGGGATCGGGCTTGCAATCGGGAACGCTTGACCTACACTTCGGATACTTGGGGCGTTGGAAATGTGATGAAATCGTCACTTTTTCCCATGCGTCCGAAGTCAATATCAGCATTTATCCTTCACCCGACATGAATTCCGGAGAGACAGTCAAGAATACGCAGATTCAGACACAGGCTTTCATTTACCTCGGCCCCAGTTCCATGAGTCTGATTGTTACTGAAATCCACGATGGTGATGTCCGGGTGATTGACTTTCTGACTCAGCCGGTTCCCTTGGCCCGCGATGTTTTCCGCAATGGGAGGATTTCCCGTTCGACTATGGACCGGTGCGCCCAGGTTATGGGGGATTACATGGCCATTCTTCGCGAATATGGGAGCGGTACGGATCTGTCTACGCACTTCGTCATGTCCAACATTATCTCGGAAGCTGGGAACGTGGATGTGTTCATCAACCGAATGCACGTGGCTCACGGACTTCGTGGTCGTTTGATTGACGACGGCAAAATGACCCGTCTGATTTACGTTAAAGTTCAGGAAACGTTGCTCCATTATCCTAATTTCCAGAAAAAGAACACGATGATCGTTCATGTCGGTCCCGGAAATACGCGTATTCTCCTGTTCGAGAAAGGGCGTATTACCCGGTATTCCAGTCATCGGCTGGGTGTTCATCGGACGGGAGAAGCGATCGGAGAGGAGGATTTCGGCGACGATCCGGCGGAACTGGCCGTGATGCGGGAGCATATACGGGGACAGATTGACCAAATCCGGGTGGATTATGCTTTTGTCAAGGATCTGGCCTCCATCATCCTGATTGGAGAGGAAGTGCAACGGTTGCGCAATCTTTTCAAACCCGGTCGGGAAGGTCGTGTCAATGTCGAGATGTTTACGAAAGTAGCCGAGAAGATGGTGCGGATGACGACGGAACAGCGCATGCTGGCCTATGACGCCGATTTTGCTACGGTTGATGCCCTTCTCCCGGCTTTGATCATCAACCAGTCCATTGTGCGGGCCCTGGCTCCCAGGGAAGTGATCGTACCGACTTCATCCTACGACCAGGAATTCATCTTGAGTCTGATCCGTGCGGAACAGAATCCCGGGGATCTGGAGGGGGAAGTCCTGCATTTTGCCGGGATTCTGGCGGACCGCTATATGGCGGACAAAGACCACCGGATGCATGTCGCCCGGTTGTGTGACAGCCTGTTCGTCGATTTGCAGGATCTTCATCGCCTGACGGAGCATGACCGCCTGCTGCTGCAAGTGGCCGCCATTCTGCATGAAGTCGGCACCTACATCAGCCCGCGTCATCATAACAAGCATTCCCAGTACATCATTCTCAATAGCGAAATTTTCGGACTTTCCCGTGATGACGTCGAAATTGTCGCCCTGCTCGCACGCTATCACAGACGCGAGACCCCGTCCAAGTCCGAGGTGTTGTACGCCGATCTCGACCAGACCGATCGCATGCGCGTCTCCAAAATGGCGGCTATCCTCCGTGTGGCGGATGCCCTGGAACGCGGACATGCCCTGCGCGTCAAAGGCGTCGAGGCCAGGCTTCGCGGACGCAACCTGGAGCTTTTGCTGAAAGATGTGCGAGATACGACAGTCGAAGAAATGGCCCTGCGTATCAAAGGAGACCTTTTTTCGGATATTTTCGGCTGCGACATCGTTCTGGTGCCGGACCGCCGGTAAATTGTCACTCCCGTATTTTTATATTCCAACATTTCACCCGTACCGATCATGGCTGACCAATACATCAACAGAGAACTATCCTGGCTGGAGTTCAACCAGCGCGTCCTCGACCAGGCGGCAAGGAACGACCTCCCCTTGCTGGAACGCGTCAAATTCCTGGCCATCACGGCATCCAACCTGGATGAATTTTTCATGGTGCGCGTTGGCGGTCTGCAGATGATGCGCCGTACCGGTGCGCGAGTCAAAGACATGTGCGGTCTGACGCCGACTCGCCAGCTCCAATTGATCCACAAGCGTGTCCGTCAGATGATCGATATGCAATATTCCCTATGGCAGGAGGAAGTTCTCCCTCTGATGGAGATTGAAAAGGTCTGTCCCGTGCCGATGGATGATTTGACGCCTGCCCAGCGTGTTTCGCTGGAGCAATACTACCTCAACCAGGTGTTCCCCCTGCTGACACCTCTGGCGATGGATGAGGAATTGCCCGAGGGTGGCATCCCCTTGCCGTCCCTCAAACTGTTGATGGCAGTCAGCTTGCAGGACAACGACAAGAAAACGAAACGCCTTTGTGTCGTAGCCGTGCCGGACAGCTTGCCGCGACGCATCTTTATCCCCGACTCCGAGCACGAGCGCTATGTGATGTCGGAAGAACTCATCCGCATGTTCATCGGGGGCATGTTCCCGGGGGAAACCCTGTTGAATACGGCCGTTTTCCGTGTCACGCGCAATGGAGATATCGCCGTGCAGGAGAACGACGCGTTCGACTTTGCGGACGAAATGGAGGAAGTCCTCGTTGCCCGCCAGTATTCGGAATGTGTCCGGCTTGAAATTGAAGATTCCGCCGATCCCCAGTTGGCGGAACGCATCCAGGGAATTGTCCGTGTGGGCAAATCGGATATTTACGCTTTGAGCGGCCCGTTGATGCTGAGTGATTTTATGGAAATGGCCTTTGCGCCCGGCAACGACCAGTTGAAAGTGGATCAATGGCTGCCCCAGTCTTCCGCATCCATGGATCCGGCGTTGTCGATCTTTGACAATATTGCTAACGGGGACATTTTGTTGAACCACCCTTATGAGAGTTTTGAACCCGTCTTGCGGCTGGTGGAAGAAGCTGCCGTCGATCCCGACGTGATTGCCATCAAGCAGGTTTTGTACCGGACGGCGAAAGGTTCCCGCATCGTCTCTGCACTGACGCGTGCCGCGGAAAACGGCAAGCAGGTGACTGCTCTTGTCGAACTGAAGGCCCGTTTCGACGAAGCCCGCAATCTGGAAAAGGCGGAGGAATTGCAGAGGGCCGGAGTCCAGGTCGTCTATGGCGTCAAAGGTCTCAAGACACATGCGAAAATCTGTCTTGTCGTCCGCCGGGAATCCGGCTATCTGCGCCGTTATTGCCACTATGGCACGGGCAACTACAATGAAAACACCGCCCGCATCTACACGGATATTTCCTATTTGACTTGCAATGATGCCCTGGGAGCGGACGCTTCCCAATTCTTCAACTCCGTAACTGGGCGTACCAAAATGATGCGCTTCCGGGAACTCTATCCCTCGCCCCGCATGATGAAGGATCGCCTTTTGGAATTGATCGCCAGCGAGGCGGAACGCGCCCGGCAGGGGGAACCGGCTAAAATCCGGGCCAAAATGAACAGCCTCCAGGATAAGCAGATCATCGACGCTCTTTACCGCGCTGCCGATGCCGGCGTGGAAATCCTGCTCAATATCCGTGGTATCTGTTGCCTGAAGACGGGGAGTCGCGGCAAAGGCAAGCCGATTCAGGTTGTCAGCATTGTCGACAGATATCTGGAACACGCCCGCATTTTCCAGTTCCACCACGGCGGCAATACCCTTCTGTTCATTGCCAGCGCCGACTGGATGACCCGCAATCTTGACAAACGCGTCGAATTGATGGTGCCTGTCCAGTCCCCCCGGCTCAAACGCCGCTTGCGCGGAATCCTCGATGCCTGCTTCAAGGATAACGTCCAGGCGTACGAGATTCAACCGGATGGCACGGGTAAGCCCGTGAGCAGGGCCAAAGGCGTCAAACCGTTCCGGATGCAGCTGGCTCTGACCAAGGAAGCCCGCCGCCTCTCCAGGGATAAAGAACGCGAGCGCCTTCAGATGCTGGAACCTCACAAGCCGCATGCCGAATAAGCGAGGTAGATGAACTTCTTCGGAGAAGAAAAGGAGCTCCTTGTCCCTCTTCCTTTCCCGGGAGATATGCTGACACGGGAGAGGCAGGGGACAGTCATACTTCCCTGTTGAACGAAGTGTCGTTGTGCCTATTCTAAAAGACAATGACTGCTATATCAGATTGTTTATCATCCTTGTTGCCCCTGGCATATTATGTGTCCCCGGATGCGGGGGCTCACCAGGGCTTTTCGATGAATGGCATCTATTGGTTTATTATCATCGGTTCCATGCTTTTGAGCTGGCTGGTGAGTTCCACGATGAAGAGCCGCTTTCACGAATACTCCAACATTCCCATTAGCATGACGGGACGGCAAGTTGCGGAGAAAATGCTGCGCGACAACAACATTACCGACGTTTCCGTCGTGAGTACGCCCGGCATGTTGACGGATCATTACAATCCCTCCAACAAAACGGTGAACCTCAGTGAAGGCGTGTACATGAGCAATAGCGTGGCCGCAGCGGCTGTGGCTGCCCATGAAGTCGGCCATGCCGTCCAGCATGCCCGCGCCTACCATTGGTTGGGTCTGAGATCGGCTCTTGTCCCGATCGTCCAGCTTTCCTCCAACCTGGTTCAGTGGGTTTTACTGGCCGGAATTATCCTGTTGGCGATGGGGAGCGGTCCTCTGGTGCTTGGCATTGGCGTTGTCCTTTTTGCGATGACGACTCTCTTCGCTTTCGTGACTCTGCCCGTCGAATTCGATGCTTCGGCCCGTGCTCTGAAATGGCTGGAAGGTTCCGGCATCATCGGTAGCATGGAACAGGGGCGTGCGAAAAATGCCTTGTTTTGGGCGGCCATGACCTACGTCGTCGGTGCCCTTTCCTCTCTTGCCATGTTGCTCTATTACGCCATGATGTTTTTGAATGCGAGAGACAGGGAATAAGTGTGTTACTAGGAAAATCAGGCAATCCTGACGTATGAAATTTCCTTGACTGGGATTTATGCGCCAGGATTTGACATATTTCCGAATGAGCTGCAGGTGATTGTTGGTCTTGTGGGGGTGACGTGAATAAACTGTTTGTTTATTGCCAGTCATTGATTAGGAATCTACTGTAAGTAAGGCTTGCGATGGTGCTTCCCTTTTTGTTTTTTTCGTTGATTTCAGGATTATTCTCGTGTATATCTGTTTTTAAAATGTGTTGAATATGCTTGTGTGTCACAACCGTAAATATAAATAAATTATGAAAACGAAAAAAATTGTTATACTTCTGTTAGGTATTTTATTTTCTTGTTCATGTATAGGTCAGGCTGCTGACAGTACATATGATTTTAATAAGCGACAGATTGTCATGCATTCTGAAACGCCTCTTAAATTAAAGAATGACGATTTCAAAAATCCTCAGTCTCTAGATGATATTCGTAATGTTCTTTTTGATTATGCTTGCAAGTTGTATAAAGATTGCAAGCTTGTTGGAGGTTTTTCCGATTACCGTGATGGATGTACTACTTATACTGTCGTGCTCCAACGGAGTGATGGTGCAGCGGTCGCAATGCCATTTGATATTACAGATATCATAAAAAGAACAAAAACAAAAAACAAGAAAGCAAAAAAGGAGATTGTTGAATTAGAGGAAAAAGTGCGTAAAGAACGGGATTCGATGAATATAACGGATTCTAAAGAAAATGTTTCTTCTCGTTTGGCTCCGGCAAACGAATAATATTATACTATAAGAATGTATGAGATAGATGGGGCGGAGTCCGGTGGGAAACGCTGTGGCTTCTGTTGTGGAGGGGTGAAGAGAAGGAAGGCTCCCAACACGCCTCCGATGTCCGGGATACGGGCTTTTACCGGATTTCATGCCCGATCTTTTTGAGGGAAACAATTGATTTCCCGAAGCAGACGTATAATATAGCTCCGTGCCTGACTCAGGAATCAATGTATCGGAATTGAAGGAGCCCGCCGTCCGTGCCTATAGGGCCATGTTGATGGCGAGGGCGTTCGATAGTAAAATTTCAAGCCTTTACAAGGCGGGGAAGATCACGGGCGGTGTGTTTCTTGGCCGTGGACATGAGGCTATTGCGGCATCCGGCGGCGTGTTTGCCCGCATGGGTGAAGATGTGTTTGCTCCTTTTATTCGCGAGCAGGCGGGACGTCTGGCATACGGCGAACCGATTATTGAGGCGGCACGGTCCTATCTGGGATCGGTGCTCGGTTATACGAAAGGTCGCGACGGCGACGTCCATCGCGCCAAGCCGGAAATCGGCTATGTGATTCCTATTTCCCATTTGGGAGCGACGGTAGCCGTGGCTTTGGGCGAGTTGTTTGCCTACAAACTGGACGGCAAGCTGGACGGACGCATCGCCATGGTGTTCTGCGGGGATGGAACGACATCCACCGGTGCTTTCAATGAGGCATGCAACCTGGCGTCCGTGGAAAAACTTCCCCTTGTGCTGGTGGTCTCCAACAATCAGTTTGCCTATTCGACTCCCAATACGCGCGAATTCGGCTGCAAGAGCCTGACGGACAGGGGACGCGGCTTCGGGATGGAAACCTACGAAGTCGACGGGACGGATCTTCTGGCAACGCTCCGGGTGTTTAAAACGGCTGTGGAGCGTGCGCGGACCGGAAACGGTCCCCAATGGATTCTGGCGAATACGCTCCGCATGTGCGGGCACGGGGAGCATGACGATGCCTCGTATATTCCGGCGGAACTGAAGGAAAAGTACGCCGAACGCGATCCTTTGGCGGTTGCCGGAAGGCAGCTTGTGGCATGCGGATGGATTTCGGAAGAAGACATTGCCGCGTGGAAGGATGAAGCGACGAATGATGTGCAGGCCGCTGTCGCCCAGGCCCAGCGGGAACCGGAACCGGATCCTTTCCGCGAGGATTGGAGCGCAACGGTGTGGAGACCTTATTAACTTTATTGAACGGAACGGCGAAACATGAGCATTACATACATTGACGCCATCAGGGATGCCCAGGAGGACCTGCTGAGGGAAGATCCCGATGTGTTTATCTACGGCCAGGACATCGGCGTCTTCGGCGGCGCTTTCAAGGCGACGAAGTACTTGAAGGAACGGTTTCCCGGCCGTGTGATCGATGCCCCGATCAGCGAAGATGCGATGACTGGATTGGCTATCGGCGCCGCTATTGCGGGGAAGAAGCCTATTCTCGAGGTTCAGTTTGCCGATTTCAGTACGATTGCTCTGAACCAGATTGCCAATATGGCATCCACCCATTACTACCGGACGGGTGTACCCGTCAACATGACGGTGCGTCTGCCCAGCGGGGGGACGCCAGGCGGCGGTCCCTTCCACAGCCAGTGCGTCGAAGCCCTGTTTGCCCATTTCCCGGGCTTGCACGTGATGACGCCTGCAACCGTAGCCGATGCCTACTGGATGCTCCGCCAGGCGGTCGAGTTGCCGGATCCGGTCATTTTCATGGAGCACAAGTTCCTGTACCGCTGGCTGAAGGCCGAGTCATACCGCGATGAACCGGTTCTGCCTTTTGGGCAGGCCCGCGTCGCCCGCCCGGGCAAGCATGCGACGGTGGTAGCGTACAGTGCGATGGTGCACGAGGCAGTGCGTGCTGCCGATTTGCTGGAAGAGGAAGGTGGGTACGAGGTGGAAGTTGTCGATTTGAGGACGGTCAAGCCGCTTGATATTGATACGATTATTGCTTCCGTGGCTCGCACGGGACGCGTTCTCGTTGTGGGCGAGGATTTCCCGTGGGGAGGCGTTACGGCCGAGGTCGTTTCACGCATTGTCGCGGAAGGATTCCACTTGTTGGATGCACCTCCGATGAGGCTCAATGCCAAGGACTGCCCGATTCCCAAACATCCGAACCTGTGGAAGGTTCACCGCCCGACGCTGGAATCCATTGCTTCCGCTATCCGCCATCTTCTTGCTATTTAATATTTTATTTCCCTCATACCATCATGCCGAAAGTACCCATTCTCATGCCGCAGCTCGGTGAGTCGATCGCCGAGGCAACCGTGTTGCGCCTGCTTGTTTCCACGGGTGAAAAGGTTGAAGCCGATCAGGAAATCTTCGAGGTGGAAACCAACAAGGCCACCATGGGGGTGACGACGGTTTGCAGCGGTGTCCTGACGGACATTCTAATCAAGGAAGGCGATTCCGTCGTTGTCGGTTCCTGCATGGCCATGGTGGAAGCGAGCGAGGAAGAAATCGAACGCTCGGGAGCCCGGCCGCTGGGCGATGACGAAGCTCCGTCCCTGCCTGGCAGTCCGGAATCCGTCCCGACACTGCCTTCTACCGACGGAGGCGCGGGAAATGATACCGGAGTCCACTTCCAGGTGATCGGTGAATTCCGGGAACAATCCAATCCTGTCGTCCAGCCGAGCGTCCGCGGTCTGCCTGTCCCTGTAGGGATGAAGGGAGCCCACTATCTGTCTCCCCGCATGAAGGCCCGGATGGATGAATTGGGGATGCGCGCTTCCGATATTGCGTTTATTACCGGTTCCGGTTCCGGTGGCCGCGTAACGATTGACGACTTGGAAGACTTTCTGGATTACGTGAAGGAGTGGCCGAAGAAGCGCGCTTCTTCCATGCGTCTGGCCGTGGCCGATTCCATGCGCCGGAGTTGGACTCGTCCGCTGGCTTCCGCCGGAAGGCCGGTGTATATGGATCCGGTGCTGAAGCACCGTTCGAACCATCCGCGCCGTCCCGGCGTGACTTTATATTTCGTCCGTGCCTTTGCCTTGGCTTTGGCGGAACATCCGGAATGCGCCGGTTACCTCGTCGGTGAGAATATTCTGATGCCCAGGTCGATCGATATCGGTATCGCCGCCCAGGTGGCTGATGGCGTCATGGTGCCCGTGTTGCGCCGTGTGAACGAATTTACCCTGGACGAGTTGCTCGACGAATACAATCGCCTGATTGCCTTGTCCCGCAGCCGCCGTTTGTCGATGGAAGAGCAGACGGGAGGAATCGCTACTGTGACCAACTTCGGCGGATTCGGTTTGACGATGGCGTCTCCGATGCCGATGCCGAGCGAGTCCCTGATTCTGGGGGTGGGCGCCGTGACGAAGGCTCCCGTGTGGAGTGATGAAGTCGAAGCTTTCATTCCGGTATCCAAAGCCAATATCGTCGGTACATTCGATCACCGCGTTATTGACGGCGGCGATGCCGGGAGATTGCTCCGCCGAGTTGCCGAGCTTTTGCAACGTCCTGAATATCTGTAAAACTCAAAATGATGATGGGAACGGAGGGAGAACTGTCGACATTAGGCGTTGTTGCCGGGAACGGATTGTATCCCCGCATGATCATCGAAGGAGCCCGCAGGCGCGTTCCGGGTATTCGAATTGTTGCCGTGGCGTTCCAAGGCGAGACAAAACCGGACATTGATGAACTGGCGGACAAGGTGGAATGGTTCCGCGTGGGCCAGATTAGCAAGCCATTCAAGTTTCTGAAAAAGAACGGTGTTGAAAAGGTTGCGATGGTGGGGCAGCTTGCTCCGAAGAACCTGTTTAACCTGCGGCCCGACTTGCGGGCGCTCATGCTTCTTGCTCGCCTGCCCCGGAGGAATGCGGAAACGATTTTCGGAGCGATTGCCGATGAAGCTGCCGAGTTTGGATTGGAGGTGATTTCTTCCACGACATTTATGGACGACTATATTCCTGTGGCCGGTCATATTGCCGGTCCGCTTCCTTCTCCCCGGCAGATGGAGGATGCCAGGTACGGTATGGATATTGCCAAAGAAGTCAGCAGGCTGGATATCGGGCAGTCCGTGGTTGTCCGCCATGGAACGGTGCTGGCGGTGGAAGGATTTGAAGGCACGAATGAGTGCATCAAGCGTGGAGGTGCCTTGGGCAATGGACGTGACGTGACGTTGGCCAAGGTTGCCAAGCCTAATCACGATATGCGTTTCGATGTCCCGGTTGTGGGTGTGCAAACGCTGGAAAACTGCCGGGATGCGGGTATTTCCCAGATTGTCATGGAAGCGGGTCGGACGATTCTTCTCCAGCAGGAGGAAGTCGCCGAACTGTGCAAGAAATATAAGATTTCACTGCATGCCCTGTAAAATCGGGGGAAAGAAACAATCAACTACATCGCTCATATGAAACTGGTATCCTGGAATGTCAATGGACTCCGAGCCACGCTGGGGAAGGGACTTCCCGAAGCTGTGGATTCCCTGCAACCCGACATCGTCTGTTTCCAGGAGATCAAGGCGCGACCGGAACAGGTCGCCGACTTGTGGCTGGCTGCATGGCCTCACCAGCTCTGGAATCCGGCGGAGAAACCCGGATATTCCGGCGTGTTGACCTTGAGCCGAATTGCTCCTTTGGCTGTGACGACGGGAATCGGCTGGCCCGACCATGACCGGGAGGGGCGTGTTTGCACGATGGAGTTCGAGCGCTTCTACCTCGTCAATTGCTATACTCCCAATTCGCAGAATGAACTGGCCCGTCTTCCGTATCGGCAGGAATGGGATGAAGCGTTCAGGAAATACGTTGTCGCTCTGGCGGGTAAAAAGCCGGTTGTCTTTTGTGGCGATTTGAATGTCGCTCATGAGGAAATCGACATTGCCCGTCCGGATACGAATCATTTTTCCGCCGGTTTTTCCGATGAGGAGCGTGCCGATTTTACGGAACTTCTCCAATCCGGTTTTGTTGATACCTTCCGGGCCTTGCATCCCGATGCCCGTGACGAGTACTCCTGGTGGTCGTATCGTGGCGGAGCCCGCGCCCGCAATGTGGGATGGCGCATCGATTATTTCTGTGTGTCGCAGGCGTTGATGCCGTGTGTCAAGGCGGCCTCCATCCACCAGAATGTGATGGGATCGGACCATTGTCCCGTATCGTTGGAACTCGATTGACGGATTGCTGCCCCCTTTTCTTCGCTTATGAAACCTCTTCTCGTGATTGCAACACGCAATGCCCACAAGACGGATGAAATCCGTGCCATGCTGGCGGATTCCTACGAAGTCCATGATTTGTCCTCCTTTCCGGAGGCGCCTCCCGTCGAAGAAACGGGGACGACGTTTTTGGAAAATGCTACGTTGAAGGCGGTTTCCGCTTCCAAATGCATCCCCGGGATCATTCTGGCGGACGATTCCGGCATTGAGGTGGACGCCTTGGGTGGCAAACCCGGCGTATGGTCGTCAAGTTTTGGCGGAGAGGAAGGAAATCATGACAAGAACAATGCTTTCATGATCAGCGAACTGAAACGTGTCGGAGCCGACTCTTCGGAGAAAGCGGCGGCACGGTTCCGCTGTGTGATGGTTCTGGCAAAGGACGGATGTGTCATTGCCGAATTTTCCGGCAGTGTGGAAGGCTGCATGGTGACGGAGAAGCGCGGGGAGGGCGGTTTTGGTTATGACCCGTTGTTTATACCGGAGGGTTACGACAAGACTTTTGCCGAGTTGCCCGGTGACGTCAAAAACTCAATGTCCCACCGGGCTCGCGCCTTGGAAAAAGCCGTGGCCTGGCTCGCTTCACGGTCATAATTTCTTGTTGTCGGGGATTTCCCCTGAAGCGTTTTTCCTGTCCGGTTTACTTTACAGATACCGGACGTAGATGTAGACGGCCGAGATACAGACGGAAAGCATCATCAGAGGAAAGGCCACCTTCATGAATTGGAGGAAGGAGATGCTGCAACCGCGCTTGGAGGCGATGCTGATTGCAACGACATTGGCGCTTGCTCCGACAATCGTGCCGTTGCCTCCCAGGCAGGCGCCCAGGGACAGTGCCCACCAGAGAGGTTCCAGATTTGTCATTCCCATGGCCCCCATGTCCTTGATCAGGGGGATCATGGTGGCAACAAAAGGAATATTATCGACGAAAGCGGACATGATCGCACTGAGGAAGAGGATGGCCATCGTCGTGACGGTATGGTCGCCCTTGGTGGCGTGCATCGTGAATTGAGCCAATTCGTTGATGATTCCGGTTTGGACGAGAGCACCAACCAGAATGAAAAGCCCGACGAAGAAGAAGATGGCCGTCCATTCGACCCGGCTGAAGACGTTTTCCAGAATCCGGGTATTGCTGGAGAGTGTCAGAAGCATGAGGAAGGAAGCTCCGGCCAGGGCAACGGTACCGGATTCCATGCCAATTTGTCCGTGAAAGATGAACATGAGGACGGTCATGGCCAGGACGGTAAGGCATTTCTTGAGCAGGATTGGTTTTTTTATCAGGCTGCGTTCGTTCATGTTCATGATCTTTCGGCGCAGTTCCGGAGTTGTCTTCAAATCCTTTCTGTAGATGAGAACGATGATGGCGATCGTGACGGCCAGGATGACCAGGCAAATATCTCCCAGGTTGCTTAAGAATGATATGAAGTCCAGTTCTTTGACGGCGCTGCCGATCATAATGTTGGGCGGATCGCCGATGAGGGTAGCGGTACCGCCGATGTTAGAGGCCATGATCTGGGCAATGATGAAAGGCCGAGCAGGGACTTTGATGTCTGCCGTGATGCTGAATGTGACCGGAATCATCAGGAGGACGGTTGTGACGTTGTCCAGGAAGGCCGAGCAGAATGCCGTCAGCACCGACAGGAAAACCAGCAGCAGAATGGGATTGCCCCGTGCCTTTTTGGCCGACCATACCGCCATGTAGCTGAAAACTCCCGTTTGCATGGTAATCGTCACCAGGATCATCATTCCGATCAAGAGACCTAACGTATTGAAATCAATATAGGAGATGGCCTGCTCCTGTGTGAGAATCCCCGTCAGAATCATGAGGACGGCGCCGAAAAGAGCGACGATGGTCCGGTGTATTTTCTCGGAGACGATCAGTGTGTAAGAGGCGACAAAGATAAAGGCGGCGAGGCAGGCGGCTACACTCATAAACAAATTTCTTGGGAAATAGTAATGTACGGATGATCGCGCAGACTGGATTTACGTGATTCGTGGAATTGTGCGTCTGCCTATTTCGAAAGGCAAGACAAAGGTCAGTACTCTCGTCTCGAAAAAAAACGGCAGGACGGAGGCATAATACCTCCATCCTGCCGTTCAGGATAAACGAATAACTAATTTTTTCCTTTTATTTGCCGGCGGGTACGAGCCGGGCGATACCGCCGCCCTTGACGCGCATGGTGAAGTCAAGTTTGTCCTGGCTGGAGGCATCTTTGGTTTCCACGTTCCATCCGTCGTTCTTGTCGGAGAGATCGCGGAGGATGGTGGCCTTGTAGGGAATGTCCTTCTTGAGGAAGTCAAGGGGGATAGAAACGGTGCGTTCTCCGGCATCGCCATTCATGAGAGCAATGTACCACTGGTCGCCGCTTCGGCGGGCAAAGGCGGCGCATTCTCCGATTTTGGAGGGAGAAAGGACGATAGTCTCATCCCATGTGGAAGGAATATTGCGGATGAGATCACGTTCCGGCGAGCCTTTCGGAAATGCGGCTTCCATATCCTTGGGATTGGAAATCCAGTGCAGCAGCGGGGACGTGTAGATGATGTTGGTGGCCATTTGCAGGGGCCAGGAGGAGCCGCGCAGCTTGACTCCGTGGCCGAAGTAGCCGCCGGTGAAATCCGCGTGTCCGGAGACGAGGCGTGTGAAGGGGAGGGCGCAGTAGTGCTGGCCGCTGATGGTACCCCAGATGTTTTGCTCGCCTCCGTAGATGCCTTCACGGGTCATTTCATGAGGCCAGGCGCGTTCTTCACCCGTAGGGGTATTGGCGCCGTGGAAGTTGACCATGATCTTGTTTTTAGCCAGGTTTTTGGCAACGGCATCGTAGAAAGCAAGTCGTTCCTTGGAGGCGGAGTCCATGAAATCGATCTTGATTCCTTTAATCCCCGTTTTTGCGATTTTCTCGAAGAAGGTACGCATGCTTTCCCAGTCATTGGCCGGGTTGTTGACGTCCGACCAGCGCAGCCAGATCCAGATGCCTACGTTTTTATCGGCGGCGTATTGGACGAGCTTGGCAACTTTGTCGATGCTTTCATCAAGGGATTTGCCCCATTTTTTCCAGCCTTCGTCGACGAGATGGTATTCCCAGCCGAAGTCGGAAGCCATGTCTACGAAGGAGTACTGGTCGTCTTCCCTGACATTGCCGCGGTCCCACCAGGTCCATGTGGAACGGCCGGGCTTGATCCAGGATGAACGGGAACCGTCCGGAAGGATCGTTTTATCGGGTTCCGGAGCCAACGATGTGACGATATCGTTGTGGAGCAGGGCATTCAAATTGTCGGCGACGAGGATGACTCTCCAGGGCATGGAAATCGAAGACGGAACTGAGAATCCCTGAGGGTCCTGGAAATGAAGAGCCTTGCAGGACCCTTCGTCGAGGGCGAATTTGATGCCGCCCCATTGTTTATCGAAATTGCTTGCCTCCTGGATGAACGCGAAGCCTCCATCCGGGAGTTCCACCGTAATGGGCATGCTTCTGACATAGCTGCGGGGATTCTTCTTGTCCTTCTTGAAGTCGGCTATTTTGGAAGGGCTCCAGACACCTTCGCAGGGACCGAGAGCAGAATTGGCATCCTGAGTCCAGAGTGTGGCGTCGCCGGGGAATGTGAAGGACGTGTTTTCGCTGCCGATAGCCAGGGTCGGAGCCGATTTCATCTCATCCGTCCATTCGTAACGGAAAGCGACGCCGTCATTGAAGACGCGTGCACGAATGCGGATGTCCGCGTTGTCTCCCGAGGCCAGATATTCGTTGAATTCGACGGATCCGGAAGGATATTTCCCCCGAGTTTCAAAAGTTTCCTTCGTGTTTTCGGCTACTTTTTGCAAGTTCCATCCTTTGATTCCGTCGGCAATGTCCTTGTCATTGATTTTGATGCCGAGTTGGGATGGCTCCAGAATGGTTTTGTCTTTTTTCTGCAGAGATTGCGTGGCTTTGCCGTCGTGGGAGTCGAGTTTCCAGACGAGTTGACCGTCCGGAGAGGTCATGGTGACGGACTGATCGGCGGCCAGAATAGTCCCGGCAAGAGTCAAACCGGCAATACTGCTGAGGATGATAGGATATTTCATAAAATCGGTCTTATCCCATATACGTTCCCTTTCTGGCGATTATTACACGGAAAATAGAATAACCGTGAAAAAATACCCCTCCGAATGCTGAAAGGCATCCGGAGGGATGAGGAAAAGGCAGAAATGGTGTAAGCCGATGTCCGTCAGGCGTTATGGTATTCTTGCAATGATTTTGGAATACTGGTTTTCGTCTGAGCGGCACGGATTGCGGCTACAGTCGCCTTGGCTGCAGCGATGGTTGTCATGTACGGGATCTTGTGACGGATGGCAAGCATGCGGATGTAGGAATCATCAATTTTGCTGTCACGCCCGGCCGGAGTGTTGATGATCAGATTGATTTGCTTGTTTTTGATCATGTCCGCAAGATTCGGGCGGCCTTCGTGCAGCTTAAGGGCGGCTTCCGTGGAGATGCCTTCCCGGCTGAGACAGTCTGCCGTACCTTCCGTTGCAACGAGGGTGAAACCGAGATCTGCCAGATCGCGGGCAAGCGGAGCGATATCTTTCTTGGCCCGGTCGGAAACGGTCAGTAAAACCTTGCCGGAGGTCGGCAGGGTACAGCCCGCGGCTTCCTGGGATTTGTAGTAGGCCATGCCGAAGTCTTCGGCTACGCCCAGTACTTCGCCGGTAGCACGCATTTCGGGGCCGAGAACGGGGTCCACTTCCGGGAACATGTTGAAGGGGAATACTGCCTCCTTGACTCCGATGAAACGAGTGGGCCGAGGCTTGACACCGAGGCTCTTGAGCGTCTCTCCCAGCATGATTTGAGTGGCATAGCGGGCCATTTGTACGCCTGTTACCTTCGAGACGATGGGAACGGTACGGGAGGCGCGCGGATTGGCTTCGATGATGTATACCTCATCGTCGCAGATGGCGAACTGGACGTTCAAGATGCCATGGACTTTGAAGTCGCGGGCAATTTTGGCGGCGTGGTCTTCGATCGTGCGAATATGCTTTTCCGGGATACTCGTCGGAGGGATGGAACAGGCAGAGTCTCCGGAGTGAATACCCGCAAGCTCGATGTGCTCCATGACGGTGGCGACGAAGGTATCTTCGCCGTCGGCCAAGGCATCGACTTCGGCTTCCGTGGCGTTGTCGAGGAAGCGGTCGATGAGCATCGGATATTCCGGGCTGACCTGGATCGCTTCGACGGCATACCTCTTGAGAGTTTCTTCGTCGTAGATGACTTCCATGCCGCGGCCGCCGAGCACGAAGGACGGCCGGACCATGACGGGATAGCCGATCTTGCGTCCGAGTTCGATGGCTTCTTCCAGGGAACGGGCTGTGCCGCTCTCCGGCTGGAGTATATCCAGAGCGATCATACGTTCGCGGAAGTATTCGCGGTCTTCGGCAAGGCGGATGCCTTCCGGCTGGGTACCGAGGATTTTGACGCCGGCATCCTTGAGCGCCTGGGCAATGTTCAGCGGGGTTTGGCCTCCGAATTGGACGATGACTCCTTCGGGTTTTTCCTTGTCGTAGATGGTCAGGACGTCTTCTACCGTGATAGGTTCGAAGTAGAGTTTGTTGGCTGTATCGAAGTCCGTGGAGACGGTTTCCGGGTTACAGTTGATCATGATGGACTCGTAACCTGCGTCGCGCAGGGCAAAAGCGGCATGGACACAGGTGTAGTCGAATTCGATCCCCTGGCCGATGCGGTTGGGACCGCCGCCGATGATAAGGATTTTCTTGTGGTCGGATGTCGGTACTTCGTCGGCAGAGCCATTGTAGGAGGAATAGTAGTATTCCGCATTTTCCACGCCGCTGACGGGCACCGTGTGGTAGGTAGCGATGATGCCGGCTTCGATGCGGCGCTGGCGCACCAGTTTTTCTTCGATACCGAAAGCGTGGGCAAGATATTTGTCGGAGAACCCTTCCTTCTTGGCTTGCTTGAGTACTTCGATGGGCAGAGTGTCCCAGGTGTACTGGTTGAGGGCGACATCGAAGTCGGCCAGTTCCTTCATTTGTTCGATGAAGAAGGGAGTGATGCTGGTGAGTTTGACAATTTCGCTGACGGGCGTACCGCGGTAGAGGAGTTCGTACACCTGGAAGAAGCGCTGGCTGTTGCCGTAGGTGATGCGTGACTTCAGTTCCGTGTCGCTGAGTGCGGCGATTTTTTTGACGCGACCCAGGCCGCTGCGGCCGATTTCGAGGGAACGGATCGCCTTCTGGAAGGCTTCCTTGAAGTTTTTGCCGATACTCATGACTTCACCGACAGCCTTCATCTGGGTACCGAGCTTGTCGGCGGCTTTCGGGAATTTTTCAAAGGCCCAGCGGGCAAATTTGACGACGACGTAATCGCCGTACGGTTCGTATTTTTCGAGAGATCCCTTTCTCCAATAGGGGAGCTCGTCCAGCGTGATGCCGGTGGCGAGCTGGGTGGAAACCGACGCAATAGGGAATCCGGTGGCTTTGGATGCCAGGGCGGATGAACGGGACGTACGAGGATTGATTTCGATGACGATGATGCGCCCGTCTTCGCGGTTGTGGGCAAACTGGACATTGGTACCGCCGGTGACACCGATGGCGTCGAGGATGCGGTAGGAGTAGTCCTGGAGTTTGTCCTGGACTTCCTGGGGAACGGTCAGCATGGGGGCGACACAGAAGCTGTCTCCCGTGTGGACACCCATGGGGTCGACGTTTTCGATGAAGCAGACGGTGATTTTCTGTCCCTTTTGGTCACGGACGACTTCAAGTTCCAGTTCTTCCCAGCCGAGGGCGCATTCTTCAACGAGCACCTGGTTGATGAGAGAGGCGGCGAGGCCGCGGGCAACGACATCCCGTAATTCCTCGACATTGTAGACGATGCCGCCACCGGTACCGCCCATGGTGTAGGCAGGGCGGAGGACGACGGGATAACCGAGCTTTTCGGCAACTTTCTCGGCTTCTTCGACGGTATAGATTGGTTCGGACGCAGCTACGGGTACGCCGATTTTACCCATGGTTTCCTTGAAAATGATCCGGTCTTCTCCACGGGCGATGGCTTCCAGGTCCACGCCGATGACCTCCACATTGAACTTGGAGAGGATGCCTTCTTCATGGAGTTTAGATGCGAGGTTGAGGGCCGTTTGACCACCGAGGTTGGGAAGCAGGGCATCCGGACGTTCCTTATCGATGACGGCGGTGATGCGGTCAATGGTCAGGGGCTCAATGTAGGTATGGTCGGCCATGGCCGGATCCGTCATGATCGTGGCCGGATTGGAATTCACCAGAACGACTTCGTAGCCTGCATTGCGAAGAGCCTTGCAAGCCTGCGTGCCCGAATAGTCGAATTCACAGGCCTGGCCGATGATGATGGGGCCGGAGCCGATGATGAGGATTTTGTGGATATCAGTACGTTGAGCCATGTTTGTTCCTTTTTGTTGTCCTGTTGTGAAGAGGAGCGGGAGAAAACGACCGGATTTGTCATGCAAACCGTAGGTTTTCGGGAGAGTATTTCCACCTCTTGGTCAAGTCAAGCTAGCTGTCGGGGTGAATGGATTTTTCGAGTGAATTTAAGGCGATTAATTTTGGATTCTCCTGCGGAATAATCCGAAGACGTATGAAATATTTACAATAGGGAATAGTTGTTGTTTGACAACAAAATGAAGATGAGTTACTAACGCGATGTGGATATACCCCCTCCTCCAGGTAATCAGATATTCTTCCGGATACACCGTGTTCTGGATAAATTGCACGAAAATTTTTTATCGACGCGTAGTAAAGAGGATGTCGATTGGCTCTTGAATTTGACGGCCCGTCAAAAGCATGCCTTGGTCGCCGTCAGCCATATGACGTTGCGTACGCCGGAGGGTATTCCTCTGAAGGAACTGGCGGAGGTTTTGGGGATGGCTCTGCCGTCGGCTTCCGTTTTTGTAGAAGGCATGGTAAGGAAAGGGTTGTTTGTACGGACTCAGAATCCCCACGACAGGAGGTCGATTTGCATTACGTTGTCTGAAAAAGGGAAGATGAATTTCAAAATGCTCTGTTCCTACATGGATGAAGAAACCCGTAAGTTGATGGATTCGGTGCCTCCGGAAGAGCGGGCTATTTTTGTCAAGATTGTGGATCAGTTCTACAATCAGTTGACAAATCAGCCTTCCGATTGATTCGGAAAAGGTTGATGGGAGAAAGCCGGAATGGATAAATTGCATTGAAATCGGGAAAAAGAGAAAGTTCCCGAGGGTGTTTTGCGTATTAGTATGATGTACGAATGACGGTGCCGGAGTGTATGCCGGTTCCGTAATCTTCTTTTTCCTTTTCTATGAAACCGTATTCCATTGCTCTATTGTTAAGTTGTTTTCCTGTAGCGCTGTCGCCTTGCGCACGGGCTGCGGGAGAAGTGCCTCCGCAGCCGCCTCAAGAGGCTGGGGCTCCTCGTCCAGGGAATGTTCAAGCCGTATTGAACGGCGATTTGCAGGCCTGCCTGGATTTTGCCAAATCGCCGGATTCGTCCAAAATCATTTACCGCTGGCTGATAGAATCAACCATTCCGAAAGAGACGTTGGAACAACTCGGGAAGAATGGCTTCTTGTCCCGCTTTGCCGGTGATCAGGAATGGATGGAAGGATTTTTCAATTCCGGTCCGGTTCCAAATATCGGATTGGCGTTGGAGAAATTAGCTGCCTTGTATCGGCGAGATCCCAAAATAGCATCCCATCCTCTTTATCGTAAATTGGCGACGGCTACTGCTCTGGAATACGCGCGCCAGTCCGACAAGGAAATGAATAATCCGAAAAAGAAGAAGGATTTTCATCCATCATGGACGGATGAGCGCATGTTCCAAACCTACGATTATTACAGGACAAGCCATGCCAAAGGATTGTTGAATCCCGTATTCGATACCCTGGATTACTGGGATATGCGTATTCTGACCGGGCGCGGCCCGGGAGATTGGACCTCTCCCGAGTCCTTGACATGGCTCCGGGATAATGTCCGCCTGCCCGCCCAGCAGTATGTGGGGGCCTGCTGGCAGGCTCCCTACCGTTTGCACAACGAATTTGGTGAGAGTATCCATAGCGGAGCCAGCTATTATGCTCCGTTTGACGGCATGTTCAAAGGGGGGCGGGCCGAGATGACTCGCGAGGTCGGTGCCGTGTGCGGCGGCCTTTCCACCTATGGGGCGACGGCGGCTATAGCCAATGGAGTGCCTGCACTGACAATGGGGGAACCGGGGCACTGCGCTTATACGGTGAGACCGGACAAGGAGTGGGTTCCGGCTTATTCCCTCTCATGGAAACGCGGATGTCACTGGAATTTCTATGGAGAGAAATGGTCCCTCTTGATTGCGACTCAGAATACGTTTAGCGATAAAGCCGCCCGCGACTTGTCCGGCAAGCTTGTCGTGCTCGGAGATGCTGCCCGCAAGGCTGGTCATAAAGATCGTGCCGGAGAACTTTACCGGGCGGCTCTGGAAGTGCAACCGATCAATTTTGCCCATTGGCAGCAGTATCTGGACTGGTGCAGTCGGGAAGGCGGTTTGGGACGGAACCAATGGCAGGAGGTTTCCCGTCAAATCGTGAATGCTTATGGAAAGGATTATCCCGAGATTGCCTGGATGCTTCTGTCCGGGAAGGTTTACCCTGTGCTGATCCCCCTGCTGGAGACGCCGCAAGAAAAGGAAGCTGAAATCCGGAACTTCCATCAGAGCCTCGACCGCATGAAACCCGCCAACTGGGATTTTCCCGGAGCTCTTGCCAAACAGATGGACTACCTCGGCGGCGATGAGGCTGCGGCCGGTACGATGATGAAAGTCTTGATGGATGAACACATGAAATCCCAGGATTACGTAGCTCCTTCCCTGGTCTGGTGTTCGGAGTTAACGGCGGCTTATCCGTCCCTCAAGGATCAGTTTTACAAGTCGGTGGCCTCTGCAGGCAGTGATATCGGAGACAAGGTTCTGGAACAACTGGCTTCTTCCATCATCATGCAGGCCGAAAAAACGGGCGACATTCAATCCTTCCAGGCGGCAGGTTCGTTGCTCAAGGATCGTTTCCACCCCAAGTTGCCGCGGTTTGATCCCTTCCCGGGGGAATTGCTTTCATCCGGCGGCATGCTCATTCCCAATTCCGTTCATGAACGTTACGGTCCACCCTGGCAGCACTGGGGCGTTCTGGAAGCCTGCGGCGGTTTTTTCCATACAAATAACAAAGAAGATGCGACCGAGGTCAAAGTCATTCTTCCCCGCATGGGTGAACTTTCCGGGATTGTAGTTGTTTCCCGCAAGTCGCATGTGGAACGCGGAGATGGCACGGTTGTTGAAGTTTCCGAAGACGGTTCCGATTGGAAAGAAGTCGGAACCATCGAAAAAATGCAGCAGGTTCAGAGGATTGATCTGGGCGGCAAGAATGTCCGCGCCAAGTATGTTCGCCTGAAGTGCAACAGGAAGGATTATTTCCACCTGGATGGCATTCTCGTTTACGGAAGGAGGCTCGCATGAAAAAACTAATTGCTACATGTTGTTTATTTGCTGCAGGAGCTTTGCTCCTTCAGGCATCTGTCCGAATGGATGATTCTCCCGTTGAAGCCCGTCAGAAGGCTACTCGGGACCATGTTGATTGCCTGGTGCTGGTTTACGGCAAGGACTGGGACAGGATAGGTGCCGTATTTCGTCAAAAGGTCTGGAACCAGGACTCTGTCCAGCAAGCGATGGGGAACAAGACTGTCAGCTCCGTACTGGAAGTACCCCAGAATCTTTCGAAGGAAGAGAACGACATTTTTGAAAAGGACGTGAGGAAGAAGGTAGGGGCGAATGTTCGTTCCATGCCCGGCATTGCTTTTTTTGATGCCAAGGGGTTTTGCTATGCTTCGCTTTCAGGCAGCGATTTGCCCAGGGAGTCGATGCGGCTTGCGGAGAAGATCCGTCAGACGATGGAACTCCGGGCCAAACGGGATGCCTTGCTGGCGGAAGCCTCCCGTAAGGAAGGCCAGGAGAAAGCCCGGCTCCTCTGCATGGCCGGAGAAATCCGCGGGATTAACCGCGATCCGGAGATCCTCAAAGAGTTGAAGAAATGCGATCCCGAGGACAAGTCCGGCTATGTGGGGCGTTACACTTTCAATGTGTTCGACCTGCAACCCAAGCTGAAGGGCGTTTCCAAGGAAGAAGGGTTGAAGATTCTCGATGAAGCATTGAGAATTCCCCGTTTGACAGCGGAGCAGAAACAGAAGATCTATGGTCTCCGCGGGTCGTTCCTGCGTTGGCAGAAGGCGTCTGCTGCCGAGCAGAAGGAAAATTACAAGAGGATGCGCGACCTGGATCCGAATTCCTTCTACGGCAAGGCTGCTGTCAATGCCTCGAAGGCTTTTGCCCAGTAAAAAACTGAGCGGGCATTTCCGGTCCGCAGGAAAAATAAAACGTCCTCCGGCACGCAACACAAGTGCCGAAGGACGTTGCCATTGGTAGAGGTTATTCGAACGAGACTTCGGATTCGGGCGTTTGCTGCAGGTCGCAATCGCCGATGTTCCAGGAACGGGTCGGTGTCACTTGATTGCCGATGATGCGGATGTCCGCGCAGCGGCGGAAGATGAAGGGCTTTTTGCCCCAGCCTTTGAAGTCGTTGTTGTAGGTGATTTTGTTGTTCTTGAAGAGCAGGTTTTGCGTGGAAATGGCGAACAGGAGAGGTACATCGAAAGTATGGAATACATTGTTTTCGATACGTACGTTCCGGTGGTAGTATTCTTTTTGGTTCTGGAGTTGCCGTACCTCGGGATAGATAGCGATGACAGCTTCCGTAAACTGGTAGCGGGATGTGAGATTATTGGTGAATGTGTTGTTGCGGATGAGGACGTCTTCGCAGGCTCCGCTTTCGTACCAACCCTGGGCATCGCCGGCCAGAAGGATGGCGGAGCCGGATGAATGGTCGAAGTTGTTGTTTTCGACGATGACCCTTTTCGGCGTCGTGAACAGGGAACCCCGGGCACGGTTGTTGCGGACGGTGTTGTTGCGGAAGGTGACGGCCGGGTAGTAGTCTCCGTTTTCGACGGCATCGCCTACCCGGACGTTGGACGGAATAGGGGTGGTCAGGGTAATCAACACTTCCTCCGTACTGAGTTTGCGGACATGCGCAACTTTGGCTTTCTCTCCGGGCTCCAGCGTCGGTCCGGCGATAAAGCGAAGCGTTTCTCCGGGCAGGAATACTTCAAAGCCGACGGATTGTCCGTGCATGTATTTGCAGCGGAGCGTTTTGTCGTTGATAATTTCCTGAATGCCAAGGCAGGTTGAATGGACGTTGATCGCATCGTCCATCATGCCTTCATAGAGGCCGTTTTCAGACAAAATCAAGCCTTTGCAGTTGGAATAATGGGTTGCGTCCGCACCGGAGGTGGAGACATTGTCGGTTCCCTTGCGGATGAAGACGCCACCTCCGTTGAGGTGGATGTTTTCCGAACGTTGGGCCAACAGAGCCATACCGAAACTGTGATGGATGGCGACGTTATTGAGAGTCGTGTTTTTAGCGCGGTAGATGACACTGGCCGGATGGGGACGTCCCCAGGTACGGAGTGTCAGAGTATCTCCGGGAAGGAGGCCTTTGCTCTTCAGATCCCAGCCCTTGAAGAGGATATTGCCTTTTCCAAGATCTTCCACCGAACCTGAATAACCGATGTCGGAGGTACCTTCGACAATATGGTTGGTGCCTTTCCGAAAGGCTATGGCGCTGGTAATGACTCCAGTCCAGCCTTCTCCGATGAATTGGATTTTTCCGTCGGAAACTTGGTAAGGAAAAGCTTTTGGATCAATGGTGGCTTTGAAACCATCGTTCGTGAAGTCATTGATTTTGGCTTCGGAATAGATGGGACGTTCAAAGTCGATGGCGAGATTATTGACCGTTACGTTGGAACTGTCCATGACCAGCAAGGGCAGCATGGAGCCGTGGAAGACGAAGAGGGAGCCGTTGCCTTCAATCGTGACGTTACCCAAATCGGCAAGTGGAACGCCTACCGGGTGGATGACCGGTTGGTCGTGGTTGGAAATATGGAAACTCATGCGTAATGCCTTGTCGGCATAGAAATGGTATTCTCCTTTCGGGATGACGAGGGTACGTTTTATCCAGGGTCCTTCCCGCATGGCGGACAAGGCGGCTCTCAATTGTTCTGTCTGATCTTCGCGAATGCCGGGTTTGAGGCCGAATGCCGATGCATCCACCCTTTCAGGGACAGCGCGGCGTTCTGCCTTGATCCGGCTGAGTTTCCATCGGAGGTTGACCCAGTCGGCATGGTCGTTATCGTTGCCGTCCACATCATCGGCCATCAGATAGAGTTTTTTTGCATCAACAGGAACGGTGACTTCAAATGGGGCTGCCGGCATTCCCTTCTTCATCAAGGGGGATTCCCAAAGGACATTTGTACCGGACATGATGCGGAATCGGACACTGCCGCCTGCTGCTTCATCATCAATGCCGCAGGAGCCGCACAGAATATCCTTGTATCCCCCCGGGGTGTTAATGGGGATCATGGAGACGGCGTGGGTTCCGATACCTTCCTTGTAAGTTTGTCCGGCAATAGTCAGCGGTTTACCTTCAATGGATAGGTTGCGCCGGGTTTCTCCGTAGGCCTGGCGCGTCATGACCAGGTCGGTATCGGATACGACGGGAGGGGTGGCGGCCGTTGCCATGCCCATGCAAGTGAGAAGCAATATGGTGGATGCGAATTTCATAAAAGAAGCGAGGGAAAAATGTGAAGTTATTGCAGTGTTGCGGCGGGAATGGCATTGATCACTCTCCTGCCTCCCGTTTGCTCCAATTCTTTTTTGATTTTTTCGGCAGTTTGCCCTTCTTCGGAAGCCGGGTCGACAGCAATGATGGCATCGAGGTCTTTTTTATAAAGTTCGGTGGCTTCCTTCTGGCGTGCCCGGAAGGAACCAATGGCCATGGGGATCATGATTTGTTGACGGATGCAGGGCTCCAGATCTTCCCGCTTCAGCATGGTTTTCAGAGCTTCTTCGATTTTGACGAGGTCCGTTTTATTGTCTTTGTAGATGGTCATGATTTCCTTGCGCTGGGAGATAATACGTTCCTTGCGGGCGGTATCGGCTTTGAACTGACAGGTATCTTCAGGATCGGACTTTTCGATTTCAGCGATGACTTCGCCGTAGAATGGAGCCCAGAGGCTGGAGTCCATCGTTTTTAATCCATCATAAAGAGCGGCGGCTTTTTCTTTTCCGGAAAGGGATCGGGCACGGGCGAATGCTTCGTCGCGTTTGATTTTACCTTGATCCCAGGATTCTGCCGCCTTGATGAACTCGGCCGGTTTCAGGGGGGCTCCTACGCTCTTGGCGTAGGGCAGTCCGTCCTTGTCGGTCATGACGATGGAAGGGTATCCGGTGATACCCATTTTTTGAGCTAGCTCCCTGTTGACCTCTTGCTGGTTTTCAGGAAGAGGTTTCTTGCGGGGGAAGTCCAGCTCGAGGAAGATATACTTGTCTGCCAGGGCTTGTTCGAATTCCGGCGAGCTGAGGACATCCTTGTGGAGGATTTTGCAGAAACCGCACCAATCGGAACCTGTAAATTCAATCATGACGGGTTTGCCCGTCTCTGCAGCTTTTGCATAGGCTTCATCCGGGGTGGTGAGCCAGGTAATTTCAGCGGCGGCAGGCAGGACGGCTGCTGCAACGGCTAGAATGGCGCTTCTGATGGCGATGGATTTCATGATAGAAATATGGGAAGGACTTTGAAGTGATTGGGCGGCCGGTGGAAAATTAGTCTTTGGACGGGCAACCGTAGATCATGCCTTTTTTGAGAGCTGCGACTTCTTCGGTTTTGCCGAAGTATTCCCCCAGGGCGTAGCCGAATGCCATGGCGGAACCAGGACCGTTGGCCGTGAGAATTTTGCCGTCGATGGTGACGCGGTCCGGCATGATCGTGGCACCGGCAGCCCGGATTTCGTCATGAACGGCTTGATCGGGATAGGCGGAAACTTTTTTGCCGGACAGGATACCGGCTTTAGCCAAGGCGATTGGGGCGGCACAGATAGCGGCAACCGTTTTGCCGGAGGAGTATGCCTGGCTGATCAGGGCAGTAACGGCGAGCATGTCGCGCATGAACCAGGAACCGGGGCCCCCCGGCAGGATGAGAGCTTCCATGTCGTCCAAAGAGATTTTGGAAAGAGTGGTATCGGTCAGTACCGTTATGTTGTGGGCGCCCTTGACTTCCCGGCTTTCGATGCCGGCTGTGACAACGTCAAATCCAAGGCGGCGCAGAATATCGACGGGTGCGGAAAATTCGATTTCTTCAAATCCGGGAGCAACAAGAACGACGAGTTTTTTCATATACCGTAGACTAGGGTAGAATCCTCTCTATTCCAAGAGAGAATCAAGCGAAGGTTAGACATGCAGGCCGAATGATGTTTCCGGCATGAAAAGAGAATCCCCTCTTCCTTTGCTGTCAAGGAAGAGGGGATCTGCAAATGGATATGTGAATGCTCCTTACGGACGGATGCCTTCTTTGGCGCAGGCAATCATATACTCGCGGTTGAGGCGGGCAATGTTATCGACGCTGATGCCCTTCGGGCAGGCGGCTTCACATTCGTAGAGATTGGTGCAGTTGCCGAAGCCTTCGGCTTCAAACTGCTTCATCATGTTCAGCACGCGGCGCGTACGTTCCGGATGACCTTGCGGAAGCAGGGCAAGCTGGGACACTTTTGCCGAGGTGAAGAGCATGGCGGAGGAGTTCTTGCAGGAGGCAACGCAAGCGCCGCAACCAATGCAGGCGGCGGAGTCGAATGCTTCGTCGGAGAGGTGTTTCTCGATCGGAATGTTGTTGGCATTCGGAGCGGAGCCCGTACGGACGTCGATGTAACCGCCGGCGGCAATAATACGGTCCAGGGCGCTACGGTCGACGACGAGGTCGCGGAGGATCGGGAATGCCTTCGCGCGGAAGGGTTCAATCCAGATGGTATCGCCGTCCTTGAATTTGCGCATGTGGAGCTGGCAGGTCGTAACCTTGCGTTCGGGGCCGTGAGGCACACCGTTGATTGTCAGGGAGCACATGCCGCAGATACCTTCCCGACAGTCATGGTCGAAATGGATCGGCTCTCCGCCATCGTTGACGATACCTTCGTTAACGATGTCGAGCATTTCCAGGAAGGAGCAATCTTCGGGAATGTCCTTGGCTGCGTAGGTCTCAATGCGGCCTTTTGCCTGGGCGTTTTCCTGGCGCCAGACTTTGAGCGTGAGATTAAGGGTTTTAGCCATGGTAAATCTTTTCTCTGTAAATGGTTCTCGTGTTGCTTACTTGTAGCTGCGGACGGCCAGGTGGACGTTATCGAACGTGAGCATTTCCTTGTGCAGGATAGGCAGTTGATCGACTCCGTTGAATTCCCAGGCGGCGACGTAGGCGTAGTCCTTGTCGTTACGAAGGGCTTCACCGTCTTCAGTCTGGTATTCGGAACGGAAGTGACCGCCGCAGGACTCGTTGCGGTGCAGGGCATCATAGCACATCAGCTGGGCGAATTCGAGGAAGTCGGCCAAGCGGTCGGCTTTTTCGAGTTCGGCGTTGATGCCGGTAGCGCTGCCGGGGATACGGACATTCTTCCAGAAGGCTTCGCGGATCTTGGGGATCTCTTCGATAGCCTTCATGAGGGATTCCTTGGTACGGGCCATACCGCAGTTTTCCCAAAGGATGAGGCCGAGTTCGCGGTGGAAGGAATCCACGGTGCGGTTGCCCTTGACGGACATGAGTTTTTCGATGCGATCCTTGACTTCTTTTTCCACAACGGCGAATTCCGGGGAGGCCGTGGTAACGGCTCCGGGCTTGGTATTGGCCAGATAGGCGGGAAGCGTGGTCGGGATTACGAAGTAACCGTCGGCCAGACCCTGCATGAGGGCGGAAGCACCGAGGCGGTTGGCTCCGTGATCGGAGAAGTTGGCTTCACCGAGGACATGCAGGCCGGGGATGTTGGACATCAGGTTGTAGTCAACCCAGAGACCGCCCATCGTGTAGTGCACGGCGGGATAGATCATCATCGGGGTTTCGTACGGGTTTTCGTCCGTGATCTCGTGGTACATGTCAAACAGGTTGCCGTACTGGTCGGCGATCTTCTCCTTGCCGACGCGGTTGATGGCATCCTTGAAGTCGAGGTACACGCCGAGACCGGTTACGGCAACGCCGCGACCGTCGTCGCATTGTTCCTTGGCGGCACGGGAGGATATGTCACGCGGGGCCAGGTTGCCGAAGGAGGGATATTTGCGTTCCAGATAATAGTCGCGTTCGCTGTCCGGCACATCGATAGGCTTGATTTCCTTGCGGCGCAGCTTTTCGGCGGTTTCGCGGGATTTGGGTACCCAAACGCGACCGTCGTTGCGGAGCGATTCCGACATGAGAGTCAGTTTGGACTGGTAGTCGCCCTTGACCGGGATGCAGGTCGGGTGGATCTGAGTGTAGCAAGGGTTGGCAAAGAAGGCTCCGCGTCGGTAGGCCTTGTAAGCGGCGGTGACGTTGCAGCCCATAGCGTTGGTGGACAGGAAGAAAACGTTTCCATAGCCGCCGGTGGCGAGCAGGACGCAGTCGCCGGCGTAGGATTCGATTTCGCCCGTGACGAGGTTGCGGCAGACGATGCCTTTGGCTTCGCCGTCAACGAGGACGAGATCCTGCATTTCGCGACGGGGGTACATCGTGACGGATCCCTTGGCTACTTCTTTTTCCAGGGCCTGGTAGGCGCCGAGAAGGAGCTGCTGACCGGTCTGACCGCGGGAGTAGAAGGTTCTCTTCAATTGGGCGCCGCCGAAGGAGCGGTTGTCCAGAAGACCGCCGTATTCACGACCGAAGGGAACGCCTTGGGCGACGCATTGGTCAATGATGTTGGAGGAAACTTCGGCGAGGCGATACACGTTGGCTTCACGGGCGCGGAAGTCGCCACCCTTGACGGTATCGTAGAACAGACGATATACGGAGTCGCCGTCGTTCTGGTAATTCTTGGCTGCGTTGATTCCGCCCTGGGCCGCAATGGAGTGGGCTCGGCGGGGGCTGTCCTGATAGCAGAAACACTTGACGTTGTACCCGAGTTCTCCAAGCGTCGCTGCGGCGGAGCCGCCGGCAAGTCCGGATCCGACGATCAGGATGGTGTATTTACGCTTGTTGTTGGGGTTGATGAGCTTGGTTTCAAGCTTGCATTTGGTCCACTTGTCCTGAATCGGGCCGGCGGGAATTTTTGCATCCGGCATCCAGTCGCTTGTAGGAAAATCAATCATGGCTGTGTCGTGAGTTGAAAATTACTTGATAAGGCCGAGGAGGATGGCAACCGGGATGGAGGCAAACCCTGCGCAGATGACGAATGCGTAACAGATGGCGATGAAGTTGTAGAAAGGACGGATCTTTCTGGAGTTCAGCCCCAGTGTCTGGAAGATGGACTGCACGCCGTGGCGCAGGTGGGAGAAGAGCATGACGACGGCCAGAATATAGAATCCGGAGATCCATACGTTGCTGAAGCCTTCCACGATCATCTTATGGACATCCCAGGTTTCCGTTCCTGCCAGTGAACCTGTCTGGAACACATATTGGAAGTCGGCGGGATTCAGATTGACGCGCACCGTGTACTGCAACAGGTGGTATACGACGAATACGAGGATCGTTAAACCTGTATACACCATGTAGCGGGAGGAAATCGTTGCCGCGATCGTGTTCTTGAACTGGTAGGGATCGTTGCCGCGCGCCGCCCTGTTTTCCAATTTCAACTGGAGTGTCAGGCAGATGTGGATCAGGAAGATTACCAACAGTCCGAGACGAATGCCCCACAGTGCCGCTTCCGGCATGGAGTGCAAGCCATAGGCATACATGTTGATGGCGTCTGGTGCCCCGTAGATTAATAAGTTTCCGACCAGGTGTCCGGCAAGGAATAGTACTAACGACAATCCCGTCAAAGCCACAATAATTTTGCGGCCGATAGAGGATGTCACAAATGTGCAGGCTGTCTTTACTAGTGCATTCATAGGCGCTTTAGCAAGTGCGTATCGAAGGACATACCCTCATGGAGGACGCATGGCAAGCGCCGAGTTGCCTGGAGGAAACTTTTATGCTCTAGATAAAAATGATTCCAAATTATTTGCTCGAAATGACCGAATTGGTACGGTGAATTTCTGAAAAACTCTTTAGAAACGGCTGCGGAAATGAGAACGGCGGTGCGGGGTGACCCTCTTGATGAGTACGGGAACGAGTGCCAGGGAGACGCACCAGCCGATGACCATGGAGATGCCGTGCGGAAAACCGAGGCAGATTTTATCCGTCAGAAGATATGTGATACAGACTGCCGTCAGGAATACTCCGGGAACCGTGGCGTACCAGTGGACTCTGCCGCTTCGTCGGAGGAATACGGCAATACTCCACAGGGTGAAGCATGCAATACATTGGTTGAACCAGCCGAAGTAGCGCCAGATGGTGTCGAAACTGAGCTGAGTCATGACGAGGCAGATGGCCAGCAGCGGGATGGCGATGGTCAGGCGGGGAGCTATGCTCTTCTGGGAGACATGCAGGGCATCCGCAATCATGAGCCGGGCGCTGCGCAGGGCTGTGTCGCCCGAGGTTATGGGAAGGACGACGACGCCTAGAATGGCGAGGATGCTGCCCGTATGACCGAGCATGGAATTGGAAGAATCAAAGACGACTTTGCTGGCACTTCCCGCTTTGATCGCCTCATTCATGGCCTCTGGCGATTGGTAGAAGGTAAGCCCCACGGCGCACCAGATCAGGGCGATGATGCCTTCGGTAATCATGGGGCCGTAGAAAACGGCACGGCCCTGGCGTTCCGATTTGATGCAGCGCGCCATCATCGGGGACTGGGTGGCGTGGAATCCGCTGATGGCTCCACAGGCAATGGTGATGAAAAGCATGGGCCAGACGGGAAGGCCGGCCGGGTGCGTTCCGAAGGAGATGGTGCACTCCGGAATGATCTCGGAGCCACAGAAGAAAAGAGCTCCGAACATGGATCCCGCCATCAGGATCAGGCAGATGGCGAAAAGCGGGTAGATGCGCCCGATGAGGGCATCGATCGGCAGGATGGTGGCGGCAAAGTAGTAAAAGAAGATAAGTCCGGCCCATACGGGCATGCTCATGCCGGTCATGTTGGACAGGAGCTGGGCCGGGCCGGTGGCAAAGACGACGCCGACCAGGATGATGAGGATGATGCAGAGGTAGCGGATGATTTGCCTGGAGGAGTTGCCCAGGTACTTGCCGATCAGTTCCGGAAGGCTCATGCCTCCGTGCCGCAGGGACATCATACCGGAAAAATAGTCGTGGACGGCTCCGCCCAGGATACAGCCGAAGGTGATCCAGAGCATGGCGACAGGACCGTACAGGGCGCCCAGGATGGCTCCGTACACAGGGCCGAGCCCCGCAATGTTCAGAAGCTGGATCAAGAAAATCTTCCACGCGGGCAACACCATGAAGTCGACCCCGTCGGGTGAGGCCACGGCAGGCGTCAGTCTTTTGTCGCTGGGGCGGAAGACCCGCTCCATCAACTTTCCGTATGTGAAATACCCGGTGATGAGCAGAGCAAAGCAGAGTAGAAAATAGAAGGTGCCGTTGATGTGCATGGAGTGAGCCGGGTTGCTGGGAACCGGAGAATCCGGGGCAGGTTAGTAGCCGTATTTCCGCATTGCAAGCAAAAATGTCCGGACAATGTTATCCTAACATGCTGAAATAAAACGGGCATTGATTCCGGCCCGCCATGGGGGACTATGGAATGGCTGTCGGAAGACTAGGTTCCGGATGTGACAAGGTTGGCGAGAGGCTTTTCTTGAATAAAATCACTGATATTCTGGAGAGTAATGTCGGCGATGTTGTGAAGGGCTTCCTGCGTCAGGAAACCCTGGTGGGAGGTTACGATGACATTGTTGAAGGAAAGCAAGCGGGCAAGAGTGTCGTCGTCAATGATTTTATCGGACTTGTCTTCGTAGAAATAGTCTCCTTCTTCTTCGTAGACGTCGAGACCGGCAGAACCGATTTTTCCGGATTTCAATCCGTCGATCAAGATATCGGTATGGATGAGTTTTCCTCGTCCGGTATTGATGATCATCACTCCGTCTTTCATGTTGGAAATGGCGCTGCTATCGATCAAGTAACGTGTCTGGTCGGTCAGCGGACAGTGCAGGGAGATGATGTCTGCTCCGGCATATAATTCATCCAGGCTCGTGTAACGGAAACCTTCCGCCCGGGCGTAGGATTCGTCGGGAAAGGGGTCGTAGGCGAGGATGTTCATGCCAAATCCTTTCAGGATACGGATGACGATGCGGGCGATCTTGCCGGTACCGATGATTCCTGCCGTTTTAGCGTTCATGTCGAACCCCATGAGGCCATGAAGCGAAAAGTTTCCGTCGCGAGTCCGCCAATAGGCCCGATGTATTTTGCGGTTGAGGGATAACATGAGCGCTACGGCATGTTCGGCAACGGCATAAGGAGAATATTGAGGTACTCGCACAACGGGTAATCCGTTGTCGGCGGCGGCGTGGAGATCCACGTTATTGAAGCCGGCGCAACGCAGGGCCAGCAACCGGACTCCGTTGTTTCGCAGGGCGGCGATGATTTCTGCATCGGCAATATCGTTGACAAAGATGCAGACGGCATCCATGCCCTGGGTCAGGGCAATGGTGTTCATGTTCAAAGTTCCTTTGAAATAACGGAGATCGAAGCCGAACTGTTTGTTGGATATATCGAAAAACCGTATATCGTAAGGCTTGACGCTGAAGAAAGCTGTTTTGACCGGATTCATGGTGCGTGCGGCAGGGGGGGCTCAGGTACGTTGTTTGGCCTGATTGGCGACGGCTTCCATGAGTTGGCGGATTTCTTCCGGGTCTCCCAGGAAGTAATCGTTGACCGGGTTCAGATTATAGTCGAATTCGAAGACATAGGGGATCCCTGTGGGGAGGTTGAGATGGACGATTTCCTCATCGGAGATGTGTTTCAGGTGTTTGATGATGCCCCGGAGACTGTTGCCGTGGGCGACGACGAGGATTTGATTGTGATTTTTCAGCGAGGGGAGAATGGTCTCGCTCCAATAGGGAAGAATGCGGGCAATGGTATCTTTTAGGGATTCCGTGGCGGGGAGTTGCATCGGCGCTACTCCGCTATAGCGGATGTCATGCATCGGATGGCGAGGATCGGCCTCTGTCAGAGCCGGGGGGGCGATGTCGTAACTTCGGCGCCAGATGAGGACTTGTTCGTCTCCGTACTGTTGTGCGGTTTCGCTTTTGTTGAGTCCCTGGAGGGATCCGTAGTGTTTTTCGTTGAGGCGCCAGTCTTTTTCGACGGGTATCCAGTCCTGGTCGAGTTTGTCCAATACGCCGTTAAGGGTTTTGACGGCTCTCTTCAAATAAGAGGTGAAAGCTTTGCCGAACAGGAACCCCTTTTTCTTCAGGAGTTCCCCCGCTCTCAAGGCTTCCCGGACTCCCTTTTCCGTGAGATCGACATCCGTCCACCCCGTAAAACGGTTTTCCCGGTTCCATACGCTTTCTCCGTGGCGCAGCAAAACGACTTTTTTCATGACAATATAGCTTTTTAAGTAAGAGCTCTTTTAGGAGAAAATCGTTCAAGTAAAAGGGTATCACAGAGGCGAAAAAGCGAACTGTGCCGGATTCATCAATACAAATCGGGAAAAGCCTCAAGTGAAATGCTTGAGTATCTGGTCCGATTGATTGACGGAAGGCGTTTTAATGGATTCCGTGCAGTTGCCGGAGCAGGGAGATGGGCTCTAGATATCCCATTCGTGCATGGGTTGAGGACCGGAGAGGGCACAAATACGGTCAATAAGTTGATCCCAGGCTTCTTTACCTTCGAGGATATCTACTTCAATGCGGAGGAAGAAGATGGGAACGTCCAGAGGGGTATCGGGCTTCTTCAGGCGGACGGCGTCTTTTTCCGTAGTGATGATCATCTGCATGTCGCGATCGGCGCAACGTTCGTAGAATTTATCCAGATCATCCTGGTCGAACCAGTGATGGTCGGGGAATTGTTGCGTGAATTCTACTTTGGCGCCCAAGGCATGAATTAAACTTTCGAAGCTTTCCGGACGAGCGATACCGCTGAAACAGGCAACCCATGTGTCGTGGAGGGCAGAGAGGGGGAGGCGTTCTCCGGTGAAGACGTTTTCGATGTATTTGGGGGCGTGGTTACTGATGATGATGTCGGCGTCCTTGTTGTATTTCCGGATTTCACGGACGAGGTCATCCTGGGGTTTGCCGTTGCTTTTGGTAAGGATGATATAGTCGGCGCGTTTCAAACTGCTTTTGGGTTCCCTCATGGTTCCTCGTGGCAGCATGGCTCCGGTGCCGAACGGTGCTCCGCAGTCGACAAGGACGATATCGATCTCGTGACCGAGATTCAGATACTGCATACCGTCGTCGAGAATGAGGGTGTCGCAGCCAAGATGTTCGATGGCGAACAGGCCGGATTTGACGCGGTTGCGGTCGACGAGGACAGCAACGTCGTCCAGGTTTTTGGCGAGCATAAAGGGTTCGTCCCCGGAGTAGAGAGGGGAGAGGTAGCGCGTTGTGCCGTCGCTGCAGATTTTGGGGATGTTTTCGACTTGCTTTCCTTGTTCGTCGAGCCATTTTTGCTTTTCGGTGAGGTCGGCGCTTTTATAGCCTCGGGTGAGGATGGCAATGCGTCGGCCACGGTCACGCAGGGTACGGGCGAGTAATTCGACGACGGGAGTTTTGCCGGTTCCTCCTACGGTGATATTGCCGACGCTGATGACAAGTGTGCCGAGTATGCTTTGTTTGACGATGCGTGAAGCAAAGAGTTTCAATCGCAAAATAATGACCGTGTGAAATACCCAGGAGGCGATGCGGAGAATGACCCTCATAGCCCCTGCACGGAAGCCTTTTGCCCGGCCGAAAATGACTTCGGTTCCCCATTGTTCGAATTCTTCCGAGCGAGTTTGCATGGTCGTTGGCGTTACGTTGGCGGGCGATGTCCGTTAAGGGACATACTACCATGATAGAGCTTGTTTTGCAAGCTGAGGTACAACTGGTACCTCCTCCTTCCGGGGGGGGAGCTGGCAGAAGGTGGTTTTTGGGGAGGATGGAATCAGTAAAGGATGCGTCCGCAGTTTTCGCAGTGGGCGACTTCTTTGCCGGACTGGACTTTGAGATGGGTGCCCCGGGTGAGTTCCATGTGGCATCCGCTGCAACGTCCCCGGTCATCCATGGAGACGATGACGGGCAGGCCTTTGCTTAAACTCATGCGTTCGTAGGTTGAGACGATGTCGGGATTGATGGAGGAGGCGATTTTGTTGCGTTCGTCAATGAGTTCCTGAAGGGCGGTCTGGGTTTTCTCTGCGGTGCGTTCGAGACGGGCGAGCTCTTCTTCGACGCTGGTGCGGACTTCTTTGTAGCGGGCGATGGTCTGGGTGGCTTTTTGCCTGGCGTTTTCGAGGGAGTCCATTAATTCGAGAGCACGGGTTTCCAGTGTATCGATGATGGATTCCGCTTTGGCAATTTCGGTGTTGAAACGTTGGTATTCGTCGTTTTTCCGGGTTTCGCCCTGCTGGATTTTCATCTTGCCGATGAGTTGGCGCTTGGTCTCGATTTCGTGTTCTGTATCGTGAATGGCCTGTTCGGTGTCGAGGACGAGTTGCTTGGCTTCTTTGGCCTTGCGTTTGAATTGTTCCAGCCGGTGGGTGATCAACTCTCTTTGTTCCGGGAGGGAAATGAGTTCCCTTTTCATACGGGTGATTTGGGTATCCTTTTCCTGAACAATGAGAAGGATTTGAAGTTCATCAGGTGTCATGGTGTGTGAGTTGGGACTTGAGTTTTTATGGGCGGACTGGAGGAAGAATGCTGTCCCGAAGCCGGTGAGGGGTCATTTTTTCCCGGTTTTCCCATAGACTTTCATGGGAAGGCCTTTTTCGACGACTTCTCCATTCTGGTCGAGAAGGAATCCGGTGGGGATGGCAGGCGGAGAGATTTTCTGCAGAGCCGGGATTTTATTCCAGTCTTTTTTCGCGATAATGGGGAAGGGCATGTTTTCTTGTCCGCTCCATTTCTTGGCGGCTTCTTCATCATTGTCGCAACTGGCCAGGATGAGTTCCACCTTGGGATCCTTGGCGATTTTTTCGTTATAGAGCTGGACGACTTTAGGAGCTTCGGCCCGGCAGGGAGGACACCAGCTGGCAGAAAAGAGGATGATGAAGGATTGAGCGGTTGGCTTGATTTTGCCCTGAAGGAGGGTGGATGCAGTGAGTTCCTTGCCGAGAGGTGTTGTGTTGGTCGCCTGAAGTTTGGCGATTTCCGAGGGGAATTTGCCGATGAAGTCGGCATTTTCTTCCAGCCATGTACGGTCTTCTTCACTCAATTTGTCGACGGGGAGGACGATGGCGGTTTTGCCTTTGGGTGTAATGGTGGCTGTTTTGCCGTCATAGCGGGAGACTTTTCCGGAGAAGGATTTGGAAGGATCTTCCGAGCTGGTCCAGTTGCGAACGGGATTGAAACCGGGTGTCTGGTCTTTTCCTTGGTCTTCGGCTGAGACATGGAAGGCAAAGAGGCAGGCGAGGGCGGAGATAAAGATCTTTTTCATAAGGGCACTCTGGGTTCGTAATTTACTTATAAGGGATTAAGTGGCTCTTGTCAGTGAATTTCAATGTCCGGTGACGAGTTTTTCTATTTCGGAGGCGTTCATGTGGATCAAGAGTTTCTCAAGTCCTTCGCCGAAGAGGGAGTCTGCCATGCCTTGCTTGGCACGCAGGAGGTCGTCGATGCGTTCTTCGATGGTACCCCGGCAAATCAGTTTGTGGACAAGGACATTGCGATGCTGGCCGATGCGGTAGGCTCGGTCGGTGGCCTGGTTTTCGACGGCGGGGTTCCACCAGCGGTCAAAGTGGATGACGTGGGAAGCCTGGGTGAGGGTGAGGCCGGTGCCCGCGGCTTTAAGAGAGAGGACGAGGAAGGGCGGGCCTGCGTCTTGCTGGAATTGCCGGACGATTCCCTGCCGGGCGGGGATGGGAGTGCCGCCGTGGAGCAGGAGACCGTCGCGATGGAAAATGCCGGACAGAAAATCGTGCAGCGGGTCGATCATGCTGCGGAACTGGGTAAAGAGGATGAGTTTTTCCTGCCGGGTGGCAATTTGTTCGGCTAGCTGGCGCAGGCGTGTGAATTTGCCGGATTCCTCTTCGGAGAATGTTCCTGTGCCGAGGTATTGGTCGGGATGGTTGCAGATTTGTTTGAACCGGGAGAGGAAGGGAAGGATGAGTGCAAGGCGCTGGGCGGGATCGGGTTCCTCAAGGACGGCATGGAGGGCCTGGACTTCCGCATGGTAGAGGGCGGCCTGGCGGGGGGTGAGGGTGCAGTAGGCGTTGAGTTCTGTTTTGTCCGGGAGGTCGGGAACGAGGTTTTTGTCCGTTTTCATGCGGCGGAGGATGAAAGGGCGGACGAGCTTTTTGAGCGGAGTATAATCGCCGTTGAGGCGTTGCGTAAAGGTGTCGAAGTGTTTCCTGCCGCCGAGGAGGCCGGGGTTGAGGAATTCCATGAGGCTGTGGAGCTCCGCCAGGTTGTTTTCGACGGGTGTGCCGGAGAGGGCGACCCGCATGGGACTGTGGAGTTCGCGGATGGCGCGGGTACGTTGCGAGTCGCCGTTTTTGATGGCTTGGGCTTCATCAAGGACGATGGCGGGGAAGTCCAGATCGCGGAGCCATCCTGTGCGTGTGGCCATGCCGTAGCTGGTAATGGCAAGATCGGTACCGGAGAAGAAACGGGCAGGGTTGGCCGGGGCTTGCTCCGGGAGGGATGTGGAGGAGGGGTGGAGGAGGGTCGCACGGATACCGGGCGCAAAACGGGAGATTTCGTCCTGCCAGTTTCCGAGGAGGGATGCCGGAGCGATGATCAGTGGCGGGATGCCGGATGTGTTCTCATGGACGATGTGAAGAAGCCATGCGATGGCTTGGAGGGTTTTTCCGAGGCCCATGTCGTCGGCAAGACAGGCGCCGAACCCTCGTGAGGTGGTTTGGCGCAGGAAGCGGACTCCTTCTCGCTGGTAGGGGCGCAGGATAGCTTCCAGATAGCCGGGAATATCGTCGCAGTCGTCATTCTGGCCGGAGACCGGGGACGTGAGGGCGCGAAGGGCCTCCCGGAGCCCGTGGCCGGGTTGCAAGGCACAGTCGTCGTCGGGTGGGGGAAGAGGGGGGAGGGTGTCGTTGGGGCCGTTGATGAGCAGGCGGAGTCCCCGGATGAGGGGGATGCCGAGGTTGTTCATGAGACGGGTGGCCTGGCTCCATCGGTCGAGCAGGAGACGGATTTTTTCGGGGTCGGCGGCAACCCATTCTCCATGGAAACGGACGAGGCCTTCGCCCTGAGCGAGGAGTTCTTCAAGTTCTTCCTTGGAGATGGCGCGGCCACCCAGCGTGGCGGCTACGGAGAAACGGAGAAGGGAATGGACGGAGAAGGTGCGGACGGGGGATTCTTCTTCACTGCCGGCGGTGTCGGCCGTAACGGCGATTTGCAGGCGAGGAGGGGCTTTTTTCCATAGGTTGACGATGCGGACGATGATGCCGGCATTCTCCATGGAAGCGGTGTCCTGGAGAAAGGCATAGGTGCGGGCAGGCGTCCAGGCCATGGGGGAGTAGATTTCCCGGGATTCGAGGAGCTGCCGGATGAGAGGACTGGTCTCTGCCGCTTTGCGGAGGGGCTGGAGCAGGGCCAGCATGGCGCGGTGGTCTTCGGCATACAAGGTGAGGGCTGAGGCCAGCGGGAGGTGGCTGATGGCTCCTCCGGAGGAAGCCTTGTGGGCGAAGGTGGCCATGAAGGCGAAGGGATGTTCGGCATCGTCCCGGTTTTCCGCCAGATGGAAGAATACTTTGCCAATGCGGTTCCAGGGCTCTCCCAACCCTTGCAGCCAGTCTCCGAGGCCGGAATGGCGCATGCCGGTGGCGGAGGAGATGTGGGCGGCCAGTTCCCGGTGCCAGCTTTGGAGGATGGCTACGGTGAGGTATTCGCTGCCGGGTACGGCGGGGAAGGAGTCCAGAATGCGGACGGCTTGCGGGGATGGAGGAACGAGGGCTTGCAGGGCGGCGGGATCATCGTCGGGGTTCTCCGCCAGGGCGTGAGCCAGGCGCGTCAGGGCATCCCGTACCATGGTGCGCAGGAAGAAGGCGGCCTTTCCGGCCTCCGGAGGCCAGGCGCTGGTGCCGACGGCGAGCAGACCGGAACCTGTGCCGTGGGCGAATGCTCCGGCAAAAGGTTGGGTCCTGTAGACGATGTTCCCGGTGGGCGTGATGGTGAAGTCGTCCGTATGCTCCATCATCTCCGTATTGTGCGCAGCGGCGCCATCCGGTCGGGGTCGACTGGCTGGAAAAACCGGATCAGGCGAAGGATCGGAGGATGGAACTTGGTGCGGCACTCATCGCAGTTTGCCTGAGGCGGACGCAGGGACAAGGATTTTTCCCGCATGCCGGCCGGAAAAAATTCCGGGGAGAAAAAGAGGGATGGATAGGAAACAAATGTGCAGACCGAGTCAAACTCTCCCTGTCTGGATGAGGGTGCGGAGGGACAAGCAAGCGGGGGAGGACTCCCTCATCGGTACGCCTGTTCTTCAAGCTGTGTGAGGAAATCCTCCCCCGGTCAAGGGGTGGTCGGAGCAGTAGGATGATCCGTCTTGCCCGTAATTGTGAAATACCCCGGTTTAGAATGTGTAGGAAGCGCTGACGCCCAGGTTGACCGTGAAATTGCGGTAAACCGTTTCTTCAGCGCGCTTGCCGGCGGCGATTGCTCCGTTGCCGGCCCAGATCGTGCTGACGAACGGCGTTATCGTGACATGCTGGGACACCTTGCAGGGAAGATCCAGATTCAGGCTGAACCCCTGGGTTCCATTGGAATTCGGAGACGTGCTGTCGAAATAGCCGGACGAGGCGGTCCACTTGGCGGAAACGACGGCTGCGGCATGCGGGCAGAGGTCGAATTTGTAGCCGAGGGCGGCTTCATACCACCACCCGGACATCCATTGGGCCGTGTACTGCAACCGGGCATCGGCGAAAAGTCCCTTGAGGGATTTGTTGCCGAATTGCCCGAAATCATAATGGACATCGAATACCAGCGAGTGTTCTTCCGGTTGATTGCTGTCGAAAATCACCGAATTGCGCTTCCCTTTCCTGTGGGTATTCAGCGCACCGGGAAGGCCGCCGTGAACGAATTGGTAACCGAGCGTCGTCGTCAGAGCGGGGTTCCAGCCTTTGCGGAGCCCGAGGAGGAACGTGCCTTCATCGCACAGGGTGCTACTGTCACGATGATGTTCAAAACTATTGGCCGTCATCCAGTCATAGCGGAGTCCGCCCACGATGGCGAAGTTGTCCTGCAGGTTGTACTGGCCGGTTATTTCGATCGGAATCACGTTATCCGTGCTGGAATCGGCGAGAACCAGCCCGCGGCTGATATACTTCGCCTCGTATCCGGCGGAAACCGTGGCCTTGAAAGCTCCGGGCTTCGCCGTGCAATAAGCCGGTACCACGACATCGGCGGATGCGATGGAACCCATGACCGCAAGAGCGGCCGCCAAGGAAGTCAATGCAGATCGCTTCATAATAGTTCCACTAATACTTGCTTTTTTTAGGAAATACAGAAAAATCTAGTGCATCCGCCGCATTTTTCCTTGGAAACCGTACGCTCCGGAAGCATGGGAGAAACATTTTCCTGAATCGAGGGAGGTTTCTCTTGGACAGGAGGAAGTTGCCGGAGCCCTTCGTTTTGTGGGGATGTTCCCCGGGCCCGGTATCCGAGCAGGCTGTATACGGCATTGCCTATCCATTCATTCAGAAGCTCCTGCCACTTGAAAGCGATTTCCCAGGAGGGATAGAACGAGCGGTGGTTGAGCTGATTCGGGAAGGGTGTAATACCGACGGTATACCAGTCGGGATGCCATCCTTCGGCGGCAAAGCATCCCAGGCTCCGTTTCATGTGCGAGGCGGATGTGATGAGCAGACAATCGCGGTCGCCGATGCCCAGGGGCTTCAGCATCGCGATGGAATAAACGGCATTTTCGCGTGTATTGAGCGCTTGCGGTTCCAGCAAAAAGACATCGCGGGGAACTCCTGCTTCTTCCATGTACTTCAGGAACAACTCCTCCTTGATGTGCCCTTCGTCCTCGGACGTGATGCTGTCGCCGGAAATCAGGATTTTTTCCACCTTGCCCATGTGATACAGCCGGACGGCTCCCCAAAGTCGGTCCGCACATGAATTCGGGTAGAGGACTGCCCCGGTATCCGGGTTCACCATGCTGAAGCCGCCCATGACGAGGGCAGCCTTGTAGTGTTTTCCCTCCATCTCGCGCGGGTGGGCCCAGACTGCCGTCTCGCGCGCCTTGACGTAATCGAACAAAGGACGGTCCGTGAACACGAGAAACACGAACAGGCTGCCATACAGGCAAACCCGGCTCCATCGCCTCCGCACCTTGCTTTCCTTCCGGTTCCTGAGTACCGCGAAAGCTGCCAGCAGGAGGAACATCCACGTCGTGGGGGCCAGAAAGAAATTCAGGAGTTTGGAAAGCTCGAAAAACATATCGTCACTTCTTGTCCGGCTCTTTAGGGGAGAGCCCGGACTAAGCTTCGTAGCCCTCGGGGCATTCCTGTTCGTGTTCGTGCATGATTTGGCGGACGCAGGCCTGCATTTCCTCCATGCGGGCATCCATGTTGGCCACCAGCTTCAGCTGGGTCCTGGCGCGGGCGAGATTGTGCCCTTCGCGTTCCGTCTTGAAATAAACGTCCCCTTCGAGGTAATCCGTCAGGAAGCGGATGCCCGTTTCCAGCGTGATCAACAGACCGGAAAACGCCAGCAGATCCGCCTCCTTCGGCGTGATGAATCCGCGGGCGGAGCGGAGGTAGCCGCGGGTCACCGCTTCAAACATCGGCATGCGCAGGAAGGTTTTCGACAAATCTTCTTCATCTTCGGCAGCCGGGGAGGTCATCGTGCGCACCATGTCGCCGAAGTCGTAAAGCGCGCTTCCCGGCATCACCGTGTCGAGGTCGATCACGCAGACGGCCAGATCCGTATCCTCGTCCAGCATCACATTATTGATCTTCGTATCGTTATGGACGATTCGCGTCGGAATTTCACCCTGGGCGAGGAGATCGAGGATGACGTCCACGCAGGATTCGTGAGCCCGGACAAATTCCAATTCGCGGGTGCAGGATTCCAGACGGCCTTTGGGATTTTGGCGCGCCACCTCCATCAGCCGGTCGAAACGCCGTCGTGTGTGGTGGAAGTACGGAATCGTCTCGTGGATGTCCGCCGGATTCATGTCGCAGAGCAGTTCCTGGAAGGCTCCGAAAGCCTGGGCCGCTTCATAAGCTTGCTGCGGTGTTTCCGCGACATCATACGTGTGCGTATGCTCAATGCAATTGTAACACCGCCAGTATCCGGCGCCGGGAAGCTCCAGGTAATTTCTTCCGCCGCGGGCCGCATACAGATTCAGCGTCTGGAATTCATGGGGGCGGATCACCCTCCTCATCTTCCAGAGGATATGCCGCGTCACCTTCTCCACATTGTGCATCACATCGCGCGGCCGCGTAAACACCGCATCATTGATCCTCTGGAAAATATACCGGCTCACCTTGCCGTTGTGGGAGGCGTATTCCGCCCTGAAGGTCATATTGATGTGTCCACTGTTGATTACATCGTGGCGCAGGAAATTCCCCTCGATGGCGAATTCATCGCCCAGGGCTGCAATCTGGTCTCGCAAAGACGCGGTATGGAAAACGGAAGAAAGGGGCATCTGGAATCAATTATTAACAAAATAAAGCGAAAATCAAAACAATTTGCGGCAATAAGGTTCCACCGCCTTCATGCGCGAAGAACAAAGCCGGACGGCTGCGTCGCGCTCTTCATTTGTTTTGAAGATATAAAGCGCATATCCTCCGAAACCTCCGCCAAGATATTTTTGTGCAATGGATCCGGAAATTCCCGGGAGTTCCTTCATTCCCTCCGATAATTGGACGCTATGATAAAGAGCGACTCCGGCAGCCAGTTCGTCAATGCTGCGTTCCATGACTCCGGCTCGTGCGATGAAAGACGATTGGGCGATTCGGTTATAATCGCGCTGTGAATCGGCCATGGAGGGAGTATCGTGGCTGGAACCCGTATAATAAATGGCTAATTTTCCTTGAAGGAAATCTCCCGTACTCTTCAGATCCAGGACAGGAGCAGGCCCGGAACGCCAAACGCAAAGCCCGGTTTCGGAAATGACAGCCGGATCCTGCCAGCCTACGCCTAGGTCCAGTTCCGATTGCACGGAATCTCTTCCCTGCAGCATCGCCCAGGCACCGCTTCCTCCCAGACCGGAACGCAGCTCATACGGCCAATCCGCTAACGATACAAAAGGAGTAATTGCGCAATTCACGATATAGGCACCCTCGCGAGCGTGTCGGGGCACATCCAGCCAGCCTCCCGCGAAATCGACGCGTAGCGGCACGACGTTCGGTGCCTTGATGCGATTGACCAGCATCGTTGTCGAAACCGGCTCAAACTTTGGCGGAGTCTTCGGCAACACCATGTACTGTGCTCCAACACGGGCGCACAATTCTCGCTTGATATCACCGTACAAATCATCCTCCGTCACAACCAGAAGATCCGGCTTTTCACGCAGAAATTCCTCTTCGAAATCAAGCCCTTTCTTCAATCCTGTTCCAATGAGCACTTGGTCGACCATGCGCAGACTCTCCAAAAGAACTTTCTTATGCTCATCAGGAATCGAAGGTTTGCGACGCTTATGGTGCCAAAGCACTTTCTCCGAGGCAAACGACACAATCAGATAGTCCCCCAATGCCCTGACCTCTTCAAAAAATTGAATATGCCCTGCGTGGAGAATATCGTAACATCCTGAGACAAAGATTTTTTTCATTACATTAAAGATGGATTGATATATTTCAGTGATTTTCTTAAAATGAAATAACGGGGTTGCTGCGCTTTTTTCTTCATGAAAATTACAGATTATCGTGCATGTAATAATAAGCAATTATTGAATATAACTATATTATTATGTTATATTTTTCATGAAGATGATGGATTATTTTTTGTTTGTCATTCCCGCAGGCTTTCTTGATTTCATACACTTTTGCATCCACAAGCGTACGGTACCACCAGCCTTGAAGGAAATGCCATAGGAAACCTTCTTTTCCTTCGGTAAAACCGAACCGCAAGAAGTAACGGTAGCAGAAATATGCAAATGATCGCCAGAATAGCGGCTGTCTGGCATATTTATGTTTTTTCATCCGCTTGACCTGAGCCTGTCGGCTTATGTTCTTGTTCCCATCCGTTTCAGCTGCTCCGGTCAAGTCCAATTCGATATCCAATAAATCCACTGCCTCTCGTATGGCATAGTTCACATGCTTGTGGCAGAACCATGTAAGATCATTCAGGTTATGGTCGCAGAAATCGTGATGAAATTCTATCGCGTGTCCTTCCTGGAGCTGTATGTGTTCATCCATCAGACGTTGTTCGCACATCCCCTTGCCGTTGCGGAATAGGCGCAACAGTTTCACTGGATAGATGCCACGTCTCATCCATTTGTCCATAAAGATGTGACGACGGTTGAAAATGACGCCTGTTACCTCTTCCGGCAATTCGGGAAGTTTGCTTTGCAGTTCTTCTATCAATTCAGGCATCAAGTATTCGTCCGCATCCAGGCGGAGTACCCATTTGGTACGAATGGGTGCATTCTGTAACCCCCAGTTGAATTGTTTGGCATGATTGTTTTCCCACTTGTTTTGCAGGATGTGTACGTTTCTGTATTCCGATGCTATATTAATCGTCTTATCTGTTGAAAAGCTATCGATAATAAAAATATCTGTGGCAAGAGGAAGAATATTTTCCAAACAACGGCGGATGTGTATTTCTTCGTTGTATGTGAGGATGATGATTGATAAATCTAACATAAGGTTTGCAATGAGTTATGCCGCAAAATGTGAAACGCGGCGTTTATAATATCGTGAATTTATTTATGCCTTAATAATTCGTTTCTTGATCAACCAGGCCGGATTGCCGCCTACGACAGACCAAGGGTCTACATCCTTGTATACCGAAGCCGTAGCGCCTACAACTGCCCCTTGCCCTATGGTCACGCCCATGCCGACAAAGGCTCTTGCACCGATCCACGCCTGGTCTTCTATCACGATAGGAGCGGTAATCAGCGGATTCAGTGGGTCGGTAATGTCGTGGCTCGCCGTACACAGGTAAGCTCCTTGCGATACAGTCGTGTTCGCTTCGATTCGTATCGGAGCCACATTGTAACAGTCCACATCCGAAGCCAGACAGCTATACTCCTCCATCTCCAAATTGGCGGGATAATATATCTTTGCCGAGGAATAAACCACGGCAGTAGAATGAATCTTAGCGCCAAACAAGCGGAGTAGAAAACGTTTCCACCCACTTCCAACCGAGCGAGGCAACCACCGTGCGCACAATGTCCACACTATGCCCCAAAGCATTCTAATTATCTGGTGCTTACGACTCAGATTATTGTGGTATTTCGACAAATCGACTTTATTCATAAACGAAATCGGGTTTAGAAGATCCACCTGACAGCCAGCCATACAGTTTACTCATCTGCCGCGCCACTACAGGAGCCGTGTATTTTTCCTGTACAAGCTGCTGTCCCCTTTCACCCATGGAAAGCAGTTCCGGGACAGGCATCTTGAGCACCTGTTGCATGACCTGGGAGATGTTTTCCGGAGTGCGGTCGAGCCACCAGCCGCATTTCTCCGTGTTGAGTTCTTCCCATGGAGTACCGAGACTCGCCATCACAGGAGTTCCCACCGACAGTGCCTCGGTCACAATCATGCCGAAGTTCTCGAAGTCGCTCGGTACGAAAAGGCAGGACAACTGCGCCAATTGCTCATACTTGTCCCTGCCGTTGACAAAACCGCAAAATTGAACACGATTTTCCAATCCAAGTCGTTTTGTTTCGCTACGCAGAAACTGTTCGTACTCATCATCCCCCTTGCCCATGATCACCAATTCGCACTCCTGCGGATGAGGAAGCTCCACTAGCCCATAAAGAAGATTTTCAATCTTCTTTATGGGATGTAGTCGCCCGAGGAAGCCGAACTTCCTCAAACGACTACATCCCATAAAGGACGATTTTGCAACTGCAATTTCTTTTAAATAACCAGGCCGGCTGGCCGGGTTGGGGATAACTGCTATAGCGCCACGGTATCCAAATTGGCGCACATGCTCCATTTCAGCCTTGCAAGTCACATGAAGGCAATCGGCACGATTGATGTCTTTGCGAAAACAAAGCTGAATCAGAGGCCACTTCTTCCAGTAGGAGCGTTTCAGTGCGGCAGGATAAAGCATTCCATGCGGCGTGATGATGTAAGGCTTATGCTTACGTCTTGCCACCGAGCAGGTCATATGGTTGCAATACATCCACAGCCCGTTGGTGTGGTAAAGGTCATACTCATGGTTCTGGAGGTACTGGGCAATACCCTTTGAATATCCGTATGGAGTTATCGCATCATTGGGCAATACTTTAATCCAATCCTCACCATGCCCCATCAAGTTATCGGACTGAACAGACATCAAGTCCACATTGCATCCTATCTGGTGCATTGCCGAAAGCAAATCGTAAGTACAGGTCGAGGTACCACCGCTATATGAATCGAAACCGGCGATTGTTTGAAGGATCTTCATCGTTCCAATGCGTTTTTTATCTCTTCTTCCTCTTTGTCGAAACAACGATAAATACCTGTCTTTATCAATTTGGCCGGTGAACCGGCAATCAGGCTATATTGTGGAAAGTTGTAATGTTTGTTATACAAGCTGTTGGATGCTACAATGGTATAGTTTGGAGTTACTGTGCTTTTCATAATATTCAGGTGTTATGCCTAGTTAATCGTTTTTATCAATAGATTTATGTAGGAATTAACATAGGTTTGACACAATGTGTGAATGAATAGTTATATGAAATTTCCTTGCAAAAATTCTTTCAGAATTAATAATTATCAACACATCATCATTATCATAAATTTTTTAAAGTGTGGTTCAAATAATAGTCTGGACAAACACATTATCACAACAATATGTTCTTTTGAAGAACGATAAGCCACAATCTTCTTTGTCTAAAATCAGACGAAGGCACTCGTTGGTGATGTTGATCCATTGTGCACCTTTTTTAAACTCAATTCCTATAGGAATCTTCTTGGGGAACAGATTGATAATCGGCTCAAAAGCATTTCTCATCAGATGAAAGAATTCTCTAATAATCCAGATTTTGTGCCTGAAATATTGTGTGAACAGATGGTATTTTGTGCATCTTTCAGGTGCAGCCCTGCCGTATCCTACAAACTTGTTTCCTCTATTCTTCTCAAAGAAATCTTGAATGTAGTCATTGATTTTTATGGGCATAGTATCTTTCGATATAAGGTGATAATAATCATATGGTTTATTATTAAAATCAGCCCTGAAAAGGTTATACTCTGCTCTTATTTGAGAAACATTTTCCCATGTTACGCTCGCTCGTTTTTCGATATAGTAAAGTTTTGACTTGACTAAGCCAAGAATAACTATATCCCTTATCTTCTTGTCAAGATGGGCATAAATGTCGTTCCTTTCATCGTCCAATAAATCAAGCAGCAACTGGAGCTGTAAGAAATTATGATGAGCTAGAATCAGATAGGCAAATTTCATATGATATTATAAAGAATTAATGCGATAAAAAAAATCTTGCATTTTATTTGCGACCACTTCCGGTGTTTGTGTATTTGATATATTATATCGGGCGGTCTTGCCCAATCGCTCTCGCAGATTCTCACTATTTAAGAGTTCTTCTATAGAGTCAGCTAATGACTTGACATCATTTGGGGGAACGAGAAGTCCGTCTGTCTTATCTGATATGATGTCGGGGATTCCGCCTGTTTTACAGGCTACAACCGGAAGTCCAGCCGCTTTTGCTTCAAGCAAGTTAAATGGTGACATTTCAATAAGAGAAGGTGATACATAAATGTCATACGACGGCAAGAGATTTAGTAAAACAGAATTTTCAATTCTCCCCCGAAAAGAAATATAATCATCTAGATTGTATCGCTTAATATATGCTTCTATCTGACTTTTGTAGCCTTCGTCCATAAAATCTCCAATAAAATCTACATGTAACACAAAATGTTTTTCAATAAGTATTTTAACGGCTTCAACAAGAATTAGTTGTCCCTTTTGTGGATAGATAACCGCTGTATAGATAAGTTGTGGTACATCGTTTAGTGCATAGCTGTTCTTTATAGGAAATACATCGTACTCGATGGTATTTGGTTGCAGCAACAGACGTTGAGGATTTAGTCCATTATTAATCAAATGTTGATACACAAATGAAGCAAGGGCGACATAACCGTCAGTACATAATTTTACAGCAAAGGCAAATTGACGTATTCGTTTGGGGGCAGTCCAGGAATAGGAACTGTGAGACGTAGAGATGAGTAACGGTCTTTTTGCCTTGAATGCCGTTGCAAAGCGTGCCGCTATCATGGAATATTTGTCATTGCTGAACACAATATCCGGTGTAAATTCTTTTAACCAGTTCTGTAACTCCCTTGTTCGCTTTGGTATGGAACGCGCATTACGGATGTCCGTCATACTTTCTATAACTGTGAATTTGGTATTCCTGCTGTATTTGCGGCATAACTCGATATTTTTGTCTATTACCATTGTGACTGTTGCAAAATGACAGAACACATTTGCTATTTTCGAATTTTGCCCAATGATTAGAATTTTCATGCTTTAATGCGATTAAAAAGAGATAAATAACTGTTTGCACAATACGATATAGTGTATCTATTAGCGTCGAACAACGCCTGTTCCTTAATTGCCATAATAACTTGATCTGGAAAATGAAGAACTTTTTTTATTGTCTTGTATATGTCCTGTTTCTCTTGTGTGGCTATGATAAAGCCGTTTCGCCCATCATTTACCACATCGACACATCCTCCTACAGGAGTTACAATAGGAATGCACCCGACAGATAAAGCTTCAAGTAAACTTATTGGCAATCCCTCAAAATATGAAGCCAGAACAAAGTAGTTTCCATGCCGCATGTAATCTACTGGATTAGACACTTCACCTATGTAGTGGATACGCTGGGAGGTCATGTCCTTTATCTGTTGAGCGTATTGCTTATCGGCATCTCTGCCGATAATAACAAGAGCGATATCTTCGCCCTCATCGACCAATTGTTTTACAGCCTGTGCCACAGCCAATTCATTTTTTACAGGAGATAGAGCTGCAGCCATAATAAGTAATTTAGTGTTAGGTGTTGTTTGGTATTGTTTCAATGAAAAGCCATGTGTCGGAGTATGCTTGGGTACCCCATTATATATCACAGTTGTTGATATCGAACTCCCATATAATTGATGGAAAGAGGCATCTGACTGATGCGATATTGTAATAGGATATACTTTCTTTGACTTGAAAAGTACACGACGTATGAAACGGTGAATGCCTGATGCTTCACGATAAGCATCGTTGTGGATAGTGGCATAGCAACGGCACAAATTCCTTATTGCCGGCAGTAAGGCGTAAGCAATAGTATTGACATGGAAGTGTGCTATATCATATTCACCTTCCATGATGAAGTCATATAAACGATACATTAGTTTAACATCAAAACCTCTTGATTTGGGAATGTATGCTAACGTGATGGAAGGATCGAGTTTGTTTAGCAGGAAACTGTTTTCACTGTCATAAAAAGTTAGCAATGTGATGCTTGTTTCATTGTGGCGGCACATTTCATTGCATAGATTTACGAGGAAAACTTCAGCTCCCCCTGCTTGTAGATTTGGAATTATTTCTAAAATTTTCATTATATTATTAACTTTATAAATCACCAAAGAATACCTTTCCCTATGAGATAGGGTAAGGGCGCATAAAACAAATCAGGATGAGTATTGACTGATAATGCTCCACCAAGAATATAGCCATATCGCGTAAATATAGCCCAACTATATGCACCTAATAAGCATAAAAGTATTTTGGGACAATTGGGGTAGACTGCCTTAAACCACAAGAAAATTGTAAAAATTTGAGTAAAGTAGAAATAACGCTCGCCCAATACAGGTATTAAATGCAACAAGTTTGAAATAAAGAAAAAAAACAGAAGGAATGGATATAATCGTTTAGATGTATCATTGATTTCACTATCTTTATTCTTGAATCGTTTTATGATGTAAATTAACATTACGCCATACATAATTTTCCCAGCAAAAACGAAACTTGTCCCTACCCACCAGAAGCCAGATCTTCCAGAGCCTGCCAAATTAGAGTATGCTTCATCTGTATTATGATATGTTGACCAGCGATATAATGAAGGCGGCAAAAATTGAGACAAATCAACTTGCCGGAAAATGTCAGTGGTAAAGAACATAAGCGGCAATGTACATACCGCACACCATTGCAGTATGATTGATTTTTTAGGTATGAACAGATAAATCACAATTATGATGACGTATAGCCATAATGCCGAATGGATGAGTGGGGCAAACAATATAGGAAACAAGAGAAAAATATTGTTCCGATTACTGCATAGATAATGCAACGTACAAACAATGCATAGCCAAAAACCTGTCGTGAATCGTGGATTTTGAACAGTGAATATATCTCGCGGAAATATGAACAAAAAAAGAACAATAATACCCATCAATGTTCCAGCCTTGAACTTACTATCATCAGTAATAAGTTTGAGCGATTTTAATTGGAAATACGCTACTGGTATTGAACAAACAAGAAAATAGAAATGATAATTATTTGTAAATTGCTTAACAAACCATGTTACAATTATTTCATAAATTTCCTTGGGAGCTTCTCTGCTAAAAGTGAAATACGCACAAACCTGCCTAAGCATTTCGTCCGTTGTTATTTTCATGTTCAGAAAACGCTGATATATACCAATGAAATCATCGTATTTATTCGACAATGAAACAGGCGCCATATGCCAGCAAATGAGCAAACTAAAAAGGAAAAATATGGCATACGATTTCCGTTCATTGGCGTACTGTAAGGAATATAAGCAAGCCCCAAATGGCCAGACAATGAAAAAGAAGAGAAAGTAGGAGAATGGCCGATGCGAACTCCTGTCGTATTTAAGATAGTGCTCCCTCATATTGAAAATGTGTCAATTTTATTTTCAAGCAATTTTTACCTATCTATTGATGCCTGATCAATGCCTCCCACTGGTCAACGATGTTTACTGTTGAAAACTTTCGAACCTTTTTCCGCGCCCGCTGTGACAGTGCGGAGAAATCAAACTTCCCATCAATGCATTGCTGGATTTGTTGAGCCATTGCAGATGGTTTCTTGTCAACAATAAATCCGTTCTCTCCATCGTCTATTATATCATACACTGCCTCAAATGTGCCGTAAGATACCGGGACACATCCGAATTGCATGGCTTCCACCAATACTAACCCCCACCCCTCGTAGTTAGAAGTGAGGCAGAGGAACTTGGCTTTTGCGTAGTATTCTCCTACATTAGCCTTGTTTCCCTCAAATGAAATGCGTTCGACGGCCAATTCCCGGGCAAATGATTTCATTCGCTGTAAATCTGAACCGTCACCCACAACTATAGCTCTCCAGTCGGGATTTCGCTTTACCAACATCTGCCAAACGCGAACAAAGTCATAGACATTCTTGGATGAGTTCTCAATCCGGCCCATAAACAGCAGTACATTCTCTCGTTCAAATTGATCGATTGTGACAATGTCGGGGAATGTATTTGGATTGTTTATGGCTATGAGCTTTGAAGCGGGGACATTAGGCACAAATCGTTTCACTCGTTCCTGATACCGATACGAGAGCAGACAGTATTTGTCTGAAGTGTTAATCAATTGAGAGAATATATTTTTTGCACCCTTGATGTAATGATCTCGTACAAGATATGGAGCAATAATGCCCACATATTTAAAAATACAGCCTGCCAATGAATTTGTATTTGTCAACCCGCGAAGTATCAATCTCTCTTTTTTATAGGTTGCAAATGGCTGACTATGATACACTGATACCTTAAATATGGTACTTGGAAATGCACTTAATATGGGAATGACTTCATTACTGAACGACTGGTTAATTACTGCATCTATTTCAAGTTTTTCTGTCAAGACTCTGACTTGATGTGTTACATTTGACTTATCGGAGAGATAGTATTGTGTACAAAGGGAATCTACTCCTATGCTCGTATCTTGGTGTTTTGCCGTGGAGGTACATAAAAAAGAGACTTTGTGTCCACGCCGTACTAACTCCTTTGCCAAAGTATTCGTAACACGTTGTACCCCGCCATTATTCGCAATGATGGGGAAATCGAATATGAACATGATATTCATAGCTGTAACATTTTCTTGAGATAATCGATAGATGATGAACGCATCTGCAAAAGTTTGGGGAATACGATGTCGTAATCAATGGTTTGTTCCCATGCCTTTGTCTTTTTTGCTCGTTCGATGGAATCGAAATACCTGTTTTCTAAACCCAACTTTTTAAGCAAATCTGTCATGCGGACTTTTCGCTCCTGATTTATGTTGTTATTTATAATGATAAATTGTTTGCGAAATAGAAGGCTGAATGTGAGCCCGTGGAATGATGGAGTAATGACAAGTGACGCACGAGCAATGCTATTGACCCACTGTTCTACATCAGGCCGATTCCAGGCAATGGTGTTTGAGAGCAGGACTTTCTTGTTTATATTATTGGGACGTAATCCTAATTCGTGAGCCAGTTCTATCGAGAACTTTGCCAACTCGTTATTGGTAGAGAGCGGATAGTAGGCTAAAGTGCCATCTTCTGTAGCGTTCTGGCTGTTTACCCCAAAGTATTCATCAAAGAGCAAAGTCGGGTCAAGCACTTCGGCGGCATCGATGTTGAATACTTCTTTTAAAATTCTGATGCCTGAGGCTTCCCGGCAAGACACAGCAGAAAACCTGCATAACATTTGCTTTGCCATGGAAGTCAACGGTTCATTTGCTTGCCATTCGCTTATTCCAAAGCTTGATGCGTAGGATGCGCGCCTTATCTCACCCTTGCCAAATGCAAGGAAGAAAGCCTCGGCTTTGTCTGCGAGAATCTTATAGTTCCACACTTGGTCGCTGCCCACAAGGTATAAGTCCGCTTCTGGAGGATTGGCTTTTAATTCTTCGTAAGTATGGTAATGGCGTGTTTTATTAGGAAAGTATTTATTCCAAAATATTGAGAATTTGAAATGGGTCAATGTGCACGAAGAAATGTATCGAGCCAATCGCCCCTTAAAAGACTCATTAGGGTTTTCGTTTTCGCGAAAATCGATGATTGTCACATCATGTCCCAACTCTTCTAAGATGCGGCAAGTCGCATAGGCCTGCAACTCCGCACCATAGTTCCCTACGTGCCAAATAGTTAACAATGCAATTCTCATTTACTCAAAAGTTCAAGTTGGTTTTTCAAGTCTTTTTTTGCTTTACTTTGCAGAAGCATCCCGTATAGTTGCATTTCGATAGAAAGTTTTGAGTCATAATCGACCAATGGCCAGACTAAACGGTATAGCCCGTTTCTAAGAAAAAAAAACGCTAAATGGCGGCTTATCAGGCGACGAACGCCTTTGGAATTCCCAAAGTACAAATTGGGGTTTCTAGATGCTACTTTATCGATTTTGATTTCACTCATTGTCAGATCAGCTTTCTGAAGCAACTCATACATCCGCTCAGAATGAACTATTAGAGATGAAAGTCCATTACTATGCTGATGAGTGAAATCGGTATCTCCCCAAAAATCACCAATTGTACAATCGCTTTGTCGCTTAAAGCCGACGAAACGGCAGTTCAAACAGGAAGCCCGTTTGGTAATTTTAGTAGAGAAGCATTTTAGGACGATGTTTTGACAACCTAAATCTTTAACTGATCCATCGTTGCCATTTAGTTTCAACCTATAAGTGAAACCTGTACTTTTCCATCCATTGTCTTTGTCTCGAAACGAAATGATATCACTATATTTCCCTGAACTGGCAAGAGAAATCATCGGCAGCATGGAAGACAAACCACCGCAAATGGTATCTACTGTATAAAGGTTGTCGTATGGCTTATAATGCAGATACGCATATAAGGCTGCAATTTGGCATCCTAATCCTGAGAACAATACGGTTTTACCTTGCTTCAAGTCTTTCTTTACTTGATTGTACACACCAGCGGTGATGCTGTGCTGATATTTGGAGTTTTGCAAATTGTGTAGGTTTTCTAAATTATTTACCCTGATATGCTTAATCTCAAAACCATGGATGGCAGCACCATAAACTAATCCTCCAGACTGTAACACATAAGTTGCAAGTGCGGCGAAGACTCCGCCGGAAGCACTGGACTGACGTTGTTTTTCATCATTGTTCCATCCGGCAAATGCTTTTGCTATTTCGCTTTCTCCATACCGCTTTCCATTAAGACCGGGACAGCTTTTTCGACATGCGCCACAACCGGTACACCTATTGCTGTCGACAGACATGCGTAGAAAGCCATTCCTGTCAATAGTATAACTAATGGCAGCATGTGGGCATGTATCAAAACATGCCATACAAGCGGTACATTCACTTGATCTGGCAAAGCTAGCAATATTATTATGGTGAAATACAGTAGCCATATTTACTCGACAATATATTTATCGATAATATTATGATCGCTATTCCGCATGACTTTCCTCCTTAATGCGTGTAAAGGGGAAGTGCCATATGTATAATATGATTCGCATTGGCATTCGTGAGTTACAGCATTACGTGGACTCAACATGCATTGTTCGGGTGTTTTTACAGCTGGCATGATTAGTGCTTGCTCATCGAAAGTAATGTAATAATGGTCGAAGAAAATAGTATTGAAAAACATGTGTGTGTTAATAAATTTTACCGTAAATCAAATATGGTTAATTATAAGTTTATTATTTATTGTGATATTTATTTATCAAACTAAGAGCTTTTGAATATATAAATATACGTTCATGTGCTGTCATGCCTACATAAAATATCGATAGTGATGTTGTAAGAATGCATGTTGTTATGACAAATGACACGCGTTGTAATGATGGTTCCATGATATTAATCATAATGATCGGCAGGACAACTGATGCGCAGGCTACAATAATGACATGAATTACAACTTTACGCAGGTAACGAGCTATTGCTATGTTTGCCAAATGATTGGCAAACAACAATCGACACACCAAACACAGGATATTTAGCGATATGGAGACAACGTAAGTCACCCAAACAGGGAAACCGCAATACAACAGCAGCCATGACAAAGGCATATTAAGCAAAGTTATACCACCTACAACCAATTGGTAGTTCCTGATTTTGCCAGTAGCCAACAACACTATAATCAATGTCTGCGACAATGACATAGCCACTGCATCAATGAGTTGAAGCCGAGCGAAAGTTCCGGTATGGGGTGGTACGACTTTTAGCCACAATTGCAGCAAAGTATTCGTTTCCAATATAAGAGGTATCGTAATGAAGAGCAGTAAATAACCGGAAAATCTGGCTCCTTGTTCAACCAGGAAGTTCAAATGGTCTTTATCATCAGCTACATAAGTTTTTATTATCTGTGGCCTGAGGGCTGTTATAAAATTCTCGGAAAAACTGGCAACAGCTGTATTTACCTGGAGTGCGATACCTCGCGCGGCATTTATTGCAACTCCAGTGAAAACGTTTACAATTATATCTACACCTTGATTCTTCAAAATCCCCGCAGATGTTCCGATGAAATTCCAACCGGCAAAGCTAGCCATTTCCTTGAACAAGCCTTTGTCAAATGTGGGTCTTGCCATTTGAGTGGAGAATGTATTCCTGCAATACACATATTGCATGATCACATATATCAGTGTTACAGCCGACAACAAGAAACCATACATAATCAGCTTGTCTACCGGGTAGAGTTGCAAAACAAAAACTACAATCAGCTGTAATAAAGCCTCACCAATCCCAAAGTACGCATAAATCGACATCCGCTCATTTGATATGATGAGAGCATTAAATGGGACACTGAAAAGCCTTATTATAAAAATTGCGAGTGAAAATTGAAAGAGAATATTGACTGCCCCGATTCGATTACAGGGTATATTCATCTGTGTATTTAATAAATACGATCCGATTATTTCAGCACAGACAATTATCAATACTCCAATACAAAACAGTATAGACACAGATAGGCCGAACAGTTTTCGTACTTTTTCGATATCACCCTGGCCTAATGAAAAAGTAATAAATCGGGAAATCGCACCAGACATTGCATTTGATAAAATGGAGAATGATACGACAATACCTCCAACAACGCTGTATATCCCATAATCTTCTACGCCCAAAACTCGCAGAACGACTCTCGAAGTGTAAAGAGTAACGAACATTACCAACAACATTCTGGCATATAACATCAGAGTGTTTTTGGCCAGGCGACGGTTGCTTGAAGAGTGATTCTCCATAAACGATGTTCTGTTTATTTCTTGTTTTTAAAGCCTGTGTTCCTGATGATTCTGTTAGCCGTTGCTGACATTATTGGGAGAGATAATTGAAGGGATTTTTGACAGAGAATATTTTGTGCCAGAGACGGGCGACCGGGTACAGGAGGGGGCAGGGGAGGGAATTGAGGAGGAATGCTTGGCGGTTCTGTTTTGTGTTTCGCATGATGGCTTTTAATCCATTCGTGCTGGAGCCCCCCGTGCGCATAAAAACCATGGAGCGTTGCAGATGGCGTGTCCGGATTCCGAACCGTTCCGTGAAACGGAGCATGAGTTCGAAGTCTGCCGCGCTGCCGATGGCGGGAACGAAGGGGCCGAATTGTTCAAAACACTGCCGTTTACAGTAGAAAGTGGGGTGAGCCGGGCTCCAGCCTTTCTGGAACGAACCGGGAGTGTATTCTTTTCCTCTCCAGGATCGGACTACCTTTCGTTCTTTGTTGATGTAGTCCAGATCCCCGTGGATAGCATCTGCTTCTGGATTGGCACAGAAGGCTTGAGCAATATCTCGCAAGACGTGGTTGTCTTGATAGTAGTCATCGGCATTGAGGAATCCGATTACCTCTCCCGTGGCCATACGGATACCTTTGTTCATGGCATCGTAGATACCTTGATCCGGTTCTGATATCCATCGCATGCGTCCAGAAAATGCCTTTTCGCTACTGCGTATTATCTCGACAGTTTTGTCGTTACTATTCCCGTCGACAATAATGTACTCGTAGTCCTTGTTGCTCTGATTGAGGACGCTGTGTATGGTGTCGCCCAGAGTAGCCTCACTGTTATAGCAGACTGTGATAACGGTAATTTTCATCTGTTATCTATTTTCTAGTTTCAGTGTTGCAGGTGAGTAGGTTCGTTGCCGCGAATTCCTCGTGTTTCGGTGTCTTTGGGAAGAATGCAACGTTGAGCGGAGACAAGCGCGTTCTGGCACTGTTCGATGCCTTCGCGTTTGAACACTTTATAGAAGGTTCGAAAGAGGATGCAGACATCTGAGAACAGGGAGGCGTGAAGGATGTAATCCAAGTCGAAACAGACGCGTTGGCGAAATGTGAGGTTATTGCGTCCCTGAATTTGGGCGAGGCCGGTGATACCGGGGCGCATCATCATTCTTCTCTCTTGTGTGGAGGGTGCAAAATTGGACATTTGCTCCGGGATCCACGGTCTGGGGCCGACGAAGCTCATGTCGCCTTTGAGGACGTTGATGAGTTCGGGGAATTCGTCGAGCGAAGTTGATCGAAGAAATGCTCCCAGCTTGGTGGTGCGTTGTTCGTCGGGGAGAAGATTTCCATCGGAGTCACGTTCATCGGTCATCGTTTTGAACTTGATGATCTGGAAGGGTTTTCTGTGTTGTCCGATACGCGTTTGGCGGAAGAAGGGAGAGGCTCCGGTTTTAATTCTCAGGATGATGTAGATGGGGAGGATGAGGAAGGGGATGATGAAAATGAGGCTTGTACACGCGACGATGAAGTCGAGGGGCCGTTTAATATATCTGGCGTAAAAGGTGATATGTTTCCGTTTGTGTTGATGAGGCAGGTGTTGGGGAGTAGTGCTTCCTGAAGGAATGGAGAGGTCGGAAGCGTGTCTGGTGGGCATGGCTTTTGTTATGAGGAAGTTTGTACGGAAAGGTTCCTGTCATTGGAGTGGAATCATGCTCTGCTCCGTACGTGTTCGGGGCGGTGGGCATCGGTTCCGATCCAGTTGCAGAGACCTTTTTTCCGCAGTGTTCGGGCCAATTTCTGGATATGCCGTCCTCGCATTCCGATGAGGGATGAGAGGTTGATCTGGAACTCGACTTCGTTTTGATGGAGAAGTTCCAGGGCTTCCAGGTCGAGTATGGAGCCGTATCGTTCCGGGTGTGCCAGGACGGGGATGTAGCCCTGAGCCTGAACGAGGAAGATCATTTCTTCCCAGTTGCCGGGGAGTGAGATACGAGAAAATTCAATCAGCAGACGCTTGCCATCGTAGGTGAGTAGTTTTTCCGAGTTGTCCTTGAGCCGGGGCAGGAAGCTTTCGTCGAGCATGTATTCGGCTGCCAGCCGGAGGTCGAAGCCGTTGAGGTCGAGTGTTGCCAAGGCCTCGTTGTACCTCTTGCGGAGATTGCTGGCAGTGTTGTCGGGCAGCTCGGCCATGACGTGCGGAGTACACCAGGCTCCCCGGAGACCGATTCGGCGCATGGCGTTGATGATGGCCTGGCTGTCTTCCGGGCTTTGTGCTCCATCGTCTATTCCCCAAAGGATGTGACTGTGCCTGTCCATGCCGTCGGGAAACAGCACGGACAGGTCAGCCGGATTCCTATGAAAGAAGGGTAATCGCATCGATGGACGGAGGATGGGAGGGAGCAGTAATGAAAAGGACTTATTTGTCTTTTGTGGAATAGCCGTATCCGTAGCCGTAGTAGTGGTAGCGAGCGCGTTTGAAATCGACGTCGTTTAAGACGAAGGCTGCGCCGGGGAGTTTCCCTTCATCGGCCAGTTTCTGGATGGAGGGGACGAAGCGTTTGTCGATTTTATTGCTTCGGATCACATACAGGGTGACGTCGGCAAATCGTGCGATGATAGAGGAATCTGCCAGAATACCGAAGGGGGCTCCGTCGATCACGATGCGGTCATAGATGGATTGCCAGTGATGGATCAGATTAGCCAAGTGGGCTTGGTCGAGCAGAGGGACGGGATTGGGGGGCAGGGGACCGATAGGAAGAACGTCCACGCGGGCGGATTCCTCTTCCAGAGTGACAAATGGAGATTTGCCGTCTTCAAGCTCTAACGAGGTGTTGAGCAAGAGATTGGATAACCCCGGCTTCCTTCGCAGATTGAGCCTTTTGGTGAGTGTACCCTTGCGGAGGTCGCCGTCGATGAGAAGCACTCTTTTACCTGTTTTGCCAAAGGAAACCGCCAGATTGGACGAGGTGAATGTTTTGCCCTCCCCGCTCATTGTCGATGTGATCAGGATGAGCATGGAGGAGTTTTTCTTGTTGGGTACCATGAGCTCCAGATTGTTTCGTAGAATATGGAAGCTCTCGACTATGAAGGAGCGGTCATTGCGCAGAATGAGGGTGTTCTCTTTTTTCTCTCGCTTGGTGAGAGGGGGGAATTCGGAGACGACTGGGATGGTAGTGAGCCCCAGGAGGTCCTGTTTCGTCGTCACCTTGGTGTCTAAAGCGGCGGCTCCTAAAAGGGCGAAGATGCATAGTGCGGCACCACCGCATGCTCCGGCCGCAACAAAGAGTTTGGTTTTCGGTGCGACGGGGATGTCTTTACCGAAAGCTGCTTCGAGGATGCGGGCGTTGGGTTCCGTGGTAGCGAGGGAAAGCGCGTTTTCTTCACGCTTGCCCAGAAGCATGATGTAGAGCTCTTCTTTCACCTTTTGTTCCCGGAGCATGGGAACGAGTGCTTTTTCGTGGGAGGCGGTTGCAACGAGTTTCTTACTGAGTTCGTTTTTCTTGTTGTTTACTTCTTCAAGTTGCAGGGTAAGGGCTCTATGATGGTTATTGATGGAACGGTTCAGTGCGTTGATCATGGAATCCATATCTTTGACCAGGGATGAGACAAGAGGGTTTTTAGAGCCTGCGCTGGCAACGAGTCTCTGATATTTCAGGAAGGCTTCATTGTATTGCTCGATCTGGTGTGTGATGGCGGGGTCATTGATGCCATGACTGGCGGAGAACATTTGCCTCTTGGAATTTTTGGCGGATGCCAGGATGTTTTGAAGGGATTCGACTTGTTTGATTTGCGTATCGATATCGAAAGCATTTTTATCCAGATCCTGGACTTTAAGATAATTGGTTCCGAGTTCTGTCGTCATATCGAGAACCAGTTCATTATTCTTTTTGAAATCGAGAATGCGCTTATCGACTGTGCCAAGCTCTCCCCCGAGTTTTTTGAGGCGTTCGAGGATAAATGCTTCCGCTTTGCGGGAAGCAAGGAGCTTTTCTTCAATTGACTGATCGTTATATTCCTTGATCAATGAATTAAGAATATCGGCTGACTTCTTTGCATTTGAAGTGGTGATTTGAAGTTCAATGAGGCTCGTCTCTTTGGCATCTGGGCGGGTGATGTTGAGCTTTCCGAGAATTTGATCTGTAGTTTCCCGCTGGGATAAACGACGGACGATGATGGGGGTTTGATAGTAATCGGCGTTGAAATAGGATGTCGGGCGTACGACGAGTTGTCCAAAGGGCAGGCTTCCAACAGTGTTGAATGTCCCTTCGAAAGAGACTGGGACATCATTGGTGTCGTTGTAGGTCAAGGTGTAAGTGGTTTCGTCCCTGGGCGTAATCGTGAGTGTGAGTTGGCGTTGTTCGTCAATTTGAGGGAAGTCGACTGCTATCGGGGACTCATCGTAGAGGTCGATTTGCCTGATATCGTGGGTGCGCCAGTAGCTGACATTGAGTTTGAGGGACTCGACGACATTATTCATGAGTTCCGTCGATTTCACGACGTAGCTTTCGTTGGCAATGTTGACGTTACCCGACCCAATCCCCAATTCCGTTAGAACCATGTCTGATGCCGAAGCATTTTTTTGATTGTCGTCCCGCAACATGATGCGGGCTGTTTTCTGGAAGGAGTAACCCTGTTTGGCTGCCACATAGAAAGCGGCAGATGCCCCAACGAGAGAGGAGAGAAGTATCCAGAACCAATATCGGCGTATGATGCCAATGATTGACTCAATCGAAAAAACGTCGGATTCATCTTGTTGGGGAAGAATGTCGAGGGGCATGGTGAAGGGGTAGATAGCTATGAATGAGACACGACATTTGAGATCAGAGGGAGTGCGGTTAGACGCTCAAAGCAATGATAGCGATGACGATACCAAGACCTGAGAGCCCCCATCCGTACCACTGGGCAGCGTCACTTCGCGTGTTGACCTTTCGTTCCGAGGGAGAGACGTAGATGGTGTCGTTCTGCTGGATATAATAGTAGGGAGAGTTGAAAAGGTCCTTGCTGCGAAGGTCGATGTTGGCGATCTGGCGCTGACCGTTCGTTTCTCGGATGAGCGTGACGTCGCGGTTACCGTCGATATTCAGGTCGCCGGCACGGGAAATGGCTTCGAGGATCGTCACCCGCTGGCCTTCGATGGAATAGGTGCCGGGTTTGTTGACTTCGCCAATGACAGAGAACTTGAAATTCATGATCTGCACGTTGACGGAAGCGTCCTTAATGTAATCATTGGAACGAAGTTTTCCCGCGATATCTTTGGCGAGTGTCGTGCAGGACTTTCCGGCAGCTTTCATGGTACCAATCACGGGCAGGACGATATTGCCGTTGGCGTCGACGAGGTAACCTTTCGGTTTGTTGGTATTGTTGGAACTCGTTGTCGCGTTGCCCATTTCCGCCATGATGAATGGGGCTGTGAGTTCCGGCTGCTTGCTGCTGACGGAGATGTAGAGCTGGTCGTCCTTTTGGATGAGGGTTTCGTAGTTCTTTCTGATCGTTTCCCGGGTATTGTCCTGGGCATCCTGTAAATAGAGAACTTCTTTGGGATTGACGCAGGAGTTCAGGAGAGCAGTGCAGGCGATTAAAGCAAAAAGGTGGGCTGTGTGTTTCATGTGGATAGGTTGAGTGTAAGAATGGTTATTGATAAAATTGGTGATGAATGATGAAGTTTGGAGTTGTCAGAAATCTGTAATGTTACATCAATGTTAAATTTTCCCCATATAATGTCCTGATGAGAGTGGGATAGGTATGGTTGATTATTGTTTTGCCTCGAAAAGAAAATCGCTGGAAAGTCCAAATCCAGGTGATTGAATACGGGATTTTTGAAAAGTTATAATTATTTGAAAATAAATAAATTATAGTATTTTTTAATGCCATGGGTTCTTGAAGAGACCTTGGATGTATGCATCCGTTGCGCGTATTAAAGCGGATTGTAAATCCGTTAAAATAACTCATTTTTTTATTATTTTAAACGTTTGTATGGTTTTTGAATTTCCGTAATTTGCTTATAATGAGTCCAATATGGAAAATTGGTTATATTGGGGCTGGATGAAGCCAAGAATTTGGGAATCCGGTGGGGAATAGACGCAAAAAGCCCCGCCGGGGCGATACCTCGGCGGGGCTTGGTGAATGGTGTTCCCGGCGGGTTTCCGGGTGGGAACAATAAAGTGATGTAGAAGGGCCGTCAGGCGTTGTTCGTACGGCGGACGGCGTCGGCTTCGACATCCTTCCAAAGGGCATCCAGAGTAACTTGGACGGCGTTCATGGAGGAAGGAACGTCTTCTCCGGGGTTACCTTTGCCGAAGAAGTAATACTTGATTTTCGGTTCTGTGCCGGACGGACGGACGGCAAAGGAGTACCCTCCTTCGAGATCCATGAAAATCATGTCGGACGGGGGGATGGGGTCGCCTTCTTCATCGTACATGTCTCCCTTGGTGAAGTCGCGGACGGCGACGACTTTCATGCCGTGGACTTCGGTCATAGGGGAGGAAACGTAGGATTTGGCTAGGGCGGCTATTTTGGCAGCACCGTCCGCGCCTTCCATGACGAGAGACTTGCCCATTTCGAGATGGACGCCGTATTCGGAGAAGAGTTCATCGAGGAGTTCCGGGATGGTCTTGCCGATGGAGGCTGCATAGGCGGCGAGTTCGGCAAAGAGGAGGGCGGCGGCGTTGGCATCCTTGTCTCGGACGAAATCCTGAGCAAGGTACCCGTAACTTTCTTCTCCTCCGAAGACGAAGAAGCGGCTGTATTCGAGGCGGAGGGCTCGTGTAGCTTCTTCCGTCATTGTCCTGTAGTTACTGCGTTTGGCAGCAGGGATGGCTTCTTCGTATTTGCCGAGCTTCTGAGCGATATATTTGAACCCGGTGAGGACATTGACGACTTCAATGCCGTAGCGATGTCCGATTGCATCCTGGAGCTGGGACGTGACGAAGGTTTTGATCATGACGGCATGGGACCGGGTGGCATCGTTGATCCACCCGAGTTCCGTCATGGTCTTGCAGCGGTACCAGGCAAGGAGGGACCCGACCTGGTTGCCGGTGAGGAGGCGCATGTTGCCGGAAGCTTCCCGGACAGCTACACCCATGCGGTCACAATCGGGGTCGGTGGCAATGACGATGTCTGCACCAGAGGCATTGGCTTGATCAATAGCGAGAGTAAGGGCTTCGGAATTTTCCGGGTTAGGTGATTTAACCGTGGGGAAACGTCCGTCCTGGATATCCTGGGAGGCAACCGTTGCAACATCGCATCCGATCTCGCGGAGGAGGGGAACGATGATATGTCCGCCAGTGCCGTGGAGGTTGGTATAAACGACTTTAGCTCCGCCGTTGGAGAAGAGGCCGGGTTGGAGGGTGATGGACTTGAGGCGGTCCATATAGATGCGGTCGAACTTGGCTCCGAGTTCGGAGAGTGTTCCCCGGAGGTCGGCGGGGAGAGGTTCGTAGGCTTCGGAAGCGAGGCGATTGACTTCATCAATGACACCTTTGTCGTGCGGAGGGACGAGTTGGGCTCCGTCGTCGAAGTAGGCTTTGAACCCGTTGTCGTGAGCGGGGTTGTGGCTGGCGGTGAGGACGATGCCGGTGTCGGCGTTGAGTTCGCGGATGGCGAATGAAATTTCCGGTGTAGCGCGCGGAGCATCGAAGAGGTAGGCGTCGCACCCGAGATCGGTGGCGATTTTAGCGCAGTATTCGGCGAAGTCCCGTGAGAAATGGCGGGTGTCGTGTCCGATGACGATTCGCGGTTTACGGTCGGTGCCTTGCGATGCGACATGCCGCTTGACGTAGATGATGAGGCCTTGCATGGCTCTGCCGACATTGAAATAGTTCATGCAGGCGGTGCCGATGCAGGGAAATTCCGGTCGACCGTTGGGGCCGCCTGCTCCTTGTTCGGCAGAGGTGACAATGGATCCGATGGTTCGTCCTCGAAGGCCGCCCGTACCGAAAGCGAGCGTTTTATAGAATCTGTCGTTGAGTTCGTTCCATTCGCCATGTTCGGCAAGTTCGGCGATGGCTGCTGCGGCGATGGGGCTGGTGGTTCCGGAGAGGAGGAGATTAATGTTGGTGCGGGAGGCGGGCAAGAGTTGCCCTGTCGCAACGGCGTCCTGAAGCAAAGTATCCAGCTGTTTCATGGTAGGATCAGATTAGCGCATTTTTTTTGACTGGCAATCATGCAATGCGTGTATGCCGTCTGCCTGTGTTGGTTCATTGCAGAGAGGCGGTGGGGGAACACGCATTCTTGTCTTGTCTGTCTTGTCCGTTTGAGGCGATAATGAACAGGTATGGCAAATGGTGAGATCGGGAAAACGGTGGTGCTTGTGGCGCATGGATCCGGCATGGCTGCATATGATGCGCTGTGGCGGGAACGTGTACTGAAACATTTGGGAGAGGAATTTCCGAGGGTGCGTTTTCATATGGGGGTTTTGAATGGGGAACTTGAGGCGTGGGAGGCTTTTCCCAAGGATGTGAGGGGAGGATGGGCAGTGATGCCTCTCGTGCTGTCGGATGGTGTGGTAACGCGGGTGCAGTTGCCTTCAGCCTTGTCCGAGTATGGAAGAAGGCTAGGTTGTGTGCCGGATGTGGAAATGCTGCCCCTGCCGGGTGTCCGGACAGAACTGGATGGAGCGGTTCGCCGCGTTTTGGAAGGATGGCGGGAGCGCGGAGGTGCCGAATGCGGGAGGAAAGGGGTGCTGGTTATCCAGCACGGAAGCATGCGCCATCCGGTGAGGAGCGGTGAGGCGATGGCTCGGCGATGGGCCGGAGTGTATCCGGAATACGGAGGATTTTATGCGGGGTATCTGAGCCAGGAACCGGGGATGGATGCCGTGCTGGCGGAAATACCGGAGAAGGAAGTGGTGGTGGTGAATTGGTTTTTGAATTGCGGCAATCATGTGATAGAGGGAATTCCTTCCATGCTGGGATTGAAGGATGTGGAAGTTTGCGGGAAAGACGTGTTCGGGTGGCGCAATGCCGGGGATAAACGTATTTTTTATACAACACCGGTAGGGGAATCCCCCGAATTTATGAAAGCGGTGACCGGGGTGGTGAGGGATTGGCTGGCTGGGAGCGGAGGGAAAGTGTAATTTTTTTGCTCTTGAATGCGTTTGTTTCTTGAGCGGAGGTAGATGATGTTTTAGTGGTATGGGGTATGAAGTTGAAGTCTCTCTTGATCGGTTCTGTGATGGCGGCTGTTGTGTTGCCTTTGGTTTCGGTGTCCCAGGAACCCTCCGGCGGTGATGTCCTGCAGGAGGCCAGGAAACTGGCTGAGTTCAACCCGGTACGGAAGTGGACAAGTGCGGATGGAAAACGCAGTTTTACGGGAAAGATTACGTCGGTGGTTGCCAATCAGGTAACGATTGCTCCTCAGGTTCCGGGAGCCCCGGAAGGGGAGTTCGGAGAGGGGAAATCCTTTGCCGCCGGATTTTTGTCGCCGGCAGACCGGAAGTGGGTGAAGGAAAACCGTGATTTGGTGGGAGTGAGTGATGAGCAGAAAGCCGAGGTAATGACGAAGGCCCTGATGCCGGCTCTGGAGGCGAAGGATGATGCCCTTCTGGATCTGTTGCTGAAGAATGGCGCTCAAGTGTCGGGGCGTGACGCGGATCGTGTTTCCACATACCAGATGCTGATGAACAAGGGAAAGAAGGATCTGGCCGAGAAGGTTGCATCGCTATTGCCGAAGACTCCGGGGTATCCGGCGGGATCTCTGAGCGCTGCGTTGAAAGGAGTGTTGGAGAAGCAGAAGGATTTGAAGAAGATTATTGCGAAAGCGGGGTATAATGCAGTGAGGATTGAGAACAAGAATGGTCAATCCCAACTGACGGCGAAGAGTGGTGCTTTTACGCCGGAGATGCTGAAGGAGTATGGCGATGGTGCTCTTCTGGTGTCGGACTTGATGCAAGAGGCTGTTGGTCGCCTCATTGATGCAGAGCCCGGGGAATTGGCGAATTTGTGGAAGACGAATAAGATAGCCCAGTTTTATCCCTGGCCGCAGGAGATTGTGTTTGCCGGTGAGAATCCTCCGGAAATCATAGCGATGATTCGCAGTACGGCTTGGTATTCTCCAGAGCAGGATGCGGCGCTGGCGGAGATCGGCGACGGGTTGGTGAAGGAATGGAAGACTTTGATGGATGATGCTGCCAAACTGGGAGACAAGGCTCCGTCCGAGGAAGACGTGAAGAGAATGCGAAAGATGGTGGAAAAGGTGGAGGCCGATGCAACGAAACTGGCTTTGGCGGCTAAAATCCTGCCCCTGTACAAGGGGGAAGAGAAATGGAAGAAGACGGCCACGGCGCTGGAAGCGGCAACTAAGGCCGTGTCCCAGCCGCGCAGCGAAGATGCAGATGCGTTCTTTCTCCAGAATCAGCCGGATGTTCGTAAAATGGACGATCACCTCCGTTCTTTGCCCCTTTCCCGCTGAACCGGAACGGGGGATTGTCTGGATGAAAACGTTTTTCTTCCTTGATTCAGGGAAGAATATCCGTCAGTTTGTTGCGCAATGAGGGTTGACGTCCGACATGGTCTGTTTTGCGTTTTGGCGTTCGTTTTGGCAATGCTGTTTGTTTCGTGTTCGAACCAGCAGGTGGAGGCTCCTGAGAGTTTGCCGGAGTATCATTATGTGCAGGGGAAGACGGCGGCGTTGCGCAACGGGCGTGCCATTCCCCCGCCTAATGTTCCCCCTCAGGTGAAGAGGGCAATTTATGCGGCGAATTCGATTGTGGGGAAGCCGTATCGAATGGGAGGCGGGCATAAGCGACATTATGATTCTTCCTATGATTGTTCCGGAACGGTATCGTTTGTCTTGCGGGAGGCTGGGTTGATGACGTCGATTCGGCATTCGAAGTTGTTTTTGAATTATGGAAGCCGAGGTCCCGGCAAGTGGATTTCCATCTATGCCAAGAACGGACATGTGTTCATGGTAATCTGCGGAGTTCGTTTTGATACGTCGGGACGTGGCAGAAAGGGGCCTGCGTGGAGGACCGAACCGCGGAATACGAAGAATTTCGTGGTTCGCCATCCGACGATGTTGTGACGTGGCTCGCGTTCCCCGCAGGAATGCGCAGTTCCCGAATGAGGCGGAATTGTCACTCGGGATCCATACTGTTGTGTGGTATGTTATCAGCCGAATGTGATGGAACGGCTGGCTGCACTGAATTACCGGTATTATGCGAGAGACGTGTGCAAGCTGTTGCTGGGAACCGTATTGCAGACGGCTGCCTATGCGTTTGTGATGGTGCCCTTGCGGGTAGTGAATGGCGGAGTGACGAGTTTTTCTCTAGTATTGCACGGGGTAACGGGACTGGATGTCGTGGTCTTGGCCAATATCTTGCTGATGTTTCTGGTGGTGTTGGCGTGGCTGGGTCTTGGGAGGGAATGTATGGTGAAATCCCTGCTGGGTTGCGTGTTCTACGCGTGGAGCTTTTCTTTATTTCTGGCGATGGAGTGGTCATTGGATTGGCCATTGCCTCTGGGGGTGGTATTGGCTGCCGTGAGTGTGGGAACGGGATATTATTTGTGTATGGATGCGCGAGGAAGTTCCATGGGGTTCGACGTGGTGGCTCTGATTTTGAACCGGAAAAATCCCCGGGTACGTATCGCCGTTGCGATGCGCACCATCAATGTTGCTGTGATCCTGGCGGGATTTGCTGTGTTTGGCCTGGAATCGGTTGCAGCAGGAATTATATTCACCATGATTCAGACCTGGGTACTGGGTTTGTGGATCAAGCTCCGTCCGCCAAGTCTGAGGGACTAAATGACACAAGCCGCCCCCAGTGAATGTGGAGGCGGCTTGAATGAAGGCTGGCGGGTTTTGCAAAGCCGGGGTTATGCCCAGGCTGCAGCAGCGTTACGGAGACGGAGGAGGGATTCCTGTCTGCCGAGAAGCTGGAAGATGTCCGAGAGATCGGGGCCGCCGTGAACGCCTGTCAGGGCAACGCGAGCGGGGAACATGATGGCTCCTGGTTTTTTATAGCCCTGGGCTTTGGCGGTGGATTTGAGGATATCGACGATTTCGTGACCGTCCCATTGGGAGAGGCCCTCCAAGGTATCGGCAAGGACTGCCATGAGAGCTCCGGCGCCGGGCTGGAGTTTGGCGAGTGTTTCTTCGTCCATGACGAGATTGAAGAAGAAAGAAATGAATGCCGGAACGTCCAAGAGGGTTTTAACCTTATGCTGGACAGTGGCGATGGCGGGCTTGAGGATGGGGGAATCTTGCGGAAGCCCGGCTTCGATGCAGAAGGGGAGAGCCCGGGCGACAAAGTCTTCCGAAGTGAGGGAGGAGATATGCTGCTGGTTGACCCAGGTGCATTTGGTGATGTCGAATTTGGCGGCGGAGCGGTTGATGGCTTCGAGGGAGAAGCGGTCAATGAGCTGGGCGGGTGAGAAGATTTCCGTGTCGTCCTTGGGGGACCACCCGAGGAGGGCGAGGAAGTTGACGACGGACTCCGGGAGGAAACCGAGTGCGGGGTAGGCTCCGAGGGCGGCTCCGGTGTCGCGTTTGGACATTTTGGAACCGTCGGGGTTGAGGATAAGCGGAATATGACCGTAGGCCGGAGGAGTGACGCCCAAGGCTTCGAAAATCTGGATGTGCTTGGGCGTATTCATGATATGGTCCTCTCCGCGGATGACGTGGGTCATGCGCATTTCAATGTCGTCGACGACATTGACGAAGTGAAAGACATAGCTGCCGTCGGAGCGCTTGATGACCATGTCGGGGGTATTGGATGCATCCCGGTAGTCGATGGAGATGGAACCGCAGATGATATCGTTGAAGGTGACGGGCTTGGTGCGGTCGAAACGGAATCGCCAGGCACCGTCGCTTTCGTAAACGCGTCCGGCGTCGACGAGCTTCTGGAAGTAGGCGTCGTAGATATGATTGCGCTGGCTTTGGAAGTAGGGACCGCAGTCTCCTCCGACCATGGGGCCTTCGTCCCAGTCCATGCCGAGCCAGCGGAGGCCGTCGAATATGGCCTGGGTAGCTTCCTCGGAGTCGCGTTCCTTGTCGGTGTCTTCGATACGGAGGATGAAAGTACCTTTCATCTTGCGGGCGAAGAGCCAGTTGAAGAGGGCTGTGCGTGCGCCGCCGATATGGAGGTAACCGGTGGGAGAGGGTGCGAAACGGGTGCGGACCTTGTCGTTCATGGAAGATGAGGTTAGACGTGCATGGCGCGAGGTCAAGCACTAGAAGTGCGGGAAATGTGAAAATCGGGGTTGATGAGGTATGGATGACGTGGTTTGGCGAGCTTGCCGCTTGCCAAGAGGCGCGAGAATGGATTGACTGTCTCGACGTGTTTTTTCTAAAACATATATTTCATCTTCGCGAACGGATGCAGATTACCGGGGCGGACGAGGAAAAGCCTTTCCTCGACCACTTGGAGGATCTGAGGACGATGATTTTGCGGATGGCGATATGCCTGGTGATTACAACGGTGGTGAGTTTTGAGTTTGCTACGGATTTGATGGATATTATCCGCAAACCGGCTGATGAGGTTTGGACGACATATGAGAATGCTCATTTGCCGGCTGGGATCACGACTGAAGAATGGGGGGAGGCAAAGACCCTTGCGTATGTACTGCCGGGCTTGCCGGAGAAGGCTCGTCTGGCTATTGAGAAGAAGGTTTCTGGAGAGAAATGGAAGCTGGCGGAGAGTGCTTTGCTGTTGCGTGCTGCGAGACAGTTGCCGGAGGCTGAGAGGGAGGCTTTTTTCAAGGAAGCTTCTTCGAATGAGGGCATTGCTCGCTTGTCCATGGAATTGGAGAGGACGGGGGCGGTGATTACGGAAGGTACCGGGCGCGGGGCTTTGAAGTTGATGGGGGCCTTCCAACCGGGCGAGCCGTTCATGCTTTCCATCAAGCTGGCATTTTACGCGGGACTGGTGATTTCGTTCCCGTTCCTGATGTATTTTCTGCTCCAATTTATTGTGCCAGGACTGCTGGAGAATGAACGAAAACTCTTGTATAAGAGCCTGTTTATCGGATTCGGACTGTTTTTAACGGGTGTCGGATTCTGCTACTGGGTTGTGCTTCCTCGCGTACTGACGTTTTTCTATATGTATTCGTTGGATTTCGGGATCGCGAACGAGTGGCGTATCGGATATTATATTTCATTTGCGACGCAGTTGGTGCTGATGTTCGGCATCGGGTTTGAACTGCCGGTGGTCGTGATGCCATTCGTGAAGATGGGGCTCCTGAGCTACGAGTTGATGAAGTCCACGAGGCGCTATGCGATTGTAGCAATTACTGTCTTGGCGGCTTTTATTACGCCGACTCCCGATATTCCGACGATGATGTTGATGGCCGTGCCGATGTATGTTCTGTATGAGGTGTGTATTCTACTGGCCTGGAGGGAGTCGCGCCGGAGGGCGAAGGAGGATGCCGAGGCGTATGCCCGGATGGAGCATGATTACGGGATTAAGGATTAAGATTCCAGTTCAGCGGTTGGCAATTCCCTTGTGCCTGTGATTAGCGTTGACGTGGAGGATGGTGTGGTGGGCTTGATGATGCACACGCATGTTGCCTCCGATTTGTCGGTGTTGTCTCCAGATAATAAAAAAGGAGTCCGGTTGGAAACCGGACTCCTGAATGAATGGTTGAAGGATAGGGTGGGAGATTAGTCGTCCAGCAGGGCGTATTCCCGCAGGTTTTCCTTGTTGACGGGGGACTTTTTGATTTCTTCGAGTTTGTTGTGGAGGTGTTTGACGATGTCGGGATGCTTGGAGGCAAGGTTGTTGAGTTCCTTGGGATCCTTTTCCAGGTCGATGAGGAGGCCGCCTTCGGGGGCACGTGACATTTTGGCTCCGAGACCGTTAATCCCATCGCGGATGGGGGTGCCGGCGGGGAGGTATTTCCATTTGCCGGAGCGGATACCGACCATCTTGGCAGAGGAGTTGACGATGTGATAGTCGCGACCTTTGGTGTCTTTTCCTTCCAGCGCCAGGAGGTGATTTTCACTGTCGGGGAAGGGTGATTTGGCTTTGGGATCAAGGAGGGCAAGCAGAGTGGCGCCGAGGTCCATCTGGTTGATGAGAGCCTTGCTTTCCATGCCGGGCTTGACGACTCCGGGCCAGCGGACGATGAAGGGGACGCGGGAACCTCCCTCAAGGATACTGTATTTGCCGGCACGGAAGGGGCCGGAAGGACTGTGCCCCACATTGTCTTTAACGGCGTTGTCGGCATAACCGTCATCAAGGACGGGGCCATTATCGCTGGTGAAGATGACGAGGGTATCGTTGGAGAGGCCGCATTCGTCAAGAGTCTTCATGAGGCGTCCGACGCAGTCGTCGAGCTGGACGGTGACGTCTCCGCGGACCCCGCACTTGCTTTTACCGACGAATCGTTTGTCGGGGGTACGTGGAACGTGTATATCGTGCGTGGCAAAGTAGACGAAGAAAGGCTGTTTGGCCTGGGCATTGCGTTTGATGAATTGGATGGCTTCATTGGTGATAAAGTCGGCGTTTTTTTCGTCGTCCCAGAGGGCGGCTTTCCCGCCTTTCATGAAGCCGATGCGTCCGATGCCGTTGATGATGGCATTGTTGTGGCCATGGCTCCACATGAGTTTCAGGAGGTCTTTATTGTCTTTCCCATTGGGGAGGCCGGGGAAGTTATGCTTGTAGGAAACTTCTATGGGATCGTTGGGGTCGAGGTTTTCGACTTTGTCGTTACGGAGGATGACGCATGGGACACGGTCTCCGGTGGCGGCGAAGATGCAGCTTTCATCGAAACCGATGTCGTTGGGACCAGGGGAGATGGAATGGTTCCAGTCGATTTTCCCTTTACCGAGGCCAAGGTGCCACTTGCCGAAGACGGCTGTTTTGTAACCGTACTTCTGCATAATTTTGGGGAGAGTCGGCTGGTCGGTATCAATGATCATGGCTGCATCCCCGGGGAGGATTCCGGTTCCTTCCTTTCGCCAGGGATACTGGCCTGTGAGGAAGGCGTACCGCGACGGGGTACAGACGGAGGTGGTGGAGTAGGCGTCGGTGAACTTGATTCCTTGCTTGCAGAGTTTGTCGATGGCTGGCGTCGGAATTTTTTGGGGGTCTGCGCCGTAGCATCCGACATCACCGTACCCGAGATCATCGGCAAAGATGACGACGACAGCTTTGGGAAGCTTGGGGGTTTTGCTTATTTCTGTTCCGGCTTGGGCGAATGCTGGTATGGCTGCAGTAGCCAGAAGCAAACCGGAGAAGAGGAGGGAATTGCTTTTATTCATATTGTTATTAAATACTTGTGGTGGAAGATGAATCTTTCATGGATTGCCAGATGTATCGCCTGAAGATGACTTTGAGGGCTGCCGTGAGTGGAACGGCAAGAAGGGCTCCTAAAATGCCTCCTAGAACGAGTGTCCAGAAGAGGACGGAGAACATGACTGTCAGAGGGTGGAGGCCGACGGAATTACCTACGATTTTGGGCTGGATGACCCAGCCGTCGAATTGGTTGACGGCAGTGAAGATGCCGATGACCAGAAGGATATGCTGCCAGTCATGCCAGACGAACCATGCAATGAGAGCAGCGGGAACGACGGTGATGATGGTGCCGAGGTAAGGAATGATGCCGAGGATGGCGACGGCTGCTCCGATGGTAAAGGCGTAGGGCAGCCCGATGAAGTAGAGGATGACCGCGGTGAGGGCGCCATCAATGAGGCTGACGAGCATTTGGCCTCGGAGGAAGGAGATGATATAGCCGTTGATTTCCTGGACGGTGGAGACGACTTCTTCCTTGAATCGGGACTCTTTGATGGGGAGAACATCGTGCCAGTGTTCCTTGATGGAACTGCTTTCCGTGAGGAAGTAGAAAAGGAAGATGGGAGTCATGACGAGTCCGATCGCGATGCCGATCCAGCCGAAGACAGCTTCGCTGCCGGAGGTGAGCCAGGAGGTTATCTTGGTGAAGAATCGGGAAGCGTTGAGATCCATGCAAATGGTAAGTTGCTGCTGAGGCGTGGTGGCAGAACGCATTTGCTGAAGTTCTTCCGGGGAGTAGGCGTCGGAGTCCATATCCCGCAGGCTTTTGCGGTAGAATTTGTCGATGGCGCCGGCGACCATGGGTTTTTCCATGGCAGTGAAGACGGCATTGGAGGCGGATTGCCAGATTTGAGCCCGGTTGTCGACGAGTTCATTCGTTTGGTGGACGAGCGGGGGAACGATCCCCAGGAGGAAAATGACGATAGCGAGTGCACAGGCGCCCATTACTCCGGAAACGGCAAGGGGACGGGAAATTTTTCGTCGGACCAGCCAGTTGACAAGGGGCTCAAGAAGATAGGCGATGACTGCCGCAACGATGACGGGCAGGAGTACGGGTTCAAGGAAGCCGAGGACATGGGAGATGAGCAGGATGGCTCCGACGGCAAGTGCCAGAATAACGGCAAGGGAGACACCGGTGAGAGCGTTCCAGCATGTTTGCTTACGGAAGTCGTTCGGGGTGGGGGGAGGAGTCATTGTCGGAAGGAGGCTGTTGATCGGGAACTGTTTTGTTGACGGAATCAATGAATTCGTGAATGGCCTGGAGGCGTTCGTAGTCTTCGGGGGTGACAGCTTCGGGAGTGGGATGGTAGTCTCCCGGTTCGGGGCGAGGGGGGACAGTCCATTCGACGGTGATGAGCTTGTTTTTGCGTTGGACGGTGACGGTGGCTTCGGCTCCTTCCTGCATGGTGATGTAGTCGAGGACGGAGTAGTCAAGATGTTTGCGTCCGTTCATGGAGACGAGTATGTCTCCGGTGCGGAGTCCGGCATTCCAGGCCGGAGACCATTCCGCGACGAATGCCTTGCAGGGCGGATTGCCATTTTTATCGGGGATGAAGGTGGCTCCGACGAGGTTGAACGAGGACCGGATGTACTGGGATGTTCTCGGGGAACTGAAATAAAGAGTGTTGCCCGGGCCGTCAAGCCAGGCTTCCCGGCGGTAAAAGGCTTCGATCCCGAGCATGATGTCGATGTCCTTGTCGGTGTTCATGACTCCTTTGTCGGCGAAGCTTTCGCAGGCGACGACATTACGTAGTTCCAGATCTCCGATTTTGTACGAGGAGATCAAGGTCGATTCATAGGCATAGTAACCTCCGGCTGCGGGGGAGAAGCCGCTGTACACGGAGACGGGGGCATCGGGATAGTCCAGTTTGAAGGCTTTCCAGTCTTTGCGGGCGATGTAAATGGCGTAGGGAGCTCCAGTGTCGATGATGATGGTCCGCCCTTTGGGATCCCTGATTTGTGCATAGTCGGACTTGGGAACGAGCTTGAGATGGTCCCAGCGTTTGACGCGGGCGGGAAGAGTCTCGCTGAATTGATGGTGTCCTTTCGGAATATCGAGGTTCCAGACGTATTTGTTGATTGTCGCCCAGCCGAGGAGGCCGTCGTAGGGAGCTGTTTTGACGATGGAAACATCAACGGTTTCCGCGAGGTGGGGACCACGTTCGGTGAGGGAAACGGAGACATTGGCAGATTGCATGGTACCCTTCCCGCGGATTCTTTTTCCGAGTTCGGTGACGGCTGGTGAGAAGAGGATGGCTTCTTGCGTTGCCCCTGTATCGACGCCCATTTTCAGAGGGGTGTCTTCATACCAGGCGATGGCCATCGGAGTACCGTCAACAGGGTTGATGGCATCAATGGGAGGGGCTCCCGGAGGGACCGGAACATGCTGAGAACATGAGATGCAGAGCATTGCACCCAAAACTGCTGGGAAAAGCCGAATCATGGAATCAACGGACATTAGCAAATGGCTCACGGCTATGCAAGGATCTGGATGGGGCTTTTTGTTTTTATGTGCATCCGGGGATGACGCGGCCGGATGGAGCGGGGCGGAGGTATGCTCTTGCGGAGGGGCGGATTTGCCATTATGGTCGTTCTTGTTTGTTGAGTATGAATTCCTCTCCGTTTGACCAAGCCATTATGCAGATTGTCCATCGGGATCCCCGGTATGCGCCGGAGGCTTACCATTTTCTACGCGAAGCATTGGATTTCACGCTGGAACGTGTGATCCGCGCAGAGGGAGGGCTGGGCCGCCATGTGAAGGGAAGGGAATTGCTGGAAGGCATCCGCGATTATGCGTTGCAGGAGTATGGCCCGATGGCGTACACGGTGCTGGAACAGTGGAATATCAAGGCGGGAATTGATATTGGTCGCATTGTTTTTAATTTGATAGACGCCGAGATATTCAGCAAGGAGGATTCCGATTCCATTGATGATTTCGATGGCGTGATGAACTTGAAGAATGCCTTGGAGCAACCGTATCGACCTACACCGTAATTTTCTGGATCATGAGTGAAAAGAATTTCAGATGGCCCGCCGAATGGGAACAGCAGGATGCGGTATGGCTTTCCTGGCCGCATCGCAGGGATTTGTGGCAGGGCGGCCTTGACCGCTTGCAGCAGACGTTTGGTCGTGTTGCTGCGGCAATTGTACCGCATGCCCGGGTGTGCGTGAATGCCTCTTGCGATTTGCATGACGGGATCCGTTCCGTGTTGGCTGGCCTCGGGGTGGGGGAAGAATCGTTCTCCCTGTACGATCACCCGACCAATGATGTATGGTGCCGTGACCATGGCGCGATTTTTGTGAAGGATGAGGCTGCGGATGGCCTGGTAGCGGTAGATTGGCAGTTTAATGCATGGGGGGGCAAGTTTCCACCCTGGGATTTGGATAACGGGATTCCGCGTCGGATGGCGGAGGCCCTGGGTGTGCCTCGTGTCGAATCTCCGATGATTTTGGAAGGCGGCGCGATCGAAGGTAATGGCGCCGGGCTTTTGTTGACGACGGAGGCGGTTTTGCTGAATCCCAACAGGAATAAGGAATGGAACCGGGAAGAGATTGAGAATGAATTGAAATCGAAGCTGGGCATCGAGTCCGTATTCTGGCTGGGTTCCGGGATTGAGGGGGACGATACGGATGGACATATCGACGATATGGTGCGTTTCGTGAAGGAAGATGCCGTGGTATCTATTGTGGAAGAGAACCCGAGGTCGCCGCATTACCGCGTTTTGGCTGAGAACAATGAACGGCTGGGTGACATGCGCACTGTTGCAGGAAGCCGGGTGGAGGTTATTCCCCTGCCAATGCCGGATCCGATCCTCGTGCAGGACTGGAGATTGGAACAGTTGCCTGCCAGTTATGCCAATTTCCTGATTGTAAACGATGCCGTGATTGTGCCTATCTTCATGCAGGAACGTAATGACGACCGTGCCCTGGGGATTCTGCGGGAGGCGTTTCCCGGCAAGAAGGTATGCGGTGTAGATGCCCGCCTGCTTGTTGTGGAGGGGGGAGCTATCCATTGTATAACCCAGCAGCAACCTGCAGTTTCCGTAAGCCGATGAATGATGACCGGGAACCATTGTATGCCGATGTCGTCCTGCCCTTGGAACAGGCGGGGGACGATCTTGCCCGCAGGAGAGCTGCCGCCGAAAAGCTCGGTGTGGAGCCGGGGAGGATTATGGGAGTACGCCTCCGCAAGGAATCCCTGGATGCCCGGCATCGGCCGGTTCGCGTCCAGTTAAGGCTGGAGGTTGGGGTGGATGTTGAACTGCCGGAGGAGTCTCTTCCGGTGCGTTCCTATCCGCATGTGAAGGAGGGAGCGCCTGTAGTGCTTATTGTAGGCTTTGGTCCGGCGGGGATGTTTGCCGCGTTGCGCTGTCTGGAACTGGGGGCGAGACCTGTGGTGTTGGAACGCGGGAAGGATGTATCTTCCAGACGGTTCGATCTGGCTCCGATCATGAGGCAGGGGGTGGTGAATGAAGAGTCGAACTATTGTTTCGGCGAAGGGGGGGCGGGAACGTTTTCCGACGGCAAGTTGTTTACCCGTGCGACGAAACGGGGGCCTGTTCGTGAAATTTACGAGACTTTTGTCGCCCATGGTGCTCCGGCGGAGATTTTGACGGATGCCCATCCGCATATCGGTTCCAATTTGTTGCCGAACGTTGTGAAGGCGATTCGGTGTTCGGTGTTGGCAGCCGGTGGAGAAATTCATTTCCAGGCGAAGGTATCGGGATTGATCCGGGGAAAGGACGGGAGATCTCTGCGTGGCGTGGTATGTGCCGACGGAAGAGTCTTCGAGTCCGGAGCCGTGATTCTAGCAACGGGGCACAGCGCCCGCGATGTGTATCGCCTGCTGCAGAGGGAAGGGATACTTATGGAGCGGAAGCCATTTGCTGTCGGTGTACGCATCGAGCATCCTCAGTCGTTTATCGACGGACACCAGTACCATTTGAGAGCTGGTGAAGAAAGATCCCCCCTCCTTCCTGCGGCGAGGTATAATCTTTCGACGAAAATCGCGGGGAGGGGCGTCCATTCATTTTGCATGTGCCCGGGAGGTTTCATTGTCCCGGCTGCAACGGAGAATGACGAGGTGGTGGTCAATGGAATGTCGTTGTCGCGCCGGGATTCTCCTTTTGCCAATTCCGGATTCGTGGTGACGGTGGAGCCGGAGGATACGAACGAATTCGAGAAGGAACACGGTGTGCTGTCCGGCATTGCCTATCAGAAACGCCTGGAACAAGCTACTTCGGCGGCAGGAGGCGGGCTTCAAAAGGCTCCGGCACAGCGTGTGAAGGATTTTTTGAAAGGGAAGGTCTCGAAGTCTCTTTTGGAGACGAGTTATTTTCCCGGTCTTACGGCATGGCCTCTGCATGAATTGCTTCCCGGCGAGGTAATGTGGCGTATGCGAGACGGTTTGCTCCTGTTCGACCACAAGATGCGCGGCTATGCCGGCGAGGTTGCGCAATTGATCGGATGCGAGACGAGGACGAGTTCCCCGGTGAGGGTACCGAGGCTTGCTGGCTCGCTGGAACATCCGTATCTTTCTGGACTTTTCCCTTGCGGGGAAGGAGCCGGATATGCGGGAGGAATCGTGTCTGCTGCGATGGACGGCCTCAGATCCGCTGAGGCGGCCGTCGGGAAGCTCTTGTCTCCATAGAAGGCGGGAGGATTGCTCTCCCTTCCATGTGCCGGTTAGATTTCGTAGTTTCCTGCGTTGTTGCGGGAATCGGAGTCGTTGTCCATATCGGGAGTTTGGAGTTCGATACGGCTTAGGTCGTCTTCCGGCTTGGGCTGGGAAAGGACTTTGGAAAAGCACCACGTAGCCAGGGTGAGCACCCCGCCTATGGAGAAGATCATGGTGATCCAGCCTTCAGTCGTCATATCAATGGCAAGAATGCCTTGTACGAGGGATGATTGCAAGAGGCGAGTTTACCATGAAGGATGTTTAAAGGGAGGCCGTGGCGGCAGGAGCTCTCTTGCTTTGGGTCGGCCTGGTTCCGGTGACAAGCGTGCGCTTCCCGTCCCATGAGACGGCTTCGATGCGTGTGGAGCCTTCGGGATACTGGACGAGGGTGCTGGATTTGTCTTCGGAGTTTGTTCCCCAGACAGCAATATGGGTCAGTTCTTCTCCGGCGTATGTTTCAAATGCAACGGCGTTTTTCCAAATGTCGTGGTTGATGGTTCTGGTACGACCCTGTTCCGTGATTCCCTGATTGAAGAGACCTTTGACAGCGAGGCGTTTTTTATAGAAATCCGTGGTGCCGGAAGAGATGTAATAGATAACGGGGGATGCCGGAAGGGGATAGCGTTTGGCGTATGCTTCGATGGCATCGCACTGCTCCTGAGTGATGGTCAACTGGGCTTTGCGATAGTCGATCAGGCGTTTGTCAATGGGTTTGAGCATGCCGACTGCTTTGAAGAATGGCGTGAGATTTTTCTTGGAAACGTCGCAGGCGTACTTCATGAAGTTGAGTTGGTGGTCCCCGTCGGAGAGGCCTTTGTCATTAGATGTACGGATACGTTCGAGGATGTCTCCATAGAAGTCTCTGTTACCCATGGCTGCGATGTTGAAGTATTGATGGAGCTGCCAGAGGGGAAGAAGTTTGGAACCATGGTCACCATCGAATTCGTAATTGGCCTGGCGGTCCGGTCCGCGTTGACAGAGCCATTGTTCACCGGCAATTAGGGCCGCATGGAGGTAGCAATTGATACCGCCGCCGATGAGTTTGTTTCCGTCCCAGTCTTTAGCTTTCCGTGCTTCCTGGTTGATCTTGCCTTTGGCGAAGTTGTAGGAAATCCAAAGGGAGTAGAGATTATTGGTGGTTTCCGTGGTACATACCCATTTGAATCCGGGGCGAACCTGGTTGACATGACCCAATTCATGGGCGATTCCCCATGAATTGGCTTTTATGTTGTCTACATTGGCTACTTTCCGCATGGTGTTGTTGTTGAAAGCGGCTCCGATGCCGTCGGCATACATGTAGCCCTTCCAAATGACGCGGGCGAACATGCGGTTCTTCGGGGTGCGCTTGTATTTGCCGAGTCCCATGAAGTTGTGTTCGAGTGCGACGATGCGATCATAGAGTCCAATAAGCTCCAGACCGTTGTCCGGACATTGTTCCTTGAGGGCCTGGACAGGGAAGGCAAGTTGGATTTTCCGCCCCTTGATGTCGAGGATGGGGGATACGGCTTCGGCAAGGAGTTTTTTCCATTCCCGATTCGAGTGTTTGACCGGGTCGAAATATCCGTTGGCTTTGCCTCCCTGAATGGTTATTTTGAGTTTGGGCGCCGTTTTGTAATGGTCGGAATAGTACGAGATATAACCGAGCCCCGGCACCTCGGCCGTGATTTTATTTTCGCCTGTTTTGAGAGGATAGTCTTTTTTTCCTTTTCCGTCCGGCCCGAAATCCATGATGAGGAGCCTGGGAGATTCTTCCCCTATGTCTGTGGCAACATTGACGATAATTGTATCGCCTGCCTGGAAGTAGATGCCGGTGGGATTTTCGTACTGGTTGTAGGTTCCTGTTTTGAGTTGCGAAGCCAGGGATTTCAAAGGCTGGTATGCTTCATAGACTTGAGTCCTGAAGTTTTTATGGAAAGCGTCTTCCGGCGTTGCGGATGCCATTGCCGGAGATCTGCCGGATAGATTGGTGGAAACTCCCGGTTCTGCAAAACATAAGGTGCAGAAGGAGAATGCGATAAGAGAAAGAGACAGAGCATTCATGATGATTTATTACGTACAATGTACGTTAAGTGTGGTTAAAATCTATCATGTTATGTGGAAAGATGAACAAAAAAGAGCCATTCCGTCGAAAACAGAATGGCTCTGAGGAAGTTGTGTAGGGTTTACTTCGGTTATCTCTTGCCTGTAACGAGAGTCCTTTGTCCGTCCCAAGCGACGGCTTCGATGCGGGTGGAACCTTCGGGATATTGGACGAGAGTGCTGGACTTGTCGGGAGCTCCTGTTCCCCAGATGGCGATGTTGGTCATCTTATCGCCTGCGTAGGTTTCGAAAACAGTGACGTTTTTCCAGACATTGTGGTCGATTTTGCGCGTCTTTCCTTCTTCCGTGACGCCTTGATTATATGTGCCGGTGACAGGCAGCTTGTCGCGATAGGCATCGACCGAACCGGAGGTAATGTAGTAAACGACGGGAGACTCTGGCTTGGGATACTTTTTAGCATAGTCTACCAGAGCGTCGCATTGTTCCTGGGTAATGGTCAACTGGGCGCGGGAGTAATCGTCCATGTCTTTGTCAATGGGCTTGAGCATGCCGACTGCTTTGAAGAAATCGGTGAAGTCCTGCTTGTTGACGTCGCAGACGTTCTTCATGAAATTGAGTTGATGCTGTCCGTTGGAAATACCGGCATCGTTTTGCTTGCGGACAATTTCGAAGATGTCCGGGTAGGTGTCCGGATTACCCTTGCCTGCAACATTGCAGTAAAGCTGGAGTTGCCAGAGGGGACAGAGTTTGACGAAATGGTCGCCACCGTTCTGGTAGTCGGTGAGTTTGTCCGGCCCCTTTTGGCAAAGCCATTGTTCTCCGTTGATGAGGGCCGCCTGGAGGAAACTGTTGAATCTGCCGCCAGTGACGTGGTTTCCGTCGCCGTCGTTGTGGTGTTCTTGTTCCAGATTGATGTAGGATGGATTCAGTTTGAACTGGATCCAGATGGAATAGATGTTGTTGGTGACTTCCGTGGTAGAAACCCATTTCATGCCGGGACGAACCTGGTTGACATGACCGAATTCGTGAGCGACGCCCCAAGGGCCTTTCATGAGTTTTTCGATGTTGGCCAATTCCTTCATGGTATCATTGTGGAAGGCGGCTCCGATACCGTCGGCATGCATGAAACCCTTCCAGATGACACGACCGAACATGCGGTTTTTCGGAACCCGGTTGTATTTGTCCAATCCCATGATTTCATGTTCGAACGTGATGATTCTGTCGTAGAGTCCGATGAGGCCGAATCCGTTTTCCGGACATTGTTCCTTGAGGGCCTGGACGGGATAGGCAAGTTGGACACGTTTGCCTTTGATGTCCATGATGTTGGAGACGGCTCCTGCCAGGAGGCGCTTCCATGTGTCATTATTGTGGATGGCGGAATCGAAATAACCGTTGGCCTTACCGCCTTCGATAGAAATTTTAAGTTTGGGCGCCGTTTTGTAATGGTCGGTATAGTAGCTGATGTAACCGTGGCCTTTGTTGAGAGCCTTAATCTTGTTGACTCCGTTTTTGAGGGGATAGCGTGAGTCTTTCCAATCTTCGGAACCGAAGTTGGTAATGCGCAGTTCCGGTGTGACATTGGAGGGGATACCGCTTGCCTTGACAATGATGGTATCTCCTTCTTCAAAAACGATGCCGGTGGGATTTTCAAACTGGTTGTATCCGCTGGTTTTCAGTTCTTTTGCCGTTGCCGATACCGGAGGGTAAGCTTCGTAGATTTGCTTTCTGAACTGTTTATGGAAGGCGTCTTCGGGAGCGTTCGCGACGGTAGAGGACGGTTCGGCTGAAGCGATGGAAACAGTATGTGCTGCCAGAGTGAGGCAGAAGGAAGATACTGCCAGGGCTGTCAGTATGTGGGATGTGTATTTTTTCATGGGGGTCAGAAGGAAGGATAATATATAAGATACGGAAAAGGGAACTTTATCCTATCATGAGAATCATTGATGTATGTCATCTTCATATAGTACAAATAAGATGCGCCCCTCCCTGTATTGGGCGGGGCGCATCTGTTTTTTGAAGAGATGTTTCGCGTATTATTTCTTCAACGTTTTTTCAACGATGTCCTGCACTTCCTTGGAAGGGGCAGTCATTTTGATTGAGTCGGCGGGAAGTTCTCGCTTTTCCCAGACTTTGAATTTACCCATTTTGGTGTCTCCGCCTGTTTGGATGAGGAATCTCTGTTCAGCGGGGATAACCTGTGCGGCAATATGTTCCGAGGGTGTCGGATCTTTGGTGAAGGTACCGGTGGTGGCAGGAACCCACCCCTTGTCTTTTGTCCAGCTAAAGTTGGGACCGTATTTGGCAGACCGAATGTGTTTGGTGGAGTCGTAGTTGCGCCGGAAGTCTTCGACGAAGGAGACGGCATAGGAGAGCTCGCCTTCTTTGCTGTGGGTTTTCCATGCGGAAATCAATTCCCATTTTTTCGTATGGTTGTTGAAAAAGTAGCCGTAGATTTCCTTGAGATTGTCGCCGAGGGGTTTGTTGACAATGAGGAATTGCATCTTTTCTCCGATTTTCCAAGGGTAGGCAAGAAAGCTTTTACCGCCTGTACCTTCGCCTCCGAAACGGGAGATTTCCGCATTTTGATGTTGTCCGATACATTGGACTTTTTCATTTTCGGGAACCTCATTGGGGTTGTCTCCATGGGGGATAGGATCCCAAATGGAAAAGATGAGGACTTTTCTGTCCGGTGAGATTTCCTGGAAGCCAATGTAGCAATTATCCATGTTGGCCGCGCAGAAGTAGGTGCCCGGTGCGGATTGCAGGGCTTCCGCCTGGAGATAGATGGCCTGCGAATTACGCTGGATGGGGGCGTGTCTCAGATGGACGGAACTGCACTGACGTTTCGTGAGTTCTTCCGGAGAAGTATCCGCTGTGGCATAGGTAGTAAGGACTGTTGCCAGCAAAATGGATGAAACAAGTCTTTTAAACATGTGTGTCTATTACACTGACTACCTGGCAAAGTCTTGCCCAAATATACGGGATTCTGTCATGTGAATCTTTCCGGATCCTGTGTTTACCGTTCGCGAAAGAAGATATTAGGATACTTTTTTGTTGCCTTTTGATTGCAGGATGTGGTTTATTTTCGATTATGAGAATTGCCTTTCTTTTACTTACATGCCTGGCATGCTTCTGCTGCAATTCATTTGCCGAATCCCGGACATGGACGAATAGTGCCGGTAAAACGATTGAGGGAGAATATTTGCGTGCAACGGATAAGGATGTTTCTGTGAAGTTGACTTCCGGCAAGATTGTCAAACTTCCTCTGGCTTCGTTGAGCCAGGAGGATCAGGACTTTGTCAAACAGGAGCAGGAGACGGCCAAATCTGAAGCTGTGGCTGAAGAGAGAGCCAAGTTGTCGTTCAAATGGTCCAAGAAGCTTGATGCGGCACTGAAAGATGCCAAGGAATACGATCTTCCTGTGATGGTGTTGTTTACAGGAACAAGCTGGTGTCCGTATTGCGTTAAACTTGAAAATGAAGTGCTTTCCAAATCGGAATTCAAGAGATTGGCAGGCGGAAAAATGCTGGCTGTCAAATATGAATGTCCGACTCCCGGAGGCTATACGCCTGAAGGGAAGAAGAAAGCTCAGCAATTCAAAATCAAAGGGGTTCCCCACTATGTGATTTTGAATAAGGATGGCAAGGTGATTGGCGATGGCGGCTATCATAAGGGCATTACTCCTAAGGAATTGGTGGAGAAGATTTCCCAGGCTGCCGGCAAATAATGCCGCTTTATGGATAGTCGTGATTCCGTGGTTACCCACTCGAAGTGGGTGTTTCGGTGGTAGATTTATCCCAGTATTTCCAGAAGAGATTCCCTTTGGCGGATGGGGATTTTGCCGAAGTGGTGTCTGATAGCGACATGGGCGGGCAGATTGCTTCCCTGAAGGCCATGGAGCCGGATAATTTCCCTTTCGAAGTGGAGTAAGGCCTTGCGTGAGGGCTGTTCCTGCTCCAGATAATTGAGGGCGCGGTCCAAAAGATCGTAGAATTCCGGTGCGGGGGTTCCTGCTTCAACAACGAGCAGGATAAGGCGGGCAAAGTAGGAAGCCAGCGAGAGCTTGGGGTATTCCCGGCGGATGTTGAAACGTGGATGGGCAAGCGTGGCGGACGAAAGTGTATGCAGATCTCCGGTTCGGGCTTCTTTCCACTGGATGAGGCTGTGAAAGAAGAGATCAAGCTGCCCGATGTAGCGGCTTTGCGGGCGAAGAGCTCCCTTGGCAGCAGTGCGGATGATGCCGTGGCTTTCCGTGAACCAGACGACGATCAGACCGGTTTCTCCCAGAGGGTAGGTTTTCAGGAGAGTGGCAAGGCTTTCATTCACCGCAACCGTTGTCGGGATGGGAGGTGGCAGCACCCAGGCGAGCATGAAGCCTGTCCAGGATGTCGGGTTCCGTCAGACCGTATTTTTCCCGGAGCGATTTCAGACAGCCGTGTTCGATGAAACGGTCGGGCCAGCCGACAATTTCCACGGGCGTTGTAACGTTTCCGGAACTGAGACATTCGAGGACGGTTGAGCCGAAACCGCCTTTGATCGAGTGATCTTCGATCGTACAGACGAGTTTTGCCCGGCGGGCGTATTTCAGGATGCATTCTTCATCCAGTGGCTTGATGAAGCGGGCATTGATGATGGCGACGGAGTAGCCTTCCCGTTCCAGTTGGTCAGCGATATTGCGTGCAAGGACGATCATGTCTCCCAGAGTGACAAAGACGATGTCCGTGCCGTTGCGTTCGATTTCCGCCTTGCCAATGGGGAGGAGCTGAGGAATCTCCGGGATGGGGGCGCCGATGCCGCATCCCCGGGGGTAGCGGATGGAAGATGCCCGGTCGTCGATTTCATTCATTGTGTACAGCATATTGACGAATTCGGTTTCGTCCTTTGGCTGCATCATGACGAGGTCGGGAAGGCAGCGGAGCATGGCAATATCAAAGAGGCCGTGATGAGTGGGACCGTCGTCGGGAGACAGCCCGGCCCGGTCCATGCAGAATTTAACAGGCAGTTTTTGAAGAGCTGCATCGTGCTGGATCATGTCGACACAGCGTTGCATGAAGGTGGAATAGATAGCGACATAGGGCTTGAGGCCTTCGGCAGCCATGCCGCAGGCAAAAAGGGCGGCGTGTTCTTCTGCGATCCCGACGTCGAAGAACCGGGAAGGGTGGCGTTCTTTGAAGAGATCAAGCTTGGTTCCACTGGGCATGGCTGCTGTGACGGCTACGACGGATTCATCATGGTCCGCCAGGTCGGCAATGGTGCGTCCGAAGATTTCCGAGTATGTTGGAGAGGGTGGAGAGTCCGTGTTGCCGTTGTCAATACAGTAGGAACCGAGTCCGTGGAATTTAGTCGGGTTGTCGAGGGCGGGCTGGTATCCGCGGCCTTTTTCCGTGACGATGTGGAGAATGACGGGTTCGTTGAGGTTTTTGATGTGCTCAAGTGTCTTGATGAGCAAGGGAATATCGTGACCATCGATCGGACCGAAGTAGCGGAGCCCGAATTTGTCAAACAGAACGGAGGGGAGGATGAGGCCTTTTGCGGATGATTCTATTTTATTGGCGAAGGATTTGGCCTGCTGACCGCCCAGGCGTTCTACAAATTCGGCTGTTTTTTTGCGGACCCATGCATAGGTATCCGACGTTTGAAGGGAGTTGAAGTAGTTGGCCAGGGAACCGACGTTTTTATCGATGGCCCACTCGTTGTCATTAAGGATGGCGATGAAACGCTTGGTCGTCTGGGCGATGTTGTTGAGGGCTTCCAGCGTGGTACCGCAGGTAAAGGCGGCATCACCGGCGACGGCGACGACATTGAAGTCGTCGTGCTTGCGGTCGCGTGCGGCACAAATGCCTAAAGCTGCTGAGAGCGCTGTACCGGCATGGCCCGCTCCGAAAGCGTCGTGATCCGATTCGGAACGTTTGAGAAAACCGGAAAGGCCTCCGAACTGGCGGATGGTGGACATGCGGTTGGCCCGGCCCGTCAGGATTTTGTGGATGTAACCCTGATGGGAAACATCGAAGAGGATTTTGTCCTTCGGCGTATTGAAGACGTAATGCAGCGCAATAGTGAGCTCGACGACACCCAGGTTGGGACCGAGATGGCCTCCGGTGACAGAGAGGGTATTGATGAGCAGGTCCCGAATCTCTTGAGCGAGAATGGGCAGTTTGTCCGGCGGCATGCTTTTGACATCCTCCGGAGAAAAGATGGAGGCCAAAAGTTCCGGAAGCTCAGGAGAGGGAGAAGGTGTCTGGTTCATCGGGCGTCTGTTCCTGGGGAGCGTCCAAAGTGGTTGTCGGGGATTCGGGATTTTCCAGGGCTTCTATGCGGAGCTCCGCCTTTTTCAGGATGGACCGGCAGTGGCGGATGATTTTGGTACCTTCTTCGACGAGTGAGATCATGGATTCCAATTCGGTGACGGGAGCGTCCGTCAATTGGACGATTTCCTCCAGCCGGGCGATGGATTGCTCGAAGGTGGGTGTTTCCTTGGATGATTTTGATGCCATGGATGTGATGAAGAGGTAGGAGGCTATTGGTTTGCCTGGATCCCGCGGGTATCCGATTCCGAGGTCTTGGTTGGGTCGAAGTCTTCGGCGATTTTCCTTTGGAGTGTTCTCCGGCTGATACCCAGGAGTTTGGCTGCCGCCGTCCGATTGTCTCCGGTGATCCGGAGAGCCTGGCGGATGGCTTCCTTTTCAAGGGATAATAGGTTCAAACTGCCTGGATGGACAAGCTGAATATGCGTTATGGGTTGAGAAGGCTGATCCGGGGGAGGACTTTCCGGTTGTTCCTGTTGTGTTGTCCGCAGCTGGGCGGGGAGATGGGTGAGGTCTACGGTGCTTCCATTACTCATGACGACACCGTGTTCGATGGCTGTACGCAGTTCCCGGACATTGCCGGGCCATGGATAGGAGAGTAGAGCCCGGGTTGCCTGATCGGAGAGCGGTTTGACGGTTTTTCCGTTTTCTCCGGCAAATTCTTTGAGGAAGGCGTTGGAAAGGAGAATGATATCCTCTTGGCGCTCGCGCAAAGGAGGCATATCGATTTTGACGACATTGAGGCGGAAGAAGAGGTCTTCCCGGAAGGTGCCTTCTTCGACGAGTTTTTTGAGAGATTTGTTGGTGGCGGCAATAACGCGTACATCGATGGGGACCGGGGTGTTGGAACCGACGCGTTCAATGGTACGTTCCGAGAGGACGCGTAAGAGACGAACCTGGGTGGCAGGATCGATTTCTCCGATTTCATCAAGGAAAATGGAACCTCCGTTAGCTTCTTCAAAACGGCCGATTCTTTTCTGGACGGCTCCGGTGAAGGCGCCTTTCTCATGACCGAAAAGTTCGCTTTCCAACAGTTGTGGGGAAAGAGCGGCGCAGTTGACGACGACGAATGGCTTGGAAGCACGGGGGGAGAGGGCGTGGATGGCATGGGCGACAAGTTCTTTGCCGGTACCGCTTTCTCCCTCAATCAGGACAGTGGTTTTGCCTGGTGCCACCTGACGAATGATGCGAAAGACTTTTTCCATGGCTTCGGATTTGCCGAGAAGCCTGTCGAGTCCCTTGTGGGGATGGAGGGTAGCCTCCAGTTCGCGGTTGGCAGATTCCAGGGAACGCGTGCGCTGGGCACGTTTGAGGAGGAGTTCTACTTCGTCAAGGTTCAGGGGTTTGGTGACGAAATGGTAGGCCCCTCGCTTCATGGCTTCCACGGCGGTATCAACGGAGCCGTAAGCTGTCATGACGATGCAGACGGGCGGGTGTTCTCGGGCGGAGGCGGAGTCGAGGAGATCCATGCCGTTTTCTCCACCGAGGCGGAGGTCGGTAAGAATCAAGTCGACGGGTTCGGCGTCCAGAATGTTGGCGGCTTGTGTCAGGTTGGAAGCCGTGTATACGTCGTATATGTCTTCCAGCGCCATGCGGAGGGCATCGCGCGTGGGCTTTTCGTCATCGACAATTAACAGGATCGGCTGGCTCATGGATTGTTGGCGAAGGGAAGGTCATTTACTATTGAAGGAGTCTGGCTGCGGAATCCGTCCGGGGGAAGAACATGGTGATCGTGGTACCTTCTCCGGCATGGCTGGCGATGGTGAGGTTGCCTCCGTGATCTTTGACGATGCGGCGGACAATGAGGAGCCCCAGTCCTGTCCCTTCCGATTTGGTCGTCAGGAAGGGTTCGTAGATGCTGCCCATGACTTCGTGGGAAATGCCGCTGCCGGTGTCGGAAACGGTAACGCGGACTTCGTAAGCATTGCACTCCGTTTTGATGAGGATGGAACCACCCCCGGAAGGAATGGCCTGATAGGCGTTTTTGACGAGATTGTAGAAGACTTGTTTAATCTGGACGGGATCCATGTCCATGACAGGCATGGGAGAACAGAGATCAAGGACGATGTGGATGTTGCGTTCTTCGATTTCCGGACGGAGGAATTGGATGATTTCTTCGATGAGAGCATTGATTTCCAATCTTTCCCGGTTGGGCTTGGTCGGGCGGACGGCTTGGAGGAATTGACGGAGGATGGCATCGAGGCGTTTGACTTCCGAGCGGGAAGTTTGGACGAGTTCTCTCAGTTGTTCGGCTTCCGGAGATTGGAGTTGTCGCGTTTTACGGTCCAGCAACTGGAGATGAAGACCGATGGAATTAAGAGGATTTCCGATTTCGTGGGCGACTCCGGCGGAGAGCAGAGTCAGGGAGTTGAGTTGCTCTGCTTCGAGAATCTCTTCCGTGTGCAGATAACGGGCTGTTTCGTCGCGGATGAGGATGAGATAGCCGGTTGTGGTTTCCTCGCCGATGGGGGCGATGTAAAGATTGAGGTAGCGATGTTCCGGGTAGTGGATTTCCGTGTCGTGGGAGACAGCCCCTCCTTCCTTGGCAACTTCTCCCCAGGCGTTATTGCGCCCGAAGAGGATGCCGAGGTCGTCCGTCGTGACGTCGCGCACTTCCTTATTGAGAATTTTGGCGGCAGCCTTGTTGACGTACACGACATGGCCCCCCGTATCCAGCAGGATGATGCCTTCCTGCAATACTTCGAATACCTGCTGGAAGAATCCTTTTTGTTCGGAAAGCTTCAGCAGGAATGCTTGCAATTCCTTGTTCTCCAAGTGACCAATACGGTCAATGAGCTTTTCAACGGTTTCCTTTTTCATGGACGGAGGAGGTGGGAAGATACGTGTTTATAGCATAAATCCCTCCGGTAAATCAAGAAGAGCTGTGACAAATTGTCACTATTTATCCGTGATGATAGTATCAACGGGATAGATTACAAAGCTGAGGCTTCTTTTGTATCGTCCTGGAACATGAATCCGTAGCGTTTTTGTTTGATCAATAGATAGAAATTCCTAGATGCTCAAATCGGTGGATCAGAGTCTGGAAAGAAATGTTGCGGAGGCGCAGATGTTTCTGGACGAGAGCTGGCGAGGTATCCTAGTGTGGAACTATGAATCAGGAGGAAATTCTTGGAAACGGGGCGGGGTTTTACTACCGTCGCGAGGTGAGTTTTGCCGATACGGATGCAGGCGGAGTAGGCCATTTTGCACGGTTGTTGTGCATTTTGGAAGAGGCGGAGCATGTTTGCATGCGCGGGTTGGGGTTTCCGATGTATGCTCCGGGGCACTCTTGGCCGCGCGTGCATGTGGAGGTGGATTACAAGTCCCCGGCGTATGCGGGGGACTTGGTGGATGTACAGGTCGTTCCGTCTCACATCGGTGAGTCGGCTTTGACTTGGTCGTTCACTGTGACGAAGGGTGATGTGGTGGTCATGAGTGCCTCGTATACGGTGGTGCGCATGCTGAACGGCCGCAAAAATCCGTTTACGGATGGCGAACGTCAGCTCTTGGAAAGTCTGTGAACCGCATGCCGATACGGTGAAGTTTGCAGGGATGAGTTTATAGCCGGAGAGAAGAAGGTTCTGGTAAGGCCGGTTCGTCATCAGCTATGAATGAAAGAAGGGCCGGGGGATATACAGGATGACGAGGCATGGAATCAGGAGGCATACCGCGAGAGAATAAGGGGGATATGTGCGATATTCTGGCGGATTCCGGTTGAAATTCCTGCCGAGAATCCGACGGGAGGAAGGCACGAAATTCGAAGCCTTTTTGAATGGCGCATGAACTGCATGCTGCTACTGTAATGCCTGCAATGATGAGTTGGATGATGTTATGGGGGCGGTGGATTCTGGAGAGGCTGGGTCTTTATGAGTTCGGAGGCTGTCTGATATTTCTATAGATATAGGCAAGGAGATCGAATGGTAATGCTTCATACCAGGAAGCGATTGGCAGGTGGAGGGAGGGAAGAGGGACGAAGCATGGCGATCGGCATTTTCCCTTCTATATCTTGTAGATCTTGATATCATTTTCCCTTCTATATCTTGTAGATCTTGATATCATGCAAGCTAGGAGGCTTTCGTTTTAGGACCGTGTTGATTCATGAGTCAACACGATAAAATGCGAATAGTCGCAATTCCGGCTTTTCAAACGGAGGAGTCAGGGATAAAGAGGGGCATGTCAAAAAAGCCAGTCGTACTGATTATCCGGGATGGTTGGGGTCGCAATCCCCTGGGCCCCTCCGTTGCCGAACAATATGGTGACGCCACCGTTCTTGCTGAAACTCCCTTTACCGATTCTCTGCTGGAAACCTGCCCTCATTGCATGATCGGGGCTTCCGGTAGTGATGTAGGACTTCCTGACGGGCAGATGGGTAACTCGGAAGTGGGGCACTTGAATCTGGGGGCCGGGCGAGTGGTTTTCCAAGATCTCTGCCGCATTGCGAATGCTATTCAGGATGGATCTCTTGCGGCGAACCCCGTTTTGATGGAAGCCTATGAAAAGGCCAAGACGTCTCGCTTGCACTTGATGGGGCTGGTGAGCGATGGCGGTGTCCACAGCCATATCGACCATTTGATCGGCCTGGTGCGCCTGGCTTATGAAGCAGGTGTGCGCGACATTTGCATCCATGCTATCACGGATGGCCGAGACTGTTCCCCGACGAGCGGTGCCGGCTACCTGAAGCAATTGGAAGAAGCAGTGGCTCCGTACGGTGCCAAAATCGCTACGGTGATCGGCCGCTTCTATGCCATGGACCGCGACAAGCGCTGGGACCGCAACAAGCTGGCCTGGGATGCCATTGTCCTTGGCCGTGGTGAACAGTGTTCCTGCACTCCCCATGAGTATATCGAACAGCGTTATGACGAGAAGGAAACGGACGAGTTCCTCAAGCCTGGCATCTTTGCCTATGGCGACGAACAGCGCATCCGGGACAACGATGTTGTCTTCTTCTTCAACTTCCGAGCCGACCGTGCCCGTCAGATGTCGGACGCGTTCCTCTACCCCGAGTTTGACGGCTTTGACCGTGAAGTGATGCCGAAAGTTCATTTCGTGACGATGACCGAGTATGATGCGAAATATCCTTCTCCGATCGTATTTGCTGCGGAAGAACTCGACAATATTCTGGGTGAGGTGATTTCTTCCGCCGGACTCAAGCAGCTTCGTATCGCCGAAACGGAAAAGTACGCGCATGTTACCTTCTTCTTCAACGGCGGGGTGGAAACCCAGTTCGAAGGGGAAGACCGTATTCTTGTCCCCTCCCCTCGCGAAGTGGCTACATACGATTTGAAACCGCAGATGAGCGCCGAGGGCGTGGCTGACAAGTTTGTGGAAGCCATCGGTAATTACGATGTGGCGATCCTCAATTTTGCCAATCCGGACATGGTGGGGCACACGGGTTTCGTGGAAGCCGGCATCAAGGCCTGCGAAGCTGTGGACAAGGGATTGAAACAGGTTGTCTCCAAGGTTCTGGAACTGGGTGGAAAGGTTTTGATCACTGCCGACCACGGCAATTGCGAACACATGCGCAATGAAGACGGTTCTCCGAATACGGCTCATACGACTAATCTGGTGGATCTGATCTATGTAGGCGCCGACAAGGATGATGTGGTTCTTAAGGATGGCATCCTGGCCGATATCGCACCGACTATTCTCGGGTTGCTCGGCATTGCCCAACCGGCTGAAATGTCCGGAAAGAGTCTGGTGGAACGGAAGTAATTTTCCGTTGTCCTCTGTCCGTTTTCAACCGCTTCATCTCTGTCTCGGAGATGAAGCGGTTGATTTTTTGTGCCATGGTGTGGAAGGCGATACTTGGTGGCAAATGCCCCATGGGATCGTCCCCGATGACGAAAGGGCAGGGTAAAAAGCGGAGGAAAAGGGCGGAAACAAACATAAAATAACCATTAAGTTGCTGATTAATAGTATGTTGTGTTTGTGTTAAAGAATGATTGAAAATTCCTAATAAAAGTCTTGTCATAGAATGATTAATCGGTATATTTGTTGCCCCACACGGCACCGCAGGGTGCAGGAAAATAAGTTTTCTATCGGGGGTGCCTCCGGAAAAAAGGCCGGTTCCTGCTCAGCAAGGATCGTTCGTTTTGATACCGGAAAAAGCACTCCGACGAACTAAAACCAAGCAGGAAACATGCCGACAATCAATCAGCTCGTCCGCAAAGGACGCATTACTCCGGAAGAGAAGTCCAAGTCTCGTGCCCTCCACAGCTGCCCGCAGCGTCGTGGTGTTTGTCTCCAGGTGATGACTCGTACGCCGAAGAAGCCTAACTCCGCTCTTCGTAAGGTCGCCAAGGTCCGTTTGACCAATGGTGAAGAAGTAATCGCCTACATCGGCGGTGAAGGACATAACCTTCAGGAACACTCCATCGTTCTTGTCCGCGGTGGTCGTGTCAAGGACCTTCCCGGTGTCCGTTATCACATCGTTCGTGGCGCTCTTGACTGCCTCGGTGTTGACAAGCGTCGTCAGGGTCGCTCCAAGTACGGTGCCAAACGCCCGAAGGTTGCTGCCAAGTAAAGCCTTAACAACCAATTAATCCTCAAAATCTGATATCATGGCCCGTCGTAAGCGCGTCTATAAGAAAATCGAACGTCGTGACCCCCGTTACGACAGTGTCCTTGTTGGTAAACTGATCAGCAAGGTAATGTTGAGCGGCAAGCGCTCACTTGCGGAACGTATTGTTTATTCTGCAATCGATCTTGCCAATGAAGGTACGGATACGGTTGATCCTCTGGAAGTTCTCACCCGTGCCATTGAAAATGCCAAGCCGCGCGTTGAAGTGAAGAGTCGCCGTGTAGGTGGTGCCACGTACCAGGTGCCTCTGGAAGTGGATCCTGCCCGTTCCGAATCACTGGCTATGCGCTGGGTTGTCAATTATGCCCGCAGCCGTCGTGGTGTGCCGATGCATAAGGCTCTTGCCAATGAAATCAAGGAAGCCGCCAACAACCAGGGTTCCTCCGTTCGCAAGCGTGACGATGTGCACAAGATGGCCCAGGCCAACCGTGCTTTCGCCCACTTCCGCTGGTAAATGACCGGTGTGTAACACACCACCTTAACAAGAACATTCCACTTTAGCTTAGAAATGTCCGACAATATCAACAGCCCCAACCGCAAGTGCCCGTTGCAGCGTTACCGCAACATCGGTATCTCCGCACACATTGACGCCGGCAAGACGACCCTTTCCGAACGTATCCTGTTTTACACGGGTATGATTCACAAGATTGGTGAAACGCACGACGGTTCCACCACGACTGACTGGATGGAGCAGGAACGCGAACGCGGCATCACCATTACGTCCGCCGCTGTGAGTGCCAACTGGAAGCAGCTCCATGATGATGGGGTTTACAAGGTTTTCGAAAACGAGCAGTTCCAGATCAACATCATTGACACTCCCGGACACGTTGACTTCACAGCTGAAGTGGAACGTTCCCTGCGCGTGCTCGACGGTGCTATCGTCGTGTTCTGCGGTGTTGCCGGTGTGCAGCCTCAGACTGAAACCGTCTGGCGTCAGGCTTCCAAGTACAGCGTTCCCCGCATTTGCTTCGTCAACAAGATGGACCGCGTCGGCGCCAACTTTGCCAATGTCCTTGCCGACATTCAGAACAAGCTCGGCGCCAATGCCGCTGCCATTCTGATTCCGATCGGTTCCGAAGACACGCTTCGCGGTCAGATCGACGTCGTCAACCAGAAAGCCATCATGTATAGTGATGACGATCGTCTCGGTTCCACCTACACTGTTGTCGACATCCCCGAAGAACTCAAGAGCGAGGCCGAAGAAGCCTATGAAGATCTTGTTTCCCGCGTGGCCGATGTTGATGAAGAACTTGGTGAAAAGTTCCTCATGGAAGAACCGATCTCGACGGAAGACCTCAAGAAGGCTATCCGTCGTGCCACGATCGCCAACGAGTTTATTGCCGTTGCCGGTGGTTCCGCTTTCAAGAACAAGGGCGTACAGTACCTTATGGACGCCGTGATCGACTATTTGCCCTCGCCGCTTGAAACGAAAGCCATCGAAGTTGAAAGCACTATTGATCCCGAAGAGAAGAAAAATCTCTGCGTTAGCGATAATGAAAAGCCCGTTGCTCTTGCATTCAAACTTTGGGCTGACAAGTTTGTCGGTAAGCTGATCTTCATTCGCGTGTACTCCGGCGTGATCAAGAAGGGTGATACCGTCTACAATCCCCGTACCCGTAAAACGGAACGCGTGGGTCGCCTCATCCAGATGCAGGCCGATACCCACAACGACATCGATGCCGTTTATTCCGGTGACATCGCCGCTATCGTCGGCCTCCGTAATGTGACCACGGGTGACACTGTCACCTGCGACGATAACGACTACGTTCTCGAGCCTCCGACCTTCCCGGAACCGGTTATCGCCATGGCCGTGGAACCCAAGACCAAGGCCGACCAGGAAAAGATGTCCAATGCTCTTGCCCGCCTGTCTGAAGAAGACCCGACCTTCCAGGTCAAGACGGACGAAGAAACCGGACAGACCATCATTGCCGGTATGGGTGAACTTCACCTCGAAATCATCATTGACCGCCTGATGCGCGAATTCAAGGTGGAAGCCAATGTCGGCAAGCCCCAGATCGCCTATCGCGAAAGTATCGCCAATCCCGCTCACGGTGACGGCAAGCTCGTCAAGCAGTCGGGTGGCCGCGGCCAGTACGGTCACGTTGTGATCGATGTCGCCCCCAACGAACGCGGTAAAGGCCTTACCATCGCCAACAAGATTGTCGGCGGCGCTATTCCGAAGGAATACATGAACGCCGTTTATGCCGGGCTGAACGAAGCCATGACGACTGGTGTCGTTGCCGGCTATCCCGTCGTTGACGTTCATGTCGATGTGGTCGACGGCTCCTACCATGAAGTCGACTCCAACGAAAACGCGTTCAAGATGGCTGCCATCTTCGCCATGAAGGATGCCTTCAAGAAGGCTAAGCCCTTCATGCTCGAACCGATCATGTCCGTTGAAGTGACGACTCCCACCGATTACCAGGGAGACGTCATGGGTGACCTTAACCGTCGCCGCGGCCAGATCAGCTCCATGGAAACCAAGGGTACGGTTTGCATCCTTAAGGCCATGGTTCCCCTCGCCGAAATGTTCGGTTATTCCACCGTTGTCCGTACGCTCTCCAGTGGCCGTGCTTCCTACTCCATGGAACCGTCCCATTTCGAGCAAGTGCCGCAGAACCTTGTTGACCAGATCGTCAACGAACGCGGCAAGTAATCATCAAGTTTACAAAGTAATTTAAAGCACTGCACGTCATGCAAAGTCCTAAAATCCGCATTAGACTCCGCGCTTTTGATTCCCGCGCTATCGACCGTTCCGCCCAGGAAATCGTCGAAACCGCCAAGCGCACGGGAGCCAAGGTAGCCGGCCCGATTCCGCTTCCGACCCGCATCGAGAAGTTCTCCGTGAACCGTTCCGTTCACGTCAACAAGAAGTCGGCCGAACAGTTCGAAATCCGTACCCACAAGCGCCTCCTCGACATCGTCGATCCTACGGCACGTACGGTGGATGAGCTCAAGAAGCTCAATCTCCCGGCCGGTGTCGACATCACGATCCGCATCTGATCAGGTGTGAGCTCCAGGATAGGTTAATTCAAGAAAAAGAAAGACACAATACAATGGCTCTAGGACTTATCGGTAAAAAGGTCGGTATGACCCGCCTCTTCGACCAGGAAACGGGCGCCATGGTTCCCGTGACCGTGATCGATGTGGCCGGCAATACCTTTGCCCAGCGCAAGACGGAAGACAACGATGGCTACACCGCCATTCAGGTTGCCTTCTCCGCCCAAAAAGAAAGCCGCCTTTCCCGCCCCGTTGCCGGACATTACAAGAAGCTCGGCATCCAGCCTTCGAAGCTTCTCAAGGAATTCCGCGTTGAAACTTCCGAACTTCCGGAAGAAGGCGCTGAACACCCCGGAGTGAATCTCTTCACGGACGGCCAGTGGGTCGACGTGGTTGGTACCTCCAAGGGTAAAGGCTTCCAGGGCGTTATGCGCCGTCACAACTTCCACGGTTCCCCGATGACGCACGGTTCCATGATGCACCGTCGTACAGGTGGCGTGGGTGGTTGCTCCACTCCCGGCCGCGTTTGGAAGGGACAGAAGATGCCCGGACAGCACGGCAATTTCCGTCGTACCGTTCAGAATTTGAAAGTCGTCCAGATTCGTCCGGAAGACAACGTCATTCTCGTTTCCGGTGCCGTACCCGGTGCACGCGGTTCCTACCTCGTCATCCGTCCGGCCAAGAAAAAGCAGGCTAAGTAAAGCTTAACCAGAGGAAATAGATTCCATGTCAGCCAATACTTTTACACTCGAAGCCGCCGCCGCCGCCAACATTCAAGTTGTCGGTAGCGACAAAGGCTCCCAGGCCGTGCACGATCTGATCGTTGCCTACCAGGCCAACCGCCGTACGGGTTCCGCCAACACCAAAACCCGCGGTGAAGTGAGCGGCAGCAACAAGAAGATCTTCCGCCAGAAGGGCACAGGTAATGCCCGTCACGGCGACAAGCGCGCCCCCATCATGGTTGGTGGTGGTGTGGTCTTCGGTCCCCGCCCCTGCGACTACACCAAGAAGGTCAACAAGACGACCCGTCGTCTGGCTCTTCGCCGCGTCCTCGGCGACATTATCTCCGCCGGCGCTGTGAGCGTGGTGCCCTCCTTCTCCATTGAAGATGGCAAAACCAAGAGCTTTGTTTCCGCCGTCAAGGCTTTGACGGATTCCGACAAGGTTCTTATCGTCGCCGCTTCATTCGATGAAAAGACCTACCTTGCCGGTCGTAACGTGCAGGAAGTCCTCCTCATGACGGCCGCCGAAGTCAATATCGAACAACTCATGAACGCCAAGGCTGTCATCTTTGTTGAAAGCGCTTTGGAAACCCTCGCAAGCCGCACCGCCTAAGGCCATGAAAGACATTTATCAAATCATTAAGAAGGTCCGCATCAGCGAAAAGGCGACCATGCTGCACGAAGCTGCCGGCGAAATCGTCCTTGAAGTCCAGTGCGACGCCACCAAGATCGAAATCAAGCAGGCTGTGGAAAAGGCTTTCGGCAAGAAAGTTGCTTCCGTTCGCACCGCCAACTACGATGGCAAGTTGAAGCGCAAGCGCCGCTCCGATGCCGGTAAGACCGCCAATTGGAAAAAGGCCTATGTGAGCCTTGCCGATGGTGAAACCCTTGATCTCGTGTAACCCCTGAATCCAGGAAGGAAAGAGTTATCATGTCCCTCAAGTCATTCAAGCCTGTCACCCCCTCCAACCGATACAAGGTTTGGTCCTCCTTCGATGAGATTACGAAGACCACTCCTGAAAAGAGCCTTTGCACGCCCCTGAAAAAGTCCGGCGGTCGTAACAACAATGGCCGTATCACAACCCGTCACATTGGTGGCGGCCACAAGCGCAAGTATCGCCTTGTCGACTTCAAGCGCAGCAAGTGCGACGTTCCTGCAACGGTGCTCGCGATCGAATATGATCCGAATCGTTCCTGCCGAATCGCCCTCATTCAGTACACCGACGGTGTCAAGTCCTACATTCTGGCTCCGGTCGGTCTGCAAGTTGGCGCTACGGTTCAGAGCGGTAAGACTGTCGCCCCCAAGGTCGGCAACGCCATGCCCCTGAAAAACGTGCCCCTGGGTACCGCGGTGCACAACATCGAAGTTCGTCCGGGAACGGGCGGCAAGGTGGCTCGTGCTGCCGGTCAGCAGGCTATCGTCTCCAACCGTGAAGCCGGTTATGCCCTGGTCAAGATGCCCTCCGGAGAAATCCGTCGTTTCAACGATGACTGCTACTGCACGATCGGCCAGGTCGGCAATACCCAACACATGAATGAAATGTCCGGTAAAGCCGGCCGTACCCGCTGGCTCGGCGTTCGTCCGACCGTCCGCGGCATGTGTATGAACCCTGTCGACCACCCGAACGGTGGTGGTGAAGGTAAGTCCAAGTCCGGTGGTGGCCGTCAGCACCTCAAGTCCCCGTGGGGACATGTCAAGGGCCAGAAAACCCGCCGCCTGCGCAAGCCAAGCGATGTTTCCATCGTTCAGCGCCGCAATGCCAAGTAATTTCAACTAATATAAAGGATCAACTACAATGGGACGTTCTCTTAAAAAAGGCCCCTTCGTCAGTCAGAAGCTTCTTGCCAAGATTGACGCTCAGATCGAAAGCGGCGACCGCAAGCCCATCAAGACGTGGAGCCGCGCATCCATGATTACGCCTGACTTCGTCGGCCTCACCTTCCTCGTCCACGCCGGCAAATCATTTGCCACCGTGTACGTCACGGAAAACATGGTCGGCCACAAGCTTGGTGAATTTGCCCCCACGCGTATCTTCAAGGCGCACGGCGGTATCGGCAAGAAGTAATCATTAAGTTAATCATTCACAATGTCGATTTCATCCTCCAGCATATACAAGACATTCCTTGCCGTCTCCGTGGCGGCAACGGGGTGCCTTGCCCATGCAGAGGATGAGACAACGGCAGAACTGACGCGCAGAATCGAGCGCCTCGAAAAGCAGAATGCAACGCTCCGGGTATCATATGCCCAGGCTCGCAAGGACGCTGACGATGCGACTGCCAAGCTGGTGGAAATACGCTCCCGCTTGGAAGCCCTGGGAGGCGCAGCGCTCGGTAACAGCGAAGAACGACTGGTGCAAGCTGTCTCGGACCTGGAAATCCTCAACAAAAAAGTGCAGGATTTGGAACAGGTTGCCGTCAAGCTCTCCGGTGCTGTTATCGCTTATATGAAACAAGCCATTTCCGAGGAATCGGCTACCAGGCTTGCGGTGGAAAGTTCCCTCCGCGAACTGGATTCCGTCCTTGGATTCAGGCAGGCGCCCGTGCGGGATGGCGCGGGTAATTTGGCGGAAGCCCAGGTTTTGAGCATTGACAGCGACTCCGGTTTGCTGGTACTCAATGCGGGCCGAGCCGCCGGAATGCGAATCGGGATGCCGTTGGTGGTATCGCGTGGAGCTCAAATCATCGGAGAAGCCGTCGTCACCGACGTCCGCAAGGAAGTCTGCGGCGCGCTAATCCAGAAACTCCAGACGCCCGCGGAAACCGTGCGCGTGGGAGATTCTGCCTCAGTAAAGACTATCAACTAAATCATACCTTCTCTCAACCAACCCCCGACCACGAGGAAAAACCCATGGAAGTGAAAGCTGTTTATAAATACGCACGCATCTCCGCAAAAAAAATGCGTGATGTGGCTCGCGAAATCCAGGGCTTGAGCGTTTCTCAGGCTACTGACATTCTTACCTACACCCCCAAGAAGGGAGCTTATCTCCTGAACAAGACGTTGAAGTCCGCCGTTGCCAACGCGGAAAACAACAACGAACTCTCCGCTGACGAACTCGTTATCAAGTCCGTCACTGTCGATGAAGGCCCCATGATGCGTCGCACCATGCCCCGCGCCCGAGGATCCGCCAATATGATCCAGAAGCGCATGTCCCACATCACCGTCGTCCTTGCCAGCACAAAGGACTAAGACATTCTCAACTCATTACACACTATTCAGCTCAACTAATATCATGGGACAGAAAGTAAATCCGATCGGGTTCCGTCTCGCCGTGAATAAGGACTGGCGCTCCAAGTGGTATGCTACCGGGCAGGACTTTGCCAAGAAGCTCCACGAAGACCTTAAGATGCGCGATTACATCAAGAATCGCCTCATGACCGCCGCCGTTTCCAGCATCGTGATCGAACGTGCATGGAACAGCGTCCGCATCACCGTCCACACCGCACGCCCCGGTCTTGTCATTGGCCGCAAGGGTGAAGAAATCGAAAAGATGCGTCAGGATCTCCAGACCATCTGTGGTACGACCACCCAGGTCAACATCGACATCGTCGAAATCCGTACGCCTGAAACAGACGCTCAGCTCGTCGCAGAAAACGTTGCCGTTCAACTTGAACGCCGCGTCTCTTTCCGCCGCGCCATGAAGCGTGCCGTTCAGATCGCTATGGAACGCGGAGCCGATGGTATCCGTATCCGTTGCGCAGGTCGTCTCGGTGGCGCCGATATCGCCCGTGCCGAATGGTACCGCGAAGGCAAAGTGCCGCTTCAGACGCTTCGTGTGCCGATCGACTATGGTTTCGCCGAAGCCAATACGGTGTACGGTAAGATCGGTGTGAAATGCTGGGTCAACAAGCGCCCGGAAGAACAGGGACAACAGTCGCAGAGCAATCGCCCGCAAGGCCCCCGTGGTCCGCGTCGCGCCCCCCGCTCCTGAGGAGTCCGTCCCCCACAACAAGCTTAAACAATATATACTAGGAGGAATAAGACATGCCCTTAATGCCCAAAAGAGTGAAGCACCGCAAAATGCATCGCGGTAGCCGTTCCGGTAACGCCACGAGCGGTACGACGGTTGCTTTCGGTGATTTCGGTCTTCAAACACTTGACCGTGGCTGGATCACCAACAACCAGATTGAAGCCTGCCGTATTGCCATCAACCGTTATCTCAAGCGTAAAGGTAAAGTTTTCATCCGCATTTTCCCGCAGAAGTCCTTTACGTCCCGTCCCCCGGATACCCGTATGGGTAAAGGTAAGGGTGCCGTTGAAGGCTGGGTGGCCGTTGTCCGCCCCGGCAACATCCTGTTTGAAGTAGGTGGCGTTTCCGAGTCCCAGGCCCGTGAAGCTATTCGTTTGGCTTCCAACAAGCTTGGCGTCAGAACCCGCTTCGTCACTCGTCCGGGTACCCACATCGGCTAAAATTCAACACGGAACATATTTAATACAATGTCTGACAAGAATTCTGCCAAAGACCTTCGCGCCATGTCTGCCCAGGAGCTTTCCGCTCACATCCGCAGCCTTCGTGAAGAATCCTTCAATCTCCGTATCCAGCTCTCCACTGGTCAGCTGGAAAACAACCAGAGAATCCGCGCCGTCCGCAAGGAACTTGCTCGTGCCCTCACCATTCAGGGTGAATCCGCCGCTCAGTAAGGTCACGGTCGTTTAACACATAAACATTTGAGATAGCAATATGAGCGAACAAACTGAAACGGCTAAAAAGCCCGGACTTCGCAAGACGCGCGTCGGTGTTGTCATTTCCACCAAGATGGACAAGACCATCGTTGTGGAATACGTCGCCCGCGTTCCCCATCCCAAGTTCAAGAAGATCGTCAAGAAGAGCAAGAAGTTCTATGCTCACGACGAAGATAGTAAAGCCAAGGTTGGCGATAAGGTGCGTATCATTGAGACTCGCCCGCTTTCCAAGCTGAAGCGCTGGCAGCTCGTGGACATCATCACGCACTAAGCCCTGATTGGACGAATAACCATTAACTAGAAGGAGACTTGATACAATGATCCAGATGGAAACAGTTCTTCAGGTGGCCGATAACACGGGCGCCCGTTCCGCCAAAATGATTGGCGTTCTCGGCAAGCGTACCCGCCAGGCCCGCATCGGAGACATTATTACGGCTCACATCCGCGAATCCATTCCCACGGCTGCCGTGAAGAAGGGTTCCGTTGTACGTGCCGTCGTCGTCCGCACTGCAGCCCCGATCCGTCGTGACGACGGTTCCGTGCTTCGCTTTGATGGTAACGCGATCGTTATCATTGATAAGGACAACAACCCGCGCGGTACCCGTATTTTTGGACCGGTCGCTCGTGAACTCCGCGAAAAGCAGTTCATGAAGATCGTATCCCTTGCCCCCGAAGTTCTCTAAAGAACCTCGATACGCGTTTTGTAAAACCTGTCCCGGCCACAGTCGGGACAGGTTTTTTTATAGTGACGGGAGACGAATAGGAACCCTGGGGTACTCTTACTTCTTGGGAATGCTGCGACAAGGCAATGAAAATCCCCCTGGCGATTTTATGGCGCCAAGGGGATTTGAGGGGAGGAGCAAGATTTCAGAGGGTGCGTTTGAGCGCAATCCTATTCGTTCTTTTATCTGAAACAGGAGTTATATTTCCGCTTGTCGAAGTGGTAGTAGCGCGCAGCCCTGTGGGTGACATTGGTTTCCCATTCGTCCAGAGGGACGATGTAGGGCGTACTCATGACTTTTTTGTGGAAGTTGCGGATATCGAGCTTTTTCCCAAGGATAGTTTCGTGGAGGCAACGCAGTTCCTGAATGGTGAATTTGGGAGACAGGAGTTTGAAGAGGTTGTCCGGAGCGCTTGTGAGCTGTTCCCTCAAAGTCCCCAGGGCCGTGGTGATGATCAGGCCGTTGTCGAATGCCAGTTCGGGCAGTTCGTCGATGGGATACCATTTGGCAAGATAGGTCGATGAAAGCTGGCGCAATTTGGTGGAAATGCGGATCGTTGCCATGTAGGCAACGGTGATGACCATGTCTATATCCATACCCGAATCATAGCGGATCCATTTGAGATCTTCTTCGTTGGCCATGCGGGACGGAGAACCGAAAGTATGGAATTGTTTGAGCTTTTGGCGGGTAATGCCCGTGTAGGATTCAAGGATATCACTGGCAGCATCGTCCGGGTCCTCGCCTGTGAAAATCAATCGACCTGGAAGTTTATGCTTTCTGGTGACGGTGATTCCGGTCGGTAGATTGGTTTTTTCAATCAGGATGACATGGAGGCGCGATCCATCGAAACCAAATAGAACGCAGTCTGTGGAGACGTGAGGGTTGTGTGGGGGGGATTGGGTCATACGGAAGGATATGAATGTGACTTTTGAATAAAATAACGGAGGAGAAAAAATGAGACTTAGATTTCTACGTCTCCTTCGAAGACAAAGTCGGCCGGCCCGGTCAAGTGCACCTTGGTAAATGAATCTCCGTTCCGCTGGAAGCTGACCTGGAGGGTATCTCCCCCGGCAACGTCTACGGAGATAGGAGAAGGAGCTCCTGTTTTGGCCGCATGGATGAGGGCTGATGCAGTCATGCCGGTGCCGCAGGCAAGGGTTTCGTCCTCGACGCCGCGTTCGTAGGTACGGATGGCGATGTGGTCGGGTGCAAGAACTTGGACAAAATTAACATTGGTTCCTGCAGGGGCAAAGGCTTCGTGGTAACGAAGGTATGGCCCCATGGAGGCGATGTCGATGTTTAAGATGTCATCCAGAAAGACGACTGCATGGGGAACGCCCGTATTCAGGGAATGGACGGGAGCAGGAATTACTTTGTCTGCTCCGATTTTGTCCAGTTCCAACGAGTGGGGCGTGGGAAGGCTGATCGTGATGTTGCCTTCTTTCCCAAAACGTGCCCGGATGAGGCCGGCCTGTGTATCGAAGCAAAGGGTATCGGCTTCATCGTCTGTCAGGGCAGAGGCAAAGGCAGCGAAGCAACGTGCCCCGTTACCGCACATTTCGGCTTCTCCTCCATCGGCATTGTAGTAGCGCATCCGGCAGGATGCTTCCTGGCTCAGCGGAGATTCTACGGCGATGAGTCCATCGGCGCCGATGCCGAAACGGCGATCGCAAAGTGCTTCGATGGTTTCTTGATCAAGGGCGGAAGTCAGAGAAAGATCCCGGTTGTCGACCATGATGAAATCATTGCCGGCTCCGGTCATTTTATAGAAGTGTAGAAGCATATCGGTGTAAAGGAAATGGATGCGCTGCGAATGTCATCATGCTCTCGGAACATCCTGACGTCAAGCTAGAGACGTTACATGAATGTGTGTGCGTCAATATCGAGAACAGCAGTGACATCTTCGCCCAGAGGGAGATTGTCTAAAACAGTTCTGACGGTCTTCGAGATGAGACGGGCACGGGGAGCTTTCATCGTGATCTGGTACCGGAATTGACCGTGGGCTTTGGGGATGGGAGCCGGCATCGGTTCTGTGACAGACATGCCGGGAGGAGCGGCTTCGTTGATTTTCCGGTAGAGTGTTTTTGTCGCGAATGAAGCCAGATTGTCGTGGGCCGACCGGACCGTGAGCAGGGCGATGTGGGAGAAAGGTGGGAGATCGAAGGCTTGGCGCAATTCAAGTTCCTGCTCGGCAAAGCCGTCGCAATCATGGTGCCGTGCATATTGGATGGCCGGAGATTGGGGCGTGAATGTCTGGATGATGACTTCTCCGTCCAGATCTCCGCGCCCGGCTCGTCCCGCGACCTGGGTCATCAGTTGGAAGGTGCGTTCTCCAGCTCGGAGATCGGGGATATAGAGGCTAATGTCGGCATTGAGGACTCCGACGAGAGTGACGTTTGGGAAATCCAGCCCCTTGGCGATCATCTGGGTACCGAGCAGGATATCGATTTTGTTGGCCCGGAAACGGTTCAAGATGTCGCGAACGGCGTTTTTCCGTTTGGATATATCGGCATCGATGCGTGCGATTCGTGCGGATGGGAAGGTTTTCCTAAGGACTTCCTCGACTTTTTCCGTACCGTATCCCTGCAGCAGGATATTGCCTGACTTGCAATCCGGACAGACTCGCGGAGTGATAGCCTGGAATCCGCACATATGGCAGACGAGGCGGTTTTCGGTTTTGTGGTAGGTAAGGGGAAGAGCACAGTGGGGGCAGGTCATGACCAAGCCGCACTCCGGGCATTGCAGGGAGCGGGCAAATCCTCTTCTGTTGAGAAGCAGGATGACTTGCTCTCCTTTGGAAAGGCGGGAATCAACCGCCATGCGGAGACGTTCCGAAATGATGGACGGCCCTTGCTTGTTGCGGCCTTCCGTTTTCATGTCCAGAACGCGGATAAGAGGTAGTTTCTGCCCGTCGGCGCGTTCATCCAGGCGGAGCATGGCATATTTGCCGGAGATGGCGTTTTGCGTGCTTTCCATGGATGGAGTTGCGGAACCGAGAATGATGGACGCGTGTTCCAGATGGGCACGGAGGACGGCGAGATCCCTGCCATGGTAGCGAGGGGAGTTTTCCTGTTTATAGGAACCGTCGTGTTCTTCATCGACGATGATAATGCCGAGGTTTTGTACCGGAGCGAACACGGCGGAACGCGGCCCGATGACGATCCGGGCTTTACCTTGGCGAATGGCATGCCATTCGTCGAAGCGTTCCCCGGCGGACAAAAGGCTGTGAAGAACGGCGACGGAACCGGGGAGGGATGCGAACCGCGATTTGAATCTCTGGAGAGTTTGGGGTGTCAGTGAAATTTCCGGCACGAGAATGAGTGCGGATTGTCCCTGATTGACGATGTGCTCGACGGCTTGAAGATAGACCTCCGTTTTGCCGGATCCGGTGACACCTTGCAGGAGGATAGGTTTTTGTCCGGGGGAGCTGTGGTTATCCAGAATGCCTCTTAGAGCGGCTTGTTGGCAGGGATTAAGTGGAAGAGGGCTGCTTTCGACGAACTGTTCGTCCGCACAGGGATCCCGGTGGACAGACTCTTCTTCGAGACTGATCCAGCCTTTACGGACAAGAGCCCGGGCTGGTTCCAGAAAGGAAGTGCCGCCGATTTCCTGCAGGGGGAGACCTTCTTCTCCAGCTCCGGCAAGGGCATCGAGGATGGATCCCTGTTTGGGAGCTTTGGCAAACAGGGTGGAGATGTCGTCGTCAGACGGATGTTTGAGAAGGCGGAGGACTTTCCGCGTCTTTTCGGCGGTTCGTTCCTGCCGGACGGTTTCCGGGAGGAGGCAGCGGATCATTTGTTCCAGGGGGACGACGTAGTAGTCGGCAGCCCAGCGGGCCAGTTCCATCAAAGGGGAGGAAATGAGGGGCTCCGGGTCGATCAGGCGGAGCAAGGGTTTCAGGCGGTCCCTCCATTCCTCCGGAGATTCATGAACAAGCAGGACAGTACCGTTAGCCGGGCGGTTGCGCAAAGGTACCTGGACACGGCATCCGGGCTGGAGGGTAGTGATTCCTTCCGGGATGGCGTAGTCGAGAACGAGGTCGGACGCCCCGTCTACCAGGACTCGTACGGCTTGTGTCATGTGCGGACGTTTAGGGCTGATTCTGTCGGTCTTTTGCCCATGGGAAAGCGGGGAATTCCATTGAGATCCCTTAGAATTGCGATACTGCGGTAGCCAAGGGAGAGCATGATTTCTTCCACCTTCCGGTCCTGGTCGTAGCCTATTTCCAGAGCCACCATGCCGTCCGGAGTGAGGTAGGCAGGGGCTTCGGACAGGAATCTCTCGATGATTTCCCATCCCTGGGGACCTCCGTAAAGGGCGCTGGCGGGGTCGAAGGTTACTTCGCGATCCAGGGGTTCATGATCGGCGATGTAGGGAAGATTGGCCACAATGATATCGAACTTCTGCGGAGGAGAGAATGAGTGCTCTTCCTTGATGCCGGATGCTTCCGATTCTTGCTTTCCGATTTTGACCGTGTTTGCCGCCGAAGGATCTTCCTGATCAAATGCTTCAAAAAGATCGGTCTGAACCGTCGCTGCCTTGACGCCTAGTCTCATGGCATTTTCCAGGGCTAGGTCAAGAGCTTGGCGGGATATGTCCGCCAGTGTGACGTCTTGTAACCGGGAGCCAAGCTCCAAGGCGAGGGTGATGCCGATGATCCCGGAGCCCGTTCCCATGTCCAATACACGGAGACCGGAACCTGTGGCGTATTTCAGCACAAATTCGACAAGTTCCTCGGTTTCGGGCCGTGGAATCAGAGCACGAGAATCCGTCAGGAACTCCCGTCTGTAGAATTCCGTCGTCCCGAGCAGATGCTGGAGAGGGATGCCTTGGGCTTTTTTCTTTAAAAGTTCCCGCAGGGGGAGGAGCTCGCCTTCGCTGAGAGGGCGGTCAAAATGGGAATAGAGGTACGTTCTGTTGCATTGCAAGACATGTGCCATCAAATGCTGCATGACGGAACGGGCCTCCGGACAGCCCTGTTTTGTCAGATACTCGGTACCGCTATTGAGGACTTCGAGGAGAGTTTTCATGGCATTCTTTACTGTTCCAGTCCGGCTTCGACCAAGCGTTCCTGCATTTCTGCGTGCTGGAGGCGTTCGATGACTTCCTGGAGTTCTCCCATCATGATGCCTTCCAGATTGTACGACGTGTAGCCGATGCGATGGTCGGTCATGCGGTTTTGAGGGAAGTTATAGGTACGTATTTTTTCTTCGCGTCCGCCGGAACCGATCAGGCTTCTGCGCTGGGCGGAGTATTTTTCGTGTTCCGCTCTTTGCTTCATTTCAAACAATTTGGCGCGTAGGATTTTCATCCCCTTATCCCGGTTTTTCATTTGGCTGCGTTCTTCTTCGCAACGTACCATCAAGCCCGAAGGAAGGTGAAAAATTTGTACGGCGGATTCCGTCCGGTTCACATGCTGTCCGCCAGCTCCGCCGGAACGGCAGGTTTCAATGCGCAGATCCTCCGGACGGATTTCGATATCCACTTCTTCTGCTTCCGGCAGGACGGCCACCGTCGCCGTCGATGTGTGAATGCGTCCTTGGGTTTCCGTCTCGGGCACGCGCTGGACGCGGTGGACGCCACTCTCGTACTTCATGAAACGGAACACTTCGCTGCCGGCAATGCGGCAAACGACTTCCTTGAAGCCGCCGACATCAGACGGGCTACTTTCCATATGCTCGAACTTCCATCCGCGTTGCTCGGCATAGCGTTCGTACAGGCGCAGGAGATCTCCTGCGAACAGGGATGCTTCGTCTCCTCCGGTTCCGGCGCGTATTTCCACGATCGCATCGCGGTCTTCCGTGGTATCACGGGGGAGGAGGCTATATTGAATCTCCGTAGTCAGGTGGTCGATTTTCTTCTCGAGAGCGGGAATTTCCAATTCGGCAAGTTCGGCGATTTCCGGGTCTTCTTCTTTGGCTAGTTCACGATTGTCCGCCAATTCCCGTTCGGAATTCTTGAGATCGTTCCACGTTTCCATCATCTTTTTCAGATGGGCGTGTTCGCGCATCGTTTCCGACGCCTGCTTCTGGTCGTTGAAAAAGTCCGGCTGGGAAATAATCGTTTCCAATTCCTCCAGCCTCTGCTGCCGCTTTTCGATGAGAGAAGAATAATCCATATCGGGAACCGCCACATTGGAGCGTCCCCCATACTAAGGTACTTTGAAACTAACGTGAAGACAAAACGTCAAAAGAGAACGGAATTTTCTTGCCATTCACATGTAAATATGATTTGTTCTCCCCGCGCTTGTACCTCAAGCCCAGTCAAAAGCCCCATAGTGTAATTGGTAACACACCTGATTTTGGTTCAGTATTTCTAGGTTCGAGTCCTGGTGGGGCTACCATCAGTTTCAAAAAGGCATCCTTTCTTAGGGTGCCTTTTTTGTGTTTGGGGTGTGTGCTGATACTCAGATTGACGAAAAAGAATTTTCAATTCCCGACTTCGATCAATTCAGGAATTGTATAAAACATGACTTAAATGAAGCCAGGAATGAGGGAAAAAGAAAACAGCACGAAGGCTTGGCAAACGACCATACTTGTTTTTCTTTTGAACGATACAGTGCTGAGTATCAGGATGAAGGTAATTCCCGGTCCATCAGAAAATACGGGGCGGGAATGCAATGAATTGTTCCGAAAGGGACCTCGATATCTTCCTGATAGCTGTCCGTGAGAATCCTGCCATGACGTTCGCCCATTTCTGCCATGACTGAGCTGAGAGTCCTGATTTCACGGGCTTTTGTCGGAGGGGGCACGGCAATACCGTGGCGTGGAAAAAAAGACCTGTTTCTAGTCTTGCATACCAACTCATTGTGGGGACAAGAGCTCTTTTTTTGATCGGAGGTGGATTGTTTGCAAGAACGGCGAGTTGGTTTCATCTCCGCTCATTTTGACGAAGAACGGAGAAGATAATTAGACTCCTTTCCAGAATCTCTTTGCTTGTGTGTGGGTGATACCGTCCAGGTTGAGATAGCGAGTTCGGAGCAAGTGTGTATCGGAATGCCCCATTTCCAATTGGAGAGTATTCCAATTCTTGTAATAAGCGCTGTAGTAACTGGCGAACGTATGTCTTAGAATATCTTGGATCCAGGGTTGCTCTGTTCCCCAACCGGCATTTTGGCGGATTCTTTTCCATTTGAGCGACCAGTTCCTGGGGCAGATTTTGTGATTATTCGGTTGTGCATTGTCTTTTGGCTTCAATAGTTTTTTGAGAACAGGTTGGATGGTTACTTGACGGGCTCCTCCTGTTTTACTGTGCTGAGGTGGGATATAGATAGCATTGTTTTGCAGATCGACTTCTTGCCAAGTCAGTCTTTGGATTTCATGTGGACGAATGCCGGCGTACAGCATTATGGCAATAGCAGGAAGACATTCCCCGTTAAATAATCGGGCTGCCGTTTGCAAAAGTATCTTACTTTCTCCCGTAGTCAGGGTGCGAATGCGGGTTTCCTTGATAAGGGGACTTCTGACCTGGGAAATAGGATTGCTTGAACACCATCCCTTGCGGATTCCAGTCGAAAAGATTCCACTGAGAATGAGCCTTCCTTTCTGACGTTGCCTGGGCGTAGAAAAAGTTTGATCAATGTATTTACGACAATCTTCCGAGGAAATGCTACGTATTTGACGATTCGATAGCCCCGGGCAATATTTGATGAATCGATTGGCAATGTACCGGATGTCGGATTGTGTCCTTGCTCTTAAATGGATGCGTTCTTCCAGCGAAGCATGAACGCAGTCAATGAATCGGACACTTTTCTCTTTATTTTTGAGCGCTTCGCTTCCCAACCGGATACACTCCATTGCTCGTGAAACCGATTTGCCCCGTCCTTTGGAGGCAGTAATTAATTCGGTCAGGAGCATGATTGCTTCTGCGATGGAAATGTTCAATTCCCGGGTAATTTCACGGAATGTTATGTCGTTGGTAATGGAAGTGCTCATCAGCCTTACATTGTGCCTACGAATTCAGAATTCGGCATCAAGTCTAAAATGTGGGAATTGATTTTATTTTCTGTTAGCTTGTTGATGATTGAAAATTTTACAGGAGAAACGGAATTATGATGCCATATTGCAGATTGGAATGGTGTTTCTTATTCATAGTGAACATATAATGAAATAATAGTGCGAATTCTGAATTCGTATAATAGGGGCAGGAAGGAGGAAGTGTGTCGGAAAAGGCTCCATCCTCAGCATAATCGTATGGTTGTCTGAACGGCCTCTTTCCTCTTTCTTTCCCAACAAATTAATCTAAAAACAACCATGAAAATAACAAAAATCGCATTAATAGCTATTTGTAGCTTATCCGTTGTTATGTTTGATACTTCTTGCCATAAAAGCAAAGGTGGAGGTGGGAACAAATCTAACAATACTGAAAAAACAGAGGAGAAGGATACTTCTAAGGATGAAACTAAAGAAGATCAGAAAAATCCTATTGTCGAGATTGATTATGCCCCAGAAAATTTAATTAATGCAGAATTAAAAAATGTAGCTGGAGATATTTTTTATTTCTTTGGTAATTCTGCGAGATGGTCTGTTGCTGGACAATCTTATAATGGTAATGGTCTTTATGTAAAGGATACATCAACAAAAAACAAGGCAAGACTTAAATTTAGTGATCTTACTTTTGTAATGACCCAATATCCTACTTATACGTACATTAAACATTCATTTGATGGAACTATTGTATTTACAGCAGAAGATCGTGCTATTTATACTGCGTCACATACAACTGAAACAAAATCTTCGACAGGAGTAAAAAAACAAACTGCTAATGTGTCGTTTTCTTTTACGGTAAAACATGATTAATGTTTTTATTTTAATTTTTTTACTTTTAGAAGTTGCCTCGGCTCATGAGTATTACATCTCCCGACAGCAGGCTAAAATAGTACCTAACCGCATTGAGATCGGCATTGCCGATGAGGCGGGAGAGGTGGAACTATTTCCTCCGAAAGAGAACCGGGTCAGGAGAGGAACTCTTCTTGCCAAGGTCAATGCCGATGCATTGGCCTTGGAGGAAGAAGAAATTCGGCAACAGGTTCGGCAAAACAATCTTGATTCTGAAACTACCCTTTTACAATTAAAACGTCAGAAGGAGGAACTAGAATTCATAGCTGGATTGCCGTCTGAGAAAAGAATTTTTATCGGGAAAAAGATCGACACTCCTATTGACCAGCGAGCTATCAAATTACTTAACGAAAAAATCAGACTTCTCCAGGATAGAACGAAGTTGGCTAATGAAAAAATTCTGACTATTTTTCACAAGAAAAAAGCATTGAAGACGATATGCATGCCTTTTGATGGTCGTGTGCAATATCAAGTTTCTTTACCGGAACACAAAGAAGAGAAGGTTTTTGTCCAGGCGTCGACTCCCATTGTAACGGCAGTCGATGATTCTGCGTTTTTCATTGTTGTTGGTATAACGGATCCAGGATTGGCCAAGCTTGATCCAACCCTTCTATCTGTCCATCTGGAATTGGGTGGTGGTGAAAACTTACATGCTATCTGGGATCACAAGAAGATAGAAAAATCCGGGCAAGAGGAAGTTTTAGTGTATTTCTTCAAGGTGGGAAACAATGATTCAGACAAAGCTTGGGGACTTCTCGGTTCTAATACCGTGGTTCGGTTATGCTACCGTGGTGACGATACTTGCCTCTACGAGGCGAAATTTACATTGGCTCGCGAAGCTAAAAACGTTCCTTTCGAAACATGGGAAAAACTAGTTGAAATACTGAGGCCCGGTTACTGTATTGTTTTTGTAGGGGAAACTCATTTGTGCCTCCGCAAAAAACAGGTTCCATGAAATCGACTCTTCTCATTGTCCTCTATTTGATCAAGGACATGTTTTACCGATGGTTAATGAGAATTTCCTGTCCTCTATCGCGTTTTCTCGTGGTTCTCTTTCTCTGTTTTTGTGCATTTGTTTTCCTAAGTAGCTACATTATTTCCATTAAGGCATTGGAGGAACGTATCCAGAGCAGTGGAGCGGATTTGATTGTTGTTACGGAATTTGTGTCGGGGACATCTTGTGTCCACGCTTCCGGTTATACAATTATTCCGTCTCAGTCTGACGAATATGAACTCCATTTATTTCATGAGCCGTTTCTATCTGCTATGATTGGAGAACAGTTTTATCCTCTTGTTGAGTATATGCCTATTTCTACTAGATTGTTTGAAAATGTACTTGGATGCGGGAATGGAATTTGTATCCTTCCCAAGGAGCCTTGTGAGACTATTTCTCCCATGGATTGTACTGTGGACGATCATTTAGTCCACGCTGTTACTTTACCTGATTCCTCCTATCCTATGCTTCGAAGGATTTATCAGGGGGGAGCAGTTTTTTTCCCATATGGGACACTTCATGGAATTTGGAATACTGGATTCACAAGGAAGTATGTTTTGAGGGTAAAATGTGCGGACGAAGTGCATGTAGGGATTTTGGAGGATACGATCAATCAGCTTATTCGGCTGGATAAAAAGAGCATGGGTCTTGTCAGCAGCCGTTCTCTTCTGGGAGAGCTGGCGCAGTTGCGTTCGTCGCAATATTTGTTTCGCGTGTGGGTTTCCATTGGTATTTCAGCAATCATTTGTCTGTTGCTTACGTCGATTTCTTCTCTTGAATTTCGACAGAATGAATATGTATATGCGTTGATGGGGAGTTTTGGGGTGAGCCGTATGATGTTGTTTGGTTCGTTTTTAGTGGAGAATACACTTTTGGTTTCTGGCGGTTTTGCTGCGTCTCTGGGGTGCTTGTGGGGAGTGAGGAGGTTTATTTCATCGGACCTGTATAAATCACCTGGTTTGACAATTGAATGGTGGGAATTGTCGGACGATATACGGACATTTTGTCTGTCGTTTGGCATCTGTATTCTTGTCTCTTGTATTCCCATTGCGTGTTCAATTTATAGGCCGATCGGGAGGGTTTTAAAATAGTGTATCTGCAATGATTTCTTTTATCAGAGTTCTTGTTGTTTTGTGTGTTTTGATAGAGGCGGGGTGTTCTCCTGAACAACGTCTCGAACGCGCTCGTACAGAATTGATGGAACAATACGCCAGTATTCCTAATTATGATTTTTTGCCGGAGCGCCGATTGAGCTGGAATGATGCTTTGGCGATGCTGGAGAAGAACAATCTTGAATATAATCAGGCACTTAAGGAATGGCGTGATGCGAAAAGTAAGGAGAACAAGGTTTATCGTGATCTGATCCCATTGGTCAATCTCGGTTATTATTACAATACTGCTTTATTGAATCAGGGAGGAATGGGATACGGGGATGAAAAAAATTATAATATGAATATTATATTCAATATTCCGGCGCTGACTCAAATCCCGATTGATCATTACACGAGTTCTTTGATTGCATTCAAAGCGCTCAAGAATTGTGAATTGAAGAAGAGGGAACTGGTGGCGAAACTTTACCAGATATTTCGGGAATATGATCTTGATGCGAGAGAGAATGCGTTAGCCGGAGATGTATACGTGTACGATGAGATTCTAAGGAAGGAGCAACAGAGACAACATGAACTTGAAATGCGCAAAAAATGGGGACAGTTATGTATGCTGATCAATGATTATTCGGCAAGATGGCATCCTGTTGGTGCGACGGTACCGGCGGTGTCGTGGAATCAATACAGGAAACTGGTTACAGTTCCCGGAGATTTAACGCAAATAATGATGGCAATGGAGTTGGAGGCTTCAAGACTTAAAAAAATCGGGGTTCAGTTGCGGTATTGGCCAACGGTTCAGGTGGATTTTTATAGCCCCAGATTGTTTAGTATGAGCGGCGGTAATGATACGGGATTTATGGGAGGAGGCAATGACGTGCGGATTAATATGAATTTTTATTTACAATTGGATACTCGCCTTGATGTGTGGAGGGATCTGAAGGAGGCGAAGGCTTCACATGAATTGCTGGTCCGGTTGCTTCGACAAAAAATGTTTGAATTTAAGGAAAAGACGGCTTTGCTGGTTAAAAGCTGGGATATGTATCGGGAGTGGAAGTCTGCTATGGAAGAATATGATGCTTTCCGACGGAAGCATGGAGCATTGGAGCCTGAAAGCCTCAAAAGCCTGTACGATGCATCTCTGGAATTAAAGAAGGAAACCATCGCGCGCGAACGGGAGAACCTGGAACGTGAATGCGCTCTGATTCAGGAATATGGGATTGGGCAAGGACGATGAAGCGAAAGGTAGAACGGACTCTTTTATTTTGCCTGTCTTCCTCCTTTGGAAGATTGGGAAAGTACTGCATTGAGAAATTCTGGTTTCAGGATATACCCGGAAGAGTTTCCGTAATTAATTCTCTATCCCGGCAGGCAGAATATTTCAAACACCGGGTTTCCTCAATCCCACCCGGATGTCTCTTGGGGTGAAGGGCTTGTAACCTTCTTTGTCGGTCATGTGGTTCGTTCAACTTCAATGATACAGGAGTGTAGTTCCTGCATTGAGCCCGTCTATTTGGACAGTGGCTCTTGTCGGAGAACTGCAACAATTGATGGTTTGCTTCTTTTTGTTGATGTTCGAACAACAGGAGGAATAGTATTGATGTAGTTGTTAAGATGAAATATTTTTGGAAGCTTATCATGATGGTTGGACTTTATTCATTTTTAGATAAAATAATGTTTTCCTATGTTTATATATAAAATAAAACCCCATGAGCCGAAGGCCCATGGGGAATGATGAATCCAATTGTTGTATAGAATATTATTACGGTTTGCCGAATACTTCCAGTTCTCCGATAATGAGGGGCTGGTCGGTACCCAGGGATTCGATCCGGAGTCCTCGTGCTTGGACGGGTTCGGGGAGTTCCCATATTTCAGTACCGGGAACGGGAGTTCCGTCAGAGTGAAATTCTTTTTCAGCGACGATTTCTTTGTTGGCGTTGGCCAATTTGATGGAGAATTTGGTCATGGAACCAAGCTGGGCGTTATCAACGGGGGCGTGGATGACGATGCGGCTGACGGGACGTTCGTTGTCTTTGCCGAAGTCGACGGCGAACCATGAGGGTTTGTCTGGATCCGGGTTGGTGGCGGCGATACTTTCCTTATCTCCGTCAATGAGTTTTTCCGCTTCGTAAGCGGAGAGGTGTTTGAAGGGTTCGTTGGAGCGTACTTTGACGTTGCTTTCGCGGCACCAGTTGGTGAGTCCTTTTGTATCGGTGGGGGAAACGTCAACCGGAGCGGGTTGGACGGCGGCCGGAGTAACGGGGGCTGGAGAAGGAGTTGGCGTAGGTGCTGTAACAGGGGCGGGAGAGGCTGCCGGGGTGGCTGCCTGCTTCCTGGCTTCTCGTGTTTGCGCTTCGCGGATCCAGCCATTCTGGCGTTCTACTTTGGCTTTTTCAGCTTGGAGGGCTTTGATTTCCTTGCTGGTATCCAGCATGTCCAGCCTGTAAGAAACAGAGATGGCAGCCAAGGCTATGCCGATGATGAGAGCGGGGATGAGGTAGAAGTACAGGATGGGGGCTCCCTTACGCTTGGCGGCTTCTTTGCTGAGGGCGGTTACGTTGGGAAGGGCGGATTTGCGGGGTTTCCTGACGGTTTTGGTGTCGCATCCGGGCAGGATGTTTTCCAGTTCGGAGACGAGTTCCAGGCAGGAAGCAAAACGTGCGTCCGGATTGGGGTTGATTGCTTTGGCTGTCAGGAGGTCTACTTCTTCGCTGCATTTGCAGTGGTTGGAGGGCATTTCAAAGCCGGTTCCGGAGGGAGTTTTGCCGGTGAGCATGAAGTAGAGGAGGAGGCCGAGAGAGTAGATGTCGGATTTGGACGTTTTACGGGCCCCGGCGGTCAATGATTCCGGCGCGAAGAATTCGAGTTGGGTTTTATCCGTCAGCAGGGGGGAGATGTTGAAGGGGATGATTTTGGGAATTTTGCCTCCAACCATGGAAATGAGAGCCGGAGTGATGCGTCCATGGTAGATGCCTTTGTTGTGGGCCAGGGAGAGGCCGAGGGCGAGGCCGCGGGTGTAGATCAGAGCATCTTTAGGTTTGATGCCTTCTCCCAGGCGGATTTGAATCAGGCTGGGGGCAGGCTCTTCTTCAGCAGCAATGTAGAGGTATTGTCCGTCTGCTGAGGTACCTGTTTCTGAGATCCCGACGAGATTGGGATGTTGGAATTTGACTGTTTCCGCAACATCCATCATGAAGGATTCGCTCCATCCGACGGTGGCGGCCAGAGATGTGGGGACGATGTAAAGGATGAGCTGCCTCTGTCCGCTTGCAGTGGTGACCTGATAGGTGGCCGGCAGGGAGGCTGAGGAGATAAGCCCCGTGACGATGAACTGCGGAAAGGACTGTTGCAGGATTTCTGCAGAAGGTACGGTTGTTTCCATGGAGAATAATGGGACGATGCTTATTAAAGATAACAGATTTGGTTGTACAGGCAAAACAAATGTACACGGACAGTTTAGTGGGTGACTGTCCGGGGGAGTTTCATAGGAGGATTTGACTGCCAGAGAACAGGTTTGGCGGTGAAGTCCTGACGTGTGAACGGGATGTTGTTGTCTTGAAGATGCAGTCTGAGGATGCGGCGAAGTTCCAGGGCGGCCGGGATACACTCCTGGACGCTGTGGCCGGCAGGAACGATTTTTTCCGATTGGGCCCAGTCGAGGTGGGATGAGTAGTAGGCTACGATGCCATCGGAAGAGTTGGGGGTGTTGTTTCGTCCCCGGTCTCCGATGATGGAGTGGACGGGGATTCTATCGGAGGGGCGTATTTCCTGGATGCCCGTGATAAATGGCGAGGAAGGGGAGAGCTGGCGGATGCTGGTAAGTTCCTCTTCAATTTTCATGGGATTGAGGAGGAGCATATTGTTACTGAGCGTTCCTGTACGGACTACTTCCAACAGGATGGCTTCCGGGAGAGTGATAAGTTTTTGTCCAATCCGTCCTACCCATGAGTCGGCAAAGCGGGAACCCCGGTGAGGAGTTGCCATGAAGACGATGCGGGATGTCTGTTGGGGAGGATTGAAGATGAAGGATTCCCGGAGTTTTTTGTCGTGTTCGAGGTCGGCTTGGGACGAAGGCAGCAGTTCTTCAAGCCGTGCTGTAACCTGGTCGTACGTCAGGGATCTGGCATTATTCATGCCTTTGATGAGTTTTTCCAGCATTCCCCAGGGGTGTTCCGAGTTGTTCATTCTGGTGATAAGGCCGCCCATGGAGTGACCGATCATGAGCATTTTGTTGATGGGGCTGTTACGATCAGGAGTACCGTATTCGTCAAAAATGTATTGAAGGGCGTCGCGCTGGGCTTGTGCGGATTTGGCCCAGGGAATGCCGGATGGGTAGCCGAAGAACCAGAATTGGTAGTTGTGGCGGATAACGGGATCGGCCAGGAGGCGATTGGTGATGTTGGCGAATGTAGCCGGGGAGGACATGAGTCCGTGGGTGAAGAGGACGGGTATTTTTTTCGGAGAATAAGGCTCGGAGAAATAAAGGCCCATGTAGTTGACCGCTTTTTTAGGGCGGAAGGCACCGAGGATACCGGCGTTGGAAATGTCTTCACGATCCCAGAACAGGGAGATAGGGGCGGAGAAGTCGGCTGCCAGGGCTTGTTGAGTTGATCCGACGTTGACGGAGTCTTCAAGAAGACGGGGGATGAACCGCATGGCGGGTTTGCCGTTGACAGGGTGGTCGAAGTCCAGGATTGCCGTCAGGGTGTGGATGTTGCCGCTGTCTTTTAGAGATTCGTTTTGTCTTTTGACGGCATTTTTATTTCTTTTGACGATGCCGGCCAGTGGGATGCCCAGACCTTCAACGGTAACGCGTTCTTCCAAGTGAAAGCTGGTCTGGATTTTGGAACAGGGAATGACGTCTTCGTAGGTGCGGTAGTCGCGGTCGTTGCCAAGGGCTGAGGTTTCGACGGCGAAAGCTCCGGAAGGGGCTTGGATTCGGTCTCCGGAGTGCTCATTGAGTTTACGCCCGCGTTCCAGAAGGGTGAATACCGCATGGTTGTATTGATTGAGGGCACCGGGCCATTCCTTCTTCCTGGAGGGATTCCCGAGGATGTCCCATGCCTTTTTGGCAAGGGCTACCTGGTCAATGTCGGAGGGTTCTCTGGAGTTGTAGATTTCTCTTGTATCCGGTGCATACGGAGGAGAACATGAAAGGGGCAGAAGGGTGGAGGCAAGAAGGACGATGGATAAGAGGTGTTTCATGACTCCGACGGTGTTGCAGTTGTAGGGGCTTGGCTGGGCTCAGGATAGCATGGATACTGCTTTCTCAACTGCCGTCAGAGCGGTGCAAATTTCAGTCTCGGTGTTGTAAACGGAGAATGAGAATCGCGTGGTGCCGGTGGCTCCGATGCATGCCATCAGGGGCTGGCAGCAGTGGTGGCCGGTACGGACGGCAATCCCCATCTGATCCAGAAGGGTGCCGATATCGTAGTGATGGATGTTGTCGGCGATGATGGAGATGACGGCTCCGTGCTTGCCGTTTTCACCCAGAATGCGGATGCCGGGGATGGTCCGAAGGCCGCTCAGCATGGTATTGACGAGGTGTTGCTCGTGTTCGGCGATGGCGTCCAGTCCGATGTTTTGGACGAAGCGGATGGCTTCGGCCATGGCAATGGCGCCTTCGATATTGGGAGTGCCTGCCTCGTATTTGAAGGGGAGGGTGTTGTAGATAGTACCGCCGAAAGTGACTTCGCGGATCATTTCACCGCCGCCCATCCAGGGGGGAAGACTGTCAAGGAGGTCGTATTTGCCCCAAAGTGCGCCAATACCAGTGGGGGCATAGAGTTTGTGACCGGAGAAGGCGAGTAGGTCGCATCCGAGTTCTTGAACGTCGATGGCGTGGTGGCTGACGGACTGGGCGGCATCAATGAGCACGATGGTGTCCGGATTGTTGGCCTTGGCCATGGCGATGACTTGGCGAATGGGGTTGATTATGCCGATGGCATTGGAAATATGGGCGACTGAAACGATTTTCGTCTTCGGTGTCAGGAGGCGTTCATAGGCCTGAAGATCCCATGTTTGGGAGTCGGTGATGGGGATGACTTTGATGATGGCTCCCGTGCGTTCGGCCATCATTTGCCATGGGACGATGTTGGAGTGGTGCTCCGAGGCGGATAGAATGATTTCATCCCCCTTGCCGATTCTACCGGAGAAGCCGATGACGGATGCGGCGAGGTTGATGCCCATGGTACAACCCGAAGTGAAGAGGACTTCTTCAGGGCGGCTGGCTCCGATGAAGTTTGCCGTGACGATGCGGGCCTGTTCGTGGGCTTCCGTAGCGATTTGGCTAAGGTGGTGGGCTCCACGATGGATGTTGGAGTTGTAAAGCTCGTAGTATTTTCGGGAAGCATCGAGGACGGCCAAGGGTTTTTGAGTTGTGGCGGCGTTGTCCAGATAGATCAGCTGCTTGCCATGGACGATGGTGTCCAGAATCGGGAACTGGGATCTGATATGGGATAGGTCAAGCATGGCTAGGAGGCGAGGGAAGGGTTTTTGCGGATTTCATCCCATCCTCCTTCGAGGATGTAGATGGGGGCTTGAAGCTGGAAGCTTTTTAACATTTCGGCGATTTCCGATGCAGCATTGCAACTGCGGTCGCAGAAGACAACGATGCATTTGTCATCAATGCCCGCCTGGTGGAGGACTGGCAGGGCTTTGGCCAGAAGGTCCGCTGCTTTTTCATCGTTGCGGATGGAAAGAACCTGACCGTTTTTGACGGTTCCGCGTTCAAAGGCATCCTGATTTCTTGCATCGATCCAGACGATTTTAGAGTATCCCCATTGTTTGAGGACGGTTGTCAGGCAGATATGCCCTTCGGACAGTTTACTCGGGTCGCAGGGAGGGGTTCGGTTGGGCTCCATCCAGCGGTAGTCGGCATAAGCGAGGAGGGCCGCCAGGACGAGGGCACCGAAGATCAGGCGGAGCGCCTGGTAGATGGTTTCTTTATACTTGTTCATTTGTCCCGGGAGGGAGGCGTAATGGTAAGCATGCCGACGTAGCGGGAGTAGCGGGGAATTTTACTGTCCGTAAGGACCCAGAATGTATTGCAGAGTGGGGTAGCCGTTTGGAGAGGCGTGATGATGATTTTGTACACTTCTCCTTTACGGACGGTTACCGGTTCGTACTTGAAGTCTTTGCCGGCGAGGCTGAATTCTGTTAGTTTGACGCCGGAGGCCGGGTCAACTGTGACGGTGATGGTCTGGGGGGCAGCGGGGGAACCTTGGGGCCAGTTCAGCTGGCGCGTTGAGAGGTGGACGATTTCCGGAACGCGGACACGGAGTGTCAAGTCGTAGGTTTTCCCATCGGCAATGACGGTTAATTTTTTTGCATCGGAACCGGAGAACATGCCGATCTTCATAGTGGCGGAGACAACGCAGCTTTCACCGGGAGCGAGCACTTTTTTATTGCCGGCGAATCCGGCTTCCGTGCATTCGCAATTGGCTTTGATCGATTCCAGCTTAACCGGAGCATCCGATGTGTTTTTAAACGGAAAAGCGAATGAGACTGTTTCTTCGTCAGACTTGGCGGAGATGGTTTGTTCCGTCCGTTCAAATGCGAGTTCTCCGGCTATGGCCATGGAGGAGGTCACTAGGAAGAGGGGCGGGAGAATGAGGGGAAGGAGTTTCATTGTGAGGAAAGGCGCGTGTGAGACTGCTCAGGATGAAGGGGCTTCTCCCCGATTGGGGCTTTTTTTGCCGCTTTCAATGAGGAAGGAGCTGATGATGAAGAGGACGGCGGCGATACAGATGCAGGAATCGGCTACGTTGAAGGCCGGCCATGTGTAGTTGATCCATGGGATGGTGATGTCTACAAAATCCACGACGTAGCCTCCTGTCAGGCAATCCCAGAAGGAATTGGCCCCTTGCAGGTGCTGCTGGTTGAGGATGAAGCCTTGAATGAGGCGATCCGTCAGGTTGCCGGCGACTCCTGCAAGAAGGAGCGCCCATGCAATCCTGAGGAGAGGAGTGTTGAAGAAGCCTCTGCGAAAGGCACAGACCAGAATGCTTATGGCGGCGATAGGAATTGCCATGAAGACGTAGGAGGACCATGCCGTACCGTTGCCAAGACCAAATGCTACCCCCGTGTTGTGAACGCGGACGATGTTGAATATGCCGTCGATGATGGGTACTGTATCCGAAGCGATCATGAATCCGGCGTCAGTGATGCGCGGAGTCGGAAGATCGAAGTTGTAGACGATGATGAGCTTGGTGACTTGGTCAAGGATGAAGCATCCGATCATCAAGGCAAGCAAACCCTTGGAGAGGTGGCCGGCGGCTGTTTTGGAGCTGGTCATGGTTCCGGAATGTGGTGGAAGCTCTGTTGCGGTTATGCCATGACTTCGGCGCAACGGTCACACAGGCCGGATTTGCCGAGGGGTTCATAACGGCGGCAGCGCGGGCACATGGCATGCACTGTTTTGGACGCTGTAGCCGCCAGGTTTTCTCCAGTGCTGACCTTCAGGTCGGCGATGATGAAGAATTCCGTGGAGAAGATGCGGTCTTCCAGAAGGCTGACAACATCTTCGCTTTCATTGGCGGGAACAGTGAGCAGGACGTCCGCTTCATTGTTTTTGGTGAACGTCTTGGCTTTGATCTGTTCTTCGATGGCGATCTGGATGACGGCTTTGATGTCCTGAAGTCGGGCGATGGTGCCGGAGGCTTCCCTTGCGGCAAATGCGGAGAAGGTTTCCGGGAAGTCCTGCAGGTGGACGCTGCTTTCGTACCCGGCGTGTTCCCAGGCTTCGTCTGCCGTATAGACGAGGATAGGGGCTAACAGGCGGCAAAGGGAGCTGAAGACATGGAACATGACCGTCTGAGTGGATTTCCGACGGATGGAGGTAGCGGCATCGCAGTACATCCTGTCCTTGGTGATATCGACGTACAAGGCGGAGAGGTCGCTGGTACAGAACTGGTTGACCGTGTTGAAAACCTTTCGGAATTCAAACGCTTCATAGGCTTTGCGGGATTCCTCAATGACGCTGTTGAGGCGTTCCATGATCCAGCGGTCGAGGATGGGCATTTGTCCGGGATCGACAGCGTCGGTGGCCGGGTCGAAGTCGGAGATGTTGCCCAGGAGGATGCGAAGGGTGTTGCGGAGGCGGCGGTAAGGTTCCGTGACCTGTTTGAAGAGGTCTTCTCCGAAAGGAACTTCGTTTTGCCAGTCCACGGAGGAGGCCCAGAGACGGACGATGTCAGCACCGTATTTGTCGTAGAAATACTTGGCGTCAGTAGGTTTGCCGGAGGTCTTGGCATCGGATTTGGATGTTTTTTTACCGGTATCCTTGTCGACGACAAAGGCATGGGTCATGACGGTCTTGTATGGGGCGGTGCCGCGCCAGGCGACGGAGAGCATGAGCGAGCTTTGGAACCAGCCACGATGTTGGTCAGTGGCTTCAAGATAGAGGTCGCACGGAGCATGCAGTTCCGGGCGTCCTTCGAGAACGGCGACGTGCGAACAGCCGGAGTCGATCCAGACGTCCAGCGTGTCGCGGCCTTTGCGAAGGCCGGTACCGAGCCCGAGGCGGGAGCAAAGTTCCTCGTCGGAGAGTTCGAACCAGATATTGGAGCCTTTTTCTTCTACGAGGTCGGCTACCCGACGTACGATTTCGCCTGAGAGATGTGCCTGGCCGTTTTCATCGAAGAAGACGGGCAGAGGGATGCCCCAGGTACGCTGGCGGGAGATGCACCAGTCGGGCCGGGCTTCGACGGTGCCGTAGATGCGGTTGCGCCCCCAGGCCGGAAGCCACTGGACTTTGTCGATTTCTTCGAGGGCGGTCGGTTTGAGTTTGTCCATCGAGATGAAGAATTGTTCGACGGCTCGGAAGATGATAGGCGTTTTGGAACGCCAGCAATGGGGGTACTGGTGGGAATAGCTTTCCTTGCCCAGCATGTGACCGTTGAGCATGGTGATAATATCGTCTTCCACGGAGAAGACATGTTTGCCGACAAGGGAGGGGATTCCGACTTCATCAGTGTATTTCCCGTCGTCGTCTACGGGGGAAAGTACGGGAAGCCCGTTCTGGCGACCGACAATATAGTCATCGGTTCCGTGACCCGGAGCGATGTGGACGGCACCCGTACCGGTGTCCGTGGTGACGAATTCCGCCATGACGATTTTGGACGTACGGGGAAGGAATGGGTGGGAAGCCTCTTCTCCCTCCAGTTCGGCACCTTTGAATTCGCAGATGGTTTCCGCCAGTGCCCAGCCAGTTTTGAGGGTGAACGTTTCAATGGCTTCCTTCAGGAGGATCAGAGTTTGTACCTTGTCTTCCTTGATGAATTTACCGGCGACGTAAGTGAAGCGGGGATGCAGGGCGATGGCGACGTTGGAGGGGAGTGTCCACGGGGTGGTTGTCCAGATGACGATGGAAGCATTTTTGAGACCGAATTTGCCACCGAGGATAGGGAATGCGACAAAGATGGATGTGCTGGTGATTTCCTTGTATTCCACTTCGGCTTCGGCCAGGGCGGTGTAAGCTCCGTAAGACCATTGAACTGGTTTGCGGCTTTGATAAACGGCTCCCATGTCAACGAGTTTGGCAAAAACGCGCAGGATGGTAGCCTCGTAGGCAGGATCCATCGTCAGATAGGGATGATCCCAATCGCCAAAGACCCCCAGACGGCGGAAGGAGTTGCGCTGGATATCGATAAATTCTTTGGCAAACTCCGTACAACGGCGGCGGATTTCCGCCGGGTCGAGATCCCGGGCTTTTTGGACGACTTTAAATTCGATCGGCAGGCCGTGGCAGTCCCAGCCGGGGATGTAGGGGGCAAGGTATCCGGCCATGGTCTTGGATTTGATGACCATGTCCTTGAGAATTTTGTTGAGGGCTGTGCCCATATGGACGTCGCCATTGGCGAAGGGAGGGCCGTCATGAAGAATGAACGTCGGGGCGTTCTGTTCCTGGCGTCGCTTGATAATGTCGGAGTAGAGTCCGGCCTTTTCCCATTTTTCGAGGCGTTTGGGTTCGTTGAGTGTCAGATCGCCCCGCATAGGGAACGTCGTATTGGGGAGAAGAATGGTGTCCTTATAGTTTTTCTCAGGCGCGCTCATGGCGCAAAAGACTACCAGTCATGTCCATCAAGGTCAATCACCGGGTACAACATACTTTCCTCTTGAATTTCATCTACTTGACGCTCTTTTTCCTGACAGAGAATACGTGACTGTTTGGTGTTGTTGATGATTGCAGATCAAGGTGTACGATGGGATATGCCCGGAATGCCCGGTTGACAGGCTCTTATTCGTGCTTTAGGATACCAATCATGGGATTTGAAGTTTGCTGGGAATGGAACATACCGGGTACCCCTTGTCCGGGAGCGGCCGAGGCGTTTGCCCATCTTGAAACGGGACGCGAAGGTTTTTTGATATGTACGGTTGGCAATCATGAGGTTGGATACGGATTTATCCAGGCTGCATTTGATGACAGCGGTTATTATTTGGAGGCGGCTATCGACGAAGGTGGCGGAAGGAATGCGATTTATTCCTGTCCCGGGGATCCCGGGCTTGAAGAGGTCAAAGGTTTGATGATGCGGTTTGCCGACGGTCAGGATTTTTCCTTTATCCGCAAGGAGTGGAAGTACGAGTCTTCCGTGGAGAGGCCGTTTCACCAATACGATGAGGCTTCCCAGGAAGTAGGGATGGGGGTGATCATGTCCCATATGCTCATCAAGGGAGCCGTTTTTGTGCTCCTGCTCGTTTTTCTTCTCTACTGGCTGTATCAGCTTTTCATTGGGAAATAGAATCGATTACGAAGAGTTTCTTCCCGGATTGAGGATGAAAATTTTGAGGAAGAAACAAAAAAGGTCTTTACAAAATGGCGTGAGACGGTATCTTCTGCCTCCCGAAGTCAACCCTAACTACAGGAGTTATATACGATGAAAGTCCTTTCTTCCCTCGCCTCTATGAAGCGCCGACACGCTGACTGCCAAATCGTGAAGCGCAAAGGCACGCTGTACGTAATTTGCAAAAGCAATCCGAAATTCAAAGCTCGTCAGGGCGCAACGGCAGGCACCCGTCTGAGCAAGAAGGGCGTGAAGTAAAATTCACCCTTCTGCCCATTAACATTCTTTTCAAAAGAGGCCGGTGTCCTGTGACCCCGGTCTCTTTTCGTTGTTTCCATCTTTTGTACCATGACCGAAGAACGAGTCGAAACAAGTTTCATGACTTTGTCCGCTCCCTTTGCGTTGGAGAACGGAGAAGTGATTCCCCAGGTGCAGCTTGCTTATGAAGCCTACGGGACTCTGGCTCCGGATGGAGACAATGTGATTTTGCTATTTCATGCACTGACAGGCAGCCAGCATGCGTATGGCTGGAACGATTGTGTCCCGGATATCGGTACATTGTGGCAACCGGAGAATTACGAGGGATGGTGGAATTCCATCATTGGTTCCGGCAAGCCTCTGGATACGGACAAGTATTACATCATTTGCGCGAATTACTTGGGCAGTTGTTATGGTTCGACCGGTCCTGCATCTCCTCATCCGCTGGACGGCAAGCCTTGGGGTTCGCGTTTTCCCCATGTGACGGTGCGCGATCAGGCCCGTTTGCTGGCATACCTGCTGGATACGATGGAAATTGACCGGGTATCCCTGGTTGGTCCGTCGATCGGAGGACTGGTGGCGTTGAGCTTTGCCGTTCAGTTTCCGCAGAGAGTGAAGTGTCTGATTTCAGTGGGATCGGGCTATCGGTGCAGTATTGAACAGAGGTTGTCGGTATTTGAACAGATTCTGGCTATTGAACTGGACCCCGATTTTAACGGAGGGGATTATTATGATGGTCCAGCACCTTTGCGTGGGCTGGCTTTTGCCCGTATCATAGGACACAAGGCATTTGTCTATCAGGAAGGTTTGGAAGCCCGGGCTCGCCGTGAGGTGGGCAGTGACTGTGGCATGCTCTCCTGGCTGAAGCCGACGCGCAGTACCCAAAGCTACATGCTGCATCAGGGGACAAAGTTTGCCTTGCGGTTTGATGCCAATTCTTATATCCGCATTGCGGATATGTGGGGGGAATTCGATATTTGCGAGCAAATGGGGACGGATGATTTTACGAAGGCACTGGCCCCCTGTGCCAGGGAAGAAATCCCTTTCCTGGTGTTTTCTATTGATACGGATTACTGTTTCCGTCCGGATGAGCAGAAAGAGTTTGTCCGTTTATTGAAAGAGGCCGGGGTTCCGACGGAATTTCACACGATCCACTCCGACAAAGGGCATGATTCCTTTCTTTTGGAACCGGAACTCTACGCAGAGCCGATCCGACGTTTCTTGCAGGTTTGACTTCTAAGGACTCTAAGGTTCTGCGTTGACTCGGATTGGACTTCATCTGTCTGTTTCCTCCTGTTGATTCATTTATTTCAGACAATGAAAAAGGGCTGCTCCGATGTGGAACAGCCCCTTGAAAATTGGCAACCAGTACGGGAATCGAACCCGTGTTGCTCGCGTGAAAGGCGAGAGTCCTAGACCGCTAGACGAACTGGTCGTTGAGTGCGTGCGCGGATTAAACACGAAGTCTTTCCGGAGTGCAAGATATTTTTTTAAAGAAAATGATTTTTTAATGTGAATAGTCTCTGGCTCCGAAAATAGCCGTTCCAACGCGGACAAAAGTAGCTCCTTCTGCGATGGCTGCTTCGAAATCATGGCTCATTCCCATGGATAATTCCTGGATTTGTCGGGAGCCCGAGGCGTTGAGACGTTCTTTAAGTTCTCTGAGCTGGCGGAAGTAGGGGCGAGCGTCTTCCACATTGTCTACCGGTGGTGGGATGCACATAAGCCCGCGGATGTTGAGGTGTTCCAAGTTGCATAGGGCGGGCCAGGATGTTTCCAATTCATCGGGGTGAAATCCGAATTTGGATTCTTCTCCACCTACATGGACTTCAAGGAGTACATCTTGAACAATGGAAAGCTCCCGGGCAACGGAATCCATGTATTCTGCGAGTTTAAGAGAATCTACCGTATGAATCATGGCGGCCTTGCCGATGATTTTGCGGACTTTATTGCGCTGAAGCGGACCGATGAGATGCCACTGCGCATCGCTGGGAAGGACGGGAATTTTGGAAAGTGCTTCCTGGACTTTGTTTTCACCGAAGAGTCGCTGTCCGCATTGGTAGCATTCCATGGCGTCTTCGACGGGGAATGTTTTACTGACGGCGATGAGCTTGACGGATCCGGGGAGGCGCCCGTAACGTGATTCCGCCTGGCGGATGAGTTGTTCGATATGTTTCAGATTATGGCCGATACTCATAATGGAAAGCAATCAGTTGAGGAAGGATAGTCTGGGCGCTGTTGAAATAAGTGCATGGTAGGGGGAAAGCCCTCGGAGGATGGTATTCCATAGGGTTTCGTCATGGATATAGCTGAGCAAGTTGGGGGGGCAGGGGATTTGTATCCAGGCCATGAGTTCCAGTTCTTTTTCAAGTTGGCCGGGACTCCAGCCGGAGCTTCCGATAAAGGCACGGATGAGGGTTCCCGGCGTTTGGGCATGTTCAAGGGCTTCTTCCGCAGAAATTTGCATCCGGTAGAAGAGTTGCCCGTCATGGGCTGTCAAGGCGGCGAAGGTGAGGTTTTTCGTCATTACCGGTCCGCCGACGAAGACATCGACGTGGTAAAGTTCTCTAGGTATGGGAGAGGAGGAGCCTGCGATCTGTCCGACTGTTTTTCCGAACGGGCGATTGAGGATGAAGCCCAAAGCACCTTGTTTAGCGGAATAATCCACCAGCAGAATGACGCTGTGCTCGAAGATGGCATCTCCCATGGAGGGAGATGCCAGAAGTATGCTGCCTGTCAGTCGTGATTGGGGTGTAGAGGACTTGCCCATGGGATGCGGGAGGAGGGCTAATGCGTTGGCTTCAGATTGAAGACAAAGACTTCAAATGGATTGAGTTTTAATTCGATTTCTTTGTTGGGATCAATGGTTTTGTTGGTGAATCCGGACAGTTCCCTCTGGTCATCATAAGCATTTTTGATTTGGAACTGTGTTTTCACATGAGGAGGAAGATCGAGGATTTTTCTCAACGTCGTTTTGATTGTTTGTTCCTTGTCGTCTGGATTGCGGAGAGCAAAGACGGCTTTCTGCGGCGACCATGAAGCCCAACCGTAGATTTCTGCCTGCTTCGTTTGTTCATTCCATGGATTCCCGCCGACCCAGTGGGTGTCATCAAGGACATCGGCATTGGAACGGAACCATTTGATGCATTTGACGAGTTCGTCCCAAAGGATTTCGTTTTCCCCCAGAGAATCCATGAGATCATGATCAATGTAGAGTTCCTGAATAGCTGAGCCGCATGCAAATGCACAGCGCATTTCGCGTTTGATTCCTTCGACGTCTTTGGGCATGGAGCCCGGTGCTCCATTCTTGGTGATCATAAGACCATGGGTCATCATGGAATTGATCGGGCAGAAGGGAGCTCCTTCGACGAAGACTTCGTGGACGGTGGCATCGCGGTAGGTAATCCATTTTTCACGGCTATCGCCTTTGCCTGTATTCCCCCAGTCTCCCTTTTGTCTCCAGATGGAGTCGGCAAACCGGAACCAGAAGGGGGATGCCCAAGTGCCGACAGTACAGTTGATGAAAAGATCTCCGCGCTGTTTCCGAAGGTCCTTGACGAGGGTGAGAATTCCTTCCGCATCTTCTAGACGCGAGGTATTCGGCCCGGTGGCATGTGCCATAGTACTGATGCCGTCAAACTTGAAGTAACGCATGTCGTAATCGTGCACCATTTGGGAGCACCTGCCGAGGAAGGCATTATAATATTCCGGATCGGCTAGCTGAAAATTGTTAATTTTGTTGCTGGGGTGAGTTTTGTTCCAGTGATCAAGCCTGAGTTGCTTGGAGACTCCGTAACCGCCGACCGGACCGAGCCAGGCTCCGACTCCGGCTTTTTGGGAGACGGCCATGGCGTTCAGTTTTTTAAAACCGTTTGGGAAGCCCTTGTGGAATCCCCACAAGCTGTTGAAATCATCCCAGCCATCGTCCCAGACAAAGGCATCAATGTTGACGCCGCGTTTTTTATAGAGTTTTTCGTTCCATGCGTTCACGACATCGATACATTGCTGCTCGGTCATGCGCTTTAATGGATCGGGATTGTCATTACTGTTGATGTTCAGTTCATACCAGGAGTTGTAATGGATGAACGGACGATACGATACGGCTTTTTCACGTTCGAGATAGGCGAGGAATGAACGCCTTTCCTGTTCCGGGGCAAGGAGTCCGATGACGGAGGATACCTCCCAGACGCTTCCTTTGTGCAGGGTTGCCTGGCGGATCCATTTACCCTGGGCCATCTGAGCCTTGTCTTTGACGTCGTCGGGAGCGTTTACAGCAGGTTCAATAGTGTTGAGGGCCATCGGGGTTTCCAATGCAGCAAAGATTTTGGGGCCGACCAGAAGCGGTCCTCGCGTATTGCCGCTGATGGAGATGCCTTCTCCCGATTCCGCATCAGGCAGGATGTTGTATTGCATTCCGACGATTTCTTCCATTTCCGTATCTTTTGCGGAAGAAATGACCATTTCCTGCCTCAAATAGTGGGAACCGTTCCGCAGAATGGCCCTCCAAATGACACGGATGTTTTTATCGGGCGAGGTGAAGGTTGCCGCGAGTGCCTTTCCGGGTTCTTGACCTGCCAAATTGAGAGCCTTGGGGTTGGCTTTGATGTCGGTGAGAACCGGGCGACCAACCAGGGGCATTTGAGAAGCGGACAGTGTCGTGCCATCCTTGAGTTTAATGATGAAAAGTTCTCCACCCGGGGCTGCGATGGGTGTTTTGCCGGCTTTTAATCCTTTAAATTGGAGTTTGCCTCCGGAGTAGGAGAATTCGGCTTGGAGAATATTGTTGCCGAGGAGGAATTGACCGGAAGAGGATGTGATCTTTGCTTGTCCCGGTTGTTCTCCCGGGAATTGGACTAAGGCGTGGAGCGGCATTGCCAAGGTCGCCAGAGAAATCATGGCAAAGAATGAAACGGGGATTAATTTCATGATGAGGGAGTTTTGAATACTGTTGGTATTTTATAGACGAACTAGTCATGGAATGCAACTTTGCACACGAAAAATCGAAGGGTATTAAGTTATTTGATAGAAAAAAGGTCTGTGACGATTTCGTCGACAAGGAGTCGGCCTTTGCCTTTTAAAACGAGGCTGTCTTCTGAAGCTGAATGGAGAATGATGGCCATGTTTTCATCTATCAGATTGGTGATGAATGCTTCTGTACGAGGGGGGACCCATTTCATGGGAACCCCTGTGTCGGTGCGGAGGAGCAGGGCTACCCGTTCCAGGAGAATGTCCTCTTCTCTCAATCTTTCCGTTTCGGAATCGGGCACACCATGTTCCAGTGTGGAGCGGATGTAGGCGTTCGTATCCATCGTATTTTGGATGCGGCTGCCTCGGATGGTACTGACGGCTCCGGGGCCAATGCCGATATAGTCGTCTCCCTGCCAATAGCCGAAGTTGTGTTTGGAGAGGAGGTTGTTTCGGGCGTAGTTGGAAGTTTCGTAATGGCGGAAACCGGCATCTGTGAGAATGGTGTCAGCCAGTTCGAAGTAGTCGGCATCGTGTTCCGTATCCTGATTAATTTCCCCTTTGGCGAGGCTTTCAAAAAAGGCGGTGTCTTCTTCGTAGGTCAGGTTGTAGGCGGAAATATGTTCCGGGTTTGCTTCGACTGTTTGCAGGAGGGTTTGTTCCCAGAGTTGGAGAGTTTGTCCCGGGATGGCAAACATGAGGTCGATGTTGATCTCGGGGATGCCGGCTGTTCTTAGCATTTCCAGGGAATGGCGTGCGATTTCAGGGGTATGCGTTCTGCCCAATACTGCCAGGATTCTCGGATCCCAGGATTGGATGCCGAGGGAAACCCGATTGATTCCCATATCTTTCCAGGCTCGGACTTTATTGATTGTGAATGTGGTTGGATTGGACTCAAAGGAGAATTCATCCAGCGACGCAATATCGACGACATGGTCGATGCCCTGGATGATTTTCCCGAGATGGGAATTGGATAGCATGGACGGAGTCCCTCCCCCGAAGTAGAGTGTCCGGGGTTCATGTTCGGGGGAATTTTGCAAATCGTCTTTGCGTGATTCGACTTCGCGAAGCAGAGCCCGGACGAATAGATTCATGTCCGTGGAGGCCGGTGTATGCTTGTAGAAGGAACAGTAGGGGCAGATCCGGTGACAAAAGGGGATATGAACGTAGAGATGCATGCTGGCGATGGAATCAGGAGTCTTTTTTATCCTTGGTTCCCTTGAGGAAGTCTTCTGCCTGCTTCTTCATGAGCGTCCTTACTTCGTTGGCTGCGGTTGAATCGGCATGTTTTAAGTAATGTCTGGTGAGGCAGTCGTAAAAGTCGGTAATTTTTGCCTTGTCGTCCTTCAATGTATAAAGAAGGTCCTCTGGACACTTGTCGATCATCTCTCTAAGCCATGGCACTAGTTCCGCACGCGGCATGACCATGGCGGCTGCGTTGATTTCGAGAGTCAATTGTTCGGGAGTTGTTTTCAGTTCTTTCTTCTTTTTACTCTTCGAGGCGTTTTTATAGAAGCGGACTATTTCTTTGAAGCCGTAGTTGATGCTGTTAACGATGGGTTTGTAGCCCTGTGTCATGGCGAGAGCAACCTGGTATCCTTGCTCCTTGTCCGGGTAAGAACTGTTTTTAGCTTCGGAACGCATCCAGTCCATGACTTTACCCCATTCGCTCTTGGTGTAATTGGGCAGGGGTTTGTCGGAGGCCAGTTCGAGCATAGCGGACCCGAGCGTATCCGTGTATTCATGGGCCTGATTGTTAAGGCGCTGCTTATAGTTTTTGGGGGCTTTTCCCATTCTTGGGTTGGATTTCATGCGTTGCCAGAGGCTGGCGACGCGGTCTCCGGGCGGGATTGCCTTATTGATGTTATCGATGCAATCCATGGCGGCTTTCATGTCTCCCCCAGCTTTTTCGAATCGCGAGTACCATGCTTCCGTATAGAATGGATTGATTCTGACGACTTCCGCGAGCATATTTTTCTGGATTTCTTCCGGAGCTTTTTCTTCGACTGCCATTTTATAGATGTTCATGGCGATCCTGCTATCTGTCCATGCTCCGTCTTTGAGGTTCATGCTTGCGGCAAGACCGACATGGTATTCTCCGCAGTTGTTTCGCGGTCCTTCATTGTCGCAAAGATATTGTCCTCCAAATGTTTTTTTGAGGGGAGCAACGGATTGATCGATGGACAGAATACTGCCTCCTGCTCCGTAATGGTAGGTCATCAGGTTGGCGTGGATTGGTTGTCCGGCCGGGGAGGCGGGGCTTCCCATGGCAATGTGGGATGTGCGGGCGATGGTGGACATGGTACCGCACATGCCGCCAATGTGGATGAGACCGGGGTAGGACATATAGTTCCAATCCGGATTGGGATCCATGGAAAACAGAGCGGGAGGTTCCGGATCGCTGACTTTACGGTAAGGGCCATAGCGCCAGAGACGAGGCTCTCCGTATTTGCCCAGGTAACGGTCCCATACGTATTCGCATTCACGGATGGGGCGGGTTTCGCTCAGGGGAAGCATAGCGAGCCACGGAGTACAGTCCAGAGGGACTCCGTTCCATTCGACGGAATGGTTTTTAACGTCGCGCATTTTGCCGATACCTTCGTATTTGGAGACGAGGTATTTGAAGAATTCGGCCGGGCTGGGGAATCCGTCCCTCTTGCTTTTTATTTGGCCCGAGAGGATCATGTAGGATTTTAAAACACTGAGGATGTTGTCCTTGGTGACTCCTTTATCGGCCAAATCCTTGACAGTGGTTTCCTTATTGATCCACGCCTGTTTTGCCGTGATGTTTTTGGAGGCAAGGTAGTTTTTGACAGCTTCGAATTGTTCTGAGTTTCCCGAGTCCGGATTGGGACCGTAGTAGTTGATGGGGGGCATGCCGGCGATGAAGACATCAGCAGGCGAAGCCCATTGAGGAGAGGTCGGCAGGGTATTTCGCAGGTTAAGTCCCGCTTCCCCCATGTTATATTGGACGTTATAGAAGACTTCTCCCATACCGCAAAAACGTCTGCCGATGGCGAATGCAATAACCATCTGATCATACTTGGTGGCGTTTTTTTCTCCGACCGCGTTGATGAGGATGTCCGCATTGGTGGCAACGCTGGGATCGGGGGGGTAGAAGTTGGCAAAGATTTCCTTCTGATGTTTGGTGTCTGCCAGCCATTTCTCGAAGGTAGGAGAAAATTTGGCTTTGCGTTTTTCCAAATACTCTCGGACGAATTTTTCTGCGTAGGTGGTATAGGCATTAAGAATAGCCTCCGTCATGGCTCCCTTGCTTTTACCGACGGCAAGCATAACGTTTTTCTTGAGTTGCTGAAGCTCCGGCGATGGACTGAGATCGGGTTCCGGTTCTTCCTCGACAACCGGGGCGGGAGGCGGCTCCGGTTCTGGGATTGGTTCTGGTTCAGGAATCGGTTCTGGTTCAGGTTCGGGCTCGGGGACAGGCGGTGGTTTAGGTTTGGGGATCGGCGTGGGAGCCGGGGTATTTTGGACGACAGGCAGAGCTTCCTGTGGCTGGTTCAACATTTTGTAACCGAAGAATCCCGCAATGCCCAGACAGAGGAGAATAATGATCGCAAGAGCGCCGCCTCCGGATTTTTTCGGTTTGTAGGCAACAGGTTGTAATGGCCGGGCCGGGGTTCCTGCAATATGCCCGCGTTGAAGTGTCGGCTTGTTCCTGGGAACCTGTGGAGATGCTGGCGCGATAGACGGCGCGTTTGCTTCTTCCTGGAGATTGTCAGGGGAGTGGGTGATATACAGGATAGTTCCGTGGGAGTGTTGTTCGGTTGCTCCTTGTCCGTAATGTGTTAAGAAAAGTTTTTTTGCGGCTGCCAATTGTGGTGCCATGGCTTTGTTGAAAACGAGCTTGATCCCGTCATCGGTGCGTCTGGTGCAGTCCTGGGGACAGAATTCCCGAATGAGCATGGGAATGCCTTGCGGGGTGATTGCCCTGTAGAGGTGGTAAAGTTCCGTTGATTCGACAACGGAGACGATTTGGAAATCTTCCAGAAGAGTATCCGGTGCGAGGGGGGGGACGGGGAAAGACATCATGAGAGGAGACAACTACCGGGAAACTTATCATTCCACTTTTCATCTGACAATGGGAAAAGTCACAAAGGCCATGAGACATAGGAAGAACGACATGCATCTATCCTATGGGTCGCTGAGAGTACATGACGAAGACAAAAAAAGGTTCCTCGCCGTGAGCCGGCAAAGGAACCTTCTGAAGGTGAGGCGAATGGTTGAGGAGTGTGTTATTCGTCCTTACCTTTCATGTTTTCAATAAATTCTTTTTCCTGTTTTTTTACGAGTTCCCTTATTTCAGAGGCCGATCCGGAATCAGCCAGTCTGATATAGTGAGCAGTGAGACAATCATAGAATTCCGTAATTTTGGCACCGTTGTCTTTACGTTTGAATTGCAGATTGGGAGGGGAATCATCGATCATTTTCCGAAGCCATGGGACGGATTCTTCCGGAGGAAGGACCATGACGGCAGCATTGATCTCCAGAGTCAGCTGGGTCATCATCTCTTCAGGCTTTTTCTTGGGAGGGCGGCGATTCTTGGATTTGCTCTTCAAGTGGCGGACGATTTCCTTGAAATCATGATCGACGCTATTGACAATGGGCTTGTAACCCTGCGTTTTGGCGAGGGCTATCTGATAGCCTTGTTCCTTATCAGGATAGATGCTCTTCTTGGCAGCGGAGCGCATCCATGTAAGCACTTTTTCCCATCCGCGCTTGTCGTATGTGGGAAGAGGCTTTTTCATGGCCAGTTCGATCATGGCGGAGCTGAGTGTGTCCGTATATTCGAAGGCCTGGTTATTGAGCCTGTCCTTGTAATTTCTGCTGGCTCTTCCCATTTTGGAGTTGGTTTTTTTACGTTTCCAGAGGTTGGCGACACGGCTGCTGTCAGGGATGGCTTTGTAGATATCGTCAATGCAGGACATGGCGGCAGCTAGGTCTTCTCCCCGGCGTTCGAAGACTGTGTACCAGGCATCGGTGAAGAACGGGTTGAGCTTGAGAATGCCTTGAAGAAGGGTATCCAAAACTTGGTCGGGTACTTCTTTTTCTTTGGCCATTTTGTAAACATTCATGGCCAGACGGCTGTTCATCCAGTCTGCATCGTCCAGATTCATGCTGGCAGCAATACCGACATGGTATTCACCGTTGCCGGCACGTTTGGTGGTCGTATCTCTCAGGTAGAGGGGGCCGGTCGTTACCTTGAGAGTGTCGACGGACTGATCAACGGTCAGGATGCTGCCGCTGGCATTGTAATGGAATGTCATCAAGTTGCCGTGTCCGGGCTGTCCGGCGGGTGGTGTCGGGATGCCGAGTGCAATGGACGCATCGCGGGCAATAAGCGACATAGTCCCGCAAACGCCTCCGACATGAAGGCAACTAGGATAGGCATCGTAGCTCCAGTCGGGATTGGGATCCATGGAAAACTGGACAGGAGGATTCGGTTCGTCGTCTCGGCGGTAGGGACCGTAGAACCACATTCTGGGTTCTCCGAATTTGCCGAGGTAGCGGTCCCATACATATTCGCATTCGCGGATGGGGCGGGTTTCGCTCAGAGGAAGCATGGCCAGCCAGGGTGTGTATTCCAGTGGTACTCCCTTCCATTCGACCGGGTGGTTTTTGACGTCCCTCATTTTTCCGATGCCTTCGTATTTGTTGACGAGGTATTGGAAGAATTCAGCGGGAGGAGGGAAGGCGTCCCTCTTGCGCTTAATCTGTTTGTTGCGGTAGAGATGTTCGTGAAGGAGGCTGACAATGTTATTTTTTGTGACACCTTTGTCGGCAAGGTCCTTGACGACAGTTTCCTGGGAAACCCACGCCTGCTTGGCAGTCATGTTTTTGGCAGTCAGGTAGGCGGCAAGCGCTTCGTAAGCTTTGTCGTCGACGCTGGCTGGATTGCTGCCGTAGAAGTTGATGGGAGGCTTCTTCGCGATAAAGAGGTCGGCAGGGGATGCCCAGTCTCTGGAGCCGGAAGCCGCATTGAGGTACCATTGGTGGTATTTGCCCTCTTTGCCCATATCGAAGCTGCCCATGCCGACATGGCGTCTGCCGACGGCGAAGGCAATGACCATTTGGTCGTACTTGAAAGCATTTTCACCGACGGCGTTGATCAGGATGTCTGCGTTGGTAGCGACACTGGGATCCGGTGGATAGAAATTGGCGAAGATTTCCTTCTGGTGTTTTGTCTCCTTCATCCATTTTTCAAAAGCCGGCGAAAATGCTCCCCCTCGCACGGTGATATATTCCCGGACGAAATGTTCCGCGTATTGGGAGTAAGCATTGAGGACGGCATCGTTGATAGCTCCTTTGCTTTTGGCAAGAGCCAGGATGACATTTCTTTCCAGCTGCTGAAGGCTGTCGGATGGATTGTAAACGGGTTCCGGCTCAGGCTCGGGTTCCGGCTCAGGTTCGTCGGGCTCAGGCTCGGGTTCCGGCTCGTCCTTGACGACGGGAGGCGCCACAGGTTTTGGTTTGGGCTTGGGGGGAGGAGTGTTATGGACGACCGGCACAGGAGGAGGCGGTTCCATGTTCATGATCTGATACCCCAGATAGGCGATAAGAGCTGCCAGACCGAGAATCACGGCAGGCATGAATCCTACACTGCTTCGTTTGGGCTTGTAGTCGACAGGTACGGCTGGAAGGGGGGCGTTTTCTGCTGCCTGGGGTACTGCTGATGCCCTTTTTCTGGTAGCGACGACGGGTGTCTGCTGGGGTGTTTGGATAAAGAAAATGGTTCCCAGAGCAGAGATCTCCATGGAACCGGAGGCATATTTGAGCGTAAATTCGGATTTAGCCTGAGAAATGGCTTGGCTATTGGCCGAAGAAAAGACGAGCTTGCCGGAATTTTCTTCTCGGCGAGCATATTCCTGTGGACAGAATTCATGAATCAATACGGTTTCACCCTGCGGGGAAACAGCTTGATATAAATGGTACAACTCTGTCGATTCCTGATGGGCCGAGATGCGGTACCCTTCCAGGAGGAATTGAATAGGGAGTGGGGATACATGATGAGCCATGAAGCGGATGATCTATCTTTCCGGATAGTAATATGAAGATGCGGCAGAGGCAATGGCAAATCACGTCTCGTTGACGATGTATATCTTGTATTGTGATTCAATCCTTTGGGCTGGAAGAGAAATGAATCCATCCTCCATCAATGGTATCTCCTTGTTCTGGTGGCGTCATGGTGCCGATGATGGTCAGGGGAGTATGGGGGAGATTGCGTCGGATTTGTTCCAGCAGCGGCAATTTGCCGGGAGGAATGGTAAAGAGGAGTTCGTAATCTTCACCGTCTCTGACAGCCTGGCGGGGTGAGCAACCATTTCTGCAGGGGAGAAGGGTTTCGGCTATCCTGAATCCGGTTCCTGAAGCCCGAGCCATGCGGGGCAGGTCGGCGGCGAGTCCATCGGAGATATCCATCATGGCCGAGGGGATGCCGGCTTCCCGGAGAAGGATGCCTTCCCGGATACGCGGAGGGAATGTTAAGTGATGACCGGAATGGAAGGTGTCTCCCAATTCTCCGGTGACGACGATCAGGTCTCCCGGAGAGGCGTGACTTCTGTAAATAGCTTGGCCTTTGGGAACCTTTCCGGTTAGGGCGATGCTGAGGGCAAGGCCGTCCGTTGGCAGGGATGTCGTTTCACCTCCTGCGACAGAGACGTTCCATTCGCAGGCGAGTCGGGTGAGTCCCTCGTAAATGTCTTCCAGGGTTTTCATAGTCCGTTCCGGATGGATCATGACGGTAACGAGGGCATGTTCGGGGGAGCCCCCCATGGCGGCGATGTCGGAGAGGTTCCGGGCGAGGGCTTTTCTTCCGATAAGGCCGGGAGACGTTTCCCGGGTGAAGTGGATACCTTCGACAATGCAGTCGGTTTTGAGCAGGGTGTCGAATTCGTGGTCGCGGGTGACGACGGCGCAATCGTCTCCGGGGCCGACCAGAAGGCTGTCATTGCCGGGCAGATAAGGTAAAAGTCGGTCTAGAATTTCCTCTTCCCCCAGTCGGGCCAGTGTTTCCGGTTTCATCAGCTTTGGAAGTAGGGGATGATGAACATATGGAGAACGGTCAGGAAATTGAAGATGGAATGTGTGACGATGGGAACCAGTAGTGTCTTGGTCTTTTCGTAAAGAAAGATGAGTAGCAGGCTGAAACAGGCCAGAGGAAGAGATTGAACCAGGTTCAGGTGAATTATCCCGAAAAACAGCGATGTGGCGGTTATGGCGATGATACTCCCGGTGTAACGTTTCAAATAGGGGTAGATGAAGCCTCGGAAACACAATTCCTCGACGACAGGAGCGATGAAGACGGCACTTACGGCTATGGCAATCTTTATATGCAGGGGGCCGTTTTTCAGAGTATCGACAGTGGTTTGGACGAGTGGTGATTCCAGTTTCCCGGCGAGCCATGCGGATAGTCCGGTATCTTGGTAGGCGACCAGTAGCAACTGCATGAGAATGATGACTGCTGCAATGTAGAAAATTTGAGGGATGGTTTTCCACTTGGTCCAGCCGGCCATGGAGGACATGTGGGCTGAACTGAGGCGTTTGAAGAGGACGATGGCGATGATAATCTGCGGAATGGTCGAAATAATCATCCTCTCGATATCGATTGTTCCTACTTTTTCTCCAGGCATGTTAAATGCACTGAGCGGCGTCAGGGCATAGAAGAGGATGACCAGAGTAACGATCAGGATATCTCGGGAGGAAAATTGCTTGACGGGGATGCCGTATTGAGCCGGCCTCCAGGACGGATGCCAGCTGAAAAGGAGGGGCAATCCTTCTATAGCGAGGAGAAGAATTGCCGCCATCCATGAAGTGAACTGGGCTTCAAACGGGCTCATTGTTCGCTGACGAGAGAACCTGTCGCATAATGTTGAGGCAGCATGTAGGGAACGCCTGGACGAAGCTGGGGTAGGGAGGCGTTGCCGATTTTAACGGAGATGTTTTTACTGGTTTTGGCTTCCATAGACAACAGGGAGAGGAATTCGGCAAATCCCCTCTTTTCTTCCAAAAGGATGACTTTGGGATCGGTTGTCCCTCCAAGATCGCCGGCTTTCGCAATGGCGTCGCGGAAGTATCCGAGTTGGTCGACAAGTCCCAGTTTTTTTGCATCGGCACCGGTGAGGATACGTCCGTCGATAGCGTGATCGGCTTCGAGTTTATCCTTGGCAATTTTACGTCCGGTAGAAACGAGGTTGACGAAGCGGGCATATGTCGCATCGACCATTTCCTGGACGTAGGCTTTTTCCGATGTGGACATCGGGCGCATCGGAGAGAGCATGTCCTTGAAGGCTCCGCTGGTGAAAACCTGATTGCGGATTCCCAGTCTGTTCATGCCTTCTTCGAAGTTAATCCCAGAGATGATGACGCCGATGCTGCCGGTCCACGTTGTCGGATTGGCTACAATCCAGTCCGCATGGCTGGAGATGTAGTATCCTCCCGATGCGGCAAGAGTACCCATCATGACAACGACGGGTTTGCGGGCCTTTTCCCGGACGCGTTCGATCGCGTCATAGATGATGTCGGAAGCGGTGACTTCTCCTCCTGGGGAATCAACCCGGAGGATGATGGAGGAAATATCCTGGCGATTGGCAGCATATTCCAGAAGGCGGCCGATCGTGTCGCAACCAGCGGTGTCGGACGAGGAATCCCCCGAGGTGATGACTCCGTTGACGTCAATGACGGCGATGGTTTCCCGGCTCCCTTCATTACCGTAAAGGAGACTCTCGGAAATATTGTTTTTCTCTTTGAGTGTCGATGCGAATTCTTCAGAATTGATCTGTCGGCCTAAAGCACCGAAGATTGCAATAATACAGATAATGGCCAGGGCTACGACACAAGCAAGAATGGCGAGGGAGACCAGGCAGCCGGACAAAAATCCTTTGGATGATTTGTGCGATGATGGAACGGAGGATTCTTCACTCATTTGCGGGTCAGCCTAGTCTATTTGCCGGGGTTTTCCAGAATAAAATCTCGTTTTGCAAATGGAATTGCCCGGAGAATCGAAATAAGCTTTCCTTGACTCTCTTTTTTTGTTACATCGCATTTCGTCTGCTATGAATATTCAACCTAAAATCACACCTGTATTGGACCCGGGCTTTGTCCCCGCCGTTCTGTGGAACCGCGCTTATGAAGCCAAGGTTGCCGCAACGGAAGGTTCCCGTCAGCTTGATATTGCTTTGACTCGTCAGGATGGCACTTGCTTCCGCTGGAGTGGCCGCATTCTCCCGCATACCGGAGACAATGTTGCCCTGAACAAGACATACGTGGAACGTATCGTCAAGTTCCTCCTCTGGCAGAAGGGTGGCAACATTATTCTTGTCGCCGGAGACGATGCCATTGCCGCCATGCTGGCCGATTGCTACAGCCCCACCGGGGAACGCGCATTCGACTGCGATTTCATCGGTACCAAAATTTATGGTGCGCCGATTACGGTGAAATCCGTTTCCATTGAAGATCTTCCCAAGGAAACGACGGATTCCGTCACTCTCGGTCGCAATCTGGATGGTTACCGTATCGGTTTCGACCTCGGTGGTTCCGATCGCAAGTGCGCCGCCGTTGTGAACGGTGAAGTTGTCTATTCCGAAGAAGTTGTATGGGATCCCTACCACCAGACCGATCCGAACTACCATGTCGAAGGCATTGACGATTCTCTCAAGCGCGCTGCGGCTCACCTTCCCCGTGTGGATGCCATTGGTGGTTCTTCCGCAGGTGTCTATGTGAATAATGAAGTGCGTGCCGCTTCCCTGTTCCGCGGAATTAGCCCGGAAGACTTTGAAAAGCACATCCGCCGCGTGTTCTTCACTCTCAAGGAACGCTGGAACAATATTCCCTTTGAAGTCGTCAACGACGGCGAAGTGACTGCTCTTGCCGGAGCCATGGGAATGAATGACAATGCCGTTCTCGGTGTTGCCATGGGTACCTCCGAAGCCGCCGGCTACGTGGATCCTGAAGGACATATTATGCCCTGGCTCAATGAGCTTGCTTTTGCTCCCGTGGATTATTCCTCGGAAGGCGGTGTAGATGAATGGTCCCAGGACATGGGGGTAGGTGCCATGTACTTCTCCCAGCAGGCCGTTGCCCGCCTGGCTCCTCGTGCCGGGTTCGAATTCGGCAGCATGCCTTACCCGGAACAACTCAAGAAGGTGCAGGCCGCCATGGCCGAAGGCGATGACCGCGCCCGCAAGATCTATGAAACGATCGGCGTGCATTTCGGCTATGCCATCGCTCACTATGCGGACTTCTATGAAATCCGGAACCTTCTCTTCCTGGGCCGCGTTGCTTCCGGTGAAGGAGGACAAATCATCATCGACAAGGCTAATGAAGTCCTTGCCGCCGAGTTCCCCGAACTCAAGATCAATCTCTGCGTGCCGGACGAAAAAACCAAGCGCCATGGGCAGGCCGTTGCGGCTGCTTCACTGCCCAAGATCAGTTAATTGATATTCCCTGAGGTTCCTCTCTGGGAACCGTATGATGAAAAAGCCTGTTCTGTGTAATTCGGGACAGGCTTTTTCGAATTTGATGCAGGAGAGGTTCATAGGCGAATTTTTTATATCGTCCGTTGACGGAGCTCATGGTATGAAGTTGTCAGACGCATTCTCTGATATAACGAATGGTCTTCCGGCATGTACTATGAGTGACGATCCTACCAGCAATTCCCCGAATGAGCAGATGATGTGTCCGCATTGTGGGCACCCGATGAATATTTCCGGATTGAGGCCATTTTCTAAAGTCGACTGTCCGGCCTGTGGTCAGGGAACCCGGGTGCATACCCAGTTGGGGGTGTATCGGATTTTGGATTGTGTCGGCAGGGGAGGGATGAGTGAAATTTTCCGGGCTGAAGATACGATTCTCGGTCGCATTATTGCGTTAAAAATTCTGAACGAAAACTATTCTTCCCAGAAAGATCGCGTAGAAAAGTTCGAGCAGGAAGCTCAGATCATGGCCAAGGTTCGCCATGAGAACATTGTCAAGGTCTATACGGTCGGGCGTGCTTTTGGTCATGTGTTTATTGCGATGGAATTGGTAAATGGGCGCGATCTTGAAACGCTCATGAAGTTGCGAGGCGAACCTATCCCGGAACCGGAGGCTCTGGAAATTGCTCTTCAGTCGGTAGAGGGCCTGATGGCGGCTGATGACGCCGGTCTTGTACACCGTGACGTCAAACCGGCTAATATTCTTTTGGATGCATCCGGGACATGCAAAATCGTCGATTTCGGTCTTTCTTTGCTGCAATCGGAAAAGGATGATTCGGAAGAGATTTGGGTAACTCCTTATTATGCATCTCCGGAAGCCCTGCGGCGTGAATTGGAAGATTCCCGCTCCGACATGTATGCCCTGGGTGTGACTCTGTTCCAGATGTTGTCCGGAAAGACTCCTTTTGAGACGATTCCCAGTTCCGTTCATGCATTGCTGGATATCAAGAAGAAGATTCCTTCCGTTCGGCGGGTTGCTCCGGAATTGTCTCCGATGACCCGTCATATTGTCGATAAGTTGATGAACTTCGACAAGGAAAAACGCTATCAGTCATATGCTGAACTTCGGGATGATCTGATCCAGGCTCATGCGCTTCTTGCCTCGGAGGACGGAGATTGGAGGGTCAAGCGATCCAGTCTTATCAGGAGGTACAAGAGGAATCGTTTCCGCATGATTGCTGCGATTTGCGCTGGGGGGATACTCTTGGCCGGAGGGATTGTGTTTTGGATAACGAGCCTTCAAAAAGTTTCTCAGACGGATGTTCCTCCCATTGTCAAGGAGGAGGAGAAAGCCCCTGTTGTTCACATGATGAACGGAGAGGAAATAGGGCAAGCCTATTTGCATGCCGAAGAAACGCTGAAATCCGGTTATCTGGATGATGCCCGCCGGCAGTTTGAACGCCTGTTGGATGAACAGCGTTGCCCTCTTGCAACGGCGGCCTGGTCGGCATTGAATGCCGCCTATGCCTGCTGGATACTCGGGGATGACCACCACGGGCGTTTTCTGATGCAGCAAATGGTGGACAGAGTGGAAAAAAATGGAGAATCTGCCGAAGCGAAAGGGAGTGCCGTAGATGTCATGGAGTTAATGAAGGCATTGCTGGCTTCTTCCCAAGAGGAGAATGTCCGGAATTTTGAAGCGGGTGATCCGATGCTGTTATATTGGCTTGTCGGTTCGGGCTTGAAAGCATGGAAGGAGGGTAACATCACCCGGGCAGCTTCTTTGTTTGCCAGGTTGGAGGAATTATCTCAGACAGAGGGGGAGGGGATATCCGGCAGAACCTGGAATAATCTTTTATCTTCGTATATTCAGGATGCTGCCTCTGTGAAAAAGTTGATGTCTATGCCGGACGAGACATTACCGCAAGCCCGTACCAAATTGGACGGCTTGATGAATCCGCCCGATCAGCAAAGTCCGGGGACTGCGTACAAAAGAATTCTTGCAAGTCTGGTCAGGCAGCAGGAGGCCCATGTCCTGGATTTGAAGGAAAGATCGAGGGATGACGGCGATCTTTCGCCATCCGGGCAGGATTCTTCCCGGCAGAAGGATCCCGAAGATCAAGGCCAGCCTCAGGAAGATGAACAGGCTCGTATTCAGCGTGAGCGCGAGCAGGAAGAAATCCGCCGTGCCCAGGAAGCGGAACGGCAGCAGGAGGCTGAACGACTGAAGCTTCAGGAACAAACCCTGCAGAAGAACCGAGAAACTGTCCAGAAGGGAGTGGTCAGGGCGGTTGAATTGATGGAAAAGTCCTGGAATTTCTCTTCGGCAATGGAGGAGTTGCGCAAGGTGGAAGAATTCGCCGTTCATGACGATTCGTTGAAGGACCGGGTACAGGCATATCTGGAAATGGCTTCTCTGGCGGATGGGTTTATGGCGAAAACTCTGGAACAGTCTCTTCGCCTGCCTCAGCCCAAAAGGCAGCTCGCCTTGCAGGATGGAACGACGGTGCAGCTACAGGGGTATGACAAGAGCAAGAATCTCATCACCGTGATGACTCCAAGTGGACGTGTTTCGCGTCCGGCGCATGATCTGGGGATTCATACGATGATTCGCTTGCATCGTGCGTGTCTGGCGCAGTCTGGAGCCAAACCCGCCGAGGAGAGACAGCGCCATCGGGATGCCCTTGTTTTTATGTTTTTGGCGGGCGGACGCGAATCTGCTGTTTCGACCATGGAAAAATGGCTTCTGTCCAGCCCGGATAATACGTTGGAATTTATGAACCAATGGCAGGGATGGATGATTGCCTTGGATGAATGAAACAAGTAGGTTCGGATGAAAGGGCTTGCCGCTTGTCGAACGGCAGTTATGATCTTGACATTGATCTCTCCATGAAAAAGCTGCTTTTGTTTCCATTTTTTCTTGTTTGTTGTATAGCTTTGAGTGCTTGCTCCGGCTTTTATGGGTCGGTGGTTTCCGACCAGGTACAGAGGACCGAATCTTTGGTGACTATTCTCAAGGGTGTTCAGGATAAAGCTTCTGCCGACTCTGCTGCGTCCGGCGTTTATATGTACCGTCATTCTCTGGAGGAAGTACTCCAGGGAATTGTCAATGCGGGCAAGCCTTCCATGCTCGACCTCCTGCGGTTGAAAAACCAGTTGACTGATCTGAAAACGGGCCAGTCAAGCAAGGATCTGATCAGTCAGTACATTCGTCTTTCGACAGTTGATTTTTACGGTTCGGCAGAGTTGAAGAATGCTTTCCGTCTGGGGGTGTCCCAGGCATGATGGAATGACAGGATGGAGTGTTTTGACGATGAAAGAATCGTTTCTTCCCGTTGAGGATGAAAAGGCCCGTGTTTTGCTGCTCGGATCGTTGCCGGGCGATGCTTCGTTGTCCCTGGCGGAATATTACGGTCATTCTCGCAATGCCTTTTGGCCGATTATGGGGGAGTTGCTCGGATTTTCTCCGCAGTTGCCCTATGAGGCTCGGTTGAATTTTTTGAAGCTCAGGGGGATTGCCTTGTGGGATGTGGTATCGCGTGCATACCGGAGAGGGAGCCTCGATTCGGACATCCGGGAGGCGGAACCGAACGATATTCCTGCCTTGTTGAGGCGTTGCCCGGGGATTGTGCGCATCGGTTGCAATGGCGGTGCGGCGTATACTCTGTTGAAGAAATTTTATCCGGAGTTGTTTCGGAACGAAGTGTGGGAGATCGTCCGCCTTCCTTCCACCAGTCCTGCGGCGGCTATGATCAGCTACTCGGCAAAGCGGGATGCATATGCCTCTTTCCTGAAAGAGTTGATAGGGGAGACGGAATAGTTCCATTCCCGGTTGCACGCAAGGCGTTTCCGGGAACGGATTCCATGACGATACGGTTGTTAAACACTGACTTCGGCAGCTTCTTGCTCCGGTTTTTCTTCTCCTGCCTCCTGGCTGCCTTCCAGAAGGCTGAGAAAGTCTTCCCAATTGGAGGGAAGTGCCGGGGTTGCCTTGAGGGCATTGATGATGATGCCGGTGCGAATATCGGTCATGAGTTGTTCGAAGAGGACATAGGCATCCGTTTTGTATTCAGTCAGCGGATTTTTTTGTCCTTGAGCCCGGAGATTGACTCCATCCCGCAATTCTTCCATGCTGCTGAGGTGTTCTTGCCAGTTGTTGTCAATCATCTGGAGCATCAGGGAGCGGAGGGAATAATCCATATATTCGGGAGAAAGGACCTGTTCCTGTTCATGGAAGCTTTTGGTTAGTTCTCCGATGATGATGTCGGCGATTTCTTCCTGGGTTTTCTCTTCGAGTTCGGAGGGTTCCTGAGGAAGGGAGATGGAATAGGTAGCTCCCATCCATCCGAGAAGGGAATCGATATCCGTGTCTCCCTCGGCATTTTTGATGTTCTCGGCAACCTGCCGAGGGATCATATCCCGGAGGAGATCGAAGAAAATGTCTTCCGGGTGCTCGGTTTTGAGGACCTCGTTGCGGAAGCTGTAGAGGACTTCGCGCTGAGTGTTCATGACATCGTCGAAGTCGAGGACATGCTTGCGCCATGAATAGTTGCGTTGCTCTATCTGTCGTTGGGCATTTTCTACTGTGGCGCTTGTGGGGATGCGCCGGGAGTCCGGTTCGTCCAGGGAATCTTCGATCATGCGGCTGGATTCCCGAACATCGCCGAAATTGCGTAGAAGGTCGTCTTCCAGTGAAATGAAAAACTGAGTGACGCCCGGGTCTCCCTGACGTGCCGCGCGTCCGCGTAGCTGGCGGTCGATGCGTCTGGATTCATAGTGCTCGGTACCTAAGACAAACAGGCCTCCCAGTTCGGCAACGCCCTCTCCAAGTTTGATATCGGTTCCGCGTCCCGCCATGTTGGTGGAGATGGTCACGGCTCCTTTTTGTCCAGCGAGGGCGACGATTTCCGCTTCACTCATATGGTTCTTGGCGTTGAGGACGACATGAGGGATGTGAAGTCTGTTCATCATGCGGGAGAGCGTTTCCGAGGCATCGACACTGGCTGTACCGACGAGAATGGGCTGACCTTTGGCGTGGATTTCTCGAATACGGACAATGGATGCGACGTATTTATCGTATCGAGTCTTGAAAATCAGGGCATTCAGATCAACCCGGCAGCATGGTTTGTGAGTTGGAATAGGAAGGACGTCGAGTTTGTAGATGTCGTGGAATTCCGCAGCCTCCGTTTCGGCAGTGCCTGTCATGCCTGCCAGTTTGCTGTACATGCGGAAGTAGTTTTGAATTGTGATCGTGGCGTAGGTGAGATTGTCCTTTTCCAGTTTGAGCCCTTCTTTGGCAGTAACGGCTTGGTGGAGACCGTCTGACCAGCGGCGCCCCGGCATTTCGCGGCCCGTATGTTCATCGACGATGACGACTTCTTCGTCCCGGATCACGTAGTCGACATCTTTTTCAAACAGGCAGTATGCCTTGAGCATCTGGTTGGTGGCATGAAGGGAAGCTCCCGCCTCGGCCAATTCTTGTTGGACACGGACTTTTTGCTGTTGGCGCGTTTCTCCTGGGTAAGGGGATTCAGCCAGTTTTTTGTTGATATCGGGTAAGATGAACGCGGCCGGATCCCCGGGAGCCAGGAATTGACGTCCCCGTTCCATGAGTTCGGCTTCGCGTCGTTTGCGGTCAACGACGAAAAAGAGTTCTTCCTTGAGGTCAATAAGGGGTTTTTTACTTGCACCTCGATGGAAACGGTTTTCCGTTTTCTCGACTAGAAGGAGAAGATCGGGGTTTTCCATCAATCGCATGAACATGCGGTTGCGTGGTTGTCCTAGTTTTACTTTGAAGAGGATTCTTCCGGCAGCCTTTTCGTCTCCGGACTCGTAAAGGCGCTGGGCTTCGGCAACTAATTCGTTGCAGAGAAGGGTTTGTTTTTTGTAGAGCTGTTCTACGGTGGGCTTGACTGCTGCAAATTGAGTTTCGTCGCCGGAGGTTGCAGGGCCGGAGATAATGAGGGGAGTGCGGGCTTCATCGATCAGGATAGAGTCGATTTCATCAATCAGGGCGAAGTAGTGACCGCGCTGGACCTGTTCGTCAAGGCTGGTTGCAATGCCGTTGTCGCGGAGGTAGTCGAAACCGAATTCGGAATTGGTACCGTAAGTGATATCACAGAGATATTGGCTCTTGCGCTCGGCATCGGGCATTTGGTTTTCAATACATCCAACGGTTAGTCCCAGAAAGTTGTAGAGGAATCCCATCCATTGGCTATCCCGTCGGGCGAGATAATCGTTCACTGTAACCATGTGGACTCCCTGACCAGTGAGGGCGTTCAGGTAGACGGGCAGAGTGGAGACGAGAGTTTTGCCTTCTCCGGTTGCCATTTCGGCGATGTAGCCTCGGTGGAGGGCAATGCCGCCCATGAGCTGAGTATCGAAGTGGACCATATCCCATACCATTTCCTGATCGCAGACATTGGTGGAATGGCCGCAGAGGCGACGGGCTGCGTTTTTGACGACGGCAAAGGCGGATGGCAGAATTTTATCCAGATATTTGTCCCTCATTTTCGGGAATTGCGGGGAGATGGCGGCAAAACTTATCTTGGCCGCGTCTAGGCCGGCAGGAGTTGCTTCCACATGTTTGGGAAGGGAAGGGAAGTCGGGGCGCAGTGCATCGAACCTTTGTTGGATAGTCTTGGCCCAAGCAGCTATTTGACCGGGATCGGCTTCGTCGATCATTTTTTTTCTGGGAAGTTCCAGAGGGAGGAAGCGGTGGAGCCAGGACTGCCATTCTTTTGTCATAGCCTGCAGTTCATCGTCCTTTTTGGATTGCAAGGAGCGTTCGAGTTCGTTGATTTTTGCGACGATAGGCTTCAGTTTGTTGATTTCGCGCGTGTTTTTGCTGCTGAAAATTGTGGAGATAAAATTGAACATAAAAAAATGGGGTGAAGGTGTTTGGCCCGGGGGATAGTACGGGCGCTGATGAGGGTAAATGGAATGTGCCTGTTGCATACGGCACAGTAGACCGTCGGAATATAAGACGGAATCAAACGAGAATAAGGGACTGCCGTGGTATCAGTGAGGCCGCAGCTTGTCGTAGGGAATGATTTCCTGATAGGAAAGACAGGGAGGAATGTCCTCAAGTATGGCTAAAGTTTCCCCGTCCGGGAGCGAAGCTACAATTTCCGACAAGGGAGATGGGGGAAAGGAAGATACTGTGGAATTGGAGAACCCGGCAGTAACGTCTGTTAGGTATTTACTGGCACCTGCTTTGTAAGAAAATTGATATGGGAATCCGGCAAGGAGGAGGGATACTCTGTCTAATGATTCTTCTGTGGAATCATCGTTGAAATCGCCAGGCAGCTCTTCCTTGTTTTTTCTGATACTTTTGAATCTGCCATAGCGATCCATTCCGTATTTGCCGGATCCGGAACTTACGCGTCGCTGGCGTTGCAGTCTGTGTTCTTCTTCGTTCCAGATGGAGGCAATTTCCGAAGCGTTTGCTGTTGCGCAATGAGACGTCTGTGCCAGATATCCGTTACCCGTCGCCTCCCGGAAGGAATCTTTCCCCATACCCAGACAGCACAGGACGGCAGCCAGGAAACTGAGGAGATGGAAAAGGGAGGACAACATGAAAAGAGGAAGTTGACTAGTATGTACGTTCCAATCGGGGAGATCTGTCAACAGAATGAAGAAAAAACCTTTCCCTTACGGATAACGTTTCAGAAATACTCTGTCTGGCATGATGTACAAGAACGCAATTTGACATTGCTTCCGGGACATGGTGGTGCATCAATGGTAGCATATGCTGGCGAGATGGAGAAATAGCAAGGGGCAGGCGTATTTTGGAGTATGGGAAACCGTCTTCAGGTATGCGATTTTGTTGTGGCTGCTCTGTTTTACATTGATGGCAATTCCGGAATTTAAGAACTATTCGCCTCAGGCGTCATATGCGATGAATGTGTATGACTTCGTGATCAGGATTTTCTTCCTGCTGGAATTTTTCACGCGTCTGATAGTTTCTCGGCATCGCTTGAAGTATTTATTCAGCTTCATGGGAATCATTGATTTACTGGTATGCTTGCCCGTGATCCTGATTTTGGAAGGAATGAACCCGGAGGAAGTTCACTATTCTTTTCGCATGGTTCAGTTGCTGTGTATTTTCAAATTGGCCCGGTTCAATAAGGCTCTGGATCCATTAAAGAAAGCCTTTGGAATGATCCGGAACGAATTTGTGGCTTTCGTTGTTGTCTTTTGCTTTCTTCTCTATTTTCTAGGCATGGGTACTTACCTGGCGGAGCGCGAAGTACAGCCTGAACATTTCGCTTCTATTTTGGATGGACTCTGGTTCGGTGTTGAAACATTGACAACCGTCGGCTATGGAGACATCGTGCCGGTGACTCCTATGGGAAAGCTCTTTTCCGGGTGCATCATGTTCCTGGGGATTGCCCTGATCGCCATTCCTACTGGTCTGATTACATCGGCCATCACTCGCATTTGGCAGCAAAAGGAATTCTTGAACACCATGAAGCAAAATTCTCCGGCCAAAAGCACCATCCCTCCAGCTTCTGCTTCGGATGCGGGAAAAGATTGATCTTTGTCGGGAATTGGGATAATAATAAAGAAAACTAAAGTTTGTTCCATGTCCCTCTTTTCTGTCCTCCAGTTTTTACGGGTGCTTATTCCTATTGTAATGATTGGAGGGGCAACTTTGTTCTCTTATGCAGGGGTTGCTGGGGAAAAACCTAATATCCTGGTCATTCTGGCAGATGATATGGGTTGGTCGGATGCAGGCTGTTATGGTTCGGAAATCAGGACTCCTGCCATTGATTCCTTGGCGCGTGAGGGAATGTTATCGACCCGTTGCTACACGATTCCTCGCTGCTCGCCGTCCCGGGCTGCATTGATGACGGGGCGTTATCCGCAATCCGTGGGCATGGGACACTTGGATAATGATCTGGAGTTGCCCGGATACCGCGGGAGGTTGGACCCTTCCTGTCGGACTCTCCCGGAAATCCTCGGTGAGAAGGCTGGTTACAGAACCTACATGTCCGGCAAATGGCATTTGGGAAGCAAAATCGGAGAACGCCCTTGGGAACGTGGATTTCAACGCTACTTCGGGCTTTTGAGCGGCGCGAATTCTTATGTGACCCTTGACAAGGGACGTCTGATGGCAGAAGACGGCAAAATACTCGAAGCGGCTGATTTGCCGGAAGATTTTTACATGACCGAGGCAATTACACGGAAAGCGCTCTCGTACTTGGATGACGCTGCAAAACATCCGGATATGCCTTTTTTCATGTATGTTGCCTACACGGCTCCCCATACGCCGTTGCAGGCAAGCAGGAGGACAATTGATTCGTACAAAGGCACCTATTCCGAAGGCTTTGAGGCCGTCCGCCTCAAGCGGTTTAAGAAACAGAAGTCTCTTCATATCATTCCGGCAGACACGCAAATACCTGAAAATAGAAAACTTCCTGATACAACAACACGCGAAGAAGATATGCGGATGGCTATTTACGCCGCCCAGATCACGGACATGGACGAAGGAATCGGACAAATTCTTGATCGGTTGAAAAAATACGGAATGGAAGATAAGACTATTGTCTTGTTTCTTTCCGACAATGGGGCGACGAACGAAAATCCGGCTCGAGTCTACAGCCCTTATCCGGGAGAGAAGTGGACGCGCGCCGGGTATGGCAAAAACTGGGCAGTCGTTTCCAATACTCCGTATTTCGGGTTCAAATCCGGGACGTACGAAGGAGGGGAATCTATCCCTTGTCTGGTAAAATACCCTGGTAAAATACCTGCCGGTAAACGTTTTGATGGTATGATGCACATGATTGACATTGCTCCGACTTTGTTGGAATGCGCCGGAGTGCCGGCGCTTGCTGAAATGAATGGCATCAATCTGCTTCCCTATTGGCAGGAAAATCGGTTTGGAAGTCCTTCTCCTTGGAAAAATTCCGTAGCCGCGAGCCTGCCTGAACGTATCTTATATACTGAACATGAAAAGAAAAGATCTGTTCATTCTTTGTATTGGAAGCTGCATAAAAATGTCCGAGAACGGCAATGGTCTCTGTTTGCCAGCGATGATCGTTGTGAACTAAAAAATGTTGCTTCTGTCCATGAAGATGTTGTGGCAGACTTAGCCAAACGTTATGAGAACTGGGCTCGTTCGAATAACGTCGATGAAAGCATGAGAACCTATTGGCCTCTTCTCAAGGGAAAACAGGAAGAGAAGAAAAAATAATTGCTCATTTAGATCTCATTGTAATGATGTTATGGAAATGTTGGGGAAGCATTTCAAAAAATAATTACAAAGACTGATTGACAAAAACCATGTGACCGTTACTATGAGCGGCACCCCAACCGAGGGGATCACGCCGAAAGGGCAGACCTGCAACGACCCGGAGCTTGAAGAAAGCGAGAGGGACGGAGGGCTGGCCGGCCGGGTGAGAGCGAAGGAAAAGGTTCCGAGAAAGGGGCGCTTGTCCGGAGCGGAGAGAAGCTTGTCAAAGGGAATGACTTCCGAAACGCCGAGATGCGAGGGGTTGAGCGAGCCGCGAGGTGAGCGAGATTTCGAGCACAAGGACAACCTGTCTGAGAGGGAGCGTTTGGAGGAGGAAATGGGGAAGGGAAGGTCGTGACGCGCGCCGTGCTTGTTTTCAGCGAAGAAGCCAGGGTTGAGAATCCCTGGTGTAGCGAAAGGGCATGGCGCTGACAGAATCCAGGAAATGGATCCTGTTGGTCCAGCAATTTCAAATAGATAGATTATTTGATGGAGAGTTTGATTCTGGCTCAGAACGAACGCTGGCGGCGTGGATAAGACATGCAAGTCGAACGGAAGAATGCTAGCTTGCTAATATTCTTCAGTGGCGCACGGGTGAGTAACACGTGAGCAACCTACCTTCGAGTGGGGGATAGCCCCGGGAAACTGGGATTAATACCGCATGAGGTCGAAAGATCAAAGCAGCAATGCGCTTGAAGATGGGCTCGCGTCCTATTAGTTAGTTGGTGAGGTAACGGCTCACCAAGGCGATGACGGGTAGCCGGTCTGAGAGGATGTCCGGCCACACTGGAACTGAGACACGGTCCAGACACCTACGGGTGGCAGCAGTCGAGAATCATTCACAATGGGGGCAACCCTGATGGTGCGACGCCGCGTGGGGGAAGAAGGTCTTCGGATTGTAAACCCCTGTCATGTGGGAGCAAGCAGCAATGTTGATAGTACCACAAGAGGAAGAGACGGCTAACTCTGTGCCAGCAGCCGCGGTAATACAGAGGTCTCAAGCGTTGTTCGGAATCACTGGGCGTAAAGAGTACGTAGGCTGTTTTCTAAGTCAGGTGTGAAAGGCAGGGGCTCAACCCCTGGACTGCACATGATACTGGGAGACTGGAGTAATGGAGGGGGAACCGGAATTCTCGGTGTAGCAGTGAAATGCGTAGATATCGAGAGGAACACTCGTGGCGAAGGCGGGTTCCTGGACATTAACTGACGCTGAGGTACGAAGGCCAGGGTAGCGAAAGGGATTAGATACCCCTGTAGTCCTGGCAGTAAACGGTGCACGCTTGGTGTGAGGGGACTCGACCCCCCTCGTGCCGGAGCTAACGCGTTAAGCGTGCCGCCTGGGGAGTACGGTCGCAAGATTAAAACTCAAAGAAATTGACGGGGACCCGCACAAGCGGTGGAGTATGTGGCTTAATTCGATGCAACGCGAAGAACCTTACCTGGGCTTGACATGTAATGAACAACATGTGAAAGCATGCGACTCTTCGGAGGCGTTACACAGGTGCTGCATGGCCGTCGTCAGCTCGTGTCGTGAGATGTTTGGTTAAGTCCAGCAACGAGCGCAACCCCTGTGGCCAGTTACCAGCACGTTATGGTGGGGACTCTGGCAAGACTGCCCAGATCAACTGGGAGGAAGGTGGGGACGACGTCAGGTCAGTATGGCCCTTATGCCCAGGGCTGCACACGTACTACAATGCCCAGAACAGAGGGGGCCGAAGCCGTGAGGCGGAGGAAATCCTGAAAACTGGGCCCAGTTCGGACTGTAGGCTGCAACCCGCCTACACGAAGCCGGAATCGCTAGTAATGGCGCATCAGCTACGGCGCCGTGAATACGTTCCCGGGTCTTGTACACACCGCCCGTCACATCATGGAAGCCGGTCGCACCCGAAGTATCTAGAGCCAACCGCAAGGAGGCAGGGTCCTAAGGTGAGACTGGTAACTGGGATGAAGTCGTAACAAGGTAGCCGTAGGGGAACCTGCGGCTGGATCACCTCCTTTCTATGGAGAAAAGACAGGGGCGAGAGTTCCTGTCCAGGTCGATCCCGTTCTTTAGGGACGGGAAAGCCGGGTTCGCAAGGCCCGGCAACGATATTACAAGATGTGTAAGAAAAAGAAGTCCTTGAAGCGCAAGCGCAAGGCAAGTACGACGTGCGTGACGACCTTTCCTGTAAAAACCAACCCGTAACCGGATCCAATTGGGGGTATAGCTCAGTTGGTAGAGCGCCAGCTTTGCAAGCTGGATGTCCGGGGTTCGAGTCCCCGTGCCTCCACCACCCCAAACCTCGTAAAGCCCTTGAAAGGTAGGAAGTTTAAGGAAAAAGGCATGTAAGGAAGACTTGGCCTATAGAGAAAACCATGGGCCTGTAGCTCAGTTGGTTAGAGCACGCGCTTGATAAGCGCGGGGTCACAGGTTCAAGTCCTGTCAGGCCCACCATATAAAGACAAGCCGGCTCATAAGCCCGGAGAAGAAAAGAAGCGAAGCGAAGATTGACATCCGCGTGGCAAAAGGGTTCTTGTACCTAGGAGAAAGTCGTGAGACATTTTCAAAGGAGATCAAGAAAACCCTGAAGTGGGAAACTACAAAACACATATTGAATAACACGCAAGCATACAAGATTTAACAGTATCATCACATGGGGACTTGCTTTCCTTTCTGAAGGAATGGAATCAAGAAACCAAGGGCGTACGGTGAATGCCTTGGTGCCGACAGGCGAAGAAGGACGCGATAAGCTGCGAAAAGCCTCGGGGAGCTGCAAATGAGCTACGATCCGGGGGTATCCGAATGGGGTAACCTAACCGGGGGAAAGCCCGGTTGACGTTGTCTGAATACATAGGACAACGATCGCGAGACCCGCTGAAGTGAAACATCTCAGTAAGCGGAGGAAAAGAAAGAGAAATCGATTCCGTAAGTAGTGGCGAGCGAAAGCGGAAGAGCCCAAACCGAAAGTACTTCTTTCGGGGTTGTAGGACCACGCCATGATCGATCATGAAAGATAGCAGAACAGTTTGGAAAGACTGGCCGGAGAGAGTGAAAGCCTCGTAAGCGAAATCTTTTGTGAGATCTAGTGGACTCCTGAGTAATACACCACACGTGGAACGGTGTATGAATCCGCGCGGACCACCGCGCAAGGCTAAATACTAGTCGGCGACCGATAGTGAACAAGTACCGCGAGGGAAAGGTGAAAAGAACCGCTGTGAGCGGAGTGAAATAGAACCTGAAACCGTATGTCTACAAAGTGTCAGAGCAGCGCAAGCTGCGATGGCGTGCCTTTTGTTTAATGAGTCTGCGAGTCAGTGTCTGTGGCAAGACTAAGGGCTTCCGGCCCGGAGTCGAAGCGAAAGCAAGTCCGAACAGGGCGGTTTTTAGTCGCAGGTACTGGACCCGAAGCGGAGGTGACCTACCCTTGGCCAGGTTGAAGCGTCGGTAAAACGCCGTGGAGGACCGAACAGGTGAACGTTGAAAAGTTCTCTGATGAGCTGAGGGTAGGAGTGAAAGGCTAATCAAACCCCGTGATAGCTGGTTCTCTTCGAAATGCATTTAGGTGCAGCGTTACGTGCTGATGTGCGGGGGTAGAGCACTGACAAGGCTAGGGGGCACACCCGCCTACCAACCCTTATCAAACTCCGAATACCGCACAATGGAGCGTAGCAGTGAGACAGTGGGGGATAAGCTTCATTGTCGAGAGGGAAACAACCCAGACCAGCAGCTAAGGTGCCCAAACAACGTTGAGTGGAAAGGATGTGGGATTACACAGACAGTGAGGATGTTGGCTTAGAAGCAGCCACCATTTAAAAAATGCGTAATAGCTTACTCATCGAGTGATCCTGCGCCGAAAATGATTGGCGATGAAACGTTGTACCGAAGCTCTGGATTTCTCCTGCAAGGGAGGAGTGGTAGAAGAGCGTTCCGTGTACGTTGAAGGGCGATGGCGACTGACCCTGGAGAGCACGGAAGTGAGTATGCAGACATGAGTAACGTTAAGCCGGGTGAAATCCCCGGCCGCCGTAAACCCGAGGTTTCCAGGGCAACGAGATTCGTCCCTGGGTTAGCCGGGACCTAAGCCGAGGCCGAGAGGCGTAGGCGATGGACATCAGGTTAATAATCCTGAGCTTCCGACCCTTAAACTGGGGGGACGCATGAGTAGAGATGGACAGGTTATTGAATTCCGAGGCCGGTTTACGGACTGGCCGCACCATCAAAGCGAGTGCCAAGAAAAGCCCCAGCGTATGCTAAGGAACCCGTACCGCAAACCGACACAGGTGGGTGGGTAGAATATACCAAGGCGCAAGAGTGAACTCTGGTTAAGGAACTCGGCAAATTAGCCCCGTAACTTCGGAAGAAGGGGTGCCTGCAGAGATGCAGGCCGCAGAGAAATGGCCCAACCGACTGTTTATCAAAAACACAGCACTCTGCAAAGACGCAAGTCGAAGTATAGGGTGTGACACGTGACCAATGCCGAAAGATTAAGGCAAGGTGTTAGCCGCAAGGCGAAGCTCTGAACCCAAGTCCCGGTGAATGTCGGCCGTAACTATAACGGTCCTAAGGTAGCGAAATTCCTTGTCGGGTAAGTTCCGACCTGCACGAATCGTGAAACGAGTTGGGCACTGTCTCAACCAGACGCTCAGTGAAATTGTAGTGGCGGTGAAGATGCCGCCTACCCGCAGAAGGACGGAAAGACCCTATAGACCTTAACTGTAAGCTGTCATTGTTTCTTCGGTCTCAATGCTCAGAGTAAGTGGGAGACGTTGAAGCCGGCCTTTAGGGGCCGGAAGAGTCATCAATGAGACACCACCCTTTGAGACTGGAGAATCTAACGCTGAGCCGTGAAACCGGCCAGGGGACCGTGTCAGCCGGTCAGTTTTACTGGGGCGGTATCCTCCCAAAGAGTAACGGAGGAGCGCGAAGGTTGGTTCAGCGCGGTTGGCAACCGCGTGACGAGTGCATGGGCATAAACCAGCCTAACTGTGAGACCGACAAGTCGATCAGATGCGAAAGCAGGCCCAAGTGATCCGGCGGTAGAAAGTGGAATTGCCGTCGCTCAACGGATAAAAGGTACCTTAGGGATAACAGGCTGATCACGCCCAAGAGTTCATATCGACGGCGTGGTTTGGCACCTCGATGTCGGCTCGTCGCATCCTGGGGCTGGAGAAGGTCCCAAGGGTCCGGCTGTTCGCCGGTTAAAGCGGCACGCGAGCTGGGTTCAGAACGTCGCGAGACAGTTCGGTCCTCTATCCTCTGTGGGCGTTGGAAAATTGAGGGGTTCAGACCTTAGTACGAGAGGACCGGGTCTGACGCACCACTGGTGCACCGGTTGTATTGTCAAATGCACGGCCGGGTAGCTAAGTGCGGAAGGAATAAGCGCTGAAAGCATCTAAGCGCCAAGTCCCTCCCAAGATGAATTTTCCCCATAGGAACGTGGAAGACGACCACGTCGATAGGTCGCAGGTGGAAGCGCAGCAATGTGTTGAGCCGAGCGATACTAAACTCCGAAAGACTTGATTCCTCCCTTTTAGGAAAGGGAGCAATCCTCATGTGAAGGTATTGTGAAGAAGCCTTGCATGGTATGAAAGAGTGGAAAGTAAGACCCATAACAGCAGAAACACCCCGCCACGCGGATGTCAGGCTTCGAGCCCGGCTTCCTCCCCTTTTTCCCTTGCCTCCGCGTCCAAAACAGAAGAAGATCAATCCCCATCATCCCCCCCCCGAGAGACCCCCGGGCAGGCAGAACGGACACCCCCCCCTCCCCAGAAAACGGGAGCCTCCGCCCTGAAGCCCGGTGATCTTAGCCCAGTGGTCCCACCCGGTCCCGTTCCGAACCCGGCAGTGAAACGCTGGCGCGCCGATGGTAGTGAGAGTATAGCTCTTGTGAGAGTAGGTCGTCGCCGGGATTGATCATGAAGCCCCGCCTTGTCACCATGCAAGGCGGGGCTTCTCTGTTTATACTCGAATCCTCATCCCCGCGAAATGTGACGAATGCAGAAAAATCGAAATGATCTCGGAAAAGGAATATTGACGGAGGATTATCGTGGAGGCTCTCTTGGCTTGCTAAGGCTGATGTGTACAGCAAAAAAAGGTTGCTGATATTTTTCCAGGAGGTTATTTGGTAAATACCTCAAAATCCAATGTACCTCGCTCGGTACCGTTCACAATAAGAGTAACCGAATGAGTACCGGGATAATGCTTTCTTGTGCTTGCATCTGCAAAGGAATGGTTTTTTGTATAAAATTTCTTCCCGTTTTCATTTAAAGAGATTTCGGATATTTGGAATATCTTTCGATTTCGTCTAGCATTTGCTTTCACGTAATCAATGCCATATTCCAGCCGTATCCTAGCTGCTTTTTTTGCGCCAATCGTAAAGGAAAAGGTCATATGTCCCCCAATGAAGACAGGAGCAACATCCAACACAAAGTCGTCAACATTCACACAAGCGGCATCTGCAAACCCCAGAATATCCAGCACATCCCTGTTGCCCTTTTTTAGGAGTGTTCTGCACCCGTGCTTGACAATCCAATCTGTATGCTTGTTTTGACCGTACCAATCCTTTGCTATTTTTACGACCAGATCAGGGTGTGTTTTGGAAATATCGTTCAGGTTGTTGGCCACGCTTTTACGGACATACAGTGAAGGATCGGCTTTAAGCTTCTCTAAAATACCAAGAATAGGAGACGGATCTTTTTTAAAGCTGGCTAATGCTTGTCCCCAGGGGAGTTGGGGCCGGCAACCCTCGCTGGCAAGCCTCCGGACGTGCTCATTGCCATGCCTGGCCCAAACGGCCATCTGCTGCATCATTCGTTTTTCATGGTTGATGATAAATGGCCTTACGGCAAATTCGGAAGATGAGGATGAGGTATACCTTTCCAATGCAGCCATTGACAAATCCCAATGACTCTCATCTTGACCATAGACTTCAACAAAATCCGGAAAGCATATTAAAGTGAAATCATTACATCCTGCAGGATAACTCTCAACGACTTTATCAATGATACCAAGCGCCTGTTCATAATCGGTTGGCAAATACTTTCCTAAATTGATGGCGATTTGACGCATTCGGGCTTTTAGTTCCAACGCATCCCATGTTTTATCCATAGTGGTGTCGATAAAATCGTTCACTTGAAACGAATGATATACGGTTTGAATGCGCAGGGCCAACTCGTGAAGAGACTCGTAATTATATTTGTTTTTTAGTAATTCCGGCATATATGCTTTCCTTCTTCAAATGGTGTTTCACCGGGAGAGTTATCCACGATTAATGGAATTGCCCATTCCGTTTCCGGAAGATTACAAGTTTCCTACCAAGTGCCTCCGAGAGCTCGAATGAGCTGAATCAGAGCGATATAGCGTGTGTTTCGTACTTCTGCGGCATTGCGCTCGTTAGTGAGGGTGATGGCTTGGACTGTGACGACGTCGAGGTAGTTGATTTTACCGGCACGGTATTGTTTGCTTGTTGTGTCTTCTGATTGGATGGCGGCTTTGAGGGCGGCTTCTTGGGCAGCGGCTTTGTCGTCTAGGAGATTCAGAGCGGCGAGGGAGTCTTCTACTTCGCGAATGCTGTTGAGAACTGTATTTTTGTAGTTGGCGACGGCTTCGTCATAGGCGGCTTCCGCTTCGCTGACAGCGGCGCGACGTGTTCCTCCGTCAAAGACGGGACCGATGAAGTCGGCTCCGATGGACCATCCGGTATTGGGTGAGCTTAGCCAGTTCCCGAAGCTGGTTTGCTGCAAGCGGGCATTGGAGGAAATGATGAAGGATGGGTAGAGGGCTGCGCGCGTTTCTCCTATTCTGGCATTTGCCGAGGCGACGGCGCGTTCCGCAGCAGCGACATCCGGTCGTCTTTGAAGGAGGGTGGTGGGTATGCCTGCGGGGATGTTGGGAAGGATTGCATCCCAGTTTGACTGCTGGGGCAGGGAGAAGGATGAAGCTGATTTGCCGAGGAGGACGGCAATGCTGTTTTCAAGCCGGTTTCGGGTGATATCGAGTTCGATCGCCTGGGCTTCGGTGGATTTCAGTTGGGTTTCCGCCTGCATGACGGCAGCCGGGCTGTCGACTCCTTGTTTGAATCGTACGCTTGTAACGTGGAGGGCCTGTCTGTAGCTCTCAATGGTTTTAGCGTAGAAATCGCGTTGGGTGTCAAGGATGCGGATTTCAAAATACGCCATGGCAAGCTGGGTTTGCATGCTCAATCGGACGGATTCGAGCTCTGCTTTGCTGGCATCGGTATCGGCTGCCGCTCCCGCGATGCGGCTGCGGATTTTTCCCCAGAGGTCTGCATCCCAAGAAGCGGCGGCTTGCAGGTCATAGTTATTGCTGATGTTACCAGAGTTTTTAGCGGAAGTACTGTGCGAGGATTGTGTGGTGAGGCCGGCATCTATCTGCGGCAGAAAGGAACCGGCTGTCTGGCGAAGGAGGGCTTCCGACTGTCGATAGCGGGCTTCGGCCATGACTATATCCAGATTTCCGGTGTTGAGTTCGTCCATGAGTTTGCTGAGGACGGGATCCTTGAAGATTTTCCACCAATTCCCGCGTTGGACATGGTCGCTGGGAGCGGGGGCGTGCCATTGTCCGATGTTTTTATAATGTACCGGCATGGATACTTCCGGGATACGATAGGGAGGAGCCACGCTGCAGGAAGGGTAGAGAAGCAGGATTCCGCAGAGAATGGTAATGAGGAGGCAGGTGTTCACGGGTGTATCTGTGGTTGGGCGGATGCCGGGGAATAAGGATGGCGCCGGGTGTTCCACCATCTCTGGAAACGTTCCATGTACAGGTAGACGACGGGCGTTGTATAGAGGGTCAGGAGCTGGCTGAGAATAAGTCCTCCGATGATGGCCATTCCGAGGGGTTGGCGCGTTTCGGCTCCATCTCCCCGGCTGATAACCAGGGGAACAGCTCCGAAGATAGCGGCCATGGTGGTCATGAGAATGGGACGGATACGCAGCATACATGCTTTGAGGATCGCTTCACGGGAAGACAAACCCTCATTGCGTTCGGCTGCCAGGGCAAAGTCTACCATCATGATAGCGTTTTTTTTGACGATGCCAATCAGGAGGACGACTCCGATGAGAGCCATGACTGTGAATTCTGTCTTGAACAGAAGCAGGGCCAGCAAAGCCCCGACACCGGCGGACGGCAATGTGGAGAGTATGGTCAGGGGGTGGATGTAGCTTTCGTAAAGGATGCCCAAAACGATGTAGACGGCCAGGATGGCGGAGATAACCAGAATGATCTGACTAGAGGTGAGATCCTTGTAGGCTTTGGCGGTGCCCTGGAAGCTACCTCTCATGGTATCGGGAGGATTCATGGTTTGAACGAGGTTTTCGATAATGGGCGAGACATCGCTGAGAGCGTAGCCGGGTTTCAGGTTGAAGGAGATGGTGCCTGCTGCAAATTGGGACTGATGGTTGACCGAAAGAGGAGTAACGGATGAAACGGTTTCCGAGATGCTGCTGAGGGAGACGGATTGCCCGGCTTTATTGCGGACGTAGATGGATTTTAACGATGTGGGGTATTCAAGATAGTTTCCTTCCGCCTCCAGGACGACCCTATACTGGTTAAGAGGATTGTAAATGGTGGCGACTTGTCTTTGCCCGAAGGCACTGTTGAGAGCGGAGTTGATGGAGCGGAAGTCGATTCCCCATCGGGTGGAGGCATCCCGGTTGACGTCGAGGAATACTTCCTTGCCTTGGATTTGCTGGTCGCTGATGACGTCTGTGATGCCTTCAACGGATTTGAAGGCATCTTCAAGACGGGGCACCCATTCCCGGAGGTCATCGACATTGTCGGAGAGCAAGGTGTATTGATAGAGTGAGTCGCTGGAGCGACCTCCGATGCGGATTTCCTGGGGGACGTTGACGTAGATCGGGCCTCCGGGGAGATTGATCGTGCTGTTCCGGATACGGGTGGCGATGTCGCGCGAAGAAGCCCGGTTCCGGCGTTCGTCCAAGGGTTTGAGGGCAACGAAGAAGCTTGCTCCTCCGGATCCTGTGGTGTGACCGGAGACTGTGGTGACATCGGGATCGTTATAGAGAATTTCGCCAAAGCGGATCAGATGGTCTTTGGCCGTTTGGAAAGAGGTATTCTGGTCAGGACGGATGGATGCTCGCAGGCGTCCCAGATCTTGTTCGGGGAAGAAGCCTTTGGGGATGATGTAGTAGAGGTAGCCGTTCAGTCCGATAACGAGGAAGAAGATCGTCATCATGATTCGCTTGTGAGCCAGGGCCAGTTTGAGGGAAGCTTCGTAGAGCGAGGTCAGGGTATTGCTGAATGTGGCTGCCGTTCGAGCCAGGGTGTTTTTTTGCGGCTCTTGCCGGGTTGGCTTATTCTTTTTCCCGCTCAGGAGGCGGGTGCACATCATGGGAGTTGTTGTAAGGGATATGACCATCGAGATTAGAACGGCTGCGGCCAGTGTGATGGAAAATTCCCGGAATAACCGTCCGATAATACCTTGCATCAGCAGGAGGGGAATGAAAACGGCCACGAGGGAGAGACTGATGGAGATGACGGTGAATCCGACTTCCCGGACACCTTTAAGCGAAGCTTGCAGAGGAGAGAGTCCGGTTTCGAGGTGACGGGAGATATTTTCCAAAACGACGATAGCATCGTCTACGACAAACCCCGTTGCGACAATGAGGGCCATCATGGATATTTGGTTGATGCTGTATCCACAGGCATACATGACGGCAAAGGTTCCCAGCAGCGACAGGGGAACGGTAACGGCCGGGACGAGGGTGGCCTTGATTTTTCTCAGGAAAAGGAAGACGACCAGGATGACCAGAGAGACGGAGAGGATCAATGACCGTTCCACTTCATGAAGGGCTCCTTTGATGGAAGGGGTCCGGTCCAGGGTCGGCTCAATGTTCATTTCTGCCGGGATGAGGGCTTTGAGTGCCGGGAGAGTGTCGTAAACGCGTTTGATCGTTTCGATGATATTGGCGTTACTTTCTCGGAAAAGTATGAGAATGATTGATTCGCGTCCGTTGCAAAGGCCGTAGTTACGGTCGTTTTCCATCGCATCGGTGACGGATGCGATGTCGCAGAGACGGATGGGTACTCCGTCCTTGTAGGCCACGATGAGAGGGGCGAATTCATCGGCGGTACTGAGTTTGTCGTTGGTGTAAATGCTCCATGAAAGATCTTCTCCATGGATGAACCCCTTGGGAATGGTGAGATTTGCAGTTGTCAGGGCTTTCCTGATGTCTTCGAAGTTCAGGTCGTATTTAGCGAGTGAGGCAGGGTTGACTCGAACCCGTACGGCAGGCAGGGAACCTCCTCCGATAGTGACTTCGCCTATGCCTTCGATCTGGGAGAGTTTTTGGGAAAGGAGAGTGGAGGCAACATCGTACATCCTGGCTCTGGACTGAGTATCGGAAGTGAGAGCGAGGATGAGGATGGGGGCGTCGGACGGGTTGACCTTTCGGTAGGTCGGGTTGTTAGGCATACCCGACGGCAGCATGGCACGGGAAGAGTTGATGGCAGCCTGGACTTCCCGGGCGGCTTGGTCGATGTTTTTGTCGAGGTCGAATTGGATGGTGATGTTCGAACGTCCAAGAGAACTGTAGGAGGTCATTTCCGAGATACCGGAGATGCGCCCTAAAGAACGTTCCAGCGGAGTGGCGACGGTTGCTGCCATGGTTTCCGGACTGGCTCCGGGGAAGTTGGCTCGTACATTGATAGTAGGGTAGTCTACTTCCGGCAGCGGAGCGATGGGCAGGAGATTGAATGCAACGAGTCCGAGGAGAGCCAGTCCCAGCGAAAGCAGGGTTGTTGCAACGGGTCTTTTGATAAAGATTTCCAGGAACTCCATGGCGCGGGGGTGGCTATTGGATAGTTTCCTGCTCCTGCGGGGCGGGACGGTTGTGGCGGGAACCAGTGAAGCGGTCGAAGAACAGATAGATGACGGGGGTGGTGAACAGTGTCAGCAACTGGCTGAAGAGCAGTCCTCCGACCATGGCGATACCGAGGGGGCTTCTCAGTTCCGCCCCGACGCCACTGGACATCATCAGAGGAATAGCGGCGAACAGGGCGGCCATGGTTGTCATGAGAATGGGACGAAAACGCAGGATGCAGGCCTGGAAAATGGCATCCCGGGGAGAAAGTCCATGTCTTCGTTCAGCATCCAGGGCAAAGTCGATCATCATGATGGCGTTCTTTTTGACGATGCCGATCAAGAGGATAATGCCGATAATACCGATGATATCCAGGCCGCTTCTGCTGATGAACAGGGCAAACAAGGCTCCGACTCCGGCAGAGGGCAGGGTGGAGAGGATGGTAATGGGATGGATATAACTTTCATAGAGCACGCCCAGGACAATGTACATCGTGACGACGGCGGCGATGATGAGCCACAGGGTGTTGCTTAGAGAAGCCTGGAAAGCCTGGGCGGAGCCTTCGAATTCGGAACGGATGGATGCCGGAAGAGCGATATCGTTTTCAGTCTTTTTGATCGCTTCAACCGCTTCTCCCAAGGCGTAGCCGGGAGCGAGATTGAACGAGACGGTCGCACAGGGGAATTGACCTTTGCGATGGATGGCAAGGGACGCTTTTTTCTCGGTGATCCTGGCAATGTTGTTCAAGGGAACAGGTTGCCCGGAAGATGACGTGACGTAGATGTTGTTGAGAGAGCTTGGCGACATCCTGAAGTTTTTCCCGACTTCCAGAACGACTCTGTATTGGTTGGTCTGCGTGAAGATTGTCGAGACGAGACGTTGTCCGAAAGCATCGTAAAGGGCGTTGTCGACATCTGCCGTCGTGATGCCGAGGCGTGCGGCCTGATCGCGGTTGATTTCGACGAAGACTTGTCTGCCATCATTGTGGAAGTCATCCGCTACGTCCGATAACTCGGGCAGGGCATTGAGACTGTCGATGAGTTTGGGAACCCATTCTTCCAAGATTTCGGACTGCGGGCAGTCGAGAGTCATTTGAAACTGCGTACTGCTGACACGGTCTTCTACGGAGAGGTCCTGAACCGGCTGCATGAAGAGGGACATGTCTGTAATGCCCTCCGTTTTTTTCTGAATGCGCTGAATGATACCGGGGGCTCGCGAATGGCGCTTTTCAAGAGGTTTCAAGGTGATGAGCATGCGCCCCGTGTTCAGAGCGTTATTGTCTCCGTCAACTCCGATGAAGGACGATAGGCTTTGGACATCGGGATCTTCCAGAATGATGGCAGCCAGTTCCTGTTGTTTTTTTGCCATCGCCGAGAAGGAAATGTCTTCGGGTGCTTCGGTAATGGCTTGGATGATTCCCGTATCCTGTGTGGGGAAGAATCCTTTGGGAATGATTACATAGAGCCAGACGGTCATTAACAGGGTGATGGCGGCGACAGCCATGGTGGCTGTTTTGTGCCTGAGAACGACTTCCAGGATTTTCCCGTACAGGGAAATCATACCGTCGAACATAGCTCCCGTAGCCCGATAGAGACGGTTTTGGTTCCGTTGTTCCGAGGCGGGTTTCAGGAGTTTGGCAGACATCATCGGCGTCAGCGTCAGGGAAATAAAGCCGGAGATGAGAATGGCGACGGCGAGGGTGACGGAGAATTCCCGGAAGAGGCGGCCGACGACATCCTGCATGAAGAGCAGAGGAATCAGAACGGCAATGAGGGAGACCGTAAGCGAGATGATGGTAAATCCGATTTGTTTGGCTCCTTTTAAGGCTGCCTGCAGGGGGGATTCCCCTTTTTCCAGGTATCGGGCGATGTTTTCTACGACAACGATGGCATCGTCCACGACGAAACCGGTGGCAATGGTCAGGGCCATCAACGTCAAATTGTTCAGGCTGTAGCCCAAAAGGTACATAATGCCGAAGGTTCCTATCAGGGAAAGGGGTACGGCAAATCCGGGAATCAACGTTGCGGAAATATTCCTCAGGAAAAGGAAAACGACCAGAACGACGAGGATGACCGACATGATCAGTTCCTTCTGGACATCATGGACCGAGGCCCGGATGGTGACTGTCCGGTCACTTAGCTCGGTGACGTCGATATCTCCCGGAAGATTCTGTTGGAGAGTGGGGAGCAAGGCATGTATTTTGTCCACTACTTCAATGACGTTTGCCTCGGGTTGTCGCTGGATATTAACGATAATAGCCGGAGTCGCATTGGCCCATCCCGCCTGGAATTCATTCTCCGGACCTTCAACGACGGTCGCGACATCGCGGATGCGGATGGGGGCTCCATTTTTATAAGCAATGATCAGCTCCATGTATTCTTCCGCATTGCGGAGCTGGTCGTTGGCGTTGATCGTTGAACTCATGGTTGGTCCGTCGAAGCTGCCTTTTGCCTGGTTGAGATTGTTGTTGTCGATGGTGGTACGGACGTCTTCCAACGTCAACCCTTTGGATGCGAGGACGGTAGGATTGACTTGGATGCGTATGGCCTGGCGTTGTCCGCCACTGAGGGTAACGAGACCGACTCCGCTGATTTGGGAGAGTTTCTGCGCGAGGCGGGTATCGACGAAGTCCCTCATTTTAGGGAGAGGAAGGGATTCGGAGGTAATGGCCAGAGTCAGGATAGGGGCATCGGCCGGGTTGACCTTATTGTAAATGGGAGGATAGGGCAGGTCCTTGGGCAACATGGAGTCCGCCGCATTGATGGCGGCCTGTACCTGCTGTTCGGCGACGTCCATGGGGATATCCAGCCCGAATCGCAAGGTGACGGTGCTGGTTCCTCCTGAACTGGAGGATGTCATGCGCGTCAATCCGGGCATTTGTCCGAACTGGCGTTCCAGGGGGGCTGTGACTGCGGCGTTCATGACGTCCGGGCTTGCTCCGGGATACATCGTCAGGACCTGGATCGTGGGGTAATCCACCTGAGGGAGAGCGGATACAGGGAGTTGTTTATAAGCGATCAGGCCGGACAGTAGCAACGCTACCATGAGCAGCGTTGTTGCGATGGGGCGCAGAATGAACAGCCGTGAGAAGTTCATGGTTTCGGTGAAGAAATGCGGGATTTCCGGTTACTGGACGGAATCAGTCCGGGGTGTTTCTTCCCGTGCCTGGGCTTCTCGATCGATGGGGATGATATCCGTTCCGTCTCTCAGGCGGTCAAGCCCGTCGATGGCAACGCGTTCTCCTGCCTTGATGCCGTTGATGATGGCAATCATGTTATTCTTGGCGGGACCTGTGGTGACGGGGCGCATTTTCACCTTGTTTTCGTCGGTGATGATATAGACGAACTCCCCCGAGGTCCCCCTTCTGATGGCAATGTCACGGACGAGGGGGATATTTTCCAGTGTGTCGATCTTCAGTTTGATGTTGACGAACTGGTTGGGGAAGAGAATTCCCTCGGGATTGTCAAAAACGGCGCGGAGCTTTAGCATATCGCTGCCGGGATCGACCGCATTGTCGATTGTTTTTAGGAACCCGTCTGCGATCTTGTTTCTGTTGTCCCGGTCCCAGGCTTCAACTTCCAATTTTTGGCCGGCGCGTACCGGAGCTGTGATATCCGAGAGGTATTGTGATGGAACAGAGAAGAGGACGGAGATGGGATCTTCTTGTGTGATGGTCACGATTCCTTCCGCATCGGACGGACGGATGATGTTGCCGATGTCCACCTGCCGCAAACCGACGCGTCCGGTCAGGGGAGATGTGATCTTGGTATAGCCGAGTTCCAGTTTGGCTGCATCGACATTGCCTCTATCGGAGATGATAGCAGCCTCATACTGATTCTTCAGGGCTGCCTGGGTATCGACTTCCTGGCTGGCGATAGCGTTCTCCCGGAGCAGAGACTGATAGCGTTCCAAATCTCTTTGGGCATTGTCGAGCAAAGCTTTGTTTTTGGCAAGCTGGCCTTCAACCTGCATGAGCGCCGCCTCGTACGGTCTCGGGTCGAGTTCGGCTATGATCTGACCTTGCCGGACTATTGAACCTTCTTTGAAGTTTAGTTTCATGAGTTCGCCTTCCACCCGGCTTCGGACGGTGACTGTTTGCAGGGGAGTGACCGTTCCCAAGGCATCAATGAAGATATCGACATTGGCATTTTTGACGGTGAGATAACCAGTCGGTGTTTGCGGTTTGGCGATTTTCGGTTTTTCAATGGGTGTCATTTGGATGAACCCTGCAATGGTTTGCCTGCCTCCCGGCGTGAGTGCGAATCCGGCGACACAGGCCAGCAATACGAAGGAAATGGTTTTTTTCAAAGCGGAACGTCTTGATGGTGTAGCAGACATGGATGGAGAAGGGGGAAAAACGCAATCAAATAAGACATTTCGTGTAGCGTCTATCAACCATTTTTCCGAAACTCCGTGACATTTTGAAATGTGCGGATGTTAGTGACGGAAATGGATCGAGACATGAGGTAAGTGATAGAACGTCAAAATTCATTCCCATACGAGAGACCTTGTTCCAGAAAAAGGTAGGGGGGCTTTGGGACTCCGAATTTCGGTGTGACGATTTCGCCGCGCGCCTGAGCCTTTTCGTCTTTGTAGTCGCCGTAAAAGTTGGAATTCAAATCCATCCACAGAGTAATCCGGTAAAGGTCTGTTGGAGCGAGCTTCAGGTTTTTGTGCCCTTGTTGCAGGAAGGGCAGCAATTTAGAGGCCTGAGCTCCAACTTCGCCGGGTACTGAGTAGGTGAACTTGTTTTGGTTCCAATAGATGCCATTGCCTCCATGCCGGGTCCATGCCCATCTGTGGAGAGTCTCGTATCCATTGCTCCACCCGTGTCTGATGTCGGTACGTTGGGGTTCTCCCTGGGCATTTTGGGTGATGTAGAATGTGTCCCCGTCGAGACGCGGGGCCTTGGAGACATGTTTGCTGTGGCATCGGACGCAATTTTTATCCAGTACCGGTTGGACGAGCCTTGCGAATGTCATGGGATAGGAACCGTCCGGCTCGGGAGACAGGAGAGAGGGCTTTCTCCGAAGTGCCAGTGCAGTCCCCTGTCGCAGGCTTTTTGGTGCGGTGAACCGGTTTTCATGGCACCCCATGCAGGATAACCTTTCTCCGGAATGGGCGTAGGTGGATGACCTCATGGAGTGGATAGCCTGTTTGTTTTCATCCAGAAGCTGGAAGTAAACGTTGACATTGGTAGGCATGAGGAAGAAGGCGCTTCCGTCTTTTTCCACGGGAACGATGCCGAGGCTTCCGCGCGCCAGGCTTTGATCTCCCATACCAATGTTCGGTTCATTGGCGAAGACATTGGATTTTGGAAACAGGTTGACGATGCGGATCCATTTTACCTTGACTCCGGGAGGTAGAGGGCGTTCCGTATCGTAAACGTTGAGGATAAATGTTTCTGCAATATTCGACGGAGCTTCTTCCGGCTTACGGGCATCTGCTGACTGAGTGGTCATGTCGGGGATGATTCCCGGGCGTTTGCGGGGAGTGAAAGGGATGGGATCGAGGCAGGGAACCTGGGCATCCTGCCAAAGAAGTTCCTTGTTGCCAAAACTGTCAACGAGGTATAGTCCGTAGTCATGACCGTCTCGGTCATAGACGCAGAGGTAGAAGTCTTCGCTCAATGGCCATGGAGTCCCGAAATGTTCGCCTCCGGAAGCCTGGCCTCTGTCGAATGGGTATCCGGGGCTTCTTTCGGCTTCCGGAAAATGAATTTCCGGAGTGATTCTTTTGACCTGTGACATAGCTCCATCATCGGGAATCGAGGGATCGACGAGAATCAGCGATCCATAGGCAATACCGTGATGAGGTGCGGCAACGGCGACGAGTTTATGACTGTCGGGGACGGAGCGATACCCCAATTCCGCCCAGGGGCGGTTTTCCCGTTTTTCGGCATAGTTGCCATGGAGGGCTCTCGGGTCTCTTCCATCCGGATAGCATTGCCACAGGTGATGAGCCCCGTCATCGTCACGATCGACATAGTCCCATCGGGTATAGGCGATCATGCCTTCATTGGTGACGCTGGGCTGCCATTCGTTGGTTTCGTGGAAACTAAGGGGGTAGGCGTCGGTACCGTCCGGTTTCATGGAGTGCAAGACACCTGCTCCGATCCACCTGGCTCCGCACCTTTGATTGGCTCCTTGTTCGTCGGAAATATAAACGATGCGGCCATTGGGGAGTTCGCATGGATCAATCGTATTGAAGTTGCCGTCGGTGAGTTGCCGGAGTTCTCCGTTTTTCAAATCCAGGCTGTAGATGTGGTATACCCTGTCCGGTTCCCAGAAGTAATGGTGGTAGTCTGGGGGACGCCGCATCAGGTCGTCGTAGGTTCCGAAATTGTGCGACCAGTCTTCTTTGCCTGTAACTGGGGTATGGACGGCCTGGGTCCAGGCAAAATAAAGTTTGTCCGCATCGTAGTTCAATTCCAGTGAGAGGAAAGAACCGTTTTTTAAGGGTTTCCCTTTGTTTTTTCCATGAGAGACCGGTGTTTCCCGTATCAGGGGGCGGGCAACGGGATGGGAGGAAAATGGCTGCTGCAGGATGAAAGGAGATCCTCCGGGCTTGGCATTGAATCCGAAGTATTGGTCGACGATATGGATTTCTCCTTGTCCCTGGCGTTGACTGTAATGAGTCAGGAAGACGATGGCGTCTAATTCTGCAAGCAAGGGATTACGGAAGGACAAGGTCCTTCTGATGGCACAAAGTTCTTTGAAGGCTTGCAACCTGCCTGTTCGTTCAACAGGGGGGGTGACTGTTTGGCGTCGCTCCCAGTCCTCTAGTTTCTGTTGGATTTTGCTGAGATCGTCGGAGTCGGTTTTACCTTGATGTTGTTGCAGGTATTTCAGCAGGGCTTTTGTCCGTCTAAGTACGATGTCGGATGGCGTTTTATCCGTAGTTCGGTAAACGGAGTCGGGGCGTAGGGCTTCCCGAGTTAGCCTTTCCAAATTGAAATGATTGCTGCCGATCCTGGTAATTTCCTGTTCGAGGTAAGAAAATTCTTCTTCCCAGTCCTGCTCGGGAGACTTGGAGGAAGGGACTCCTTCGGAGAGGAGACCCGGGATGTGCTCCATGTGTTCCTGAGGTATTTTTGCCGGGCATAAGGCAGCGAAGCTGCATGTCAGGACGATCCATGCCGAAACGAAGAATGGCTGATGTATGGTTTTCCTATTCACTCGTAAGAAACTACGCGTGAGAAGAGGTCTTTCTTTCAGGAATGCAATCGCCGCCCTCTGCTACAAAGGCAACGGGCGGCGATGGGAGAAAGAAGAAGGAAGGTTCTTTTTAGCGTTTTACCCAGGGGCGCAGGAAGTCGCCGGCTAAATGCCCTGCCTCAATGTGGCGGATCAGGGCACTGCCGAGAACGGCGGCGTTGGGCTGGGCGTCGAAGGGGAGTTCTTCAAGTTGCTCCGGATTTTGGAGACCGAATCCGAGAGCGAGCGGGATGTCGAAACAGGCTCGGGCACGGCGCATGGTTTCGATAACAGTGTCTGTCAGGCTGGTTTTGCCTCCTGTAATGCCAAGGACGGAGACGACGTACACGAATCCTTTGGATATGGCAGCATATTCACGCATGCGTTCTTCCGTCGTGTTGGGAGCGACGAGCGTGATTAGAGCCAGGTTGTGGGCATCGAATGGTTTGCGGAAGATGCCGCTTTCCTCCAGAGGCATATCGGGAACGATGAAACCGGAAATACCCGCGATGGCAGCATCGAGAGCCAGTTTGTCCGGCCCGTATTGGAGGAAGGGGTTGGCATATCCCATCAGAACGATTTTAGCGCGGAACTTGCCGCGCCTTTGCTTGAGCCCATCGATGATCCAGCGGAGCGAGATGCCGTTTTCAAGAGCATTGCGGGAGGCGTTCTCGATAACGGGGCCGTCGGCGACGGGATCGGAAAAGGGAACTCCGATTTCGATGATGTCAACACCGGCTTGGTCCATATTCTCCATAACGGACCAGAAGGTGTCCGGGGTAGGGAATCCGGCTGTCAGGAAAGGAATGACTGCTTTCCTTTTCTGTTCATGGGCATCCAGAATGGCTTGGTGAAGCGGATGAATCGTATTCATGATAAATGAGTGAAGTGGTAGCAGATCAGAATTGGATATATTGGCTGACAATGCCTAGGTCTTTGTCTCCGCGTCCGGAGAGGTTGACGAGTACGTCGCATCCTTCGGGGAGAGTCTCGGCATTTTTGAGAACCCAGGCCAGGGCATGGGAGGATTCCAGAGCCGGGATGATGCCTTCTTCCCGGCAAAGGGATGAAAATGCCTCAAGCGCATCCTGGTCGTACACGATACCGTAGTGAACGCGTCCCGTTTCTGCGAGGTGGGCGTGTTCCGGTCCGACGCCCGGGTAGTCCAGTCCGGCGGAGATGGAGCTTGAGGGCATGATCTGCCCGTCTCCGGTTTGCAGAAGCATGGTGATGTGACCGTGCAGGACTCCGGGGGACCCCAGGTTGATCGGGGCGGAGTTTTGGCATCCGGGTTCTCCGGTGCCCCCTGCTTCGACACCGATGAGTTTGACATCCGTGTCTTTGATGAAGGGGTGTAGAATACCGATAGCGTTAGAGCCGCCGCCGACGCAGGCGACGACATAATCCGGCAGTTTGCCTGCCCGTTTCAGCATTTGGGCACGGGCTTCCTTGCCTATAATGGATTGGAGTTCACGAACGAGAATCGGGAAAGGATGGGGCCCGGCTGCCGTACCGAAACAGTACAGGGTATCGTGCTGGTGGGCGATCCAGTAGCGCAGAGCTTCATTGATAGCATCCTTGAGTGTGCGGGATCCTGTTTCCACGGGGAATACTTCTGCTCCGAGGAGCTTCATGCGCATGACATTGGTTGCCTGCCGTTCAACATCTTCAGCTCCCATGAAAATGGTGCAGCGCATGTTGAGGCGCGCTGCCGCAGTGGCGGTGGCGACACCATGCTGACCGGCACCTGTTTCGGCGATGAGGTGGGTTTTACCCATCATCTTGGCGAGGAGGGCCTGTCCAAGGGCATTATTGATTTTGTGGGCTCCCGTGTGGTTGAGGTCTTCCCGTTTGAGCCATAGGCGGATGCCTAGTTTTTCCGAAAGATTGGGACAGAAAGTCAGAGGGGATTCCCTGCCGACATAGTTGACGAGCAAGTCCTGGTAGGCCGTTTTATACTCGGGGCTTTGCATGATGGTCCCCATGGCGCGTTCTAATTCGGTGAGAAGGGGCATGAGTGCTTCCGGGACGAATTGGCCGCCGAAGTTGCCGAAGTATCCTTTTTTATTCATGTGTTGTGATGGGGGTAAGTTGACGGTGACGATAGGGGTCGATAGCCCGCATGGCGGAAAGAATCGAAGAGGCAGATTTGTGGCCGGGTGCCCATTCGACACCCGAGTTGAGGTCGACTCCATCCGGTTTGCAGGAGGTCAAAGCCTGGGCGAGGGAGGCGGAGGAAAGTCCGCCTGCAAGGAACCAGGGACGGGGAGATTGCAGCGTGTTCAAAGCATTCCAGTCAAGTGGTTTCCCGCTACCTCCCCCGTGGAAACCAGCGTCCAGGAGGAACCATGAGCAGGAGTCGGCATGGCGTTCCATGTCGGCTTGAAGTTCCCGTACGGAGGCGTATTGCTGCGGCCAGAGGACACGGATGATTTTGTCTGCTCCAATGCCTTTGGCACAGGCGATGGACTGGGGACCGTGAAGCTGTGCAAAGTCTAGGCGTGCGATGTCCATGATGCGTTTGATTTCCTGTTCGTCTTGTTTGACGAAAACACCGACTCGTTTGAGATGGGCGCTTTGAAGCCCTGCTGCCCGGTTGGGGGAGATATATCTGGAACTGCGACTGTGGAAGATGAAACCGCAGAATTGGGCGCCCATGCCCATGCAGGTGTCCAGATTGCTCTGGTGGGTGATGCCGCATACTTTGATGCGAAGTGATTGGTTCATGATAAAATTAGTGAAGGTTGGCGATGAGGGAGGAGAGGTTGTCTCCCGGTTTGCCGTTTTGCATGAGGGCCGTACCGATGAGGGCTGCGTGGTAACCGGCTTGTGCGGCGGCGGTGAGGTGGGATGGTTGTTCCATGGCCGAGGCGGCGATCCATATTTCTCCATCCTGGCGGAACCGGACGAGATCAAGGCAGATTTGCCGGTCGGTTTTCAGCGTGTCGAGGTCGCGGGCATTGACTTGGATGATGCGCGCTCCGGATTGGCGGGCAAGTATCAAGTCTGCTTCATCGAAGATTTCGACAACGGCATGGATGCCGAAGCTTTCAGCTTGTTCCCGGAGGGTCCGCAACAACCCGGCATCCGGAGTAAAACGGACGATCAGGAGCATAGCCGAGGCAGCTGTGGCGGCTGTGGCCGTCACTTGCAGAGGATCCATGATGAAGTCTTTGCGCAGGAGTGGAACTCCGGGAGCTGCCATGCGATCCAGGAATCCCAGTTCTCCTTTGAAGAATTGTTCTTCCGTCAATACCGAAATACATGAAGCTCCGGCGTGGGCGTATTGTTCGGCGACGAGTTCCGGACTTAACCCTTCGGCGATGATTCCGCGGGAAGGAGAAGCCTGCTTGAACTCCGCGATGATAGCCAGGGACTGGTCGGAAGGAGGAGCCTGCAAGGCCTGGAGAAAATCCGGACGGCGGCCCTGCCGAGGAACCGGCAAAAGGCCCGCCCGTTCCAGACGGCGGAGTTCCCGGATTTCCGGTTCCTTGGCTTTTTTGAAGTTATCAAGCAACATGGAGCGGTTTCCTTCCTACGCCGGCTGTAACGGCTTCCCTGGCACGAGCTATGCAGAGGGGCAGGGACTGGTCGTCCTCCATCAGGTAGATGGCCAGTCCGAGATTGAGGGCTACCATGTCCTGCATGGGGCGGGTACCTCTGCCTTCGAGCAGCTCGTGGAGGACGCGGACGGCGGCGTCCTTGGTTCGGACGGTGAGTTCCTCAGGAGTACATGGTGCGATGCCGAAGGAGGAGGGTTCGACCGTGATGTCTTCGCGTTTGCCGTTGCGGACGATGGCTACCATGGCCGGACCGATGGGAGTGAGTTCGTCATAGCCTCCGGCCCCGTGGACAACGGCGGCTTTTTCGAAGTGCGACTTTTTGAGGGCTTCGGCGATGAGACCGACAAGTTCCGGCCGTGCGACTCCCAGCAGGATGTGGGATGGACGGGCCGGATTGAGCAGAGGACCCAGGAGATTGAATATGGTGCGGACTCCCAGTTCCCTCCGGATGAGACCGACATTGCGGAAGGCCGGGTGGTAGTTCGGAGCGAAGAGGAAAGTGAAGTTACGCTGGGAGAGCATGTCTTTGACTTGATCCGGAGTGGTGTCAAGGGGAAGCCCCAGAGCTTCAATAGCATCGGCGGAACCGCATGTAGACGAGACGGCTCGGTTACCGTGCTTGATGACTTTGTAACCCATACCTGCCATTGTCAAGGCAGTGACGGTGGAGCAGTTGAAGGACGAACGGCCGTCGCCGCCTGTGCCGACGATGTCGATGGCTTTACCTTCGATACCGTTGACGCGGACGGCACGGTTGAGGCCGATGTTCATGGCGCAGGCTAGTTCCAGAGGTGTTTCTCCTTTCATGCGCAGCCCCATCAGGAAGGAGCCTGCCTGCGAGGAGGTCATGTGTCCGTCCATCAGGCTGGCAAAGGCGGAGGCGGCTATTTCCGCGCTCAGGTCGTTGCCTTCGGCCAGTGTATCAAGGATGTTCGAGACACGGCGTTCCCGGTGCTGATCGGGGAGGATTGTGTTGGGGAAGTTGGCCAGGAGGGTAAGACCTTCCGGAGTCAGGATGGATTCCGGGTGGAACTGGACGCCAACCCACGGGCGGTCATTATAGCGGAGAGCCATCACTTCGTTTTCCGGGCCTCGGGCGGTGACGGTGAAACGGGGATTGGGTGCGTTTTCCGGAGATTGGACGACAAGAGAGTGGTACCTGCCCACTTTCATCGGATTGGAGATTCCCTCGAACAAGCCCTGTTCATCGTGGTCGATGTCGGAACATTTACCGTGCATCACATAGGGGGCGCGGCTGACTTCCGCTCCGGCAAAATGCCCCAGAAGCTGGTGTCCGAGGCAGACTCCGAGTACCGGGATGTGTGCCGGCAATCTCTTGAGGAATTCCAGGCATAATCCGGCGTTGGCGGGATGGCTGGGTCCTGGAGAAAGGCAGACTTCTGTCAGTTCGGGATCCGTCGCAAGTTCTAGGATACGGGGGTCGTCGTTGGTGAGGACAACGGGGTTTCGGCCCAGCGTGTAGAATGCCTGGACGAGGTTGTAAGTGAATGAATCGTAGTTATCAATGAGTAGAAACATGGTCTTCTCCGGTTAAAATGACGTCAATAATTTTCCCTTTGTTCAAGCATTCCTGCCATTCGTTCTCCGGCTTGGAGTCGTATACGAGGCCGGCGCCTGCCTGCCAGTAGATCTTTCCGTTGCGTTCCCACATGCTGCGGATGGTGATACCGGCGTCCATGTGGACGGTATCCTTATCGAGTCCGAGCCATCCGATACATCCGGCGTAGGGCCCGCGAGGGAGGGGTTCGGTGTCGGCGATGATTTCCATGGCCCGGACTTTGGGGGCACCGCTGACGGTACCGGCGGGGAAGGTTGCCGCAAGGATGTCGATGGGTTCCAGATCAGGCTGGAGGCGGGCCATGACTCGGGACGTCATGTGCATAACGTGGGAAAAGCGTTCGATTTCCATGAGTCTTTCCACTTTGACGGAGCCGGGTGTGGCAAGACGGCCGAGGTCGTTTCTGCCGAGATCGACGAGCATGACGTGTTCAGCTCGTTCCTTGGGATCCTGCAGGAGGTCGGCGGCGAGTTCGGAGTCTTCCACTTCCGTGGCACCACGCTTGCGCGTTCCGGCAATGGGGGAAAGCTGGAGGGTGCCTCCGGTACAGCGAACAAGGAGTTCCGGAGAGGAACCGAAAAGACGCAGGCCGGGAAGATCCATGTAGAACATGTAAGGGGAGGGATTGATGCTGCGCATCCGGCGGTACAGGGTAAAGGGATCTCCCTGGAAATCGGCCGAAGCCTGGGTAGCGAGGACGACCTGGATGCCTTCTCCGTCGTGGAGAAGTTCCCGCACTTTGCGGACGCCGTCCATATATCCCTGTTGATCGGGGGTACGAGTGACCGGACCGATGACGGGAGCGGCCGTTTCCCCCGGGTGGCGGAAGGAGAGGTCTCGGTGATCGCCCAGGCTTATTTGCGTGAGTCGGTTGTAAAGGTGATCGAAGACGATGACGGTGCCGGGCAGAACCAGGCAGGCTTCCGCGTCGGAGACATGGATGGAGTTTTGCAGCTTGGGCAGGAAGAGGGCGGATGTTTCGTAACCGAAGTAGCCGTAGAGGGCACGAGTAATCGGGGGCTGTTTTTTGTCGTCGGGAATGAGGGTGATGGCTTGCATTATCCGCCGGATGCCATCCGGGTAGGGCATGCCGGTTAGGGAGGTCAGGGTGCTAAGCCTTTTGTCTTCCGTTTTCACGTCAAGCTTTCCGTTAGCGCAGGATGCCGTCAGAAGGAAATCGCAGGCAATAACGCTGAAACGGCCCCATTTGCCGTCCACTTCGGCGCTTTCAAAGAGCAGGGCCTTGTCTCCGTTTCGGGTGACGTTCAGGAACAGACTGATCGGGGTTTCCAGGTCGGCATTCAGCCGTCTGCTTTTTTGTTCCAGGGTGATTGTTGGAGTGGGTTCCATAGAGGGATGTTTGGGGTGGAGGGTTGGATAGGGACAATAAAAAAACTGCTTTGATTCTTGCGGGGGAATCAAAGCAGTTTTCAGAAAAACTTTATTGGCATGATAATGTTACGCCTGCACAGCGGGATTCCCCCGTTCCGAAGAAAAGGTACGCCACCAATAGTAGCCAAAGGTAAATCCTTTGGTTGTCGTTATGTTGATGGTTGGCGTGCAGGGTTGCATTCGCGAGAATTACTACTGCTCATCGGATCGATGTGCAAAGAACTCCTGTGTCATACAGAATTTTTTGGACCCGCTTGGAACATTCACGAATGCGCGGGTGCCAGTTTAAGTCCGATAATCCCGATAAGGAGGCATGTGGCAGCCATCATGCGCCAGACATTGTTGGAATCACCGAAGAAAGCGATGCCTATGGTGAATGTACCGAGAGCACCGATACCCGTCCAGACGGCATAGGCTGTACCGATAGGGATGGAACGCTGGGCCAACCAGAGGAAAAAACCGCTGGCGGCCATGCTGGCAACGGAAAAGGATATCCATGCCAGCATTTTGCTGCCCGACTGAGGGCCTGTTTGCGACAGTTTGAACCCGAGGGGCCAACCTATTTCAAACAATCCGGCCAGAATGAGGTAGATCCAGGACATGGTGAATGAACATCAGAATGCGAAATCTTTACCGGCATTAGGGTCTTCGACCTGTTTTTGGACGAGTACCTCCGCTTGTTCGTGGACGGGGATGGCATGAATGCGTACCGCTTTGACGGGACAGGCAAATTCACAGGCACCGCAGCCGATGCAGTATTGGACGGAAAGTTTCGGGATACGGATGTTCCAGCGGGATTTTTTCATTTCCAGGGCAGAACCCTGGCAGGTTTTGATACAATCTCCGCAGCCGGTGCATTTGTCGTAGTCGATGACGATGCGGTCTTTGACGATGGAGACAGCCTTTACCTTGCAGGTATGGGTGCAGTCTCCGCAGAGAATGCAGCTGTCTGCGTCCCAGGAGGGTTGCTGGATGTCTACCATGTCCAGTGCCTTGGTCGGGCAGTGTTCCGAGCAGGCTCCGCAGTCTGTTTTGTCGCAGGCCGCAATGCATTCGGGCAGGTGTAGTTCCGCTTTGGCGATGCGCGTATGTTTCTTTTCGGCAAGATCAATCGGGCGGATGGCTCCGGCCGGACAGACATCGGCGCAGGAAGTACAGTCGAAGTTGCAGAAGCCTTCCGAAAAGTCCATGTGTGGTTTGAGGATGCCGTTCAAACCGTATTCCATGTAGGCGGGACGAAGACATTTGGTCGGGCAGGCTTCCAGACAGAGGTGGCAGGCTGTGCAGAAATCGAGGAAGTGCCGGACGCTTTTACTGCCCGGAGGCGAGATGGCATGGGCGGACGGAGCTGCCGGAGAAGAGGCGGTACGGGTGAATTTGTTCCCGGTTTTGGTGTTGATGGTCGCAGCGGCACCGAGCAATGTAGCTCCCAGGAAGGCTCGCCTGTTACCGGAGGGCAGGGCGTTCATGACTTGTTCCGCGGATGGAGCCTGGGGCTTTTCGGTTTTCTTTCCGGTGCGTCCGCCGGATTTTTCAGACCTGTCCTTCGGAGAACCTTCTTTGCGGGTACGCCAGGTGAAGCGGTAGTGGATGCCGCGTTCATTGCAGGAGGAAGAGCAGTCAAAACAGTTGACGCAACGGCTGTAATCGATGTCTCCCTTTTTCAAGTCGATACATTGGGATTTGCAGGACTTCATGCACATGCCGCATTTGATACATGCCGATTTGTCGATGGTCGGACGGAAGGCGGAGTACCGGGAAATCAGGCCGAGAAAGGCGCCGACGGGGCACAAGGTGTTGCAATAGAGGCGGCCTTTGCGCAGAGCCATGATCCAGATGACAGCCAGCAAGGCCAACGGGATGAATGTGACGGCTCCGACATAGATCCAGTCCGGAGGGATATGATAAAAGGTGTCGCTGAGTCCGGCGAATACGTTGTTGATTTCAGCCAGTGCCGGGCGGAAGACCATGCTCATCATGCGTCCGAACTGGCTGTATGGATCCAGCCACATGAGCAGATTGCCGATGCCGGTTAACATGGAGAGGATAACCAGAGCGAGGACGGTTCCCCGAATCCAGCGGACGGGAGGAGCGTAGCGGAATGCTTTTGCCTTGCCTGTTTTAAGCATCCGGGAAATGCGGATCAGTACATCCTGGAAAATCCCCAGCGGACAGAGGAACGAGCAGTATACTCGTCCGAAAAGAAGAGTGGCTGCCAGCAGTCCTGCCAGAATGATAGCGGATGGTACGATGACACCGGAAAGTGTGCTTTGCAGGGCAGGGGTGAATTGGAACTCGGCCAGCGTATGACCCCAGGAGTTAGGCAGAAGCTGGAAAATGTTTGCGAAGGCAATTGTGAAGAGTCCTAGAACGATGGCGGCGATGATGATCCTCAATACTCGCAGGAGATAGAAGTGTTTGCCGGCGGGGGCTGGCTTCTTCCGTCGGGACTGTGATGGGGAATTGGCTGGGGGAATATCGTTCATGCTCTAAGAGATCAAACACCGGAACGGAACTTGGGTTGCCACGGTGTAGAATTTGTTTGCCAAAATGCGACAGGATATCCAGTATACCCGAGCCGGGAGGGCCGGATATCCTGTGCAAGACTGTTCAACGGACGTTAGGCCTGTTTGATGCGTTTGATATTGAGTTGGTCAATGTCGCAACGGCCATGTCCGGCGGCCGCGGCTAGTTCAACGTGCTTGATGCCGTTTGCCTTATGTCCCAGGATCATGGCGCCAGCCGCATCGCAAGCGACGGGATCGCGGGAGACGATCAGGGTCTTGGTAGACAGGAGGTCTGTAGCATCCTTGCCCTTGGGACCGTTGCGCATCATCGGGGTAAAAGCATCCAGGATGTTCAGGTCCGGCTTACGGAGCAGGACTCCGTCGCTGATGCATTGCTGGAGGTCGTTTTTGTGGAAGAATCCGCGATCCCAAACGAGACCCATGACGTTTTTGAGACACCCTGTCATGACAGCTCCGCCGTGATGCTTGAGAACGGGCATGTTGATGTAGACGTCGGATTCTGCGATAAGCTTGTGGATCTTGGCCTGCTTGAGTTTGACGGCATTGGGGGCTTCGCGATCCACGTACATGCTTTCGTCGTTGCCGGGAACCATCTGACCGCCTGCTTTTTCGACAGCTTCCTGAATGCCGCTATTGGCGTAGGAACGCTGCCATGCATCGCATGTGTGGTCGAAGACGCAAACTTCCTTGGCCCCGGCTTTTTTGCAAAGTTCAACCATGTGGCTGACGAGGCTGGGGTGGGTGTTGGCTGCCAGATCGGCAGGTTTATCCCATGCGGCGTTAGGTTTGATAACGACCGTTTGTCCCGGTTTGACGAAGGCGGTAATGCCGCCGAGGGCCTCAAGGGCGGCATCCAGCATGGCGACGCGGTCTTCGCCGCGAACGGCGACGAGATCCGGCGTGCCGGAGGACTTCCCTGCCGGAGCGGACGGGGAAGCCGGAGTTTCTGCGGCGAACAGGCCGCCGAGATCGATCAGGGAAAATGCCGCACCAACGGCAAATCCCTTTTTAAGGAATTCTCTCCTTTGCAAATCAGCGTTCATAAAATTGGGGGTGATCGGGGGGTGAAATGCGCTTCTCTCCTTGAAGAGCATCCCTATCCTAAGTTATTTTTAGTTGGAGGCAAGCATTGAGTCTTACCTATTTGTGTCTGTATGCAAATTGTGTCCTATTCTTTGTTTCGGAATGGAACCAGTGTCAATTTCATTTGGATGTTGCCTCTTGCATAGGATAAATGATGGCCTTTTAATTCCTGGAACCCCAGTTTCCGGTAGAGATGGGTGGCTGGTTCCAGAATGGTGTTGCTTTCCAGAAATATTTTTTGAGCTCCCAATTCCATGGCTTTTCGGATGACTGTTTCTCCCAGTAGAATACCGATGCCTTTGCCCTGCGCCTTCGGACTAACCGCCAGTTTGGCGAGTTCATAATCATAATCCGGATCATCCAGTTTACACAGGGCGCAGACTCCGACCGGTGCTCCCGCGTCCAGGGCGACGAAGATGTACCCTCCTTTGTCTAGAATGTACTCCTGGGGATGATCCAGTGCCTTGTAGTCCGATTTTTCCATTTGCCAATGTGCGGTAATCCATTCTTCATTGAGGGAACGGAATACGGGTTGATACCGTGGTTCGTAGGGAACGATAGCAATGGATTTACTCTCCCTCGCTTTTTTGACTTCCCGAACGCGCTGAATGAGTGGCTGTTTTTCTAGAAGTTGCTCCCATTCGCCAAGCGCTTCCCACAGGTCGTGCTGCGTTTCTTCGGAAATTCTTTCGATGGCTTCGGTGACATCGGCATACGGGGCCTTGATGGCTTCCGCCATGAGTTGTCCTTGGGAAGACAGCATAATGACATTCCTCCTCTTGTCAGTCTCATCCCGGATTTCCTGAACAAGACCGCCGGTAAGCATTTCCCTGACGATTTTACTGACGGACGGATGAGAATGCCCTATTTCCTTGGCTATGTCCGTTACTGTGCCTGTTTTTCCTTGAGATAGAACGAAGAAGACCGGAAACCACTTCGGCTTGATGGATACGCCGTACAGAGTGAAAATCCGACCGGCATCTTCGGTGATCTTGTCGGTGAGCATTCGTAGCCGGCTTCCGATGGCCATCTGCCCCGTCCGCTTAAAAAAATCAATGGCTGGCATAATTGTGTAATTGATTACGTAACTTGTTACGTAATTACGCGAATCATTTTCGGGAGTCAAGAGAGTTCATGGAAGGAATCGGGAATTTTCCCAGAATTTTTAGGCGAGGGTATTGATTAAATGGGCGTTGAATCCGGCGCCAAATCCGTTGTCGATGTTGACGACACTGACGCCGTTAGCGCACGAATTAAGCATGGAGAGCAAAGCGGAGAGTCCCTTGAATCCTGTGCCGTAACCGATGCTGGTAGGTACGGCAATGACCGGGACTCGGACGAGTCCGGCCAGAACGGTTGGGAGGGCACCTTCCATTCCGGCGACGGCAATCAGGACTTTGGCTCGGCGAATATTCTCCAATTCATCCAGCAGGCGGTGCAATCCTGCAACTCCACAGTCGTAAAAGCGTTCGACACGGCTGCCGAGGAATGTGGCGGTGAGCGCCGCTTCTTCCGCGACCGGCATGTCCGATGTCCCCGCACTGACGATGCCGACTGTTCCGCCTGAAACGGGTACAGGCGTCCTGACGATAGAAACGAGCCGGGCTGTCGGGGAGAGCGCCGCTTCGGGGAAGCGGGATCCGAAGGCGTCGAGTCCTTCGGGTGTCAAGCGTGTGGCAAGGACATTATGACCGGCATTGAGCAGGCGTTCTGCGATTTCCAGAATCTGGGCGGGTGTTTTTCCTTCGCCATAGATCACTTCTGAGATTCCCGTCCGTTCCTTGCGGGCGAGATCAAGCCGCGTATGGCCCAGATTGGCGAGGCGGTTGGCTTTCAGGTTGGCGAGCGTTTCTTCGAGAGTCAGGGCTCCGCATTTGAAATCGCGGAGGATTTGTTCGTCCGGGTTCATGGGGTGGAGGGAGGCGTCGGGGGAGTCATATTGCCCATGGTGTAATCCCGCAGGTCGAGAGTGACGAAGGCAAAACCCAACTGGGAAAAGCGTTCGAAAACGGCAGGAGGCATATCCCGAGTGAAGAATGCGGGCCATGAGTCGCGGCTGAGTTCAATGCGTGCCAGTGTTCCGTGGACGCGGACCCGGCAGGAGAGGAATCCGGCGTCGCGCAGGAATTGTTCCGCCCGATCCACATTGGTGAGGAGGGTTTCCTGGACGGGGCGGTTGTGTTCCAGTCTGGTCAGCAGGCAGGAATACGCAGGTTTTTCGGTAATTTTTGCCTGGATGCCCAGTTTGCGCCCGAGTTCGCGGATGTCGGCCTTTCCGATCCTTGCTTCGCGGAGCGGGCTGGCGATACCCGCTTCGACAAGGGCTCGCATACCCGGGCGGTCTTCCGGGGAGTCATCGGCATTGGTGCCGTCCGCCAGATAGCGGAATCCTTCCCGGGATGCTTCTTCGCGCAAGACGTTAAAGAGTCTTTTTTTGCACAGGTAGCAACGATCGGGCGGATTCGTGGCGATATCTTCCGGGATGCCGACTTCCAGAACGCGGTGGCGGACATGGAGGTGGGAGCACAATTCTCGTGCATCCTCGACTTCTTCCTCCATCATGTAGGGTGATTGGATGGTGAAAGCGATACAATGGTCGCTGCCGAGGACATTAGCTGCAAAACCGAGCAGAACCGAGCTGTCTACGCCTCCGGAGAGGGCGACGGCAATGCGTCCGTGGTGCTTGAGGATTTCTTCCAGATCTGATTCGCGTCTAGTCATCATGGCTTTCGTTACGGGAGATTTCCTTTCGTATTTGTTCGAGGGTGATGTGGTAGTCCTGCGCCATGTCCCGGCAGGCATCGTATTCCGGTTTGAGGCGGATGGCGCCGTCCGGTGATTCCGCCAACTTGGCAGGAAGTGTCCCCCATGGGGTTGTTACAGTAATTTTCTTGCGAGGAAGTGCGGATTTAACGACAGTGCGGATGCGTATGCCCAGTGTTGTGCTATGCCGGAAAAAGGCGTCGCGGACATTGTCCAGGCGGGAAGGGGGAAGCAGGGAACAGACTTTGGTGGCGAGCCTCCCTTTTTTCATGACAATGGGTTCCTGCCAGACGTCGCAGGCACCGGCTTCGAAGAGGCGCTCAGCGAGAAAGGCGAGGTGTTCCGGCGTCATGTCGTCGATGTTGGCATGGATTTCCAGGTTTTCTTCCTGAATGAGGATGGATTCTCTGGAGGCGTTGTTCGTTTCCGTTTCGTAGAGGAAGACGCGGAGGATATTCGGCAGGCATTTGGAATCCCGGTGGCCGATGCCTATGCCCGCGGCCCGGCAAATACCTTGGATACGGGGGGAAAAGGTTCCGACCATGGCGGCAATGTAGGCGGCGCCTGTCGGAGTAGTCGCTTCGTGATCCGTACCGCCGATCCCATGAGGGAAACCGGTGGCAAGCAACGCTGTGGCCGGGGCTGGGACGGTCATGACTCCGTGCTGGCAGCGGATGGTTCCGGAACCCAGCTCCACGAGAGACGAGGTGATGGAATCCGGTTTCAAATAATCCAGGCAGATGGCGGCTCCAACAATATCGACAATGGAATCGACGGCTCCTACTTCGTGGAAATGGACTTCTTCGGGCGGCATGCCGTGCACCTTGCCTTCCGCATTTGCCAGAAGCCGGAAAATTTTAAGGGAAGTTTCGATGACATTTGTTGAAAGCGTACTGGCAGCCAGGAGGCTTTCAATATTGGTCAGCGTCCGGTGTTCATGGTGGTGATGTCCATGGTGATGGTGGTCGTGTTTCTTTTCATCAAGAACGACATCAACACGCGTTCCCATGATTCCGTTTTTGGAATCCGTGGAAACATCGATATGATAGCCCTCCAGAGGCAGGTTTGCCAATTCCCGGACAAGATGGTCGAAGGGGACGCCAAGATTCAGAAGGGCGGCAAGATTCATGTCGCCGCTAATGCCCGCAAGACAGTCGTAATGTAGCACCAGACTCACATTGCCTACAGTAGGTGAGCTGTGCTCCGATTCAAGATAAAAGGGGGGCTGTCGCGCTCCGCTTTCGTCATGATGCCGCGTTTTCCGGTGTCATATACTCTTTCGTGCCGGAGCAGTGATGACGATGAAGGACAGTGTTTTACGGATATCCCTGTATAAAATGGGAAAGGGGCGCTTCTGACACCTTTCCTTACATGTTTCCCTTGTTGAGATGCATGGGCCATGGTATGTTGACAACAATTAATATCTCTTCTGCATCGGGTCGGGAGGCTTCGCTACGAAGCGGAAGTGACCGGACGGATGTTTTTTCCATTCCAACGCATTTTTCATGTCCAGTTCCAACACACACAGGTTAGCCGGGATTGTGCTTCCCCTCTTTTCCGTTCGGCGTAATAACGACCATGGCATTGGGGATTTGATTGCCCTGCGGGAATGGATCGACTGGGCGGCTGATTATGACGTTGGCTTCCTCCAGTTGTTGCCGGTGAATGCCTTGGGAAATGATGAGACGCCGTCTCCGTATTCGGCCATTAGTTCCATTGCCTTGGAGCCGCTTTATATCGCGATGGAGCCCTGGTCTCTCCCGGGAATGAAGGAGAGGATTTCCTTTGATGTGAATGATGCTCCGGCTTCCCAGTATCCGTCAGGGGATTGCCTGGTCGATTATCCTAAAGTGCGGCGATTCAAGTATCATGTGTTTCGGAAGTGCTGGAGTGAATTTCAGACAGACAAGGTGTTGGAAGGCCTGAGGAATGAGTTTGAGGAATGGAAGGCTCAGCAAGATCAATGGCTGGATGATTTTGCCTGCTTCAAGGTGTTGAGCAGTTTGTTCGGTACGGATGTATGGTGGCATTGGCCGGAGCAGGATCCGAATAATGCTCGCAGAATTGCCTCCGAATATGAGGACGAAAAGGAATTCGAGAAATGGCTCCAGTGGGTGGCTTTCCGGCAGTTCGGACGGTTGCGCAAGTATGCGGACTACCGGGGTGTGGCCCTGATGGGAGATATTCCCATTGGCGTTTCGATGGCGAGTTCGGATGTATTTTTTGAGAGGCATTTGTTTGATACGGACTGGTGTGGCGGAGCTCCCGCCGAAGGAGCGTTCTCACAGGATCCCTTTACAGCGAAATGGGGACAGAATTGGGGAATTCCCCTGTACAGGTGGGATGTGATGGCTCATGACAATTACGCCTGGTGGCGGAGGCGCCTGACTTATACGGCGGCTATTTTCACAATTTACCGGATTGATCATATCCTTGGGTTTTATCGAATTTACGCGTTTCCTTGGAAGCCTACGGAGAATGAAACGTTCCTGCCTCTGAGTTATGAAGAGGCGGCGGCCCGGACGGGAGGGCGCCTGCCCGGTTTCAAGCCCCGCGGGGACGACAATGCCTGGGACAGGAAGCAGAACTTGATTGCCGGGGATCTGTACTTGCGGGTCTTGCTGGCGGCGGCGTCCGGCGTCCGCGTAGTCGGTGAAGATCTGGGTTGCGTCCCGGACTATGTCCGCCCGAACATGAGACAGCTTGGCATTGCCGGGTTCAAGATTCCGCACTGGGAGATCGACTCCGATGGAAGGATTATTCAGGGAGACAGGTATAATCCCTGTTCGTTTGCTACGTACGGGACGCATGATTTTTCGACGATCATGGAAACGTGGAACGATGCGTACAGGGCAGTGGAACTTGCCAAGAAGGCCGGACTTTTCAAACGGGGAGTTCTGGCTGATACAAGCAGTGCCGCACAGGAGGGGATTCGCCGGGATGCCGCGAATTCTTTGCGTCTGCTGAACTGGTTTGCCGATTACTGCGGAGTGGATGCCAAATCCATGATTTGTCCGTGGAATGAAGCGGTAAAGAATGCCATGTTCCTGGCGTTGATGAAATCCCGCTCGGATTATGCGGCTTTGATGTGGACGGAGTTGTTCGATTTGGATTGGCGGCTCAATGTGCCGGGAACGGTCGGTGGAACGAACTGGAGACGGAGGTTGCCGGTTACAGCGAGAGCAGCCCGAAGGCTTCCCCAGTCCGCGTGGATCAAGGATGTCATTGTGGAGTCCGGTCGCGTGCCGGATGCTTCTCTCGATATGTGGGAACAGCATAAGATTGCTCCTTCCCAGTTTTTTGAAGTGCCAATCCTTGCGACGGATCTGGAGGAAGTGCAACGGTATTTGTTGCAGACGAATTACCGTTAATAGATGGAGTGTCGGAGACTCTTGCCCTTGACCCTTACTTTGGAAAACAAAGTGGAGAGAATGCTGCGTTTTTTTTGTTCTGGAAAGTGGCGGGAACGAAAAAGGAGCGGCCCACATTTCGTGTGTGCCGCTCCCTGATGGATTGAACTGATTCGAATTATTTTTTAGAAGGGATCGTCTCCGGCTGCAGCGGGATCGGCAGCAGGTTCGGGGTCCTTGGAAGATGTGTCGTCAGCTGCGGGTTCCTTGGTGTCATCAGCTGCAGCAGGATCTTTCGTGTCGTCAGCGGTAGCGCCTTCTCCGAAAATGTCGTCGGAACCGGCTGTGGCATCTGTCGTATCCGCGGAGGAGGCTCCGTCAGCCGCAGGTTCTTCCTTGTCGGCTCCGGTCTCGTCAGCATCATTGGCTGTTGAGTCTGCCTTAGGCGTGGGGGCGGCACTCTGCTTGGCCGGAGCCTTGGGTGCTTCTTTCTGGGGGAGTGCTGCGGAAGCGGGCTCAGTCAACACGGTGGGTTCAAGGCCGAGTCTCTTGCGAATGCTCTGACGGTAGGCATCGGAATGTTGAAGTCCCTTCAGGATTTCATAAGCCAGGGCCGGAGCTTCGGGCGTTTCGTTGACGAGCAGTTTGTAATTGCCGCAGGTAGGGAATTTTTTAACGTTTTCGATTGTGGCACGTTCTGGCACGAGGAATCCGACGAGTTGTCCGTTGGTGCTGGTGCAGAGGATCCAGCCTGCATTATCCACCTGGATGAACTGCTGGGGATGGATATAGTCTGCAGTCTTCCATTTGGCGTCCTTCAGGTATTCCACCATGGCGGCTTTCGCCTTTTCGGGGATGGGACCGTATGCTTGGAACTGGCGACTTGCAGGGGCCATGCTTCCATTAAATCCGTACACTTCCGTGACTGAGGAGTTGTAAAGTTTCTGCGAAGCGGAATTGGGCGCAACGTGATGGCAGCTGGTGGCAAACAGACCTGCTGTTACGCCGATGGCAAGCATGGCGATGGAACGAAGGGGCTTCATGGTGCTCATAGGTTTTATGTGTTTCTATATGAAACTGGAAATCGTCTGCTTTTTCAAGGGAAAATGTGTCAGGTGCGGGTAAAAAATGAACAGAAGTGTGACAATATGGTCTTATTAGCTGTCCGAATTGATATTTTTGCTCGCCAAACGCGTTTTTGTGCATAGCTTGAGATCAGTCCATTGATGCCAGCCTACATTATGAATCTGGAGGCGTTGGTTCGCAACGCCCGTATCCTCCGTCAAGTCGCCGATGCCGCCGGCTGCAGGATTGTCATGGCCTTGAAAGGGTTTTCTTCCTGGGCATCTTTTCCGTCCATTCGTCCGTATCTGGACGGGTGTTGCGCTTCCGGCGTATGGGAAGCTCGTCTTGCCCGTGAAGAATTCGGAGGAGAGGTGTTGACTTATGCTCCGGCATACAGCGACGATGATTTGGTGGAGTTGCTGGAGATCTCGAACCATTTGGATTTTAACAGTATGACCCAGTGGGAGAAATTCCGGGCAACCGTTATGGCCCATCCCCGCTTCCAGAAGGGGGAATTGAAATGCGGCTTGCGCGTCAATCCCCGGTGTTCGACCGGACATACGGCTTTGTACGATCCCTGTGCTCCCGGTTCGCGCCTGGGGGTGGTGGCCGGGCATGTGCTTGGTACGGATATTTCCGGTATTTCCGGATTGCATATGCATACGCTTTGCGAACAGGGAGCGGAGGATTTGGCATTGACGCTGGAAGTTTTGGAAAAGGATTTTGGAAGCGTGCTGTCGCGTCCGGAGATTACGTGGTTGAATCTCGGCGGCGGGCATTGGATTACCAAGCCGGACTACAATAGGGAGCTTCTCATTGAACTGGTGCGCGGGCTTCGTCTCAAATATGGAATAGAAGTCTGGCTGGAACCCGGAGAGGCTGTGGCTGTCCATACGGGCGTGTTGCGCTGCAACGTGTTGGACGTGTTTGAGTCGGATGGATTCCGGCACGCCATTCTGGATATCTCCGCATCTGCCCATATGCCAGACGTTCTGGAGATGCCGTATCGTCCGGATGTTTTTCTCGTCGAGAGGGGGAGTGGTCGTGATTCCGGTTGTTCGGCGTATTTTCCGGCTGTCCGCTTATCGGATGAATCGTATTTGCGGGCGGGAGGCGCTGGAGAGCAGGTGGAAACATACAGATTGGGTTCTCCAACCTGCCTGGCCGGGGATGTGATCGGCGATTATTCATTCAGCCGTGCCTTGGACGTGGGGGACGTGCTTGTGTTTGACGATATGTCTCATTATACGATGGTCAAAACAACATTTTTCAATGGTGTGCGCCACCCCGATATTGTCTTGCAGGATAGGGATGGGCGGCTGAAAACGGTGAGGGAGTTCACGTACGGTGATTTCCGGTCGCGACTTGGATAAAAAAAGCCCGGTGAGGCATTCTAATTATTTTTGAATTTTACGAACATGGGAACACGCAGGGAAGGAATCAAACAAAAGGTACGAGGCTGGAATCACTCCGATTCTGCAGAATTGTATGGAATTGACGACTGGGGCAACGGGTATTTTCGCGTTAATAAAAGCGGGGAAGTGACCGTGCGCCTTACGGACAAGGATGACTCTCGCAAGGACGTTTGCCTGACCGATCTGGTGGAGGGGCTAGCAGAACGAGGAACGACGGTTCCCGTCCTGTTCCGTTTCCGCGACTTGCTTCGCTGCCGTATCAAGGAACTCAACGAGAGTTTTCGCAATGCGATCAAAGAGGCGAAATACCAGGGTAAGTATCAGGGAGTTTACCCGATCAAGGTCAATCAGCAGCGACAGGTCATCGAAGAAATTACCGAATTTGGCACGTGTTACGATTACGGTCTGGAAGCCGGTTCCAAACCGGAACTGATTGCCGCATTGTCGTACATGCATAATCCGAATGCCTATCTGATTTGCAACGGCTACAAGGATGACGAATTTATCGACCTTGCCCTGACGGCGCAAAAACTGGGCATCAACATCTTCATTGTCTTGGAAATGCCCTCCGAATTGGAGGTGATTCTTCGCCGTGCTGAAAAATTGAAGATCCGCCCCAATCTGGGAATTCGTGTCCGTTTGGCGACCAAGGGATCCGGCCTATGGCAGGAATCTGCCGGCGACAAGTCGGTGTTCGGTTTGAATACGGCCCAGGTGATCGACTCTGTCGATAAACTGAAAAAGGAAGGGTATCTGGATTGCCTGAAACTTCTTCATTTCCATCAAGGATCCCAGATTCCGAATATTTCCGTGATCCGCGAGGGGTTGACGGAAGCCGCACGCATCTATGTGGATCTCGTCCGGGAAGGAGCTCCATTGGAGGTGCTCGACATGGGCGGCGGGCTGGCCGTGGACTACGATGGTTCCAAGACTAACTTTCATTCGTCCTGTAACTACTCCATCGCGGAATTCGCCCGTGACGTCGTGGAAGTAGTCGGGGAAGTCTGCAACAAATACGATGTCGAGCATCCGACGCTTGTTACGGAATCCGGTCGTGCCGTCGTGGCTTATTATTCCGTACTTGTGTTCAATATTCTGGATGTGACCAGCGCTCCCGGAACTGACGAACCGCCGGCCATGCCTGAAAATGCTTCGGAAATGCTCAAATGCCTGGCAGAGACGAACCGCATCATTTCCCGCAAAAATCTGCAGGAATGCTACAACGATGCCTGCTACTACCGCGACCAGTTGCGTGCCCAGTTTTTCTACGGCAATAGTACGCTCCGCGAACGCGGTGTGGGCGAAGCTTATTACTGGCACATCCTCAAACGTATTTCTTTGATGTTGACCGAGATGGAGACGATTCCCGAGGATTTGCGCGAATTGTCCTGTTCTATGGTAGACTTCTACTATGGCAACTTTTCCCTGTTCCAGTCCCTGCCGGACTCCTGGGCTATTGACCAGTTGTTCCCAGTGATGCCTTTGCAGCGTCTCGACGAACGGCCCACCAACAAAGCCGTCATTGCCGACATTACCTGCGATTGCGACGGGAAGATCGACCATTTTATCGACCGGGAAGACGTTGCCAAGGCCCTTCCTCTGCACGATGTGGCTCCGGATGAAAACTACTATGTCGGAGTTTTCCTCGTCGGAGCCTACCAGGAAACCCTGGGAGACCTGCACAATTTGCTCGGAGATACGAATGTCGTCGGCGTCCATCTGGAAGAAGGACGTCCCGTCTATACTCACGAGGTAGAGGGAGATACTGTTGCTGATGTCCTGTCGTATGTCGAATACGATCCCAAAGCTTTGATTGACAAATTCCGGACACTGGCGGAGAACGCTGTATCATCCGGAAGGATCACTCCCGCAGAACGCCGTAAAGCAATGGACGTGTTCCGTTCAGGCCTGAACGGCTATACATACTACGAACTCTGAACCGGCGTGCTTCTTTATGGAAGCGGCTGCGATCAATGGACGAAACCGTTGAAGAATGATTCTTCTTCAGGTTTCGGTCATTGGTCGTTTTAATTTTTCCGAAGAGACGGAGAAGGCGATATTCCATGGAAAGACTATGCTTGCAGGTTTTTCTGTTCCTCCGGATAGTTATTCATATCGTTCGGATTTGGTGACCAGCAGTTTCTTCAGAAAATCCAGTTCAAAATATTTTTTGATAATGGATAAAATCCAGGAAATCTATGTTAATTCCAGTATTCATGTTGACAAGTCATCCTATGCAGAATAGATGATATCCTATGATGAAGAAAAGGGTAGATCCCGGCGTTGACCGTGTAGCCGGGGATGAACAAACAGAGGAAAGCCTAGTCAATTTGGGACGCAAAATTTTGATCGTTTGCGGTTGGTTGAATCTTTTGGGGGCAGTATTGTTCGGGGGGTATGCATTTTACACGCATTACGTGCGATTGGTTCCCATGATCGAAACGATCAAAGCATGGCCGGTGATGACCTGGATGGTGTTGCTCGTTCTGATGCTGGCCGCAGCCGTAGTGGAATTGTGCCTGATTCTGAAAGAAGTTCCTTTCCGTTTGATTGCTGCTCTTTTTGTTCTACAGGTTTGTTTGTTTCTTACATGTGTCTACTTTCTTGCCTATCCATTATTGGAAGTCATCCATGAGATGTGACGGGTATTTGAAATGTCTTGCTACGTACGGCTCGGAGTACTTCTTTTCGTTACTCGGAATTTGTTCAAGGAAGAGAATATCGCACTCCATCCTTGACCCGTTGGCGTTATGGGCTGAATATGCGCGCATGATTTCCGGGTTTCATTGGCAGATGCGTCCTTCGTGCGCGAATGAACACGGGAAAGATGCGGATTTCCCGGAAGGGATTCCGGAACTTGTCCGGCATTTGCTGCTGAGGAGGGGACATGGCGGAGGCATTGAGACGGAACAGTTTTTGTATCCGCGGCTATCCGATTTGACGGATCCTTACCTGATTGCGGACATGCGTGCCGCCGTGGACCGTATTTTCAAGGCTGTGGATGCAGGCGAAAGCGTATGTATCTATGGTGACTACGATGTGGACGGAGTAACCTCCGTCGCCTTGTTGCAAGCCATCTTGCGGGCATACGATTTGGAACCCCGCCTTTTTATCCCCGTCCGTTCTCGCGAAGGCTACGGTTTGAGCGAGCAGGGAGTGGCACGATGCCTGGAGGAAATCGACTGCGATCCGACTTTGATTATTACTGTGGATTGCGGCACATCGTCCGTGGATGAAGTGGAGGAACTCCGTGACCGCGGTATCGATGTTATTATTCTGGATCATCACGAAGCCGGTCCTCAGGGGCTTCCTGCCGCAGTCGCAGTGGTGAATCCCAAGGTTGAAGACAACAGCCCTTATACTTATCTATGCAGTGCGGGGGTGGTGTTCAAGCTGACTCACGCGCTTCTCAAGGAACGCAAGCTGAAAGATTTCGACCTGAAACAATATATGGATCTCGTCGCTGTGGCAACGGTGGCGGATATTGTTCCTCTGGTAGATGAAAACCGCCTTCTTGTCCGCCACGGCCTGAAACGCCTGGTAAGCAGCCGTCACATGGGGTTGCAAATGCTGGCGACGCTGGCGGGATTGTCCGCCGTGCCGACCGCCGCCCATGTCGGTTTCCGCATCGGTCCCCGCATTAATGCCGCAGGACGCATGGACGCGCCGATGGATGCCTTGGAACTGTTGTTGACGATGGATTCCGACCGTGCCCAGCAGCTTGCCCAGTTGCTTGACGGGCATAACAAGAAGCGTCAGGAGGAGGAGGAGACGATAAGGTCGGAGGCTATTGCCATGCTTCAGAAGGATTTCGATCCGTCTCGGGATCATGTGATTGTGCTGGGTTCCCGTTCCTGGCATCCTGGAGTGGTCGGTATTGTGGCGTCCCAGTTGATGCGAAGATATTACAAGCCGACTTTCGTCATTGCGATTGACTCCACGGGAGTCGGCAAAGGCTCCGGGCGGGCGATTCCCGGCGTCTCGCTGGTGCAGGCGATCAATTATTGTTCGGATTGCCTGATTTCCGGAGGCGGCCACGACATGGCTGCCGGTCTTGTCATTGAGGAAAAACAGTTGGACATGTTCCGTGAGAAGTTCAACCGTTATGTGGAAGAGACAACGACGCCTCAGCAGAGGATGCCTATTCTTCTCATTGATGCCGAAGTGACGTTTGCGGAGTTGACTCTGGATTTGCTGGATAGCTACGAGTTGCTGGAACCTTTCGGCAATGCGAATCCGCTGCCGGTGTTCATGTCCCGCGGGATTTTCCCGACGGAACCGCCGAAGCGTGCCGGCAATAACCATTTGAAATTGTTTATGCGGCAAGGATTTGTCGAACGCGACGCCATTTTCTTCAACGGAGCAGACTTCGATCTTCCCGAACCTCCCTGGGACATTGCTTTTACCATTGACCGCAATGTGTTCCGAGGGAGGACTTCTCTGTCTATTTCCATTCAGGACATCCGCACTTCTGTCCCTCCCGGAGAGGATGACCAGGCTTGGGTTTAAGTCAGCGTGCGTTTAAGAGTGAGCGGGCGGCGGGCCGTCGGAGTTGCTTCCCGAAAAGGTATGCCGCAACTTTGACGAACGGCGTATTTACTCGTCAGAAGCATTACAGCAAGTCAGGAATCAAAGACCGAAAAAGATCGAATTTGGCTATTATTTGGATTCGACAGCGCCTTGGTTTGATGTTAGGCATTGAAACCGATGCGACACTTTACATCTTATCCGGGACATGCTTTTGCTGTTGTTTGTGGGATTTTATCGGTTGGGGCAAGTGATGCCGCTCCGGTTCAGACGATGACTGAAATGGTTGTTGCCGACAAGGCTCCCGATCCTTTCCGGGCAGAGACGGTAACCGGAGCCACGGGAACGGAGTTGGCTCCCGAACTGTCTCCTCAAACGGTCAATGTGTTGACCCGCAATTTGCTGGAAGCTACCAACGTGGACAATTTGGATGAGGCTTTGGCGTACGATACGTCCGTTTCCTCGGGAGGCTCGACTTTGTACTCCCGGACAGCAGGTCAATATTCCATCCGCGGTTATAGCGGTAGCGATGTGACTCTCCAAGGGATGCCTTTGCCGGATGGAATGGGGATCGTGCTGGATTCTTCCCTGATTGAACAAGTGGAAGTTGTTAAAGGCCCCATCGGTTCGCTGGAAGGCGGACAAACTTCGACCATGGGGCCTTACGGAGCGGGTGGTTCAATTGTGCTTAATCTGAAACAGCCGTTGATGGAAAATGTAACGGACATTATGGCCTATACGCGTCTGACGGAAGGCGGCGGTCAAAAGTACCGTCTTGTGGGAGACAATAACCGTGTTTGGAACAGGACAAACGGACAGTTGGGCATGCGGACGATTTTTGTCGGAGAATACGAACACCCGTTCTGGCTGAAAGGCGGAGCTGACGGTGGGCAGAAGTATGTGATCTCTCCGTCATTTTTATGGAAGCCCGACAGCCGCACGAAGATTTCCCTGAATTTGAGTTTCCAATACATCGATATGCCTGCCTACCAGGGGATTCCGGTTCTTGGCGGACAGTTTGTCGGTCCATACAATGCATGGTACGGAGGCCCTCTGTCGCGCGACGAGTACAAAGGGGCGTTGATGCAGGTGAATCTGGAGAAGAAACTGGACAGTACCTGGACGATCCGTACCGGGGCCGGACTGGGCTACAGTGATGTGGATTATAATTTGTGGGCCTTGTCGTCCGGGGCTCCCAACAGGAAGGTGAGTGCCTTGGAGTATTACAATTCTGTCATTGCAACAGGGAAAGGGTACTATGAATACGCATGGTCGGATACACGTTCGACCAACTGGAACGTGTACGGCCAGGCTCTTGCCAAGGTTCGTACGGGTACCGTGGCTCATGAGATTTTGCTGGGAGCGGATTATACGGGCCGCAACACGAACGGACATGGGACTTTTGGTACGACGAACCAACTTTTTGACCTGTGGAATCCGGAACCTCCTGTTCCCACCGGTCGTGATTACGGAGTGGGAACCAAAAGTTCCCGGACGCTGCATAGAACGGGCCTGGCCCTGCAGGAACTGGCTTCGTGGAACGGTTGGAAGTTTCTGGCGGGTACGCGTGTGGATGCCCATTTCAGTGCCGAGGGCAACACGGGATTTTCCGTAAGTCCGAGGGCAGGGATTTCCAAAGAGATCACGGATCGTATCGTCTGGTTCGGCAATTTGGCCCGTACGGAAGCTCCCAACTTCAACTACAAGGATGCGTCCGACAAGGAGATGACGAGCAGTTGGGAAGCCAACCAGTATGAATCGGGACTTCGTTTCAATCCTTTCGGATCTCTTTGGATGAATGCTTCCTGGTTCATGATTGAACAGAGCCATACGCCGGAACTCCTGCCCGGTGATCGTTCTCATTACTACGACAACGGCAAGAGCCGCTCCAAGGGGGTGGAAATTTCCCTGACTGGCAATATAACGAAAGCCTGGAGCTCCTATGCTTCGTATACCTTCATGCAGTATAAGGACATCGACGCCGGGCAGTCGTTCGACCGTTATGCTCCCCATGCCGTTTCCCTGTGGCAGCAGTATGAAGTCCAAGGCGGATTCCTGACGGGAACGAAGCTGGGTCTCGGCTACCGATTCCGCGATTCGAGCCTGGCGACGCTTCGCGGTGAGAAAATTGCCGACAATTATACGATTCCCTCCTACAATGTATTTGACTGCTCCGTGGAAGTGCCTCTTCCCGCGACGCGCTGGTTTGCCGAGTCGAGTATCCGGTTTGCTGTGTACAACATTTTTAATGAGAAGTATGTAGCGTCATCCCGTCACGCCGTACAGTGTTTTGTCGGGGATCCACGGACATTCGAAATCTGCTTCCGTTCCAGATTTTAATCCTTTATTTTTCATCTATGAACGATCCTGTTATCCACTTGGAGCATGTTTGCAAATCGTATCCGTCAGGCCGAGGAAGAGCCCATGTATTGAACGATGTGGAGCTCCGGGTGGAAACCGGCGAGTTTGTGTCGGTCATGGGGGCCAGTGGTTCCGGTAAGACGACTTTGTTGAATTTGATCGGAGGCCTGCTGCAGGTCGATTCCGGACTTGTCCGTGTTGCCGGCAAGGAATTGACGGGATTGGATGACAGGTCTCTGACTTTGTTTCGACGGAATGATCTGGGGTTTGTCTTCCAGATGTTTAACCTCGTCCCCGGCCTGACGGTGGAGGAAAATGTCATGCTTCCCGGTCTGGCGGCCGGCGGATCCTTTGGCGATGAGGAACGCAGGGCATGTAGCCGGCTTCTGACCCGTGTCGGTCTGGAAGGGAAAGAGAAGCGTCGACCACGTGAGTTGAGCGGAGGGGAACAGCAGCGTGTCGCTATCGCCAGGGCTCTTCTGCATCGGCCACACCTCGTCCTGGCGGATGAACCGACCGGCAACCTTGATTCGGAGACTACCGGGGCAATCGGGGAAATCTTCCGTTCTCTGCATGACGATACCGGTATTACCATGATGCTGGTGACCCACGAACCTTCCGTTGCATTGTGGGGAGAGCGCATTATCATCCTGAAGGACGGCAGGATTGCTGCCGATGTCGGATCCGGGCAATTCAGTTCCCCGGTCGAGTTGTCCGCTTTTTACCAACAGGTTTTGCAGAAGGATCAGATATGAGATTCTTGCTACGCCTCCTGAGAGCAGAGTCTGTGGATCAGCCCGGACGCATGTTGACGGGTATTGGCGCCATGCTGGTGTCCGTGTGTTTGATCGTGTGGCTTGTCGGCAGTTACGACAGCATGATTCGCAGCTTCGATGAAGAGGCGGATTCCTATATGGGGGTGTATGATCTTTGTATCGGCCCGGTTTCTCGAGGAGGTATGCCCGGAAGCAATCGTAGCCGCGCCAAAGGGGAGGATGGAGATGGCTTGGGATTCGGCTTTTTAGGTACGGGTACGGGATTGAAAGACAAGGAGGCTGCCCGGAAGACCGGTTCCGGCATGCCGGGACAAGGGCGTCCGGAAAGATCTGGCCGCTCCGGAGGTAAGCCGGGGAGGGAAAGCGCCGCTTTTTCGTCAGCTCCGTCTCTGGGCAGAACGTTGCCCGACAGTCTGGTGGCAGAGTTGAAGAAGGAACCTTCCATAGAAACCATGCATCTTGCCTGCCAGGTGCGTGTGCCTATCGGCAAGAATGATACCCGTACCGGACAAACTTTCGATGATTTTATCCGTTCCAGGATGGGAACTCCTTCCCCCAGTCCCATGCTGGTTGCTTCCGATGCTTCCTGGTGTCCATTTGAAATGGAGACTGGGCGTTGGCCGGACATGGCGGTGTCTCATGCGATGGAAGGGGTTCTTGGCAGTGGCAGTGCGAAGATGTTCGATATTCACGTTGGGGACATGCTGTCCATCCGGTCCGGAGAAAGGGTGAGTCATGTGAAGGTGGTCGGCATTGTCGAACAACCTCAGGGCAGTGTCGGAGTCGGGACGGGGTCGGCTGGTCCGGCATTGGCTTCCTTCTTTATTCCCCGTCCTGTGTTCAAAGCAATTACCGGGGAGGAATGGCAGCCCAATTTGGTGTACCTGCGCCTTCGAGAATCCGTGGACAAGACTGCGTTCATGAGAAAATGGCAACCTGTTCTCGAATCATCCGGGGCGGCTTTTGCCGATACGGAAGCAGTTCGTCGTTCCATGGAAAGGAACCGCTCCGTTTCCATGATGAAGAGCAGTGCCAATTCAGCAGTCGGCCTCGTTCTGTTCTCTTGTATCTTCATTATTTTTACGACTCTGAGCATGGGTGTCCGCGAGCGTTCCCGGAAGCTGGCTTTGATGCGGGCCCTGGGTGTCAGTAAGCGCCAAATAGCGGGACTTGTGTTCGGAGAGAGCCTGATGCTGAGTATTCCCGCCATGGTCGGAGGCCTTTTGGCCGGGTGGGTATTGCTGGCCGTTATGGATACCCGCCACGGATGGTGGGCATCCTGTCCGTCGTGGGATGCCGTCCTGCTTGCACTGGCGTGTGCCTTGGCCGGAGGCTTGATAGCTGCCGTGATTCCGGCATGGAGGTCGACTCGTCTTTCTCCGATGGAGATGTGCGAGTCTCCCTTTGAATCGGCCGCCCGCTCAGGAAGGAATTTCCTGCCGCTTTTATTCGTCATCGGGATTTTGGCATGGAGTGTCCAGCCGGTGGTGTTGCTTATTCCCGGTTTGGGCGAGGAGATTGTCAAACCCGTGTTTACGCTGGCGGGATATCCTTGCCTCATCTTGGGGGCTTTGTGTCTTGCCCCGGCGTTTGCAATTGTCGCGGAGCGAGTGCTGGCTCCGTTTACGGCGTATCTTCTTCGTCTGCCTGGAGCGTTTTTGCGTTTGCAGTTGACGAGTAATCTGGCGCAGAGTGCGGGGACGGTCATTTCGATGACGGTAGGGTTGGGGCTGTTTATGGCGATTCAGATGTGGGGATATTCCATGCTGGTTCCGTTTACTCCCGACCGGACTTTGCCCAATACGCTTGTTTCCGTACTGCATGCGGATTTTGCACCTGACGAGTGTCGGGAGGTGATTCGTGAAATAGGGATGGATCCGGACAAGGTATATCCCATTTACGTTGAGGAACCTTCGATTGCCGAAGCCCAGTTGGCGTCTCCCGCTTTTGCCGTAGTGAAGCAGAAGACGGTCGTCGTTGCCGGAGTTCCGCTTCGCGACATGATGGATGGCCCGGATGCCTCGTTGAATCTGCAGTTTATCCAGGGTGGCAGGGACGAGGCGCTCAAGAAAATGGAGTCCGGCCGGGCTGTCCTGATTCCGAATACTTTTGCCGATACGGCTCATTTGAAGGTAGGGGACATGTTGATGCTGGATAATCCTTCTTCCCCCGGCGAGATCAAGCCCTGGGAGGTGGCGGGAGTTGTAGCCATGCCGGGATGGCATTGGCTGACCAAGACGAGTGGTATCCGGGTGCGGACGGGGAGCTTCATTGCTGGTTTGCTGATTGCCGACGAGGCCCGCGTCCGGGAAACGTATGGAGTGGATCGCGTCCGTTTTTTCTGGGGGGATGCACCGGAGGATATGTCGGCGGAGATGTTCCGTTTTGCCCTGGAAGGTGTCTTGGAAAAACGGAACCACGGGAAGGCCGGTGAGATTGTTGGCAGAGGTGTTGAGATTAAACCCATGGTTAAAGTTTCTTCGCGTGAAACGTTGACTCAAAGCGTTGGTGCGCGAGCGGACAGCGTGTTGGATGCCATGAGTCGCTTGCCGTTGATTGCCCTGGCAATTGCCATGCTGGCTGTGATGAACACAGTGATGGCCTCCGTCAGATCCCGTCGTCATGCCATTGGTGTAATGCGTGCCGTGGGCGTGACGCGGGGCATGGTGGTGCGCATGGTGTGGGCCGAAAGTCTTTTGCTGGGCGGAGCCGCTATTCTCCTGAGCTTTGCGTTTGCTTCCCTGGTGTCGTGGGGGGCTTTGGAGATTCAGCGTTTCGGTTTTGTCTTCGGAACGATTGTTCCTCCGTTGCATATTCCCTGGCTGCATATTCTTTTCGGGTCTGTGATGACTCTGTTCCTGTGTCTTCTTGCGGGGACGGTTGCCGCGGTGCGGATTGTCCGGCGGCCTCCGGATCAGCTCATGAAAGATATTCCCGGTTAGCCTTCCAGGATCAGCGACATGTCGGGTACGACGGCCAGAATGTTGAAAGGGCCGGAGGAGTCGGTTTTCAATCCCAGCCTGATTTGCCTGCCGCCCGGGTGGGCATGTGTCACGGGGACATAGCCGGAGAACCGGGATGTCATGTTGTGGCGTTCTGCTTCGAAGGGCAGCCAGTCATCGTCGTTTCCTGTTCCGAAGGAGAAATCCAGGCAACTTTCCAGTAGAAGGATATTGGCTTTGACCTGATGTTTGCGGATACCGGCGAGTTCCGCCGATTCCAGAGGCATCGTGACGATTTCCGATGAATACGGTATGCCTACCGTCCAGTAGCCGGATGAATTGGCATAGGGTGTCGGAAGAAGCGCATGACCGTTGATATCGACAGTGATATCAACGGACTCCTGCAGGTTGGAACTGGGAATTGCCCTGGCAGTCATACCGGCCAGGTGTTTGAGTGTGGAGAATTGTCCTTGTTCGGCCGCAAGCGTCATGTGACAGTCCAGCCAGAGAGAGGACGGGGAAATGCGTTCCAGACAGACGAGAGGCTGTCCGTCCATTTGCCGGAGGACAGCCATCCACAAGTTATCCATAGTCGAGTCCTGTTGATGAAGGCGGGCAAGAGCCAGAACTTTGCCTCCGGCAATTTCATGGGGATGCCATGCGACGATATTCTGACTTCGGTTATGGGTCATGCAGGCCAGCGTTCCATCTTGAAGAAGACACCATATTTGAAGGGATTCCGCCTGGCATGAGGTCCAGTCTGTAACGCCTTTCTCAAGCATGTGCCCGGCCAGCAGGCTGGCATCCTGGGCCATGTAGCCATCGGATTCCAGCGAGTAGATGAATTCACGGATTTTATTGCTGCCCCGTTGGATGAAGAATGCCGAGTTTTCCGCCTGGATGGAATCGCGGCAGGCCGATCCCAGCCCTGACTGTCGTTCAAATGCGCAGTTGCGCAGGTTGACGGGAGCTGAATCCGTTGTTTTCAGGACCCATTCTCCTTCGTTCGTTCCGATGAGGAGTCCCTTCATGGAGAGCATCCATGTGATGTTGTTCTGCTGTGAGGCAGCGAGAGTCAACGTTAAGGGGGCATCGTCAGCCGTTCCGGGTGTGAAGTTGTGCAAGTCGTCTACGGCACTTCCCCATACTGTTTGCGGTTGCCGGCGGGTGCCCCCGAACCAGAGCCTGCCTTGATGGAATTCCACACATCCGGGATAACCATTGCGGAAGCCGAAAGCACCGAAACTCCAATTCATCGTCGAGCCGGATCCCAGGGGGAAGAGTTCCGGCTTCCGGCAGGGAGCGGCATAGGCGGTGTAATCATCGGAGATGAAGACGATGTTAAGGAAATGATCGTGGGAACATTCTTCGGCACGGAGTTCGGGAACTCCGGTTTTTTGTCCGGTTTTCCAACAGATGAGGAGAAGGCGTAGGGCCGTAGGTACTTCTTCTTCCCCGGAAATGGAGTAATTCTGTCTCCGATCGGAATTCTGAACCAATTTTTTAACGCTTTTCCAATTGGCCGGGGTACCTTGCGACCCGAAAAGCTGCGTTTTTTGCAAGGCCCATTCCGCCGTCCATTCCTCAAATGTCTGCAGGCTCCATTTACCTTGTACGGTGATGGGATCATGGGCGATTACTCCGGGCTGGAAAAAGTCCGGATAGTCTGCCGGGTTGTCCGATCCGGTATAATTGCCGGGGACGAAATGCCGGATAGCCCGGTAGCAGTAGGACCATCCGTCGCGTTCGACGCAAAAGGCGGTATCGGCCAGGATAACCGCGTTCAGCGTGCTGAAACAGGGAGGAACCCCGCAGGTCGGAGTGACGAGCTGTTCGTCATGAAAGGTGGTGATTCTGACGATCTCGTGGTCGAACATGGCGTACGAAAACAAAGGGAGGGAACTCTGGAGTTTATAGGAGGCACCGGATGCTCCCGTATCGGGAGAAAATGTCAGCAGGGCTTCGCTTTCCAGCATGGATTCGCAGGGGGGAGTGTTGAGGACAAGGTCTCCCAATTCCCAGTTGTAGTTGTTTCTGCGGACGAGAAGCTGGGGCGGGATATCGCGGTGTGTGAAGTAAACGTAATCGTTGATCTGCTGGTATTGGAGTTCGGAAAGTACTTTTTCCGTGAGCCAGGGCGTGGTGATGGAGAGAGGGGTGCCGGTCGGAGACAGCAGAGGGCCGCTTTCCATGATAAAACGCATGTAGCCAGCCCCCAGTTCAAGGAGGAGCTGGTCGTTTTCCGACGACATGAAAGGAATCAGACGGATGCCGCCTGTATCCTTGCCCGCCCGGTAGACAAGTCGAGTTCCTCTTCTCCTTTCCAGTCCACCGAAGGGAGTAACGATCATGTTTTTCAGGTGCGAGGCTCCGTGGGAAACAGTTTCGACGTCCTGGCGGGCCTGGAGGCGGGGTGTCAGTTCCCCCGCTGAAAAGTTGATTCTCGGGAATGGTTGCGTAGTCATTCCTGCCTGTTTACCGCAAGGTTGCCGAAATGGGCAATGGATAAACGGAGCGCGCAATATGTGCCCACAGCAAACGGCCCGGACGGAGAAACTCCTGCCCGGACCGGGAACTGAAGGATGGTTGCTGCCTTACAGGGCAATTGCCCAGAGGACTTTCAGATAGCGTCCTTCCGGATAGGTACTGAGGAAGGGATGATCCCAACCGGGCCCTGTCATGGCCATAATCTGAAGCTTGCGTCCCTGGCGCTGGGCTGCTTTGATGATGACTCTCTCGAAGTCGGACGGAGTCAGCAGGCCGGAACAGGAACACGTGACGAACAGGCCCCCCGGGCGCAGGCATTGCAGACCCAGCATGTTCAAGTCATGGTATTTTTTGATGCCTTCGTCGTAGCCGTCGCGGCCGATGATGAATTTGGGTGGATCCAGCAGGACGGCATCGAATAGAGTGCCGTTCCTCACCATCTGGCGGGCGTATACGAAAGCATCCGCATGGACGAAGTTAATTCGCTGGTTATTGATGTTGGCGTTGCGTTTGGCCATGGCAATTGCCTTTTCATCCAGATCGACGGCAGTGACGTCTCCTGCTTCTCCAAGCATTTTGGCTGCAATGGAAAATCCTCCGCTGTAACAACAAAGATCCAGAACGGAGGCTCCTTTGACCATCGTGGAAAATTTCAAACGGTTGTCACGCTGGTCGCAGAAGAATCCCGTTTTATGTCCTTGGGCGAAGTCTACCTCATAGGTAATGCCGTTTTCGTGGATTTTAACGATACGGACGGGGGCGGATGGGCAGGGGAGATTGCGGGCATCAATGCCTTCCATGCGGGCGATGTCTTCGTCTACCTGGATGACGTGACGGCTGGTACCGCACAATTTGTGGAGCATAGGCAGCCAGCGTTCAAGGCGTTGCCATGCACCCAGCGTACTGACTTCGAGGCTGAGAACATCTGCGTAGCGATCCACGATCAGACCGCCGATACCGTCGGAATCCCCGTGGATGACACGGTAGGCATTGGTGGTTTCATCCAGTCTCAAGACTTCTCGGCGGAGCCGTACGGCGGCGGCGATGGCCTTGTCCAGTCCTGTTTCTGAAAAGGCGTCTTTGCCGTGATATACCATGCGGAGCGGTGTCCGGCTGGGTTCGTTCCAGAATCCGGCTCCGAAGAGTTCTCCGTTTTTATCATATACGTGTACCAATTCTCCCGGACCAGCTTCCGGACTGATTGCGCCGATCATGCGGGGGAAGACGGCCGGATTGTAGGAAAAGTATTTCAATTCCACCCAGGGAGATATCCAGGCTTCGCTGCCAAGTGGTGTACCGTCCCGGTAGGTAAGGCGCTTGCGGGCGGGCGGAGTGTTGTCTCGGCGCGGGGGGCGGGAATCGCGGCGGAAGGGCTTTTTGTCGTTGTACATGATAAAAAAGGTAGTGAAAAATTTAGGGAAAAGTTACAAGCTCTGGGCATAGGTACGGATGTACTGGCGGAGGGTATCCTGCCAGGAGCGTACGGGATGGCCTAGAAGGCTGGCCAGGCGCCCGGAATCCATGGCAGTATGGCGAGGACGCGTTTCCCGGAATCCGGCCTGATCGTCGAGCCGGGTTTCCGTGACTTCTTTCGAACGGAGGGGGAGACCGGCTTCATCGGCAGCCAGAATGGTTTCCCGGGCATAATCCGCCCAAGTGACGGGTGTGCCCGACTGGCACAGATGGAGGATTCCCTGCGGAGTGTCTCCTTGGGCCAGCGTGATGAGCCATTGGCAGAGATCGTCTACGAAGGTCGGCATGGAATCCTTGTCTCCGATAATGGACAGGGGGGAGCCTTCCATGGCTCTTTTCAACACCATTTCCGGAAAGGAAGGCCGGGTCATGTTACCGAATACCCAGGATACTCGGGCAATCAAAGCATCGGGCATTTCGTCGGCAATGCGCATTTCGGCTTCCCATTTGCTTTCCCCGTACGTGTTGGCAGGCTTGCAGATGGAGGATTCATTCTTAAGACCGGGCCGGGTACCGTCCAGGACATAATCCGTACTCAGGTGAATGAATTTTTTCTCTTGGCGTGCGCAAGCCCGTGCTATGTGCTGGGGAGACATGGCATTGATGTAGTGGGCGGAGACGGGATCGTCCAGGCATTCCTCAATTCCGCTGACGGCGGCGCAGTTGATGACTGTACCTGCCGGGCTGTTGGCAACGAGTTCTCCGGCTGCTTCGGGGTTGTACATATCGCAGTCGGCTCTGCCCCAGGCAATGAAGGGAATGTCATTTTCCTCCAACATCCGGACCAGGTAACTGCCGACGCGTCCGCGCGCGCCAAGAACAAGGCACAAGTTCATGTGCACGTTATAGGGGTTCGCCCGGGAGGAAGCGAGCCTTATCCTTCTCCCGGAACGATATTTGAAATCGTGAGAGAATCGTTCACGTGTGTTTCCCGGATAGGGACGATAATTGAACCAATTAAATTTTTTTTATTTTTAGATTGCGTTGAACGAATGAGCGCGCAGTAATGTAAATCATATTATGGACGATCCCGTTATTCTCTCACGGTTGCAGTTTGCCCTGACGGTCATGTTCCACTACATTTTTCCCCCGTTGACAATTGGACTGGGAGTGTTGCTGGTAGTCATGGAGGGCATGTGGTTGAAGACAGGCAATGACCTGTATCATAAACTCGCGAAGTTCTGGACGCGCATGTTCGGGATTATTTTTGCCCTAGGGGTGGCGAGCGGCATTGTGATGGAGTTCCAGTTCGGGACGAACTGGGCCGATTATTCACGGTACGTGGGGGACATTTTCGGGAGTGCCCTGGCAGCGGAGGGGATCTTTGCCTTTTTCCTGGAATCGGGCTTTTTGGCGTTGCTGTTGTTCGGATGGGACAAGGTGGGAAAGAAGCTGCACTTTTTCTCGACTTGCATGGTCAGCCTGGGGGCTCACTTCAGTGCGATTTGGATTATTGTTGCCAATTCCTGGATGCAGACGCCGGACGGTTACAAGATTGTTGAGACGGCGGCGGGACCGCGTGCCGAGATGACGAGTTTCGTGGATGTCGTGCTCAATCCGTCCACGGTCGACCGTCTGACTCATGCTTTGTCTGGCTGCTGGCTGGCTGGTGCGACACTCGTCCTGAGTGTGAGCGCCTGGTACATTCTGCGCGGACGTTTTGTTCCGTTTGCGAAGGCCGGAATGAAGATAGCCTTGGTGATCGGAATGATCGCAGTTGCCGGCATGGGATTGACAGGGGATTCCAGCGCCCGCGAAGTGGCCCTCCAGCAGCCGACCAAGTTTGCTGCTATGGAAGGGGTGTTTGAGACAGGCTCTCATCTTCCTCTCCATATTTTCGGTATTCTTCACGGACCGAATCATGATTTTACGGGATTTTCCGTACCCGATATGCTGAGTATCCTGACACACGGAAGCGCAGATGCGGAGATCAAGGGGTTGAATGCCTTTCCTAAAGAGGATTTACCTCCTGTCGCTCCTGTTTTCTATTCGTTCCATATCATGATCCTGATCGGTTGCATGCTGGCCGGTCTGATGGCCTTGGGGCTGTTGGGATGGTGGAAAGGCTGGCTCTTTCGGAGCAAGTGGTTGATGTGGTGTTTTGTGTTCTCCGTGCTGGCTCCTCAGATCGGCAATCAGGTCGGCTGGGCCGTGGCGGAACTGGGCCGGCAGCCTTGGATTGTTTACGGTATGCTGAGGACGAAAGATGCCGTTTCTCCGACGCTGACTTCCGGGCAGGCGATTGCTTCGCTGGCGATGTTTGGCGTGATTTACGCCCTTCTTCTGGCCCTGTTCATTTACCAGATCAGCCATAAGATCCACAAGGGGCCGGACGGTGTGGACGAATTCGACGACACCGGGCAGGGAAGATTGCATATCCCATTCATCAAGGAATAACTACCAACCCATCGATATATTATGTTTGAAGGAATTGACTTGAATGCTCTCTGGTTCATCATCGTGGGGGTTCTGTTTGCAGGATATGCCATTCTGGATGGCTTCGACCTGGGAACGGGCATCGTCCATCTCTTCTTCAAGAAGGACATGGATCGTCGTATCCTCCTTAATGCCGTCGGCCCGGTATGGGACGGCAATGAAGTATGGCTGATTACCGGGGGCGGAGCTCTCTTTGCTGCCTTTCCGTATGTGTACGCGACCGTTTTTTCCGGATTTTATCTGGCGTTCATGCTTTTGTTGCTGGCTTTGATCTTGCGGGCCGTTTCCATTGAATTCCGTAGTAAACAGCCGATGGGGTGGTGGAGATCCTTGTGGGATATTTGCTTCTCCGTTGGCAGTTTTTTGTCCGCCTTGCTAATCGGAGTTGCCATGGGCAATGTTGTCAGAGGGATTCCGATTGATGCCGACGGCAACTTTACGGGGACGTTCTGGAGTTTGCTGAACCCTTATTCCCTGTTGCTGGGGGTGACGACGGTCGCCTTGTTCGCCATGCACGGTACTATTTACTTGGTGATGAAGACAGAAGGCGATGTGCAGATGCATCTGCGCCGCATCCTGAGACCGACGATGGTGCTTTTTATCCTCCTGCTGATCTGCCATGCTGCGGCGACACTCTTGTACATTGACCATGTGCGTGTTGCTTTGGAGAATAGGCCCTGGATGTTTGCCGTCCTCGTTTTGGCAGTTGCCAGTGTGGCGTTCATTCCCCCTCTGTTGAAGAAACATCGCGAAGGCTGGGCGTTTATTTCTTCCTGTTCCCTGATGGCATGCCTGATGGCGATGTTCGGGGCATCCATGTTTCCGAATCTGCTCTATTCCATGCCGAATCCACAGTATTCCCTCACCATTTACAATGGGGCTTCAACGAGATTTTCCCTGGAAATCATGACGGTTATAGCTTTGATCGGGGTGCCGCTTGTCCTGGCTTATTCTGCGGCGATTTACTGGATTTTCCGCGGGAAAGTCCACATTAATGAATCGAGCTACTAGGATTGAATGAATAAAATTTAAAATCATTATAAAAAGTTCTTGCAATTTTTCCTGTTGAGTGTTCCATGGCTTCATGTCCAAAACATCCCAACTTCTGGAAGTATTTTTAAAAACAGCTGCATCATGCCGTTGGTTCGGAGTGAGTTTTCTCCGTATTGCCATCTTCATCGTTTTTGCCTGGATCGGAGGATTAAAAGTAGCTCAATATGAAGCAGACGGTATCGTTCCGTTTGTCGCCAACAGCCCCTTCATGAGCTTTTTCTATACGGAAAAAGCCCCGGCTTATAAAAGCCACATGAATAAGGAAGGCGAGGTTGTCCCGACCAATATCGAGTGGCACGAGAAAAACAATACTTATGGTTTTGCCTATGGGCTGGGGACACTGATTGTCGGAATCGGTACGCTTGTTCTATTGGGGCTTTTTTCTTCGAAAATAGGTCTTGTCGGCGATCTTTTGGTGATTGTCATGACAGCGGGGACATTGTCGTTTTTAGTGACAACTCCGGAAACCTGGGTTCCGAACCTAGGAGGACCGGATCATGGATTTCCGTATCTTTCTGGAGCCGGACGTCTTGTTATTAAGGATATCGCGATGATGGCCGGAGCGTTTATCCTGTTGTCCGTGGATGCGGGCCGCATTCTGGCTGCACGCCGGCATAAGGCCTAAATTGCCATCTTTTTGAATCATAGGGAGTGGAGCCCATGAAAGATGGATTTCCGCCCCCGCATTCTTATGGAACAGGCTTTTCCGCAATGATGCGAAGCCTCCTGTAATCGGCAATCCAGCGGGTACCATTCCAGAACTTGCCTTTCAATGTTTCTTCGACATGCCGGATGGTGGCGTTGCATATTTCGGGAGTGAAGTATTCCAGATCGTTTGCAAAAAATTGCCGTATCCAGTTTTTCAGCCCATCTTCGGCTTCTTCCAATGGGGTGGGGCGATCGAATTCTTCGAGGAAGATTACATGGAATCCTGCATGTTCAAGCATGGAACCGTACTCTGTGGAGGAAGGAAAGAAAAAAGGCGATTGATATTGATAGCCGTACTGCCTGGAGGTAGCTTCGAACGCTTTTTGGATACTTTCGATGTTTCCGCTGGCTCCCATTTCGGCGATGAGTTTTCCTCCGGGTTTCAATGCCCGGTAAATGCTGGGCAGTAATTTTTTCTGGTTGGAGATCCAGTGGAAGACGGCATTGGAAAAAACGATGTCAAAAGTGTTTTCCCAAGGAATATCGCAAGCGTCCATAACCAAGAAGTCGATGGCAGGGTGATGGTTCCGGGCATTGAGAACCATATCCGGGGAGGCGTCGATGCCGGTTACCTGGTGCCCCAGGCCTGACATGATGCCGGTGAGAGTACCCGTGCCGCATCCGATATCAAGGATATGCCCGGGAGCGCTATCGAAGATGTATTTCAGGAGTTCTTTTCCGTATTCCGCGACAAATCCGTGTTTGTCCTGATAGAATGCGGAATCCCATTTCATTGTTTTTCCATTGTTGTTCATGGTGGGAGTAGGGGGACAAAAAAGCCATTCGGACCCGAGACGGCACCGAATGGCTGATGGTGGAAAATTCGAGGTGGCAGAAACAAGGGTCAGGAAAGTCCGAGCTTTCCGCGTAGAGCTTCCGTGACGATTTTAGGATTGGCTTTGCCTTTGGCTGCTTTCATAACTTGGCCGGTAAGCCAGTTGAGGAGCTTATCGTTGCCTCCGACGATTTCAGCAACTTTCTCCGGGTTGGCAGCGACGACTTCTTCGACAATAGCGTCGAGAAAGGATGTGTCGGCTTTTTCAAAACCGAGTTTTTTCGCTGCTTCGGCAGGCGAGAGTTCCGGTTGATCCCAGAGGAGCGTAAAGACCTCCTTGGCCTGGTTGTTGGAGACCGTACCATCTTCGATGATCGTAATCAATCCGGTGATAGCCTGGGGTTGTACCGGACATTCGTCCGGGGTCATGCCTTTTTCGTTAAGGATGCCGAGGATGGTGTTGATGACCCAGTTGGCGACTTTTTTACCGAGCTTGGGATCGAATGCGGCTTCTTCGAAGTAGCGGGCGAGTTTCACATCGGAGACGAGTACGTTGGCGTCGTAGTCGCTCAGACCGAATTCATGGACGAAGCGGTGCTGTTTTTCAAGGGGCAGTTCGGGGACGATTTTTCGCATAGCCTCCACCGTAGATGCCGTATGGATGGGAACGAGATCGGGACAGGTGAAGTAACGGTAGTCATGTGTGTTTTCCTTGGTACGCATGAGGATGCTTTCCCCGCGTTCGTCATCCCAGCGCCGAGTGGATTGTACCTGGGTGATGCCTCGATCGAGGTCTTCGCACTGACGGCGGATTTCATACTCCAAGGCACGGCGGACGGCTCCGGTGGAATTGATGTTCTTCATTTCAATGCGTTCCCCAAGTTCTTCCTGGCCCTTGGGACGGATGGAGACATTGACGTCGCAGCGCATCTGGCCTTTTTCCATGTCGGCATCGGAGACGCCGCCATAAATAACGATTTGCTGAAGTGATTTGAGGCAGGCGTACGCTTCCTCCGGCGTATGCATGTCCGGGGCAGTGACGATCTCCATCAAAGGCGTCCCGGCGCGGTTGTAGTCGATCAGCGAATAGCCTGAAAAGTGGGTGAGCTTGCCGGCGTCTTCTTCCAGATGGATGTGATCGAGTTTGGCAGTGCGAAGTTCGGGCAAGCCTTTTTTAACGATATCGCTGGGGTAGCACCAGGGATAGAGAGGGATGCCGCCTCCGATGCAAAGGGGAAGGTCCAGCTGGGTGGTCTGGTAGTTCTTCGGCATGTCCGGGTAGAAGTAACTTTTGCGATCCCACTTGGAAATTTCCGGAGAATGGCAGCCGAGCATCAGGCCGGTCAATACCGTGCGTTCGATGGCGTATTTATTGAGGACGGGCAGGGCTCCCGGGAGTCCCATGCAGACGGGGCAGATGTTGGTGTTGGGTTCGTCGCCCGCTCCTGCCTTGCAGGAACAGAACATCTTGCTCTGTGTTTTGATCTGGCAATGGATTTCAAGACCTATGGTAACAATGTAATCGGAGAGTGGCATGGGGAAAATGGTCTGCTTGAGGATACCTGAAAACGATGACGTTAACCTAGGCCGCAGCCAGCGGAGTGTCGAGCAAAAAGCCCGTTACTTGCGGATTGACGAAGCTGTGTCAGTGCGAATGGACGGTGACGGAGACATGTTCCGTCTGGGGAAGGATGTATTTACGGATGGTGACGGAGGCACAGGAGACATGAGGCGTATCCATGCAGACGGCAACCAAGTCTTCCGCAAGCGTTTCGATGAGCTTCCGGGGAGTGCGGGCGGCTTCTTCCGTAAGGTTTCGGGCGAGAGTGTCGTAATTAACTGTGGCGGCAAGATCTTCTTGCAGCCCGGAAAGGGGATGAGAGAGTTTCAGAGTAATATCTGCGCGTACTTCCTGGGGGACGGCCCGTTCTTCGTCCGGCACGCCGATGCGGCAGAGCAGGACGAGTCCCTTAATCTTCATGGAATCCTGGTGGTCGCAGGCAGTGGCGGAGGGGAATTTACGCAACAGATTCTGAAGGATTCCGAGATGGGGCACCATCATGTCCGGCTGGGATTTCTCCAGCTGTGAGGCATCGTTGTAGCCGGTGAGGACGGCAATGGAGGTAATGCCGCCGTGGTGGGCGGTTTCCATGTCGTGCTGCATGTCTCCGATAAAGGCCGTTTCCGAGGGGATGAGGCCGTGTTGGTCGAGTAACTTGTGAATGTGGCTCGTTTTGTGGCGGATGCCGGCATGGATGGCCTCGAAGTAGTCGAACATGCCTAGGGAACGGCATTGAATGTCGAATTCCTTAGCATCGACGCTGGTTAGAGCGAAACAGCGGATGCCTCGGGACCGGCAAAATTCCATAAATTCACGAGCATGGGGGAGGACACAGACGGGTTCCCGCGAGATTCTGAAGGCATGGCGGAAGTGGTCTTCCAGCTCGTTGAGATCCGCCTCCGGGAGGACGCGGGCGTAGTAATCCGGATAGGGAAGCTGGAATTCCGAGCGGAATTCATTGCGGTCCATATTGGCCTTGCCGTACTGGGAGAAAACGTAATTGGAGGCTTCCAACGTCAGGTCCAGGTCGTCGACGAGGGTACCTGACCAATCGAAAATGAGATTTTTGAACATGATGGAATCGAGGGTTAGTCCAGCGCGTACCGCATAGCGGAAAGGCAAAAAAAGGTGGCTGTCTCGACCCGCAGGACGATAGGACCGAGAGTCACGGGACGGAAGCCCGCGTCAAGGGCCAGAGTCGTTTCCCCGGCCGTGAAATCTCCTTCCGGACCAACGAGGACGGCCGCACTACGGCAGCCTTTGGAACGAGCTTCTTCCAGGACGTTACGAATGGGGAGAGCTCCCGGAGCCAGAGAGGCGATGATAGGGACTTCCGGCAATTTCGTTTCATTCAACCATTCGCGGAACGAGCGGGGAGGTTCGACGGAGGGAAGAGTGTTTTGTCCGCATTGCTTACAGGCTTCGAGAGCGGTCCTTTGCCATTTGGCCTGTTTAGTTTCAGCATCTTTGGGCGTAAGTCGGACGATGGTGTGTTCCGTAATCAGCGGGATGATTCTACCGACTCCGAGTTCCACGGATTTTTGGATGATCAAATCCATGTTGCTGCCTTTGGGAATGGACTGGCAGAGGGTAAGCGAAGCAATGCCCGGAGCGGCGGAACATTCTCCGTCGGGTTTCAAGAGAACGGATGAGGAGGAGGGAGGAGCCGCTATGATGGCGCGGGAGGCCCTCCCTTCTCCGTCGAAGACCGTACATGCGTCTCCCTCTTTCATCCTCAGTACTTTGGCTGCATGTTTCGCTTCGTCTCCGTCCAATTCCCAGATGGAAGTGTTCCAGCGGTTTTTGGGCAGGTAGAAGCGTGGCATGGCTCGGAATGAGTGAGGGCGGCGCAGTTGATTATTGAGGGGACATATAACGCTTGGCCTTTTCCTTGAAGGCCTGGCATTCTGGCTGGTTTTTTTCGGGAACGATGGATGAGCTGAAGGATTCCAGTTTGGATTGCTGGTCGCTGCTGAGATTACTGGGAATTTCAACTTCGATTTCTACCAGCAGGTCTCCCGTCGAGTCGCTGCCGAGGGTTTTCATTCCCTTGCCTTTGAGCCGGAAGATCATGCCGGATTGCGTACCGGAAGGAATCTTGATGGTTTGAGAACCGGATAGGGAGGGAACTGTCAGTTTGCCGCCCAGGATGGCGGTGGTCAACGGGATGGGGACGGTGCAGTTCAAGTCTCCACCTTGTCTCGTGAAGATCGAATGGGGCAGGACGTCGATGAAAACGTAGAGGTCGCCCGTGGCGCCGCCATGGATGCCGGCATCTCCATTGCCCGAGGAGCGGAGTTTGTCACCGGAGTTAACCCCGGCAGGGATGCGGATAGAAATGTGGGAATCTTCCCGGACGCGGCCTTCACCGTGGCAGGAAGGACAGGGGTCTGCGATGATTTCCCCGGTACCGTGGCAGTTGGAGCATTCCGTCTGCTGGATAAAGAAGCCGGATTGGCGGGTGATGACACCGCGCCCCTGGCAGGAGGGGCAGGTTTTGTAATCGGGCTTGCCGGATTTGCTGCCGGATCCATGACAGGTGGAACAGGGGACGAGGCGTTCGATTTCAAGTTCCTTGATACAACCGGCGGCTGCTTCGTCGAGGCTAATGTCAAGGTCGTACCTGAGGTCGGAACCTGGGCGTTTTCCGGAGGCTTTCCGGCGTTGCTGGCCCTGTCTGCCGCCAAAGGCTTCGGCGAATCCTCCCATGCCTCCGAACATCTGGGCAAAAATGTCCATCGGATCCTGGAATCCGCCTCCGCCGAATCCTCCCGGGCCGCCTGCACCGCCACCTTCGAAGGCAGCGTGACCATAGTGGTCGTAAGCGGCACGCTTGTCGGCATCGGAGAGAACATCATAGGCTTCTCCGAGTTCTTTAAATTTTTCTTCGGCTCCGGGGTCATTGGGGTTGCGGTCCGGGTGGTATTTAAGGGCGAGTTTCCGATATGCCTTTTTGATATCGGAATCGGAGGCATCCTTGGCAACGCCCAGGATTTCGTAGTAATCTTTTTTTGAAGCCATATCGCGAGGTGTGGATTAGGCGTTTTGTTCTCCGGCCTGTTGTTCGTTATGTGCGACGACGACATTGGCCGGGCGAAGGAGGCGGTCTTTGATGCGGTATCCCTTGCGGATGACTCGGAGAATTGTGCCTTCCGGCTGGTCGGACGTTTCGCGTTGGATGGCTTCGTGAAGGTTGTGGTCGAATGCCGTGCCGGGTTCGGCGTCGATGGGGGATACACCCTGGTCGGCAAGGAAAGAGTCGAGTTGTTTTTGTACCATGCTCATTCCGATGTAGATCATGGACGATGTGTCCGCACTGGCGGCTTGCATGCCCATTTCAAAGTTATCGATTACGGGAAGGAGTTCCTCCATGAGGCGTTGGTTGGCGTAGCGGATGCATTCTTCGCGTTCCTTGCCCATGCGTTTGCGGTAGTTGTCGTATTCCGCAGCGGTGCGCAGGGCTGTATCGCGCCACTTGAGCATCTCCTCTTCAATTCCGGGGATGCTTTCTTCTTCGGGCATCTGCGTTTCGGGAGTTTCCGTTCCCGTTTCGGCGGCGGGGAGTTCCTCGTCCAGATTGGGGTTCTGCGGGTCGTTATTCATACCCCGATTTTTAGTATTCTCGTCAATTGCAGTCAATGGCTCCCTGAGACATGGCACATATCTGACTCTTACTTTGGAAATTCCAGGTGTTCGAGTTTTTTTCCGGCAGTATCGGGGATTTCGACGATTTTAAGGCGGCCTGTTTCTCCCCGGAAGAATTCCAGACTGGATTTCGGAATGCCCAGGAGTTTGGACAGGTAGGAGATGATTTCCTTATTGGCTTTACCTTCGACCGGCGGAGCGGCGATGCGGAGCTTAAGGACACGCCCGGCAAGGGGATTGTCTTCCCAGCCGAGGCATTCGTTTTTCCTGGCGTTGGGGGTGACTTTGAGGGCCAGTTTCATGAGGCGGAAACGGACTGGCGTTGGACGAGGTCGGCATAGCGGATGCTTTCTCCGCCGAAGATGTCAAGCGCGCTGCCGACGGTGGCGTCCATAGAACCCTGACTGAGGGTATTGATTCGGTCGAAATCTTTGAGGGAGGCGATGCCCCCCGCATAGGTCATGGGGCGACCTTTCCATTCGCCGAGGAAGGCGACAAGTTCTTCATCAATCCCCAGGCAGAGGCCTTCGACATCTGCGGCATGAATGAGGAATTCGGAGCAGTGTTCGGCGAGGGAGTCAAGAGTGTCGCGCGTGATGCGTAGCGATGTGATGGTTTGCCAGCGGTTCATGGCGACGGCCCAGCCGGAACCGAGCCGGCGACAGCTGAGATCCAGAACGAGTTTATCGGCGCCGACGGCCTGGACGAGCTCTCTGAGCTTTCGTTCCCGGAAGATGCCGTCAGTGGAGAAAAGGCATGAGGTAACGATGACGTGGCTGGCTCCTGCGTTGATCCATTCTCCCGCGTTGCCGATGTCGATGCCTCCTCCGATCTGGAGGCCTCCGGGCCAGGCAGTGAGGGCTTCGCGGGCTGCGGCGTCGTTGCCGGGGCCGAGTTTGATAACGTGTCCCCCGGTGAGGTTGTCTTTGCGGTAAAGTTCGGCAAACCATCCGGCGCTATGGTCGGAGACGAAGTTGGTTTTCAGGGATTGACCGGAATCGGAGAGTGTTCCTCCGACGATTTGTTTGACTTGGCCGCGGTGGAGGTCGATGCAGGGACGGAATCTTGTCACGCAAGGCATCCTACATGTTCGGGAGATTCCGTCAAGCGAGCTTGACGGGAACGTGTTAACAGACGGCGTACAAGTGCTCGCGAAGGATGTATTCCAGAACATCAGGGGATAGCCATCCCTCCGGCGGGAGCCGATGCCCGGCGAGATCCTGGCGGATTTTCGTAGAGGATGCCGGATGGTAACCGTCGATAAAGGCAGCCTGCACGCGTGAGCGGGGTTGGGGGATTGTTCCGCGGTGGTGAACGATCGGGGTGACCAGGGAAACAAAGTATTGCCAGTTGTTCCATTTTTCAAGGTCTGTCCATTGATCCGTCCCCATGAGCCAGAAAAGACGGGCACCCGGATTTTGGAGAGAGAAGTGTTCGGCGAGCCGCCAGGACCAGGACGGAGGGGGCAGGGAAAGATCCGTTGCGTCGACTTCGGCCCAGGGGAGATATGCCGTTGCCAGACGGAGCATATCCATGCGCTGGTCTCCGGTGGCATCCGGGGTGTCTGTTTTCAGAGGAGAGAGGGAGCAGGGCAGAAAAATGACTTTGTCCAGGGAACAAGCTTCAACGGCTTTGGCAGCAATGGCTAAATGCCCCGCATGAACGGGATCGAAGGATCCTCCGAAAAGACAGATATTCATCTCCGGTAGAATTTACATACCTTCCGTACCTTTATAGGGAAGGAAGGTGCCGATGGGAACGCGAGCCATCCGTCGTTCGACTGGCAGACGACGAAACCGCTTAATGAAGGCTGAAAGATCCCCGTAGTTCTGAGCCGTTTTCGGGATGCCCTGCTGTCCGCAATTGACACTGATATTGAAATGGAGTTCGGCGTGGAGGTGGGCTGCGTACATACCTCGGTTATTTCCGATTGTGCCTACTTGAGTGCCACGGAGGACGAGTTGCCCGAGAATGACGTTGATATCTTGAAGGTGGGCGTAAAGAGTCTGACAGCAAAGAACCTTGCCTGATTTCGGATCGCGGAAGGCATGGCGGACAATGACGACCTTACCCCAGGCTCCTCTGGCATCTGCAGCATAGGTGACGACTCCATGACCGACGGAATAGACGGGATCTCCCAAGTCACTGTCCCCTTTGCCTATTCCGTTCCAATCTTCTCCGAGATGGCGGGGACTTTTCAAACGCAGTCCGCGGGAACGGTAATATCCATCGGCATTGGGTTTTCCGACAGGGAAGTCAAAGCCATCGCAAAGAGGGACATAAGCCCATTCGTTGGTTCTTTTTGCCATGAAGACGGCTTCCGCTTCCGGTGTGAAAAAGGCACCGAAAACCAGAATAAGGATATAGAGTAGAAACCGAGACATGCAGGACTATGGAAAATTATTCTAAAGAGACCCTGGTAATCATCAAGTCCAATCGGCGCGAACAGACACAATTTCACTCTTCTCCGTAGTAAACCTGCATGAGGTACAAGCCGTCCGGCGGAGCGCAAAGCGGGCTTTTGTCTCCTGTGGCCGGAGTGTTGAGGAGACGTTTGAATTCTTGTCGCGTGATTTTTCCGACTGCAGCAGTGTAGAGTCCCCCGATCATAAGCCTCACCATTTTGTACAGGAATCCACTGCCTGTGAATGTCAGCGTTAGGCAATCTTCCTCTTTGGAAAAGGATGTTTTGTAAATGGTGCGGACGAAGTAGCTGTCCGGCAGGGGAGTCGGTTCGTTGCCCCGAAGGGCGGCGAAGGCGCGGAAGTCGTGTTCTCCTTGCAACAGGCCGAGGCAGTCTTCCATAACGGATTCGTCCATGGGACGCGGGCAATGCCAGATGAGGCCCGGCTCGAATGGATTCAGAAAGGGAGTTCTCCGTATCTTGTAGCAGTATGTTTTGCTTGTTGCGCTGAACCGGGCATGGAAGTCGTCTGGTACATACCGGGCGTCCAGAATTCTAATGGTATGCGGGAGGCGGGCATTGAGTGCCGCAGGCCATCGGTTTTCCGGGATGGAGGCTCGCTCCGTCTCAATGTGGAAGACCTGTCCCCAGGCGTGGACTCCTGCATCCGTTCTGCCGGAACCGTGGACGGTGATCGGACTGCCCAGAGCGATGGCTAGAGCCTGCTGCAGGGTTGCCTGGACGGTAGGCGCATTGGGCTGAATTTGCCAGCCGGCGTAGGGACGTCCATCGTAGGCAACGGTGAAGCGGATGCGGGGCATGTCGGAAGGCCGGGGAAGAGAGATTAGATGAGGCTTTCCCATTCCTTGGGCTTGAAGCCGACGAGGATACGGGAATTGCCGATGACCAGGGGGCGTTTGACAAGCATGCCGTTGGTGGCCAGGAGGTCGAGCTGTTCGTCTTCCGTCATGGAGGGGAGCTTGTCTTTCAGTCCCATACTTTTGTAAAGAAGCCCGCTCGTATTGAAGAATTTTTTCAGGGGAAGGCCGCTTTGGAAGAACCAGGCTGCAAGTTCGTCACGTTTCGGGCGGTTTTCGACGATATGGCGATCTTCGTAAGCGATGCCGTGGTCATCCAGCCACTGTTTTGCTTTCTGGCAGGTTGAGCACTTGGGGTATTCGATGAAAAGGAGCTGTTTCACGTCCATCATGCTATCAGCGGGCGAATACGGGGAAAAGTGAAAAGAAGGTTCGTTGCCGCAATGATGAAGGTTCTCATTTAATAACCCATCCAGGCGTTGAGAATTTCGACGGCAGCGGCCTGGTCGATGATTTGGCGCTGGTTTTTCGCCTTTTTCCCCGCCTGGCGCAGTTTTGTTTGTGCGGCAACGGTAGTCAAGCATTCATCGACATAGACAAGCGGGATGTCTGGGATGAGAGATTGAAGCTGATCTCCGAACGCTCTCACTTTGGAGGCGGCGGTTCCTTCTGTGCCGTCCATCCGGACGGGAAGTCCGAGTACGAGGGTTCGTGCCTGTTTGATACGTGCGAGTTCCGCAATGCGCTCCATCGGTTTGCTCCGGGTTTGCTGGACGGTTTCTACCGGATAGGCGAGAATGCCTTCCGGATCCGTGGCGGCAATGCCGATGCGGGCGTCTCCGTAATCAATTCCGAGGGCTGGGTGTTGCATGGAGGGGGATCAGAGAAGTTGCTGGGGAAGTTGTTCCACAATTTTTTTGATAGAATCCGCCTGGTGTTTGTTAGCGACGAGGATGGCATCTCCGGTATCGACAACGATAAGGTCTTTGACGCCTAGAAGAGCGACGGTTTTACCCTTGTCCGTGGTGAAGACGATGTTGCCCGAACTGTTTCTGGGAATGATGGGGGCGTTGGTTGCATTACCTGTTTTTTGGGGCAGATAGGAAGCGACGGATATCCAGGAACCGACGTCATCCCAATCGAATGCGGCTTCAAAGGTCAGCACGCGTTCCGCTTTTTCCATCAGGGCAAAATCAATGGAAATGGGGACGAGTCCGGGGAATTGGGCCTGGATCAGTCTCTCTTTGGAACTGGCCGTCGTTAACGAGGTGATGAACGTTGCAAGCTGAGGACAGTGCCGTGCCAGTTCCTGCCGGATGGTGGGAACCGACCAGACAAACATGCCGGCATTCCAAAGAAATCCCCCGCGGGCGAGGTAGTCGCGTGCCGTTTCTTCATCGGGTTTTTCACGAAACTGTTTGACGGTACGGCATGTTTTGGTCAGGAAGGGCGCGGTTGCCTGTTCTCCGGTTTCGATGTAACCGTACGAGGGGCAGGGCCATGTCGGCTTGATGCCGACGGTGATCAGGACGGGCTCGCGGGAGGCCATCATGAGGGCTTCTTTCATCAACCCGCGGAAGGAAGCTTCGTCACGGATTAATTGGTCGGAGGGAATAACCATCATGCAGGCTTCCGGATCCCGGGAAGCAATGAGGCCGATGCCCAAGGCAATGGCCGGCGCCGTATCGCGGCGGCAAGGTTCGGCGATGATGTGATCCTGAGGGATGCCGGGGAGCTGGTTCCGGACTTCTTCGAGCTGGAGCTCGTTGGTGAGGATGAAGATTTTGTCCTGGTCTACGAGTCCCTGGAGGCGGTTGACCGCCTGTTGGAGCATGCTCGTGTCTTCGAGTAGATTCAGGAGTTGTTTGGGGCGGGAATTACGGGAGAGAGGCCAAAAGCGCGTGCCGCTGCCGCCAGCCAGAATCAGGGCGTAGTTATTCATGGAATATTGGTAGGATACAGTCGGGAATCAAACGCCGCCGAAACGGCGCTGCCTGCCGGCATAGTCCCGGAGGGCTTCAAAAAAATCTTCTTTAGTGAAATCCGGCCAGAGCGTGTCAGTAACGTGAATCTCGGAATAGCTGATTTGCCAGAGGAGAAAATTGGAAATGCGGTTTTCTCCGGATGTACGGATCAATAAGTCGGGATCCGGCATGCCGGACGTGTAGAGGTGGGAGCAGAAAAGTTCTTCGGTGATGTCGGATGGGTCCAGCTTGCCGTTCCGGGATTCTTCGGCGATTTTTCGAACAGCTCGGAGGATTTCCGCGCGGGAACCGTAGGAGAGGGCCAGAACGAGGTTGAGAGATGTATTGCCGGCTGTCTGGTCGATGGTATTCTGAAGCAATATGCTGGTTTTCTCTGGAAGGCGGGACAAATCTCCGATGGCGTGGAGGCGGATGTCCTTGGACATGAGTGTTTTGAGTTCCTTTTTCAAGAATTCGTGCAGAAGGTGCATGAGTGCTTCTACTTCAACGCGCGGCCGGCACCAATTCTCTGAGGAAAAGGCGTACAAAGTCAACCAGGGGATCCCGGCTTCCAGGCAGGAATCAAGAATCCGATTGACGGCATCCGCTCCGGCTCTGTGACCTTTATGACGCATCATTCCTCTGCTTTTGGCCCATCGTCCGTTGCCATCCATAATACAGGCGACATGCCGGGGGAGGGGAGAAGGGATTGGAAGACGGTTGTCCATGAGGGTAAGGAACAGGGGGCTTAGGAAGAAGGGGGAGATCAGGCACCGACGGGATCGGATTCTACACGCAGGTTGCGGACGATGAAGTCCTGTCTATCCTGTGTGTTTTTACCCATGTAGAACAACAATGTCTGTTTGATGGAGTGGGAGTCTTCCAGCCGGACTTTATCCAGCCGGATGTCTTCTCCGATAAAATATTTGAACTCTGACGGCGAAATTTCCCCCAGTCCCTTGAACCGGGTGATTTCCGGGTTGCGGCCCAGCTGTGCGATGGCTGTTTCCCGTTCTTCGTCTGTGTAGCAATAGCGGGTCGTTTGTTTATTGCGGACGCGGAACAAGGGAGTCTGCAGGATATAGAGATGGCCTTCGCGTAGGAGTTCCGGGAAGAACTGGATGAAGAAGGTCATGAGCAGCAAACGGATGTGCATGCCGTCTACATCGGCGTCGGTAGCGATGACGACGCGGTTGTAGCGGAGGTCATCCAAGCCGTTCTCAATGTTGAGCGCGTGCTGGAGAAGGTTGAATTCCTCGTTTTCGTATACGACTTTCCGGGTCAGTCCGAAGGAGTTGAGAGGCTTGCCCCGCAGGGAGAAAACGGCCTGGATTTCCGCATCGCGGGCGGTGGTGATGGAGCCGGATGCGGAGTCGCCTTCCGTAATGAAGAGAGTTGTCTCTTCCGCCCTTTTGTGCTTGGTATCGTAGTGGACTCGGCAGTCTCGCAACTTTTTATTGTGGATTTTCGCTTTTTTGGCACGTTCCCGAGCAAGTTTCTGGATGCCGGAGAGATCCTTGCGTTCTCGTTCGGCATCTTTGATCTTGTTTTCGATAGCCTTGGCCGTATCCGGGTTTTTATGGAGATAGTTATCGAGTTCGTGTGAGATGAAGTTGCCGACAAAGGTCCGGATGGTTTCGCCTCCCGGCGAGATGGTGTTGGACCCGAGTTTGGTTTTCGTCTGGGATTCGAAGACGGGTTCCGTAACTTTGATCGAGATAGCAGCAACGATGGACGAGCGGATATCGCTCGCTTCGTAGTTTTTGTGGAAGAAGTCCCGGAAGGTTTTGACGATGGCTTCGCGGAAGGCCGCCTGGTGGGTTCCTCCCTGTGTGGTGTGCTGACCGTTGACGAAAGAGTAGTATTCTTCCCCATATTGTCCTCCGTGGGTGAAGGCGACTTCGATGTCGGGGCCGGACAGGTGGATGATGGGGTAGAGCGGTTCGTCGCTCATGGCTTCTTCCAAAAGGTCGAGCAGGCCGTTTTTGGATGTGAACTTTTTGCCGTTGAGGATGAGGGATAAACCAGTATTGAGATAACTGTAGTAGCGGCACATTTTTTCCACATATTCCATGCGGATGTTGGTGCCGACGGGAAATGTGGTGGTGTCGACGCGGAAGGCGACGCGTGTACCGTCCGGTTCGTCTGTGGGGCCTTCCTTACTGGCTTCGGGGATTTCTTCTCCTAGAGAAAACTGGAAGGAACGCGTTTCTCCGTCCCGGTAGGCCTGGATTTCGAAGAATGAGGAGAGAGCGTTGACTGCTTTGATGCCGACACCATTGAGGCCGACTGATTTTTTGAAGGCTTCACTGTCGTATTTGGCCCCGGTGTTGATTTGGGAGGCGCAGTCGAAGAGTTTGCCCAGAGGGATACCGCGTCCGAAGTCCCGGACTTCGCAGGTGCCGTCCGGAGAGATGTCGATGGTGATTTTCTTGCCGAACCCCATGACGAATTCGTCGATGGAGTTGTCGAGAACTTCCTTGAGAAGAACGTAAATGCCATCGTCGGGGGAGGAACCATCGCCCAGTTTGCCGATGTACATGCCGGGGCGCAACCGGATATGTTCCTTCCAGTCGAGTGTGCGAATGCTGTCTTCGTTATAGGCCATGAATTACGTAATGGGATGGCTGAATATATCTGTAAGACTTGGCATTGAGAAGCAAAATCACTGTCCGCCGGGATGGAACGAAATAAAAAAAACAAGCCGTTTCCCTGCTCTTTCGACAAACGAAGGAATCAGTTGTCCAGATACCATCGGCAAAGTCTCCGGATGCCTTCCTCTATGTCAACAGTATGGCGCCACCCGAGATGATGGAGTTTTGAAACATCCGTTAACTTGCGCATGGTGCCATCCGGTTTGGATGAATCGAAAATGATTTCACCCGTGTATCCGAGAGTTTGGGAGATGAGACCGGAGAGTTGCTGAATAGTGATTTCATGGCCGGAGCCAATGTTGATGTGGCAGTTGCGGATTTCTGTACGATCGGAAGCCAGATCGGGGAAATCGATATGCTCCATGATGTAGACGCAGGCGTCCGCCATGTCTTCGCTCCAGAGGAATTCGCGGAGGGGGGAACCCGTTCCCCACAATTGGAGTGTTCCGGGAGTGATACCATGGGCGGCAAGAGCCTGGAGGATGTCCGATTCGGAGGATTGTCCGGTAACGCCGTTGACGGGGCGTTTGTCCAGATCATGCTTGACGGCATCCCTGTCGCCTTTGTCCAGGCATCGTGCAAGATGGATTTTACGTATCATTGCCGGTAGAACGTGGCTTCGTTCCAGATCGAAATTATCATGAGGCCCGTAGAGGTTGGTCGGCATGACTGCCAGGTAGTTGGTACCGTACTGGATATTGAAGCTTTCGCACATTTTCAGCCCTGCGATTTTGGCGATGGCATAGGGTTCGTTGGTGTATTCCAGAGGTGACGTGAGCAAGGCATCTTCGCGGATAGGTTGTTCCGCATGCCGGGGATAGATACAGGTACTACCTAGGAAAAGGAGCTTTTTGACATTCGTTCGGAAGCTTTCTCCGATGACGTTTTGCTGGATCTGCAGGTTGTTGTAGATGAAATCCGCCCGGTAGGTGCTATTGGCCATGATCCCACCGACATAGGCGGCAGCCAGGAATACGTATTCGGGACGCTCCCGGAGGAAAAACTCCCTGACGGCGGAGGCATCCATCAGATCCAATTCGGCGTGGCTTTTTCCAACCAGGTTGGAGAACCCTTTTTGCCGGAGGTTATTCCAGATGGCGGAGCCGACCAGGCCACGATGCCCGGCAACGTAGATTTTACTGTCTTTGTCCATGGTTTCGGAGGCTTAGACGCGTTGCTGGCGTGCGACAAAATCCATGTCGTGATTCATCATGATGCGAACCAATTCTTCAAACGAGGTCTTCCTGGGATTCCATCCCAAGAGCGTTTTCGCCTTGGTGGGGTCTCCCAGGAGTTGTTCCACTTCCGCCGGTCGGAAATACTTCGGATCGACTTCGATGAGGATTCTTCCTGTGGCCCGGTCGATACCCTGTTCGGAGATTCCTTCCCCGATCCACGCCAGGTCGATACCGGCTTCGCGGAAGGCGAGTGTGCAGAATTCCCGGACGCTGTGCATTTCTCCCGTGGCGATGACGAAGTCCTCCGGGTCATCGTGCTGGAGCATTAGCCACATGCATTCGACGTAATCTTTGGCGTAACCCCAGTCGCGTTTGGCATCCAGGTTTCCCATGTAGAGTTTTTCCTGCAATCCCTGGGCAATACGGCTTGCCGCGAGTGTGATTTTACGGGTGACGAATGTTTCCCCTCGACGTTCGCTTTCGTGATTGAAGAGGATTCCGTTGACGGCGAACATATTGTACGATTCCCGGTAGTTTTTTGTGATCCAGAAGCCGTATTGCTTGGCGACGCCGTAGGGGGACCGGGGATAGAAGGGAGTCGTTTCCTTTTGCGGCACTTCCTGGACGAGGCCGAAGAGTTCCGAGGTGGATGCCTGGTAGATTCTTGTCTTGTCTGCCATGCCGAGCATGCGGATAGCTTCCAGCATGCGGAGCGTGCCGATGGCATCTGCTTCCGCGGTGTATTCCGGAACGTCAAAGCTGACTTTTACGTGGCTTTGAGCGGCCAGGTTGTAGATTTCGTCCGGCTGGATGGATTGGATGATGCGAATGAGCGAGCTGGAGTCGGTCATGTCGCCGTAATGAAGGTTGATGGCACGGTGGCGTTTCATGTCCCGAACCCATTCATTGAGATACATATGCTCAATGCGTCCCGTGTTGAAGGAGGACGAACGTCGCATGATCCCATGGATTTCGTAACCTTTTTCAAGAAGAAATTCCGCCAGGAACGATCCGTCCTGACCCGTGATGCCGGAGATGAGTGCTACTTTTTGCATGACTGATGGGGATGATGATTGTTTTCTTGTTTGAAATTGTCAATAAGTTAAAAATATATTTATTGATAAAAACATAATAATAAGCATATTATGAAATAATCTTATTGTTTTTGAAAAATTGTACTTACGGGTATTTTTCTCGTAGTTTTTTCTGAGGAAGTATGAATAAGGCTTCATGTACGGTACATGTTTAGGAAAGGCGGAATACTCTGATTGTGAGCGTATGACATAGGTGTTTCCGTGTTGAGGAATAGATTGTCTTGGTGACGTTTTGTGGAGAATCTGCGTGCATTGCAGGCTTGACGGAAGCGTTGCGGGAGGTCAAACAAGGAGCATGTTCCGTTGCAAGGCCCCCTGTAAAATCAATCTATCCCTGCGAGTCCTGGGTAAGCGGGAGGACGGTTTCCATGCTGTTGACACGCTGATGGCACCGTTGCAACTGGCTGACGAACTTGCGTTCGAACATTCTTTGGGGGGAATGCGGCTCGTGTGCGATACGCCCGGTGTGCCGGTGGATGAATCCAACTTGGTGATGAAGGCTGCCCGCATGATGGAAAAGGAATTGGGGAGAACACTGAATTGGACGGTTTCTCTCATGAAAAACGTTCCCCACGGTGCGGGATTGGGAGGAGGCAGCAGTGATGCTGCTGCTGTGTTGATGGCGTTGAACCGTTTGGAAAACGCTGGAATGTCCGATGAACATCTCGTCGGGCTGGCGGGGGAATTGGGCTCCGATGTCGGATTTTTTGTTCTGAAATCAATATGCCGTTGTACAGGGCGTGGGGAAATTGTGGAAAAAGCATCGGCATCCGAGTGCGGTTTTTCCTCTCCCGTTCTTTTGTTGAAACCGTCCTTTGGAGTTTCCACTCCTGATGCATACAGGCGCTGGGCGTCTTCTTCATATTTGCCGGGGATACCGTATGGCCCTGTGGATTGGCAGGGGGTGGAGTTTGTTAATGATTTGGAACGTCCTGTTTTTGAGAAGTTTATGTTCCTTGCCGAGGTGAAGCGTTGGCTGCTTGCTCGGGAGGGCGTGCGCGTGGCGATGATGTCCGGTTCAGGTTCGACGATGTTCGCCTTGGTGGATTCCGTAGAGAGGGGATATGAGATCGCCGGGAAGGCTCTGGAAGAATTGGATCCCACCTTGTGGACATGGTGCGGAATGTGCGGTGCGGGCTGCGTTCTTGACTCCGAAGGAGAAACAAGGTAGTTCCCATGGTTATGATCAAGATTTTTTTCTGCATGTTGATGTTCGCCGGGCTTTCTCTGGCACAGGATGCCGCTTCCGCTCAGAAAGCGGCCCGCGAGTTGTCGGGCGCCGTGAAAACAGGTGACATGATGTGGATGGTGGAGAAAATGTATCCGGCGCTGAAAAACAAGCTGGCCCATAATCTCAACGGAGGAATGAAGGAATTGGAGGATACCTACCGCAAGATGGGCGAGACCATCAAGCAGCAGGGAATCAAGCTTGAGGCTTTCGATGTCATGTCTCCGGTCGGTGAATATTCCGTGAAGGGGAATACGGAGAAACTGGTTGTTCTTCCGACGCGCACGGTGGTTTCCGTCAAGAACCCCCAGACGGGACAAACGGTACGCGTGGAAAAAAAAGGATTCCTGTATGCCATTGCTAAAATCGGGACTGATGCCTGGTCGTTTATCGATGGTACGACGATTAATTTGAATGACTTGCGGAATCTGATCTACGATGTTCCGTTGAATATTGTTCAGCCGCCGGTTTCCCAGAAGATTCTTCCCTGATTTTTTCGTTTCCGGTGATCGGAATCCATGATGTTTTTTGCGGTGGGCCGACTGCCGGATTGGAGAAATACGTTCACGATGCCTTTTCTCCGAATGGGCTGTTCTCCGCAGCTCAGGATTTTGAGTACCGCCCGGAGCAGCAGCGGATGGCGGAGGCTGTCGCCCGGGCTCTGGTTACGGATTCTCCGTTGCTTGTAGAGGCCGGTACCGGCGTAGGCAAATCGCTGGGGTATTTGCTGCCTGCCCTTCGGTTTGCTTTGGACTATGACCGGAAGGCCATTATTTCAACCCATACGATTAATTTGCAGGAACAGCTGTTCGGCAAAGACATTCCTATTTTGAGGGATGCCTTGGGAGAGGATTTTTCCGCCGCTTTGCTGAAAGGGAGGCAGAATTACCTGTGCCATACTCGCCTGAGACGCGCCCTGCAACAGACGGACGACTTGTTTTCATCTACGGAAACGGAAGAAGTCCGCCGTATCTACGAATTGTTCCGCGAGGGAAATTACACAAGCCTGAGCGATTTTAAATTCAAGCCTTCCCCGAAAGTTTGGTCGATGGTGTGCAGCGAACCCCATCTTTGTACGATGCGTAATTGCGGCCCGAATTGTCCGTATCAGGCCGCCCGCCGCATGGTTCAGGAAGCAAAGGTAGTTGTGTTGAACCATACGCTGTTTTTCGGTCTTCTGGGACAGGGTGATGAAGAGGAAGACGGACCGGGAGGATTCATCTATCCGGGAGATTTCGTCATCCTGGATGAAGCCCATACGATTGAAAATATTGCTGCCAGACAACTTGGCGTCCAGGTGTCGCAGGCTCAATTGAAGTACGAGTTGATGCGTCTTTTCAACCCTAAGACCAGAAAGGGGCTGCTCCGTCCGACTGGCAATGTGGGGCTGTTCACCTGTATTCAGGAGACGCTGGATGCCTGCGATCTCTTTTTTGAAAATGTCCGGCAGGATTTGGGCTTGGAAAACAAGTCCCGTCCCTTGCGGTTAATGACGCCGGATTGGTCCCAGGATCTCCTTAGTCTGCCTCTGGCTGAACTTGTAGTCGCCCTCAAAGAAGCGTCGGAAGAGATGGAAAGCGACATTTCAAAGGCTGAACTTCAGGATTACGCCATCAAGATGGAAGAGTACCGTGTCGCGTTGAAGAGCCTGCTTGAACTAGGGGACGAAGGTTCCGTCTATTGGGCTGAAAAGACCGGGATGGAAGGTAAGAATACGATTGTCAGTTCCGCTCCCGTTGAAGTGGCTGCCATCCTGAAGGAGAAATTGTTTTCCGTGGGAAGAGGCGTCGTGCTGACGTCTGCGACGCTCGGTACGGGCGATGCCGGGATGAAATATTTTGCCGGGCGTGTCGGCGCCGAAAATGTGGAAAGTGTGCAGATCGGCAGTCCTTTTGAGTACCGGGAACAAATGCGCCTGGTTATTGCCCGTTCGATGCCGGAGCCCGACCGTCCGGAATATGCCGAACAACTTCCCGGTTGGATTACCCGCTATCTGGATGAGTCGCAGGGGCGTGCATTTGTCCTGTTTACGAGTTACAGGCTGATGCGCGAGATTGCGGACAAGGTCGCGGCGTTTTGCGAATCCCGCGGCTGGCGTCTTCTGGTGCAGGGGCAGGGAATGAGCCGTGATGCCTTATTGCAGGAGTTCCGTCGCGATGTTCATAGTATCCTGTTCGGTACGGACAGTTTTTGGACAGGGGTTGATGTGCCTGGCGAAGCTCTTTCCAACGTGATCGTGACGCGTCTGCCGTTTGAAGTACCGGATCACCCTTTGGTGGAGTCCCGGTTCGAGCGTATTACTGCCCGCGGAGGCAATCCCTTCATGGAATATTCTGTTCCGGAGGCCATTCTCAAACTCCGGCAAGGTGTTGGAAGGCTGATTCGTACCAAAAAAGACAAAGGGATGGTCGTGATTCTTGATTCCCGGGTTTCGACGCGCCGGTACGGTCTCCGTTTCCTCAAGGCCTTGCCCGACGCTGCCGTTGAATTTGTGTAAAGGTTTATCATCCGATGTTGCCGGGTGGCATTTTCTTTGTTCTATCTGTGAAGAAGCCGCTTATTCGTCCTGGTGGTTTTGACCGTGTTACACGTGTTGAATGTTCGGACGATTGGGGCATGTTGTGATTGGGTATGGTCGTGAACGGGCCATACCGGAATCAAGAATGATGAAAGAAGAAATTTATTCTACGCCAGCATGTCCGACCATATCGGGAAGTCTGAATTCAGAGAGGAAAGATGATCATGCCCCGGAGTCTTGTTTGTCGGAAAAGCTTTTAACTGTCAAATTGTACTGCGGTCTGGGCAATCAGCTTTTCCAACTTGCTTCCGGATTGGGGACAGCCTTGAAATTAAAGCGTCTGTTTGTTGTCCAGCCCGGCAATATATTTCACTCGCACCAGCACAGTACTGATGAGGCTGTCCGGCGTATCGTCCGGAGTCGTTTTATTCTTTGGAACAGGAAAGAAACGAGTACGTGCCGTATCGTACAGTTACACTCTAAACAATATATCGACATCCCGGACTGTGCTGAAAAACTGATTCTGATGGATGGGTATTGGCAAAATGTAGGATACTTTTCGAGTGACCTTGACTTCGTGGCCGAGCAATTTGCTTCTCTTGCGGCGGATACTCAGGAAACAGAAAGGATCGGACTCCATCTTCGGCTGGGTGATTATTGCAAATTAAGGAACCGTTTTCACCTGGTGACGCCGGATTACATTCGGCGTGCCGTGAGTTTTCAGTTGAAACGGGGAGCTTCACGCAGGGTAGATGTGTTTACCGACAGGGATTCCGTGGATATGGCTTGCTGTCTTGTCGATCGCGCCTTGCATGGGATGGGGATGGATATTCAAGTTGTTCGGGATGGCAGCGATCTGGATGATTTTGTTCGTTTGACTGCCTACGACCATTTGGTTGGGGCGCCCAGTACTTTCAGTTGGTGGGCATCGTTCCTGCACCGCTATGTATCGGACCGTCATACGGTGTGTTTTCCGAAACAGCTTTACAATCCTTCCTGCCATTTATCCGGCAATGAAGAAGGCTTTTACCGTGCCGCGACAAAGGGAGAATTACTGATTATTGACGATCAATAGGCGATCCTTTGTTTTTTCTCCCCTATTGGTACTCATGGATAAGATCGTGTCAGGAACTTTAAAATGTATTCAATTCGAAAAGATATGGTAGAGTGGGTGTTAAGGAGAGAAGGAATGAAGAAGACCGTGTTGTTTGCATCGATCGTTCTGTTGGGCGCGATATCGGGTATAGTGTGCTGGTTATGCCGGTCTCAATACGGCGATGGCTACTCGGAGAGGCAGAGGGAACTTTGGAACGAGAGGAGAGCTTTGTTCCCGGTATTCTGGCAATACGATGGCAGAGATACTCAATACGATGGTAAAAGTTCGGAGGTGTATGTATTCCTTGACATTCTGAGGAGTGGCGGCTTCCTCCCTGTCAAGGAAGAAGCATTTGAACAAACAATAAGGCGCGATAAAGTGCTGAGACAGAAACAACTCGATCTGCGGGATTCTGAAAAAACGCCTTTCATGCTCGATTTGACAAGGGAGCCGGACTTATCTTCTCTTCCTGTGGATAGGATATCGTCCCTGGAATGTCTGGAGCGGGCTAGGGGAGGAGATGCGGATGCCTGTCTTGCCATGGTTACCAATGTTTCGTCTTCCAAGTTGATTTTTGCTGATATATTGACTTGGAGGCAAACGCGCGATAGGGAGTATTGGCTATCCAGAGCGGAGTCATTGGGGAGGCCGGGAGCCTGTTTTTTGAAACAGTTTGGAAAATTGTTGCAGAAAGAGTCCGTCGAAGATGCTTTTTTCGATTCCGGAGACATGTTTTCGTCAGTACGCATGTGTCCGGATTATACGAGCCTGCCCGGTTATGGTGAGTTCCTGAATGCGATAAATGATGGTGATGTCCTGCTTTATTCCGTTTGGCGGAATATGCTCAGATGGCACGATTTGTCGGATCGGGAAGAGGCCGGTTTGAGGAAGGTTTTGAGGCAGCGTATCCGGTCCGGTGATATCAGGGCGATGGAGGGGATGATCACCTTGCAGCTTGTCTGGAGACGGAATATGTATGGACGTTTTTTGGGAGACTTGAATCAATCTTGGTGGATGAGGATGTTAGCGGCTCTTCCTGATCAGATATCGAAGGAATGTCGCGATATGCTTTATCATGTGGGATTTCTGGATGTGGATGATTGCCGGGAGGCTCAGAATTTACGGGAAGCGTTGGAATGTGCCCGAGTGGCTGCACGCAGGGGGAGCAAGATCGGAATGGATTACTGGTTGCGCTTCGGTTTATTGAGCCAGAATTTTTTAACGCGTGATGATTGGGAGGATGTCATCCGGTACAATCGGATCCTGCTGGAGGAAGGATATGTGCCTTATATGAAATCATGGTTGCATACCAATACTTTTCTCGAATTGTTCTACTGTTATTATCCGGAATCTGTATTGAATGGATACGTTGGACGAATAGGTGAAATGTTGGAAAAACGGGGGGACCTAAGTACTTTGGCGGGGAAACTTCCCAAGGAATCGAATCCTGTGATTTTGGAACAAATTCTAAATGAACGGGGAACTATGTACGGTTCCGATCAAGTGTTGCTTTTGATGGTAGAGAAAATGTCATTACAAATGTTCTCTCCTGAAGTGCTTGCTGTTTATGTTGATTGGGTTCGGGAATTGGCGGCAGAGGGTGATCCTTATGCCAATTTGGTGCTGGGAGGACTTTATGAGCAGGGATGGGGCGTACCGCAGGATGTGGGAAAAGCGTGGAGTTGTTATGTAAAAGGAAGTGAGGAAATCAAGGAAGAGGATGGCTATGGCCTGGCGGAGATACTTTTTTTCGATGCCCTGAATAAGGGTGATTCCCTCAGATGTCGGTTGGATGTTGCCCTCCATGCGAGTATGTTGTCAGTGTTGCTGCGATATCCTGAATCCCCGGTCAATGATCCGGGGATTACGGCTGTGTTAGTGGACAAATTGAATGCATGCAGCAAAAGTAAACACAATTATGCAGGACTTATTAATTATTGCTTGGGTTATGTTTATGAGAATGGAATAGGGATTTCACCCGATAAGGAAAAGGCCTTGGAGTACTACAGCCGGGGGCAGGGAAAGTATCCGGCCTGTACGGAACGCTGGGAGAAACTCCAGAAGAAAGATACTCCTTCCAAATTGCAATCCCCTAAGGATAAAAAATGAATTGCCTGTTTTTCGAGAAGTCTTGAAGAAGCGGACTCAAAACGGGGAACTTAAGGCGATGAAAGCAATTTTTTGGCGTGTTATTCCCGAGCCTGTTACGAAAAAGGGAGAGGGAATCATTCTGGCTGTTTTAATAGATGGGAGATATTGCAAAAATCTGTTCATCCGGGAAAATCGTGATAAGGTGGACACAAATGTATCCCTCAAGGAAGAAAGTCATCCTTATCCTCTGCGGCGTATTGTTTGTCGCCGCGGTGGCGGGAGGCTTGTTTTATGCTGATCGTTTGAGTTATGGAGATAGCTATTCGGAACAACAGCGGAAGTTGTGGAATGAACGGCGAGAGGTTTATCCCTTGGTGTGGATGCTGGATAGGTGTGATATGGTAATTTCATCCGAGTTCAATTTTTTGGGAGAGACCATGAGAATGGATTTCGGAAAACTCAATGCGCTGGAAAAAATAAAGGCGAAAAAGGATCGTGATCTTGAGGCACAGCAAAAGAAGCTTTGTGAACGTGAAAAACATGGCTTCACCCTGGATTTCAAGGAAAAGCCGGATCTTGCTTCTTTACAAGCTTGGGAGATAACGATTCGCGAGTGTCTGGAAAGAGCCCGGCGTGGCGATGGAGATGCCTGTTTGGAAATGGCTTTACATGTTCGCAGAGGCAATGGTTTTCGGAGTGACTCAATGAGCTGGAGGACTGCCCATGATATGAAGTATTGGCTGGAACAGGCACTCATCGCCAAACGCGCCGGTGCTCTTTTTTTGAAGCATTTCGGGGACATAAGGATGAAGCAGATTATTGAATCTGTGAAAATTATGAAGGATGGTATTTATATTACAGGGACTAGGCTCCCGGATGTTGCATCTCTACCTGGTTATGAGGAATTCCGGCAGTGTATGCAAAATGGGGATTTGCTGGCATACCGCGTTATGGAGGAATTGATAAGCGACTACCATAAGAATCCGTTTCTCTCTGAACTGAAGGAGGTATTGCGAGCAAAGGCTAGAAATGGAGATGTCCGAGCCATGGAAAAATTTGCTTCTCTGTGTTTTGACCGGGATGTCCATGATGTGAAACGCGATATAATGACGGATATGGAATCTTCATTCTGGTCGAAAAATCTAATTCCTATCTTGCCCAGGAAAAAACAGTATGATGTCCGTAATTTGTTGGTCAGGATGGGAATCATTGATGTGAACCGAACGGCGACAGTGAAAGATTTCCACGAAGCAGCAGCGTTCTCGCTCTTGGGTGCTCAACATGGAAGTCTGGCGGGGATGGACTATTGGCTTCGTTTTGGGCAGTTGACCCGAGATTATTTTTCGCGCGAAGACTGGGAGGCTATGTTGTCGTACGATAAATGTTTGTTGGAGCATGTGTATGTCCCCTATGTACGCCAAATCGATGAATTTGGTGGCTTTATTCACTATTCCCGCTTCTTGAATTCCGTCGATGTGTATTATGATTCGACATCAAGGAGGCAGTGCGAACAAAAAGCAAGGATGCTACTGATGCTTCGTGGAGAAAGCCAACAAAGTAATTTCCCCGATTTTGCCGAAAAAAGCGTCAGAGATCTTCAGTCGGTACTGGATGAAACGATCTCTTTATATGGTGCCGATTCTGTTCTGGAGAAAGCATTGTCGGATCTGGAAATCTGGAAGACTTCGCCTGAGAAACAAGCTATTGTTGCCAATAAGGTCGAGGAGTTAACGAAAGAGGGCGATCCCTTGGCTCAATTTGTGATGGGTTTTCTCTACGAGCAGGGGCGAGGAGTGCCTCAGGATTTGGGGAAAGCATGGGCTTCTTATTCGGAAGCTTACGATAGTATGGCTGGAATTGGGCTCCTTTCTATACGATTCCCCGATCCGACTCATGGATTTAAGACTGAAAATGGATATTTACAAAAATATATTCCTCAATTCATGCTCTCCATGGTGGTTCGCTACCATGACTTTCCGGGGCGTGATGAGAAGGTAGCATATGCCCTGGCAACATATCTGGAGGAATTTTCAAGACCGGATTACAATGCGTATCTGAACTACCTGCTTGGCCGGGTGTACGAGGATGGCATCGGTACGCCTCCGAATAAGAACAAGGCCTTGGAATACTACATGCGAGGACAGCAAGATCACCCCGCTTGCGCCGAGTCGTGCAAAAGTTTGGGAAAATCTTCTGTTTTTACTCAAGAAAGGTAATCTCATACAGTTTATTAAAATGAAGAAGAAAAACTTATGGATTCTGATTTTATCCCTGTTATCCGTTCTAGCCGGTGTGGTGTTTTGGCCTGAGTCTTCAGAGTATGGGACGGGCAATTCCGAGCAACAACGGAGGTTGTGGAATGAGAGGAGGCAGCTTTCTCCGGCTCTTTGGTCAATGTGGACGCTTGAGCTGAACTCAACCCGTTATCTGAACATGATTGCCCCAAAGGATGATGCCTCATGGACGGGTATTCGAGATCAAAAGAAGGCAAAGGATGAGGGATTGAAGAAGGAGCAGGTGGCGCTTCGGGATCGCGAGAAGCCCGTCTTTCGATATACTCCCGGCCAAGAGTTGGATCTGGCTTCTCTACGGGCTTTTGAACTTTCCAGGAGGGAATGTTGGCAACGGGCGCAGGGGGGCGATGCTGATGCCTGCATGGTGATGGCATGGAGGTCTATCACGAATAATTCAGAAAATCTGCTTAGTTGGCGAAGTATGCGAGACTTGGATGCCTGGCTTTCTCGAGCGGAAGCATTGAAACGTCCCGGGGCGTTGTTCTTGAAGAACTTTTGCCGAATGATTCAAGTTGAGAATCCAGCAAACTGATTAAAAAGGATTCTCTTACCGGATATGGTTACTCGAATGTGGCTTGCCCGGATTATACGGGCTTGCCGGGTTATGGGGAATTTGAGGAGAGTATGCGTCAGGGGGATATCCTGCCTTACTTTTTGGTGCGGGACATTGTGTTTTGCCATAGACTGCCCGACCGGGATATCGACCTCCTGCGTGAGGGATTGAGGCGGAAAGTGAAAACGGGTGATGTACAGGCGATGGAGGATTTGGCGGCTTTGGCCTTGGATCAGATCAATATTCATTGGGAGGAGGATATTTCATGGGAACTTGATCATTCTACCTGGAGTAGGTTTTTGGAGAGGAATATTCCGGGGAAGTGGCAGGAAGACGGGCGGAATATACTCGTTCGCATGGGGGTGTTGGATGTTGCGGACACATCAACGGTGCAAAATTACCGTGAGGGTGTCGAAAATGCACGGAGGGCTGCCCGATTGGGGAGTTTGGCAGGGATGTCCTATTGGCTGAGTTATGGACTTTGGAACCGGAATTTCTATTCCCGTGAGGATTGGGAGGATGTGTTCCGTTATTACCGTACGTTGATAGAGAAGGGCTATATGCCTTATCTCACAATATCCAGAGTCATGCAAGGTCCCAAGCTGGATCGTGAGATACTGGAGTGTTGTTATGGTTCCGATGCCGTGGGGAAAAGCTTGTTGGGGAAGCAGGATGCATTTATTCGAGGGGAAGAGATCTGGTTTCAAGATTTTTTAGAAGACGTTAAGAAAAACGGTGATGCAAAAAAGAAGCTGGCTGAATGGTGCTCCTGGCGGGGAAGTGACGTCGTATTGAGGCAGATTTTGCTTCAATTGATTCAGAACAACGCCTCATTTATTCCCGCAGATGTATCTGCTGTTTGTGCGGATAAGGTACAGGCTTTGGCTGATGAGGGAGACCCCTTCGGATTGTATGTTCTGGGTTGCATTTTGGAGGAGGGTATATGGAGAACCCGCGATTTGGGGAAAGCCTGGGATTGCTATGTGGAAGCGACGCGCAGGAGTTCAAACAAAGATTTAACGAATCTTTTTTACCGTGATTTTTGTGTAAATGGACATCTTTCAATGGCCAGATTGCCGGAGGCCGCGAAAATGGCGTTGATTTCTATGGCGATCAGACATCCCGAGTTTCCGGGCAGGGATCCTTCGTTTGTGTTTGATGTAACGGAAGATTTGTCAACATTGGTGAAATGGGATAGGCCTGGCATCTTGTTGTACCTGATTGGTCGGGTGTATGAGGATGGCATCGGTACCCTGCCGGATAAAAAGAAGGCTATGGATTGTTACTCCCAAGGTGGAACATACGCTCCATGTAGTGAACGCTGGGAAAAGTTACAGACCGAGCTTGGTCGCGACGATCAGAAGGAAAAGAAATGAAGAAGAAAACGATCATTACAGTACTTGTCCTCCTGCTGGCAATACTTGCAGGCGTGGTGATGTGGCCTGCGGCTCCCGAGTATGGGGACAGCTATTCCGAGCAGCAGCGGAAGCTTTGGAATGAGCGCCGAGCTCTTTATCCGGCTGCTTGGAATATAATGATAGGGGATGTCAGGCCGGAGTATGCAGATGCTATTTGTACGATTACTCCCATGCGGAAAGAGGTACTGGAACATGTGCTGAGGCGGAAGAGAGAGGAAGATAATGCGTTGGCGTTACAGCAGGAAGACCTTCGTGACCGGGAGAAAGTGCCCTACCCGGAGATGGAGGTAAAACTGCCGGATACAGAATCCTTGCGTCTTGATGAGATCAGTATCCGAGAATGTCTGCAGCGAGCTCGAGGAGGTGATGCGGAAGCGTGCATGGTGATGGCGTGGAGAATGGGAGGGGGAGGCATGGTTCCGGAATTAGTTTGGAGTTGGAACCGGACACGGACGATCCATTACTGGCTGGACAAAGCGGAGTCATTGGGGCGTCCAGAGGCAAAGTTCTTGAAGAATTGTTCTTCCATTTATCAAAAGGAAATCAGAAAGAACCTTACTCGGTCAATGTCCGGATGCAGTTACACGACTCCATCAGGTTTCGATTACACGGTGCTCCCCGGATATGGAGATTTCATGGGATGTATACGGAACGGAGATGCGTTGGCGTACAGGATGATGAGGGATATCGTGTTTTCTGCCTCAATTCTTCCAAAAGAGAGGGATATTTTATGGAATGTTTTGCGGGAACGTGCGAAATCAGGTGATCTCAGGGCAATGGAGGATCTAGCGGCAATCGCTTTTGAAGGAGGACAGATAGATGAGTATAGCAGGGAGATCAAAAGAGAGATGAAAGCATCGTTATGCTCCAGAATAATCAAGTTGTTGCCGGGATTTGCGAGGGAAAGCGTTTGGCACGCATGTGTTGGCATGGGGGTGCTGGATGCCGAGGATACGGTTGCCATGCGCAACTTCCGTGAAGCGGCTGAATACGCTAGGCTGGGAGCCCGGAGGGGAAGTTTGGCGTGTATGAGTTCTTGGCTGGGGTATGGATTGAATGGTTTGGACTATTTTTCTCGTGAGGATTGGGAAGATGTATTCCGGTACAGTCGTTTGCTGGTGGAACGCGGGTATGCTCCGTATATCTGCCGGCTCAATGTTCTGATATGTTTGGACAACTATAATGGGAAAATTCTGAATTATTATTATATAGATCAAAAGAATTGGAATGAGAGATTTGCCAGAGGACAACAATTATTCCAGGAACGGGTGACAGGCTATGATCTTTCTCCTTTGTATGTTGCAAAAAATGCTGAGGATATTGAAAAACAGTGGGATGATGCCGTTGCCGTATATGGAGCAGATCAGGTGTTGAGCTACTTGATGATGAGAACGGAGGAAATCCGTCCGGAATTGGCCGGCGCCTACATTGAAAAGGTTCGGCAGCAGGCGGATAAGGGAGATCCCTGTGCTGCTTTTGTGCAGGGATATTTGCTTGAACAGGAAAGATTGCTGCATGTTGATCATGGAGAGGCATGGAGGTGCTATGAACGAGCATTGGAACGTGTAGATCCCAAGGATATGACATATGTGCCTAATGTGGCGAATAAAAGAAGAAGTGGGAATTTCCTTGTTATGCTCCCGGAAGCTATCAGGATGGCAATGCTTTCCTTGTTGCTGGAACATCCGGAATTTCCGGGCAGAGATTTGAGCCGGGTGCCGGACCTTCTTCATGAACTGGAGGATTTTACGAAAGATGATTCTTCAGGTTCTCTTTGTTATTTGATGGGGAGGATGTATGAGGATGGTATCGGGGTACCTGTCGATCTTTCCCAAGCTCTGAAATATTATGAACGGGGAAAGGCTGATAATTCTAATTGTGCCGAACGTTGGGAAAAATTGCAGGCTTCCATTTCTGCAAAATAATCGTAGGATGATGAGAATTGGCGATGAGAAAGAAAATTGTCCGGATTGTCGTTGTCTCTTTGCTTGCCATGGCTGCGGTTATGATCTGGTGGGCGACAGCACCAGAGTATGGGGATAGTTATTCCGAGCAACAACGGAAGCTGTGGAATGAGAGGCGGGCGTTGTATCCGATGGCGTGGGGACAGGGAATGAATTATGATTTAGATAGTTGGGGAAGTGTTTTTTTGACGGGGTTGAATAGGAGCGATGCTCAGCTTCTGTTTGAACAGAAGAAAAAGAGAGATGAAGAATTGGCTGCGAAACAGATACAACTTCGCGATAGGGAGAAGCTGGGTTTTCAAATGGATCAGAATGTACCTTCGGATTGTTCCCCCCTCCCAGTGAGTCAGGTATCTGTCCGGGAGTGTCTGGAGCGAGCTCGGGACGGGGATGTGGATGCCTGCATGATGATGGCTCTTCACATGGGATGGAGAGGGAAGTTCAGGTCGGAATTATTGACGTGGCGCCGTGCTCATGATGTCAGGTACTGGTTGGATAAGGCAGAGGAGTTGAAACATCCGGGATGCCGGTTTTTAAAGAATTTCATGATGATGATTTTGCCGGAGAATCGGAAAAATGCTGTTTTTCAATCAGGCGGCTTGAGTATTAGAAGCAAATTGTGTCCGGATTATACGGGACTTCCCGGTTATGCCGAGTGGCAGCAATGCCTCCGGGATGGGGATTTGTTGGCCTACCAACTCTTTTGTTGGCTTGCGGCGGACCATGAACTCCCGGACCGGGAAAAGAAACTGTTGTTGGAGGGCTTGCGGAGTCGGTCGAAATCCGGTGATGTCCTGGCAATGGAAAAGATGTGTTCACTTATTTTCGAACCTTACAGGGAGACTGATTGGCGTCATTCGGCCAACGATGAGATGTCCAAGAGCATATATGGCAAGATGATTAGCATGCTTCCCGAATCTGTGCAGGAGCCAGCCATACAGGGTTTTGTGCGCCTGGGAATCGTAGATGCTGAGAATACGGAGACAATGCGAGAGTTTCGCGAAGCTGCTACGTGTGCTCGTGAATCGGCACGGCGGGGGAGCATGGTAGGAATGGCGTTTTGGCTTCGGTATGGTCAGGAGAGTCTGAAGGAGTATTCTCGTGAGGACTGGGAGGAGGTTTTTCGTTATCATCGTATCCTGTGGGAGCGGGCTTATGTCCCTTATGTTCGAGATTGGGGGAAGTATTACCCTCTTCCTTTGGATCAGATATTGATGGAATCCTATTATTCTCCTCAATCCTTGCGGACTGCGTATCGATTGACTTGGGCAAAATCCGGGATGAGAGATGAAGATGTTGTTAGTGGGGGGGATTATTTGGCGAAAGGCAAGAATGCGGCTGAAGTTCTTTGTGATCTGGATGAGCAAATTGCTTTTCTGGGGGCGGATTATGTTTTGGAAAAGGTATTGGTACTGCGTAGATCATGGAATGTTGCTCCTGAAATTACAGAGGCGTATGCTGCCAAGGTAAGGGAGTTGGCTACAGAGGGCGATCCCTTGGCGAAGCTCGTTTTAGGCTATCTCTATGAGAATGGGCTGGGTGTGTCGCGCGATCTGGGAATGGCGTGGAACTTGTACTCGGAAGCCAGGGTGGCCATGGGCATATTCGGAGTTAAATTAATGACTTATTTGAATCTAGAAGGAGATAAACATGTTTCCTGTAGCTATTTGGAAATGATGCCTTCGTTTTTCATGCTTTCTCTGGGGATACGTAACGCGGATTTTCCGGGCAGGGATGAAGCTCAAATGTATGCATTGGCTCAGGAATTGGAATTATTTTCGATTAGTAATGACTATTTGAGTTACCTTCTGGGACGTGTGTACGAGGACGGGATCGGCACGCCAGTTGATCTGGGAAAAGCGCGGATGCATTATGAAAGGGGAAGGTACAGGCATGCAGGCTGTGCGGAACGATTAGAGAGATTGGGGGAAGACGAACTTGATTCTTCCGAACAAAATTGATGAAGTGGAGTCGAGATGAAGAAGAAAAAGATCGTGTTGCTTGCCGTGTTGTTGGCGGCGGTGGCAGGCTGGTTCCTGTGGCCTTCTCCGTCGGAGTATGGTACGGGGTATTCCGAGGAGCAACGGAAGCTGTGGAATGAGCGGAGGGCACTTTTTCCCGGTGTGTGGGAACTTGCTCGAGTCCGCGGAGGTGTCGATATCACGTTTTTGAGTCGTTTTTTGGGAAAAGATGAAAAATGGACGAAGAAGACGATGGAGATGAAGAAACAGCAGGATTCCGGTCTGGAAAAAGAACAGCTTAAGCTTGCCAATCAGGAGAACAGTCCTTGCCCGATAATTCTGACGGAAGATGTATTGCAGGAGGATATCCCTGTATACCATGTGTCTCGGAAGGAATGCCTGAGGCGAGCCCGGGCGGGCGATGTGGATGCCTGTTTGGCGATGGTTTGTGTTGTGTTACAGCAAGGTAATGCATTGACTTGGCGGACAGCTCAAGATGTGGATTATTGGTTGGGCAGGGCTGAGGACCTGAAGCATCCGGGAGCACACTTTTTGAGGTATTTTGCACGGAAGATGCAGCCGAAGCGTCGGGAAACGGTGAGGCTTGCCGGTGAGGTTTTCATATCGTTCTACAAACCATGCCCGGACTATACCGATTTCCCGGGGTACGAGGATTTTATGACCTGCCTTCGCAGTGGGGATCTGATGGCTTACAGATTGTTGGTGGCATTGGCTGGCAACCTGAAACTTCCTGATCGGGAACGCCTTGTGTTGTTGGATGCGCTGAGAACAAAGGCTCAGGGTGGAGATACGAAGGCGATGGAAAAGATTGCAGAACTGGTATTTTCCTTCCCGAGGGACAATGAGGATCGACTCAAAAAGATGTTCGGTGAACTTGAAAATTCATTTTGGAGCAAGGCTATGGTCAAGCTCCCTCAAGAAAGGAAGCTTCAGTTGTGGAATGCTCTCATTTGGCTAGGTGTATGGGATGCTGAGCAGACTGCGGCGATGAAAGAATTCCGCGAAGGGGCGGAATATGCCCGGAAGGCAGCGCAGTCTGGCAGCATGATCGCGATGAATTGGTGGCTTTTATGGGGGATATCGAGTCTGGGGTATTTTACCAGAGAAGATTGGGAAGAGGCGCTTCGCTACCATCGAACTTTGATGGAACGTGGCTATATACCTTTTGTACGGAGAAAGTTATGGGAATCTTTTCCGAAGCCCATCGGGGACGAACTGGTTGCTTGTTTTTATCCACCTGCTACGCTGAGGAAGTCCTACGATGAGGCTTTGGAAAAGCTGAAGTTGACGGAGGATATGGCACGGTTTTATTCCGACCAATTGACGTCGGAAAGCGATGTGGAGAAGGCTCGCTGCGAGCTTGATGAGCTGATTTCGACGATGGGGGCTGATTTTGTTTTGCTGAAATTGATTAAGAATGAAAGATGCTGGAATGTTGCTCCGGAAATTGCCCGTATGTATGCCAGCCGAGTGAAGGAAATGGCAGACGAAGGGGATCCGTTGGCTCTGCTCGTTCTGGGATACTTGAATGAATACGGGCGGGGTATGCCTCGCGACTTGAACAAGGCATGGAACTATTATTCTGTCGCAAGGGATGCAGTGAGTTCTTATGGATGTATATCGGTTTCGTATCCCGACCCAACGAATGGGGGGAAGTATTCCTGTTCCTATCTCCAGTTTACGCCGACAATTTTCATGCTGTCGCTGGGGATACGACATGCGGATGAACTGAAGAAGCAGGGGAAGGAATTGTATGATCTCGTTCAAAGTCTCGATAAACCGACCTTGGGTTCCAGATTGTCTGACTTGAGTTACCTGCTCGGAAGAATATACGAGGATGGTATTGGTACACCCGTGGACAAGGAAAAAGCCTTGAGTTGTTACAAACGTGGTGGAAACCACGCCGGGTGTAGCGAAGGTGCTGAACGCTTGTTGCAACAGTTGACGGATGATAAATCGTCAAAAGGAAATTGAATGAACAAGAAAGTATGGATATCAATAGCTGCTGTGTTGTTGGCGGCAGTGGCTGGCTGGTTCTTGTGGTTATCTCCGCCAGAGTATGGGGACAACTATTCCGAGCAACAGCGGAAGCTGTGGAATGAACGGCGGGCGCTTTTGCCATGGGATTGGATGGATGGAAACAGAATTGTGTTCGATCCTGCATATTTGCAATTCATGACCGGACTGGATTGGAAAGAGGTTGATCAACTTCGATCGCAGAAGGAGGAACAGAATGAACAATTAGTCAGCGCCCAGAATGTTCTTCGCGACCAGGAGAAACTTATTTTCCAGGGAAATCTGCCTGCCCAACCGGATTTTACATCTCTTCCCGTTGATTTGGTTCCATTCTGGGAATGCCTGAGGCGAGCCCGGAATGGTGATGCTGACGCGTGCATGGCAATGGCATGGAGAGTTGGTGAGAATTCTGTTCTGGGCATCGGGGTGTGGAGTTGGCGTGAGGTTCGTGATGTGGACTATTGGCTGAACAAGGCAACGGATTTGGGGCGTCCGGGAGCCCTGTTTCTCAAACATTTTTTCCAGATGATGCAGCCGGAAAGCAGGAAGGCTCTCAGTCTTGATGAATACGCGACAAGTGCTAGTCGTAGTGCTACATGCCCGGATTATACGGGGCTTCCCGGCTACGAAGAATTTGAGGATTGCCTGCGCAAGGGGGATTTGATGGCATTCCGCCTGATGAGTTTTGTCTCTGGAACTCATGATCTCCCGCCCGGAGAAAGAGCTTTGCTGATGGAAACACTGAGGAATGGAGTGAAAGCCGGCGATGTAGCTGCGATGGAGAAGATGGCTCAGCTTATTTGTACAAGAGAGACCAGAAGGAGGCGAAGTGATGTTTGGAAGGAGATGCAGGCATCATTCTGGTATGAGATGATTCAGAAACTTCCAAGGTCCATGCACCTGCCTCTTGGCAAGAGGGTGGTACAAATGGGATTGATCAATCCGGCCGATACGGTGGCAGACCGCGAATGGCGCGAAGGTTTGGATTGTGCCCGAGTGGCGGCAAGGCGAGGGAGTTTGATTGGTATGGATTGTTGGCTTGCGAATGGATTGGCGAGCGTGGATTATTATACGAAAGAAGATTGGGAGGAGGTTTTTCGATTTCATCGCACCTTGTGGGAGAGCGGGTATGTTCCTGCCTTTGATCGATGGGAGTCGGGAAAGTGGTCTCCTACCCTGGACAGGAATTTGCTGGAATGTTATTACGAGCCGGAGTCGTTGAATAAGGTGAGCTCTGATTTTGTAAAACGCTATATGAGCGGCGAGTATTGGTGGATAGATGGCGGCGAAAAGAAATTAACGCATGCTGAGGATGCTGAGGGAATTCGGCGCGAATTGGAAGAAAAGATAGCTGAGAGAGGATCGGATGCTGTTTTACGGCAAATGTTGCGTTTGTATGATTCATGGAAAGATTCTCCGGATGAGGTCGATGCCTATGTGGGCAAGGTGAAGGAATGGGCTGCCGAGGGGGATCCCCTTGGCAAGTTGGTGCTGGGTTTTTGCTATGAGCATGGAACAGGCGTCCCTTGTGATTTGGGGAAAGCCTGGGCTTGTTATCGGGAAGCCCGGGAGATTGCTGTGAATTATGGAGGAGGGTTTGTTAGCTTCAAGGATTCCACGAATGAAGGAAAATCGAGTACAACATGTATGCCGAATGCCCCGGCAGTGTTCATACTGTTTCTGGGGATCCACCATAAGGAGTTTCCGGGGCGAGATGAACACGTATTGTATGAGCTTGCTCAGGAATTGGAGCCATTCGTTGATAATTCCCCCTATACTGGTCATTTGCGCTACCTTTTGGGGAGAGTCTATGAGGAGGGCATCGGTACTTCTGTCGATCATGAAAAAGCCTTGAAGTATTATCAATGTCTCGTAAGTGGTCACCTCGGTTGCTCAGAAGGGGCGGAACGTTTGCAACGGGAGGCAAAAGGAAATTCCGGGGAAAAGTAAGCCATGAACAAGAAAGTATGGATATCAATAGCTGCCGTGTTGTTGGCAGCGGTGGCAGGCTGGTTCCTGTGGCCGACGGCTCCCGAGTATGGGGACAGCTATTCCGAGCAACAGCGGAAGCTGTGGAATGAGCGTCGGGCTATTTTACCTTGGATCTGGGCATTGGCAGATGGTATCCCGGATGTTGATGCTGAGTTTTTAAGTCGTGTGTTGGGCAAGGATAAAATGTGGGTGAAGGATGAATGGAAACGGCGAAAGGAATGTATAAAATCGATCGATAATGAAAGGATTAAGATTAAATGGGAAGAGAAGTTAGCCTATCCCGTACCTTCTGTTATTCATGAAGACTGGGCATCTTTGGCGGCAGAGCAAGTACCGATTCAGGAATGTTTACGTCGTGCAAATGGCGGCGATGCAGAGGCCTGTTTGGTGATGGCATGCCACTTGGGGTGGGGTAACAGAGAGTATTCTGAAGAGTTGGGCTGGAGAGGCGCTCGAGATGTCGGTTATTGGTTGGACAGGGCCGAGAAGTTGAATCATCAGGGGGCGCGTTTCTTAAAAGAATTCCTACGAATGACATTGCCGGAAAGCAGAAAAACAATTACTGAAATTTCGGGTTCTACGATATATTGTGTGCGAAAAGCTTGCCCGAATTATGAAGATCTGCCGGGTTATGAAGGGTTCCTGAATTGTATGCGGAATGGCGATTTGGTGGCGTATTCCCTGATAGTAAAAATGGCTTGGAATCTCACTCTTCCTGACAAGGAAAGGATGTTATTGCTGGAATCTCTTCGGCGGCAGGTCAAATCAGGAGATGTGAGAGCGATGGAAAAGCTGTCTGATTTGATTTTCTTTGTTTCACAGGATACCTATCGATGCAATTTCGATATGATCCGAGAAATGAAAGACTCGTTTTGGGGGCGAGCTGTCGGCTTCCTTCCGTTCAAGGCTCAGGGGAGTTTATGGAATGGTCTTGTCAGGATTGGGTTGCTTGATGTGGAAGATACCGAGACGATGAAAGAATTGAGAGAAGGCATGGACTGTGCCCGTAAGGCTGCCCGAAGAGGTAGCCTCGCAGGTATGAATTGTTGCCTGTGGAATGGTGTCATCTGCTCGGATTACTATACTCAAGAAGATTGGGATGAGGTGTTCCGCTACTATCACACGCTGTTGGAACGCAACTATATTCCTTTTCAGCCTCTCAGGGATGACTTGTTTCGCCAGGATAGATCGGATCTGGATCTGGTCACAGGTTTTTACGATTATAAATTGCTGGAAAATGCGATTAAAGAGATTCGTGGTCAACAGGAATATGATGGTGCAGAACTGTTTAAAAATATCAATAAACGAATGGATATCGGGGATGTAGATACCGTGCGTCGCCAATTGGATGAATGGATTGCTATGAGTGGGGCAGATGCCATTTTGAGCAAGTTACTGGCAGATTCATCCTTCTGGAATGTTTCCCCTGAACTTGCCCGCATTTATGCCGACAAGGTGCAGGAATTGGCTGATGAAGGAGACCCTTTTGGAAAACTTGTCCTGGGGTATTGTCATGAACACGGATTGGGGGTGCCACGCGATTTAGGCAAGGCCTGGAGGTATTATCTCGAATCGAGAGATACTGTCGGTTTTTTTGTTAAAAGGTTGCCCGATGGTTATATGGATCCTGACAATGGAGAGGAAATTTGCTCTGCGAGTATGCAGGAGGCTCCTGACCTTTTCCTCTTGTCTCTCGGAATCCGGCACACGGATTTCCCGGGCAGGGATGAAAAATTGATGTATGCGCTGGCTCAGGAATTGGAAGATTCGGTATCTTCTTCACTTCCTGGAAATGTGAGTTATCTTCTGGGTCGTGTGTATGAGGACGGTATCGGAACTCCGGTAGACAAGGAAAAGGCTTTGAAGTTTTACGAAAAAGGCAAGAATCATATCGGATGTACGGATGGCGTTGAACGCTTGTTGCAAGAAGAAACAAAAGGAATTTCCAAGGAGAATAACCCATGAAAAAGAAAATGTGGATTTCAATAACTGCCGTCCTACTGGCAGTGGTGACGAGCGTGTTTCTGTGGCCAGCGGTTTCCGAGTATGGGGATAGCTATTCCGAGCAGCAACGGAAATTGTGGAACGAACGCCGTGCTCTTTTCCCGTTGACGTGGGAGATCGCACGTGGATGCAATGATGGCGGCAAGTATTTAAGCCGGATTACGGGTAAGGACGCGACATCGGTGAAGGAGGAATTTGCGCGAAGGGAAGAGCGAGAGAAGACTTTGGCTGAGATGCAGGCCAAGCTTCGGGACAAGGAGAATCTACCCTATGAAGTGACGTTGGATCCGGTAACTTCCCACGGGAAACTTCCTGCGGATCAGGTGTCGCTTGAGGAATGTTTGCACCGGGCAAACAGCGGAGATGCGGAGGCTTGCCTGGCGATGGCGTTGCATCTTGGATGGGAAAAGGGAGATTTTCCTGAAATGTTAAGCTGGAGGCAGGCTAGAGATGTGGATTACTGGCTGGGGAAAGCAGAGGAATTTAAGCATCCGGGGGCTCGCTTTTTAAGGGAATTTGTGCATTTGACTCTTCCGGAAAACAGGAATGTTGTTAAAATTACGGGTAGTAGTTCACTCTTTATTTCCCCAAAAAAGTGTCCTGATTATACGGGTCTTCCTGGTTATCATGAATTTCTGAATGGTCTTCGCGGAGGTGATTTGATGGCTTATAACCTGATGTGCCGGATCGCCTGCCACCTGATTCTTTCCAACGAGGAGAGATCCCTGTTGCAGGATGCCCTGAGGAAGCAGGTGAAAGCCGGGGATGTGAGGGCGATGGAAAAAATGGCAACCCTGACTTTTTCCCCTCCCAAAGATTCTTTCGATAGACAGAGGGCAATACTGGAAGGGATGGAGGAAACGTTTTGGGGCAGAGCTATCCTGATGCTTCCTGACGAAGCGAGTGACCAGGCGTGGAATGGTCTTGTCCGGATGGGGGGGCTGAAAGTCGAAGATGCGAAGGAGATGAACGAATTCTACGAGGGGGTGGATTGTGCCCGAAAGGCAGCCCGGAGGGGGAGCCTTGCCGGTATGGACTGCTGGCTTGCACATGGGTTGTCGAGCTTGAATTATTTTACCCGTGAGGACTGGGAAGAGGCGTTTCGTTACTATCGCACGTTGCTGGAGTGCAGGTATGTGCCTTTTATCGAGAGAATGGCTTTTCGTTCCAAGTTGGACTCCATGGAAACAAAGTTGATGGAGTGTTTTTATCGTCCCCGTTTTTTGAGGCAAGCCATGAGCAAAGCTTTGGAAAAGCTGGATTGGAGAAAGGAGGTGTATTGGTGTGACGTTGTGAAGTTGATTGATGGGAAGAATGCTGAAAAAGCCCGCCGGCAGTTGGATGAACTGGTTGCTCTGTGCGGAGCTGATCGTCTGTTGCTCAAATTGTTGGAAGAACCTGCCTGTTGGGATGTTTCTCCTGGCGTTACCAGCGTATATGTGGATAAGGTGAAGGAGTTGGCAGGCGAAGGTGATCCTCTCGGCAAACTTGTCCTAGGCTATCTCAACGAGCATGGTATGGGGGTGTCCCGTGATTTGAAAAAGGCTTGGGATTGTTATTCAGAAGCTAAGGAAGCCATGGGGGTGTTCGGAGGTAGCTCGGTTCTCTATTCCGACCCTTTCAATGGAGGGAAACGAAACAATGTCAATATGCAGATTGCTCCGTCGGTTTTCATGTTAACTCTCGCGTTCCGGCATGCAGACCTGCCGGGAAGGGATGAAAAAAAACTGTATGATTTAGCCCAAGAATTGGACAAATATACCCAGTCCTACACGGCGGGCGGTTTGAATTATTTTCTGGGAAAGGTATATGAGGACGGGATCGGGACGCCTGTGGATCGTGATAAAGCCTTGGAGTATTATAAACGTGGGGCAAAAGGCAGGTTTTTCTATCATGCCGGTTGTGGGGAAGGAGTGGACCGTTTGTCGCAGAAGTAAGCTGATGATCTTCTTCAACGGAAAGATGCCGTTGGCACAGAAGCAAAAAACAGCTTGGCAATACTCTTTCAAGACCATGATGGTAAAGGAAAATGACGGATGTTATCCCAAAAAATTGATGGGCGAATTTGGAGTTGACTGCGTGAGGGAAAGTGGTATTGATGAATCCACATCAGGTTTCCGGACCTGAGTTTCTGATTGATGCTCCCATCTTCTAGCGGATAGGAAGGCCGTCTCTCCAACGGCAAAGGCTCGGTTCAACTCCGGCTGGGAGTGCCATTTCTCTTGTGGTGATGGTTTTGCCGGAATAATGCTGGTATCCCGTTTGAGGACGGCTACAATGCGCGGCATGCAGGAGGCAAATACCGCGGATCCGCAGCGTATCGACTGGTTCTCGTTCTGGAAGCTCGTGTTGATCCAGGCGCAGAACTCCTTCAGTGAAAAAGGCGCCCAGTTTTTGCTGATTCCTCTGGGGGTATGGTTGTACCGTGAAGAGGGTAATCTGGAGTATCCCCTGGGGGCGATTATCGTCCTGCCGTTTATTTTGTTTTCCCCTCTGGCTGGCTGGTTGTCGGACAGGTTTTGCAAGACGTATATTATCCGGGCCATGGCCGTGACTCAGCTGGTGGTGTTGATGGGGATGTTTTTTAGCTTGAGAGGGCACAACCTTGATGCCGCGCTGGGGTGGTTTTGCGTGTTTGCCGTACAGGCGACGGTGTTCAGTCCGTCCAAAAAGGGGATTATCAAGGATATCGTAGGTACGAAACGAATCGGCTTTGCCAGCGGAATTGTGGAGATGGCTTCTGTGCTGGCTCTGCTGATCGGCCAGTTGGGGGTGTTTGTCTGGTTTTCATATCTGCTGGAGCCGGGGACGAATACGATCTGGCACCGAATGCTTGGGGATGGTTTTTTTGCCTGGTTTGACGGTGTTTTCAAACCGAACGGGATCAATGACGGGTGGTATGCGGCATCGTTTCCTTGTTTCATGTTTTTCCTGCTGGCCGTGGTGACGGCGATTGGGACGTTTACTCTGCCTGCCTATCGTCCGTATGAGGCGCGTCCGTTTGCGTGGAGTTTGCTGTACGAACATTTTAAGCAATTGGGGTATTTATGGCGGCATGAAGTCCTGCGGCGTTGCGAGGCCGGTATCGGATATTTCTGGTTTTTCGGAGGAACGATCATTTTGATGACGATTCAGCTGGCCAAGGAGGTATCGGGAGCAGGAGATGATTTTGGCTCTCAGGGGGCTGAACTCATGGCCTGGATGAGCGGCGGCATGGTGCTGGGTGGCGTGGTGGCTTCCTCCATTTGCCGCAACGGCATTCGCATGGGAGTAGCCTTTTGGGGAGGGCTGGGGATGACTCTGGGATGCCTGGGATTGAGCCTCGTGCCTCCGAATGTCTGGTTGTTCCAGGTACTCCTGATTTTTGCGGGAGCTTTTGCCTCGGCTTATCTGGTGCCGTTGAATGCTTGTCTTCAGGATCGTGCGGAGAACGGAAGGCGCGGCGACGTGATTGCGGCGGGGAATCTTGTGGATTGCTTTCTGGGATTGCTGGCGGTGGGGTTCCAGTACGTCATGATGCTGTTGATTTCCCCGGCATGGCAGTTTGTTGTCATGGGAGTCATGAGCCTGGGTATGACTCTTTTCGTGTTGAAAATCGGCCGTTCCATGCGGTCATAATCTCATTATTCAAATTCTGTAGAAAAAAGATGATGAAAGAAATCAGTCCTGTAAACATTACGGATAATGCCGTTGAGTTAATCGGTCACAAGTGGATGCTGATTACGGCGGGGGATCGGGAATCCTTCAATCTGATGACGGCCTCTTGGGGTGGTATCGGGTTTATGTGGGGTAAGCCTGTAGCTTTTGTGGTGGTACGCCCCAACCGCTATACGTATGAGTTCATCGAAAAGAAGGAGTACCTGACCCTCTCCTTCATGGGGGAAGAGTTCCGTTCGGCCTTGCGCGTGTGTGGGACGACATCCGGGCGCAACGGAGACAAGATGGCCGCTGCCGGATTGTCGCCCATAGTGACGGAGATGGGCAATGTGGCTGTCGAAGGCGCCGATCTCGTGTTGGAATGTCGCAAACTGTACAGCGATGCCCTGAAGGAGTCCGGATTCGTGGACAAGTCCTGTCTGGAGAAGTGGTACGCAGAGGATAATCCCTTGCATCGCATGTATGTGGTGGAAATCATGCATGCATGGATCAAGGAGTGATACATGGACATTCTTTCCTGTATCGTGAACATTTCGCAGCGGTTATGAGTCTCAAAAGTTGAAGCCGCTTCATGGCAATGGTTTCTTCCCTAAGCAGAAAGCGGTTTAGGTATCCAAATCTCATTGAGATGAGAAATCGTTATTTGTTCAAATTCCTCGTCAGGCTTTTCAAGGATGATCGTGGCCACTCCGGCTCCGCCTCGGAGGATAAGCGTGCTTCCAGAAAATCGTAGCATGGCGGGGATCGCATGGATCCAACGAGGGGGGGCCTTTCTTCCCGTCCGCTTGGTATGTTCAGTGGCGTGGGGCGAAGTTGCCGCGCCTTTGTCCCGAATACAGGTATTCTGTGAAAGAACGGTTGGCGAGTATACGTATCTCAACGGTAATCATATACATTTCAATAGATTTATGAATGGAAGAAGCCTCATGAGAATTGCTGCCTTCGGGCTGTGTGCCGTATGTTCGTCCGGTTGGGCGGAGCAATATGCCGAGGGCAGCAAGGATGTAGTCCGGAGTAAGATTGAACCGCCGACCGATGTTTCCATGGTCAATGCTCCGTATCGTGACAAGAATCAACCTTTGGAACAGCGGGTGGAGGATCTTTTCAAACGGTTGACGGATGAGGAAAAGGCTTCCTTGCTTCACGGCTGCAGCGGATACGAATACGGTGATGTGCCGCGCATCGGACTCACGAAGTTCATTATGTCGGATGCACAGCTGGGAGTACGCCTCGGAGGAGACAATCGTTCAACGTATTTCCCTTGCGGGACGGCCATGGCGTCTACATGGAACCAGGATTTGATTAAAAAAGTCGGCGAGGTGATTGCCAGCGAGTGCAAGGCGACGAACTCACGCATTATTCTGGGCCCCGCAGTCAACCTGATGCGTACGCCTTTGGGCGGACGTAGCTTCGAATATTTCGGGGAAGATCCCTTCCTGGCCGGAAAGATAGCCGCTTCGTTTATTAATGCCGTACAGGCCAATGGTGTTTCGACATCTTTGAAACACTGGCTTTTCAATGATCAAGAATGGTCCCGCACGGTTATCGACGTCGATGCTCCGGAACGCGCTTTGCGCGAGATTTATGCCAAGCCGTTTGAAATCGCCGTACGCGAGGCCAATCCCTGGACGATCATGTGCTCTTACAACAAGGTGCGCGGCAAGTGGGCGAGCCACCAGAGAGATCGTCTTAACAATATTCTTTATGACGATTGGAAGTGGGATGGAACTATGGTGTCCGACTGGGGAGCATGGCATGGCGATGCGGATGCCGTCAACGGGGGCTGCTATCTGGAAATGCCCAGCGGAAAGAATGCGGACAAGGACAAGAATATTGTCAAGCTGGTCAATGAGGGGAAGATTGATCGCAAGTTTTTTGAGGATGCCGTCAAACGCAATATCCGTTTTGCGATGCGTGTCGGCGCGTTTACCGAGCCTCTGGAAGGCCGGTTGAATGCTCCCGAACATCAGGAGGTTGCCCGCCAGGTTGCCCGCGAAGCGGTGGTCTTGCTGAAAAATGACAAGCAGTTCCTTCCTCTGGATCCGCAAAAAATCGGCAAAATCGCCGTGATCGGGCCTAATGCCGACCAGTACCAGACCATGGTGGATGGTTCCGGCGTCCATCAGCGTGGCGGTGCTGCGGCAGGACGTCCCCCCTATGAGAAGACGCCGCTGGCCGGCATTGTGGAGCTCTTCGGCAAGGATCGCGTCCTGTTTGCTCCCGGATTCCGCTTCGAAGATCCGAAGAAAAAGAGTTTCCCGGACATGAAAGAATGGGATCCCGTCGAAGCTGCCAAGGAGGCGGACGTGGTCATTTTTGTGGGAGGCACCGATCATACCTATGACCGCGAATGTGCCGGTTGGGGGGTCTTGGAAGGCGGTGACAAGCCGGATCTGAACCTCAAGGGAGACCAGGTAGCCTTGCTCGACAGGGTTTTGGACGCTAATCCGAAAACGGTGGTAGCCCTTGTCAACGGCGCTCCTGTCCAGGTAGAGGAATGGATTGACCGAGTGCCTTCTCTTCTGGAATTATGGTATGGTGGCATGGATGCCGGTACGGCGCTTGCTGAAGTGGTTACGGGCAAGGTGAACCCCTCGGGTAAACTGCCCTGTACCTTCGGCAAACGCTTGAACGATTGGAAGAGCCATTCGGAAGGATTCCTCTCCTACCCGGGCGATATCCGCTGGAGCAAGGACAATCCCGTTCAATTCTACTCCGATGATATATGGGTAGGCTACCGGCACTTTGACAAGGCAGGCATTGAACCCCGTTTCCCCTTCGGCTACGGCTTGTCGTACACGACGTTTTCCATGGACCCCGCCGGTACCAATCCCGGAGCAGGTGAGTTCTCCGTGAAGCTGACGAATACGGGAGACCGCGAAGGAGCTGAAACCGTGCAGTGCTACATCACCAAACCCGAATCAAAAGAAGTGCCTATGCCCGTTCGGGAACTTGCCGGATTCAAGAAGGTGAATCTTAAACCAGGTCAGTCGGAAGTCGTTACCTTCAAACTGACGGATGAAGAGAAGAAATACTGGAGCGAAGCGAAAAATTCTTGGGATGTGATGCCCGGTGAATACAAGGTTTCGATCGGGAATTCTTCCCGCAACCTTCCCGTCCAGTATTCCTGGAAATAAAGGTTGCCGCATATTCATTGAATGCAGGGGCTGTTCCGGAATTTTCTGGAACAGTCCTTTTTTTGTTATACCGTGCTACCAGTAGTACGACAGATCAAGTATTTACTATCCGGTCTTTCCCTGATGAAAGACAGTAGCTATGATGAGAAAAAGGTATGAAATCAATTTTACGATTACTGTTGGGCGTGATGCTTGCATCTGTGACTTGGACTGGACAGATGAACGCTGGAGAATGTTCGGTAGATGTTAAAAATCTGCATATGGAAGCAGTACTGTTGCCTGGGACTGCTGGTGTGTATACGGTTCATGCATCATGCCGGATGCAATGCCGTCACCATTCTGGAGTATACGGACTTGAAAGGGAATATACCAAATCGTTATTTCCCATCGTAGTGGATGTCTTTTCCATTGATGGTAAATTAGGTTTGTCTGAAGAAGAACGCAAAAAGCAAGCTATTGCGGAAGCCAGGCGCATTGTCGAATTGGCAGCAATGTGCATGCTAAGAGAGGAATGCGGGCAAGCGTCATTTTCTTGTAATTGTCTGAAATCGGATTGTTCCTGTGTGGGGTGCAAACCCATGGCTTCAGATGATTCCTTGATACTATTTCCGAATGTTAGCTCAAATGTTTCAACGGATCAGGAGATATTCAGACGGTTGTCCAAGGCAGTTAATTTAAGCTATGTGACGAGTTTGGAAGGAATTGAAGCAGCCCAAGATGAATACATAGCGAAGAATTATCCTAATCTTTTGAAAAGCGATAGTGTAAATAAAATGTACCAGTATGGACTGTATTTGCAGCTTATTGTCGGACGGGATAAGTCTTCCGGGAATACACAGATAATCTATTTTGATATGACTGATCTTTACAAAAAGATGGAGCAATCAAACGATGATGCAATTCGGGAAAAAGTCCGGCAAATGATGGAAGAATACAAATAAGTTTATCTGACCAATCAACGTACATGGGGCTGTCTTCATCCAGTATGGGGCAACCCTTTTGATGGACTGATATCCAGTGATGAAAAGAGCCTCACCCGGGATGAAATTCCTGAGTGAGGCTCAATAATGTCGATAACCTGTTTTTGGAAGAAGGCCTTATTCCTCGATTTTCTTGCGCTTGCCTGCGGTGAGGCGGAAGAAGAGGGGTACGAGGAAGATGGCGAGGACGGTGGCGGTGATGATGCCGCCGAGTACGCCGGTACCGACTGCTTTTTGGGCTCCTGCGCCTGCGCCATGGGCAAACGCAAGGGGGATAACGCCTGCGCCGAAGGCGAGGGATGTCATCAGGATGGGGCGGAGGCGGAGTTTGGCGGCGGTGATGGTGGCCTGCATGACGTCCATGCCGTCCCGGTAGAGGTCTTTGGCGACTTCGACGATGAGGATAGCGTTTTTGGCGGAGAGGCCGATGGTGGTGATGAGGCCGACTTTGAAGTAGATATCGTTGGGCATTTCCCGCAAGAAGACAGCCAGCAAGGCACCGATGAGGCCGAGGGGTACGACCAGGATGACTGCGAACGGAATGGACCAGCTTTCATACAAGGCTGCCAGTACAAGGAAGACGATGAGGATGGAGAGGGAGAACAGGATGGTGGCCTGGGAACCAGCCTGTTGTTCTTCATAGGATTGCCCGGTCCATTCGAACCCGATTCCCTGGGGCAGGGTGGAGGCGATTTGCTCCATGGCTTTCATGGCGTCGCCGCTGCTTTTGCCGGGTGCGGCGGAGCCGTTGATGGTAAACGCGGGATAGTTGTTGTAGCGTGTCAATTGAGGGGGGCCTGCCGTCCATTCGAGATCGACAAAGGATGAGAGGGGCAGGAGATTGCCGGCCGAGTTGCGGACATGCAGGTCTTCGATGTCATCTCCGCCGAGGCGGCTTTTGGCATCGGACTGGATGATAATGCGACGAACCTGGTTGCCGTGCATGAAGTCACCGACGTAGCTGGAACCGAACATGACAGCCAGGGAATTGCTGATTTCCGTGATGGGAACTCCCATGGAGAATGCTTTTTCTCGGTCGATGGCAACGCGGAGGCGCGGGGTGTCGGGCTGCCCGGCAAAGTATACGCCGGTGAGGTCGGGGCTTGTGGTGTTGGCCTTGGCGAGTAGTTCGTCGCGTGCCTCGACGAGGCGGTCGTATCCGATGTCTCCCTTGTCCTGAAGGCGGAAGTCGAACCCGGACGTGTTGCCGAGTTCGGGCAGGGAGGGCATGTTGATGGCCATGACGTTCATTTGAGGATCTGCCGCGAACCGGGCATTGACTCTGGCGACGATGTCCTTGACGCCCATGCCGGGCTCCGTCCGGTGTTCCCAGTCCTTCAGGCCGATGAAGAGCATGGCCATGTTGGTTCCGGAGCCGAAGAAGCTGAACCCTCCGACGGAGTAAGTATATTCGACGGGTTCGTTCCGGATCAGATAGTCTTCCACTTCGCGCAGGCGTTCACTGGTTTCCTCCTGAAGAGTTCCAGCGGGCAGGGAAATGACGGTGAGGAAGTTGCCCTGGTCTTCTTCCGGCAGGAAGGAGGTGGGGAGGGTGACATACAGGTAGCCGGCTCCGGCGATGACGAGCAGGTAGATCAAGAGGGAGCGGACGGGGCGTTTGATGATGCCTCCTACGGATTTGCCGTAGCTGTTGGTAGCGCGGGTGACTGTTCTGTTAAAGAGTCCGAAGAAGCCTTTCTTTTCCTGATGTTCTACGGAAGAAGGTTTGAGGAGGCTGGCGCAGAGGGCCGGCGTCAAGGAAAGGGCGAGGAAGGCCGAGAAGGCGATGGACACAATGAGCGTCAGTGAGAATTGACGATAGATGTTGCCGACGGCGCCACTGAAGAATGCCATCGGGATGAAAACGGAAATGAGAACTGCCGTGATGCCTACGATAGCTCCTCCGATCTGTTTCATGGCTTTGACGGTGGCACGGCGGGCATCCAGCCCTTCTTCCATCATGATGCGTTCCACATTTTCGACAACGACGATGGCATCGTCTACCAGAATGCCGATACTCAGCACCATGCCGAACATGGTGAGCATGTTGACGGAGAATCCGGATACCCACATGACGGCGAATGTGCCGAGCAGGGCGACGGGGACGACGAGTGTCGGGATGAGAGTGGCCCGGAAGTTCTGAAGAAACAGGAACATCACGATGAAGACCAGGGCGATGGCTTCCAGCAGAGTTGAAATGACCTTTTGGATTGAGATCTTGACGAAGTGGGTGGTTTCGTAGGGGATCTGGTAGGAGACGCCGGCGGGAAAGTCCCGCGACAGTTCGTTCATTTTGTCCTGAAGGAGTCCCATGGTTTCCACGGCATTGGAACCGGGCGCCATCTTGATGGCCATGCCGGAAGAGACCTGCCCGTTGCACCGCGAGAAGAAGGAGTAGTTGTTGGCTCCGAGTTCGACGCGAGCCACGTCTTTGAGTTTGACGGACGAACCGTCTTCGAGCGTGCGGAGTGCGATGGATTCGAATTGTTCCGGGGTACTGAAGGCTTCTTCCGCTACTACGCTGGCGTTGATCGGGGCGTCTTTGTTGACGGCGGCTCCGCCGATGTCTCCGACGATGATGCGTTCGCTCTGGGAGGCGACGGCCGTGACGATGTCGTTGGGCGTCAGCTTAAGAGCCTCCAGTTTTTCGGGATCCGGCCAGATGCGCATGGATGTCTCCGCGCCGAACTGGTCGACGCGACCGACACCCTTGACTCGTTTGAGTTCCGGGATGATGCGTGATGAAGCCAGTTCACCGAGTTCCGTCCCGTCCAATGTCCCGGTGGAAGACAGGGAAATGACGGCCTGGATGTTGTTGGAGGATTTTTCGACGAATACGCCTTCGCGTCGGACGGATTCGGGAAGGCGGGATTCGACGATTTTGATACGGTTCTGAACTTCGACTGCGGCGATGTCGGGATCGGTGCCCTGCTTGAATGTGACGGCGATGTCGACCATGCCGTTGGAATCGCTGGTAGCTGTCATGTAAAGGAGGCCGGGGGCTCCGTTGATTTCCTTTTCGATGACGGCGGTAACGGCTTCTTCCGTGACCTGGGCGGAAGCGCCCGGGTAGGTCGTACGGATGTTGATGACGGGCGGCGCGATGTCCGGATACTGGGCGACGGGCAGCATCGGGATGGCCAATGTCCCGATCAGCGAGATCAGGAGGGCGACAACCCATGCGAAAATGGGGCGGTGGATGAAAAAGTCGGGCATAGCCTAATGTGGGGCTGGGCGTTTAGTGGGTGTCCGGCTGCTGGGACTGGGCGGATGTTTCCCGGACGATGGTTTTGATCCCTGGGCGCAGCATGGTGAGTTTGCCGGTGACGACCCGGTCGCCTTCTTTGAGTCCGGAGGTGATGAGCCAGTTTTTCCCTTTCATGGTTTCAGCGGTGACGGGGCGTACTTCCAGCATGTCATCTTGTCCGACGACGTAAACGGAGGCTCCCTGCGATGTTCGCATCAGCGAGTCGCGCGGGATGCTGAAAACGTTTTTGCGGATGGCTTTGTCGAAGACGACGCGGACGTATGCTCCAGGCAGGAGTTCGTGGTCGGGGTTGGGGAATAGGGCGCGCATTTCGATCGTGTCCGTGTTCGGATCTACTGCCATGTCGCTGAAGAGTATCTTGCCGGGGAGGGGATACTCGTCTCCGTCCGGAAGTCGGAGTTTGACTTTGACCTGGTCGAGGGGGATACCCTCCCATTCTCCGGACAGGACGGCGCGCCGGAGTTTGCTGTGCTGAGTGGAAGGCTGGCTGAAGCGGACGTAAATGGGATTAATCTGTTCAACGGTCGTCAAGTGGGTGAATTCGTTTTTGTTGGCCAGGGCACCCTTGGTGACGAGGGCTCGGCGAACACGGCCGTTGATCGGCGCGGTGACGTTGGCGTATCCCAAGTCGAGTTTGGCTTGTTCGAGGGCTGCAGCGGCTGCGTCGTAATCGGCTTTTGCCTTGGCTTGTTCGGCCAGGGCGAGCGTGTGTTCCCGTCCGCTGACGGCACCCTTGGTGACGAGGGCGGAGTAGCGGTCCACTTTGTCCTTGGCGTCGTCCAGGATGGCTTTGGCCCGGTCGAGTGCGGCCTGGCAGCCGTCGAGGGCTGCTTGAAGAGGGGCGGGGTCGATTTTGAAGAGGATATCCCCCTCGTTGACATTTTGTCCTTCCTGGTAGCAGCGTTCCTGGATGATGCCCGTGACGCGGGCTCTGACTTCGGCTTGTAGAAAAGCTTCCATCCGTCCGGGGAGGTTGGTGGTAACGGGTTCCTGTGTTCCCTTCACCGTGACGACAGTCACTTCGGGCGGAGGCATTTGAGGTGTGGCCTGGTCTTCTTGACGGCAGGAGGAAAGAGTGATTCCCGTTGCGAAAAGGACGGGCAGGATAGATGCTATTTTCATTCGGTGAAACGGATTGTTGGGCAAACCGGGGTGAGGTCTTGTGTCATTGCCTCTCATTCCTCTGGAGCGCCGATAAGATATCATGCTATAAACTATCCCATAATGGGAGAGTCAATAGGAAATCGGAATCATGCCAGTGAATCTTCCGTCAAGTACGAAGGATACCTTGAGATGAGATTTGGGTTTGAATATTCATTGTGTTGATTGCGAATCGTTTATAATTTTTTTTGCTGTGGACTGTTTCCGATTTTCCCTTTGACGTATTTTGCTGAATATGGACAAAAGACAATTACTGACAATCGGCAACGTTTCCCAGCAAACGGGAGTACACGTCAAATCGCTCCGTTACTACGACAGGATCGGTATTCTGACTCCGGCATACATCGACTCGGAGACGGGCTACCGTTACTACGACTATTCCCAGATCCCGTTGGTTCAGGCCATTCAATTATGTGTGGAACTGGACATTCCTTTAAATCGCTTCCCGGAGTTTATGACGGAGGACAGGAAAAATATCCGCATCGGCAAGTTGATTACATATGGCACGATGCTGGCCGATGAGAAGATCAAGGCAATTAATGCCCGGCTCCGCATGCTCGACGAAATCCGGGAGCACATCCAGTATGCGGAGAATTACCGCTTTCACAATGGTCCGATCAAGGTGGATTTCCCGGATATGCTGTTGTGGACAATCCCGTACAAGGGGGCATTGCGCAGTTCCGAGTATCACCTGAAATTTACGAAGGGAATTGACGAAATTATCAGACAGGAGCTAGGGATGTGCATTGAGGGCGGGATTATGATGCTGTACCGGGGAGATGCAGAAGAAAGGTTTCTATACATCGCTATCGAAGGAGACGGCGCGCCCGTCCCGCTTCCAAGAGACGTGCTCCGGCTTCCGGCCTCTTCCTTTGCGTGCATGAAGACGGACGTCAATGACATTGAACACGTACGCGGACTTTTCCCCGATCTGTTTTCTCAGGATTACGACAAAGTGGTGATGGAAACGGAATTGTTTACCGATCACTACGATTTTTCCCATCCCCAGTACGAGATCAGATGTTCTCTACCCGATAGAGGGAACAGCTAAACCGCGAGTTTTGATAAACCCTTCCTACTCTATTTGACATCATACCAAATAGAAACTGAATGATCGACTGGAGAATTATCATGCTGGGATGTACCTTGTTTCTGAGCTATATATAAAACAGTACATTTTAATGAAGCATTGTTGTTGTTGCTACTTGGATGTAGTACTCGTGAAACAGTTGTTCTGGGCGAATCATATGTCGGAACAGAGTTTTGGACGACAAAATTACTTATGTCAGGGTTGGAACCTTCGATACTCCAATAGTATTTTGGACCTTCAATGATTTCCCATTCTTGAGCAGGAACAGGGTCACGAGTAAATTTAACAGAAAAACCGGCACTTGATAACTCAGGCACACTTCCATAGCCTGGTATATAATAACCTTGCTGTGTATTACTAAGATTAGCATCGGCTAAAATTTCAAATTCATGGATAACAGAAAAACCAGCATGACTTATATCGGCTGATGATAATAGTTCTGTAGAGAACAAGGATGATAAAATAAGTATAATTAATTTTTTTAACATGTTATTTTTTTTGTGTTATAAAAAGGTGAATTTTTCGTTTCATCGCATCGACTGGAATTTGGGGTCTGTGTCCCGGTAGGTATTGTTTCCAGTCTATCTGCATTTTTTCCATAGCTTTCACTTCATTTATTGAAAATGGAATGACATTTGGGCTATATTTAGCCCATTCTGCTGATCTGAAACAGGGATAGAGTTCCTGATATATATTCCAGAGCTCCATTAAATAATCGTCGAATTTCTTTTCGTTTTCCTTTTCATGGAGATTCAGACACCATTTGAGATGGGAAATCAACTCACGATCCGTTTCAGTTTGCGATTTTTTATTTGATAACGATTGCAAGCAGGAAGTCATGTACTGGCGATATGCGGCAATGGTTCTGATATTTACGGAAGCCGGCATGTATTCGCTGGATAGAAACGGGGAAGGATTTGAGATCCAGGAGAAATTGTATGGATACGGGGCATCAAGAAATGTTTTCAAAAGCGAAAAGTTATAAATTCTCCCGGAAGATGTTGTCGTATTCCACTTGCTCCGGTCCGGATAGGACAGGCATGTGATAAAGATCCCGTTGACGATAGTATTGAATGAATGGTTACGGGCCACACGGACATAATAGCTACCCGGTCCGGATACGAGGAAGGATTTATAGACTCCTGAGCCGGAAAAATAATTGACTCTCGTTCTTGCCAAAACAGGGGAAGAAAGATGGTTGCCTGCATGTTCAGCCCGGACTTTACTGGTATGCGCGTAATCTTCTTTCACTGTGCTGAATTCTTTTAGTCCCTGCAGGCTGGGACGTATTTTCCTTATTTCGACCAGATAATCTCTTAAGGAGTTATTGAATTTCTTACGCCCATTCGGGTTATAAAAATAAATGCTCAGCATGTGTTTTCCCGGAGGGATAGCTACGGCAATCCATACATCGGGGCCGTCAAAAGACTGTGGGTATGCTTCACCGTGGTCATCCCATTCCGATTCCGTACGGATGCAGAAATCCGGGCTTACGAGGACGTTTCTGTTATTTTTGTCGTTGATGGTTTCGACCCAATGTCTCAATCCATCATTTTTCTGGTTGGGTCCGATGGTTCCGTAGCATCTATAGTTCATCGACATGATGGAGTTGAAGTATCGAACATTGTCCCATGGTGCATTGGCACCGCATAGCAGGACGTAATCTTTTCCATGACGCAGGCACCAATCGCCCCGCGTGCTCCAGTCCTCGCCGAAAAAGATGGCATCGGAATTGTGAGTCTCTTTTTCATCCTTCTTGACAAGAGCGAGGTATGCGTCCGTCAAATCCTGGTCGGATGAGGGACTGGCGGCCGATGGAAAGCATGGATTCTCTCGGGAGGGCGGAACCTCTGGGGATGGCTGTTTCAGTGATAATGGAGCTTGTTTATCAAGGCAGACAACCCCTCCTCCAAAAGTGCCGGCCCACAGGGATCCGTCCGGCGTTTGCAAGAAACAGTTAATCCATCTGGACGGAGATGCCGGATTTTGTTGATAATAGGTTTTTTCAAGTGTCCAATTGGCAGGATCAAGAAGACAAGCTCCTTGTTGTCTAAAGCCTATTAGAAGTTTTTTCCCGGCGGGGGCGAGGGAGGTGATGAAATCTTCAGGCAATAAGATTCTAGGATAACTTGTATTGGTCCGGTTGGCGGTAGGTTTTACTTGATAAAGTCCGGCATTTTTATCTTTGAAGTCTTTACCTCGGCAGAAACGCCAATGGGAATTTTTGAGTTTGTAACCGAGTCCGGCAATCGTACCAACCCAGATGCTGCCATCCTGTAACGAAGAGATGATGTTGATCTGGTTGGAGGGGAGGCCTTCTCCTGCCTGTTCTTTAGGTTGAGGAGTATGCTGTTCCTTATCCCAATACCAGTTTGTATGGATATGCTTCCAGATTTGGTAATTTTTACCTGGTGATGCCATGCCAATTCCGTAACAGGAAAAACCGGCCCATAGAATCCCTTGATGATCAAAATGTACGGAGTAGGCTTGATCTTCCGGTAGGCTGTTTGCACGTGTTACCGAGAGCCAACTATCTTTTTCCGGTTGATAAATGGCAATTCCTCCCGATGTTGCTATGGCGACATCTCCATTCAGAGGGGATACGGCAATGGAAAAGACCCTTTCTCCGGGGAGGGCTTCCTGTACTCCATATACCTTCCATTCCAGACCGTTGCAGATAGCAACCCCGTCATGATCGGTACCTACCCAAATGCGTCCTTGTTTGTCTTCTGCCAGGGCGTAACAATTGACTCTGTCAGGAAATCCTTTTTTCTCCGCCGCAGACTTCCACCCATCTTCAGCTTGCCGGGTATCCAGATATGCAGGCCCTGCCGCCTCTCCGACGACCCATATTTTCCCGTCGGAGGCTTGCAGCATTCCCGTAACGAATTGGACGGGGCATGTCGAGAGATCAAGAGAGAAGGCTGCCTGAAAAGTCAACAATAGCAGGGATAACAGCGGGTAAAGTTTCATAGGCTATGTGAGAGAAGAATGAATTAAAAATTGAGATTAATCAATTTTTTTTGGATAAATTTAACAATATCTTATCCGGTAGGAATTTATGACAAATCCAATGTCATGATGCTGAACTGTTCCAGATGGGGCTTTGTCCAATATTTACCAGAAAGAAGGACCAAATATGAAAATGATCATTGATCGCTCTGCAACAAGGGGGCATGCCAATCATGGCTGGCTCGATACATGGCATACATTCAGTTTTGCCGATTATTACAATCCGGACAGAATGGGCTTTGGCTCTCTCCGGGTGTTAAATGATGATACGGTGGCTCCGGGGCGTGGGTTTGACCGTCATCCGCACAAGAATATGGAGGTTGTTTCCATCCCTCTCCATGGACGTTTGAGCCATGGAGACAGTTTGCAGAACAACCATGTCATCCAGCCCGGAGAAATTCAGATCATGAGTGCGGGGACGGGTATTTTCCACAGTGAATACAATCCGGATCCGGATGAAATCTTGAAGTTCCTCCAGATATGGGTGATTCCCGATGAGATGAATATCGACCCGCAATATGCCGATTACAATATCAGGCCGCTTTTGAAGAAGAATGAAATTTCCGTGTTTATTGCTCCTGACAGCCGGATTCGTTTGCACCAGCAGGCGTGGTTTTCCTGGGGGGCTCTTGATGAAGGAGTGTCGGCCTCTTACTCGTTGAAGGGGCATGGTACGGGCGTGTATGTATTCGTCATCAAGGGAGAGGTGAAAGTCGGAGACGCCGTTCTTCACGCCCGTGATGGAGCTGGCATCTATGACACGTCGTCGTTGAGTATTTCTGCCTTGGTGCCGTCGGATGTCCTTCTTATTGAGGTCCCATATTCCCCCGAAGAATGATGTGCATCGTTTCCAAGCGCAATGTATGATTGTAAATGCTTGGAAGTGTGGTAGAAAGAGGGGCGCCCTCCCAGGACCGGGGGAGGGTTTCCCCTATGGATACCCCGACTATGCGCAAGATCTACGACGACAGCGGCAGGGTTGCCTCTGCGTTTTACTGTAGCCAGGCGGGGGATGCCGTCGCCGGACCGGATTTGTGGCATAAGGTCGTCTATGAATATGATGCCGAGGGTCGTGTGGCGTCGGAATCGTATTATAGCGGGGAGGGGTTGCCATGTGTGGATGCGGCGGGGATTGTCAAAAGAGCTTTTTCTTATGATCCGGACGGTGAGGAAATCCGGAGAGAGGAGTATTTGAGCGATGGCCGTATCCGCATTGTGAAGAGGAATGCCCGGGGGGAGGTCGGAGAGAGGAAGTATGTATCCTCCGATGGGAGTCCCGCTCTAGGAGATAGCGGGTACTACTGCATGAAATTTTCCTATGACGATGAAGGTCGTCTGGAGAAACAGGTTTGTTACGGACTGGACGGCAAGAGGTGCAGGAATTCCCACGGGTATGCGGCTTTCGTCTGCCAGTATGGTGAGGATGGGAGCTGTCGGACCTTGTTTCTGGATGAACGGGGACGGGTGGTCGGAGAGGATGCCCCGGAGGAAGAGGGCGGGGTGCAGACGGATTCGGCTCTGTCTGTCCATTCTTCTCCCGGTGAAAGGGAAAAGGTACCCTTGCCGGTGCGTCCGTTCCAGGGGGTGAAGAATGCTCGGGGAGAGAAGATTCTCCCCCGGGAACGGAAACGAAGGCTTTCTTCAAGACCTCACAAGGACTTGCAGCCTAGCGTTCGTCCGGTAGAACGCCTGGTGGCGCCGCCGGGAGAAAATGCCGCCAGTGTCTGGAAGAGGCGCCGGACGACTCTGTATGTGACGGGGGGAATTCTCGCTGCCTTACTGCTTGTGTTTTCTGTCGTGAAAATTCTTCCCGTGCCGTTACCTCCGGTAGAAATTTCCGTGTACATGGTATCGGAGGATGAAAGCGAAGCGGTTCCCGAAATGACATCTACCCGGGTGAACCACGCAGCACAGGAGGAAACGCTCTCCATGCCGGAGGTTTCCTCTGCTCCCGTGTTGACGGCGGAGGCGGCAGCGGACGTTTCTCTGCCGAATCTGGATGTAGATGTATCCGGCATGGTCGGGAGTGAGGAGATGATGTTCGGTGAATCGCTAGGAGGGGGGGCTTCTTCCGGTGGGATTGCATCGATCGTGGAAAGCCGTTGTTCTCCGGGGAGCCGTATGGCTCGCATCCGCGAGGGAGGCGGGAATCCGGAAGCGGTGGAGAAGACGGTTATTGGGATGTTGCGGTGGCTTAAGGGAAAACAGGGGAATTCCGGTGCCTGGGGCGAAGGGGGATCTTCTGTTGTCAATTCCGCCTATCCGGTCGGTACGACGGCAATTTGCCTGCTGGCTTTCTCCGCCCATTGTGAAACGGTCACGTCTGAGGAATTCGGGACGACGGTTGCCAGGGCTATTGCCTATCTGGCGACGGCATGTATGAATCCGAGCCGGAAGACATGCGTCTATTTGCCCGGGTATGAATATGCGATGGCGGTTTATGCTCTGGCGGAGTCATATGGGCTCAGTCATGAAAAAGGGGAGGAGTTTCCCCTTGATGAAAAGATTTTGCTGCAATTTGCGGAGTACATCCTCAAATGCCAGAACCGGGAAGGCTCCTGGGATTATCAGTATGGGATGACTCCGGGGGATATTTCCATTTCCTGCTGGAACATCCAGGCCCTGTGTGCTCTCAGAAGGGCGGGGATTGATCCGGACGGGTATGATGAGGCCATGGCGAAAGCTGCCGGTTACGTACGTTCCTGCTGGCTGCCGAAACGGGGAACCTTCCACTACAGAACCCAGGAAAGATCGACGAATTGCAGCATTCCATTCGTCGGCGTTTACAGCGGAAAACTGCTGGGGGTGAAATATTCCCCGGCGGAGGAAAATGCCATGAAGAAGCTGGTGGCATCCGTTCCCGAGGTCAACGTGAATAAATCGGACTACCATTCGATCCCTCCCAATGCGTATGTGAACTATTACCACGGGCAGATTGCCCGTCTGCAGGGAGGGAACCAATGGCAGGGATTCGAGCGTCGGGTCATGGGCAATGTTATGCGTCAGACGCAGAGAAGCAAGACTGCTCAAGGACGAGAGGAAGTATCCTTCGGTGACGATATGCCTCCCTTGACACATGCGTTTTGGACGCTGGTGCTCTCTATGTATTATCGGTATGTCGAGTAAAACAACAAGCTCTCCGGCATTGAGACCGGAGAGCTTGCGGGGTGGAAAATGAGGGTAGCGTGGAGATCCCGCTTCAGCGGATTCTCTTGATGAGCCAGTGAAGGAGGTCGTCGATGGCGACGCGTTCCTGTTCCATGGAGTCGCGGTGGCGGATGGTCACCGTGCCCTGAAGAGACGGATCGTTTTCGCCGAGTGTTTCAAAGTCTACAGTGATGCAGAAGGGGGTGCCGACTTCGTCCTGGCGGCGGTAGCGACGACCGACGGCTCCGGCTTCGTCATAGAAGACATTCATCCAGGGTTGGAGAGTTCTCTCAATGTCGCGTGCGATGCGGACCTGGGCTTCGTTCTTTTTGAGAAGGGGGAAAATGGCTGCCTTGATAGGAGCCATCCGCGGGTGGAAGTGCATGACTGTGCGGATATCCTGCTTGCCCTTGTCATCGACGAGTTGTTCTTCTTCGAAGGCTTCGCAGATGAGGGCCAGAATGGTACGATCGCAGCCGGAGGAGGGTTCGACGACATGGGGAATGAAACGTTCCTTGGTTTCTTCGTCGAAGTATTCCAGAGTTTTTCCGGAGCCTTCCTGATGACGGGAGAGGTCGTAGCACGTGCGATAGGCGATGCCTTCCAGTTCCTGAATGCCGAAGGGGAATTCGTATTCCAGGTCATAGGTTTTCTTGGAGTAGAAAGCTCGTTCTTCGGCAGGTACGTCGAGGATGTGGATGTGTTCTCGCGGGATACCGATCTCATCGTAGAAGCAGAGGCGGCGTTCCAGCCATTCTTCGGTCAGGTTCATCCCGTCTTCTTCACGGCAGAAGTATTCGATTTCCATTTGCTCGAATTCGCGGGAGCGGAATGTGAAGTTGCGCGGATTGATTTCGTTGCGGAATGCCTTGCCGATCTGGGCGATGCCGAAGGGGATTTTGACGCGTGAGCTGTCCAGAATATTTTTGTACTGGCAGAAGATGGATTGGGCGGTTTCCGGACGGAGCCATCCAGTGGAGGCGGGATCGTCATCGTCGGAGGTCGCACCGATCTTTGTCTTGAACATCAGGTTGAATTCGCGTGCTTCAGTCAACAGGGAGCCGTTGGCGGGATTGAAGCGTGTGGTGCCGGTGACTTCTTCCGTACGTTCTCCGGCGAGGATGATTTCCTTGGGGGAGACATCCTTGCCCGCGAGCTGGGCGTAGTACTGGGAGGCTGTTTTGCGCGCCTTGTCGGCATTTTTTTCAGAGGGAACGAGAACGGCGAATGTTTTTTCAACGGACCATGCTGTTTCATGACGGGAGGCACCTGTGTACCAGAAAACCGTACCGTTCTGGGCCGGTACCTGATCGGCGCGGAGGCGTTCCTTGGTGAGGAGGCAGTCGCACATTGGATCGGTGAATCCTCCAACGTGGCCGGAGGCGACAAGGACGGAGTTGTGCGTCAGGATGGAGCCGTCCATGCCGACGATATCGTCGCGTTCCTGAACGTTTTTACGCCACCAGTATTCTTTGACGTTGCGCTTGAGTTCTGCTCCGAGGGGACCGTAATCCCAGCAACCGTTCAAGCCTCCATAAAGTTCGGCGGATTGGAAGATGAAACCGCGCCTCTTGCAGAGGCTTACGATTTTTTCCATACGGGCGGGATCTGTGTTGTTGCGGTCAGCCATAATGAGCTTGGGTTGTTGGTGGATTTGATTGTGGATCCGGAATGAAGACCGGAAAAGAAAAAAAACTGACTTCAGACGGTTCAGGGAAGGGGAACTCCCGGAAGAAGCTGTGTGGTGTAACCGGCTTGAACCAGCAGACGGAAGGCTTCCAGGGCTTCCTGAGGGATGTGTTGCCGAGTGGAAAAGCCCTGTTTGGGATATTCGATGATACGTTGGAAATCCCCCATCATGGCGTTGATGACGAAGGATCGTGTGAGCGTTTCCGTCAAATACGCCTTAAAACTAAAAGAGGGGGAGGATACCAGGAAGGAGGGACCGGGCCATTGGGCTTCCAGTGTGGCCAGGGTTCGGCGTTCCATGTAGGGTTTTTGCAGGGCGAGGATGCGTGTGGGGGGCGGCAATCCTGCCTGGCTGATGATCTGGCGGGAGAAGATGATGTTTTCCCCGGTGTTGGTAGCCTTGTTTTCCAGGAGGATGGCACTGGCAGGGACTCCTTTTGCTTTTGCTGCTCGTGCAAAAATTTCCGCTTCGGTCAATTCCCATCCCTGAGTGAAGCGTCCGGCTCCGCCGGAGAAGACGATAAGGGGGGCTAGTCCGCGGTGGTAAAGTTCTGCTGCATATTCTGCAACCCGGACATCGTTGCTGCCCAGAACGAACATCAAGTCGCAGGGAGCCGGGATATGACCGACGTGATGAAAATCCCACAGAATGTCGATGGCTGCGTCTTCGGTCATGAGATGGATTCTTAGGATTTTAGATCCTTGATGAAGCTTTCCATGCGGTTGCATGCTTCCTTGATTTGCTCGAAGGCCGTGGCGTAGCAACAGCGCAGATAGCCTTCTCCACTTGGCCCGAAAGCATCTCCGGGAACGGCTGCTACCTGGTGTTCCATCAGGAGGCGGGTGGCGAATTCCTTGCTGCTGAATCCGAATTTGGAAATGTCCGGGAATACGTAGAAGGCGCCGCCCGGCATGTGGCAGTCGATACCCATGTCGTTGAGCCGATTGACAAGGTAGTCGCGCCTCTGGTGGTAGCTGTCCCTCATTTTAAGCATGGCGTCCGTACCGTGGGAGAGTGCTTCGATGGCTGCTTCCTGGGAACTGATCGGCGCACAGAGCATGGAATACTGGTGGATTTTCATCATTGCAGAGATGATGGGTTCCGGTCCGCAAGCGTATCCGAGGCGGAAACCGGTCATGGCGAATGCCTTGGAGAATCCGTGCAGAAGAACGGTGCGTTCCTGCATGCCGGGCAGGGAGGCGATAGTGACGTGGGGAATGCCGTCGTAACGGAGTTCACTGTAGATTTCGTCGGTCAAGACAATGAGGTCGTGCTTGATGCAGATGCGTGCGATGGCTTCCAGCGTTTCTACCGGAGCAACGGCTCCTGTCGGGTTCGTCGGAAAATTCAGCATTAACGCTTTTGTCCTGGGGCCGATAGCGGCTTCCAGTGCTTCTGGATTGAGTGCGAAAAGGTCGGCCTTGGTCGTAGGAACGGCTTTGGCCGTACCGTGCGCCATGGTGACGCTGGGGGAGTAGGATACGTAGCAGGGCTCGTGGTAGAGGACTTCGTCTCCGGGATTGAGGATGGCTCTCAAGGCAAGATCCAGGGCCTCGCTGACACCGACGGTGACGAGAACTTCGTGGAGGGGATCGTAGGAAACGTGAAAAAAGTTTTCGACGTATTGGACAATCTTTTTGCGGAGGCTTTCCAACCCGTAGTTGGATGTGTAAGTGGTGTGCCCTTTTTCCAGAGAGTAGATAGCGGCTTCGCGGATGTGCCAGGGGGTAACGAAATCAGGTTCGCCGACGCCCAGGGAGATGATGTCCTTGCGGCCGGTGACAAGATCGAAAAATTCCCGGATCCCCGAACGGGGAATATCGGCAATTTGGTTAGCTATTTTTGATGACCAGTCCATTGTGTTGATCGGTGGTCGGAATTACGGGGAGACGATCAGGCGGTTGTCTTCCGCAGGAGCCTCGAAGATAAATCCGTTTTTCTTGTAAGTTTTAAGGTGGAAGTGAGTAGCCGTGGAAAGCACCCCTTCCAATGTGGAAAGCTTGCCGGAAACGAAATTGGCAATATCGCGCATGCTCTTGCCCTCAACTATGACTAGCAGGTCGAAGCCGCCGCTGGCCAGATAGCAGGAGGACACTTCGTCAAACCGCGCGATGCGCGTGGCCAGATGGTCGAAGCCTCCTTCTCGTTCGGGAGTTACTTTCACTTCAATAAAGGCGGTGACGCCGGCGTCGTGAAAATCCTCATCGTTGACAATGGCTTGGTAGCCAAGGATACGGTGTTCCTGTTCCAAGTCCTGCCTCAGGGCAGTTACTTCGCTGGCGCTCATGTTGAGGCGTTCTGCCAGTTCGGTGTCGCTCAGGCGGGCATTGGTGGAAAGAAGCTGTAATAAGGATGCTGCAGACATAGGGTTACCCGTATAGAAGGGGGGGTGTTCCTGCGTCTGTCAAGCCGGAAGAGGCGCATCGTCCGTGAATTTGAACGGAAATATTTCACGAAAAATGGGAGACATCCCATTTCGGTAACTGCCTGGCAGTGTCATCCCTCTTCTGGTGGACTGAGTTTCTATCTCATATTTTTTTCAGAGAAATGTTGAAAGCTGGCAGATTATGTGCTACTATGCCAAACATAAAATGTATGTCCATGGGACTACTGTCTTTATGTGTAAACAACTTCCCAATATATTACTGCAATGAGCATGGCTCTTAATCCAGACCGCGCGACGCTCAATTTCCTGAATGCATTCCCAGAGGATGTGCGGGCGCGTGGCGAAAAATTACAGAAAGATGGCGCCGTAACGCAAATTTTCGGAAACCATCTCTTTATTCAAGGCCGCGTGGAGGATGAACATGGAATCCACCGTGTAAGCCTTCGTTTGCAGGGGAACCGCTGGTTCGGATCCTGTTCGACGGACGATGCTTCCGTAGCGGGAGCGGCGATGTATGCGACGATGATGGAGCGTATGTACCGCGGTCAGGATCTCCCCGAATCCCCAAATGAACTTAACGATGTTCCTCTTCTGGATATTCTCGAAGAGAAGCTGAAACGCGAACTGGATGACAAGGAAGCCGAATATGTCACCAAGCTCGAAAAGCGCTACCGCCGGTTCGCCATTGAGCAGGAAATCCATGATCACGACATGGTGCGTCTGAATCCCCGCTGGGAAATTACGACTTACGAACCGTTGGAACTCTGGCCGGTGCCTCCTACCAACATTCTGGAATTCTGGAACTACATCGCCTATGCATTCAGTAAGAGGCGGCTTCCGTTCCCGAGTTTCATGGAAGCCGTGACAAATCTGGAAAAGGTGCAGAGTAAAATCCATGCATGGGAACGTGATCGCGAAGTTGGAATTTGGTATGATCGTATCCAATCCATTAACGAACGCCCGCCGCAGCCTCCGCGTGAAGATTTCTACATGCGCCTTGTCTCGACGATTAACGAAGGGCATTTCGAGTACCGCTACAATTTGAAACAGGAATGGATTCCTCTCCGTGAAAAATCGGACATGGATCATATCGTCGATGCGTATCAGCGTGCCGCCCTGAAAATGGATGTTCAGTCGGAATTGCTGCTGAAGATGCTGATTGAGTATGTGGAGCAGGAAGGTTCCCTCGTACTGGATTTGGATTTGGAATCGGCCTGTGGCCTGATGAACAGGCTTTTCCATCAAAGCGCCCTGAAAGGGTATCTCGTCAATCTGGATGAAAATTACTTCAAGGTTGTGACGGAGCCTCTCCAGTGGGTATGCCATGACGATCCGATTAATCCGGATTGTTTTGCTTTGCAACTGGTGACGTCCGGCGGAATCAATGTATCTCACTCCGTCCGTCAGCTTCCGGGGCTTCAGGAGTTGTACCAATCGGACGAAACTGTTTTCCCCGGTCCTCCCCGATGGTTGGAAACCACGGAAGTAGAACCGCGTTATTCTATCCCCAAACAGGTGATCGACAGTCTCGAAGGGGTTGAATTTCTCCGGAAAATCGGAGCTTCCCTGCCACAGAGCATGGAAGAACGTGTGGTCGACATTGAGATGATGGGAAGCTTCAAGATGAAGATTGTCCGCGGGTTGACATCGGCAGAAACGGAACATGTCCTTTGCGAAGTGACGGCGTCCGACAATCTGGGACGTCGTGTCGAAAAAATGGGCAAGGACGGTTGGGAGGTCACCCACCAGGAACCGATGAGAGACAAGGTGCTTCTTCGTTTCATCCGGGAACATCTTTATTCCATTCCTGGTCTTCTGGAGGAAATGGGCTTCTCTTACGATCCTCAGGTGGATGCCTTCAAAGCTCGTGTAACCAAGCAGTTCCCGGAAAAATTTGCCGAATGGGCCAAAGTGCTTCCCTCGGATCTTACCGTGGAAATGGATGAAAAGCTCAAGACTCTGCTGGCTGATCCGGTGGCGGCTGCGATTCGCTTTGAAGTCGTCAATCAGGAAATTGACTGGTTTGATCTTCGTATTGTTATTGACGTAGAAGGAGTTGAATTATCCAAGGAACAGATTAGAGCTCTTGTTGCCGCTCGCGGCGGCTATGTTCGTATGGATGATGGGGGATGGATGCGTCTGGAAATCAAGCTGGATAACGACCAGCGCGATGCAGTGACTCGTCTTGGTCTGGATCCTTTCGATCTTTCCGGAGAAACTCACCGCATGCATGCCATGCAGCTGGCCGATCCGAAGGCGGCGGAAGTGTTTGATCCCCGTGCCTGGAAGCGAATCAAAGACCGTACTGCCGAGATTAAAATCGATGTGAAGCCTGATGTCCCCTCTGAACTTCAGGCAACCTTGCGTCCTTATCAGGTGGAAGGGTTCCAATTCCTGGCCTATTTGGCAACCAACGGCTTCGGTGGTATTCTTGCTGACGACATGGGCTTGGGTAAGACGATTCAGTCGATTGCTTATATCCTGTGGCTGCGTCATGACTTTGTCGACAGGCAGAAGGGACGTAAAAAAGTTAAATTGCCACCTGTTTTGATTGTTTGCCCGAAATCCGTGCTAGATGTGTGGGCGGGTGAAGCGCAGAAGTTTGCTCCGAATATTCGCGTCCTTGTGATTCGTAGCAAGGATCAGGCTGTGGTGGATGACATTCTTGCCAACTACGACATGGTTGTTGTCAACTACGCTCAGTTGCGCGTATGCGGGGAAAATCTCAATTCCATCAAGTGGCTTACCGTGATTCTTGACGAAGGCCAGCAGATTAAGAATCCCGACTCCAAGGCTGCCAAGGCTGCCAGGGAAATCACGTCGTACAATCGCTTGGTTCTTTCCGGCACGCCGATTGAAAACCGCCTGCTTGACATGTGGTCTCTTATGGCCTTCTCCATGCCGGGAGTTCTCGGATCTCGCGCTTACTTCAAGAAACGTTTTGACAAACGCAAGGATCCGCAAAGCCAGACTCGTCTGGCGGCACGCTTGAAGCCTTTCCTCTTGCGTCGTACCAAATCCCAGGTTGCCCGAGATCTTCCGCCGAGAACGGAAGAAGAAGTGTTTGCCAAGATGGAAGGTATCCAGAACCAGCTCTACAAGGCGGAATTGCGCCGAATTCAGAAGGCCTTGCTGGGAATAGACTCCGATGAATCGGTTAAAAAGAACAGCTTTGCCATTCTCCAGGGATTAATGCGCCTTCGTCAGATTTGCTGCCATCCGGGCTTGATAGATGCCAAGTATGCCAAGGAAGAGAGCGCCAAACTCAACGCTCTTTTCTACCTGCTGGATCAGTTGCGTGAGGAAGGGCACAAGGTGCTTGTGTTCTCCCAGTTCGTTTCCATGCTGGAAATCATCAAGAACAGGCTCGAATCCGAAGCGCGTCCTCTCAACTATCTTACTGGTCAGACTAAGGACCGAAAGGGAGAAATCGAACGCTTCCAGACTTCCAAGGAACCTTCCGTTTTCCTCCTATCCCTCAAGGCTGGCGGTGCCGGTTTGAACCTGACTTCCGCGTCCTATGTTGTCCTGTACGATCCGTGGTGGAATCCCGCCGTGGAAAGTCAGGCTATCGACCGTACGCACCGAATCGGCCAGAAGAACAAGGTTATCGCCTACCGGCTTTTGACGAAGGATTCCGTTGAAGAGAAGATCCGTATTCTCCAGCACCAGAAGAACCAGCTTGTTGCCAACGTCCTGGGAGACGAAGGATTTGCTTCTACTCTGGGTATAGACGACCTCAACTTCATTCTTAACCACGGGGACGAAGAAGAAGGTTAAGCCTTGCGCTCTGCGAACGAACGTTGAGTTTCCTCCTAAGGGCCGGACCGGAGAAATGCCGGACCGGCCCTGTCTTTTATTTCCATGGGTGGATGGCTTGCTTTTTGCTTGCTTGAAAGCCGATTGCAGGAGCAAATGGAAATAATGAAACTGACATCTTTACTGATCGCTTCCCTGGGGATTGCTCTGCTGAGCTCCTGTTCTTGCAACTGTAATAAAATCAACAAAGATCTTTTGAACGATTATAAGCCTACATCAACCCAGAAGTTCCAGTAAGGAGTGAACTGCGCCAGGAGCATGCATGTTTGAAGTTAGAGAAAAACCGCAGAAAGTGGAACGAGCATTGCTTGTTTCCATTTATTTCAACGAGAAGGATTTGCCTGAAACTCGGGCAATGCTGGAAGAATTGGACGATCTTGTTTCCAATCTGGATATTCAGGTCGTTGGCAAGGAGCTTGTCCGTTCACGGGAAATCCATGCCAAGTTTTTATGTGGTACAGGCAAGGCTCAGGAAATCTGTGATCTGGCTCATTCCCTTGACGTGGACTGTGTAGTTTTCGACAATATGCTGGCTCCGTCCCAGCAACGCGAATGGGAACGCCTCATCGACGTATGCGTTATCGACCGTGAAGAAGTGATTCTTGATATCTTTGCCCAGCGTGCCCGCACTCGCGAAGCGACCCTGCAGGTAGATTTGGCAAGGATGCAATATTCCCTGCCAAGAATGGCTCGCATGTGGGCGCATCTGGACAGACAGGGCGGTGGCTCCGGCGGAGGAAAGGGGGGCTCTGGCGCTGCTCGTGGCGAAGGTGAAAAGCAGATCGAAGTAGATCGTCGGCTGGCTCGTTCCCGTATTGAGGCTATTCAAAAGGAACTGGAAGATGTCAGACGCCAGCGTGCAACCCAGCGCAAGGATCGCGAACGACAGGGGATGCCGACGGCTGCCATTGTGGGTTACACCAATGCGGGCAAGTCTTCCTTGCTCAGTTTTGTATCCGGAGCGGACGTTATGGCGAAGGATATGCTCTTTGCAACGCTGGATACGACGACCAGAAAGATATCGCTGCCTGATGGGCAAGCTCTTTTGCTGACCGATACAGTCGGATTTATCCGCAATCTTCCCCATCGGCTGGTGGAAGCCTTCAAATCGACTCTGGAAGAAGCCGTTTTGGCGGATTTCCTGATTCAGGTGGTCGATGTATCCGATCCGGATGCTTACCGGCATTTTGAGACGACTCTTGAGGTTCTTGCCGAGCTGGGTGCTGTGGACAAACCTATGGTTGTCGTGTTCAACAAACTGGACAAGCTGGAGGAATCCGTCCGTTGCGAAACCGCAGAAACCCTGGCCCGGAAAATGCAGATGCCTACGGTATCCATGTCCGTACGTGAATCCTGGGGAATGGATGACTTCATGGAGGCATGTGTGGAAATGCTTTCCCATCGCGTTCATACCTCCATTTATAAAATTCCTCAATACCGTAGTGATCTTGTGGCGGTTATGCATCGTGAAGGCAAGGTCCTAAGTACGGAATACGAGGAGAACGACATCATCGTCCAGGCCATTTTGCCGAGAGCTCTGGATAGTAAACTGGATGACTGGAAGGTTTAATAAATATTGATAATCAATGGATAAAAAGGGGAGGCGGATGCCTCTCCCTTTTTTGTATGCGAATTGCCTGTTCATGATCGCCGTGAATCGTATAAACGGCAGAGTTGTCGGAGAAAAATAATTTTTTTATATCTGATTGATATCGAGAGTATTTTGCGGTGATTGAAGATTTGGTGGAGAAAAAAACTTTCAAAAGATGTTGACGTTTTCCGGGATTCATGTAGATTTCTCGGCACCCCAACCGAGGGGATCACGCCGAAAGGGCAGACCTGCAACGACCCGGAGCTTGAAGAAAGCGAGAGGGACGGAGGGCTGGCCGGCCGGGTGAGAGCGAAGGAAAAGGTTCCGAGAAAGGGGCGCTTGTCCGGAGCGGAGAGAAGCTTGTCAAAGGGAATGACTTCCGAAACGCCGAGATGCGAGGGGTTGAGCGAGCCGCGAGGTGAGCGAGATTTCGAGCACAAGGACAACCTGTCTGAGAGGGAGCGTTTGGAGGAGGAAATGGGGAAGGGAAGGTCGTGACGCGCGCCGTGCTTGTTTTCAGCGAAGAAGCCAGGGTTGAGAATCCCTGGTGTAGCGAAAGGGCATGGCGCTGACAGAATCCAGGAAATGGATCCTGTTGGTCCAGCAATTTCAAATAGATAGATTATTTGATGGAGAGTTTGATTCTGGCTCAGAACGAACGCTGGCGGCGTGGATAAGACATGCAAGTCGAACGGAAGAATGCTAGCTTGCTAATATTCTTCAGTGGCGCACGGGTGAGTAACACGTGAGCAACCTACCTTCGAGTGGGGGATAGCCCCGGGAAACTGGGATTAATACCGCATGAGGTCGAAAGATCAAAGCAGCAATGCGCTTGAAGATGGGCTCGCGTCCTATTAGTTAGTTGGTGAGGTAACGGCTCACCAAGGCGATGACGGGTAGCCGGTCTGAGAGGATGTCCGGCCACACTGGAACTGAGACACGGTCCAGACACCTACGGGTGGCAGCAGTCGAGAATCATTCACAATGGGGGCAACCCTGATGGTGCGACGCCGCGTGGGGGAAGAAGGTCTTCGGATTGTAAACCCCTGTCATGTGGGAGCAAGCAGCAATGTTGATAGTACCACAAGAGGAAGAGACGGCTAACTCTGTGCCAGCAGCCGCGGTAATACAGAGGTCTCAAGCGTTGTTCGGAATCACTGGGCGTAAAGAGTACGTAGGCTGTTTTCTAAGTCAGGTGTGAAAGGCAGGGGCTCAACCCCTGGACTGCACATGATACTGGGAGACTGGAGTAATGGAGGGGGAACCGGAATTCTCGGTGTAGCAGTGAAATGCGTAGATATCGAGAGGAACACTCGTGGCGAAGGCGGGTTCCTGGACATTAACTGACGCTGAGGTACGAAGGCCAGGGTAGCGAAAGGGATTAGATACCCCTGTAGTCCTGGCAGTAAACGGTGCACGCTTGGTGTGAGGGGACTCGACCCCCTCGTGCCGGAGCTAACGCGTTAAGCGTGCCGCCTGGGGAGTACGGTCGCAAGATTAAAACTCAAAGAAATTGACGGGGACCCGCACAAGCGGTGGAGTATGTGGCTTAATTCGATGCAACGCGAAGAACCTTACCTGGGCTTGACATGTAATGAACAACATGTGAAAGCATGCGACTCTTCGGAGGCGTTACACAGGTGCTGCATGGCCGTCGTCAGCTCGTGTCGTGAGATGTTTGGTTAAGTCCAGCAACGAGCGCAACCCCTGTGGCCAGTTACCAGCACGTTATGGTGGGGACTCTGGCAAGACTGCCCAGATCAACTGGGAGGAAGGTGGGGACGACGTCAGGTCAGTATGGCCCTTATGCCCAGGGCTGCACACGTACTACAATGCCCAGAACAGAGGGGGCCGAAGCCGTGAGGCGGAGGAAATCCTGAAAACTGGGCCCAGTTCGGACTGTAGGCTGCAACCCGCCTACACGAAGCCGGAATCGCTAGTAATGGCGCATCAGCTACGGCGCCGTGAATACGTTCCCGGGTCTTGTACACACCGCCCGTCACATCATGGAAGCCGGTCGCACCCGAAGTATCTAGAGCCAACCGCAAGGAGGCAGGGTCCTAAGGTGAGACTGGTAACTGGGATGAAGTCGTAACAAGGTAGCCGTAGGGGAACCTGCGGCTGGATCACCTCCTTTCTATGGAGAAAAGACAGGGGCGAGAGTTCCTGTCCAGGTCGATCCCGTTCTTTAGGGACGGGAAAGCCGGGTTCGCAAGGCCCGGCAACGATATTACAAGATGTGTAAGAAAAAGAAGTCCTTGAAGCGCAAGCGCAAGGCAAGTACGACGTGCGTGACGACCTTTCCTGTAAAAACCAACCCGTAACCGGATCCAATTGGGGGTATAGCTCAGTTGGTAGAGCGCCAGCTTTGCAAGCTGGATGTCCGGGGTTCGAGTCCCCGTGCCTCCACCACCCCAAACCTCGTAAAGCCCTTGAAAGGTAGGAAGTTTAAGGAAAAAGGCATGTAAGGAAGACTTGGCCTATAGAGAAAACCATGGGCCTGTAGCTCAGTTGGTTAGAGCACGCGCTTGATAAGCGCGGGGTCACAGGTTCAAGTCCTGTCAGGCCCACCATATAAAGACAAGCCGGCTCATAAGCCCGGAGAAGAAAAGAAGCGAAGCGAAGATTGACATCCGCGTGGCAAAAGGGTTCTTGTACCTAGGAGAAAGTCGTGAGACATTTTCAAAGGAGATCAAGAAAACCCTGAAGTGGGAAACTACAAAACACATATTGAATAACACGCAAGCATACAAGATTTAACAGTATCATCACATGGGGACTTGCTTTCCTTTCTGAAGGAATGGAATCAAGAAACCAAGGGCGTACGGTGAATGCCTTGGTGCCGACAGGTGAAGAAGGACGCGATAAGCTGCGAAAAGCCTCGGGGAGCTGCAAATGAGCTACGATCCGGGGGTATCCGAATGGGGTAACCTAACCGGGGGAAAGCCCGGTTGACGTTGTCTGAATACATAGGACAACGATCGCGAGACCCGCTGAAGTGAAACATCTCAGTAAGCGGAGGAAAAGAAAGAGAAATCGATTCCGTAAGTAGTGGCGAGCGAAAGCGGAAGAGCCCAAACCGAAAGTACTTCTTTCGGGGTTGTAGGACCACGCCATGATCGATCATGAAAGATAGCAGAACAGTTTGGAAAGACTGGCCGGAGAGAGTGAAAGCCTCGTAAGCGAAATCTTTTGTGAGATCTAGTGGACTCCTGAGTAATACACCACACGTGGAACGGTGTATGAATCCGCGCGGACCACCGCGCAAGGCTAAATACTAGTCGGCGACCGATAGTGAACAAGTACCGCGAGGGAAAGGTGAAAAGAACCGCTGTGAGCGGAGTGAAATAGAACCTGAAACCGTATGTCTACAAAGTGTCAGAGCAGCGCAAGCTGCGATGGCGTGCCTTTTGTTTAATGAGTCTGCGAGTCAGTGTCTGTGGCAAGACTAAGGGCTTCCGGCCCGGAGTCGAAGCGAAAGCAAGTCCGAACAGGGCGGTTTTTAGTCGCAGGTACTGGACCCGAAGCGGAGGTGACCTACCCTTGGCCAGGTTGAAGCGTCGGTAAAACGCCGTGGAGGACCGAACAGGTGAACGTTGAAAAGTTCTCTGATGAGCTGAGGGTAGGAGTGAAAGGCTAATCAAACCCCGTGATAGCTGGTTCTCTTCGAAATGCATTTAGGTGCAGCGTTACGTGCTGATGTGCGGGGGTAGAGCACTGACAAGGCTAGGGGGCACACCCGCCTACCAACCCTTATCAAACTCCGAATACCGCACAATGGAGCGTAGCAGTGAGACAGTGGGGGATAAGCTTCATTGTCGAGAGGGAAACAACCCAGACCAGCAGCTAAGGTGCCCAAACAACGTTGAGTGGAAAGGATGTGGGATTACACAGACAGTGAGGATGTTGGCTTAGAAGCAGCCACCATTTAAAAAATGCGTAATAGCTTACTCATCGAGTGATCCTGCGCCGAAAATGATTGGCGATGAAACGTTGTACCGAAGCTCTGGATTTCTCCTGCAAGGGAGGAGTGGTAGAAGAGCGTTCCGTGTACGTTGAAGGGCGATGGCGACTGACCCTGGAGAGCACGGAAGTGAGTATGCAGACATGAGTAACGTTAAGCCGGGTGAAATCCCCGGCCGCCGTAAACCCGAGGTTTCCAGGGCAACGAGATTCGTCCCTGGGTTAGCCGGGACCTAAGCCGAGGCCGAGAGGCGTAGGCGATGGACATCAGGTTAATAATCCTGAGCTTCCGACCCTTAAACTGGGGGGACGCATGAGTAGAGATGGACAGGTTATTGAATTCCGAGGCCGGTTTACGGACTGGCCGCACCATCAAAGCGAGTGCCAAGAAAAGCCCCAGCGTATGCTAAGGAACCCGTACCGCAAACCGACACAGGTGGGTGGGTAGAATATACCAAGGCGCAAGAGTGAACTCTGGTTAAGGAACTCGGCAAATTAGCCCCGTAACTTCGGAAGAAGGGGTGCCTGCAGAGATGCAGGCCGCAGAGAAATGGCCCAACCGACTGTTTATCAAAAACACAGCACTCTGCAAAGACGCAAGTCGAAGTATAGGGTGTGACACGTGACCAATGCCGAAAGATTAAGGCAAGGTGTTAGCCGCAAGGCGAAGCTCTGAACCCAAGTCCCGGTGAATGTCGGCCGTAACTATAACGGTCCTAAGGTAGCGAAATTCCTTGTCGGGTAAGTTCCGACCTGCACGAATCGTGAAACGAGTTGGGCACTGTCTCAACCAGACGCTCAGTGAAATTGTAGTGGCGGTGAAGATGCCGCCTACCCGCAGAAGGACGGAAAGACCCTATAGACCTTAACTGTAAGCTGTCATTGTTTCTTCGGTCTCAATGCTCAGAGTAAGTGGGAGACGTTGAAGCCGGCCTTTAGGGGCCGGAAGAGTCATCAATGAGACACCACCCTTTGAGACTGGAGAATCTAACGCTGAGCCGTGAAACCGGCCAGGGGACCGTGTCAGCCGGTCAGTTTTACTGGGGCGGTATCCTCCCAAAGAGTAACGGAGGAGCGCGAAGGTTGGTTCAGCGCGGTTGGCAACCGCGTGACGAGTGCATGGGCATAAACCAGCCTAACTGTGAGACCGACAAGTCGATCAGATGCGAAAGCAGGCCCAAGTGATCCGGCGGTAGAAAGTGGAATTGCCGTCGCTCAACGGATAAAAGGTACCTTAGGGATAACAGGCTGATCACGCCCAAGAGTTCATATCGACGGCGTGGTTTGGCACCTCGATGTCGGCTCGTCGCATCCTGGGGCTGGAGAAGGTCCCAAGGGTCCGGCTGTTCGCCGGTTAAAGCGGCACGCGAGCTGGGTTCAGAACGTCGCGAGACAGTTCGGTCCTCTATCCTCTGTGGGCGTTGGAAAATTGAGGGGTTCAGACCTTAGTACGAGAGGACCGGGTCTGACGCACCACTGGTGCACCGGTTGTATTGTCAAATGCACGGCCGGGTAGCTAAGTGCGGAAGGAATAAGCGCTGAAAGCATCTAAGCGCCAAGTCCCTCCCAAGATGAATTTTCCCCATAGGAACGTGGAAGACGACCACGTCGATAGGTCGCAGGTGGAAGCGCAGCAATGTGTTGAGCCGAGCGATACTAAACTCCGAAAGACTTGATTCCTCCCTTTTAGGAAAGGGAGCAATCCTCATGTGAAGGTATTGTGAAGAAGCCTTGCATGGTATGAAAGAGTGGAAAGTAAGACCCATAACAGCAGAAACACCCCGCCACGCGGATGTCAGGCTTCGAGCCCGGCTTCCTCCCCTTTTTCCCTTGCCTCCGCGTCCAAAACAGAAGAAGATCAATCCCCATCATCCCCCCCCCGAGAGACCCCCGGGCAGGCAGAACGGACACCCCCCTCCCCAGAAAACGGGAGCCTCCGCCCTGAAGCCCGGTGATCTTAGCCCAGTGGTCCCACCCGGTCCCGTTCCGAACCCGGCAGTGAAACGCTGGCGCGCCGATGGTAGTGAGAGTATAGCTCTTGTGAGAGTAGGTCGTCGCCGGGATTGATTATGAAGCCCCGCCTTGTCACCATGCAAGGCGGGGCTTCTCTGTTTATACTCGAATCCTCATCCCCGCGAAAGAGGCAGGAAATCTGTGAGATGAAATTCTCTCAAATGCTTGAACATGCGCTCATCCAAAGGTATGATAACGTATCATGAATGATGGATTTCCACGTAAGCTTAGATTCTTGTCTTTGCTGGTTTGTTTTCTCCTGGCGGTGTTTGGAGTGGGTGTATCGTTGCTGTTGCGCGGAGAGGGGGATGCTGCAATTTGTTTGCGCTCGTTTTTCCCGATATCGACTGGGTATGAGGAATGGATTCCCGGAAGTTTGTACGTAGCTCAGTGGACGGAAAGCGGATTGACTGGGCCAGTGAAGGATATTTTGATTCCTCCGTGGTGGATTGTTTTTGCCATGTTGATTGTCATATCCGGTCAAGACCGCTGGAAGTTATGGATGCGTGGCATGTCGTGGTTCTGTTTGGGGGTGTGGGGGCTGCTCCCTATTGTCTATTGCTTTTTTCCGGCTCTTGCTGATTCCGACATGTTGAAAATGTGCCGTTTGATCCTGTTGATTTATCTGGCTAGTGCAGTTCTTTATTATGTGGTGGTGCCTGTTTTGTGGCCTCGCATGTTGAAGAATGCGGAAGGGAGTGTCGGCATTGACGCTGTGAATCCGACAAAGGGGAAGACGGTCAAACAGATTGCCGAGAACGGGATTAATTATAAGCCGCGCAAGTTTTTGTTTGGCAAGGCGGATGAGAAGCTTGTAGCGCATTGGGGGATGGTGGGAAAGGCGATTATTGCTCTGTCTAAGACGCGCCGCCGCCGGGTTGCTGTGTTTGCTGTTATCTTGCTGGCATGGCCTCTTCTGGTTTTTACGCTTTCCGGAGGCTCCCAAGGTATTTACGAACGGGATGTTGAATTGATGTGGGAGACAGTGAGGTTGCCGGATGGAACGGTTGTGGCTTCTGTGCCGGCTGTCGAGGCGGCCAGGAGGGTGTTTGCCGATGATGTGGCGTTACGCGGGTTGACACGTGATGAGGTCAGGAAACTGTTGCGATTCGATTTGATGAATCCTGAGTATAAGTTGAATAGGCCCCGTTATTCCTGGGAAGAGGGAAGGATGTTTCTGCGTATTTCTTCCGGCAGGAATTCGGCATTTCTGCAACTGGGTACGAATGATGAGGGGAAGGTGGTTGTTTCTTGGATGGAATCGTTTGCGGATACTCCGAATTTCCTCAAGGAGGCAGTCAATCCCGAATAAACATTTTGCCTCGTTCCGCCATGGAGCGGAACGAGGCAATCGTTAGTGCTTCTAACCGAGCCGGTCTCGTAAGTCGAGCCGGAATGGCGAGTTTATGGGATGATGTAGGCGAGCCAGACGACAGCCTTTTTCTGGGCGATGACAGCGCTGGCTTCCGTGATAGTGGCGGTAACCCATTGCGCTTTTTCCAATGCGACGGGGGCTAGAGCCGAGGAGGCTCCGGTGAACGATTGTTCCCCGGCTGTTTTTAACGAGATGGCATTGGCATAGGCATTTGCACTTTGTTCATTGCCGATTTTGATGGAGAATGTTGTCCCAAACGATTCATTGCAGATTTTGCAGAGATGAGGGACGATGACGGCTCCTTTGGGCAGGAAGGCAAGCTGGATGGTATCGTTGGCTACCATGCCTCCATTGCTTTCGATGGTGGAGCGAGCGAATGCAATCCTGCCTCCCAGGACATTGCCTGGGGTGAAGTTGGCAGATTGACCTGTCAGGGTAGCCTGGAGTAGTTCCGCAGTGTCTGAGTAATATGTAGTCATATTGTCCGATTAAGTTATTTGGTTTCTTTGCACATGATTTTGACGAAGCCTTCTTCTTGGAGGCGTGTGGCGCCACAGCTGAATTTGGCACGTACCTGCAGGGCTTCGTCCATGTCGTCGCGCACGGAGAGTTTGACTTTAAAGTCATCCCAGAAGCCGAATTGCGCTTTGCTCTTGACCCATGCGAGACAGGTTCTGACGCTGCCGGAGGTGATGGGAAGGCGTTGGGTACGGACGAATTTGAACCCCATGAAGGTGTCTATTTTTCCTTCGACGAGGGCTTTGATGTTGTTGAAGTCGTAGCTGCTGACTTCCGTTTCCCGGAGCAGGCTCATGATTTGCGAGCTGGTGGCGGCAAGGACGAGTTGGTCCCCGAAATGGGAGGAGTCTTGATGCCAGGCTTCGTTTTCTTCAAGGAGCTGCAAAGTGGCTCGCAACTTGGCGACGGTGAGATTGTCGTCCTTGGCGGAGCCGGATTCGACATAGTTGACGGCGATGGTCTGGGCGTTGCCGAGTTCGACTGCCTGGAGACCGTCTTCTCCAACATAGTTGGTGCCGAGGAATCCGGTGATCATGACGTCGTCCATGCGACGACCTGCAGCGGCCCTGAGTCCCTCAATAGTTTTGGAGACGGGGACATCCATGTTTCCGAGCTGTTTGGCGTCGAATTCATCATAGCCAATGGCCTTGGTGAAGACGCGCGGCCTCATGGAACGGCGCAGAGTGGGGGCTTCGTCCAGAATGGTTTTGCCGACCCGGGTGGTTTTTTCCTCGAAATCAAGGACGCCGAATTGGTCGAAGAAGACGACCTTTCCGCTGAGGTCCCTGGCAACGGAGACGTAATCTTCCAGCCGGGAAGTTTGCTGCTGGAGGAGGGTCCCCCATTTGTTGGTGTATTTAATCTGATAGTTTTCGTTGATTGTTGTAGCCATAATTGAAATGGTGTTGTAGATGATTGCTGCGGCTGTTGGATTGAACCTGGTTTCTGCCCGGGATTGGGTAGCGAGCAGGTGGTCCTGTCGCTCCATGGGATGCGGGATCCGGTGTTGCCGGATTTGTCCGTGTCACGGTTGCTGTGCCATTATGGAGTGAACTGTATTTCTCGCATCCATTCCGATACGTGATGGTGGACGGGACAGGGAAATGATCTTTTCTTTGGAGAGAATTGCATGTAGATTGCGGAGTCATGAACGAGCCTCTCTCTCCGGACGATCCGTCGATTACACTGCCAGACTTGGAACCGTCCCCGGTTCCCAAGCGGTTGGAACAAGTGAATACGCCTCTTCCGAACAGGGAAAAGATGCGTGCTACACGTAGAAGGCGTGCCGGATGTGTGATTGTGGTGCTTGCTGCATTCATGTGCCTGGCATGTCTGTTCTGTGGTGCGTTCGGTTATGCCTATTTCCAGGAATTGGGGTGGCTGCCGCGTACGTTGCAACAGGAAGAGCCTTCTTCGGTGAGGCTGAATGTGCAGAAGGAAAAGATTTGCGAAGCTGTTAGAATCGATGATGGCAAGAGTTTTCAAGGAATTACGGTGACTTGTTCCCGGAAGGGGGGTGATGGCTCTGAAGCTCAGTCTGCGACGTTGCAGGTGAGTGGAGCTTATGTCGCGTCGTATGGGATTGTGGCTTCTTCGATACGGATTTGGGAGTATTATCCGATGACATCGGAACTTCAGGTGTCGGTACCTAAGCTGAAGGTTGCCGGGTTGCTGGTATTGCCTGGACGGATTACGGATGCAGAGGGCCGCGAGGTTGATAATTTATTGCCAGAGGAACGGGCTGCTATTGCTAGAGAAGCCAGAAACCAGCTCTACCAAAAAGTCGTTGCCGACATGGAGACTGATACGACGATACGCAAGAGATGTACGGATTGTTTCCGGATGCTTTTATCGGCGTTTGGCATTAATCCTGTCCTTGTGGAAGAAGGAATGGGAGTTTCCTGAAATTGGGAGAGAAACTCATGGATTTGTGCTTTCCAAGGAAGATGAATTCTTCTAGAATTCACCTATGGCTTTTGGAAATCAGAGAACAGTCGCCAGCCCGGCAACGCTTGAAGGAACATCTCTCCATACCGGGCAGGCCGTCACCTTGACATTGAAACCTGCACCGATTGATTACGGCATTAAATTCCGCCGGGTTGATCTGCCCGATCAGCCTTTTATTTCGGCTGATGTGGAGAAGGTGCAGACTGTTGAACGAGCAACGTCTCTGGCCGAGGGGTCGGTCAAAGTCCATACGGTAGAGCATATTCTTTCTGCTTTGACTGGGATGGGGATTGATAATGTGGTGATTGAGATGAATGCCAATGAACCTCCCATTGCGGACGGTTCTTCCAAACCTTATGTGGAGCTGATCAAGAGTGCCGGAATCGTGGAACAGGATGCTCCCGTCCGTGTATGGGAAGTCCGTGAACCGGTGACGGTGGAAACGAAGAGCGGTTCTATCCTGACGATTCTTCCTTCCAAAACTTACAGGCTTTCCGTGACGTGTGTTGGACCGGAAGGCCGCATTACTCAGTATTTCGATTCGGTTATTACGCCGGAGACATACGAAAAGGAACTGGCTCCCGCCCGTACCTTTACGTTTTACGAAGATATTAAGCCTCTTTTGGAAAAGGGACTGATCAAGGGTGGGAGTCTGGAGAATGCCGTCGTTATCCGCGGAGAGGAACTCCTCAGCAAGGAGCCGATGCGTTTTAACAATGAGTTTGCCCGGCACAAGGCCATGGATCTGATCGGAGATTTGACTTTGGCCGGTAAGAGGATTCTCGGTCATGTGATTGCTGTCAAGCCGGGGCATGGTCCGAATACGGAACTGGCCTCCCGATTGAAGAAAGAATATACGAGGATGCAGCAGATGAAGCCTCAGAGTACGGATATTCCCTATGGAGATGCCGTACTTGAGACGAAGGAAGTGATGAAGCTGCTTCCCCATCGCTATCCGTTCCTGATGATTGACCGCATTATCGGTTTTGAAGGCGAAACGAAGTGCCGCGGCATGAAGAATGTGACGATCAACGAACCGTTTTTCCAAGGACATTTTCCGGGGCATCCCGTGATGCCTGGAGTGCTTCAGGTGGAAGCGATGGCGCAGCTGGCATCGATTTTGATGCTGCGCATGCCGGGTAATGTCGGCAAGATCGGTTATTTCATGAGTGCCGACAAGGTGAAGTTCCGCCGTCCCGTATTCCCTGGCGACTCCCTGATTATCGAGGCTGAAATGGTTAAGATGCGAGGTAATATCGGTCAGGCGATCGGGCAGTGTCTGGTTAATGGTCAGGTTGTTTCCGAGGCTGAATTGAAGTTCGGTCTTCTGGACGGCTGATGCCTTTTTAGGATAGCTCCTTTCCGGTTTTCCCGTTAGGCGGGGTAACGGAAAGGAGCTGCCTGTTGCAAAGTGCTTACGAGATTGGAATAGATCTATGCCGGCAGGTGATTCAGGAGAGAATCCGGACTATTTGGCCAACCAGCTGATTACTTGTATCGGCAATAAGCGGGCGTTGCTCGGATTTATTGATACGCCGTTGCGCCGGGTTAAGCAACGCCTGGGCAAGCATGCTTTGGATATTGCCGATCTCTTTGCCGGGAGCGGAATTGTTTCCCGGTATTTCAAGGCTCATGCGACACGCTTGATTTCCAATGATCTTGAGGAATATGCCCGCATTCTCGGGAAATGTTACCTGACTAATGCCCGCGAGGTGAATATCCGGGCTCTCGAAGAGGCTTTGACCGAGCTTTTGCCCGAGGTTGCCTCAGACCGGGAGGGAGGGTTTATTTCCGAGTTGTACGCTCCGGCCGACGATGAGAATATCCAGCCTGGGGAACGTGTTTTTTATACGCGTCGCAATGCGCTGTATCTGGATGCCGCCTGTCGTGCCATTGGCCGGCGTCCGGAATGGATGAGGCCGTTTTTACTGGGACCTTTGTTGTCGGAGGCTTCGATTCATGCCAATACGTCCGGAGTTTTCAAGGGATTTTACAAGGATGCGGCAGGGATTGGGAGTTTTGGCGGCAGGAAGGGAGATGCCTTGTCTCGGATTACGAGTCCGATTTATTTGTCCATGCCCGTCTGGTCGCGTTTTTCGTGTCCGGCGACGGTTTACCGCGAGGATGCCAATACTCTGGTGCATAGGTTGGATCCGGTGGATCTGGTGTATCTTGATCCTCCCTACAACCAGCACCCCTATGGCTCCAACTATTTTATGTTGAACTTGATTGCGGATTACAGACGGCCGGAGAAGATTAGCGATGTCTCTGGCATTCCCGGGGATTGGACTCGTTCGGCCTATAATTCGTCGGGAAAAGCTAAGGAGAATCTTTTTTCTCTGGTATCTGCCTGCAAGGCATCCCATATTCTGATTTCTTACAATTCCGAGGGGTTTGTTTCCCAGGATGAGTTTGCGGCATTCTTGCAATCTCAGGGCAGATTGGAAACGTATGAAATCCCGTATCTGACATTCCGCGGAAGCCGTAACTTACGTAATCGATCATTGGTTGTGAATGAATATCTCTATCTTTTGGAGAGGTTCTAGTGGAACGGAGATTATTGTCGGAAACGTGGAATACGAAGCATATATTACGTTGCTGAACCGGAAAAATGAAAAAAACGCATCAGACGTGTTGACAAAGCTGCGATAAATATTATTCTACTTCCCCACACACTTCCCTGCGTGCAGTCCGAAAGAGGCGCGGGACATTTCATTCACCAAACAGTTACCTTTTTATTATGAGCAAGAGGACCTATCAACCTTCCAAGCGTTGCCGCAAGAACCAGTTTGGTTTCCGTGCCCGTATGGCTACCAAGAATGGACGCGAAATTTTGCGTCGTCGTCGTGCTAAGGGCCGTAAGCGCCTTCTTCCGAAGGGTGCTGAAATTCAGTACAAGCGCCACACGATCCAGCACGGTCGTTAATCGGCTGTGGCCGGAGAGGCTGGCCATATTACGATTTCTTTTCACGGGCCGCCCCGCGGGGAGATGCGTTTGACTCGTCAACAAAGCATGAATCGGGCGTTCCAATTTGCCCGTGTGCGTAGTCAGGGTGCATCTACTGCAGGTCGGCTTCTTGTTTTGAGCGCATGTCCTTTGGATCACGCGGATGAGCCTTCCGCATTTGGCATTATTTGTACCAAGAAGGTCGGTGGTGCCGTTCTCCGTAATACGTTGAAGAGACGTATTCGGGAGCTTATTCGCATGCACGGGGATTCCCTTGCATGCGGTTTGCATGTCGTCTGTGTCTTGAGGTGGCGTGCAGCTACGGCTCCTTTCTCAGCTTTGGAAAAAGACTGGCTTAAGACTCTTTCCCGACTGTTACGGGAGCTGGAAAGGATGAAGGGAGACTCTGCTGAACAGGAGGAGGCGCCCGTATGAAGAAGCTGGTTATTGCGTGCGTGCGGTTTTACCAACGCTTTGTCAGCCGGCCTTTGCATTTTCTTGGCGGACCGATGAGTGGATGCCGTTTTTCCCCGACTTGTTCGCAATATTTTATTGAAGCCGTAGAAATACATGGAATATGGAAGGGAACAACGTTAGGTATCTGGAGGATTTTGCGCTGCAATCCCTGGGGTGGCTCCGGGTTCGATCCCGTGCCTCCGCGTTGTTCGTCCGGCAGTTCTCATTTTCCTGGGGATGGTGACGCTTCCAAATAAGACCCATTTCAACACATTACTTTTTATCTACATTTTCCCAATCAACTACTATGGATCGCAAATCATGGATTATTATAGCCCTTTGCGCGGTATTGCTGGGTGCTGACTACTACTACTCAAGTACTCAGCCCAAGCCTCCCGTAGCACCTCAGTCTGTATCTCAACCCGCAACGAAAACGGCTTCTGCCGATGCGGCGTCAAACTCTCCTGCTCTTCCGGGGGATATGGCGGTTGTTCCGCCTGTTGACGAAAGCAAGCTGGAAACCTGGCCGATGGTCTCTTATGCCGGAGAAGGAAAGGATAGAAAGCCGGTAGCGACGTATTCGATTGCCAATATTGGCGGTTCAATCCGCAATGTGGAGATGGAGGGAGATCTGGTCGATAGTCGCCATGTACCGGATGTCGACGTGAAGATCAATGAGAATGGCACGTACGGGATCGGTACACTCGTGTTCGGGATTACTCCCGCGGCGGATCCCAGTTACGATACGTCCGTTTATTCGAAGGTTGATTCTGAGAGCAACGATGAGAAACTGACCCTTGTTGCACGGCTTGCCAATGGACTTGCCGTGAAGAAGGAATATACGTTTGATCCGTTAAAGGACGAGAACGGCGCTCTTTTGGCAGGCAGCAAATATATGCTGAAACTGAAGATAACGCTTTTTAATCCCATGGATCATGCCGTGCGTCTTCCGGATATGGGCGTTTTTGCCGGTGCGGGATACCCAATTGCCAAGAGTGAAATGGCCGAGGCGTTCACTCACTTTTTCTATATGACGGATGGTAAATTCGTTCAGGAAACGCCATCGTATTTTACAGGGGGCTTTATATCATCTGCCAAGCCGCGCGAGGTGGCTAATCTGGTTAACCTGACCTATGGTGGGGTGATGAGTCAGTATTATGCCAGTATACTGATACCGGCGGAGGATTCCCGCGGTTCGATGATTTACGCCCAGCGTCAGTTGTTCCATCTGAAACATGAAGGAGACCATGAAGTACCCGGGGTCATTTTGGCGATGGGGGCTCCGGTGGTGGATCTTCAGCCCAAGGCCGAGAAGGTGCTTTCGTATGAGATCTATGCGGGCCCGAAGAAGAACCAGGTTCTCAACGAGTTGCCCTATAAACTGGATGAAGTCATGGCATACGGATGGCTAACTATCCTGAGTGCTCCGATGAACTGGTTGCTCAACTTTTTCTTCGGCCTTGTCGGTAACTGGGGTATTGCCATTATCTGCATGACGATTGTGGTGCGCATTGTCATCTGGCCTCTTTACAAGAAGTCCTACATGGCGATGAAGCGTATGTCGCTCGTCCAGCCCAAGATGCAGGAATTGAAGGAAAAGTACCCGAATGATCCGCAAAAGGTCAATGTGGAGATGATGAAGATGTATCAGGAATACGGCATCAATCCTGCCAGCGGGTGTCTGCCAATGCTGATTCAAATCCCGATCTTCTTTGCCTTCTACCGTGTTCTGCAGTACTCGGCGGAGTTGCGCGGTCAGCCTTTTTTCTGGTGGGTTAAGGATTTGTCATTGCCGGATACGGTGTATGAAATCCCGCTTCCCTTTAGCTCGTTTCCGACTCTTCCGGTTAACATTCTTCCTCTGATTATGGCGGTAACGATGGTAATCCAGATGAAGATGACGCCGCAGGCCGGGGATAAGATGCAACGCCGGATTATGGCGTTTATGCCTCTGATTTTCTTTTTCTTCTGCTACAACTTTGCATCGGCTTTGGCTTTGTACTGGACGGCTCAGAACTTGATTAATATGGGACAAACCTTGTTGATCCGTCGTTTGCCCCAGCCGGAACTGACCAAGACAAAGAAAAAGAAAGCCGGTTTTTTGCAACGCATGATGGAGCAGCAACGTATTCTTGCCGAACAGCAAAAGCAACAGGGAGGAGGTATGCGTAACGTAACTCCCGGAAGGAGGAAGAAATAGGCAGAGTCTTGCTATAACGTATAATTTTTCAAGGGGCTATCTCGGATTAGAGAGATAGCCCCAAATAATAAAGAGCTCTGGCATTTGCTTGTTGTTGAGGCGGGGTAGGGACTAGGAGAGTTTAGGAAGATGTTCTAGTCAATTGTTTGTTTGCCCTCTTCGACATAGCAGCGGAATGATTTCATTTTTCAGGTTTGTTTTTTCTTCCAAGCCTGACCTGATTTTGTCGTCGGGTGGCTTGCATGTGCCATGTCGGATTCCCGCATGGTTTCGTATGGAGAAGGATTCGTCAGAAGATTGTTTTGAGGAAAATCAGATCCGGAACAGAATATAAATTCAAATAAAAAATGAAACGATAAGTTTTATATAAGATTATTATTTATAATGTTTTTTGTATTTATGGTTATATGCTTTTAGGATGATAAGTCTTGATATTTAAAAAATATTTTTAGAATGATATTGACATATTGAATGTTTCTGGAAACCATGTAGTATGATTTCCAGGGTATTGAATTGTATATTGTTTCTTTCGATTATTTCTCTTTCAAAAGGAGTTGCCTCAGACCAGGAACCCTACACTTCTTTCTATGTTCCGAATAAATACGTTCAAGAAAACGGATTTCTCAAGGAACATCAAAATCTGATGCATCCTCCCCAATTTGCGAAAATTAAAGAAAAATTACCTCGTCCTGAATGGGATGCCCGACCGGATGTTATTTCGAGTTACTGGAAAGCATGGGAAATGGGATTTAGCAATATTAAGGCGGCGACTCCTCAGAACGGTTTTATTTCCCCATATATTGATCCGGTATTCAACGGTAATATTTTCATGTGGGACTGCAGTTTTATGACAATGTTCGGAAAGTATGGTGCTCATGCTTTTCATTTTCAGGGGACCTTGGACAATTTCTACTGCAAACAGTTACCTGACGGTTTTATCTGCCGGGAAATATATGGTACCAGCGGGAAAAACTGTTTTGAAAAATATGATCCTTCCAGTACAGGCCCCAATATTATGCCGTGGGCCGAGTGGGAATATTATCTCAATTTTAATGACAGGAAGCGTTTGGAGAAGGTATTTCCTCCGTTACTTGCCTATTACCAGTGGATGAACCTTAACCGAACTTGGCAGGACGGATCTTACTATCTTAGCGGTTGGGGATGCGGAATGGATAATCAACCGAGATTACGCGGCAATTACCATCGAGAATTCAGCCATGGTCATATGTCGTGGATAGACGCCAACATGCAACAAATATTGTCCGGTAAAATTCTTGTGTCCATGGCACGGGAACTTGGGCGCGAAGCGGATGTGAAAGACATACAGAAGGAAGTTGATTTTCTTAGTAGATTCGTGAACGAAAAAATGTGGAATTCGGATAAAAAATGTTACGCAGACCGTTTTCGTGATGGCAGTATTTCCGGCGTGCAAACCATAGGTGCCTATTGGGCGCTTTTAGCTGATGTCATTCCCGCAGACCGTATAAAATCTTTTGTTTCTCATTTGGAAAATCCAACCAAATTCAAGCGACCTCATCGGGTGCCGACTCTTTCGGCCGATGATCCCGCGTATGTTAAAAATGGGGGAGGATACTGGTGTGGTGCCGTTTGGGCTCCTACAAATTACATGGTTTTGCGAGGCCTTTCCAGAATAGGGGAAGACAAAATAGCTTTTGATATAGGCTTGAACCATTTGAATAACGTTACACAGGTCTTTCAAGAAACGGGAACATTTTTTGAAAATTATGATCCTGAAATTACCAAGGGACGGTGCCGTCCCGGGATGGTAGGCTGGACTGGTCTGGTTCCCATTGCCGTCCTTTTTGAATATGTTTTCGGTCTCCGGGCGGATGTTCCTCACAATACTCTGATTTGGGACATACGTCTTACGGATTCTTTTGGCGTTAAACAATATCCTTTTGGCAAAGATGGCCTTTTGGACCTTTATTGTGCTTTGCGCCCCAATGGACTCCAAAAACCAGAAATAACAGTTAAGTCTAATCGGGATTTTACGCTTAAAGTGATTTGGGGAGGTGGTTCTGAAGAAATTGCCGTCAAAGCGGAGACAGATGAATAATGCGTGTTATCTAATGAGTATGGATAGTTTTATTCTTTGTTGTCCTAATGAGCTGAGAGAAGGTTGTTAATAGATGGATATTCTGTATGTGCTCGGCAGGCCGCATGATTCCGGGTAAACTTAAACCGCTGCTCCTGTGGTGGGAAGCAGCGGTTTGATCTGGAGGGATGTCCTACATCAATCCGGAAAGGGTGGATGAACCCCGATTTCTGGAAGATGGCTCCTGGGTGGGGTTAATTGTAGAGTTTGACGTAGTATTCGTCGGCCATGCGATCTGCGTCGAAATAGGGATAGATATCGTTCATGGCATTGAAGACGATGTCCATCCATGCGTCGTTGTTTTCGTAATAGGTAGGAAGGACTTTGTCTTCGAGGATGTTGTAGAAGTTGTCGCGGTCGGAACGGTCGCGGGCTTCCGGGGAGAGGTTGGGGGCTGCGGTGGGGATGACGAAGCTGTTTTCTCCGTCTTTGGCAAACTCGCAGATCCAACCGTCGAAGGTGGAGATAGAGACGCTGCCGTTCATGGCGGCGGACATGCCGGAGGTTCCAGAGGCTTCACGAGTGACAACGGGGTTGTTAAGCCACATATCGGAGCCATTTTTCAGCACGCGGCTCAATCCCATTTCGTATCCGACGAGGACGGCGGAACGGGGATATTTGGCGGAAAGCTTGTTGAGGTTGTTGAAAATTTCAATAGCTTTATGATCGGTGGGGTAGGGTTTGCCGGCCCAGATGAATTGAACCGGGCGGTTCGTGCGTTGCAGCATGCGCTCAAAACAGGTGGGATTGCCCGTGATAAGTTCGGGACGTTTATAGGCGGCGAAACGGCGAGCCCAGACGATGGTGAGGCAGTTCGGATCGAAGACACGACCAGTTTGTTCGCCAACGATGCGGAAGAGGTCTTTTTTCAGAGCGCGTTTACGGCGCCGGAAGGCTTCCTTGTCCCGTGAGTGGAAGGCTTCGGCAAGTTCGTGGTCCTGCCAGTATTTCTGGTTCTGAGCATTAGTGATTGAGGTGATCGGACAGATGTTGTCGTAACCCTTCCACATGTCGATGGAGACATCGCCGTGTAGCTTGGAGACTCCGTTGGCTTTGTGGCTGAGCCGCAAGGCCGAGAGTGTGTAGTTGAAGGTGTTGTCGTTGCCGTCCAGCTGAATGGCAGAACGTACTTCGTCCAGAGAAAGGCCATCAAAGAAGGAAAAGGTATTCATCGTGTTGATGTCCATCTTTTCATTGCCGGCTTCTTCCGGAGTATGAGTGGTGAAAACAAGATGCTTGCGGACTTCTTCCACACTCTTGGTTTTGGCGAGTAAGTGGAAGGCGGCAGCCAGGCCGTGAGCTTCGTTAAGGTGGTAGATTTCGGGTTCGACGCCGAGTTCTTCAAAGAGGCGGGCTCCACCCTTGCCGAGCAGGACATATTGCGCAATGCGGGTGAAACCGTTGGCATCATACAGGCGGCGGGAAATGTTACGGCTTTCTTCGTCGTTTTCTTCCAGATCCGTGGAGAGGAAGAACATCGGAGCGGAACCGAAGGTTTCCGGGCGCAGGAAATAGGCTTTGACCCAGACGGGCGCCCCGCAGACGCGAATGAGGAACTTGATGTTGTGATCTTCCAGGAAGGAGTAGTTTTTATGGACGTACTGAGTGGCCATGGAACCGTCTTCCGCACGGATCTGATTATAGTAGCCGTAACTCCAAAGGATGCCGACGCCGACGAGGTTCTGTCTCAGGTCGTGCGCACTCCTCATATGGGAGCCGGAGAGATAGCCGAGACCGCCTGAGTAGATCTTGAAGGCGTTGTCGATTGCGAATTCCATGGAAAAGTATGCAACGCTTTTGGCGTATTTCGGATCGATTTCGTAGGGATGTTCGAACAGTTTCGGGAGAAATGAAGTTGCCATATTTGTGTGGTGTTTATCGGAAAAGCTTATGGAATGTCTTCTGGCAATATCACCTCAAATCCATTTATGGAAGCCGAAAATGATCATTTGACGTAATGTTTGCCTTCAGAGGCCGTTTTCATTGGGAATATTCTGGTACGGAAATTGTCCGGCGTGCGAGCTTTTGGCTTGCCTTTGCATCCTGCTGCGAGCATGAATATCACCATGAAAGCACTGGTGAAAACTCAAGCTGCACCGGGCTTGGAATTGATTGACATTCCCATGCCCGAAGTTGGACCGAACGATGTTTTGATTCGCATTTACAAGACCGCCATTTGCGGTACCGATCTCCACATTTGGAAGTGGGATTCCTGGGCTCAAAGGACGATTCCGGTTGGGATGCAGGTCGGACATGAATTCTGCGGAATCATCGAAAAAGTAGGCAGTGCCGTGAAGAGTTACAAGCCCGGGGAAATCGTTTCCGGCGAAGGCCATATCGTTTGCGGAACATGCCGCAATTGCAAGGCCGGACGCCGCCATTTGTGCCCCAACACCCAAGGGGTAGGCGTGAACCGTCCCGGTTGTTTTGCCGAATATCTCAGCATTCCTCAGGAAAACGTGTATCGTATTCCCGCGGAAATCCCGATGGAAATTGCTTCGATTTTCGATCCTCTTGGCAATGCCGTTCATACGGCCCTGTCATGGGATCTCGTCGGGGAAGACGTTCTGATTACAGGGGCAGGCCTGATCGGTAGCTTGGCTGCTGCAGTTTGCAAGCATGCCGGTGCCAAGAACATTGTCGTCACCGACGTCAATGACTACCGCTTGGAGATTGCTCTCCGCCTGGGGGCGACGCGCGCTATCAATGTAACTCGCGAAAAAGTAACCGATGTCTGGCGCAATGAGCTGGATATGGAAGAAGGTTTCGATGTCGGGTTGGAAATGAGCGGCAATCCCTCCGGATTGAACGATATTCTGGATAATGCTTGTAACGGCGCCAAGGTGTCTCTGCTTGGCATTATGCCCGACCAGGTTGCCGTCAGTTGGGATAAAATAATCTTCAAGGGATTGATGCTGAAAGGGATTTATGGCCGTGAAATGTTTGAAACCTGGCACAAGATGAGCAAGATGGTTCGCGGCGGCATGGATATCAGCCCGATTATCACTCACCGTATCCCGTATACGGACTTTGCCAAAGGCTTCGAAGCAATGGCTTCCGGCAATTCCGGCAAGGTCGTTATGGACTGGATTCTATAATTTTTTAAAATAGGTATTGCCAAAGTGAGGGCGGGTGTGTATAAAGCTCCGCCCTCACCCCGCATGAGCGGATAGGCGAACCTTTTTTACACACATAAGATTATGTCCAAGCATTCCAGTCTCAAAGCTACCGGCACTGTGGGCGGCAAGCGCTCCGTTCTCAAAAGATTTGAACGCGTTAAACTGATGAAGGAACGCGGTCAGTGGAAGAAGGGGCAGAGCCCCATCGGTCTCCCCAAGACCAAACACGAAGACTGATCCGTCTTCTCATCTCTGTCCCTGCCTGGCAGGAGCGGGATTTTAACAGATTTCCTTTAAGGAAAGGCCCCTTGGTTTGTCCGAGGGGCTTTTTTTCTCCCGGATGACGCCGCGAGGTATTGTCCGGGAGGAACCATACAGATTGCCGTCGTTCTTTCCTTAGTGACAGGGCGGTGGCGCGATGCCGCTGTGAAGCGGTTCCCAAATAGACAATAATAAAATAATATGAATGAAGATATGAATGAGGCCGTAGGTGCCTCTGATGACAATGCCGGTAAAATCAGATTGAATAAGTTTCTGGCATCATGCGGAGTTGATTCCCGCCGTGCAGCGGATCAGCTGATCGTAGAAGGTAGAGTGGAAGTGAATGGCCAGGTTGTTGAAACGCCCGGCATAAGGGTTTCCTCCGAAGATTTTGTAAAACTGGACGGACACCACATGGTTCCCAAAGAACATTCCGTTGTCCTGCTCAACAAGCCGCGTGGTTTTGTATGCAGCCGCGAGGCTCAGGGGGCGGAAGGTACGGTTTATGATCTCCTGCCTCCCAAGTTGCGCCACTTGAACTATGTGGGACGCCTTGACGCCGATTCGGAAGGCTTGCTTATCATGACTAATGATGGAGAACTCGTCCAGCAATTGAGCCATCCCTCCGAAGGAGTGGAAAAGGAATACTGGGTGACTTTGGATCAGAACTTTGACAACAGTGTGCTGATGCAGTTGCTGAAGGGCGTTCGCATTGCGGAAGGCCAGGCCAAGGCCAAGTATGTCTGCCGTGCATCTGCACGCCGGGCATATATTGTCCTGGAACAGGGATTGAAGAGACAGATCCGCCAGATGTTCGCCTGCCTGGGATTGCGTGTCAGGAAACTGGTACGCGTGCGTATCGGTTCCCTCTGGGGAGGAGATTTGGAACCGGGAAGTTGGAAATTCATGGATCCGGCAGAAGTGGCTCTTGCCTCAGTCAATCCCAAGCGTCCTCGCAAATATTTGGGTGCAAAGGAATTGGCCGCTTATAAGGGAACATCCCGCAAACAGGGTGCTGGGGCTCCCTTTACGTTCCGTGCTTCGGAAACCAATGATGGCGACGAAAACTACGAATTTAATCCGGCAGACTTTGAAGGAGTTGATCTGGACGAGGATACGTATGAATTGTCTCCGGAAATGAAGACGAGATTCTCCGATCAGGAAATTCCGGAACGGAAACCTAGAAATAATTCTTTTGAAGGACGTTCGGACAGGCCTTTTGCTCGCCGCGAAAGTAGCTTTGGAGGCCGTCGTGAAGGAGGCTTTGGAGAACGCCGTGAAGGCGGATTCCGTGGCAACCGCGAAGGAGGCTTTGGAGGCCGTCGCGAAGGAGGTTTCGGGGAACGCCGTGAAGGCGGGTTCCGTGGCAACCGCGAAGGTGGCTTTGGAGGTCGTCGCGAAGGAGGTTTCGGAGAACGCCGTGAAGGCGGGTTCCGTGGCAACCGCGAGGGAGGCTTTGGAGGCCGTCGCGAAGGAGGTTTCGGAGAACGCCGTGAAGGCGGGTTCCGTGGCAACCGCGAGGGAGGCTTTGGAGGCCGTCGCGAAGGAGGTTTCGGAGAACGCCGTGAAGGCGGGTTCCGTGGTAACCGCGAAGGTGGTTTTGGAGGCCGTCGCGAAGGAGGTTTCGGAGAACGCCGTGAAGGCGGGTTCCGTGGCAACCGCGAAGGTGGTTTTGGAGGCCGTCGCGAAGGAGGTTTCGGAGAACGCCGTGAAGGCGGGTTCCGTGGCAACCGCGAAGGAGGCTTTGGAGGCCGTCGCGAAGGAGGTTTCGGGGAACGCCGTGAAGGCGGATTCCGTGGCAACCGCGAAGGAGGCTTTGGAGGCCGTCGCGAAGGAGGTTTCGGGGAACGCCGTGAAGGCGGATTCCGTGGCAACCGTGATGGTGGCTTCCGTGGCAGTCGTGGTGGAGACCGTTGATTTCCGATCCACAATATTCTACAATCCGGTATGAAGTTGCTGAACCTTTGGTTTGTAATAGCCGGAGTGGGAGGGCTGTCTATGGCAGCCCTTCCTGTTTTTGCAGATGAAGCTGCCGGCCTGGAGGCGTTGTCGACGCTTGATCCGGTATCCTCTTCTCCTGCCGTGCTTCGGGAGGCCTGGAAGAAGGCGGAAGCTGCCGGCCAACTAGCAGATTCCCGCCGGTATTGTGAACAATACGTCCAGGCATTGCAGAGCCATGCGGATCAGGGCGATGCGGAAGCCATGGTCGAATTGGGAAAGTTGATGTACCGGGGGACTCCTTCATATCCTAGAAATTTGGAACAGGCCCGCGCCTGGTTTGAAAAGGCTGCCCAGGCCGGCCAGGCGGATTCCCAGTACCAGCTGGCCTTTATGTACCGGAATGGGCTGGGTGGAAACAAGGATGAGGCTTTGTCTGCCAAGTGGTATGCCGAATCCCGGAAGAATATGGAAGCTCGTGCTGCCGGAGGTGACGGAGAGGCGGCTTTCTGGGTCGGAATTATGCATTTCAAGGGTGAGGGGACGCCGGAAGATAAAAAACTGGCCCTGCAGTGGATGGAGAAGTCGGCAAAACTCGGGTTCAAAATGGCGGCCGTTTTGCTGGCCAGGATGTATCGTGAGGGCCTGGGGACGGAGCGGAATGAAGGGGAAGCTTTCAGGTGGTTTCTCAAGGCGGCGGAGCAGGGGCAGGGTGATGCCATGATGGAAACCGCCCTCGCTTACAAAAACGCGATTGGCGTGGAACGCGATCTCGCCCAGGCGCGTCATTGGTTTTCCAAGGCTGCCAATCTCAAAAACCCTTATGCCCTGCGCGAATTGGCCGGGATGATGAGGGCTGGCGAGGGGGGAGAAAAAGATATCCCCCAGGCGCGAGCCTACTATATCCAGGCTGCTTCTTATGGGGAACCTTTATCGGCTGTCGAAGCCTCCCGCATGCTGGCGGACGACGAGAATGCTAGTGACGATGATGTCAAAAAAGCTCGCGAAATTCTGTTTGCCGCAGCGGATCGTTTCCGTTCTCCGCTGGGGCAATATGAATTGGGGCTTTTTGATTGGAAACACGGCGACAAGGAATCCGGTGTGTATTGGATTCGTACGGCAGCCATGGGGGGCTATGCTCCTGCCATGGCTCGTATGGGTACCCTTTCCCTTATTCCCTTCAGCGGAGTGACGTGGAACCCCGTTGCCGCATGGCAGTGGTGGGATGCTGCCGCCCAAGGCGGGAATGCTCCTGCCCGGTTCCGGGCGAACTGGCTTCTATGGGGAGGCGGGGGATTTCTTCTGATAGCGGTGGGGACTTTCCTTATTTGGATGAACCGCTGGATCAACCGGAAATGGGCTGTCGAAGAGAAATGAGCGGGATATGGCGCATATTCGCGTTAATCTGGCTTGAACTCCGGAGTCGTCGCGGGCAGTCTAACTCCCAACGATGACCATTGATGAACAATTGGATTTCCTGATGGCCGGCACCGCCAAGGTGATCGGAAGGGAAGAATTGAAGGAACGCCTCTCTCTGGGGCGCCCTCTGAGAGTAAAACTGGGCGTTGATCCGACGGCTCCGGACATCCACCTCGGCCATACGGTGGCAATTGAAAAGCTCCGCCAGTTCCAGCAACTGGGCCACCAGGCCATCCTGTTGATCGGCGACTTTACGGCGATGATCGGCGATCCTACAGGACGATCCGTAACCCGCCCCCCCCTGAGTCGCGAACAGGTTCTCGCCAATGCGGAAACCTATACCCAGCAGGCTTTTAAGATTCTCGATCGCGCCAAGACCGAAATCGTGTACAACGGCGACTGGTTCCGCAAGATGAGCTACGATGATGTTCTCAAGCTGAATTCCCGTGCAACCATGCAGCAAATGCTGGCCCGGGAAGACTTTCGCGCCCGCGTGGATAGCGGCAAGGAAGTACGGTTGCATGAATTGCAGTATCCCCTGATGCAGGGTTGGGACTCCGTCATGATCCAGGCCGATGTCGAGTTGGGTGGCACCGACCAGTTGTTCAATATTCTCGTCGGCCGCGACCTGCAGAAGGAAGAAGGCTTGCTGCCCCAGATCGCCATGACTCTTCCCTTGCTGGAAGGCCTTGACGGCGTTCGCAAAATGTCCAAATCCTATGGCAATTACGTTGGCGTTGACGAAGCCGCTGAAACCATGTTCGGCAAGATGATGAGCGTCAGCGATGAACTGATGGATCGCTATTATACCGTCCTCCTTGGCGAGCACCGCGATGCTTCCTTGCACCCTATGGAAGCCAAGAAGCTTCTCGCCTGGAAGATCGTTGCCCGTTACCACTCCCCAGAGGCAGCGGATGCCGCACGCAACGACTGGGAAACACGCTTTTCCAAGCGAGATCTTGCCGCTGCTGAACTGCCGGAACTTTCACTCGCCGCTCTTCCTGCCGGATTGAATGCCATCGGGCTCGTAGCTTACGTCTTCCAGACGTCCTTCAACGTGCAGAAGTCCAACGGTGTCCTCCGCAAAGAACACTTCATACCCGGAGCCATTCAAGTGAACGATGAAAAGGTCACCGACCCGAATGCCACTCTTGAGCTGAAGGAAGGCGATATCCTCCGTCTCAGCAAAAAACACGCTGTACGCTTCATCGGCTGACACGGCTAGGGGGAGCTCTTGTTCTTCTGGCTTTCTGCGAGCGAGCTAGCCTCAATACTTTCCGGACGCAACCCGATTCCCCTGTTGCAAGGGCTCGGTTGCGTCCGATTCATTGATTCGGGGAATGGCACGGATATTGTGCGTGGACGAAGAGGGGTGAAGTTAATCTTCTTTGTGCATAGTTTGTTGTTCCGGTGAATCTTGGGTTGCAGATGGTTGATCAGAGTTCGCTGCTTCTTCTTCACGGATTTTATCGAGTGTTTCCTGTGCTTTTTCATGTCCTGGGCAGCTGCTTTGGTGAGGTACTCCAAGGCGAGTTGAGGGTTGTTTTCTACACCCTTTCCTGCGAGGTAGAAGACTCCCGTCATATATTCTGCTTCACTGAATCCTTGATCTGCGGCCTTCTTATACCAACGAAAAGCCATTTCGTTGTCTTGCGAAGTACCGCTTCCCGAAGCATAGCAGGTAGCCAGGTGGAATTGAGCCTGGATATGGCCCTGATCTGCAGCTTTCTGAAACAATTCGAAAGCTCGGGGCTGGTCTTGTTCGATACCGTCTTCTCCGGATTCCAGTAGAGCGGCGAAGGCAAATTGGGCATCGGGGTGTCCAAGTTTTGCGGCTTGTTCAAACCATTTGGCGGCTTCTTGCGGGTTTACTTTTTCGAAGATTCCTTGATAGTAGAGAATTCCTAGATTGCACATGGCGAGAGAGTCGTTTTGTTCGGCAGCCTTGAGATACAATTCGCGTGCTTTTTGTGGATTTTTTTCGACTCCGATTCCCTTCAGATAACATTCTCCTAAAGTTGTGCATGCGTCAGGATAATTTTGATCTGCAGACTTGGAATACCAGTAAATTGCCTTGTCGATATTGAGTTCACTTCCCCCTTTTCCAGATTGATAACCGACTGCCACATCATACTGCGCCTGAGCATTACCCTGGTGTGCGGCTTTTATCATCCATTGCTGGGCAATTTTGTCATTTGTAAATGTTCCTGTGTTACTGCGATAACAAATCGCGGTGCACACTTGTGCATCCGTGTTTCCCAGAAGCGCTGCTTTCAGAAACCACAAAAAGGCTTCCTGGTTTTTTCCCTTGTCATGACAATATCTTCCTAAACGATACATAGCGGGAGGGTACCCCTGTTCTGCGGAAAGCGTAAGCCAGGCAAGAGCCATTTGTTGATTTTTAGGGATTAATGTTCCTTCATCATTGAAAAGCCACATTTTATATTGAGAAACAGGGTCACCTGTTTCAGCATACACCCTGATTTGTTCGAATACATCGTGTGTAGTTGTCGCGTCCATCCGGATTTCGGAGACGGCCCTTCTGATCTCATAAGAGCTGAGATTCTTATTTATCTCCAAAGATTGTTCTGTGGAGAGGAAGATTGTGAGGAAAAGTAAAACTTTCAACATGTTGAATTGTAATTGCCTGCCGGTTCGATATGAAACAATACTCAGTATTGATCGGAATGAATCTTAAAAAATATATTGGGTTATTTGGAGTCAATATATTGCATATTATATGTGTATGAAATGAGGTTATTTTATTTAATGGGATATACCTGTTATATATTTTAATTTCATAATGAATGATTTTTCATCTTGCATTATAATGCTATCTCATTTCAGGGGTAGATATGACTATCGTATCTTGTTGATTTGAAAAGGACATCATTGCGGATTATTGATTCAATTCGGATTCTAGCTAATGCCCGATAGAACCAATAGAATAGCAGTGATAAAATAAATAAAAATTATTGAATTTAGAATACAGGAAATCCAGTAAATGTATTTAAATTTTATTGTTGTCTTGCGGTAGAAATAATGCCGTTTGGAAAAAGAATATAGGAATAATGAAAAATTTGTGATAATATAAAATGTATATAATATGGGAATCGATTTGTCAGATCCTATGTTATTTATCGCAATAAAAAATGGGAAATATAAAAATAAGCTCAAGATCCAAAAATAAAAAACTGTTTTTTCTCTTGTCTTCATTTTTACATTATTTTTTTATAACTTGTCATTATTGAATCTATTGGAATATGGAAAATAGTTTATAAAATAGAGACAATCAATAGGAAAGGGTGTTAGATTATTTTTGGTGTCCAGGTATCTCCAGGTCGCTTCTGGTGTAGTAGTGACCGTTGAGTGTAATGTCAAGCAAGTTCCTGTCTTTTAGTGTGATGGAAAAGATTGGATTTTTTTCGTATAACAATCAATGGAGAAGATGTCATCGTGTTTGATCTTTTTCACTGTGAATTTGATGGATCCGTTATTGGACAATTTTTTTTCGACACAATAGATATTATAGCTGATAAATATGATTTGAGTGCATAATAGGATTGATAAGCCTATGATTATTGTTCTTGGGTTAATGCGTATTTTTATCATTATTTTTTAAATGAATGAGAATTATTGTTTAATATGCCATCAATGATGCCGTCGCCATTCTTGTCTACGAGCATTTCACGTGTTTCCTCTTTTCGAGGTATAAGAAAATGCATTGGATTGTAGTCTGAATCTAACGATACGGATAATGGGATAACAGGGTTTGCTTTTGTATGAATAATAATTCTATAATATTCAGTGTTCTCTTGCTGGTAATTTTTACCTTTTGATAAGATGATTGAAAAATTACCTTGCTCATACAATTTTGCATCGATTAATTCTGTAGATCCTAACATGTATTCAAAATTTGATCTTATTTTAAATCTATTGTAAGATACATAGAACAAGATAATGTTGATTATGATCAGGATATAGATCCATACATATTTCATATTAATTGCTACTTTTCTGATCGTTTATTCTAAAGTTTTGTTAAGATAAAATTTTCACATAGGGTTATTTCATATAATCAATATTACATTTTGTAACAGCATTTTATTGATTTATACGGACTAATGAATTTGTTGCCATGGCATGCATGTATGACAATGTATAGTTATTTCTTTTGATTCGTATTTTATATTTACGAGAAAAATGTGGTACTAATAATTGCGCATATTGGGGTCGCGATTTTAATATTCCATCTTTTACATAGAGAGGACTGTTTTCGGCAAAATCGAATTCATCCGCCCATTTATTAACATTTGCATAGAATTGAAAGAAACGCTCGAATTCATGATGGCCGTATAAATACATGGGAACATGATTTTCCATATTTTCCGGTAATGAATACCCTGCTTTCAATAAGGGTATGATCATTGGGTAGGCCGATCCTTCAATAGCGTATTTCATGAGGTCTGGATTTTGTTGTTTTGATATGCCATCAAGGATATGAATTAGATGAATCATAGCTTTACAATATTCAATATTATCTCTGCTATAATTTTGCAATATTGTTTTTGTTGCTTTTTGGAGAGAAAAATACGAAGGATTGTATTTCAAGAGAATGTATAGGATGTCCAGATTTCCCATGTCTATTGCATGATCCAGAGCTGTGTTTCCATAAACATCCTGTCGATTAATATCCCAACCATGATTGAGAGCATAGAATAAATCATGGAATTCCTTAGATGTAGAACATCCACATTCAATAATATTGATCAGAAGTGTTTTGTTTTCTTCATCACATGAATCAATTTTATTTCCATATTTCCGGATGAATCGTAATTTGTATGGATCTTTTAAAGGAAGTATTTGATGTTTAGTTGTTTTTTTAGTTTCCATAATTGCCGATTAATTTTAGTATAAAAAGAGATAAGGAGATGATAGAAGTAGTCAGTGGATCAAAGCAAGATGATATTCTAATTATATATCGATGATATCTATGGTTTTAACGATGAGCCTTTTGTGTTTATTTTTTTATTAATAAATTCTATTAATTGTTTGTCTGCTTTTTTTTCTTTATCTATATCATCTACAAACACAAAAATATCATTTTTTGGTATTGTTTTTATTGTGCGTGAATATACATTTTTTGTTTTTGTTTGCCATGGGGCAAATATGATTTCTATTTTATCACATCCAGTGAGATTGTATTTAAAATCTTCGGGGCTGCCTTGTGGATAGTATTTTGAACTATTTGGGTGGAAGAGTAAATCTGCTAATATATTATCGATTTTAAATGGCTCTTTTCTTTCTAGTATTTCGTATTCTCCGTTTCTTTTAATCCCTATTATGAGAATGATTCCGTTGAATATCTGTTTTTTTTTATAATGATTTTCTTTTGCTTCTTTTTCATTTCCTTTATATGACATAAAGGAAGGCATGTAATCAGGAGTTTTTTTGGTTTTTATAAATTCAGGGTGAGTGAATTTTGATTTTTCAGATATAATTATATTGATTGATTTTTCTTTTGTTTCGGTGCTTTCTAAAATACATAATTGAATGATGGATATTAATATTGGTATTAACATATTTTAGTATATAATTATTCGGTTTTTTACAATTGCTCTTGAAAATGGAATTTTAACAATGTTTTTGTCCCTTGATTTGTCATTCGAGATCTTGCTTGTCATTCAATGTTTTACTTTTCCGCTCTGTCTTTTTGTATTATTGTGATGAAAGATATCCTTTAATGAAACCTTATTATTGTTGATTTTCTTATGTTTTCTTTTTTGAGTGCTTGATGATGGTCAGGTCGTATCTGACGTTGTTGCATTTGGTGAAGAGGGACGGTTGCGGTGAATGTCTCCTAAGGGGGGGCAATCCCGGAAAACGATAAGCAAGGGATTGTGTTTCGATTGCTATGAAGGCTATGAGGCATCAAGGTTAAATGGTTTTCTGGGGTGTGTTTTTATATCCATAACAACTCAACCCGATCCCTATTTTCATTAATGCTAATTTATGGATTACTTCAGGATCCCATTTAATGTAATGCGGAGGAGAGTCAAAAGTGTCGATATAGATGAATATTTCATCTACTCCGGCAGATTGTATTTGTTCATGATTATCGCAGATCAAATCAATATAATCAATTAGTTTATTCCAGGGGAATGTCTCCTTGGAAAATTTAAAGCTTATAAAGCCAAAATCATATGGTTTGTGTGTTCTAATGTTTATGTCATTTGGATTATGTGATTTTCCTTTGTGAAATATTTTTGATAGTACATGATCGATTTCAGAAGGAAAGAAATTCTCTCCATAGAGAGTCATGATTGCGGATGTGTGCAGATCTTGGTACGAAAATTCGTTTTCGCTTTTTTCTCTAATTAGTGCTGTTGTTATTAATTCTGCGTTTATATTATCAATGTGTTCAATATCTTCAGGGTCAAATGTAAGTGATGACTGATTAATTTCATCAATATTTAATATAATGCGTATTGTCGAAACATTCATTTTTTTTAGATATTCGTAATGAGAATTTAATTTTTTTATGATATCACAAGATTTTACTAAAGTGATTGGTTTGAATCCTGTGTCAATTGTCGCATATCCGAAATTATTATAATTATTCATAATGTGATCTGTGTCGCTTTTTCTTGAGCAATATGTAATTCCAAGTTGTTTTATTATATCTTTGCTTAATTGTTTTGGGATAAAATTATCCCCAAGCAACCATATTTGTAAATTAGTGTTTGTCATGTTTTTTTGCTGTGTTGAAAATTTTAATTTATATTTTCATTTAATATAAATAGTTTATTGGAATTAAAATAACGTTGTCGCTGAAGCTATGCGTCCCGGAGGCGTCGGTGGCGGATACCATTTGCCCGAGGTGGTTCCAGGTGAAGCCCTGCGGCGGGGTGGCATCGCTGAAGGAGACTCCGGTGAGGAGCCCGGTCATCGGAGCGTAGGCCCATGTGGTGACAATGCCGCGGGCATCGGTCTTCGTGATGGCGCGGTTGTGGGCGTCGTAGGTGAAGTCCTCATGGGAGCCGTCAGCGTAGGTCTTGCGAGTGACAAGGCCGGAGGCGTTGTGGTAGGTCCATGTGGTGGTGTCGCCGTCGGAGCGGGCGGTGGGGTTGGTGACGATATCGCCGTCGGCGGCGCGGAAAGTCGTCAGGGACGTGAGCCTGTCTGCATCGTCGTAGTCGAAGCGAGCGGGTTGAATGCCGGTGCCGAACTCCGCGATTTTGTGACCGCGATTGTCGTAGGCGTAGCAGATGGTTTTGCCGAGGGTGTCGGTGATTTTGACGGGCAGGTCGAAGAGCCGTGAATACTCGGTTGTGGTGGAGGAACCGCCGCTATCCGCGACTTTGACGACGCGTTTGGCGAGGTCGTAATCGGTGACAGTCAGATTGTGCCTGCCATCGCATGCGACGTGGGTAATGCCGTTGGCGGTGTATTGCCTGTTCTGTGAGGTTGTGATTCCGGCGAAGTCGGTGCTTTCGACGACGAATCCATCCTTGATGATTTCACAGGCGGTGTTGTCGGAAGCCGGGATCCGGGAGAAGCGGGTACGCTTCCGCGGGGCGGAGAATTCCGTCCATGTTTCCGAAGAATTTCCACGAGCATCGATCATGATTACTTTGCTGTCCAAAGTTGGACTCATTTGCGATATTAGCTCGCGTTGAACCTCCGTCAACGAGTTTCCGTCCGCATCCCAACTGACTTGCGTCATTTGATGGGAACACAAAAAGAGCTACCTCGGTTTGAAGAGGTAGCCCTTGGATTAAACAATGACGAATTAGTTAGAGATGTGTAGGATGATTATTGCTTGTTTTTTATGAAATAAGCATTTTGAGGGTCGTTTTGTATGAATACGCCATCACTTTCGGATTGTGATTTGTAGATATTATAGCAATTGTATTTATCTAGTTTAATGTATTTATTTCTTTGTTTGCTAAGATTTTGAGATAAATTTAATGGGTCTATTTTGTCCATTCTGTTCGCGAAATCATAAAAGTGTTTTAGCCTGAATCCTTCATAAGTTATTCCTGATAATGATATATAAGAGTTGAAGAATGTTGTTATGCGACGATTTTGGTCAATTATTTTGCAATTTATTCTTTTCTTGTTGAGTAGTGTTATGTTTTTTTGCTTTGTCTTGACAGGCAAAACTGTTGGGTAATACCCTTTTTTTGTGATGAAGAAATTATAGTCTCTTGGCCAAACCAATTTGAAATCGGTATGGATGATTCCATCTTTATTTGATCGGAATGAGTATGATAGAACTTCTTTTTTATCTCTCTTTTCTCCATCTGTCTCGCCAAATAATATTGGTGCACCATGCCATATTATATAAATTTCCGCATTTTCAACAGGTTGATTCAAATCGTCAGTTATTAATAACTCTTTTTGTGTTCTTACCGACCAACATCCTGTTAAGAGTGTACATGTTATGATAGATGTTGCTAGTAATATTTTCATATTATTGTCTTATATAGTCTTGGAGGTATTGTTGGGCTGATTTAGTGTGTCGAGGAGCAATTTCCGAAAATAGAGACGAAGCGTAGCCGTGATCAATTTTACCGTAAAAAGGGAACTTGATATTTACATCTGCTCCTGATTCATGTCCCCATTTTCCTCCAAGTGAAGCCACTGTATTGTTTCGTCCTCCTCCGGTTATCAAGGTCCCTACGCCAGCAACAAGTTGACCAGCAATAGGTACGACTCCGGCCATATCAAATACTCCTTTGCCTACATAGGCGTTAATCCAATAATCAACACTTTCGGGTCTTCCTGAAGATAGGTTATGTGAATCGAATGAACTGACTGGATCTAATGTTACTAATGTAACTTTTTGCCCAGTTCCTTCAAGGGCTTCAGCAATATCCATAGCTGTATCTCCTCCATAACTGTGCCCAACTAGTATTATTTTCGTCTTTGGGCATTTCTTTTGGTAATCCTGAATCGTCTTCGCCATTTCTTTGGCATTGACGGTCCATGGGTAATAGGAGTTGGTTTGTGTTTGGTCGCGGTTTTTATTGTAACATTGTTTCATTGCGCCAGTTGAACTATCCCACGCACCTCCAATGAATATATACGTTTCTGACTTACAGTCTTTTGATGTCCTTGGAGTGGATAACGGTATTTCACCATTCTCCAACCCCAGTCTATCAAATTGATCTACACACCTGTTGTCCAGGATTCGATATAAATTGTATGAAGAAACTTCCTGCAATTTATCTCTTGCGATCCATCTTCCATCAGCCGGGTTGTAGTGGCGGTAGTTGTAGTAGACCAGGGCGAGTTCTTCATCGTAGATTTCGCTGCTCCACTGGATGGGCTGGTTGAGGGAACCGGTTGAGGTGACGGCGCCGAATGGGGTGTAGTCGTAGCTGGTGACCAGGTTGCCCGACTCGTCGTACACTTCGGTGATGTTCTTCGGGAGTTCGAGGCCGTAGGTGTAGAGTTGGCCGCCTTGCACGAGAGCCAGGGGGCGCGTGGCTACGTCTTCGAGGGGATCCCAGGCGATCGTGCGGACAACCTCGCGGTTGTTGAGCAGGTCGAGGGCGGCGATCTGGAGGAAGTCCCGGTAGAGGTACTGGTGATGGAGGGTCACGGTGCCGTTGCGGGTGACCTTCTTCCAGATGCGGCGGCCCTGGTAGTCGTATTCGCACGCGACGGTGACGCTGCCGTTCTCGCTGGTGAAGAGCACGGGGCGGTTTTCCGCGTTGTAGGCGACTGTCCAGATGCCCGTACCCGTCTTGATCTTCGTCTGGTTGCCCGAGTTGTCGTGCAAGGGTAGGAAGGCGGAGCCGGGGACGGTGATGGCCGAGTACTGGTTGAGTTGGTTGGCCGTGTAGGCGGTCGTCCCGGCGGGTTCCTGCGCCTGCTTCCTGTTGCCAATGTTGTCGTAGGAGTATTGGAACAGTTTGCTGTTGAATTCCGCGATGGCGAGTTCATCGCGGCTGTTGTGCCCGATGTAGTCGGTATGCGTCGTGGAATGGCGGGTGAAGGTCCGGGTGCCGGGGCGGCCGAGGGCGTCGTAGGTGTGTGCCTTCGACGTGAGAACGGCGCCGTTGCCTCGTTTGACGGTGATTTCCGAGATCAGATCCCGGGTCGTTTCGAAGTCCCTTTCCATGGTCAGACCGTTGGGCATGGTTTGCGTCCGGAGCAGATGGGTGCCGTCGAGGTAACCGTAGGTGAAGGCTTTTTCCTGTCCGTTGTGCATCAGGACCGTTTGGGAGAGGCGGGCATCCGTGCCGTAAGCCCATGACACCTGCTGGATGGCGGTGTTGCCCGTGGTGCAGGTGTATCCTGCGCTGCGTCCGATGGAGTCGTAGGTTTCCGTGACGGAGTGAACGACGTTCTGGAAATCCTTCAAGCTGTTCGCGGCAAGTGCGCCATAGGTGTTGTAGCTGAAGCTGCGGGTACCGGAGGCGTCGGTGGCGGATACCATTTGCCCGAGGTGGTTCCAGGTGAAGCCCTGCGGCGGGGTGGCATCGCTGAAGGAGACTCCGGTGAGGAGCCCGGTCATCGGAGCGTAGGCCCATGTGGTGACAATACCGCGGGCATCGGTCTTCGTGACGGCGCGGTTGTGGGCGTCGTAGGTGAAGTCCTCATGGGTGCCGTCTGCGTAGGTCTTGCGGGTGACGAGGCCGGAGGCGTTGTGGTAGGTCCATGTGGTGGTGTCGCCGTCGGAGCGGGCGGCGGGGTTGGTGACGATATCGCCGTCGGCGGCGCGGAAGGTCGTCAGGGACGTGAGCCTGTCCGCATCGTCGTAGTCGAAGCGAGCGGGTTGAATGCCGGTGCCGAACTCCGCGATTTTGCGACCGCGATTGTCGTAGGCGTAGCAGATGGTTTTGCCGAGGGTGTCGGTGATTTTGACGGGCAGGTCGAAGAGCCGTGAATACTCGGTTGTGGTGGAGGAACCGCCGCTATCCGCGACTTTGACGACGCGTTTGGCGAGGTCGTAATCGGTGACAGTCAGATTGTGCCTGCCATCGCATGCGACGTGGGTAATGCCGTTGGCGGTGTATTGCCTGTTCTGTGAGGTTGTGATTCCGGCGAAGTCGGTGCTTTCGACGACGAATCCATCCTTGATGATTTCACAGGCGGTGTTGTCGGAAGCCGGGATCCGGGAGAAGCGGGTACGCTTCCGCGGGGCGGAGAATTCCGTCCATGTTTCCGAAGAATTTCCACGAGCATCGATCATGATTACTTTGCTGTCCAAAGTTGGACTCATTTGCGATATTAGCTCGCGTTGAACCTCCGTCAACGAGTTTCCGTCCGCATCCCAGCTGACTTGCGTCATTTCCCGGTAAACCTCACCGTCGATGAGTTTGTACTGCCGAGAGGTTTCCGTGATGGCGGAATTCCGGACTGTCGGCTGGTCGCCGAGAGCCAGTGTTTTCTTTGCCAGAGTCCCCATGTCATCGTATTCGTACAGGGTGGGGGCCATGCTGCCGACCCGAGTTTGGACGATTTGCCCGGCGGCGTTGTAGGAGTAGACGGAGTCCAGCGTTACGTTGACCTGTGTCGTGGGCAATTCTTCCCTGGTGGTGTCGCCGAAGGTATTGACCACGGTCCGCTTCAAGCATTCTCTTGAAGGCGTCATGGCATACACTTCCTGGATTATTCCGTCCGAGCTTGGATAATACGAATAGGAAATGGCCCGGCGGCCGGTACCGCGCTCTTCACGGAGAGTTCCGTCGGAGTTTTTGACCGTGATTTCCGTGGCTCCCGAAGGCAGCGTTTTGGTGATTGTCAGGTCATCCTTGCTATAGGAGTAGCGGGTGGTGCGGCCCAGTTCGTCCGTTTCCGTCGTCAGGCGTCCGAGGATATCGTAGGTACGGGATGTGGTGGTGGTCATCGGCCCGGCATCAATACGTGTCGTGATGGCTCTGCCGAGTCCGTCCCGGATGAAGCTCGTGATCGTTTCCGGCATGGTTTCCGTTGCGGAGCGGGTGATGGCGACCAGCTTGCGTGCGGAGTCGTACTCGAACTCGGTGACGACGCCGTCTTCATCCACCTGTCGGCGGGGGCCGCAGCACATCCATTCCGTCGTGCTGACGCGGCCATTGCCGCGGGTGGTCTTCGTCAGGCGCTGCTCGGCATCGTACTCGTAGTCTTCGGTGGAGACGAGACTCCATCCTTCGCCCGTGTGGACGTATTCCTCCTTGCGTGCGACCGTGGCGGCAGCGGAGATCCATTTGACGGTGCGTTCGCTGCGGCCGGGGACGGCGGCATTGTTGACGCGCGTTTCCTCCGTTACTTTCCATGCATAGGCCGCGTCCGGAGAAGCTTCATAGGTGTAGAACGTCTGGGTGCCGTCGGTGGCCTGTTCCATCTTCACGCGTCCGCTGGCATAGGAACAGGGGGCGTTTTCTCCCCAGGTTTCGACGATGCTGACGCGAGGGGCGTCTTCTCCGGCGGAGGCAACGCTGGTGGTGACCCGGTTGACCTGGTCGGAGTCTTCGTAGGTGTAGGTTATGGCTTTGATTTCCCGTTCGTAGTTGTAGGGATCGCGGATGATTGTCCGGATGGAGGCGGGACGGCGGTCGTTGAAGCGCTGGTCGGCGTAGGTCGTACGGATGATTTTACTGCATGCGGTGCCTCCCCATGGGGAGATTTCCGTAGTGACGCGTCCCTTGTCATCGTAGGAGTATTGGGTGGAACTGCCGTCGGGGCGCTTCTCCTGCTGGACGAGGCACTTGTCGTTGTAGATCCATGTGGTTGTCCTTTCATCGCCCGTGCCGTAGCCTTCCGTCCTACTGAGGGTTTGCCAGCCGAGCTCCGAATAGTATTTGCGTGTCATGACTTTGGAGTACGGCATGGCGGAGAGGCCCTTGGTGACCGTCTTGATTTCCTCCATCGTCCTGGGGGCCGGGAACTTGCGTTCGTAGGTAGTGACGATGCGTTCGGTACCCTTGCCGACAATGATGGTGGTGGTGTTCCCCTCAATGCGGCGTTCGATTTCGCGTTCCTGTTGTCCGGCTACCTTGTTGACGATCTTCATGACGGAGGCGTTGCCCTCGATGAAGGTTTCGTAGGAGTATTCGCGGATGGGAGAGCCGGAGGGAACTTTGGCGCCGGAAGCGTCCGAGGAAATTTGGTTTGGGGCATACTTGTTGACGGTGAGCTTGTTGTTTGTCTGGCTCAGGGTGAGCATGCCGCTTTTGTCATTCCAGATGCTGGAAATGTTTCCTGCATTGTCTCGGGTGATGGCGTTTTTGCTGCGGTACTGTTCGGCGGTGATGACGGCGCCTTTGGCGGTTCGCATGGAGATGATGTTTCCGGTCGTCCGGTCGAATTGCCTCGACGAGCCGTCCTTGGAGACGACATTGGCCGTCTTTGCTTCTCCGGCGGGAATGGGGGTGCCGTTTGGACCGATGTATTGGACGAGGGAGAAATTGGTGCTGGAAGTGCCTCCGGAAGCTCCTGAAGAGCCGTCACCTCCCTTCTGGCTGGGGAAGGGAATGATGGTGCCGGAAGGGTTCATGAGAGTGATATTGCCATCGTTGTCGAAGGATGCCTTGGCTTCCATGGGGGCGTCGCAGTAGACATTGACGTTTCTGCCGGCAGCTCTCATTCCGGCAGAACGGGCACGTGATTGCGGAGCGTCGCCGGTGACCGGATTGCCAATGACGAGGGTGCTTCCGCACATGCCGAATTCTTCCGGGTCGCTGATGGGGATAGCCTGAGCGACGTCGGCGTTGCCTTCCGTGCATTCTTCATCACACGGGAACTGGCATTGCTCGGAACGGCAGTCCGGTTCTCCGTCCGACGGAACATCGGAAGAGAAGGAACTTTCTTCGGAGGAACTGCTGCCGGAAGATTCCGAAGACTCAGACGAAGACTCAGACGAAGACTCAGACGAAGACTCAGACGAAGACTCCGGAACGCTGGATGAGCTGCTGGAGGATTCTTCCGAGGAGGATGAGTCGGATAAATAGCAGGAAGATGAAACCGCGGAAGATGATGTAAAGCCCGGTTTCTCGATAGACGATGTGGGCTCTTCATGGGATGAGCTGCTGTCTACGTCTTCTTCCGGCAGGCCGTCATTGCTGGAAGACGAGTCACTGCCGAATTCCCATTCCTCGCTCCGGGACGTGCTTGAGTCGCTGCTTGGGGAGCCGTCTTGCAGAATGCTTATTGTTTTCTTGACGGACTTCTCCGTATCGAAATCGGATGGATTATTGTAGGCCTGGATTGTCCAGGTACCGTACCGGTCATCCCCTTCGTTCAGCCCGCAGAGGACGTAGATACTTCCCCCGGGACCTTCTCCGTCAGTAGTGTCGGGAGTAGCCCATGGATAGGTTTCCACGGATTCCATATTGATTTTGAAGTATCTGGCGTTGGTTGAGACCTGGATGCGCTTGCCGCCGCCGTCCGAGTCGAACTGAATGAAATCCGGGGTGGCGGAGAGGGTGATTTCTTCGTTGGAGAAATTGCCCGGAGTTCCGGCGTCCGACATATTATTGGTTGTATGAGGAGACATACTTTTCTTTCTATTTTTTGATGTTGCCGCAAAATTATTAATGTTTGCAGTGCGCTTAGAATGAGTCAATAATTGTTATTATGGCAACAAGTATGAAATGGATTCCCCTCCGGATGATTCACTCTTATAGGCATACTGTGGAACACGTGCTCCCATTCATGCGGGGCAACAGGCTGCCGGGAAGAAGAGAAGACCTATTTTAGCCTGTAAACGTGTCGACAAAGGGGAGCGTGGCGGTTACTATCCGGCCCGGCGGCGCAGCCCCTGTGAATCCGCCGGATGTCGAACGGGAACAATTGCCGTTCCAAAACTTTCTGACCGTCAATTCCTGTGATTTAGCCGCCGTTGCCCATGAATTTGTTGAAACGTTTGCTGACTTCCCTGGACCGTTTTACGACGGGCCTTCTACTGAGTGTGCTGCTTTCCGTCGTCCTTCCGTGCCGGGGGGAATGGGCAGTGGCTATGGAACACGTGAGTGACGCGGCGGTGATGCTGCTGTTCTTCCTGTACGGAGCCAAACTGTCGCGGCGAGCTGTCCGGGACGGGTTGATGCATTGGCGCCTGCAGGGACTGGTGGCCTTCAGTACTTTCGTGATGATTCCCGCGCTGGGTTTGATGCTGAGTCCGTTGTTCTCCTTGTGGATGACGCCCGAGCTGGTGATGGGGATGCTTTACGTGTGCATGCTGCCTTCCACGGTGCAGTCGAGTATTGCCTTTACCTCGATAGCGGGAGGGAATGTGGCCGCCGCCGTGTGTGCCGCGTCGGTATCAAGCCTTCTTGGTGTGTTCCTTACGCCGTTGCTTGTAGGGATGTTTGTGACGGTCTCCGGCCAGGCGGGAGGGTTGAATGCGGATACATTCGCGAATATTTGCCTGATTATTCTGGCTCCGTTCGTAGCCGGGCAAATCGTCCAGAGGTGGATTGGTACCTGGGTGAGGGAGCACCGCAATGTGACTTCGTGGACGGATCAGAGTACAATCTGGCTCGTTGTCTATTCCGCTTTCAGCCATGCGATGGTGCAGGGCGTGTGGAAGAGTGTTCCGCTCATGTCCCTGGGCGGAGTTGTCGTTTCCTGTGCAACGGTGTTGACCCTGACTCTTCTGCTGACGGCCTGGCTGGCCCGGCGATTGCGGTTCAACCGGGAAGACCGCATTGCCATCATTTTTTGCGGTTCCAAGAAAAGCCTGGCAACGGGTATTCCCATGATGAATGTCATTTTTGCCGGTTCGCAGATCGGCGTGCTGGTGTTGCCTTTGATGGTATTCCATCAGATGCAGCTGATGGTCTGTGCTTTCCTGGCGAAGAAATGGAGCCGGAAGGGGTGACGGATGGACATGAGGGCCGCTGAGGCGTGTTCACCTGGAATATTTCTCGCGGGACAAGATGTGTTGAAGTGTTAGTCTTTCACTCTCAATATAATGCGTATTTGTTCGCGGATCCATGAACTGGGTGTGCTCTGGTGACGAGCCGCTCTGTTGATAATGGCGTAATAATCGTGTTGGGAGAACGTGATTTCCAGTGTGTAGAGAGGTGGGCAAGAGGAAAAAGTATTTTTTTTTTGGATCTCGTGGAACTGTATGACAGTTTTCAAAAAGGCGAGTCGGGCGGGAGGGATGGGGGTGGTTCCGGTGAGCCAGTTGTCCAATGTTCTCTTGCTCACTTGACATATGCTACTCAGTAATTTACGAGACATGCCCGGGGTCGTTTTGATCCAGTGCTTGATGAACTCTTTCTCGTCTGCTTGCATGCGGCATGTATTACCCTTCTAGGCCAAAAAATAGAATGTGAAACACAGATTATCCAAATAAAAAACTTGCGGGGATCACGAATTCGTGCATATTTGAGTCATTGCGAACGATATACAGAAATTCGCAAATACCTAAAAATCAGAATACATAATAAACTCCTAAAAAAGGCAAATAACAAGTAAACAAGAATCATACCAAATAGTAGTATGAAATTGATAATAATGAACAAGAAAGAAAAAAGATAATGTCTATCCACATATTTGTAAACAACCGTATTATTACATTAATCGATCATCCCGGGCTTTCCTATCCGAAGAGTATTCTTGATTCCCAGATCGGAGGTAAACCTTCTGTCGGCAAGTCGAACAAGAAAATCCAAGGCGGAGGAATTACGACGCACGATGCTGCCCTGCTGCTGCGCTGCAGCATGTCGGGGACTCGCCAACTCCTGCGCCGCAAAGGAATCCCGTTTGTCGTAATACCGTCCGAAAGGGGTACTTTAACCTGCTATTGGGACAAGCCGAGCTTCCTGAAGCTTTTTGAACGCCGGCCTCCGATTTGTAAAAAGATACCCGGCGGCTGGTTGACGACCAAGGAGGCTTCTCAGTATCTCGGGGTAACAAGGAGTGTCTTGTACCGATTGACCGTTCGCGGAGTTCTGGTTGAAAGGAAAGCCTTGGTCCGAACTTGCCGCGGGGTCAGGACCAAGAGTTTTTATTCTCTGGAATCCGTTGAAGATGCCATGAACGGACTTCGCAAAATGCGTCAAAAACAGAAGGCCTCCCGGACAGGCAAGAAGGATTGATGCCGGCGGGTTGGCCTATCGCTTCCCACTAAGAAGAAGGCTGTTTCTCTGATGAAGAGGGATAGCCTTTTTCCCGGGAAGAACCTGGACAATGGGAATGGTGATGAAAGGCGTCCGAGATAAAAAAAGAACGGGGTTAATCGGGCCAGACATTGCCCGGAGTACTGCCCTTGGTGATGATGGCTTTCTGACCAACCCTGAATTGAAGTCCCGGTCGTGCTTTCTGGATGATTTCCACCAGTTCGTTGGTGTTGTCCATGAGGATGCGGACTTTGACGTAACGCTCAACTTCGACATTACTATCCATCAGGGAACCTGTGGCCGATGCTATTTTCGTAGTACCCTGGGCGAGAAAGCCGGGGGAGATTGCTTCAGCCGTGCTGGCTGCCATACCGGCAAAAGCGCCGGTACCTTCGTTTTCCACATCCAGCATGATTTCCTTGACCTTGACAACCGTACCTTCCTGAATGGTCATGATTTTGCCAACGGGGATTTCGCCTGTATGGCTTTGAGTACATGAAAAAAGGACGGTGGATAACAGGCAGAGGGAGAACAAACGTAGCATGGACAAAAATGATTGGAATACACCAAGGATACGCCGTCGAAGAGCGCATTCTTTCAGAGATTCCGTAAAAAACCGGTTTTGTGGGGAGAGGGAGATTCTCCGGATCGGCTTGCTTCCTTTGTCGTCAGCTTAGCGTATAAGTCAGGAGGTAGACGATAAGGTGCGCCGAGGATAGGGCAAGAACTTTGTTGAGCTTGGCATTCTCCGGTGTTCTTCTTATTTTCAGAATTAATAAACCGGCCAGGAGAAAGGCGGGAATCCACTTCCACCAAAGGTCGCCGATGGAAAGTCCCAAGGCACGGAATGAAGTCGGCAGTGTGATGTAGGCGGCAACGATGAAGGAAATCGTCATTCCACGGGCTCTGGCGGAACCGAGACGTACTGCCAGCGTCTTCTTGCCAGTGGTTGCGTCTTCCTTGCGGTCACGCAGATTGTTGATGGAAATCATGACGGCAGCCAGGAGTCCGCACTGGATGCCGATTACAAAACCGGCGTGATACACCTTGAGTGTCAGTAGTTCTGTCGTTCCTGGCACCATGAGTCCGGTGCCGATCTGGACGAGGATGGTTCCCATGACGGCCACGAAACCGAAAAAGAGAATGACGAAGATCTCCCCCAGTCCGTTGTAGGCCAGAGGATAGGGACCTCCCGTGTATCCGTAGGTGAAGAAGAGAGAAGGAATGCCGATAGCGAGGATGGGCCACCCGCGCAAGTCAATGAGAGGGAAGGCAAACAGACAGGCCATGAGAAGGAATGCGATGGCTCCTCCAAGAACCTGGTTCCGAGTCAGGCTGCCGGAAGCCGTCATGCGCTTTGGTCCCGTCCGGCGGGAGGTATCGGCCTGTTTGTCGTGATCAATGGCATCATTGAACAGGTTGCAGGCAATCTGGAGGCAGAGCGTACTGAGCACCGTGAAGAGAGCCAGCCGGACATCCCAGCTTCCAGTCATGCGCCAGACGACCATGCAGCCGGCCCAGACGGGGATGACGGCTGCCGTGAGCGTTTTGGGTCGGGTGGCGAGAAAATAGGAGGCTAGTTTACTCATGGGGTGGCGGATTGTAGCCTGGAGCCAGCCATCCGTCAAGAAACCCGGTGCCAGGCCGGTATGTATCAGGATAACTGGCGTTCCACAGATGCATGCCGGCTGTCCGAACCGTTCGGGCGGTAAAAAAGCGGAAGCCGTCTTCCTTGTGATAGGAAAACGGCTTCCGGAGGGACGGTTTTTACCGTACGGGATTAGTCCTTGAAGCTGGCGTTGCGCATGTCACCTGTTTCGAGGAACTTGCTGTGCATTTCCAGAGCCTTGGCAACGTTACAGGGAGTGTGGAACCCGGGCGTGAGGGCGATGTAATCGCGCAGGAGTTGCTTGTAATCCGGATGGACGCATTTTTCGATGATTTCTTCCGCACGTTCGCGGGGGCATTTGCCACGGAGGTCGGCTACGCCGAGTTCCGTCACGATGATGTCGACATCATGTTCGGTATGGTCGTGGTGGGAGACCATCGGGACAATGGAGGAGATGGCTCCCCCTTTGGCGACGGACGGGCAGGTGAAGATTGTCAGGAATCCGTTGCGGGCGAAATCTCCGGATCCTCCGATGCCATTCATCATCTGGCGGCCGTAGAAGTGGGTGGAATTGACGTTGCCGAAAATGTCGACTTCGATGGCGGTATTGATGCAGATCAGGCCGAGACGGCGGACAATTTCGGGATTGTTGGAGATTTCCTGCGGGCGAAGGATGACGTGCTGCTTATAGAAGTCGAGGTTCTTGAGCATGTGGTCAAGCTGGTCGTCGGAGACTGTCAGGGAACAACCGGCTGCCAGAGAACAGCGGCCTTCGTCCATGAGCTTGATGACGGAGTCCTGAATGACTTCCGTATACATCTGGAAAGGAGGGATGCTTTCATCGCGTCCCAGTGCGCCGAGGACGGCATTGGCGATGTTGCCGACGCCGGACTGAATGGGCAGGAAACCGGAGGGAATGCGGCCAGCCTTGAATTCGGCGGAAAGGAATTCGGCAACATTTTCTCCGATTTTATCGGTGATGGGATCGCCGGGTTTGAAGGGGGCGATACCGTTGGGTTCATTCGTTTCTACGATACCGACGACTTTGGCCGGATCAATCTTGAGAGTGGTTGTACCGATGCGATGGGAAGGACTGGTGAGGGGGATGGGTTTGCGGTTGGGCAGCTCTTCGGGCATGTAGATGTCGTGCATGCCGATCATTTCCTTGGGCATGTAGGCGTTGCGTTCCACAATGATGCGCTCGGCCAGGAGGCAGTAGGTTGGCGTGTTGCCGACGCCGGTGGTCAGGGTGACTTCACCGTCTTCCGTGATGTCTGCAACTTCGATGATCGCGGTTTTGACGGCGGGGATGTGTCCGTAACGCATGTACATGGCGGTGTGGGAGAGATGCATGTCGTTGTACTGCACGTCTTCCGAGTTGATACGCTTGCGGAGGTCGGGGCTGGACTGGTAGGGTGTTCTATGTCCGATTGCATTGGCCCGGGCCAGGGCTCCGTCGGTGGAACCGCTGGTGGAAGCTCCGGAAAAGATGTTTACTTTGAACGGTTTCCCTTCGGCATGAAGAGCTTCTGCCTTGGCGGCGATGGCGCGTGTAGTGGCCTTGGGAACGCCGGCTGCGGTAAATCCGCTCAAACCGATGTTTTCGTCGTGTTCAATGAGTGCAGCAGCTTCTTCAGGAGTTAATTTTTTGTAGGTCATGATGTTGGTGTGTGAAAATGGTTGTAGTATAAAAGACGTGGGGTTCCAGCGAAAAAAAAAGAAAAACGATTTTAGCGTCTTTCAGACTTCGGTCAGGCGTGTAATGGAAATGGCCGGAATTGTTTTTCGGGAGCCGTCGGAAAGAAATAGAACGGGGGATCCGTCATCGGTGATACCTTCAAAAATACCCTCGATCGTGGCGTCGTCCGTCAGGACGGATACGGCTGTCCGGCCTCCCCATGCCTTATTGAGGCGGGGCAGCAGGCCTGATAGTCCGGTGGTGGAAAAAACGTTCCATTCGTCCTTGAGAGCATGGGCAAGGCACTCCATGATGTCGTCGATGCCGGGGCAGGGGACCAGGAGGTCGGCAAGGCGTGCGGGAGGATCCTGAACTTTGCCCTTAAGCACGGCGATATCATTGAATATGTTGATGCCGATGCCGACGACAGCCATGTCGGAAGCCGGCCTCTCGACGAGGATACCCGCTAATTTGGATTTACCGACCAGGAGGTCGTTGGGCCAGCGCAATCGTGCTCCGTGAATGGAGTATCCGGCTAAAATATCCAAGAGGGCGAGTCCGGCGACAAGAGGAAGATGCCCCCATTGGACAGGGATACTGCCTTGGGGCTCCAAAGGAAGATTGAATGAGGCCCACAGGCCGCCGGGAGACCCGAACCAAGTCCGGTTGAAACGTCCTCGTCCGTTACGCTGGAACTCGCAGCGGGCGATATGCCACGGTGGAAGGTGGCGAGCCAAATCGTTGGTAGAAGAAGCCTCGGCCCAGTCATGCACTGTCCAGATTCCGAAACGGCGCGTCGAACGGGCTGGTTCGGTTCGGTTGGACGGGTTGGTCATGGCAGGGCCGAGGCTGAGAAAGCACCGATACCTGGAATAGGTTAACGGGTGAGAGTAGAGATGTAGTAACCGGCGATGACGGCGGTTCCGATTACGCCTGCGACATTGGGGCCCATGGCGTGCATCAGCAGGTAATTGGAGGGATCCGCCTGCTGGCCGACGTTATGGGAGACACGGGCAGCCATCGGCACGGCGGAAACGCCGGCGGAGCCGATGAGAGGGTTGACCGGATTCTTGCGCCAGATCAGGTTCATGATGTGGGCGGCGATTACGCCACCGGCCGTAGCAACCACGAAGGCGACGATGCCGAGGCAGATGATGAGCATGGTTTCCGTCTGCAGGAACCGTTCTCCTTGCATGGTCAGACCGACGGAGGTGCCCAGGAAGATCGTCATGATGTTGATGATTTCATTCTGGGATGCCTTGACCAGGCGTTCCGTCACTCCGCATTCACGCATAAAGTTGCCGAGCATGAGCATGCCGATCAGCGGGGATGCGTCCGGAATCAGCAGGATCGTGACAATGGTCACCATGACGGCGAAGAAGAGCTTCTCCGACTTGCTGACGTTTCGAAGCTTTTTCATGCGAATCTTGCGCTGGGCCTTTGTAGTGAGCGCCTTCATGACCGGTGGCTGGATCAGCGGCACCAGGGACATGTATGTATAGGCGGCCACGGCCACGGCACCGAGGATGTGCGGAGCAAGCTTCATGGTCAGGAAGATGGACGTCGGACCGTCGGCTCCTCCGATGATGCCGATAGATGCCGCTTCCTGCTTGGAAAAGCCCATGAACAAGGCCATAAAGAAGGTGGCTGCCACGCCTACCTGGGCAGCGGCGCCGAGCAAGAGTGTTCTTGGCGCTGCCAGCAGGGGACCGAAGTCTGTCAATGCTCCGACGCCCAGGAAGATGATGGGCGGGAAGATTTCCGCTTTGACCCCCAAGCCGAGCCAGTCATACAATCCGCCGCTGATGGAAGCAACGAGGTAGTTCTGACCTTTTTGACCGGTCAGGGTGTATTGACCGGGAACTTCCCGTCCGTCCTTGACTACGGGAGCGGCGACCATGGGGGTGGTCATAGCTTCTTTGTACTTGGCTGCCTCTTCCTGAGAACTGATTTGTTTGTTTTCGGAAACAGGCTGATCCAACGGAGCCAGATTAAGCCTGAGGAAGCCTACATCGGTGTAGGTTGTCTGGGTCATCTTGCCGTCTTCGACGGACACGATTTCCTTGTTAACCTTGGTGATGAGCATCCCGTTGTCGGGAATGTTGGCGATCAGCGCGCCGAAAGCGATTGGAACCATCAATAACGGTTCGTACTGCTTTGCGACCCCCAAATAGAGGAGGATTACCGCGATGACCCACATGCCCACCATCTGGAGGGTCAGGGAGAAAATCCCCATCCCCTCGAGGAAAGTGTTGATTGATTCTATCATGACAGGTGAAGTCGAATAACTTGATGAACTGGCCCCCGGTTTTCCGAGCGTTTTTTACGCGTGCCAGTTGTTACAACAGTTGTCCTTAGCCGATGATAGCAAGGGCCTGGCCTTCCTGAACAGTGTCTCCGGCGCTGACTTGGAACGAAGTCAGTGTTCCGGAGCAGGGGGCGTAGATGTTGGTGTTCATCTTCATAGCTTCCAGCGTCAGGATCTGATCACCTTCCTTGACGGCTGTTCCAACGGCAACGTCGAGGGAGACGACACGTCCGGCCAGAGGACTCGGGATGGTGCCGGCTCCGGCGGCGGGAGCAGCTGCAGGGGCGGGAGTAGGTGCCGGAGCGGCAACGGGGGCCGAAACAGGAGCGGCAACCTTGGCAGGAGCGGCAGAGGAGAGGGCGGAGACAGGAGCGGTGCAGCAGGAGGAGCCGTCAAGAATTTCAACGCTGACGTCAAATGCTTTACCATCTACGGTAATACGGAGTTTTTTCATTGTGTTGGAGTGAGGTTGATGTTGATGCGGCACGTATAATTGTTGGTGAGGTTGGGTTTGCGCCGCGGCAATGGTTGGTAATTAAAATTAGAGTATTTTCCCCGTCCGGTTGGCGGGATGCCTTTCCGGACGGGAAGAAACGGTTGGTTTATCGGGTGGGGCGAATGCGGTGTGAAGCAAAGATTTCGTTACGTCCCGTATGGGAATAAGTATTGGAAGTTTGCTTGATATCTACGATACGGTGGCTCATGCCTTGAAGGGCAGTTGCAACCGCAGCGGAAATAACCGCTACCATTTCCGGCGTCAGACTGTCTCCGGCAGGTGCCGCAGGCTGAACCGCAACGGGGGCGGTTTTGGCGCTTGCGGCCGGTGCCGGTTGTTCCTGGGGCTTTTGACTGGAGTTCACTTTGGAGACAATAGCCAAAACGAGAGCCAGGAAGCCCAGGCAGGACATGACGACGATAATGCCCACTATCTGATATTCCAGCTCTGCCAGAGCCATTTGAAGGCGCTGGACCAAGGCAAGAAAGATATTGGCGTTTAACATGACAGCGAATTAGAGGGGGATATTGCCGTGTTTCTTGGCCGGGCGCACTTCTTTCTTGTTGAGAAGTGTGCGCAGGGCAAAGGCGATTTTGGCACGGGTTTCTTCCGGATTGATGACTTCCGTGATTTGATCCAAGGCGGCAGCGGCATAGGGATTGTAGAATGCTTCGCGGTATTCGTTGAGCAATTCTCCCTGACGCTTGGCCTTTTCAGCAGGGTCTTCAATGCCTTTGAGCTCGCGCCCGTACAGGACGGGAACGGCGCCTTCAGCTCCCATGACAGCAATTTCAGCGGACGGCCAGGCGAAGACGACGTCAGCGCCGAGGTCCTTGCAGCACATGGCGATATAAGCGCCGCCGTATGCCTTGCGCATGATGAGGGTCACCTTCGGCACAGTGGACTGCGAGTAGGCGAAGATCATTTTGGCTCCGTGGCGGATGATGCCGCCGCGTTCCTGATTCTTGCCGGGCAGGAAGCCGGGGACGTCCACCAGGTTGACCAACGGCGTATTGAAAGCATTGCAGAAGCGGATGAAACGGGCGGCCTTGTCGGACGAATCGATGTCCAGGCATCCGGCTTTCACGTTGGGCTGGTTGGCAATGATGCCGACCACGACGCCACAGATGCGGCCGAATCCCACGACGACGTTTTTGGCGAAATCCTTGTGAACTTCAAGGAAATCTCCGTCGTCAACGAGACGGGAAATGATAGGCAGCACATCCAGTGGAATCTTGTTGTCCTCGGGGATCAGTTCGTTCATGCCGGGATCAGCCGCCATGTTGAGCGGTGTGTCCAGCTTGTGCGGCGGTTCTTCCGTATTGTTGGAGGGCAGGTAGGAGAGCAGTCTCTTCAGGATGTCGATGGCATGGGCATCGCTGTCCGCGACAAAGTGGGCATTGCCGGAGACGGAGGCGTGGATGGCTGCGGAGCCGATATCGTCCATCGTGCATTTTTCATACGTGACCTGTTCAATGACCTTGGGGCCGGTGATGTACATACCGGCATTTCCGGAATTGCGCATGATGACGAAGTCCGTCAGAGCAGGGGAATAAGCCGCACCGCCGGCGCATGGTCCGAGGATCAGAGAAACCTGGGGAACGACGCCGGAAGCAAGAACGTTGTTGTAGAAAACGTTGGCATACCCGGAAAGGGCTGCAACTCCTTCCTGAAGACGGGCGCCTCCGGAGTCATTGACCGTCACCATCGGGATGCCGGCTTTGAGGGCATACTTTTGCGCGTCCACAATCTTCATCGCGTGCATGTACCCGAGGGAACCGCCCTGAGCCAGGAAGTCGGAGGCAGAGCAGGCCACCGGACGGCCGTTGACGAGGCCGAAACCGGAAACAACGCCGTCACCGGGGATTTCCTTTTTGCCCATGCCGAAGTTGTGGCAGTTGTGGCGGGCATGCATGCCGATTTCCGTAAAGGTGCCTTCTTCAAAAAGGTAGCCCATGCGGTCGCGGGCCGTCATTTCGCCATTAGCATGTCTCTTGTCGATCTTGTCCTGGCCGCCGCTGAGAATGATTTTTTCGCGGCGGGCTTGCAGATCGGCAAGGAGTTTGGGATCAATAGCCATTGGTTGATTTTACTAGTTGGGGGTTGTGAGGCGGATTATTCTCCGCAGCAGCAGTTGCCGGGGTGCTGGCAGAGTTCGGTCAGCACGCTGAAGGTTGACTTGGGATGCAGGAAAGCCACCTGCGTATTATGTGCACCGGGAACGGGGGTTGCATTGATGAGTTGGATACTGGCATCAGCCGCCTTTTGCAGGTCGGTGGTGACGTCGTTTGTCTTGAATGCAATGTGATGGAGACCTTCACCCTTCTTTTCAATGGCCTTGGCGATAGCGCTTTCGGGGGAGGTGGGTTCCAGCAGTTCGATGTGAACGCCCGCTACGTCAAACATGGCAACGCGGACTTTCTGGGTTGTGACTTCTTCAATGTGGGGTTCTCCCAGGCCGAGGGCATCACGATAGTACGGAATGGTGGCATCAAGGCTCTTAACTGCGATGCCGATGTGGTCGATTTGCTGAATCATATCGGTGAATATTTGGTTATAAGGCTCCAGCCCAGCGGGCATGCGCCTCTGGTACGAAGCAAGTAAATACGTTTTTTCACTAAAAGGGAAGCAGGAAAGAAAAAAATTGTGTACGAGCTTTCGCTCAAGAGCGAATAGGCATTCGGTATTTTCCTGTAAATCTGGCGAATGTTTCCGGTAAATCGATTATTATGTGGTACTTGGAACCTTGATGACGAAAAAAATGATCTGCTCGCCGAATTTGGGTTGCAATTCCGGAATGGTTGATGCATATTCTGCGTCCCGACAGATTTCCTATTGGATCAACTCAAACTTTGGAGAACGCAAGATGAACATTATCAACAAGATCGAACAAGAGCAAATCAAGTCCGACGTGGCACAGTTTAACGTGGGCGACACCGTTAAGGTTCACACTCGCGTGATCGAAGGCGGCAAGGAACGTATCCAGATTTTCCAGGGTATCGTGATTTCCCGGCACGGAGCCGGTATCAACGCTGCCTATACCGTTCGCAAGATTTCCTACGGAGAAGGTGTGGAACGCGTGTTCCCTCTTCATACCCCCAAGGTCGCCAAGATCGAAGTCGTCAACCGTGGCAAGGTACGCCGTGCCAAGTTGAACTATCTTCGCAGCCGCATCGGTAAGGACGCCGTTCAGGTTAAGTCCGCCAACTGATGGGGTCTGTCGGGGTTTCCCGATTACTCGGTTTATCGGAGCCGTTTCGCAAATTGCGCGAAACGGCTTTTTCTATTTCCCCGCAATCATAAAAAGAGTATGTGTAAGGAAATGCTTGGAAATGCTTCCCATCCTGAACGATCTCCAGGCAGCACTGTCTTTACCTATAGCCTTTTTTGATTGAAATATGTTAAAAAAACTGATTGTTGCCTTGTTCCTGCTTATCGTGCTTGTCGCAGGCGGGTATGTTTTTTGGAAAGATCGCAGGGAACCTCCTTCGCAAGATGTTACCTTGTACGGTAATGTAGATTTGAGGCAGGTGGCTTCCGCATTCCTGGTTTCGGAACGCTTGGCGGCTGTTTATGTCGATGAGGGGCAAATTGTAGAAAAAGGCCGGAAATTGGCGGAGTTGGAAACGGTCCGTCTCAAGCAGGATCTGGATGTTGCTCGCCTTGCTGCCGCTGCTGCCTGGCAAAATTACCAAAAGGTGAAAAACGGCCCCCGCAAGGAGGACGTCGCCCGTGCTCGTGCTGCCGTGGAGGCTGCCAAAGCTGCCTGGGAGAATGCCCGAATCCGTCGTGACCGCATGATCCCTTTGTCGAAGAAGCAATCGGTCTCTGTCCAGCAGGCTGACGATGCGATTGCCATGGAGTCTGTATCCGCTGCCTATGTAGAGGTGAAGCAGAAGGAACTGGATCTTCTCCTGGCCGGCTCCCGCGAAGAAGACATCCTCCAGGCCGAAGCGGAATGGAAACGGGCAGATGCCGAATGCGCTATCCGACAGCAGCGGCTGGATGATGCCGTGCTGTACGCACCATGCGATGCCGTCGTACGGAACAGAATCCTGGAACCCGGTGATATGGTCTCTCCCCAGAAGCCTGTCTTTAATCTGTCCATTATGGATGTCAAATGGATCCGCGCTTACCTGACCGAAGAGCAACTCGGTCAAGTCCGCCCGGGAATGAATGCCGTGGTGACGAATGATAGTTTCCCCGGACGCGAATTCAAAGGGACGATCGGTTTTATTTCTTCCGTAGCCGAGTTTACCCCGAAAAATGTGGAAACTCCGGAATTGAGGACGGCTTTGGTGTACGAAGTACGTATTATCGTACAAGATCCGGATAATTGCTTCCGTCTGGGGGCTCCGGCTACGGTTGTCATCCGCGTGTCGTGATACGGACATGATAGGAGAATGGTGCATCGACTGTCGACAGGTCGGCAAAATCTTCAAGGATTCAGCCGGCAGGGACTTCGATGCCCTTAAGGATGTTTCCTTTCGTGTTGGAAAGGGGGAGATCATTGGATTGCTTGGCCCCGACGGAGCCGGGAAGACGACGTTGATTCGTCTGGCGACAGGCTTGATGAAACCCTCTTCCGGGAGTATTTCCACCCTGGGGTTCGATACGGGGGCCCAGGCCTCCATGATCCAGAAACAGATAGGTTACATGCCTCAAAAATTCGGTCTCTATGAAGATTTGACGGTGATGGAGAATATGTTGCTCTATGCTCGCCTGCACGGAGTTCATTCCCGGAAACGGGAGGAAAAATTTTCGAGTCTTCTCCACATGTCTTCCCTGCAACGCTTTACAGGGAGGCTTGCCGGTAAATTGTCAGGAGGTATGAAGCAGAAACTGGGACTATGTTGCTGCCTGATATCGTCTCCGGAACTTTTGCTGCTGGATGAGCCTACCGTCGGTGTCGATCCTCTTTCCCGTCTGGAACTCTGGGGAATTCTGAAGCAGCTTGCTCGTGACGAGGGTCTTAGTGTGCTCGTCAGTACATCCTACATGGACGAGGCCTCCTACTGCAAGAGAAGTATGATTCTCTACGAGGGGCGGTTGCTTTGCGATTGTCCTCCATCCGAAGTGACGGCTTTGGCGGCTGGCAAAACATTTTCTATTTCCGTGCCCCAAGGAGAAAAAGTGCGCCGTATCCAGAGTGAGCTGGCCATGATTCCTACCGTTATCAACTCCACTCCTCTTGGTGATTGTGTCCGTGTGGTGATGGATCCTTCTTCCGAGGATTTTGCCCGCTTGGAGTCTTATGACCTTCGTCCGGCTTCCCCGGATTATTCCGACGGCTTCATGACGCTATTGTTCAGCCATCTGGCATCTGGGAAAAAAGGGTTGCACATGGACTGGGGAACCGGGGAAGAAGGATGGGTTGTTTCTGGTAATCCGGGAGATACGGTTATTTCCGTCAAAGATCTTGTCCGTCGGTTTGGCAGTTTCGTTGCTGTCGATCATGTGAATTTCAGCGTGGCGCAAGGAGAGATTTTCGGTTTGCTGGGGCCCAACGGGGCTGGGAAAAGTACGACGTTCCGCATGCTCTGCGGTTTGTTGCCGGCTAGCAGCGGTGTGTTGAATGTTGCCGGTGTCGATCTCAGGACGGCGGCTCCCGTTGCCCGTCGAAAAATCGGCTATGTTGCCCAGAAATTTTCCCAATACGGGAATCTTACTGTCCGGCAGAACCTGAACTTTTTCGCGGGTGCGTACGGCATGCGCGGTACTGAGAAAAAACGGGCCGTAAACGACATGATTGATGAATTCGGTCTTACCCGTTTTCTGGATACACCGTCTTCTTTGTTGCCAGGAGGATACAAGCAGCGTCTCAGCATGGCCTGTGCTTTGTTGCATAGACCGGAAATACTGTTTCTGGATGAAGCCACTTCGGGAGCTGATCCCGTAGCGCGCCGGGAATTTTGGTTGCGTATAAACTCTTTGGCAGACAAGGGTGTTACCGTGATCATTACGACCCACTTTTTGGGGGAGGCCGAATACTGTGACAAGATGGTGATCATGATGGACGGCATTTGCCTGGCTCAGGGCAGCCCGGAAGACATCCGTTCCCATGCTCCCGTGGCAGAGGACGGAGGCACTCCTTCTCTGGAAGATGCCTTCCTGGCCATCACGAGGGAGAGGGTTCGTGCAGTACCGGAAGGAGGTGAAGCATGATCGCATCCCTTCGCAGGATAGTGGCGCTCGTCGTCAAGGAACTCCATCAGATTGCACGTGACCCGGGTAATATTGCCATCGCTGTCGTCTTACCTGCCGTATTGTTGATTTTGTTCGGCTATGGATTGAGCATGGACGTCAACAATATCCGTGTAGCGTGGTATGCTCCCGTGAGTTCGGATTTATCCCGTACTTTGGAATCTCGCATGACCCTGTCTCCTTACTTCCATGTGACGAAGACTTTTTCGTCTCAGGAAGCCGAGGAAGCCCTCCGCCTTCACCGTGTGGATGCTATCGTGTCTATGCGCAGCGATACTCAGGCAGATCTGGTCAACAACCACACGGCCTCGGTGCAAATCATCGTTAATGGGTCCAATGCCAATCAGGCTAAGTTGATGAACAACTACCTGCGTTCCGTTGTTTCTTCCTGGGCTGTGTCCGAACTTGGCGTTGCTCCCGGAAGTATCGCAATTGAGCCACGCATGCGCTACAACGAGGCGGTGGATAGCCACTACTATCTCGTTCCCGGCGTTATTGTTATTATCATGACTATGATCGGTTCCCTGTTGACGGCTCTCGTTATGGCCCGCGAATATGAAAGGGGGACTCTGGAAGGGCTCTTTTCAACTCCTGTTCATAGCTGGGAAATTCTGATTGCCAAAGGATTGACGAATTTTCTGCTCGGTATGGTCAGCTTTGCCATTTCCATGTTGTTCGCCGCCTACGTGTTCCATATCCCGATCCGGGGTTCCCTTCCGGTATTAATTGGGGTGTCCGCCTTGTATCTGGTGGTAGCGTTGGGACTGGGGCTTGTCATTTCCACCACGACGAAGAACCAGTTCCTATCTTGCCAGTTGGCCATCTTGGGAACCTTCCTGCCGGCTTTGATGCTGAGCGGATTCGTGTACGACATCCTGAACATGCCTCTTGCTGTCCAGGCTATCACGTGGGTGATTCCGGCGAAATATTACATGACCATGATGGTTAGTTTGTTTCTGGCTGGCGATATTCCTATTCTGGTGTATCGCGGCTGCATTGCCTTGGTCGTATTTTCCCTTGTCCTCTGGTTGACGGCACGTCTGAAATCTCCAAAGTCTCTGGAATAATGATCGACTTCATCACTCGCCAGCTTGCCTTGATTGTCAAGGAACTGCTTGCCGTCCTCCGGGATGGGAAGAGTCGGGTGGCCGTCATTGTGCCTCCCGTGATCCAGATTTGTCTCTTCGGATATGCTGCGACGCTGGATGTTAATACCGTTCCTTATGCCTTGCAGGATCTTGACCACAGCCAATGGTCGCGCATGTATGCGGCCGATTTGGATGGATCGGGGATTTTCCACCGCGTCGCTACCGTTTCATCCAACAGGGAACTTGATGAACTGATGGCACGGAAGGAAATCGTGCTTGCCGTAACGATTCCCAGGAATTTTGCCCGTGAAGTAGAACAGGGTCGTACCGGAAGCATCCAGATGATAGCCGACGGCAGAAATTCCAATACGGCCGGCATTGCCTTGAGCTATGCCCGGGAAATCGCTTCCGCTTTCAATTATCGACATCTTCCGCAAACAGAGAATGCCGTTCCCAATGTACGGATTGAATCGCGTGCCTGGTTTAATCCCAACATGATTACTCGTGTCTTCATGATTCCTTGTCTTCTTGCCGTCCTGGCTCTGTTGGATACCGTTCTTTCTTCCTCGCTCTCCATTGCCCGAGAACGAGAAGAGGGAACCTTCGACCAGTTGCTTGTGGCTCCCTACCGTCCGTCTGAAATTATCCTAGGTAAAGGGTTGGCGACGATGGCGATCAGTTGCGTGCAGAGTACCTGCGTGCTGCTCATCATCCTGTATTGGTTCAAGATACCCTTTCAGGGATCTTACTGGCTTTTGGCTCTGGCCATGTTCCTTTTCATCATGACCTCGGCGGCTATAGGACTGTGCATTTCGTCCTATTCCAAATCGCTCCAGCAGGCGATAGTCGGCACATTCCTTTTGGTTGTTCCCATGGTGATGCTCTCCGGGTTTGCAACCCCCATTGAGAGTATGCCGGAATTCTTCCAGGATTTGACCCTCTTGAACCCAATGCGCTACGGGATGACGATTATGCAGCGTATCTTCCTAGAAGGGGCGGGGCTGGCCGAATTGTGGGATCAGTTCCTTGTCGTGTTCGGGATTGCTTTCATTTCCATTGCGGCAAGTCTGGTCGCTTTCCGCAAACAGGTCGGATAACGAAAGAGCCGGATGCCATCACGGCAACCGGCTCCCGGGAAAATACTGAATTGGGATTAGGACAAGGCGGAAAGCATGCCTTTGAGCTGGTCGAGTTTGGTCGTCCAGTCGTTTAATCTCTGGCGTTCCTGTTCGACAACTTCGGCGGGAGCCCGGTCCACGAATCCGGTATTGCCAAGCTTGCCTTTGCTCTTGGCGATTTCCTTTTCAACCTTGTCGATTTCCTTGGTGAGGCGGTCGCGTTCTGCTTCGACATCGATCAGTCCTTCCAGCGGAAGGAACAACTCGCCTAGCGGGGTCAGGGAAACGGGCGTTCCCTTTGGTGCCTGGTAATTTTCCTGAGAGGAAACTCCCTTGCTGCCGGAAAGCAAAGCCAGGCGGTTCAAAAGGTCGGGACAGGAAAAGGCTTCCGCTGCCGGCTTCAGGATGAATTCGACATTTTTGTTGGTAGCCAGATTGTATTCCGCCTTCAGGTTGCGGGCGCGATTGGCTGATTCGTAAAGGGCTGTTGCCGTGGCACATGCCTTGGAACGCGCATCGTCGGAGAGTCCGGCAAGAAGCTTGGCGGCATCCGGCAGGGGCGTCTGCATCAGGGGCATGCCGTTGTGAACCTTGTCAAAACCGAGAGACTGCCAGAGTTCCTCCGTGATGTGCGGCATAACCGGATGCAGGAGGGCGAGGTAGTGCTTCAGCACGGTATCCATTGTCACCAGTGTGGCAGCCTTGAGGGCAGGATCGGCTCCGTCGCGGAGATCGAGTTTTACAGCTTCCAGGAACAGGGAACAGTATTCACTCCAGAAGAATTGGTAGAGAGACTGCGTCAGAGCGTTAAATTCGTAGTCAGTCAATGCCTTTTCTACATCGGCATGAAGTTGGCGGAGTTTACCGATGATATCAATGTGCACGGGGGTAAACTTGGGAGCGATGCTTGTGTCTGCATCGCCTTGCATGAGGCGGAAACGAACGGCGTTGTACAACTTGTTGGCAAAATTGCGGCCTTCTTCGATCTGAACTTCATCAAAGCGGACATCGGTGCCGGTCGGAGCAATACGCATGAGTCCGAAGCGGAGACCGTCGGCTCCATATTTGGCCATGAGATCGAGTGGATCGGGCGAGTTGCCGAGGGATTTGCTCATTTTGCGACCGAGGGAATCGCGGATAATGGACGTAAAGAACACGTTGGAGAATGGCTTTTCGCCTTGAAAACGGAATCCGGCCATGATCATGCGGGCCACCCAGAAGAAAATAATGTCCGGCCCTGTTACCAAGTCGGTCGTCGGATAGAATTTTGTGCGGGTTTCATCATCCATGGTGGCAAACGGCCATAGCCAGGACGAGAACCACGTATCCATGACATCGTCGTCCTGTACCCAGTTTTCAGGATCGGAGGGAGGTTCCGTACCCACGTAAATACTACCGTCTTCCAAGGATGAAACGTCCAGTGCCGCTGCTTTGCGGAGGGCTTCCGCTTTGTCCTTGCGGTACCAGACTGGGATACGGTGTCCCCACCAGAGCTGGCGGGAAATACACCAGTCCTGAATGTTTTCCAGCCAGTGGGCGTAAGTTTTGGCCCAGCGGGCGGGACGGAACGTGATATCCCCGTTGGCGACGGCATCGGCAGATTCCTTCACGCAGGGATACTTGAGGAACCACTGCATCGACAGGCGCGGTTCGATTGGTACGTCGGCACGTTCCGAGAAACCTACTTTGTTCTGATAGGCTTCCTCTTTCACCATGAGGCCGGCTTCTTTCAAAAGCTCGGCTGCCTTGTCGCGGGCGGCAAAGCGTTCCATTCCGTGAAGTTCCGGGAATTCCGGACAGTTGATGAAGCCGTCGGGGGTGAGGATGTCGATGATTTCGAGATTGTTGCGCAGTCCGACTTCGAAGTCGGTCTTATCGTGGGCCGGAGTGATCTTGAGAGCACCGGTGCCGAAGTCGATTTCGACATGTTCGTCGGCAATGACCGGGATAGGGGCGGCATGGAGTGGTCGCATGACCTTTTTGCCGATCAGGTGGGCGAAACGCGGGTCCTTCGGATTGACGGCCACGGCGACGTCGGCCATGATAGTTTCCGGGCGGGTCGTTGCAACCTGGAGAGCTCCGGAACCGTCTTCGAGTTTGTAGGAAATAGTGTAGAGCTTGCTGTTCTGCTCCTTCATGATGACTTCTTCATCGGAAAGAGCCGTCAGGGACACTGGGCACCAGTTGACCATGCGGCGACCGCGATAGATGAGTCCTTCCTTGAAAAGATCAATGAATACCTTGCCGACGGCGCGGGTATAGTCTTCGTCCATCGTGAAGCGTTCGCGTTCCCAGTCGAGAGAGCATCCCAGCTTCTTGAGCTGGTTGATGATGATGCCTCCGTGCTTTTGTTTCCATTCCCAGACTTTGTCCAGAAAGGCTTTGCGTCCGAGATCGTGGCGGGTTTTGCCCTCCGTCTTGCGGAGTTCCTTTTCCACTCTCACCTGGGTGGCGATACCGGCGTGGTCCGTACCGGGAAGCCAAAGGACTTCCTTGCCTTGCTGACGTGCGCGGCGGGCGAGAATATCCTGGATCGTGTTGTTCAGGACGTGGCCCAAGTGAAGAACTCCCGTGACGTTAGGGGGAGGGATAACGATGGAATAGGCTGGCTTGGCGGAGGAGGGGTCGGCATGGAAACAGTCTTCCGACACCCAACGGGATTGCCATTTTTCTTCAACGTTTTGCGGTTCGTACGCTTTCGGCAGATCGGACATGCGCGGGAGATTACATGGAAGCCCCATTTCTTGCAATACCCGATTCCTGGAGAATCCGGTTTTGCTCCTGAACTCTTCTTAAGAGAACTCCGGATTGAAGGAGTTTGACTAAGGTGATTTTTGTGTTTTTTATATAATATAGGGAAAAACATGAATGTCGAGAATATGATATGTATTTTACTAATCATTATCGCGTTGTTGGTTTTTGTCACAATTGTGAGGGGTGTATTTTTCTGCTTACCTATCTGGCTGCCAGGAAAGGGAGTCAAGTTGGATTCACTCTTTGTAACAATCGCATGACGGGGACAAGAAGAATTGAGGATTGTCTTCCTGAAAGAATCCTGATATCGAATCCGTACACATGGGTACTATGTTAGCATTACTGGGAGGATTAGGAACACCGGAACTGATTGCCATTCTCGTGATTGTGTTCCTGTTATTCGGAGCCAAGAAGCTTCCGGAACTGGCTCGCGGACTTGGCAAGAGTCTGGGTGAGTTCAAGAAAGCCAAGAGCGAATTTGAAGACGAGCTGTTCAATGCGGAACAGAGCGCCAAATCTGTCGAAGACAAAAAAACGGTTGTCCCTCCTGCCTCGGAACCCGCTTCGCCCCCTGTTCCCGAATCGTCCGAGCCCAAAAGAGAGGAACCCTACAAATCTCCTTATCTGAACGATCAGAAATAACTTCCGTTGTTCCATTGTCGTTTGTGGTCAATTTTGGCTCCGCCCTTGTCATAGTGGCGGAGTTTTTTTGTTGCACGACAGCTTCGATTGTTGTCTATCATGAAAAAAGTGCAGACATCCCTCGGATGGGATGTTAACATGTAATTTTCTAAATAAGCTAAAGAGGGTAACATTATGTCCAGTTGTGAAACTCCCATATTCAGAAGTGAGGAATTCCTTGTTTTTCCCAACAGGGTTGTTCAGAGGAATGGGCGGGAAGCCGTTGTTGCCGACGATGGGACAGTATGGTCGTATGGCAACCGGGAAAGGCCTAGTTGGAAAATGTCCGGTGGTGTTAAGGAGTTGGCCTCCTACGAAGGACCTATTCCTGTACTGAATGCCGCATATGATTTGGCTGTCCGTGAGTTTTTGGAGAGCCGTGGTGATGAAGGTGTCTTGCTGACAGGGGCCGCCTGGGGGAAAAGTGTTTGGACTCGGGATGTTTCTTTTGCGACTACCTTGGGGTTGGGAATGGTGGATCCGGATATCTGCATGGCGTCTCTTAAAGTCCGAGTGAGTCACGGAGAAGTCATGCAGGATACGGGGACGGGCGGATCGTGGCCGATCTCGACAGACCGTGTGGCATGGGGGATTGCCGCTTGGGATCTTTACTTGATTACTGGTGATCGCGAGTGGTTGGAATGGTCTGCGAAAGTACTGGACCGTACCTGCTTGCATGACATTTTGGTCGTGGATGAACTTTCCGGCCTCGTCAGGGGAGAGAGCTCCTTTCTGGATTGGAGATCCCAGAGTTACCCGGATTGGATGACTCCTGCCGACATTGGCGAATCATGCTCATTGTCCACGATGGCTCTCCATGCCAGGTGCCGTGCGATTCTGGGGGAAATGTACGCGGAACTTGGCGATCAATCCAAGGCCGGATACTGGAAAAAGGCAGCGGAACGCGTCCGGAAAGCGATTGAGACGATGTTCCGCATTCCGCACCGTCCGGCTTACGGGCAGTTTCTGTACGGCAGGGGGTATCCCGTTTTATCCGAACGGATAGATACGCTGGGTTCGTTATTGTGCCTGTTGTTCGGGATTGTGGATGGTGAGGAGGCTGCCTCCTTCCTGTATGAATTGCCTCATTGTTTGATGGGCGTCCCCTGCTTCCATCCGCAGAAGACTATGACTGCCATGGATTACCATAACGGTACGATGTGGCCGTTTCTAGAAGGATTTTATGCCCAGACGGCAGCCAGTCTGGGAAACGAAGATGCCATGTCTGCTTCTCTGGCATGCCTCGTTCGTTCCTCCTTGATCAATGGGACGAACAAGGAAAACATCAGTCTTATTCACGGTACCGATGAAGGACTTGTTCAAAGTTCGGATCGTCAGTTGTGGAGCATAGCCGGCACCCTTGGCGTATTCCTGAAAGGTCTGTTCGGCATCTGGTGCGAGAACGATTCTCTCATGTTGTCCCCATGCGTGCCCAAGGAATGGGCCGGCAGGCATGTCCTCATGGGGGTGAAGTACCGGAAAGCTACGATCGACGTGATCCTCCTTGGGCATGGAAGCCAGGTTGGCAAATGCATGGTTAACGGTAAAACCGGAGTTCCTGTCATTGAAAAATCTGCGGAAGGACATTTTATCGTGGAAATTGAACTGTTGCCTGGAGATCCTTCGGTCAATGGCATCAATTGGTCTCCTGTTTCATACGATCTGCCGTCTCCTCAGTGGATTCACGAAGGCAATGAACTTCGCTGGGAACCCGTGCCGGATGCATGGTACTACCGCGTGTATAGGAACGGCATACCGATTGCCCAGACGGAGCAGACTGTTTTTGTTCCTCACCCGATGGCGGCTGTCAATCAGTACCAGGTGATGGCCGTGTCCAAGGATGATCGCGAATCTTTTCTCAATGAGCCCCGGGAATACATTCCCGGTAATGCCCGTGTGGAAACGCGCCCGTGCGGTTTGAGTGGAGACGATGTTTGGGTGTCGCGCATGGACGGTTCCCGGCATGCATACTTTTACGATGTCATTCTGGGGCAGTCCGGGGTTTACCGTGTGGATGCCTTTTTCTCCAATGGGTCGGGGGACTACAAGGATGGCAATACCTGTGCCCTCCGGAGCCTGGTCTTGAATGGCAAACGGGTCGGCTCCCTGGTATTTCCCCATATGAACACCCAGGGTGACTGGGGAAACTTCTTCTATACTCCGGGGCTGGATGTCCCCCTGGCCGCGGGTATCTATACTGTAGAACTCACTTACGGCGAGGAAGATGAAAATATTAATCACGATGTCAATGATTGTTTGATAAAACACATGCGTTTCACACGTATTAGTCCGTGAATCAATTCTCAATATGATTTATTCTAAGTTTCTTCCCTTCGTGCTATGCATGGGGATAGGCATTGCCTGTTTCCCCGTGTCTGCCAAAGAGTACGCTACTCTTGGCGAAGCCCAGGCGGCTAAGGTGGCCGACAACAATGAACCGGTGGATCGTCTCGGCGTTCTCTGGAAAGTGACCGACAAGGATCGGGAAAATGCGGGCAAGGCATGGAAGATCATCTCTGATTATAACAAAAAACTGGCAAAGACGGACCGCAAGCTCTATGCCGTGTACGTTACCTTCAAAGACAGGCCCGCCTTGGCTCATTACAAGGATCGTTATGACCGCATTCTGAAGAACATTCAGGCATATTATTACGATCAGATGCGTGCCAACGGTTTCCCCGGACTGACTTTTGCCCTTGACCTGGATGACCATGGCAAACTGAAAATGTATGAAGCCCATGTGGATGTCCCCATGGAAAAAGTAACGGTTCGTTCCTCTGGGCCTCTGGCCCGTGAAGCTGCCAAAAAAGTACTCGCGGAAAATGGTATTGATGCAGATAAGAACCATATTCTTGTCGTTTGCCAGCTCCCGGATGGAGTTGGGCCGTATTATGGAGGCGGTTCATTCGCCTCCGGTACGGGGTGGACGTGCGACCAGGATGGTCTGGATACCAAGAATTTCAAGAGGACGGATTACTTCGGCGGACGGTACAAGGCCAGTTATGGCCGGAATGCTACGATCTATATTGGAGGAACGGCTCATGAATTGGGACATTCGTTCGGACTTCCCCATACTCGCGAAAATTCTTCCTATCCCAAAAAGGAGAACGGTACGTCTCTGATGGGGTCCGGTAACCATGTGTACGGCAACGAACTCCGCAAGGAAGGCAATGGTACGTTCCTGGCTCCGACGGATGCCATGATGCTGGCTTCCATCCCATTGTTTCGCGGTTATGAGACCGGACTTTCCTTCCGTTATGCGGGAGGAGACCTCGGCGTGAGCCGCAGGTATTCCAACGGGGATTTCATCAAACTGGACGCTTCTCCCATTCCTTTCGGAATGCGGCTTTCAGGTGTCGTCAAAGAGAACCCCAAAAATCCTCCCTATGCCGTGATCGTGCGTCTCAATCCTCCCGGCAATAATGATTACGACACGTATTCCGTAGCGGATGTCCCTGATGAAGACGGTTCGTTTTCTTTGGATATCGACTATCCCGGACATACGGGGTATGTCGATGTAACGATTTACATTCAGTACGCCGATGGATCTCGCTCCCAGATTGCCATACCTTCCACGATGAATAAGGATGGCTTGGCGACGGATTCCCTGCGTGACTTCGTCCTTTTCAATGAAGTGATTTCCTACTGGGATCGCATGCAGAACGACAAGGCTCGCGAAGCCTTGGAAAAAATTAAAACCCAGTATGCCGGAGATACCTCCGTCATGAAGTCGGTTGCCAGGTGGGAAGATGTTCTTACCAATAAGCAGCCCACCTTTAAGGGAGATCTTTCCAGTGTCCCGGATTCTGAAAAGAAGGTAAGCCTGCTGGATTACAAACCGTCTTCTTCGAAGTCCGGATGGCATGGCCCGTTCTGGAACCGTCTGGCTCCCAGCACATCCGGCCTGGATGCCTTCTTCTCGAGTGGTCCGGTGAAAAACTATATCATGAATCATGCCGTTGGCGACCTAGTCTATCATTTGGATGGCAAGTGGGATGAATTTTCCGCTACCGTTGGCGTTCCTTGCAGCAAGGACGGCAGTGTCGTGTTTGAAATTGTCGGAGACGGCAAGCCGTTGTTGACGAGTAAAACCCTTAAGGAAGGGGAAAGCGTTCCGGTTAAGGTTTCGGTCAAGGACGTGAAAGTCCTCGAAATCAAACTGAACGATGCCGGCGACGGCAATCGGAGCGATTGGGGATTGATCGTTTCTCCTGAATTGTCCCGATAGTTGCTGGAATAACGCGCTTTTGTGACCGGCGCCCGGCGGTATTTTCCGCCGGGCGTTTGTTTTCATTCCGCGTCTGTATTCGTTAAATTGTCTTGTCAACGAGTGAGGAATAAGTGTTTCTAGAGGTCGTACATGAGAGGGATTCAACGAAACATCGGAGTTCTATTGATGGGATCCGGCATAGCGGCGTTTATCGCTGCTACCTGGGCTGTCGAGAATGGATCGTCCGACCGTGTCGGGGCTGCCGCGTCCCTTCTGTTGGGAGACAAGTCCCTTGACCGTCCCAAGGAAGAAAATCCCGTGTCCGGGATGTCCGAACAGCTGATGGGGCAATTTGCCGATGGAGACGGAATGTCTCCTGATATTCCAGAAAACGTTGATATCCAGTGCGACGGTACCGCGACCGTAGATAGGGATGCCAATACCCTCACGTTCGTCGGTAATCCGACAGTGTATATGGCGTCGGACAATAAGATTGAAATCTACGCGCATCAGGCTGTTGTGAATTCGACTGAAAAGACTGTTACCCTCACGGGAGATTTGTCTATTTACCGTGACGGCAGTTTGACCCGCGCGGAAAAAGCGGTGTATAACTATGAAACAAAAGAGCTGACGACCGATGGCATCAAAGCCAAGAGTAACGGCATGCTTCTTCGCAGCGGTACATTCAGTTACGCCAAAAACGACAAAGGAGAGGATTATCTGGAAGGATTCGACGCCTCCGTTTCATCCGAAGACGATCAGGATCCCGATACATGGATTTCGGCCAAACGCATTCGGATTTATCCCCAGGACCGGTTGAATTTTTCTCATCTGACATTCAATTACAAAAACGTTCCTTTTTTCTATTTCCCTTATTTTTCCCATTCCCTGAATCCCCGAGAGGGCTACATGCCTTCATTGGGCGCTCGTTCCTATTGGGGGGCTTTTATGCTGAACCGTTACGGTATTTTGTCCGGGAACCGGCGGGTGGAGAAGGGGAGGCCGACAGCCGATTACCTCTTCCAGTCTCATTTGGATTACAGGTCGCGCAGGGGGGTGGCCATCGGGGAAGATATCGTTGACTTGAAGCTGGAACAGGAAGCCTCGAATATGAAGGGACTGTCTGTTTATTATGCATACGACCAGGATCCTTCGATCAGCCCGACTGACGAACCGCGCAAGGGAGTCGACAACAATCGCTGGCGCATTGCCCTCCAGCAGATGTGGAAACTGTCTCTGGAAGAATATCCCGGCGCCCGCTGGAGGGCCAAGGCCAATATCAATGTCCTGAGCGATCAATACATGCTCAGAGATTTCTATCAGGATTTATTCGAAGCCAATTCGGAACCCGACAATACGCTGACTCTGGAGAGGACGGACAAGCAATCCGTGCTGACGTTGCTTCAACGTATGCCGATCAATGATTTTTACATTACGGATCAGCGTTCGGAAATCAGTTATGACAGGATTCGCGGCTCCCTGATGAACAGCCGTTTCATCTACGAAAGCCAAACCAGCTTTGCCCTGATGCGCCAAGTTGTTCCGGCCGAGATGCGAATGACCGTACGCGACAGACTGGAGCAACTCCCGCAGAACGATCCCAACCGTGAATTCTGGGAACACATGCTTCAAACGGACGGCTTCCTCCGTTTCCATACCTACCACGAATTGTCGCGTTCCTACAAAACTGCCGGATTCCTCAATATTACCCCCCGCTTAGGAGGCGGTTACACGGCTTACATGGATCCGACAGGGGATCTGGGCTCCTTCAACCAGGGAATCTTCTATGCCGGTCTTGATACGTCTTTCAAGATTTCCCGCAAATACAATTCTGTTCGGTGGGATGCGCTGGGACTCAATACGATGAATCATATCATCCAGCCGTATACCACCCTGATGTACATGGGGGTTAACGAGCTGGATTCTCCCTATCCCCGTATTGACGGCAGTGCTTCCACAACCAACCCTATGGCTCTGAGTGTAGGCAGGATGACGGAAATCGACTCTCTGTCCACATGCTCTGTTTTGCGTTACGGCGTCAGGAACTTCCTAATGACGGAACAGGATAATTCGGCCAAGCAGTGGTTTTCCTGGGATGCTTTTATGGACGCTTATCTCCACAATGCATCCAGCGATAAAAAATTCTCGAACTTGTATTCCATGACCAGGTGGTCGCCCCTGCCTTGGTTTTCCTATGCATCCGTTGTTCAGTTCCCCGTATTGGGAGATGAAAAACGAGAGAATTACCAGGAATATAACAACTCTCTTTGGTTTCAGCCCTTCCGTTCGACGGAAATCCTCTGCAGTCACCGTTATCTGACAAAGCATCCCCTGCTCGAAGACAGCAATCAGCTCAACCTGCGCGTCATTTACCGTATTTCTGAAGAACTGGCCTTGGGTGGTTCCTGGCGCTGGGAAATGAAGCGCAAAGATAAGAGGCTGGAAATTCAGGAATACAATATCTACAAAAATATGGGTTCCTGGTACTTCGGGTGCGGCTTGTTCATGCGTGTCAACGGCGGCAAGGATGAACTGGGCATAGGCTTTAGCTTCACGCTGAAGGAAACTGGCAATTATATGCCATTTACTTTCAATTAATCATTAAATCATACCCATCGAAAATACCCATGACTGCTCAAGAATGCCTCGGCAATATGCAATGGCGCTACGCGTGCAAGAAATTTGATCCTCTTCTTCAAATCCGTGAGGAAGACTGGGATGCCATCCGCCAAATGATTGTCCTGAGTCCGTCCTCGGTAGGACTGCAGCCTTGGAAGTTCATCCAGGTAGACAACCCCGAATTGAGGCGGAAACTCCGTGCCGTTTCCTGGGATCAGACCCAGGTGACGGACGCCTCCCGCCTGATTGTCTTTTGTGCCCGGCGGGAAGTGACGATGAACGATATTGACCGCTATCTTGCCCGTATCGTTGAAATCCGCGGCGTTACGCTCGAATCTCTGGAAGGGTACAAGCAGATGATGAACGGTCTTATCTTCAGCAAAACGCCTGGAGATCTCAAAGCATGGATCGAACGCCAGGTATACATTGCTCTTGGTGTAGCTATGACCGTTGCTGCCCAGCTTCGTGTGGACACCTGTGCCTTGGAAGGCATTGATCCCCTCCAGTACGATGCGATCCTGGGACTTGAAAGTACCCCGTACAGGACTTTGTGCGCCTTGGCATTCGGTTATCGCAGCGCCGAAGATCGTTATGCATCCATTCCCAAAGTGCGCTTTGATGTGGATGACGTGATGGAAACGCTTTGATCTTTTTCTTATAACACTCAATATATTTCTTTTATGATTCTGGATAACTTAAATGATTCCGCCTTGTACGAAGGTATTAATCCGCTTTTCAAACAGGCTTTTGACTACATCAAGTCTCTTGATCTCGCGACTGTAGAATTGGGGAAAACCGTTTTGGTGGATGACGAACTCATTGTTATGGTCAACAGCACCGGGCTGAAATCCCCCGACAAGGCCAGGATGGAAGTTCACAATGCTTTCATCGACATCCACGTTCCCATTTCCACCGTGGAACGCTTTGCCTGGAAGCACAGAAGTACCCTGGAAACGGAATCCGAACCCTTCGACCATGAAAACGATGCCCAGCATTTTGAAGATGCTCCGACGACTTACGTCGATGTCCAGCCTGGCGAATTCGTGATCGTCTTCCCGAATGACGCCCACGCCGGTTGCATCGGTTCCGGAGAAATCCGCAAAATTGTCGTCAAGGTGAAGGTCCAGTAAGGATCTTCACCCCTCCTCCGTGTAAACGGAGGGGACTATGTTGATGAATTCAAACAAGAGACTGTCTCTTCCGTATTTTTCAATCCTTCGTGAGACAGCCTCAAATAATAAAAAGAGCTAATATTTGATTACCACGGAGGGTAAAATGCTTCGTGGAATCGGAGCAGGGCTTCGAGGATCGCAACCACGAAGCCCTGGCTTGTATTGAGCACGAGAGACAGCCAGATTCCCGCCCTAGGGCGGAGAATGTCAAAGAGTCAGTGCCGATACAAGCCCCATCCGGGGATCCGATCATTCCAAATCTCGAATAGTTGAAAGGACCGTCTCCCCGAGATGAGTCCGCATTTGAGGAGGAGATCAGAATGAAGCCCAACAAAACAAAAATCAATCGTGAAGTAGGAGAAAACATACCTCAAAAGAACTATGCCGGAGTAGATATATCCAAAGACTATTTGGATATCTGCCTTCAGCATAAAACCTACCGATTCACCAACAACAAGACAGGACATAAGAACATGTTCCGTCTTTTTGAAAAACAGGAACAACCAGTTCATGTCGTGTATGAGTCCACCGGCTATTTAAGCCGTCGGCTTATCCCCGTTTTCATGGACGCCAATATCTCCCAAACATGCCTTAATCCGGTACGAGTAAGAAACTATGCCAGAAGTGAAGGACTACAGGCCAAGACCGACCGTTTGGACGCTCAGGTGCTCTGCCAATTGGGAAAAGACAAACAACTTGAGCAAGACTATCCACTTACCCGAGAAATTCTTCAGCTCAAAGAATACGAAAGTGTCCTTACTTTTTATGTCAAAAGACGGGCACAGTTGAAAAACGAGCAAAAAGCAACCAATCAGCCGTTTCTGAAACAGCAATTGGATCAAGCCCTGAAGCAGGAAGAAAAACGCATAGAGGCGTTGCAGGTTCAAATGGAAAAACTCATCAATACTCATCAAGAGCTAAAAGAAAAGTATGAAACCTATTTGAATGTTAAAGGAATAGGGAAACGCAATGCCATGGCGTTGATTAGCCTCATGCCCGAATTGGGAAGCATTAATAGAAAGCAGGCGTCAGCCCTACTCGGAGTAGTGCCTTATTCCTGGGAAAGCGGAACGATGAAAGGAACACGCAAAATACATGGGGGCAGAAAGGAACTGCGCCATCTTCTCTATTTGGCAACGGTTAGTGCCTTGAGGTGCAATGAAATCTTGCAGGCGAAGTACAAACATTTTCTCTCTGTGGGAAAAACACGAAAGTGTGCACTTATTGCCTGCTGTCATTCTCTAATCATTTATCTCAATAGCTTAACGAAAAAAATAATTCCCCCGGATGCAGCGTCGCACGCTGCCGGGGGGATTGGGGGCGAGTAGCCCCCATTTGTCTATTTCTGAATTATAGTTGACTCTTTGATTTTTAGGGCTGTGCGGCAGGACGGCCGCTTATTCCCGATCTGCGCCTGCAATGAATTCTTCCAGATCGGGGGATAATTCGTCCTGTGTGTGGATGAGTTCTTCATCGAAGGGGAAGTCGAGTACGCAGGCGTGGAGTGCGTGGCGGGGCAGGAGTAGCCGTGTTTCCAGCTCGGAAGTCCACCCTTTGTGGATGAATTCCAGATAGCAATCCTCGGACGGTCCATAGATCTTGTCTCCGACGATGGGGGATCCCAGTGTCGCTAAATGGACGCGTATTTGGTGCGTGCGTCCTGTGAGCGGGATGCACCGGATGATGGAGAATGGCTCTCCATTCCTTGTGAACCGGCGTAGGACACGGAACTCCGTCCTGCATTTCTTTCCTTGGGGATGGATGCATTGCTTGAGCCAGATGCGTGTTTCCGTGACTTCTCCCTGCCGCAGGATCGGCAGTTCGCAGACAGTCTGTTCCCATGCGGGGTGGCCGTACACGATAGCCGTGTATTCTTTGTGCATCTGCCTCCTTTGCATGGCTCGGCCCAATTGGCGTGTAGCGGTAGGAGTTTTGGCAATGAGCGTCAATCCGCTCGTTTCCCGGTCCAATCTGTTGATCAGGGCTGCTTTCATGCCGTTGGCAACCTCGTAGCAAAGCAGAGTCTCAATTCCTTGCAGGAGATTGGGTTCCGACTTTCCATTGGACGGATGGACAATCAGGGGGGCTGCTTTGGAGACGACGATCCACTCCGGAGATTCCGCAACGACTCGGAACCAGGGAACGCAGGCAATGGGACCGTCCTGATTCATGAAAAAATTTATTTTTCGAACAGGGTCGGATCGATGGGCGTCCAGTGGCCGGCTTCCAATTGCAAGTCGTCCAAATGAAGAGGGCCGATGGAGAGGCGTTTCAAGGTCGATACGGGAGTTCCGACTGCGGCAAGCATGCGGCGTACCTGGTGGTAGCGGCCTTCCGTCAGAGTCAATCTGGCATGCCTCGCCTCTAGAATTTCCAGCCGGGCGGGGTGGCAGGGGGATTTTTCTCCTTCCAACGTGAAGGTTCCGGAGGCGAAGTCCTCCACGGCATGTTCCGGGATGTCGGCTTCTGTCGTGAGTTCGTACACCTTGTCTATATGATGCTTGGGAGAAGTAAGGCGGTGAACGAACTTGCCGTCGTCCGTGACCAGAAGCAGGCCTTCCGTGTCTTTGTCCAAACGGCCTACCGAGGTGACGGCGGGGTTCCTTTCCGACCATTCGGGGGGGAGAAGGTCGTAAATTGGCGTACCGTCGCGGTCGTCGTGGCTGCAAGTGACATCCAAAGGCTTGTAGAACGCCACATAAATGCCGCGGGGAAATTCGACTGGTGTTCCATCAACCAGAACATCTTCCGGCTCCGCTTTCTGGGATGGAGACGCGACCGGATTCCCCTGGATGGTAACCCGGCCTTTTTTTACCCATCGAGGCGCTTCACTACGGGAACAATAGCCATATCTGGAGAGGAGGGCGTCAATTCGCATGAACGCCATCATTTTCCTGTCTGCGGGGAAAAACAAGGTTGAAATACAAGGCATGGCATGATAAAGGAGAAAAGTTAATAGCGTCGCCTGAAATCATAATTCAGGTGGCGTTGCAATTTCAGCTATTCTTATCTCTATGGAACTCATTACAGAAGCTCAGCTTACACCGCAGCAACAGGATTTGTGGAAGAAGGCCCGCCAGGCCGTGGACATGAACAACTACCAGTATGCCATTAGCCTGTTGAAGGCCTTGGTCAAGCAATTGCCCGGATTCCTCGAAGGGCGTAGAGTCTTGCGTGCCAGCGAAATCAAACTGCATCCCGAACCCAAGAAGAAGGGCCTTTTCGGCGGCATGCGCATGACGACTGTCAAGCGTGATCCTTCCTCCTCTCTCTCATCGGTTGAAGACGAATTGGAAAACGATCCTTTCAACGAAGCTTCCAACGAAATCCTCTTCCATGCGGCCGAAGATGCAGGCCTGCCCGACGTTGCCGCATTCGCCTTGGAAACCGTCCGTGAAGGCCATCCGGAGAACAAGAAACTTCTTCACATGCTGGCTAATCACTATATTGCCCGCAAGATGCCTGCCGAAGCCGCCTCCGTCTACCACGACATCGTCAAGGTGGATCCCTCCGACTCCATTGCCGTGAAGGGAGAAAAGGACTGCACGGCCCAGGCCTCCATGCAGAAGCAAAACTGGGAAAATGCTTCTTCCATGAAGGACGTCATGAAGAGCACCAACGAATCCGCTTCTCTGGAAAAACTCGACAAGCAGGGGATGACTCGTCAGGAAATGGAAGCCCGTCTTGCCCAGTTGTCCGAACGCTATGCTGCCAACCAGACGGACTTGGCTACGGTGCGCGCCATTGCCAGCGTGTACGAACAGATGGAAGACTGGGCTAACGCCTGTTCCTTCTTCAGCTATGCCTTCTCTTTGAGTCACAATGATGTTTCCCTCAGTGCCAAGGCATCCGAAATGAGCGAAAAGGCTCGCAATGCCCAGCTTGACGAGCTCAAGAAGCGTGCGGCCGCCGAACCCGACAATCAGGAACTTCAGGATCAGCTTGCCCAGATGACTCAGCAGCTCTCCGAAGAGATTGTGGCGGAATGCCGTTCCCGCGTGGAAGGCAACCCGACCGATCCCCAGCTCCGTTTCGACCTTGGTCAGGCTCTGTTCAATGCCGGTAACTTTACGGATGCCATCCCGGAACTTCAGCGCGCTCGTAACAACCCCTATCTGCGCATTAAGGCTATGCTCATGCTGGGTAAGTGCTATGAGTCCAAGAATATGAACGACATGGCTCTCCACCAGCTTGCGGAAGCCAATGCCGAAGTCACCACCATGGACGCAACCAAGCTCGAAATCCTCTACCTCATGGGAACATTGAACGAAAAGCTTGGCAAGAAGCAGGAAGCTCTGGATTGCTTCAAGACGATTTACGATTCCAACTATGGCTACCGCGATGTAGCCAAGCGTGTGGAATCCGCTTACGTCTGATTTCGATCATTTCTTTGTCATTTCCAATAACCGGACCCGGAGGATTCTTTCATGGGATTCTCCGGGCCTTTTTCATTCCTGAGAACTGACTTGTTGCAGATGCATTGAAGCAGTCTCCGTAAGTGTGTTATTGACGGAAACACTCCGGTTGTTCCAGACGGCAGGATTCCAAAAGTTCCCTGTCCCGGAAAATCTCTTCAGTCACCCCGTCGGCAATGATTTGACCTCCGTGCATCAGGATCACGCGGGGGCACAAGTCGAGAACTAGAGGGAGGTCATGCGTTGCAATAATCCGTGTGTGAATGAAGCCTTGCAGGAAGTTGATCATCTGGCGGCGGGAATAAGGGTCCAGATGGGTGCTCGGTTCATCCATGATGAGGATATCCGGTTCCATGGCAAGAACGGAGGCGATGGCCGCTCCTCGTTTTTCTCCGCCGGAAAGGCGGTGGGAGGCCTTGTCCCGGATATCCCAGAGCCCGACTGTGTCCAGAGCCTGGCGTGCATGTTCCTCTGCGTCCTTGCCGGGCATTCCCATATTGAGAGGACCAAAGCAGACATCTTCCATGATTGTCGGCATAAAGAGTTGGTCGTCAGGATTCTGAAATACCATCCCGACTGATTTCCGAATGGAAGGCAGGGTACTTTTAACAACGGGAATGTCACCGATCCGGATTTCTCCGGAATCCGGCATCAAAGCTCCGCACAAGGCAAGGAGCAGGGTGGATTTTCCTGCGCCGTTGCCTCCGACCAAGGCAATGGCTTCTCCATGGCGTGCCTCGAAACTGACGTCGCGAAGCGCTTGGGTCTTGTCCGGATAGGTATAGGAAACGTGGGTTGCTCGGACAATATGGTGGCTCATGATAGAAGACGGTGGGTTTGGGCTCCGATATAAAAGACAGCATCGCTCCATCTCAGGAGGACAAGTATGATGCACCATACTCCTCCATAGATCAAGTCGGCTCTTCTTAGTGAATGCTCGTGGAGTGTATGCAAAGCCCCGGTGAAGCCGCGGGCTTCCATAGCCTTGTGAATGCGTTCCGCCCTGGCCATGCTGCGAATCAGAAGGGAGCCGACCATGGCCCCCCAAAAGCGCAAGGGTGTTCTGTTCGTACCGTAGCTTCGTAGATCCCGTGCCGTCGAGAGACCCGTCGCATCTTCCATCAACAGGAAAATATAGCGGTAAAGCAATAGGCATTGCGTTGTCAGAAGAGTTGGAACCCCCATTCTTCTCATGGCGGAGCATATGGCCGGAAATCCCGTTGTGGCAATGAGAACCAGGCTTGCCAGCACTGTGAACTCTCCCCGGAGCAGGATTGACGCAAAAGAAACCCAGCCGCAGGTGATGACGGTTCCGCCGATGGTGAATGCGGGTTGATGGTCCAGAATTGGATTGAATAGCCCGATCATCACGCAGAAAGGAAGGGCGACGAGAGAGCGGCGCACTAATGGCATGATAGGAATGTTCCCCATGCGGCAGACGACTACCGGGTATGCCAGGAAGGGAACGAGAGCCGGAACATTCAGAAGATCGACGGAGAGGAGGCATACGAGATACACGGCTGTAACGAGGCATTTTACCCGTGCATCAATGCCGTGAACAAAACTGCTCCTTCGGGCATACCTTTCAACGGTATCCATGTCGAACCAGGCTTGTTCCGTCCGTTGCATGGTAGCAGGATGTGTCAGACGGAGGATTTTCCGTGGCGGAAACGGGATGTAGCCCAACCTCCCAGAACGATCAGGACGAAGACGATGCCTGCTCCAAGAAGACCGGAAAGACTTGTTCCTGCCCGTTCCATGGCTGGCGTCGACTCGGTACTTCCCGAAGCAAAGGAGTAATCGGGGAGAAAAGCCGTTTCTTCCTGGATGACGGCCATGCGATGGTGGGTATCCGTTTCCGGAGCAGGCAATTCTTCCATCATGGATGTTTTAGCCATGGCCCATTCAAGCCCATCGGGATCGGAGGCTGCATACCAGGAGAATACGCCTCCGATGAGGGCGGCGATGAGAGCCAGGACGATGACCAATTTACCAGGACGGGACGATCTGGTTTTCAGGGAGGGTTGGAACACGCCCGGCTGCATGTTGCGAACAAAGAGAATAACGGCTGCTGTTGCCAGACCTTCCACGACGCCGATAGCCAGGTGGATCGGTTGCATCAGCAAGGCGAATTGCCCAAAGGGAAGGGCGGTCACTCCGGATGCTTCCGTTTCTACGACAACGCCGAAAGCTCCCAGCTGCAAGCCGATGACGGCAGCGACGATGGAAGCCAGGGTGATTCTGCCCTTTGTCCATGTCGCGGGATTTCCTCCGGCCAGGGGTTTGAACAAGAAGGGGTAGGCAACCATGCACGACAGGAACCCCATGTTGAAGAGATTGCATCCATAGGCCAGGAGCCCTCCATCGGCAAAAAACAGGCATTGTACCAGCAGGACGGAGGCCATTACGAGGAAGGCCGCATAGGGCCCCAGTATAGAGGCGAGGATCAATCCCCCTCCCAAATGTCCGCTCGATCCGGTTCCAGGAATGGAAAAGTTGATCATCTGGGCTGCGAAAACAAAAGCCCCCATGACTCCCATCAGCGGGATTTTGGCGGTATTATCTTCCCGATTCAAACGGTGGACGCTGTAGGCCGCAACAACTGCGGATACGGCCCACATGGTTCCTCCTACGGATGGAGAGACAAGGGCATCTGCCATGTGCATAATCGTATCGTTTCTAGGTAAGGGGTGATGATTGAAGAAAGGAGATCGTTAGAGAAAAAACTCCCTCTTTACATCATCATAACTCCGAATCACCGGAAAATGCCAGCCGGAATAACTGTCATGATTGGAATTAACGATGATAACCTGCTTTGCTCCAGATGCTTTGGCTGCGCGGATACCGGCATGGGAGTCCTCGAAAATAACGACTTCTTCCGGTTTCATTCCGATGCGTTCGATCCCCCGTAGAAAAATATCCGGAGCGGGTTTCCCCGGGACGGTACCATCGTCATAACTGATGGCCCGGAGATCGAACCAGCGTTCCAACCGGAATTGTTCGATGAAAAAATCGACATTGGTTTTGCCGGAGGCCGTAGCGATATTGCGTGGAATGCCGTGTTCTTTCAGTTCATTGAGCAGGCGCTCCGCCCCCGGTGCCAGATGCATGCCGTGCTTCAGGCAGATGTCCCGGTAGATAGCTTCCTTTTCTTCGGCGAAGGCATTGGCCTGTTCTAATGACGGGGACTCGGGGAACAGATAGGCATAAATATCTTCATTTGTTCGTCCATGGATATTGCGGAAAAGTTCCTCTGCCGTCAGGGTCAGACCGTAGCGACCCAAAATAATGTCCCAGGATTCGTTGTGATAGGGAGTATCCCAGAAAAGGGTTCCGTTGAAATCGAAAATGAAGCCGTTCCATTTCATACGATAGCATACTGGCTTCTCCTGTCCCTGCCCAAAAGAGTAAATCCCGTCTGTATCAATTAGTAAATGCTCTGAAAGATCTCTCTGTCATGATTCGTAGTAAACAATATGTCATTTCTCTTGAAAACATGTTGCCTTTCTGCGGGCAGAGTTGGGTGGTGCGGCTTGTCTGCTGCACTCGTGATGCAAACGGCGTTTGCGGCGGAACCTTCCGAAGTGTACAAGGACAAAAATGCTCCTGTCGAAGAGCGGGTTAAGTCCCTTATGGACCAGATGACTCTGGAAGAAAAGGTTGCGCAGATGGACATGTTCAGTTTCTGGAAAGAAAAGGAATTCACTACCGAGGGGTTGGAAAAATCATGCGGGGTTGGCGCCTGGATCGGTGAAGTAACGCCTGAACGTTACAATGAAGTTCAAAAGAAATCGGAATTGTCCCGGTTGAAGATTCCCTTCCTGGTAGGAGTGGATGCTGCTCATGGTCACGCTATTTTGCCGAACAGGACAGTATTCCCGACATCGATTACCATGGCTGCCTCCTTTAATCCCGATTTAGTGCATGAATGTGCCCGGCTGGCTGCCGAAGAGGTTCGCAACAGCGGCAACCATTGGACATTTGCTCCGAGCGTCGATATCGTCCACGATGCCCGCTGGGGGCGTACCGGAGAAACCTATGGTGAAGATCCCTTTCTGGCCTCCCGCCTCGTCGAAGCATCGGTGACGGGTATGCAGGGCAATCTGGACCCCGACAAGAACATTGCTGCCTGCGTGAAGCATTTCGTGGGCGGTGGTGCTTCCATTGGCGGGGTGAACCATGGCAATGCGGAAATTTCGGAACGCATGCTGCGCAGTGATTTTCTACCTCCGTTTCAAGCGGCGATTGATGCGGGAGTGTTGACGATTATGCCGGGGCACAATAATGTGAATGGCGTACCCATGCATGCCAATAAGTGGCTTCTGACGGATATCGTTAAGGATGAATATGGATTCAAGGGGTTCTACATCACGGATATGGGAGATATTGAAAATCTGATGCCGGAACGTCTCCACGGTATAGCGACTGATCAGAAGGATGCTGTCCGGCAAGGGATTAATGCCGGGATCGACATGCACATGTATTCGTGGGACCGCAAGATGTTCATCGATAATCTTCAGGAACTCGTCAAGGAAGGCAAAGTCGACGAAGCCCGCATCAACGATGCTGTCAAGCGTATCCTGACAGTCAAATTTAAACTGGGGCTTTTCGAAAACCGCTACATTGACGCGGACAAAAAGAAGGATTCCTACGGAAGCAAGGAAGCCCGTGATGCTGCTCTTGAAGCTGCCCGCCAGAGTATTGTCCTGCTGAAAAATTCCGAAGGTCTGCTTCCTCTGGATGTTTCCAAATATAAAAAAATTCTCGTGACCGGTCCCAATGCCGATAACCAGGCGATCATGGGAGACTGGGCGAATCCCCAGCCCAAGGAGCATGTGATTTCCATCCTGCAGGGACTCAAAAACGAGTGGAAAGGCGCATGTGAAGTCGTCTTTAGCGACAGTGGTCGCATCAAGGGTAAAAAGTCTGATGTAACTGTCGAGACAACGGATCCCGTGACGCAGTCCCGCCAGCTTAAAGAAGGTGGAGAGCTGAATGACTTTGCCATTCAGGATGCCGTCGGCAAGGCGAAGGATTGCGATTTGGTGGTAGCAGTTATCGGAGGCTATGGCCTTCGTTCCGACTGGGGGCTCCGTACGTATGGAGAATCCGCTGACCGTCCGTCGATCGATTTCTACGGCAAGCAGGTAGAACTCGTGCAGAAGCTCCAGGCGACAGGTAAGCCGGTTATCGTTGTGATCGTCAATGGCAAGCCTCTGAACAATCCTTGGATTACGAAGAATATACCCACCATTGTAGATGTGTGGGAACCCGGCCAGTTCGGAGCTCAGGCTTTGGCGGAAATCCTCGTAGGCAAGGTAAATCCCTCCGGCAAATTGCCTATCAGTATTCCCCAGACGGCCGGGCACATTCCGGCGTATTACTACCAGACCTTCTCCCGCACGCGCACAGGCTACGGTCTTGGTTCTTCCCGCGAGGATGATAAACCCGCTTTTGCCTTTGGTCACGGGTTGAGCTACACTACTTTCAAGTACGAAGACATGAAGCTGTCTTCCTCCCGCCTGGAAAAAGACAAGCCCCTCTCCGTTAGCGTGACTGTCAAAAATACGGGAGATCGCGCCGGATATGAAACGGTAATGGTCTTCGTTCGTGATGAAGTCTCCAGTGTTGTAACGCCTATCCGTCGTTTGAAGGGATTCAGCAAAGTCTGGCTTAACCCCGGAGAAGTGCGGACGGTCACTATTGAGATCCCCTTCAAGGAATTCGGTCTTTGGAATCAGGAAATGAAGTATGTGGTGGAACCCGGTACCTTCGAAATCCAGGTTGGTTCTGCGTCGGACGATATCAAGTTGAAGAAGAAGATCGACTACTGAACGCCTTGTTCCATACCTTTTAGATAGGCTGGCCGCATTCCGGATTTGATTTGGGATGCGGCCTTCATTTGAATTGCCGTATCTGAAACTTCCGGTCATCATTCACCTGGGTTCGTCGTATTTTCCAGGTACTGTGACAAATAGGTATTGAGTTCCGGTGGTGAAGGCCTTATATCCCGGCCTTCGTTGATTCAACCGTAGTTTCCATACCGATTCCCTACCCATTATTTTCCATGTCTCCGTTTCGTTTTTGCCTGTTGCTGCGATTCCTGTTTGCGGGATGGCTTTTGTGTTGTTCCGAGGCGAGCGCTCTTGACAACGGCAGGATCGTCATGGTGACCGAAGCGACATTTCCTCCGTACGAATTCCGGGAAGGAGATGAAATCGTCGGCATTGATCCGTCTATCATGCGGGAAGTTTCCCGGGCAACGGGACGGGAGCTGATCATTGAGGACATGAGCTTCGATTCTGTTATTACGGCGGTTGTGACAGGTAAAGCGGATGTGGCTGCTTCCGGTATTACGGTAACGCCCGAGCGGATGCAGCAGGTAGATTTTTCCATCCCTTATGTGGAAGCCTCCCAAGTGATCATCGTACCGAAGGATTCGCCTGTCATCGGCAAGGATCAGATCAAGGGGCGGAGGATTGGTGTTCAGCACGGTGCGACGGGCGATATTTTTGTGACCCGCAATATCCAGCAACCGGAGCGGTTTCCGAACGGCGCTCTGGCCGTTGCCGCTTTGGCGGCGGGGAAGGTAGATGTCGTTGTCATCGACCAGGATCCTGCACGGATGTACTTGAAACAACATCCCGGCCTTCATATCCTGTCGGAACCGTTGACATCGGAATCCTATGCCATCGCCGTAAGGAAAGGGAATCGAGTGCTTCTGGAACAAATTAACAATGTCATCTCGGAGATGAAGAACTCCGGAACGATGGCCCGGATCCGCGAGGAATACGCAGCCAGGCAGCATGAGAGAGCTGCCGTTTCCCAGATCGGTGATGGTGGACAGGGATGGCTCCGGATCCGTTGGGAAGACTTCAAGGATTCGGTCCATACCAATTTCATTCAGGATGCCCGGTGGAAGTACCTGACGAATGGCTTGCTGGTAACGTTGGAGATTTCCTTTTGTTCCGTACTGCTCGGTATTTTGATGGGGTTTGTGATCGCTGTTATTCGTTCGACCCATGATAAAACCGGTCAATGGCGCTTCTTCAATTTTCTCTGCAAAACGTACCTTACGGTGGTCCGGGGCACCCCTGTAGTCGTTCAATTGCTGATTATTTATTTCGTGATTTTCGGTGCGGTAGATGTGAGTAAGGTTCTGGTTGCCATCGTTGCTTTCGGCTTCAATTCCGGCGCCTATGTGGCAGAAATCATCCGCGGAGGTATCATGTCGATCGACAAGGGACAGCTTGAAGCCGGGCGGAGCCTGGGCCTGAGCTACAACCAGACCATGGCGTATATTATTCTTCCTCAGGCTTTCAAAAACGTTCTTCCCTCTTTGGGAAATGAGTTTATCGTCCTCCTCAAAGAGACGAGTGTTTCAGGCTACATCGCCTTGCAGGACCTCACCAAGGGAGGAGATATTATCCGCAGCCAGACCTATACGGCCTTCATGCCTTTGGTGGCCGTGGCGTTGATTTATCTGGCGATCGTTATGCTCTTCAGCTCCATGCTGGGAAAACTGGAAAGGAAATTGAAACAACATGAATAATCCTCTCTCCGTCGATGTCCCCATGTTCCAGGTGAGAAACCTGGTAAAAGAATTCGGGAACAACCGTGCCGTGGACGAAGTGTCCGTAGACATTGCCCAAGGAGAGGTCGTCTTCATTGTCGGCCCTTCCGGTTCCGGTAAAAGCACGTTTTTGCGGTGCCTGAATCTTCTGGAGATGCCGACATCCGGGGATATTCTCTTCAAGGGAGAATCCGTGACCGGGCAGCATGTCAATGTCAACAAATTCCGAGAGCATGTTGGCATGGTCTTCCAGCATTTCAATCTCTTTCCCCACTTGTCCATTCTGGATAACATTACCATTGCCCCGGTTAAAACGGGACGTGCCACCAGGCAGGAAGCCATAGCTCATGCAGAGGATCTCCTGCACCGTATCGGCCTTTTCGAGAAAAGGCATGCCTATCCTCTTCAGCTTTCGGGAGGCCAGAAACAGCGTATTGCAATCATTCGCTCACTGGTGATGAACCCCGATGCCATCCTTTTTGATGAACCGACTTCTGCTCTTGATCCGGAAATGGTAGGCGAAGTTCTTTCTCTCATGAAAGAACTGGCCGTCAATGGATTGACGATGATAGTTGTAACGCATGAAATAGGTTTTGCCCGCGAAGTCGCTACCCGTGTCCTGTTTATGGACAGGGGGAGGATTGTAGAATCCGGCTCGCCTTCACAAGTAATCGATCATCCGGTTAATCCACGGTTGAAAGAGTTTTTCTCTAAAGTACTGTAAATCAGTAGGAAAATCCTTGGATGACAGGGAAATGAACCCGATTCAGTTTTCTTCTTTCTCCCTTTTTCCTTGGTATCCTGACTTATGAGGCAACACGATGCTGATTCTTTTGTTCTTATTTTCCGTTGATGTTTTAGGGAGAGGTGATAGTATAAAAATCCGGTCGGCACCATAGGGGCAAGGCGCGATTCCACCGAGGATTAACCTGGCCGCATGTTCCAAGTAGTCGGGGAGTAGTATCCGAGACATCTGACCGTAGACCCGGAGCCCCGCTCTGGGTAATTTGCTTTATACTCATAATGGGTGATTTTGACGAAGAGCCAGAATTTTGTGAAATTGGCTGATACCTTAAGTGATTGGTACCTGTCGATCATACGCATGTGGAGATATACAAAAAATAATGGAATAACGAAAGGTTTCCATCGGAAAATGAAACTGATTCAATGAAGAGCCTATGGATACCGAAACCTTGCGAACTAGCGTCTCCGAGTTCTCGTTAAATGCTTGGGCTGCACCCTCAAGAATAACGGTTCCCGCTTTTAGAAGCTTCTCAGGGGTACGGGGGACATGAGGTATAAGAAAAACCCCTAATCCGTTAAGAATAGGGGTTTTATAGATGGTACGCGATAGCAGGTTCGAACTGCTGACCCCTACCGTGTCAAGGTAGTGCTCTACCACTGAGCTAACCGCGCTTTGATGTAGGTGCCGTAAGGCGGAGGAATGTTTACACTCTTTTCCCGGACGAGGCAATGCTTTTTTTTCATTTTACCAAAAAAACTATACCAGTCTTCCTTGGGCCGTAGTCCATTTACCCTTGGTGATAACCTTATCGAAAACAAGACCGTTTTTGTTGGCCGTTTCGCAGGTTTCATCCCATTGACTGGTTAAAATACCGGAAATAACAAGGGACGATCCCGGTTTCATGGCACAAATGATCCTGGGAAATGCTTTTTGAAGGATGGTGGAGAAAAGATTTGCGACTACGATATCTCCCTGCTGGGAGGGAGTGGGTACCCATTCAAAGACATCGGCCTGGAAAATTTCCAGCTTTTGTTCACTGATGTGGTTGCGTTCGGCGTTGGTACGGGAAACGTCTACGGCGATGGGATCAAAGTCGAATGCCGTGGCGTGTTCCGCCCCCAGTGCAATGGCTGCTATGGCGAGAACGGCAGTGCCGCAGCCAATATCGGTTATTGTCCAAGGGGATGTCTTGTGTTCTTTGGCAAAGTCGCTGATGGCTCGAAGGCAAGTGGAGGTTGTGGCGTGGTCCCCTGTACCGAAAGCCATTTCAGCCGGAATGGAGAGGATAGCCCGCTTGGGATATTGTCGGACGAGTTTAGCGAGCTCTTTTGCTTCGACCTGTTCCGTGATAACGAGGTTATCCCGAATTTTGAGGTCAGGACGTTTGGCCCTTGCCTGACTGGCGACCCAGTCGGTCGTTTTGATTTCCCTGATGCTGCCTCCGAAATAGTTTTTCAAGGTAATAGCATCGTCTTCCGTCTCGCAATAAACGGTGATACGGATACTCTTGCCTCCTTTGAACGATTCGATGACAGCATTGGGATTTCCAGAGATGCGTTCGTTCCAGGCATCTTCCCATTTGGCGGCGGATAGTTTGGACCAGCTCCACATAAAAGCGATTAAAAGGCGGTTGTTGTTGAAGGGGGGCGAATTGCGTTTGTAGCGAAAGCCCGGGGAAGTGTCAAAGCCTTCCCGGAGATTCGTTCCGGGAGAAAGGTGATTCGTCCTTTCCGGGGATTTCTTTTTCCTTGCGGAATGCGAAGTTGAGTAGAGCTATTCCCTGCAGAAGAAGCACCAGGATCAGGCAGATCAGGGATATTTTGGTTGTTTTGCTCATAGCGGTTATTGGGGGGAGGAGGGGTGGATACGGTTGATGAGTGAACGCCGTGTCCGTTCGGTGATGTAGGCGAGTCCTAGCAGGGTTAGGCCGCAGATGAGGAGTCCTAGCCCTTTCTGGTTCAATGAGTCCAGCAGGTTGATGGCGAGAGAGGCTGCAACCAGGGCAATGAGAATAACTCCGCAATTGATGATGGATGCCCTTGCCAGGTGAAGTCCGCTGATGATGGATGACGCTCCGCTGAAGACCAGGATGAGCATGACGCCAAAAGGTGGCAGGACGGGAGCAGCGGATGCTGTGGCGATCATGGCAAGGCTGAAGAGAAGTGTTCTCGAATACTCCAGTTTCGGCACCCATTTTTTGAGCTGAACGAATAGAATAATCCCGGGCAGACAGCAGACTGCAATGCTGGATAGCTCGATGTCTCTGTCTCTAACAATGTTTTTGTAACAGCAAAGCTGTGCCAGAAAGAGGCCGATCCCCAACCAGACGATGGCGCTGCGCGACAGGTTCCTGTTTTTTGCGATACAGAAAGAAACCATGAGTTGGGAAGCGCCGATGACCATGGACATGAAGTTGCTTCCCATAAGGGGCAGCATCAGGAGGCAAGCAAAGAGAGCGTTGAATAAATTTCTGTGGCTACCGTCCCGAAAGGTGACGAGTATGATGCCTGTGAACCAGAGCCCCAAGGCGATTTCTTGGATGATCTCCAGATTGTTTTGGGGGGATGAAGGCTGCATGATAAGGAAGGCAAGAGGAATGACCAGAAGGTAGGCCATGCTTCCCCAGGACCGAATGGACCCGGTGCCTTGCTGTATGGCATGCGAGGTGAACAGGATGCAGGGAACGAGAAGTGGTACGGCGGCGATTCCAAGATGGGCGGTGGTAATAGTTTCGGAATTCGACCACAATTGTATCAGGGAGAGCTGAATGAAGAACAGGGAAAATGTGAAAATAACTTTTTGCCTGCTAAGCTGGGAATAACTTAGAAAGCCTAGAAAACAGATGAGTGCAGGCAGGCCGAAAGTATACTTGTTGAGCTCTCCGGTGAAATCAAACAGGGCGAATGCAAGGATTCCTGTCGTAATGGGAAGAAGAATGGTTTGTGATTGTAGCTTGTTGATTATTAATATTCTATATGCGGAAGACAAGATGAATATTATAGATGTGAACAGGAAACTTCCTCTCATGGGATAAAGGAGAAAGATGAATCCTGCAACGAATGCCGCATATTGGATGGTCGTGGCTAGGTCCGGCCTGGGTTCGCGGCGAGAGATGATATTGGAGCCCATGCGTAGCACCCACAGAAGGGGGATGCTGCATGATGTCATGAAGGCGAGGTGGGGGAGTTTGGCTGTGGGCTGATGAGACATCCCGAGGATGGTGAGGTTGCCGATGAGAAAAAGGGCAAAAAGGACGATCGGAAGATATTTTTTACTGTAGGATGCGGGTCGGGTCGATAGATATAGGGCGGTTATCGGAATCAGGGTAAAGAGCAGGACGAGGGGACTTTCATTCATTTGCCCAAGAGTTACGATGATAAGGAAAATAACGGGCAGATGGGCGTACTTGGCAACGGGGCGAAATCCGCATACGACCGGGATACAGAGTGTCAGGAATAGGCCGATGATCACTGTAACAGGCAGCGCGATGAGGCAGATTTGTACTGTCAGTCCGACTAGGCACCAGTTCCATACGGAGCGGTTGCGGAAGAACCAGGAGAGCGCCAGGGCGATACCCCAAAGGCAGATGAGGATCTCGGGACGGTGGACGACAATGGATGAGATGGTTTGCGGGGCGTATAATTGCGAGCAGATGGCAACTGAGACAAGGATGGTTGTCACGATGCCGGGGATGGTTTTCTCCGTGAGAGAGTGTACAGGGGATCTGCGGAAGGCCATGCCGATGCACATGGTCAGAGGAAGAAGCGTCAGGATGAATAGAAAGATTGCTGCCGCCGGATTCCCCTTGATTCCGGAAAAGATAATGCCTGACGATGTGATTCCCATCATGGCCAGCGGCCAGCCGATCTCCTGTTTGCTGGTGAGGGGGCGTATCATGTGTCCCTTGAAAAATACGGAGGGCGGTAGGAGGCTCGCATGCCTTGAGTTGTCGAGGAGGCGGTACCGTACAGCCATTATGGCCCAGCAAACGAGGATGAGAATCGGGGATGCTGTTTGTTCGACGAAGAGGAGGCAGAGGTAAAGCGCCGCGAAAACGAGGGAGAAACTCCATTCTCCCAGCCATGCGGAGATGCTTGCCTGGTTTCCCCGGGGATTCTTATTCGCTTCATAGATGGGTTTGACAATAAAGGGGAGGAGGGGGATTGCCGCGAACAGGAGGCACAGCGGGTGGAATGATTCGATGATGCATGAGCTTCTGCTATTGGTGAGAAGGAGGCAATCCAGGGAAATCAAGGCTAGTGCGATGCTCTGGATCCTTTGGATGAGAAGGCGTTTGCCAATGGTCAGTTCGTCCGTATGCCATAGGCTTGCAACCCCCATGGAGAACGCGGGCAGGATCAGGAGCAGCATGTGCTGGAGGGACAGTGCGGATCCTTCCAGCGCCCGGGAGCTCAGAATGTAGGCCGTAAGAGCGATGGACTGGATTGAAAGTGGAAATTTGTGCCTCCATCCTATGACAAGACAGACGAAAAGCAACAGTGCCAGAATTCCGAAACTACCAGTCGGCATGACTCCCGATTCCAGTGAAGGAGCCAGCAGAGTCAGCAAGATAAATATGAAGGAAAGAGCCAGGGCATAGTTGGGGAAGGATTTTTGTTTGCTTCCTATTTTCAGGATGATGGCCGGGAATATCCACAGGATGAGATATTGGAGTATTTGGGGGAAGGTGATGGCATGTTCCAGGTGGAACGATGGAAGTCTGATTCCTGTGGAGATGAATAAGGCGCCGGGATCATGGTGCCATTGGTACTGGAAGGAAGCTATTGCCATGGCTGTGACCACGCCCAGCCAGATGCCTGCGTTCGTGATTCTTCGCAAGTCCTTGTCTTGTGCCGTTTGCAGGAGTTTGATGAAAAGGCCCATGGCGAGCGGCAGGCTCAAGAACAGCAAATGCAGGAGGATGGGAACTCCGGATTGTTCCGGAAGATTATTCTTGAAAGACAGGATGAGGAATATCAGCAGCGACAATAGGGATGCTGCCTGGGTCGATATGTTTTTGCGTATGGATGCCCGGATGAACAGAATGCAGGGAACCAGCATGCAGGCAATGCTCCACGGTGTCCATGCCGGGACATAAAATACGCTTAGTGGATAGCCTGCTGCGAAAAACCACGTACCGCAGATATTTGCCAGGGGGGCGTAAAGCCGGTAGGCTCCTCCGGCCAGGCGTGGTTGCTTGAACAGATAGCCCAGTCCGGAATAGGCTATGGACATCCCCGGAATGAGGAAATAGGTCGACGGTGTCCCGGGGTTTTCGTAAATAATGAGCCCTGCCCACAGAAAACATGAGGCGACGAACAGTAGGAATAATCCTCGGAGACGGATGATCCAGGGAAAGGGAAGAATGCCTATCAGGAAGGTCAAAACCCCATTGGATGGCAGAGTGGATACGTGGTACAGATAAGCAAACAATTTGTTGCAGACACCCCACATACAGGCTCCGACCATGCAGCAGGCATACCCGGTTTTAACTGCCGTTTTCCTGAATTCACGGAAGTAGAATCCCACTCCCCAGAAAGCATACATCACGAGGATAGCTCCCAGGAGCTTGATCCATGCCGGGATATCCCACCAATACGTGACGGCAAGAGTTGAGATGCCTCCCAGAGTGAGTAATCCTCCCAGCGTGGCGAAAAGGATTGCCAGGTAATTGACCTGCTTCCGAGGCATGGATTCGGGCTTGGCGAGAGGAACCTGAGGGGAGGAAGGGGACTCTGCCGTTGTTTTTTTCAGGAGCGACTGTGTATCGTCTCTCCGGGTGGTTTGGAGGTCGGAGGAAAGGATGGGATCTGCCTGTTCTGTCTCAGTATCCTTTTCTTGATCAATTGTCGGTTGTGCGGAAACGAAACCGTAAGCTAGGGCAATGTTCCGGGCCTGTTCAGGGGTGATTAACCCTTTGTCCTGAAGTTCCTGGATGTCTTCGGAGGTAATCATGAAGGAGAGTTTGTTTGGAAGGCCATGGAACGAAATTCTTTATTTTTCTCCATCCTATAACAGGAAAAACGGTTTTGTAAAAACAAAGAACAAACCGCCTCCGGTTTTCATGGAGAAGGACCGGAGGCGGTTGGGGAGAGATAGACAAACGTCGCTATCCTATTTTGTTATTTTTCTTCCAGGTCTTCACGGCGCTGCCGGATCCAGCGGGAGAAGATTTTGGCTGTGGCCGGAATGATGATCAGGTTGAGCAGGGTGGCTGTCGTCAATCCGCCGAACTGGACGATGGCCAGGGGGCCGAGCAATTCGCCTCCGGGTTTGTCAATGGCCCAGATCAAAGGAAGCAAGGCAAGAATCGTTGTCAGGGAGGTCATGATGATCGGAACGACACGTTCGAGGGATCCCTTGAAGATGGCTTGATCGATGGTATATCCTGCATGCTCCAGGTCACGGTAACGGTTCAACAGGATCAGACCGCTTCGAATGGCGAAACCAATGACCGTCACAAAGCCCACGATGGATGCGACCGAGAGGATCGGAGGAATGTAGGTGCCGTGGAAGACCGAGGTGATTGTTCCCGGTGAAACGACGAAAACAGCAATGATGCCGCCGACGAGGCACAACGGAACATTTACCAGTGTCAACATGGCGCGGCGGACGCTGCCCAGTGCGGTGGAGAGCAGGAGGACAATTAGCACCATAACGACGATGCCGAGGATCAGAAGGCGCTCCGAGGCGGATTCCCTTGCCTTGATCGTACCGTCATAATCGACCGTACAGCCCAAGGCGTTCATGGCGGGATCCAGCTTGGCCCGGCAAGCCTTGGCCAAGTCTCCGAGGTTGGAGTCCTTGGCGGGGTTGCAGGAGATCATGGCCTTCCGCATGGTATTATCGCGTAGAATGAGATTGGTGACTTCTTCCCGGTATACTTGGGCAACGTTGCGTAGACGGACACTCTTACCGTTGGGGGCGAGGAGTTCCAGATTCTTGATATCCTCCATGGTTGTTTTGATGGATGGATCAAGACGCATGACGATGTTCCAGTGGTCCTGGTTTTTGATGACTTCGCCGATTTTTTGACCGTTGAGTGCCGTGGAGACTTGTTCGGCGGCATCGGCAACCGTCAAACCGTAGTGTGACAGGGCTTCCTGGTTGTAGTCGATGCGGGCGGTATCTACCATGACTTCGCGGTTCGAGCGGGCATCGGCGACTTCCGGCAATGAATCGAGGATTTCCTTGGCCTTTTTGGCTGCCTGTCGTATCTGGGGGAGGTCTTGTCCGTAGATGTTGATAGCGATGTCCGAGTTGGAGCCAGACAAGGCGGCACTAATGCGGTGTGCCAGCGGGTAGCCGATCATGGCACTGGTGCCGGGGATGCCGTCAATAGTCTTTTTGATGTTCTTGTAGAGTTCCTTCTGGTCGAAGCCGAGATCGACACGGACGAGAAGTTCCGATGCGCTGACGGGTTCGGCGTGCTCATCGTTTTCGGCTCGGCCCGTCCGCTGAGTGACGGTAATGACTCCGGGAATCTCTTTGATATCATCCATGACTTTCCCCGAGATGCGTTCCGTTTCAGCCAGCGAGGTGCCCGGTACGGTGTTGACGAAGACGGTGTAGCAGTCTTCGTTGAATGGGGGGAGGAAACTGGTACCGAACGTACTGGCCAGCCACAGGGACAGTATAGTGATGATCGCCATGATGGAACAGACGATTTTGGAGCGTTTCAGGGAGAAGGCCAGAACAGGCTGGTAGATCCTCTTGATAAGTTTGACGCTGATGGTGTCCTCGTTTCCGGATCCTTCCTTCCGGTTCTTGCGGGGTTTGAAGAACATGAGGCACAAGGTGGGAACGAGGGTGATTGCTACGACGAGAGAGGCGATGAGAGCCAGAAGATAGGCGATGCCCAGAGGCTGGAAGAACTGACCTTCCAAGCCGGAGAGGAACAATACCGGAGCGAACACCAGCAGGATGATGAGCGTGGAGTAGTTGATGGAGCCGAGGATTTCCTGTTTGGCTTGCATGACAACTTCGAATCTGCTCTTGCGTTCGGTTTCGGGCAGAGCAGCATTGCGTTCCAGGTAACGCCAGGCGATTTCCACAAAGATGATGGCGTTGTCAACAACATCTCCGACTGCTACGGCCAGGCCGCCCAGGGTCATGATGTTGATGGCCAGGCCGCACACCGGGAAGAAGAGCAGGGCAAAGAGGACGGACAACGGCATGGTTATGAGCGTAATCAAGGCTGTCCTAATGTTTAACAAGGTAAGCAGGATGACGATGACTACGACGAGACCGACGGAAAAAAGCGTTTCCGTTCCGTTTTTCAGAGACATATCGATGAAGTCTGCCTGGCGGTAGGCTTCTTCCGTGATGTGCATTCCCGGAGGAAGCTGGCTTTTAGAGAATTCCTGAACTGCCTTGTCGAGGGCTGCCGTCAATTTTAGGGTGTTGGCTCCGGGGACTTTTTGAACGGAGAGGACAACGGCATCCTTCCCCATGAAGCCGGCATTGCCCCGGCGTGGAGCACCGTCGATGGTGACATCGGCTACGTCTTCAACTTTGAGAACTCCCGATGGGTGGGAAGGGATGAGCGTGCGTCGAATCTGTTCCGGATCGGCAATGCGCGTCTGTTGCTGGATGGGGACTTCCTGCCCGGCTACATCTTCCAGATATCCGGCCGGGATGGATGACTGGGATTGGGCAACGGCTTCTTTGAGATCGTTGACGGTGACTCCTGCCTGTTTCAGACGATCCGGCTTGTACACGACCTGGTATTCGGGCAGGCGTCCGCCAAGGACAGTAACCTGCCCTACTCCCGGGATGGCCAGCAGGCGGTTGCGGAGCTTGTATTCGGCTATCTGGCGTAGATCCAGTTGGGAGACGTCTTTGTCTCCCCACAGGGCAATGAGCATGATTTCCCCTGTGACGGAAACAATGGGGGCCATCTCCGGATCGCATCCTTCGGGGAGTGATGAGCGGATGGCCGCCAGGCGTTCGGCGATGATCTGCCGGGCGAGGTAGATGTCCATGTTCCAGTCAAAGTCAACCCAGACGAAAGAGAGCCCGGCACCGGAGGACGAGCGGACGCTCTTGACTCCGGCGGTGCCATTCATGGCGGATTCGATGGGGATCGTGACGTATTGTTCCACTTCTTCGGCAGAAAGGCCGCCGGCTTCGGTTTGGATGGTGACACGGGGAACTTTCAATTCGGGGAAGACATCTACAGGGATATTCTTGGCCACGAACAGGGAGATGGCAGCCAGGGCTGCCGTCAGGATCAGGACGGTGATTCTGTTGTTAAGGCAAAAAGCAACCAGAGTATTCATGAGCGCGTGCGTTTAGTGTTCGCCTTCATGGAACTTTCCGTCCGCATGGAAGTGGCCGGCCGCCTTTTTGGGACCGTTGCCTTCCGGAAGGACGTACTTGAGTTCATATCCTCCTTGGGTGACGAGCAGCTGGCCTTCCTTGATGCCTTTGACGGGAGTCATGCCGCGGCGGGAAGGAAGCGTTTCTACCTTTACCATGAGGAAGAGATCGTCATCGTCCTTGTCACGGAGAAAAACGACATCGTTGATTCCGACTTTGACAATGGCGCTGTTGGGGACAGATATGAACCCTTCCCGGGCGTCTGCCGGTTCATTCAGTTCCAGACGGGCAACTTGTCCTGCATAAGCTTCCGTCGGTACTTTATCCGGTACGAAGTAGATCGTGCGGGTCTGATTCTCCGGATTGATCTGGGCGGATATACGTGTAGTGCCATTGAGGATGATGGATTTTTTGCCGTCGGGAGAAGTTAGGACCAGGTGTGCCGCCGAGTGGCGGAGAGAGTCGGAAGCATATGCTGTTGCTTTGAATTCCAGTTTGCCGGGTTCCGTCATGACGAGGATGGGGACACCTTGTTCCTCCCAGGCGTTGTGATTGGTATCGACGGATTGGACACTTCCGTCAATGGGGGCCCGGACAACGAGAAGGTTTCCTTCCATGGTACCGCCGGAGGTGGCGATCTGGAATTGGTTGCGGGCGGTTTCCAGAGTGGAACGAAGTCCGGGGATTTCCGCTTCCTTGAAACGGATGCTGGTATCCAGTTCGCTGTTGCGGGTACCGATTTTTTCGAGCTGGTCGCGGCGAGCGCTCAGGGTGAGGAGTTCCGCTTCCGCCCGTTTCAGTGAGGCTTCCGCATCGCGGACTTTACCGGCTAAGTCAACAATGTCGGGTGATTCCAGAGTGTAGAGGACATCTCCTTTTTTTACCTTTTGTGCGGATTGGACATGTGGGATTACACGGCCGGATGAAGGCAGGGAAAATGTTTGTACGGCGGAGGGAGGAATTTCCAATTGTCCGTAGTAGCTTTTAGTGGCTGCATGAGGCTGCGCAACGACTTTTTCAATTTTCATGTCGAGGGCATGGATGGCTTTGGCATCTATGTGAACGGGGACGATGTCGGCTAATCCCTTGCTGGCCTCATGGTCGTGGTCGTCATCCTTAGAGTCGGCTTCATGATCGTGGTCGTGGTCGTGGTCGTGGTCGTGGTCGTGGTCTTCTCCATCGATATGCTTGTGCGGTTGTTCCTTGGCGGGAAGCGGTTCGGTTGGATGGTTGTTTTGTGCCTGGACCATGGTGGAGAGGCTGAGGATGCTTGCCATCCCCAGGCAGGAATTGAAGATTAATCTTGAAATGTTCATGGATTGAAATGGGAAAGGTTGATGTTAACGGGCAAGGGAAGACGGGGGTATTAGATAACGAAGGGATGTCTGTGTACGGGTGAGTTTGGAAAGTGAGTCGAGAAAAGAAATCCGGCTTTCATAGACCTGTTGACGGGCTTCGGCGAGGTCGGCCAGGCTTGTTTCTCCGATCTTGTAGAGTTGTTCCAGTTTGACCAGATTGGAGGAGAAGAGGTTCAGACGATTCAATTCATCCTGGCAATGGCTGCGGACAAGTTGTTGTTCCTGGGCGAGTTCCCGGGAGTTTTGCAACAGTTCCCTCCAGAGGGCGATGGTAGCTTGGCGGGAGGAATTGCGCGTGCCTTCCGCTTCGGCGATTGCCTTGCGATTGTGGTTCCAAAGTGGAATGTTGAAACCGATGCTGCCACCCAGTTCTTTTTCTCCGTCATCACGAGTGAAGGCCGGGCCTAACTCCAGCTCGGGGAATTGCCTGCGGATTTCCGTCTTGAGCTGGATTTCGTCAGCTGCATAGGCCGCCATTCCGCTCTTGATTTGCGGGGAAGAGACAAGTTCTCCCGGACTCGGTACGGTTACGGCTTTCGGAACGTTCATTGGGCAGGAAGTATCCAGGCGGAAAACTGAGGCGGCGGCAGGATGAAATCCCGCCTGCTTGATCAGGGACATGCGTTGGGCGAGTTCATCCTGTTCGGCCGTTTGAAGGTCTCTGACGGCTGTGTTGTAGTTTTTCGTGGTAAGCTGCCGGGTAGCCGCATCGATTTCCCCGAGTTTGTAAAGTTGAGAAAACCGGGCGTCCTCATCCTTCATTTCGCGGACTCGTTGTGCAATCAATTCTTTTCGCTTGCGAACTATGCCGAGCTGTTTCCATTCCTGCTCTATGGTGGAGAGGTAGGTAAGTTCTGCCTGACGGAGGGCCCAGTAATCGGATTCCTTGTATTGTTCGGCTGTTTTCTTTTCCAAGGAGGGGATGCCGGTGACGGGAATGGTGAAAGCCAATCCGGCATCCAGATTGATCACGGAAACGTCCTCCAGCGATTGTTTGGCGTCAAAGGATATGGAGGGATCGTTCCACCACCCGGATTGTTGGGCGACATTGCTGCTGTGAGCCAGTTTCAGTCTTGCCTGATTGAGATCGGCATTCAACACGAGACCGATTTTCTGAATTTTCCCAAGATTGAGCGGTTTGGTTCCCTGGACGGCAAGCGACTGTTGCTTCCAGGTTTGTTCCTCCCGGACCAGATCAATGGGGGAGTCTTTGTAGGAGACGCATGATCCCAGCAGGGTCATGGCTCCTGCGCCTAGGCATAATAGAGCTGTGTTCATGATATGATGAAGATAGTTGTAGAAGAAAGAAATAAAACGAAAAGAGACATGGCTTTTCCGGATCAGTGGGGGAAACCCTGCACCCGGAGGGATTCTGCAATGCGGCACAAAGCTTCCTCCGATCTTTTGATCAACGGGAGAAGCTATTCTGCCGGGCAAATGCCCGTATTCCTATGCCAAAACAGGGCGACTGTAGCCTGTATAGGGAGAAATTCCCTGTTCAATAAGAGGCGGCAGAGGAATCTCAAAAACGAATTCCTGCGAAGGAAAAAGGATAATGGACGACCAATTTTGCCATTCCGGCACAATAACGGGCGTCAGAAGAAATTTAGGAATGGAAATTTCTGACACTTGAAGGAGAGGGCCTGATCCTTCAAGCATCTTGTTGGGGCAGGGAGTTTCTCCGATGGCATGGTGCCCCTTGGTGTTTGCTGCATCGACTGCTCCATGAATAGAGGAGAGGCAGGGGGATGCATGCTGGCATCCATGGCATTCCGGACTGACGGCACTGCATGTATTGCAGGGGCAGTCGCCAACAAATAAACCCAGGAAACCCTCGCTGCACGGACATACGCCAAGCCTGGCCACATTACCCGCAAAGGCGAGCAATAGAGCTGCAATCAGGATGATGTGGCGGATGTGCTTGAGCATATGTGCCGTGCAAACGCAGGGGGGGGAGAAGAATCTGTAATTGCTTACAGTTCTTCAATCTGGACGGAATAAGTCCTTCCTTGGAGGTTGAGGTTTAGAGTAGCTGCTCCCGTTGTCGCCGCGGGGGCCGGAGCGGCGGCAGGTTCCGGTTTGGGACCGGGATTCTTGTGGTATTCTTCAAGCTGCTGTGGGAACATAGCGTAGATGACGCAGTACTCGTCCGTGGTAGGCATGCCTTTTTCAGCGAGTTTTTTGCGGAGGTCTTCCATGCCGGGCTTGATCAAGTCGGCAGGTCGGCAGGTGATCGGATCCTTGCCCATTTTTTCGGCGCAGAGTTTCTGGACTTCCGGATCGACGGGAGCCGTTGTTCTGCCATAGTAGCCGAGAGAAATATCGGCTGCTTGCGGCGTGATGTTTTTCCAACGTCCGAATTTGACGTTGAGCATGGCCTGAACACCGACGATTTGGGAAGTAGGTGTCACCAAGGGAATCCAGCCGAGAGCCTTGCGAACAACGGGAATTTCGGCAAAAACTTCGTCGAATTTGTCGCTCATGCCTTGTTCCTTCAACTGGGTACGGAAGTTGGAGAGCATGCCTCCGGGTACTTGGTAACGCAGGGTATCGGAATCGACGATTTCGTTTTTGTGCGAGGTGTACTTGGACAGGCTGGCGTAGATGGGTTTGAGGAGTTCCTGGATTTCGTGGAGTTTTTCCAGATCGAATTCGGGTTTCCTGGGATTGCCTTCCAGCAAGGCAAGCATGCGGAGGCAGTCCGGCTGACCGGTTCCGTTAGCGAACGGAGAGATGGAAACGTCGGCAGCATCCAGCCCGGCGTCGATGGCACTGAGGATAGAGGAAGCTCCCAATCCGGCCGTATCGTGCGTATGGAACCAGACGGGGATGGAGATGTTCTTCTTCAGGGAGGAGACGATTTCCGCCGTGACGTGGGGGGGGACTAGCCCTGCCATGTCTTTCAGGACAATTGCGTCGGCTCCCATTTCTGCAAGTTCGCACCCCATTTTGACGAAGCTTTCCGTCGTATGGACCGGGGATGTTGTGTAGCAGATTGTGCCGTGTGCCTGGCAGCCGCAAGCCTTGGCGGTGCGGATGGAGGTTTCCATGTTGCGCGGGTCGTTCACGCAGTCGAAAATACGGAAGATATTCATGCCGTGTTTGGCACTCATTTTGATGAAGGCTTCGACGACGTCGTCGGCATAGTTGGTGTAGCCGACTATGTTCTGGCCGCGCAACAGCATCATATGCGGCGTTTTGGGGGCTGCTTTTTTCAGAGCATCCAATCGGTCGAAGGGAAATTCACCCAGGAATCTCAGCCCGGAATCAATGGTGGCTCCTCCCCAGGTTTCCAGAGCGCTGAAGCCCATGGTATCGAGGATGGAAGCGATAGGCAGCATGACTTCAGTGGGCATGCGGGTTGCTGCCAGGGACTGATGCCCGTCTCGCAGAACGGTACAGTTGAATGTGACTGGTTTCATACAATTATTACTTTATGTTATTTTTACATGTACAGGAAGGCAAGGTCAAGCCGTATGCGGGGAATCAAGCGGATGCGCTTTCTTCCGACTGCCCGGTTTTCTCGAGAAAACGCAGGATATTTTCCTTCCATTGGTTGGCGAAGATTTTGAGGAACCAGCCGACTCCGAAGGCTGCCAGAACAGTCCCTTCCCGGATGCCGTCCAGATAGGTGAAAAAGAAAAGGGACAGGGCTGCCGAGGCTGCTACGGATACGGTGTCGAACATGATTTTACACGTTGAAAGGGGCAGACCGGTTTTCCGGGATACTGCTTGCATGACCCCTTCTCCCGGCAGGGATAAAATCCCGGCGCTCAAGTAAAACAGAATTCCCAGGGCAACCAGGATCATGCTGATGGCAAGATACAGAGCTTGCAGCCCGTATCCGGTGCATTCGGGAAGCCACGATGTACACAATTGCGCCAGGGAAACGAACGAACCGAACAAGGCAGCACAGATGATTTGAAAAATACTTTGGAGCTTGAACTCTTTCCCCAGAATGAAGAATTGCAGAAGGATGAACCCTATGAATACAACCGTAGTACATATTCCCATCTCCAAGTGCGTAATTCGGCTGATGACATAGGGAACCGTATTGACGGGAGAAACTCCCAGATTGGATGCGATGGAGAACGATACGCCGAGCGCTAATATGAAAAGACCCAGACTATAGACAAATATGCGTTTGATGAGGATAACGTGATCAGAGTTCATGATGGGAAAGAGGGTAGTCCAGAAATGGACAAACCCTCTCCCTTAGTATATCATATTTATTTTACCCAGGCAAGGGGGGATTCTGGGATTGGCTGGAGGGATCGAGTTGCGTCATGAAGCAAAAAACGGGGCAGCCTCACAAAGAATTGAATGATTCGGAAAGTACAGACTCGAAAAAACCCGCATTCCCAAGTTGGAGGAATGCGGGTTTTGAGGAAGTCGTTAACCTTCGAAGAAGGAAAATGACATTAGAGATTGATGAGGAGTTTCTGCCCAGGGACACTCTCGGCGCGTTTTTCTCCTTCGGGAGTCAGCAGACGGGCTACAATTTTTTGAGTAGAGGTCGGGCGTTTGCCTTCTTTGATCTCAGTAGTGACGATAACTCCTTCAGGTGTCTTTTCCGCCGTGTAGGCAGTCAGGCAATAATCTCCGTCCTGGAATCCGTAGCCGTCTCCGGCATCCTGGTAGAGTTCGCCGGAAGCCTTGCCATTTTCATCAAGATTGATGACGAGAGTTGTTGTTTCCAGCATGGGTTCCGCCGTATGCTGTACGACTTTACCAAGAGGGACAATAGCACCGGGCCTCACTTTGACTGTGGCCTGTTTGGGGCTGGCGTCTTCCTGCGTTTCCAGGATGTTTACCGGAAGCCAGTTGCCTTTGGGTAAGGCAGGATTTTCCGCAATGGTCGGGATGACGAGCAAATCACCACCGACGAGGAAGGTAGACTCTTCGGTGCGCAACGATTTGTCGGACGGGTCGGCAAAGAAGGTCGGCTGCATGACGGGACGTCCGTCCTGGGTGGAACGCCAGAACTGAGTGTACATGTAGGGAAGCAGGCGATAACGGCGTTCAATGGCCGTTTTGGCTACTTGTTCCGCTTCAGGTCCATAGGCCCATGGTTCTTTGTTTTGGGTACCTTTACAGGCATGGTTGCGGCAGAACGGGAACATCGTGCCAAAACTGACCCACTGTTCGTACATTTCCTTGGAGGCATTGTTGCCGAATCCCCCCATGTCCGGTCCGTTGAAGGGCTGCCCGGAAAGGCCGAGGGTGAGTGTCATCGGGATGGACATCCGCATATGTCCGGCGTTGGACAGGTTATCTCCGGTCCAGGTGGCGCCATAGCGCTGTCCGCCCATGAAATTGGAGCGGGAAAGCAGGAAGGGCCTCTTCTCCGGACTGGCCTGCATCATGCCGTCCCGCGTGGCGGACATCATGAGCATGCCGTAGATATTGTGATATTTAAGATGGGGACCGGGTTGGATGTTCTTGTCGCCCCGGTGGAAATTGTCCACGGGCATGGTATGTCCCGGGAAATTGAAGACAGCCGGTTCGTTCATGTCATTCCAGATGCCGTCAACGCCGTTGTTCCGGATGAAATCGTGGTACAACCCGGCCCACCAGATACGGGTACCTTCACGGGTAAAATCGGGAAATTTGCAATCGCCGGGCCAGACAGGACCGATGAAGTCTGTTTTCTGATCGGGCTTTTTGACCCAGACGTCTTGTTCGTCACCGGATTTGAGAACAGAGTAATTCGGGTCGTTTTTGACTCCCGGATCAATCATCCAGACACCTTTGAAGTTCAGTTCGTGCAGAGCGTCGCTGTAGGCTTTTGGATTGGGGAATCCCTTTTTGCTGAAAGTAAAAACACGGTAGTCATCCATGTAATCGATATCCATCCAGATGACGTCGGCGGGTATTTGGCGCTTGCGGAATTCGCGGGCGATGTTAAGTCCCTTGGATTCGTTTTCGTAGGAGAAACGGCATTGCTGGTATCCGAGCGACCACAGGGGGGGCATGGGCGTATGTCCGGTACGATCGGCCAGCTGGCGCAGAACGTCCAGAGGGTTGTTGCCCTCAATGACGAGAACGGGGAAGACTGGGCCTTCCGAGTCGAAAATGATTTCCTTGTCCGTCGTTTCCAGAATAGAACGCCATGTCGTGTCCGCCAGGACGCCGAATGCCGTTCCATCCGGGCGAACTCCCATAACCCAGGGATGGCCTTGGTAGAGGCGCCGTCCGTGGTCGGTACCGTAGCCGTAGTTGTCTGTGTTCCAGACTGCTATTTTGGTGTTGTTGCGGCGCAGTGGGCCGGTGACGAGCCCCTGCCCGTATAGATCGGTCCCTTCGGGAATTTTGACGATTGCCTGTGAGCGTCCGTAGGCGACATCAAAATCGACTTTTGTTTTCCAGCCCTTCGGCAAGTCCTTGGAAATAGCCTGTGGTTTTTTGGACCACATGGGAGAGTAATCCCAGCTTTCCCACTTCAGCATGGGAGGGAAGAAGAGAGCCTGGCTTGGGGCAACCAGCGCTGCCGGACCGGGATTGTTGACGATCAATTGATCATTGAGCGTGGCTTCTTTTTCCGCATGTGCTGCAGGAATGAGCCCTGTCAACGAGGTTGCGACCATGACGCTCATGGCCAGTCGTGTCAGAGAATAGTATCGCATAACACGAAGAAATACGAAAAGAACGGGAAATTCTTTCACCTTCAAGGAATTTCCGAGGAGTAAGTGAGATCCTGGGAAATTGGGAGTCCTTAAACTTCCGCGTCTTCCGGAATGGCGTCGATGGTCTGCTTCCTCTTCATGTAAAACTTGGCGGAGATGGCAAAAAAGCCGCTGACTAGGGCAGCCATGGCTGCATATGTCATGAATCCCTCGACGGATACCGCATGACTATCCGTCACAAAGGCGATGATATACGTGATGATGAAGACGAGCATGTTGCCGGCAAAAGTCGTCAGATTCCAGAAACTGGAGATGATGCTTTTGACTCGAGCCGGCGCCTGGGTATAGGCGAATTCGAGTCCGGTCGTACTCAGGAGAATTTCCGAAACGGTCAGGATGACATAGGGAAGAAGCTGCCAGGCGATGGAGAGCTGTTTTCCCTGATCGAGGCGACTTTGAATCCATGCAACAATGACGAAGGAAATGGAGGAAAGAAAAATGCCGCTCCCCATGCGGAACAGCGGGCGCACCCATTTGCCGATGTAGGGGTAGATCAACGTTGAAATGACCGGAACAAGGATCATGACGATCAACGGATTGGCGGATTGGATCTGCTCCGGACCTACGGACCAGGTACCCCATGGCAAGGGAATGTGCATGGGGGTCATATTACTTCCCTGAATGACCCAGGAAGATGCTGTTTGGTCGAACAGGGACCAGAACGGAATCACGAAAATGAAAATGGTCAGGATATTGAGAATCTGCCGTAAGTCCTTGACCGGTGTTGGTCCGAAGGTGGTGATGGCCGAATTCCAACCTCTATGGGAAATGGCATGGAAGAGTACTTTCCACATGCTTGTACGGCTGGCTCCTTCTCTCTGTTTGGTAGGCGGATACATGACGTAGTGCTTCCGCCCGCTCCAGAAACAGAATGTAGCCAAGGCCATGAAAATGCCGGGGATGGCGAAAGCCCAGCTCCAGCCGAATTCGTCTTTGACTGCCGGGACGACAATGAAGGAAAACAGGGAACCCAGATTGATAGACCAGTAGAAGACATTGTAAGCACGGGTCATCATTTTTGGCGACTTGTCCGTGATCTGGTCGCCGATGAAGGCGGAAACGCAGGGTTTGATGCCTCCTGCTCCCAAGCCAATGATAATCAGTCCTATGTAAAGAATCATCCGGCGGGATTCAATGTCCGGGAAAAGATCGGCCATGGCAAGTACGCCGTGGCCGATGCAGTAAAGCAGGGAGATGGTGAGAATGGTTTTATAACGTCCCAGCAGGTTGTCGGCAATCCAGGCTCCGATCAAAGGCGTCAAATAAACGATGGCGACGAACAAATGGACCGTCGCGATGGAATATTCCTCGGAAAGAGCCAGAGCACCGACCATGTACAGGGCCAGAATGCTCTTGAGTCCGTAAAAACTGAAACGTTCACAAGCTTCCGTTCCGACGATAAAGCGTGCTTGGTAGGGAAGGAAGCTCATGATGGGGGGCAAATGGTGTTGACGGGTTTAATAATTCCCTCTGGCCTGGAAGGTGACCTTGTAGCGTGTATAGCAGTTGGCGAGCCAGTCCATGAGGATCATTCTTTTAATGACGTCATTGAAGCCATGGGTCATGTAAGTTTCAATGGCTTTGTTTTCCGGGGTATCCGTGATTGTCTTCTTGGTTAACTGGGCAATAATGACGGAACCTCCCACTGTAACGGGTTCCGTGGATTCTCCGACATTGACCTTACGAACGGCATCGAAAATGGTAAGACCGTCAGGCATATTGTCGGGAATATGTTGTTTGTTGTACGGCCCCCAGGAAGAGAGTTTGGCTCCGGCTGCGGTAGCGGCAGCTTTGAACTTTTCAATGTCGGTCCCTTCCTGATCAAGTTTTTCCTTCAAGGCTTTGCCCGCGTTTTCCATGGTTGTTGTCGTGAGTTGGTCCAAGTAGTCGGCGCGGGCGGCGGCACGGGCCTGATTGTAGGGCAGGGGGGCTATCGGAACAATCTTGTTGACGCAGACGAGGGCGATACGACCGTCGTCAAGAACAAGGGTGTTGGAAATGCGTTCGGTCGTAATACCTTCTGCGTCCGGCTTTTTCTTTTTGATAATGGCAGGCGCTCCGGAAGCATCGTTTGCGATGGGAGTGGGCGGTTCCGCGTCAATGTGCTTGTCGATGGAGAACGCCGTTTCGATAAGGCTCTTTTGCATGGCTCCGGCAGCCGGATTCAGGGGCAGTTTGAGTGAGTCGGGGGCATTGTCCATCGTGATGTTTTCGAATTGTTCACGAGAGACCGTCATTAGGGATTCGAAATCCTTGGTCGCGGAGGTTATGACTTCATCGAGATTTTTGCCATTGGCGTCAGTGATCTTTTCCCAGAGGGGTTCGACCACATTGAGTACTTCCAGTGTTGCCGCTGGAATTTTGGTATCGGCCTTGTCCACGATTTTGGCCTTGGGTGTGAAGATGTACACGGTCAGATCGCGAATTTCGTCGCTGAGGTAATTTTTGCTGCGCTTTTCCCAAAAGGCTTTGATCTCTTCTTCGCCTGGTTCGGTCTTGGGACGGAAGTCTTCCTTGTTGAGAGTGGCGACGTTGACGGTGATGTCCTGGGTCATGGACTGGATGTAGTCTTTGACGAATTCTTCGTTCATGGAGATTCCATCCGTCAGGATGCTTTCCAGGCGGTTGAAACGAATCCATGTGGCAACGACTTCCCGCAGGGATTCTTCCACTTCGCCGATGGCGTTTTTACCGCGCATAGAGACAAGTTCCCGGTAGGCTTCGGGGTTGAAAGTTCCATCTTCCTTGCAGAATTCCGGCATGCCCTTGATCGTTTCGTCGATTTCCTCGGAGCTGGGGTAGATGCCGTAGCGTTCCGCTTCCTGTTTAATAATGCCGTAGTTGGCAAGGAAAGCGAGTGATGCATCGTAAGCCCCGGTTTCATTGCTGGGAGCCGCCACCAGGAGCTGGATGAAATTGAATAGGCTGGGAACCTGACTGGCAACCCGAATGCCCATCTCGGCAATTCTGTTCAAATCCTTGTCAGTATAGGAGATATTGCCAACCTTGACGCGAGCGGGTCCTCCGGTGGAAAATGTAGTGTTCGTGCGGGATTCGATAAAGACCAGTCCAAAAAAGACCAGAACCATGGCGCCCATGACGACGAGCGTGTGTTTTCTTAAAAATTCGAGCATGGTTGAGTTGGTGGGAGGATAGTTTCTTGTGCGAGGTAGTGCCCGGATTGTGGACGGGGTAACATTCTTTACACCTTGACGGGTGGAGGTGGCAAGTAAGAAGAACGCAACTTTTCTTTCAATTGGATCATAACTCGCTTGAATAGTCGTCCATTTTAAGCTCCAATGGAAAAAATCGAACTTTTACAGAACTCAACTATGGCATCCAACCGAATCGTATGGCTCAACGGGGAAATTCTTTCCGAAGACGAAGCGCGTATCTCTCCTTTTGACTTGGGGTTTTCCGTTGGCGACGGCTGTTTTGAATCCTTGGTGACGTATGACCGGATGCCGTTCGCTTTTTCCCGTCATCACGCGCGATTGATGGCTTCCGCCGAGGCGATGGGCATGAATGTGGATAGTATCCCGTCCAAGGAGGAACTTTTCCAGGCTGTCCGTACGGTGATTGAGAGGAACAAATTGGCTGATCCCATGTGTATCCGTATTGCGGTGACTTCCGGTCTTTCTCTGCTGGGACTCTTGCGCTGCGGGGCTCCCTGTACCGTTATGGTGGCCGCTGTTCCCGGAGGACGCCAGGGCGATACGTGTTCCGTAATGACTTCTTCCTATATGCGCAATGACAAGAGTCCCTTCAAGGGGATCAAGACTCTTTCCTATATTGAAAACATGATGATTCTTGCCGAAGCTGTCGGGAAGGGCATGGGGGAAGCTTTGCTGGCGAATACTTCCGGACAGATTTGTTCCGGTACCATCTCCAACGTGTTCTGGGTGCAGGACGGGGTGGTGAAGACATGCCCGCTGGAGGGAGGGGCCTTTCCGGGGGTGACGCGGGGGCTTGTCATGGAATTATGCCGGTCTTTGGGGATTGCATGCGTAGAGGCATATGAACCCTTTTCCTCTCTCCAATCATTGGAAGAAGTCTTTCTGACCTCGTCGTTGTGCGAGGTTCAACCGGTGGCCATGATTGATGGCCGTCGGCTCTTTCCGGGCGCGACGACGATGCGTCTTCGCAAGGCGTTTGCCGACTTGGTTGATGACAGTCTGGATCCGTAATACGGAGAAGACCGGGGTGATATGAGGCATCTCATCCCTTCCTCTCCCTGTTTTTTCATTAACTTCGGGGGCTTTTGGGGCGTCGTAGAGGTTGCCACTCCAGGCGCGTGCCCGATCTCCAAAGCCATTCCAAAGGGCCGTACAGATAATATTTGAACCATACGCGGAAAAAGAGGCATTGGATGGCAAAGACTGCTGCTCCGGCACACATGGATTCCAGTGCATTCCATCGGGGAGCCAACCCGAGACCCCATCCGAACATGAAGAACGTCAGGATGAGTGTCTGGCTGACGTAGCAGGTGAGGGTGGCTTTGCCGATGGGAGCCAGCAGACGTATCATGCGGGTAGTCTTTCCAAGGCCGCTCAAGCAGGCCAGGGAACAGACGAATCCGGCCGAGTAGAGCAGGTTGGCCCAACTTGTCGTCAAATCGACAAGGTACCTATCTATTTCGGTAGATGTCACATGGGGCATGGGTATTACGGTAAGGAAAATCCAGCATGCCAAGAAGATGCAGGCGGCATTGCGGAACATGCGTGTGCGTGTTCCCAGGTTTTCGAAAAACCTCATTTTACCGCACCAAAGTCCCAGGATGAACATGGCGATGGTTTGAATGCCGCGAGGACTATTGACGAGAAAGGCCCATTTGCCCTCTTGTCCGTAGATGAAATTCCACTTGATGGTTGCGATTAGGGAATTTCCGGCATACACGCTTTCCCGGGAGGGGGCGGTCATATGGTCATGGAGCAGAAAGAATCCGTTGTAGGTGTGTTCCGGTGTCCAGTCCGGAGAGATCAATCCATGAATGATATCTAATATGAGGGGTAACCTGGCTGTAAGGACGAGTACCAGAGCAAGCAGAATCCATGATCTGACGGAATACAATGGGATGAGCAGAAGCCCCAGAACGGCGAAGACGGTCAGGATGTCTCCGTCGTAGAAGAGACAGTGAACCAGACCGATGCAGAACAGCAGGGCCAATCGCCAGATAAATTTACTCCGGAAGTCCACACCGGCTTTTCCGGCTCGGTCCAGTTGCAGAAAAAAACTCATCCCGAACAGGAAGGCGAAGAGGAGAAATGCTTTGCTGACCAGAAAGGTGGAATAGACGAACTCGGCCCAGCGGTTGACTTCCCCAAGCCATCCGTCCGGACAGGGCGGATAGACGTAAAGGTTGAAGTGGTCGTGCGCATGAACGAGTACGATACCCAGCAGGGCCAGCCCCCGGAGTGCGTCCAAAAAATCAATGCGTGGCAGACGTCCGTCCGGAGAGTTCATGGAAGAGCAGTGTTCAGACGCTGGATGTGGCAAGTGAGGCGCAGATGCCGGCAGCGGTGGAGCGAGCCCAGGCATCGGCTTTCAGGATCGGTTCCAGGCGTCCCATGGGGTCAATTGGATCATGGGCGTTCATGACCTGGCCGACGACGTCCCAGATTTGAGTGAATCCGAGACGGCGGTTCATGAAGGCTTCGACGGCGATTTCGTTGGCTGCGTTCATGACGGCCGGCATGGTTCCGCTGAGTTCCCCCGCCCGGCGGGCGAGTGTCAGCGCCGGGAAAGCGTCTTCTCGTGGTGCTTCGAAAACGAGGCTGCCAAGTTGGCGGAAATCCAGCGGAGTGAGGGTATTGGAGACTCGATCCGGCCAGGTGACGGCATACTGGATCGGGAAACACATATCGGATTCGCTCATTTGGGCGATGACGGAGCCATCGACGTATTCTACCATGGAGTGAACGATGCTTTGGGGATGGACGATGACGTCCACGCGGTCCATTGGAATATCGAAAAGCCAGCGGGCTTCGATCATTTCCAGCCCCTTGTTGAACATGGTGGCGGAGTCTATGGTTATTTTGCGTCCCATGTTCCAAGTGGGATGTTGCAATGCCTGTTCCAGAGTGACGGAGACAAGGGCGTTTTTATCCCAAGTGCGGAATGGTCCTCCGGATGCCGTCAGAATGAGGCGCGACACCTGGTCGGGGCCTCTGTGATCCACCTGCAGGCACTGGTAGATGGCATTGTGTTCGCTGTCTACGGGCAAGACGTTGATACCGGCCTTGCGAGCGGCGGTCATGACTACTTCTCCAGCCATTACCAGGATTTCCTTACTGGCGATGGCAAGATCTTTGCCGGCTTCAATGGCGGTTAGTGCAGGTTGTAATCCTGCTGTGCCGATAATGGAGATCAGCACCATATCGGCTTCTTCTGTACGAGCCAGTTCACAGAGTCCTTCTTCCCCTGTGAAAATCGTGACGTCCGGGGAGATTAATGCCGCCAGTTCCTCTTTTTTGGTAGCATCGAAAAGGGCTACCCTCTTGACTCCCGTTTCATGAATTTGTTCTGCCAGGGCTTTGACGCTTGAACAGGCGGCAAGCCCGACGACTTCCATGCGGTCGGGGATGTCGCGGGCGACTTTGAGGGCACTGGTCCCGATGGATCCTGTCGATCCTAAGATGACTACTCGTCGTTTGCGCATGACTGGGGGCATCCTGCCCGAATGCATCCGGTTTGACAAGTAGCCATACGGAAATTCTGCCCTATTCCGGTATTTATATGTGCTGTATCGCATGGACGGGGGTAAAAATAGATTCGTGAACAGACCGACAACTTAGTGCCAATTTACCCGAGTCCCAAAAAAATGATTTTTTACTGAAAGGTGTCGGTGTTCACATTCGTAGATTGCTTTAATATGAATATTAAACATGTAACAATGACCGTTTTGGCGGTTCTTTGTCTGGGGAGTGTTTCCATGGCGGCTCCGACTCCTGTTATCCTGATCGGCGTTGATGGCTTCAGTGCCGAAATGTATAACAAGTACAAGAAAGATCTGCCCAATCTGACGGCGTTGGAGAAGAGCGGTGCATCTACCACGGAGATGCGGAGCGTGTTGCCTTCTTCAAGTGCCATCAACTGGAAGTCGATGCTTTCCGGTTCGCCGACGGAACTCCATGGTTTTACGAAATGGGGTAGTAAGTCTCCGGAACTTCCTTCTCGGGAAATTGGCAATTACGGACAGTACCCAGGTATTTTCGGTATTCTTCGTGACCAGCGGCCAACTGCCGTGACTGGATGTTTCTACGATTGGGAAGGTATCAAGTATTTGATGGAAGAGGATGCTATTTCCGAATCCAAGAACGCCAAACCCGATGAAATTGTCAAGTTGACGGAGTCGTTCCTGAAGCGGAACCCTCAGTTTATTTTTATCCATCTGGACATTACCGATGGCGCCGGGCACAAGTATGGCTGGGAAAGCAAGGAGTATGAAGAAGCCTGCAAGACGGCGGACAAGGTAGTGGGAGAGCTGGTTCAAGCTGTCAAAAAAAGTCCGATGAACGGGAAAATGGCTATCTTTTTCGCTTCCGACCATGGCGGTAAAGGCAAAAACCATGGAGGAATTACATTGAGCGAAGTCAGAACTCCCTTCATCATGGCTGGCCCCGGGATTAAGAGAAATGAAAAGATCACGGACAGTACGATGGTATATGATATCACTGCGACGATTGCCAAATTGCTTGAACTCAAGCAGCCTCAAGTCTGGACGGGCCGCCCGATCGAACAGGGCCTTTTGAAGAAATAACGCCTTATTTTTTCTCCTTCTGCTTCGGACAGTCCTCTAATCGGCTTGTCCGGAGCGGGGGGACATGCTAGGTTTCCCTCCGGATGGATCTGTTCAGTTTGAATGATGAGCCGGAGGAGCAAGAGAGCAAGCCCGGCGATGCTTTGCCCCCGATGCCTCTTGCTGCGAGGATGCGTCCCCGTACCTTGGAGGAAGTGGCGGGGCAGAGGCACGTATTGGCCCCGGGTAAGTTGCTTCGGAGGGCGATTGAAACGGACAGATTTACATCTCTGATCCTGTACGGCCCTCCCGGTGTGGGGAAGACGACTCTGGCTTCGGTTATTGCCAGAACGACGGATTCGTTTTTCGTCATGCTCAACGGTGTGGAGTCCAATGTGGCCGAAGTGAGGGAGCGCATTGCCCAGGCGCAAATGCGGATGAGTGTCCAGGGAAAGAAAACGATTCTTTTTGTAGATGAGCTTCATCGCTTCAACAAAGCTCAGCAGGATGTCCTCCTTCCTTATTTGGAAAAGGGAACTGTGCGTTTTATTGGAGCGACGACGGAAAATCCTTATTTTGCGATCAATTCCCCTCTTTTGTCTCGCTCGCAGGTGTTCCCCTTGGAATCCGTTCCCTCCGATGATCTGAAAGCCTTGCTCGTTCGTGCCTTGAGTGACAAGGAACGAGGACTGGCTTCGTTCAACCCGGTTGTGGATACTGATGCTCTCGAACACTTGGCTGCAATGGCGGATGGCGATGTCCGCAAGGCGTTGACGGCACTGGAAGTCGCTGTTCTATCGACGTCACCCGGGCCGGATGGTACGGTTCATGTCGATTTGGTTGCAGCCGAAGAATCCATCCAACGGAAGGCGATTAAATACGATCGTGCAGGAGACGGGCATTACGATACGATTTCGGCTTTTATCAAATCCATGCGTGGCTCCGATCCCGATGCCGCCCTGTATTGGCTGGCAACAATGCTGGAAGCCGGAGAAGATGTCCGGTTTATTGCCCGGCGTATCGTCATTGCCGCCTCGGAAGATGTAGGTCTGGCGGATTCGAATGCTTTGCGCGTTGCCATTGATACCGCCCGGGCTGCAGAGATGCTCGGCATGCCGGAAGCCCGCATTCCTCTGGCCCATGCCGCCGTTTATCTGGCGACCGCCCCCAAGAGTAACTCTGCCTACATGGGCATTGCCGCCGCTCTGGAGGATGTGAGACATGGGGCGACTCTGGCCGTCCCGGAACATTTGAGGACGCCGACTCGAAAAAAACTGGCTGCAGCCGGAGGAACCGATGAAGCAAAAATGCAATATCTTTACGCCCACGACTTTCCGGAAGGTTATGTTCCACAGGCTTATTTGCCTGAAGGCCGCCACTATTATACGCCAACGACCAACGGGCTTGAACAGCGGATTGCCGAACGGATGGAACACCGCCGCAAACTCGCGGAGGAAGCTTTGAAAAACATGAACGCCGGCAGAAAGAAGTGAATGCCGGAGAGGAGAGTCCTGCCGGGCAGGGGAAACCGGGTATTGCTTTTGCCTCCGAAATGAGGTAATGACAACGACTTCCCCGGATTACCTTCCGGTTGTGGTTTCCGGGAATAGCTCCTTCGATTTTATCACATATGTCCTTTACTCTTCTAGCGCGGGATCCCTCCAGTTCAGCCAGGTGCGGTCGCCTGGTCCTTCCCCATGGCGTTGTGGAAACTCCCATTTTCATGCCGGTAGGAACGCAAGGTTCCGTCAAAACCCTGCATCCCGATGATCTGGAGGCTCTGGGAGCGCAGATTATCCTTGGCAATACCTACCATCTTTGTCTTCGTCCAGGGGATGTCCTTGTTCGCGAAATGGGGGGGCTGCATCGGTTTATCGACTGGAACAAGCCTATCTTGACGGATTCCGGAGGGTTCCAGGTCTGGTCCCTGGCCAAGCTTCGCAAGATTACCGAAGAAGGAGTCCGGTTTTCCAACCATCTGGACGGTGCATACATGATGCTTAGCCCGGAGAAATCCATGGAAATCCAGGCCAACCTCGGCAGCGATATCGCGATGCTTTTCGACGAGTGCCCCCCTTATCCCTGTGACCGTAAATACGCTGAAAAATCCCTGGGCTATACGCTTCGCTGGGCCAGACGATGCAAGGCGTGGATTGAGGAATATAAACCGCGTTCGGGTGATGGACGCCAGCACCATTTCGGAATTGTCCAGGGATCTATCTATGAGGACTTGCGCCGGCAGTGCGCCGAGGAATTGGCTGCCATGAACTTCGACGGTTACGCGATCGGAGGGGTTTCGGTCGGCGAGCCGGAAGAAGAAATGCTCCGTGCCATTGATCATGCGGTCCCCTGGTTGCCGGAGGACAAACCCCGTTATGCGATGGGGCTGGGCACGCCTCCTCAGATTCTGGAAATGATCTCCCGCGGGGTGGACATGTTCGACTGCGTGATGCCAACTCGTTTGGCACGGCACGGTGTTGCCCTGACTCCCGATGGTCCCATGCATATCAAGAACCAGAGATGGGCTGCGGATACCCGCCCGATCGACCCGGAAGGACACCCGTCGGTGGCTCGTTTTTCCCGGGCGTATGTCAGGCATTTGTTCAAAGCGGGTGAAATACTCGCTTTAAGGTTGCTTTCTTTCCAAAATCTTGAATTCTATCTGCGGATGATGGCGCAGGCGCGTGCTGCCATAGTGTCCGGAACCTTCGGCTCCTTCAAGGATGCCTTTATCGCGCGCTACAAAAATAACGAAATCTCATGAATCATATCTTAGCACAAGCCGCTGTCCTGGCACAGGCCTCAGCTTCGGAACAAGCATCTAGTGGTGGTATCCATCCGGTTATTCTTATCGTAGTCATGGCCTTGTTGTTCTGGGTACTCCTGATCCGTCCCCAGCGCAAAGCCCAGAAGGAACAGCAGGAACGTCAGAACAGTCTGAGAAAAGGCGACAAAGTCATTACCAGTGCCGGTATCCATGGCTCCGTCATTTACGTGGATACCAATACGGTGACTGTCCAGGTGGCCGAAGGGGTGAACATGAAGTTTGAAAAGAGCGCTATCGTTCACGTCATCAAGAAGGACGCCGAACTTAAGCAGGATGACAAGAAGTAATCCTCCAGCAATCATTTAATCAATCTTGAGGCCGGTTCGCATGGGCGAGACCGGCCTTTTTCATTTGATGCTTCGGCTGGCGGAATTGCACGGATAGGATAGGAACAAATTTTGCTTTTTATGCAACCCTCCTTCAATTACGGTGTTTACGAAAACAAGAGCATGAGGAATCAACTGATGAAAAATCGTGTCGTCTGGAGGCTGTCTGTTGTCATCCTGGCTTGTTGCGGGCTTTTGCCGGCTCTGGGGGATGACGTTCCTGGCCCTCCGCCGCCGCCCTCCCGTGCCGACCGATTGGCCCAGTTGTTGATGATCAGGGATATCATCTTGAAAAAATACGATACTAATGGCGATGGCGTTATTGATGCCGGGGAAAAGAAAATCCTGCTCAAGGATGCGGAGGAGAATCGCCAGGAAGCTCGCAGGAAGTTCATTGAAAAATTTGATTTAGACAAAGACGGCAAACTTTCCGTTGAAGAGAAGAAGAAACTGCACGATCAATTTAAACAACAAAGACAGGCAGCCGAGGTGCATTTTCGCCAGGAAGACCGGAATGAAGCGGGAACAGCCGGGAAAAAGACTCATCCCCGTCCCGTCGGAGAAAATGGCCGGGATGTGTTGCCTCCGCCCCCTATTCCCCGGATTGTTGTAGAAAATTCGCACAAGAAAAAGTTTTTGGTCAGGCCTTCCTTGTTTTTACTGGCTCAATCGTTGATTCTGAAGAAGTATGATTCCGATGGCGATGGTGTGTTGTCCCGGGATGAAGTGGATGTCGTGATTAGAGATTCTCGCAAATTGTACGCTGACAAGGCGAAAGCCATGCTAGCCCTGTATGATAAGGACGGTGATGGCCTTTTGAGCGATGAAGAACGAAAAGCGGCTCTTGAGTCCATTCGCCGGATTCGTGAGAAACAGGAGGATGATAGTGCCGATATGGATGACATTGACCTGTTTATTCAAGAAACCTACGATACGGAGTTGATGGAAAGCCTGGAGGAAGGTTATACCTTGCTTCAAACGGAAGAAGAGGAAAACGAGTAAATTCCCGGTTGCCTTTCCTGAGAAGGGATTGCATAGTAATGTCCATGTCTCGGGAAGAGGAAGAGTTTCTTCGGTATCTGCTGGTGGAAAAGCAGGCTAGTTCGCATACGCACGAAACGTATACCCGGTCTTTGCGATTGTTCCGGGAATGGATGGGGGAACGTTTTTCCTCCTGGCAGGCATGTTCGGCAGATGACTTCCGAGGATGGCTGATGACTGGTTTGATGGGGGAAAAATCGTCTGCAACGTTGCGATTGCGTTTTTCCGCTTTGCGCTCGTTATTCCGTTTCCTGTTGAGAAGAGGGTATGTGGAGACCAACCCGATGGCTGAAGTGTCCCTGCCTAAAAAACACGTCCAGTTGCCGGTTTTCCTTTCCATCGACCAGATGCTGGAATTGTTGGAATTGCCTTACCGTCTGCCTCTGTCTCCGTCGTCTCCCGACTGGCTGCCCTATCGTGATGCGGCAGTGCTTGAATTGTTTTATTCCTGTGGTTTGCGGCTCAGCGAGCTGGTGTCTCTTGATGTCAGAAGCGTCAATCACAACCGGAAAATTCTGCGAGTGACAGGCAAGGGAAACAAGCAGCGTATCCTCCCCGTCGGAGATCCCGCCCTGGCGGCGTTGGATGAATATGTCCGTCGCGCCCATTTGCCGGAAACATCCCCCCTCTTCATCTCCCGACTCGGGAAAAGGCTGAGTGGTCGTTCTGTGGAACTTCTTTTGAAAAAGTACGTTAAGGCATCATCAATTCCCTTTGATATCTCTCCTCACAAACTGAGACACACATTTGCGACGCATATGCTGGATGCCGGGGCGGACTTGCGCTCCGTTCAAGAACTTCTGGGGCATGCATCTCTCTCTACAACGCAAATCTATACCCATGTGACGCGATCCCGGCTGGCGGATGCGTATCGTATGGCGCATCCTCGTGCATCCATATGAATTTCATCCCTGAATTGACATTTGTAGCCTATCTTCTGATGTCTCAGGCGAGTCCAGGGCCGGATCAAACGCTGGTAACCCGGACGAGTCTTGCCCATGGTCTGAAGGCAGGAGTGGCTGTTTCGCTCGGTATTGCTACGGGAGCCATTTTTCAGGCTGCCTTGGCTTGTACGGTCGGCTCGGCTCTTTTACAGAGTGCATGGGGCAGTTTGTTTTACTATTTGGCCGGTTGCTGGATGGTGTATCTTGCATGGAAAATTTGGCCGAAGAAAGGAGCCTTTGTTGGTGGCGATGCGACGGAAGAAGCGGAAGAGCCGTCCCTTTCCCGCTGGGGGTTGTACCGCGATGCCATGATTTGCAATGTGACTAATCCCAAGTGCACATTGTTTTTCATGTCCCTCTCCGCTCCCTTGCTGAATGTCCCCCATAGTGCGGGGTATACCGTGTTTGTCGTGGCTCTGACCGTTGTGACGTGTGCCATTGGATGGATTTTGTGGGCCTGGGCTTTCCAGTGGGCGCCTGTTCGGTGCTTGTATGCGAAGTATACGGTGGCGATCGATCGGATATTTGCTTTGGCTCTGCTTCTTTTCGGTCTTTTGTTATTTACTTCAAAGTTGTTTATGGACAACAACTAATGGTTATTTTGAATCTGAGGTCAGGAAAAAACAAAAACTCAGCTATTGACAAAGCTCCGAGAATAGACGATACATTCGCACCCGCTCAGGAACTGAACACTTGTGTTGCAATTGCTGTAACATGGGTGGGCGGACAACATCTTTCACTATAATTGATATGGCAGTAGCAATCAGACTCACCCGTCAGGGCTCCAAGGATCGCCCGTACTACAAAATCGTCGTCACGGATAGCCGCGCTCGTCGCGATGGTCGTTTCATCGAACAGGTCGGATCTTACGATCCGATGAAAGAAGGCGTTAACTATACTATTGATCTTGCCAAGGTTGATTCTTGGATTTCTAAGGGTGCCCAACCTTCTGAAACGGTGGCATCCATTATTGACAAGACCCGCAAGCAGGGTTGAGTCAAGTTTATTATGTTATTTTGATTTTTTGTGTAAACAAGCCTGCTCGGGAAACCGTCGCAGGCTTGTTTGCATTTTCCTCTTATGAGAAATTGAATAGTTGAGGAAAGATGGCTTTTTGACGAGTTGCCGAAAAAAAGCAAGGGCGAACTACAGGCCGTAAAACTCTAGAAGATATTCTTTGATACCGTTTGTTTCCGGTGTTTCGGGGAGAGTTGAATGTTCAAATGCTTCAATCATTTCTTTGTTCTTATCGTCGATCATTTTCAGAAGTTCTTCGTATTTGTATTGTCCGTTCCTGATGGATAGAAGGAAATCTCGATCTTGGGATCGATTGACGAAAATTCTGCCTTCCCGGGCGATTTCGATAGCGGTTTCCATGATGCGGAATGTATGCATCATGTTCTTGGTATCATAATATGTTCCCGAAACAATGGTATTGCAGTTGGTAATGAAGCGCTTTTCATTCCGTTTTGCCAGCCATTCCTGATACTCCCGATATTCCCGGCAGTGTCTGGCATATTCCTGAAAGTTGATGGAGATATATCCGACGATTTTGCTTTCGGAGGGTACGGATGTCAGGATAACATTATCCCTTGTCTTGGAAAAAATACCCTTGGAAGGGTATTCATAGATGCAATACATGTTTTCCGCATGATCAAGCTTGCATAGTGCCAGAGTCTCTTGAGTTGCTTCGGGATGAGTGTGTCTATATTCCTCAAACCATTGGCGGAAAGGATAGGTATATTGTCTGTCCAGAACATATGAGAATTCATCCAATCCTTTGCATCTCTCGACTGGATGAACTGCTTTTTTGTTGATACTATTTGCTTTTTTGACCTGCATGTAAGCATATTGTCCATAAGTGTACCGGCATTTTTTAGAGAGAATGGCTATGTTGTTCATCATCTCGTCAAACAAGGGATGCCTGTATTTGGTGCAATCTTTCTCCGTGTACAGCAGTTCCAGAGCGGAAGGCGTGTTGTCGCAGAGTTGGCTGAGGTATTTTCCCAATTCCGTAAACAGGATGTCGGACTTCTGATCTTGAACGACCTCCCGATATTGTCGCATCAAATAATTCTTGATGGGAGCCTGATAAACTCCTCGAATATCAAGATCAGAATCACGGGTATTCAATCCATAGGCATGGCTTCCGCCTATACAGTGTAGGAGTGTATGAGCGCTTATGTTGGATAGAGTAATGTTAGATAGAATATTCTTCATGCCTGCTATGGGCGTGATTTCATGCTTCTCGGCGGGAGCTTCCGCTGAAGGCGAATAGGGTCAGAAGTCCCCAAAATCCGCAGATGATGTAAGTCCATGTCTTGATATTGGCGAGTTTGGCCTCTTTTTCTTCAAGTGCCTTCTGCATTTTGTAATTAGCCTCGCGATTGAGGATATCATATTTATTTTGGAGCTTTTTCTGCTGGAGGGCGAGGTCGGTTCGTTTCTGCAGGAGGGGAGAGCTGACTGAGGGAACTGGGTTTTTTGTATGTTGGAAAGAGGTTGTTTCGTCCGCCTCCTGTTGGATGGAAGAGAGATTGTCGATCTCTCTGGAGATCTCCTGCTGGTTTCTGTTGTTTTTTGCCTGGAATGCCCTGTAGGTCTTTTCGGCTTGTTCGAGTTGGAAGATCAGTTTGTTTTCCTCTTTTTCCTGAATCTTCTTCAATCGGTCATGTTTTGCGTTCATATTGGCGACGAGCCTGGCTTTCTGTGCCGGCCAGTTTGGATTTACCTTGCTGGCATGGGAGACATTGTTTTCCCTGCGTTCCCGGTTGAAGATGGCTTCTCTGTCTTTGGCTATAGTAGCATCCAGTTCGCCGCGGAGGGATTGGATCTTGTCATTGAGGTTTTCCTGAAGCTTTTTGTATTTTTTGTCGACGAGGAGGCGATGTTCGTCCAGAGACTTTTGTTTTTGGATGAGTTTTCCCCGTTTGCCCTGGATGGCTATCTCCTGAATATTGCGTTGTTCGACGAATTCTTCTTTTTTTTCGGCCAATGCTTTGTCGAGTTTCAGGATTTCATCGTGGACGCGTTTCATATCGGAATCGATGCGTTCCAGGTCGCTTCCTGCTTGTCGGATTTTTAGTTGAAGCTCGGGAATGCCCGCTTCTTTCCTGTAGGATTCGTGGAACCAATAGCCAAGTCCCCCGGAGATGAGCAACAGGAGAAGGAGTATAAATCTCATATCGTCCTCATTAAAGGACTAATGAGGCTCAGGATTCAAGCTGAAACCCTGAAGATAGCGGCATTTTTGTATTTTATCGGGAAAATGCGAGGCTGTTTACGCATTGACACAGGCGGCAACTTTGTTGCGATCCGTTTCGACGGTTTCAAATTCGGAGGTAACGGCGCAACTGCCCATGGGAACATTTTCATTGCGGAATTCCATTTTGCTGAAAATTGTACTGCGAGCCGAAGTGTGGAATTCCCTGGCTCCCGTTTCCGATTCAATTTGAGCGATGTTGGTCTCCCTGACTCCGCATCCCGGCATGACGATGATGCGGTCTCCTGCTTGCTGTACGAGGCGGGAGATCATGGGAATGCCTTTGACGGCGTCGGGTTGCTGGCCCGAAGTCAGTACTCTGTCGCATCCCAGATCAATGAGTTGTTCCAGAGCCTGGAATGGATCCCGGCAAACGTCGAAGGCCCGGTGGCAGGTGACGGAGAGGGGGCCGGCTGCTTCCTTGAGGCGTTTCATCAGGGGCATGTCGAGATCTCCCTCTTTGGTGAGGCAACCGAACACGACTCCTTGGATGCAGAGCTGGCGGCATATTTCGATATCGTGCAGCATGGAGCGGATTTCAGCCTCTGTATACAGGAAATCTCCTCCACGCGGACGGATGATCACATGGATAGCGATATGGTTGACCAGTTCCCGGGTTGTCAGGATTTCACCATAACTGGGTGTTGTCCCGCCTTCCGGGATTCCGGCGCAGAGTTCGACGCGAGCGGCTCCTCCCAATTCGGCTTCCAGACAACTTTGGGCGGAATTGGCGCAGATTTCGATGATTCTTGGCATGGCTCTTGATAGCGTTCGTGTGATTTTCAGGGACGGAGAGAGGAATAGTAAGCAAGGATGGCAGATTCTCCAATTGCAGGATGGCGAAATGATTCCGAGGAATGAATGGTGATGTCCCATGGAGTACCGGGGCGGGTGGAGGCCCGGGCTAACTGGCGTGCTGTGTACTTGTCGTATTTGTTCCAGATACTTTCAAGGAAAGCCTCTATTTGATCGTCATGTTCGAGGGGCGATTGCCGACGGCTGGTATGTTCGATAGGATGGCAGAATCCTTGTTCCTTGTATTCGTGATAGAGGGTAGGCAGAACGGGCCCGTTTTCCCATGCTTCGGTGGATTCGTTCATAAGGGGGATACCGAAGTCGCGCAGATATTCGTGGCAGGCCAGGACTGACAGGTGAATTAACTTGGCTGGCGTCAGGGGCCTGTCAATGGACTCTGCCTTGGTGATGAACCAATAGGCGAGTTTTTGAGATGTGATGTTCATACGGGAAGAAGAAACTTGGGAAGATAATTGCCCTGCCTGCCGGAAGCGAGGGGAAGGGCTTTTGGAATTTTCTATCATGAATATCTTCAGGATGATTGCCATTTCTCAGACATAATCGTTCTGGCGCATTTCTGCCCGGAAAAGAATACGAAGGAAGAAAGAGCAGGCGTTGAACGACCGGAGAGGTGGATATGTCTATTCCGTCAAGATAACCGGAGAAAGAAAAATGACGATGGAATGGTTCAATCAAATCTTGTTCGGAAATATGGAATCAGTAGGGCAACTCATTTTGAGGATTACTCTTGCAGTTGTATTGTGGCCTCATGGCGCCCAGAAAGTGTTGGGCGCGTTCGGCGGTGGCGGATGGAGCGGCACCTATGAGGCATTTACCCGGAATATGGGCATTCCTGCTCCATTGGCTGTTGTGGCCATGCTGACGGAATTTTTGGCTCCTGCAGCTCTTGTCCTGGGATTAATGACACGTCTTGCCGCCCTGGGGTGTGCTATTCTGATGCTGACGGCCATGCGTCTTCATGTCCGGAATGGATTTTTCAGCAATTGGTCCGGCAAGCAGGCTGGGGAAGGAATCGAGTATCACATCCTTTTTGCAGGAGCTGCACTTGCCTTGTGCCTGACTGGTCCGGGAGCTTATTCTATGGATGCATGGCTTGCGTCATTGTAAGAAGCAGGGGCAGGACTTAGGGTTTCGTGATATTTATGGAAGCTTTGTCCGGCCACGGTACCGGGGTTCCGGCTGGAACCCCGAATGCATTTCCGGCCTTATAGGTGGGCATTTGAGCATTGCGCTCTTTGAGCAGTTTCGTCATGGTCGATGCCATGGAGCGCACGCGATCGGGATATTTCTTTGCCAGATTGTTGGTTTCGCTGATGTCTTCTTCAATGTTGAATAGTTCGAACTTCTGGGTCGGATGCCAGTAGATCAGTTTCCAATCCCCTTGCCGGATGGCGGAGAAGGGTGAATAACAACTGTGGTTTGAGGCTCCTTCTCCCCAGATGTTGGGAGTATGGAAGAGCAGAGGGCGGTTCTGGGCGGTTTTTTGTCCCTTCAAGAGCGGCACGAAACTGATACCGTCTATCTTTTGTTCCGTGCGGGGATTCCTGACCCCTGCCATTTCCAGAATGCTCGGGAAGAAGTCTTCTACAATGACGGGAGTATCGGTTCGGGAACCGGCTTTGGTGACACCCGGCCAAGAGACGATCATCGGTTCTCGGATGCCTCCTTCCCTTCCGGAGCCTTTACCGAATGAAAGAGGGAAGTTGGCGAGCTGGTTGCCCAGTCGTCCGCTAATGGCAAGGCCGCCGTTGTCTCCCATGAAGAGGATGATGGTGTTCTTGTCCAGATTGTTGGCCCGGAGGTAGTCCATGATGTCTCCCAGGCTCTTGTCCATGCCTTCGATGAGGCCGGCATACCGTTTTTCATTGTCCGACCAGGGTTTGCCGTCCTTGGGATCCTTATAGTTGTCGGCAAAGCGTTTGTCATACCCTCTTTGATCGAATGGAGCATGGATGGCGTAATGCGACATGTAGAGGTAGAAGGGTTTCTTGGCAGTATTCGGATCCTTGCGGATGGCATCCAGCCTGCTGAGTGCTTCCCGGGTGAGTGCTTCCGTGAGGAAGGTATCGTTTTCGTAATAATTATTTTCGTCGAGTCCGCAAACGTGGAAGGGCCCTTTCCCGTATTTCTGGGAGCCCCTGTAGTCGGCGGGGCCACCGATTTCCGTGCCGGCGATGTTGAAGTCAAAGCCGAAGTTGAGCGGATCCGCCCCGGGGGTGTCGCGCGTACCCCAGTGGGCCTTGCCGCAGTGGATGGTTGTATAGCCCTGTTGCTTGAGGAGGAAGGGGAGACCGGTTGCTGCCACATAGGGCTTTTTCATTGTGTAGGAAATAGGCTCTCCCGTGAGCGGCTTTTTGGTTTTTCCGCTGGGTTTGGTGCCGGCGGGCTGGATGCCGTTGATATTCCAATCACCGGGGGGAAGTACGACCGGACTGGAAGCATCCGTACTGACGTCGCGCTGAAGGGTCCAGTTGGTGACTCGGTGGCGGGCTGCATTCATACCGGACATCAGGCTGACACGTGTGGGAGAACAGACGGGTTGTGCGTAGGCATTGGTGAAGACCATGCCCTGCTGCCCTAGTTTTTCCATATTGGGGGTTCTGTACCGTTTGTTGAGGAAAGTCTTTTTGGGCTTACCCTGCTTGTCGTACCAGAAAGGGAGCGATGTATCCTGCCATCCCATGTCGTCAACGAGGAAGAAAATGATATTGGGCTTTTGCCGTGTAGATGAGGAATCCCGGGTTTGTGCGAGGGAGGGGAAATTTGCAAAGACGAGTACAAATGTCAGGAGGGAGGTAAATAATTTCATGACGGCGCCGGGAACGGTTACTAAGGAAACATATCAATTGATAAATGGGATGGAAAGGAGTTTTTGACGTATTATTTCGGTTCTGCATTTATTGCTGAAGGCACGGAATGGACTTGGTGGATGGAGACTGGATGTATAAGATTATTTTGATGTCTTTTGTCCGCTTGATCATGGTTATCCTCTCAGGTGTTTTGTTGACGTCTGTCCAGTTACAGGCGGCTCCTCGCGTGGAGACTTCTTCAAGAACTGCAACTGCCGCATCCAAACCGGTTCCGCGTGTGAATCTGAATGCAATGGTACTCAAGGCGGTGGCATCCATGCCCCGGGGAGGAGGCTACTCCACTTCCCGGGAAGCTCTGGAACGGATGTGTACGGAGGCGGTCTCATGGAATGCCCGTGCGGAGAATCTTCGCCTGAATCCCCGGAAGGCGACTCCGTCGTTTTGCTCGGAGGCCGCTTATTTTGTTTTTCTGCTGACTCTGCAGCATTGGGAAAAGGCGATCGGGATGCGTTTACCCGGCAATGTGTGGCAATATTTGGCCCCGAGGTTTCCCCAACCGGATGGTTGCGGCGCCTGGGGAAGGATGAATGCCAATGGTCCGGGAATGGCGAAATGGGCTAGAGATTTGGGATTCGGCGTGAATTTTACGGATGTATCCAAAGCTTCTCCGGGAGATTTCCTTAAGATTTTCTGGACAGATGAAATAGGATCCCGGGAATTTGGGCATTTTGTCGTTTTCCTCGGTTGGGAACGGGATAAGGCAGGGAAACCGACTCTCCGGTTCTGGTCTTCCAATCAGGGTATGGGATATGGAGTGAAGAGCGTTTCTTTGGATTCCTGTAAACGACTTTTGTTTACACGGTTGACGAATCCGGCAGCATTGGTGAAATACAATCGTCTTCCGGAAACGGATGAATGGCTGGCTTCTTTACTGCAGAAACGAGTGAGTGTCAAAGAAATGAATCGCATGTGCAATCTGCCTGAGAAAGGAAGCCGGTGAAAAACGTTTCCTCTGGAGGGAGCCGGAGGAAACGTTGTGATAAGATATCGGTTTATTGAGCCAATAGTTCCTTGTACGGGAATTTGAGGAAATAGATGAACCCATTATTGCCTTCATATAAAACTCCGATGTGCTGGGAGTCTACCGGGCAGAGGGCGGAGTAACCAAAGCCGGGGCGTTCGTCGTAAAGATGGCTGAATTTCTCCGGCCAAGTAGAGCCTTCGTTCATGGATGCTTTGATCGTCATATGGTTGCGCCCACTATGGCTGGCGGGGTTGGAGAAGAAAAAGGCATCTTTGGCCGGGCCGTTGTCGAAGACGCGTTCGATGCTGGCCTGGCATGCCCCCGGTTCCATGAGTCCCTTGCCGTTTTTGTTTTGCGAGGACGGGTGTTCTGTCCACGTTTTCCCGAGATCTTTCGTGACGTACACGACCCTGTACCCGCTGCGGGATTCATCGCGGGCATTGATCATGATGGAACCGTCCTTAAGTTCGACTACCTGGCATTCGGATGTGTTGGGACGAAAGCCCGTTCCGCAGTGCCAGGTCTTGCCGTGATCTTGGGAATAAACGATGGTGGAGTGTCCTCGGCGTGCCGTTTTGTTTTCGCCGACTTTGTCTACGGCCCAGTATTGGGCGGGGAAGACGAGAGTGCCGTCTTTCAGGCAAATGCCATTACCGGGACCTTGGAACAGGGCGCCCCAGTCGGAATCGGTACCGGTTTCGATGCTTTTAACTTGTTCGGTAATATTGATTGGATCAGACCATGTCTTTCCGTCGTCGTCACTGTATGCCAGGACAAATTGTCCACAATCGTCTGGGGCTGTAGATCCGGGTTTACTGTTCCAGATGGGATGGAACCCCCGGCTCCAGACTCCGGCGACCCAGATACGGCCGGTTTTGCGATCGACGAGGATGGATGGATCTCCGCATCCGTCGCTTGTTTTTTTACCCGTTAGAGTTTTGCAGGAAAGGGCGATTTGAAGGGGTGACCATGTTTGTCCCCCGTCTTCGGAACGACGGATGCCTACGTCAATATCTGCCGGAAGATCACCATGGTGGTTGTAGCGAATGTCGTAGACGGCAATGAGTGTTCCTTGATTGGTACGGACGAGGCCCGGGATACGGAATGACTTGGAGACTCTATTTCCAGGTGTGACTTTGTCTCCCGGTTGGGCGACCGTGTAGCCGATCCTTTGGTTGGCTACTGCCGGTTCTTGGATCTTAGCGGGTTTGCGGCCTACGATAGCACCTGTTGCCTTGAGTGAAATATGGTGGCCTATATTGGCTGTATCCTTGAGCAGGACATTGACCCAGAAGCTGTTGATACCCGATTCCAATGGCATTTTGCCGGTTAGACGCAGATCTTTGGATGATCCGTTGGGGGTGACGGGCGCGCCGAAAGGTTCACCGGCCTGATCGCCGGGTTTTTCATTTCCTCGGACGAGTTGGACGGATTTAATGTCCTTCATGTCGGTTGTTCCGTCGAATTTGAGATAGACATCCGTCAATTCCAAAGGCTTCAAACCGCCTTCTGTAGCAATATCGATCCGAAGTACCGGGTTAAAGTCTCTTCTGATCATGGCGGGAATAACCGGGGCATTGCTTGAGATCTCCTTGAATACCATTGGAGAGGAAGGAACAATATACAGGTCATCCATGATCATGCCTCCGTTATCAGCAGAATTCAGGCTGAATGTAAGGGACTTGGTTCCTGCGGGAATCTGGGCCTCGATTTTGGAATTGAGTCCTCCGGTTTTGATGGAGTCGCTGTTCTGGTAAATGGTTTTCTCGCCGGATGGCGTTTCTGCCGTGATAGTCAGTTGAAACGGAGGTTTGGATGTCCAGCGTTCGGCCCAGGCATTCATGGAAACATCGACTTTGGGAGAGTCCTTCAAGTCGAGTTTGATGCTTTTCCCTGTGCCTCCCAGAATGCGGAGGCCATTCTTGCCGGATTTTGCCTTGCCGATGATAGCGGCATTATCCGGAGCGCTGGTTATGGTCCCATATTGCGACTGGAAACTGGATAGCGCTCCTTGCGGAGCGGTTTCGAAGCTTTCCGAGGAACGGGCAAGCTGGGAGAATCCCAGGAAGGCCGCCATTCCGGCAAGAGGTAAAATGAGTTTTGTGAAGGGAGTCTTTTTCATGCGGAGTATTTACAATGCTCAAATATGATGATGGAGTAGATGCGGACGGTCAATCAAGAAACGCCGGTAAAGCCGTTCTTCGGTGTCAGTGGACTTGACGCAGAGTGCTTCATGATGCATGGATATGCGTATGGAAACCCGGATTTATGAGGTAGATTCCCTGGAGGACAACCGCAAGCTTTACGTTCTTGCCGCTGAAACTTTGGGGAAAGGCGAACTTGTCGCCCTTCCAACGGAAACCGTGTATGGCCTCGGAGCGGATGCCCTGAATCCTGATGCGGTGGCTAAAGTGTTCGATACGAAGGAGCGGCCGAAGTTCGATCCGTTAATTGTACATCTGGCGAGTGCCCGCGATTTGCCGCGCGTGGCAAATATTCCTGATGCTCTCAAGGAAGTTGTCGAAAAATTGTCCCGCGAGTTTTGGCCGGGACCGTTTACCATGGTTCTTCCCAAGACGGATGCAGTGCCGGATATTGTGACGGGCGGGCTGGATACGGTGGCCGTCCGCGTATCGGCCCATCCCGTGATGCGTGGTGTAGCCAAGGCATTGGGAAATCCTATTGCAGCGCCGAGCGCCAACAGATTCGGCCGTATCAGTCCGACGAGTGCTGCTGCCGTCATCAAGGAACTGGGTGGCAGGATAGAAATGGTCCTTGATGCCGGAGCTTGTTCAGAAGGGTTGGAAAGTACGATCGTTAAACCCGTTCTTGATGAAAAAGGCAAACCTGCCGTGGAACTCCTTCGTGAAGGGCCTGTAACGAGAGAACAGTTTAGGAACCTGGTTAAGGTCATTCGCAAGAAACCCTCCAAGAAGAAGGAAAATCCTGAAAATCAAGTCGTGTTGAATGCACCGGGGCAGTTGTCCAGCCATTATGCCCCGGGTAAAAAGATGATCCTTTTGCCGAAGGACGAAGCTTTTGAGCCCGAAGAAGGTGTCAGATACGGTTTATTGACTTTCGAAGGGGACTCTCCCCTGGTGGATTCCTGTTCATGGGACAAGGTTTACGTATTAAGCCCGGGCAGCGGTCGATTGTCGGAAGCTGCCGTGCGCCTGTTTGCACTGATGCGTCAGATGGATGAAGACGAATCAATAGACATTATTGTGGCGGAATCCCTGCCCGAGAACGGTCTCGGTGCGGCGATGATGGATCGCCTGAGACGTGCCTCCTTCTCCCGGAAGTAACGAGCAAAGTAAAAATTGTATATTCTGAAACAATTTATTATGAGCGAAAAAACATTATTTGAAAAAATCTACGATGGGGAGATTCCTGCTTCCATCGTATATCAGGACGACATGTGCTGTTGCTTCCGGGACATTGATCCGAAAGCGCCGACTCATCTCCTCCTCGTCCCTCGCAAACCGATTGCCCGTATCGAGAAAGCTACGGCTGACGATGCGGTGATTTTAGGGCATCTGATGCTCAAGGTAGGAGATATAGCCCGTCAGGAAGGACTTGACGAAGGTGGTTTCCGGGTTGTGATCAACAACGGTCCCGATGCCGGAGAAGCTGTTCCTCATCTTCACCTGCACATTCTGGGAGGTCGTTCTCTTCAATGGCCTCCGGGCTAGGAAGATGTTTCGGCTGGATTGTTGTCGGGCCGATTGTTTCTTTATGACCGCGGATTGCAGGCAAATCCGCGGTCATATTCGTTTACAAGGCCAGCCGGGTCAGGGCGGCGCCCGCCAGAGTAGCGAACAAGCCGATGCCGACATTGCCGAACAAATTCAACCCGGCTTTGAGAATCTGGCCGTTTTGAAACAAGTAAAGCGTCTCGTAACTGAAGGAGCCGAACGTGGTCAATCCTCCCAGGAAACCGACTCCGACAATGAGTTTGGCATACGGGCTCGCAATGAATCGTTCCGTAGAAAGAACCATGAACACCCCCATGATGAAACATCCGGCAATGTTGACAATGAATGTTCCGTACGGAAATCCCGTGCCAATTTTCGAGACGGCCCAGATGGAGATCAGATAGCGAGCCAGTACGCCAATGGCGCCGCTGATCATCACACACAGAATTTCTTGAATGGAAAGCATGGAACGGAAGGACAGGGAATTGCTGTAACCTATGCTGGTGCAGATAGACTTCGTCAAGAGCAATTTTCCCCCTCATGATTATACTCGGATTGAGTTTATGTTGACGGGATTCTTCCCATGGTAGCTCTCTGAGCCATGATCCCTTCTTGCCAAGTTCTCTATCTTGGTGTACCCAGCAGGTATGAAAAGATTTCGTATCGATTTAGAAACCCTTCCGGAAGAAGGCAAGGTATTTTCCGGTGAGCTGGATGGAGAAATCTTCGGCATTGATGACGATGAAGTCCATTCAATCGGCAATTTGAGCTTTAACCTGACAGCCCGTCGGTTTGAGGGGGAACTTTTCCTCCAAGGTAAAATTTCGGCTCCGTTTGAATTTCGTTGTGTCAGGTGTCTCGAGTATTTCCCAATGACTCTGTCCCTGAATGATTTTGCAACGAGTATAGAAATTGATAATCAAAATATTGTGGACGTTTCAGATGCCTTGAGGGAAGAGATTATACTTGAGTTCCCAGCCTACCCGCATTGTGAAGATTCCGATACATCCAAAGCCTGTGTCATGAAAAATGAGCATTTTGGAGTGGACAAACAGGGGGAAACAGGTGTAAACACTTCTGCCCCGAACGGTGAAAGAGGCGTATGGGACGCCCTTGATGCCCTCGGTGACCAGTAAATTCACCAACTAACGATTTAAAGTCATGGCAGCACCCAAACGCAGAACGTCCAAGATGAAGCAGAGATCCCGCCTTGCCGCTCAGGCTTGGCGTGCTCCCAAGCTCCGCCAGTGCCCCAAGTGTGGCAGTAGCGTCCCCGGTCACACCGCATGTCCTGTTTGCGGCACTTATACGACCCGCGGAGGCAAGGAAATCACGGTTAAGGCGGAAGCCTGATCGTACTGTCTGTTACCTATTCGGCGGGATCCGGGAGATTCCGTCGCTTCTTTTTCATCTCTCCGGCCGTTTTGCTTTGCATAGCGGCCTGTTTTTTTGCTATACGTCCGCGAACAAAGAGGATTATTGGCTGAATGAAAATAGCACTCGACGTGATGGGGGGAGACCACGCCCCCGGTATCAATATTGAAGGCGCCCAACGAGCTTTGGACGCATTCCCCAAGATCGATAAAATCTACATGGTTGGTCGGGAGGAGGTTGTTCGTGCAGCTTGCGATGCGGCAGGCTTGTCCGGTCCTCGCATCGAAATCGTGCCAGCCATGGAAGTGGTGGAGATGAACGAATCCGGTCTCCTAGCCGTCCGGCAGAAGAAAAATTCATCTATGTCGGTAGCTGTGGACCTGGTGAAGTCGGGTGAGGCGGAAGCCGTTGTCAGCGCTGGTAATACAGGGGCTGCCGTTGCTGCCTCAACTATTAAACTGCGTTTGCTTAAAGGTGTCGAACGCGCCGGCATCGTCTCCCAGTTGCCGAATGACTACGGAGTCTGCAATGTAACGGACACGGGGGCAAATCCCGACGCCAAGCCGCGCCATGTGGTCGGCTATGCCGTGATGGCCAGCGTTCTTGCCAACAAGATTTACAAAAAGCCTCGTCCCAAGGTAGGTCTGATGAGCAACGGTTCGGAAGACGAGAAGGGTAATGAATTTGCCAAGGCGACATTCCATCTTCTCAAGCATATGGAAGAACAGGGACGCCTGCCTTTCGACTTCCTCGGCAATGTGGAAGGCCATGATTTGTTTGAACACGAAGTGGATGTCGTTCTGACGGACGGTTTCACAGGAAACGTTCTTCTCAAAACCTGCGAAGCAACTGCCAAAGCTTTCTCTAACTGGCTGAAGAGGGAAATCAAGAAATCTCCTATCCGTATGGCCGGCGCTGCCATATGCTCCGGTGCCTTCCGGGCCATGAAGGATCGTCTTTCCTACGAAAGTGTGGGAGGAAGCCCTCTTTTGGGTGTCAACGGTGTGTCTATCATCGCCCATGGTGGATCGTCCGGCCTGGCTGTCAGCAATGCCTTGCGGGTTGCCAAAGAAATGCTGGAGTGCGGTGTCAATCCCATGATCGAAGAGGAAATGGATCGACTGGGGAAGATACCCGATCTTAACGAGGATTCTCATTGAGCGTCCCGTTGAACGGAATGCGAATGGAGCGTCTCTCTCTGCAATGGAGTATTGACCTTCCTTTTGCCGAACTTATAAAACCATGTTTCACCAAAGTCCAATGATCAAAGGAGGAAATGACCCCGTGGAAACAAGATCCGTTTCCTCTCCCCATACTGCCACTGCGTATGGGGACAGCTGGGCTGAGCGCATGAACCAGAATAAAATTCTGCTTTTTGCCCAGATTTTCTTCATGATGGCTTTTCTGCTCATCATTTTTACAGGAAGTCCCATTAACAAGGACTTGACGACCTGGGGGGTGATTCGTTCCGATTTGTGGCTGCTCGGCATGTCTGTAGCATTGCTGCCCGTGTACTGGATTGCGTCCGGTTCCCGTTTTTGGAGTAACAAGGTCTTTACTGTTACATGGGGAAGTATTCTTATTCATTTGGGCTTGATCGTTCTCATACGGAGTTTGATGGACAATGACGAAAGTTCTCTGGCTATCTCCCGGATGATCTTGCCGTATATCCTGGCTCCTATGGTAGCCACTGTCCTGGTTGGGCCGGCCATGGGATCATTTGCCACCTTTGCCGTCTCACTCCTCGGTTTTGCCTTTGTCTCCGACGAATACCGGATGAACTATATGGCTGTGAGTATGCTCAGCGGAATGCTTACCGTGCTCCTTTCCCGTAATCTACGCAGCCGGGCTCAGTTGTTAAGGGCCGGGTTGTTGTCGGGAGTCGTCGTCTTTCTGATGGGCTCCATGTTGAATACAATCAACTTCAATGTCGCAAGGTCTGAGATAGATATTCTGGCATATGAAATTTTTGCTTCCTTCGGGGTCAGCATTATTCTGGCCATTTTGATTAGTGGTGTTCTGCCCGTCATGGAAGCTCTTTTCAAGATTGTTACACCTATTTCATGGCTGGAACTTTCCGACATGAATCACAAACTGCTCAAGGAAATGCAATTAACGGCTCCTGGGACTTTCCACCACTGCCTCATGGTGGCCCAGCTGGCCGAAGCGGCTGCGGAAGCGATTGGAGCCAATGCCAACTACTGCCGTGTTGCATCCTATTACCATGATATCGGGAAACTAAAATATCCTCAGTATTTCATCGAAAATATTTCCGATGGGGAACCCAATCCACACGATGAACTGACACCGAACATGAGTGCCAGAATTATTATGGGACATGTCTCCGAAGGGGTTGCCTTAGCCCAGGAAAACAAACTCAATCGCCAGATTATCGATGTCATCCAGCAGCACCATGGTACCACTCTTGCCTATTTCTTCTATAGGAAGGCTATGGAATACCGAAAGGAAATGCTCGAAAAAGTAGAGAAAGGCCAAGCCAATGCCGATGATGTCCCCGAAGTGCTGGAAGAAAACTTCCGCTATTCCGGTCCCAGTCCCCAGACGCGTGAAATTGGTATCGTCAGCCTTGCTGATGTCGTGGAAAGTGCGACTCGTTCCTTGCATGAGCCGACGATGGAAGCCCTTCGCGAGATGATTGACAAGGTCATCAAGGCGCGGATTGTGGATGGTCATCTGGATGCCAGCGGACTGACCTTCGGCGATTTGAAAACCGTGCGAGATGTTTTCCTCTCCACAATCAAAAACATGCGCCACAGCCGCATTGCCTATCCTCAGGAAGAAAAGAAAGGCAGCCAGAAGCAAGAATCCCAGACATTATCTGTGGAAGATTCTCCCGACAAAGAGGATGATGCATCGGAAAAAGCAGAAGAACAATCCGATTCTCCCTCCAATGCTTCTCCCTCGACAGAAAAATCCGTTGATCCTGATATCGCGCTGGAGGAAAAACGGCAGGACGAGGTTCCTCCTGACTCAGACAAGACTCTGGACCGTCTCGAAAAATTGAATGCAGAAGATGGGAAGGGAAATACCTCGGAACCGTCGGAAGATGAGGGGAAAGAGTCTCTTGCTATCCCTGCTGCGGAGTCTAAGTCGGAGACCGTAGAATCCTCCGTACCTCCGGGAAAGAGCGATCCTTCCATTTTGGCCAACTACCCGATACCGGGAGGTAAATCCGAATGATGAAACCAGCTCTGGAACTTTATTCCCACGTTGAAAATTCTTGCTTGTCCGGTGACTTGCTGCGGGATTTGGCGCGAGCTTTAGAGTATTGCCTGGATGATATTCTCAAAACGCCCCGTGGACCGGATCATGTTCTGGGCGAATTGGAAACAGTGGAAATATCCATCGTTGACGATCAGACCATTGCCGATATTCATGCCAGATTCCTGAACGATCCTTCCGCAACCGACGTTATTACTTTCCCCCATGGGGATGGAATGGGAGAGCTCATCATCAGTCTCGATACTGCCTTTCGTCAGGCCGCAACTTTCGGAGAACCCTGGGAGCGGGAATTGTTCCGTTACATGGTCCACGGCCTTCTTCATCTCCAAGGATATCTGGATGCCACCCCCGAAGAGCGTTCCCTCATGTTCTCCTATCAAGAACCCCTGGTTCTTCTCTATTCGCCTTGGACGACTGCATAAAATACGAAACTTCATGCCCCTGGCTTCAGACTTGCCATCCGACTTTCTCTTCTGTATATTATCTCCCGTTCAACGTCTCCTTAGCTCAGTTGGATAGAGCAACTGCCTTCTAAGCAGTGGGTCGCTGGTTCGAATCCAGCAGGAGATGCCATCATAAAGCCCGTAAGTTCAACAGCTTATGGGCTTTTCCTTTTCGGGGAATGTGGCTAGGTGGTTCGGTTTGGTGGTTCGATTTGTGACATTGAATGATATAAAAATTGTTGGGTGGTTTACAAAAACAGAAAGAGCTGCCTCTCCGAGGATGGGAGGGGCAGCTCTTGTGGATGAGAGTGGAAGTGTGAGACTGTGAAGTCGTTACTTCTTGATGTTCGATTCTTCGGGTGTGACTGTTTTAGTTTCGCCGTTGACGGTGAGCTTGACAGGACGGCGAAGAGGGGACGTGAGTTTGTAGGTGGTCACTTTTCCATCCTTCCACTCGAAGTCGACGGTGATGTTTCCGCGGGCTTTGAGGCCTTTGACTGAACCACTTGGCCATGATTTGGCTGGGGAGGGCAAGAGGGATATTTCAGGCATTTTAGTGAAATCTCCCGTGTGGGACTGGACGAGCATTTCGCACATGGCTCCGGTGATACCATAGGTACCGTCCATTTGCATGGGGGCGTGGTTAGCCAGCATGTTGGGAAGAATATTGTGATGGAGGAGGCCTGCGACCATATCGTGGGCGCGGTCGCCTTCTTTGAAACGAGCCCAGAGGGCTGTTCTCCATGGCCAGGTCCAGGAACGGCGGGAGTCGCCGGTCGTACCGCGCCATTCGAGGGAATTGCGGGCTGCTTTGGCGAGTTCGGGCGTTTTTTCCATACTGATTTCGTTGCCGGGATAAACAGCGTACAGATGGGATGTGTGGCGGTGGTCGGTTCTGGCGATGCGGTCGATCATCCATTCCTGAAGATTGCCTTCCTTGCCGATTTTTGGCTTGGCAAGGCGGTCGCGTTTTTCAGCGAGTTCTTTGGAGAAAGCCTGGTTTCCTCCGAGGACATTGCCGGCGGTGATAGTATTGGTGAAGACATCCCAAATGAGTTGCTGGTCGTGGGAGACTCCATCTTCACGCGGCCCGTGTTCCGGAGACCATGCCTTCGGAGCGACGAGAGTGCCTTTTTTGATGTCGGCAAGTTCTTCTCGATTGATATTTTTTTCGGCACTGAAGAAACCTTCACCCTTGTCTCCGAGTTCTTTGAGATTGTCTTCCCAGAATTCGGAAACTTCCTTCATGATAGGATAGGCGACATTTTTAAGGTAATTTTTGTCGCAGGTGAAGGCGAAATGATCCCAGAGGTGGCGAGCGTACCATGCGTTACTGGGAATATTCCATTGCCAGGCGTGTCCTCCGAAGATGTTTTGGGAGGTACGGACGGTCCATCCGCGCGTTTCTTTGCCGTTTTCAGGCTTGAATTGCTTTTTGGTGAAGTTGCGGAGCGGATCCTGCATCGCGTTGATGTAGTTGACAAGCGGGATATGGCATTCGGAGAGGTTTGCCGGTTCTGCTCCCCAATAGCACATTTGGACGTTGATGTTATTGTGATAGTCACTGGCCCATGGAGGCGAGACCATATCGTTCCAAAGACCTTGCAGGTTGACGGGGAGGTTTCCGGGACGAGAACCGGAGATGAGCATGTAGCGTCCGTACTGGAAGAGAGTTTCCTCTAGTTCCGGATCGTTGGTTTCCACCGTATAGAGGCGTTCTTGACCAGCTCCCTTCGTGGTGTTGTTATCCAGGCGGGTTTTGTAAGCTTTCAGGCGCTTGTCGGTGGGAAGAGAGGCAAGTTCGGCGTCGGTTTTGCCGAGGTTAAGTTTGACGCGGTCGAAGAGAGCTTTGTAGTTGTCGATGTGGGCTTTCTTTAGCTCGGCAATAGGGGTTCGCAGAGCTTTTGCCATATAAAAGTTATTTTTCTTCTGGGGCGATTCGCCTTTCCAGTTTTTGGAATGGTCCATGACGTAGTCGGTTGCCATGGAAAGAATAACGATGCATTCGCTGCCGTTTTTGACGACAAGTTTGGGGATGGTATCCAGATTGCATTCGGCGTAACGTTTTTCGTATGTGACGGAAACGTTTTTGGATCCGCCGGTAGCAGTAACGGTACCTCCTTTGGGGATAATGCTGACGACTCCTTCAAATTCTTCTCCGTTTGCCAGGGTTCCGGAGATGGTGAGCTTGTTGTTTTGCCCGGAGCTGACGGCTGTGACTTTGGCGTCGTGAGCGGGTTTGAGGATGAAGTCGGCGTTGAGCTGACCGGGTTTATCGGCTTTACAGGTCATGACGATGACCTGGTGGGGATAGCTGGCGAAGACTTCGCGGGTGTAATTGACTCCGTTGCTGGTGTAACTTGTTTTTGCGATGCCGGTGGTAAGGTCGAGGCTGCGTTCGTAGTTTTCGGTGGGCTGGTCGTTATGGAAAGTGATGAGCAGGTCTCCGAAGGGTTGGTAAGCACCAAAATCTTCCTTTCCGGACTTGGGACCATAGTTGTAAGCATCCGTGGATACGCTTCCGCCGGTCCATAGACTGATTTCGTTGAGGGCGAGCCGTTCGATTTTATCGCCTCCAAAGACCATGGCTCCGATGCGCCCGTTTCCAATAGGCAGGGCTTCGGATTCCCATGGATTCCCGTTGTTGTTACCGGCAGTCTTTAAATTTTCCCGTCCCATGGGAGAATGTCCGTAAAGCTTGGCGGGTTGCTCGTACCAAAGGTAGTTGGAAGTGGGATGGTCGGATGAGGCGGTTGCCTGCGATGCGATGGAGCACGAGGCAAGCAGTGTGAGTGTAAATAGGGAGTTTTTCATTGTAAGGGGCAAGATACGGATGTCTCTTCTTGTTATTAGCACATGAACTGGGCTCGGGCCAAACAAATCTTGCATGGATACCTCGAAACTGCGTCATGGGTATGTCCCCATGTTTTAAAACTTCCTGAGTTTCGGCGCGATGAGCGTGGTCATGAAGCCGATGACAGCAATCAGGACAAAGGACCAGCGGAGGCTGGAGGCATGGGCGATGAAGCCAATGATGGGGGGGCCGATCAGGAATCCCAGGAAACCGATGCTGGATACGGTTGCGATGGCGACGCTGGGGATCATGGCTTTGGAACGTCCGGCCAGACTGTAACACATGGGAATAATGGATGACGTGCCGAAGCCGACGAGGGCAAATCCGAGCGACGAGACAATGATGTGAGGATAAAGGACGGAAAGAATGAGACCGGCGGCTATGGTGACGCCGCTGATCTGGAGGATGGGGATGACGCCGAAACGGATGATCAGGCGGTCGGCTGTAAAGCGCCCTATAGCCATGGTACACATGAAGGCAATGTAACCGAGGCGGACAAGGTCGGGGCCGGGATTGATGACGCTTTCGAAGTAAACGCCGCTCCAGTCGAACATGGTTCCTTCGGAGACCATGCTGCCGAAAGCAATGACTCCCAGAAGGAAGACGTATTTGTCCGGTTTGGTGAAGATTTTCTTTTTGCCGTTTGGTGTTGTTGCTCCGTTTGTTTTAGGGTCCCGGGGGAGCATGAAGGGATGCATGGCGAGAAGGAGGACGATACAGAAGGCAAAGATGAAACAGAAGTGTTCCAGAGGCTTAAGATGACAACTGACCATCCAGGTACTGATGAGACCGCCTATAAATCCGGCCAGACTCCACAATCCGTGAAATCTTGCCATGATGCTGCGTTTGTAGAGACGTTCGACGCCGACGCCCTGTGTATTGATGGAAATGTTGCTAAGGTTGGCCGCCATCCCGAAGAGGAAGAGGGCTGCCGTCAATTCAGTGACATTTCGTGCCAGCCCCAGTAGAACGAGGGTACCCGGGTAAAGGATCGCGGCGAGGGTGACCATTTTCCGGCTGCCGTATTTACCGACGGCATAACCTGAAAAGGCCATGGCTGTCATTTGTCCTAAAGGGATAATGAAGAGGAGGCTGCCCAGTGCGGCATCGTTGAGATGAAGGGCTTGTTTGATGTCGGGAATGCGGCTTGCCCAGCTGGCGAAGACGAGACCCTGAATAAAGTAGAAGGCGCAGGCAGAAAGACGATAGTACCCGGGAACGGTGTGTGGAAGGGGAGTATTCATGTCCTCGACCAGGGAAAGCTACGGTTCCCGGATGGTTGGAACAAGTCCAAAATGAGGCCTTATGTCATGCGATGGGACGGAGTGTTTTCCGGCATGTCGGAAGGCGGTTGGGCTCCCTGGCTGACAGGAATGAGTTCGGCAATGTTGTATCCGGAGTTTCTGGCGATTTCCACCATGGTGTCCCAGGTTTCGGAGGAAACAGATGGCATTCTGGAGAGAAACCACAGATAATCGGACCTCCCCCCCGAGATGACGGCCCATTTGTAGTCCTTGTCGAGTCCGAGGATGCGATATGCCCCTCCGATGAGGGGGACGAAATATACGCGGAAGTAGTTCGACGGTTTTTGTTGGATGGCGGTAGCCTGGTTTTCCTTCCAGCATTTTTGAACAGGGTCGTATCCTCGGTTGATGACGAGTATTTTGCCGTCTTCCCTCCGGGTGTAATTGGCAGTGACTCGTGCCAGTCCGCGTTCGAAGAAATGATCCAGGCGGGCGATTTCGTACCAATGCCCTGTATAACGGTTCAGGTCGAAGTCCGGCATGGGCGGGACATGAATGTCGATGACGCCTGCCCGGCGGATGGAAGAACGGATGGTGGAGAACAGTTTCATGACGATCGGCTTCTATCGATAATTTCCCAGTCGCAGACGGAACCCTCTATAATGTAGAACAAAGGATGCGGTTGTACAACGGATATTTCCCTGAGTTTAAACCATTGGTGCGGGGTGCGAAATTTCAGTTTGCCCATGAGATGCCGGAATTCGTAGTCCAACTGCCCGCCGGGTAGCGGGATGTGCCGGGTGAGGTCATGGCAGTGGATTTTATCCTTGTTGAAACGGAATCCTCGGCGGATGGCTTCTTCGTAAACGCAGGTGAGGTACCCGTCGAGGAGATCGACGGGATCGGGGTGGTGTTTGAACCGTTCCAATTGAGGATGGTTGCGGTAGCCTCGTGTATTTCCGGAGAGGACTTTCCTGGCGAGAAGCCCCTCCCTCCATAGGGCGACAAGTCCTGCGGAATCAAGGTATGATGGATGGAGGGACCAGAGTCTCATGGAAATGAGACAATGGTAGACGACTTTCTGTTAGGCTGTATGAAATACTTTTGCTTCTCGGAAGATGCTGTGGGATAGTCGCTCCGCAATGACCGGCAGTCCAGTAATTCGCAAAACGATGGTTTTTGTCCTGATCGCTTTATTTTTGGGTCAGTACGGAGCGGGAATGTACGATTTGGTGTTTAGTAATTTCTTGCGTGACGCTCATCATTTGAATGCCGAGGAACGTGGTTTTCTGGAGTTGCCCCGTGAGTTGCCGGGCATTTTGACTCTATTTGTGACAAGTGCCCTGTTTTTTATGAATGAGGTACGCATAGCTTCCGTGGCGTGTCTGTTGATGACGGCGGGTATGCTGGTACTTTCCCGGCTGGATGATGCGTGCAGCATGTGGACGTTGTCGGCATGGATCATGCTGGTGAGTCTTGGTCAGCATATTCTGATGGGGACGATTGATTCCATCGTCATGCACACGGCACGTCCGGAAAACAGGAGCCTCAGACTGGGGCAGATGAAGGCGCTGGGAACGGCTGCCTCATTGCTGGGGGCTCTGGTGGTGTGGATTAAATGGAAATTCAACACTTCGTTCGGGGTTGATTTTACGGTGACGGCTTTGGTGTGCCTGGTTGCCGCATTGTTTCTTTCCCGCGTGAAAACTCCTGTGTTTCCGAAGCGCAGGGGATGGCGGGAGTGTTTTATGTTCCGCAAGCGCTACAAGGTGTATTATTCACTGGAAATTCTGCACGGTATCCGCAAACAATTGTATCTGACATTCGGATTCTGGCTGATGGTCAGTACTCTGCAACAGAGCCCAACTCAGATGGGACGTACGCTTTTGCTGGCCGGGGTCATCGGGTTGGTGACTCAACCGTTGATTGGTTGGAGTATCAAGAAGTATGGTGAGCGCAATGTGACGATTTTCGATAGCATTGCTCTTTCCCTTCTTTGCCTGGCATATGCTTTTGCCCCGTCTGTTCTTTCCCATCAGTGGGCAGTTGGGGTGGTGACTGCTTGTTTCGTTCTGGACAACCTCTTGTTTGCCATGGGGATGGCCCGCAGTACCTATGTGGCCCGCATCAGTGAAAAACCAGAGGATATCAGCTCTTGCATTTACACGGGAATCGCCGTGAACCATGTGGCATCTATTGCCTACGGCATTATCGGCGGGCTGATTTGGACGTATACGGGTGGCCCCCAGGCCGTGTTCCTGATCGGTGGACTGGCAACGGTTGGAGCCGGTTTGGTGGCTCGGAAGATGGAAAAAGGGACGATTCTGCCGACTCCGGCTGCTTAAAAACATCCCCGGATCCTTGCCGGACTCCGGGGATGATTGGAAGCGGTTCTGTTTTCGTCTGTTTCGGTTGGGCGGGAATGTATGACGACTTATTTGCCGAGGACAGCTCTAAGTACCTCCAGGCACTTGGTATTTTCCTGCGGCAAGCCGATGGTGATGCGGATCCATTCCGGTAGGCCGTATCCGTCCTGGGCACGTGTGATGACGCCTTGTCGGAGCATGTCCTGGAAGACCTTGCGACCTTCTCCCACTTTGACGAGGACGAAGTTGCCCTGGCTCGGGATCCATTCCAGCCCCATGTCGGCAAAAGCCTGCTCGTAGCGCTTCATTTCTTTACGGTTATTGTCAACTGTCCTGCGGATATGCTCTTGGTCTTCCAGAGCGACGAGAGCCGCTTCCTGGGCGACGATATGAGCGTTGAAGGGCGTTCTTGTCTTGTGCAGAAGGGAACAGATGGATTGGGGAGCCAGCCCGAAACCGATGCGGAGACCAGCGAGGCCGTATACCTTGGAGAAAGTGCGCAGGACAACGACGTTGCGACCTTCTCGGACATATTTCAACGTGTCTGCGGGAGAGTCGCAGAACTCGTGGTAGGCTTCGTCAAAACAAACGACGACATGATCGGGGACTTTGGCCATGAAATCGTCGATTTCTTGTTGGGTGACGACTGTGCCGATGGGATTGGTCGGATTGGTGATGAAGACGATACGCGTTTTGTCCGTGATTGCATGGAGGAAACCCTGCAGATCGTGGGTCCAATCCGGTTTGTTGGGGACTTCTACATAGGAGGCTCCGAACAATTTGGCCATGATGGGATACATGGAAAAAGCGTGACGGGCGGCAACGACCTCCGTGTCTTTGTTCAAGAAGGCATGGCAGACGAGTTCGATGATTTCGCTGCTGCCGCTGCCGACAGCCGTTTCCTCAAAGCGGACGCCGTAACGGTCGGCGATGGCGGAGCGGAGTCTGAATGCGGCGCCATCGGGGTAGATATGGACTTGCCCGGCAATTTTTCGAATGGCTTCGATAGCCTTCGGAGACGGCCCCAGAGGGTTCTCATTGGAAGCCAGTTTGACGATATCTTCGGGTTTTAGACCCAGTTCGCGGGCTGTTTCTTCGATCGGTTTTCCCGGTTCATACGCCACGAGATCCAGCACTTGCGGATTGGCATATTGTTCGATTCTGCTCATACAGGCAAGAACTCTATGCTTCCTGTGCATCTATCTCAATACTAATGTCCTGAAAATATGGCAGCAACCCAGGCAGGGAAACAGAGATTGTGTAAGGTGGGAGTTTTGCTTTTTATGAGATGCACCAACGCCGCTTCACGAATTTATTCCGTGAAGCGGCGTTGGTAGTTGGAAACAAGTAAAATCAGTGGCCTTGACTTTTATGGCAGAACACTGAGGTTGTACACTTTGCCTTGGAAGGAGGAACCGAGAACCTGCAGAGGCAGGATAAAGGTAGAACGCAGTCCTTTGGTCCGAGGTGCAAAGTTTTCATCCGGATTGCGGAAGCTTTTAAGCACCATGGTGCCGGCAGGCTGGCCGTCAATCAGGAGCTGGGTCTTCTCCGGCTCTCCGATGAGTTCCAGTTTGACTTTTTTCCCGACGGGTAATTTGGCCCCGAAGGAAAATTCCAGGGAATCATCACGTCTGAAACCGATGGTGCCGTCTTTCATGACAGCCAGTAACTCGCCTTCCGGAGCGGATAACAGGACTTGTTCCTTGCCTTGCGGAGCAGAGGCCAGCTCAAGCTCCATGGTAAGGTGGTAATTGGGGCCGAGAGAGGGTCGGGCTAGTTTTTGGGGTAATTTTCCGGGAGTAATGGAGAACGGTTGTGCGTTCTTCCATTTATAGAGTGGATTGGTACGGGGAGCATTTCCGATGGCAGACACAAGTTCCCGATGCTGTTCGAAAGAATCCGGAGTTTTGGCTTTTCCCCACATCTTTTGGCTGAGTACATCAATGGAACCGGAAATCGTGTTCCAGATATCATAGGGGGCATATCCCGAATGCTTCAGATCTGTTTCATCATTCCAGATGGCAAAGGTGGAACCGATAAGCTGAGGGTGGCCGGAGGGCAGTGTTTCATTACCGATGCGATTGGGAATCCAGTTTTCGTAGATTCCCTTGTGGTTTCTGTCCATGCGGTAATAGTTGGCGTAGGGGACGATGTAGAGTGCGCCGTCGTTGGTATTAATAACGTTGTAACCGAGGTTGACTGCTTCCCATGCCTTCATCCATCCCGCACTCCAGAGGTTCATTTGAACGCCCTTGACTACGACGGGCGTCTTGCCGGGTTTGGCGCTGAGGCTTCCCCAGATACGCGGGGTATAACCGCGCTTGAGAGCATGATTGAGCACGAAATCGGCGAAGTGGCGGTAGTCTTCCTTGTCTCCGTAGAATTCGTCTGCTCCTACGTGTACTACATCGCACCCGGCAAACACCGGACGTCCCAGTTTGGGATCTTTCATCAAATACTCGTCAAATACCTTGCCTACAAAATCGAGAGTCTCCGGATTGGCTGCATCCAACATCTCGCAGCGGCGCTTTTCATGGTTCATAGGGCCTTTGTAAATGAGATCCGGACGCACCCGTGTGAAGGAGAGGGCGTGTCCGGGAGTATCGAATTCCGGTACGATATGGACGCCGTGCCGCTTGGCGTAAGCAATCAGCTCTGCGAAATCCTTTTTGGTGTAGAACAGGTCTTTTGCCGTGAGGGGCGTTCCGTCTTTCCCTTTCATATTGGATTCCAGACGAAAGGCGGAGTAGCTTTCCTTGAATGGATCAAGTCCCTTGTCTACGTATTGTTCATGAAAGATGTAGTTGTTGTTGATGACCAGGTGAAGATCGTTCATCTTGTACCAGGACATGGTGCGGATTACTTCCTTGATATAGCTGAGAGGGTAGGGAGTGCGAGCTATATCAAGCATGAATCCGCGTACCTGGTACCGGGGGAAATCCACGGCTTCGCCACAAGGCACGCTTTCAGGATTCTGGCGTAGCATTTGCAGAAGAGTGCGTGTTCCCCAGTACAGACCGGTTATGGAAACCGCTTCAATACGGATACCGTTGGCAGTTACAAAAAGTTTATAGCCTTCCTGGCCGATATTGCTTCCTTTCAACAGGGAAAAAGAAATGTCCGCTTTGGATCCTGGGGAAACGAGCTTGACCTTACGGCCCAGCACGTCTTCCATATCGGCTGCAACAAGTTTCGAAAACTCATTTTCCCGGCAGGCGATGGTGATGGTATCGCCCGGTTTATATTCTCCCTGGCCTCCCTTCCATTGCAAAATCTCCGGAATGACATGGGGTTTGGGGTTGCCCTGTTCGGCTTCGGGGGCCTTGAGTATGATTTCATAGTCTTTGCTGATGGCCTCTTTGCCGTCCTTGGTTACTTTGAAGCTGATATTGACCGGTGTATCTGAAATGACGGGTGATATATCACCCTTGCTGTTAATGATTTGCTCATAGTCAGCTCCCAAAATTTTAATCTGGGCACCGGGAGCTACTGGCATAGGAAATCGCTTTGTTCCGGCTTTGATCTGCGGAATGGAAAGAGTATCTGCAATTTGCTGAACATCCTGTCCCATTAGCGGAGAAACGGCCCATGCGGCAAGCATGATGATGAATATGTTTTTTTTCATTTTTTTGTGTCGTTTCAGAGGAGAGAAAGATCCGTTTTGTTTTTTAATTACGCGATGTTAATGTATTTCTTACATAGAAAGCAACTAAAAGTTCATCCAGTATCCGTTACGGTAGAGGGCTTCCTGGTTGACCGTCGTGTCCGGTATTTCCTCAATGCCGTCAAACGGGTCAGTCCCTTTTTTGTCCTAAGATTGATGATTTAAGCGCACTAAACGATGAATTCTTAATGTAGAAGAGTCTGTCGGAATGCAAGGCATGCCATGTTGTTTTTGGGATCTCCAAGGGAGCAAAACGACTTGCTGTTTTTATTGACCTGTCTCGCTTTTTTTCTATATTGATAATAAGTCATGGTGAATTTCAAATTCCTTATATTAGCCTGTTGCGCTTTGGTTGCCGCTTTCCCTGGGGAGTCAGCTCCGGAGAAGGTAGCTACGTTGGAATCTCAATTTATCGGACGGTGTGCTTCCGTCTGTGCCCGGGCGGATGCAGACCATGTACGCAAACTGCAGGCTCTTCAGGAGAAGTATGTAGCTCTTGGAATGATGGATCGGGCGGTTAAGATTAAGGAACTGCTTGATAAACGGACGGCAGATCCTATCAATCCCGTTTATTGGAATGTGGCTGCCGGTCCCGGCTTTTTCGGCGGAGACTGGGTGGAGCATCATAATAACCGCTTACATAGGCTCGGCTCTGACCGGATGCATTATGATTATTGGGCATGGTCTTCCGATGTGCGTCCGGATTTTGGGCTGGATCCTTTCTTGTCGGTGGGCGATATTCTGGTCTCTGAAAAGGGATCGTGTGTTTGGATCAGGTTTGAAACGGATCGCTCGGTCATGTTCGGGAATGATCGGATTACCCGCTTGAATCGCAAAGCGGGTTCGGTGTCTCCCGAGGCGATGCTGGGAGATATGGCTGATATAGACGGTTTGCTGTCATCCCACTATTCCATTTGCACCCGTCTGTGCGCTCCATTGGCCTCCAAATTCACTCAGTTATTGCAAAAGATGCAGAAGGAACTTGCGGTCCGGGGGGATATCGACGGAGCTATGGAACTTTCCCGGTATATGGAGAATTTGCCGAAGACGAATCGATATATGGCTTATGTCCCGGCTCTTTCCGATGCGGAAAGGTTTCGTAAAACTTTCCCAGGTGTATGGAGGGAAACAACCAGCGATTGGTATTACAAACTGGATAACAGGGGAAATATGGTGGCACATACCAAGGACGGAAAGACGCAATTGACGTTGACTTTGGATGGCGTATCTCCCCATGGCAACGTGTTTCGGGTTCGGTCGAACCTGTATGAACCTGTCCGTTATATTGCCCGTGTAGGGAACAAGATGTATATGTTCGAGCCTAACAATACCTTCTGGCAGAGAATTGCCATGTATTCCGCTTCCTGATTACCGATTGTGTTCATTGGATAATGAAATCGACATCATGAAATCCTTCCTGTTTCTTTTCATGTTCCTGTTTTGCTTTTGTTGTGCCTCCCGAGGCGCTGAAGGGGATGTCCCTTCGTCCGCTTCTCGGTTGTCGGAATCGTTCAATCGGGAATATGATGAAGTGGGAGCCAGGATTACTGCCGATTATCGGGCGAAACTCCAGGCTTTGCTTCAGAAGTGCATAGCGATGTCGGATATCGACTTGGCTCGCCAGATCAAGGATGAATTGGAGAATACCGCAAAGGATCCCCATTTTTTGATGAAGGCTTCAGCGTGTGCTTTTACAGGGCGATGGAACGAAGAGCGGCTGAATATCAAACACTGGGTGAATGCGGAGGGAACTCATTACCAGATTCGAGGGAACGGACAGAAAATGACGACGAACGAGTCTGTGGATACCGCCAAATCATCGTCTGAAATTCTCGTTTTTACGGGAAATTATCGCCGGGTGTGGCTGTTGTACGGGGATCAGTCCGTCGCTCAATTTTGCGGGAATAGCTTTTCCACTCTACAACGGATTGAAGATGAAAATGAAAGACAGAAATCCAGAGGAATGGAAGAAACCAGTCCGTTGACCTCTCTTCGTTGCGAATATGTGGGAAAGTACAACCGCCAGTGTGTTCCCTTGCAGGAAAAATACATTCAAGATCTGTTACAGATACAGGAAAAAGAGTCGCAGGCGGGCCATGGCGATCAAGCCTTGAAGCTTCATACATATATTGAATCGCTGAAAAAGGCTTGGGGCATTCGTTTCGAAGGGGCAGGGAAGCCCGGTTTCTCGTGGCCGGACAAACGTTTGCTTGGTACGTGGAAAGAAAAGAGTGGTTGGTCCTATCAATTTGACAATAAAGGGAACCTGGTGGTCAAAAATGCCCAGGACAAGTATGTCAGAGCATATGCCTACCAAAAATCAAGTCCTGCCGGGGACTTGCATTTTTTCCAGCACCGGGTAATGGGAACGCTCATTGCCGGGGTTGCGGATGGCAATGTGCACATGTTTACTCCCGGTGCGTCTGGCTGGCATGCAACGGCAACGAAATGTTTGGATTAAAATGAGTAGGATGGAATGTTTTTTTTGAAATATGTTGTGAAAAAATTCATATTTCTTGAATAAGTTTTTATCCGTTCTGTTCCTATGAAATCCGTATGTTGCATTGTTTCAGTTATTTATTTTGTATTCGGGAACAGTTCCGTGTCCTGGGCAGACATGTCTCCTTCTGTGGAAAAGATGACCTCTTCCTATATTGCTCAGTGCAATGATTTGAGTGCTCCCGTTGTGGCGGAGTATAGGAAGAAGTTGCAAGACTTGATGATCAAGAGCATAGAATCGTCCGATTTTACCACGGGGAAACGTGCAAAGATCGCCTTAGCGGAACTGGACAAGAATCCCGGTTTGTTGCTGGAGTCGGATTCTTTTGGTGTATCTGGTTGGTGGCTAGAGGTTAATAGGGATATCTTTCATAAGTTGGTCTCTGGAGGTGTTCACTACCAGATTAAAGGCAAGGGGAACGCGATGCAATCCGGTGACGTTGTTGATACGGATTCTTCCCTGGGGGATGTCATTGTGTTCAAGAGTTCGTGCAACCGTGTTTGGGTGAGGTATGATCAGGGGAAAATGTGCCAGTTCACCAAATGGTCCCTCAGTCGCATGGAAAAGACAAAATCCGGGACACAGGACGTATTGTGGGCATTGCGTTCAGAGTTCAGTGCCCGCTGTGCCCGGATTTGTACTCCTCTCTCCGTGAAGTACATTCAGTCTTTGCACAAGGCGAGAAAGCAGGAAATAAGTCGCGGCAATCTTGATGCCGCCCTGGCAATCCATAGAAGAATCGAGAAGGAGAAAGATAAAGTGCTGTCCAGTACGGCGGCATCCGCAAGGGAAAAATGGCCGGATTCACGGCTTGCCGGTCTCTGGAAGGAAGCCGACAGTGGGTGTTCATATAGGATTGACTCCTCCAGAACGATTTCCTTGTACAATGAAAATGGGGAAACGCTCAAAGAGTTTTCCTACGTGAAGTCTTCCGAACATGGCAATGTCCATACCTTTCTCCATTCGTCGGGGGAAGTCCGTATTTTTGCCATTGCGGGAGATTGTCTGTATGTGTTTATCCCCGCTTCCGGGTGGCGTACGACTGCGACGAAGGTACCGTAACGGTATGCGGACTGATGCGTTGGGATGTGGAGGAAGAATACTAAGATCTTGACGTTATTTTTTAATGATATATTAGAAAGATAAGGATTTTTAGAAGATGAAACCGGTTATTTTTACTATTGTTGTAGGAGCTCTCTTTGGGGGGTGGACAGTATCAGCCCAGGAGGCCGAAGTCCCGCCTGCTACATCAAAGCTTGTTTCTTCGTTTAATTCCAAGTGCAGCGAACTTTGTGGCCCTGTGATTGCCGAATATAAAAAACAGTTGCAGGGATTGCTGCAGAAGTACGTGGCTCTTTCCGACTTCGATATGTGTAAGAGTCTGAAGGCAGAACTGGAAATCATGAATACGACTCCCGACTCGTTGTGGAAGTCGACGGGCTCTTCTCTCGTGATCCCGGGGCAGTGGCTTGAAAAGGCAACGAAGCTGGTACACGCCCTTAATGCCGATGGTTCTCATTTGCAGGCCAAGCTTCATGAAACTTTGAGCCCCAGTGGAGATTCAATCAATACGGAGCTTTCGGAAGGTGATATTCTGGTGTTTCGTAGCGAGATCAATCGTTTGTGGTTTAGATATGAGCCTGATAAAATCTGTCAGTTTTCCAAGTGGGGAAAGACGGATCTTGTAGCAGAAGCCCCCGCAGGACCGGGTGGGAAAGAACTGGATCAATTGAAGTCTGAATATGCAGGGAAATGCGCCCGGCTATGCATGCCTCTCTATCGGAAATATCTTGCGGCTCTGGAGCAGCAAAAGAAGCAGGCGGTCGCCCGCGGCGATTTGGATGGAGCCATTGCAATCAACAATCTGATCAACGAAACCAGGGAGACGCTTGAGAGGGGGAATGCCGCTTCAGCGTCCAAATGGCCGGATCCCAGATTCATGGGCTCCTGGAAAGAGATAAACGGTGGTTCGTGGCTCAAAGTTGATAGCTCCCGGGGGGCGAATTATTCCAATAAGGATTTAAGCTATGTGAGATCTTCCGAGCGGGGCAATATCCATTCATTCCGTACATCTAATGGAGAGATCCATGCATTAGCCCTGATTGGAAAGGAACTGCACATGTTTTGTCCCGGTTCCGGATGGCATATCTCTTTTGTAAAAGACGAACAGGGAAAGAAAAAGTAAGACCGATTCCGTCCGACAAACAGGACAAAACGGAACCGGGATGAGGAATGGAGGATCTGGTGTAGAAGCGCTTCAGGCTTTTTCCGCGACGAGATCGTAGGCGACTGCGTCGATGATGCGGACGTCGGCGAATTGACCGACGGGAAGGTCTTCCGGGACGGATACGGAGCCGTCGATGTCCGGAGCATCCCATGCCGTACGTGCGACACCGGGGGCTTCGACAAGAACGCGGATGGTTTTGCCGATTTGTTCCTGACCGATTTCGTCGGCGATGCGAGCGAGGAGTTCCGAGGCTTCGTTGGCCCGTCGCGTTTTGGTGCGGTGGTGTACTTGGTTAGGCATTTTGTATGCCTTGGTGCCTTCTTCGCGGGAGTAAGTGAAGATGCCGGCACGTTCGAATCGGAATTCTTCGATGAAATCCATAAGTTCCCGATGGTCGTCCTCCGTTTCACCGGGGAAACCGGTGATAAAGGTGGTCCGGATGGCCATGCCGGGGACACCGGAACGCATTCTGCGGAGGAGATCTCGGATGTAGTCTCCATTGGTTTGGCGTTGCATGGAGGAGAGCATGTTGTCCGAGATGTGCTGGAGGGGAATATCCACATAGCGGGCGACTTTCGGGCATTCCGAGATGGTGCGGATGAGTTCGTCGCTCCAGTGGGCGGGGTGGGTATAGAGGATGCGGATCCAGAAGTCGCCGGGGATGGCATTGAGTTCGCGGATCAGGGTGGAGAGGGATTCTCCCTTGGTGGAGTCGACTCCGCTGCGGGGAGTGGGACGGTTGCCGTCCTGCCAGCGGTCCATGCCGTAGTAAGTGGAGTCCTGGGCGATGAGGTTGATCTCTTTGACTCCGGCTTCGACGAGCATGCGTGCTTCCCGGATGATGCTTTCCTGGGATCGGCTGCGATGTCTGCCCCGGATTTGGGGAATGACGCAGAAGGTGCAGGTGTGATTGCAGCCTTCGGCGATTTTGATGTAGGCGCTATGCCGGGGTGTCAGACGAAAGCGTGGGGTGTCGTAGTCCGGGATGTAGGTGGATTTGTCGGAGACGAGATTGCGATCTCCAAGTGTGCCAGTCATGATGCTGGTGATGACGTCCGGAAGGGCCGTGATCTGATCCAGGCCGATGAATGCGTCTACTTCTGGCAGGAGATCGGGCAGTTCCTTGGAAAAGCGCTGGGCGAGACATCCTGCAACAACCAGTTTTTGTTCCTTGGGGTATTCGCCTCGTTCCTTGGCCTGGGCGACTCCGAGGATAGTGTCGATGGATTCCTTTTTGGCTTTATCGATGAACGAACAGGTGTTGACGACGACGACATCTGCCAGATCCGGATCGGGCGTCATGGTCATTCCGGCCTTTTGGAGGTGGCCGATCATGATTTCGGAGTCGTTGAGATTCTTGGCGCATCCAAGGGAGATGAATCCTACGGTAACTGGCATGGCTGTAGTGTGTGAGGGATGGAGAGGTGTAATTTTATTGTTCAGGCTGGTTGCCTGCTTCTTGTTGGGGCGCGGGGATATCGGCCGCTTCGACGATGAGGTCGAATGCGCGTTTTTCAATGACGCGAACAGGGGTACCCTTGATGAGTAGTCCTTGTCGAGAGCAAACCTCGTAAATTTCTCCATGAATGAGGGCTTTACCGTTCGGTTTCAGTTCCGTAACCGTTTCTCCGAGAGAACCGATGGTAGCTCCGGTAGCGGAGACGCCGACTGCGGCACCTGCGTCCTGGCCTCCGCTGACGGAGTTGTTGGACAGGGAGCGGAAGAGAGGGGAATCCGGCAGGAAACGCATGAGCAACATGATGAGTACCATGCCTCCCGCCATGCCGACAGCAAGCTTGGTCAAAGGAAGAAGGGAAACGCTGGCGATGGATTCCACGGAGAAATCTCCTGACCGCAACAGGGAATTGATGTCAGCCAGGCTGATCATGCCGCTGAACAGGGCGGCGATGATTAACAAGACGCCCAGCAGTCCGCTAACGAAGGTTCCGGGAACCAGAAAAATTTCAACGAGCAACAGGATGCATCCGACGACGAACAATGCCGCCGTTTCATAACCTGCCAGGTTGCCGGCGATGTGATTGCCGAAAAAGAAGAGGGCAAATGCCAGGGCGGCAATGGCTCCGGCGATTCCGAATCCCGGAGTTTTCATTTCGATATAGGCGGCCCCCATCCCTATCAGGATGAGGAAGGGGGAAGCCCAGGCGATCCACAAGGCAATGCGTTCGAATCCGGTTGGCGTAGCTGTAACGACTGGGGCTGTTATGTGTTCCCTCTCCAGCAGTTCCTTGACATTGTTGACGATACCTTTGGCCAGCAACGGTTTGCCGTCGGAACCGGGAGAAACTGCTTCTTTGCCTGTCAGGGTAAGGAGTTCTCCTTTGGCCAGTTTGACGGGGCCGAAGGTTTCGTCTTTGGATGCAGGGATCATCATGGCCCGGATGAGTTCCGAATTATGATTTTTTTCTTCCACGACGGAACGGGTGAAGGCGGAAAAGGCACTTTCTACCTTTTTGCGCATCATCGGGTCCATTTCTTCACCAGTGGAATTGACGATACCTGCGGCGCCGATGGAAGATACGGGGGCCATATAGATGGAATCGCAGGCGGACGCAACAAGGGCACCGGCGGACATGGCCTTGGTGTTGACGAAGGCGAAGGTTGGAACTTTCATGGGATAGAGGCCTTTCATCATCAGTTCGCTGGTTTCCCAGGCGAGGCCTCCGGGAGTGTTGAGTTCAAAGACGATAGCCGCAGCCTGTTCGTCGTTGGCCCGTTTCAGGGTACGGTTCATGAAGCCGAAGCTCTGAGTATTGGCCAAGGTTTCTTCACCGATGGGAATGACGACGACTTTCCCGGTGTAGTAAATCTTGTTGTCATTGTCTTGCTCGGTTGCCCCGGCTTTCGGAATCATGCCGAACATGGCAATCAGCATGAAAATGATAAAGTTCCAATATCGCATGGTGTCTGACGTTACCACAAGGACTTCCCATTGGCAATGCCAGTTGGCTTCATCCTGTCGTGTTTGTTGTTGATGACGCTTGTAACTTTGCCGGAATGTGTCTGTTTTATCCGTATTTTAACGTATCTGCTTGTGAAAGGTTGCCGTTTTCTTATCGTATCTTGACAAGATCATGAGAAAAATCATCCAATTCATTCTGTTAGCCGGCTCCTTGCTCCCGTGTCTTGCCGCATTGCCTTCCGTTGGGAATACCTCTTTCAAACCGGGGCAGCTTTGGTACGACGACAAAGGGGTTGCCATTAATGGTCATGGGGCCGGTTTTTGCAAAGTGGGGAAGACGTATTACTGGTTTGGCGAGCACAAGGTGGAAGGCGATGCCGGTAATTATGCCCAAGTAGGGGTGCATTGCTACTCATCCAGGGATTTGTATAACTGGAAGGATGAAGGGATTGCCCTGGCTGTCGAGGAATCCCCGGATAGCCCTATTGCCAAAGGGTGTATTTTGGAACGTCCCAAGGTGATCTACAATAAAAAGACCGGCAAGTATGTGATGTGGTTCCATCTGGAACGCAAAGGCCATGGGTATGGCGATGCCATGAGCGGGGTTGCCGTCAGTGACAAAGTGACCGGTCCGTACAAATTTCTTCACGCCCTGCGTGCGAATCCGGGCAAATGGCCTCTGAATATGCCCGAGAAGGAGAAGACCATGGAAAATGCGCCGAAGGCTCCTTCTCTGAATTCGAGCAATTATCCGGATGGCATGAATGAATATGCCATGTTCAAACGGGATTTTGAAAAGGGGCAGATGGCCCGCGACATGACCCTGTTTGTCGATACGGATGGAAAAGGGTACCACATTTTCTCCTCCGAGGAAAACGGGACGATGCATATTGCCGAACTATCCGATGACTTTACGACGCATTCCGGGAAGTTCGTCCGCGTGTTTCCGGGGCGTTTTATGGAGGCTCCCGCCATTTGCAAAAAGGACGGATTCTATTACCTGATAGCCTCCGGTTGTACGGGCTGGGCGCCCAATACGGCACGTTCCGCCTATGCGAAAAATATTCTGGGCCCGTGGACAGAGTTGAAGAACCCTTGTGTAGGTCCCAATTCCCATACGACTTTCGGAGGACAAAGCACGTTTATTCTTCCGGTTCCTGTTCGCGGGAAAATGGAGTATGTGTTCATTGCCGACCAGTGGCGTCCGGCCAATGCTATCGATGGTCGTTATGTATGGCTGCCGATTCAGTGGGACGGCCACCAGATGAAGATCGAGTGGAAGGACGAGTGGAGCCTGGATAAGCCGAAATCCTGATAGATAGGAGTTCTCCTGACGTTTTCTCTCTGTTTGATAAGCCCGGTATCTTGATGATACCGGGTTTTGTCATGTTGTGCGTCAGGGTTTCAACGTCGGATAGCGGTAAATTGTTTCAGAGGTAGGCGGAGAAAGCCATAATGGTCTTTTTCCTCTGGAACTGATTAAGGAGGGATCAAACATGAAAAACGCATGGATGACAGTAGCCGCAGTGGCGGGATTGGTGTTATGGAGCTCCTGCTCCTCGGTGGGAACGGACGGGGACAATGGCTTGGCGGTGACCTCTCCGGGGGAACCTGCCTACCATGGCAGGAACTACAGGGATAATGCTCTGATGGCCGATGCTTCCGGCAAAGCATTGAAGATGCACGTTTCGATCGACAACCAGAAGGGTACCCTGTTCGTCGACGGAAAAAAGGCGCTTGTCTTTCCCCTGAGTACGGGTATTCCCGGTCACTCCACCCCGAAGGGGAACTTCAAAATCTATGGCAAGGAACTCGTTCATTATTCATCCCTTTACGGCAGCATTTACAACGATGACGGCAAGCAGGTCGTCCGGTATGCGGACAGGAGGAAGAACAGCGTACCGGCCGGGGCCAAATTTTCCGGAGCTCCCATGCCGTACACAATGTGGTTCAGCGGCTCCTGTGCTCTTCATGAAGGAGAAGTGCCGGATCCTCCCATGCTGGCGTCACACGGGTGTATCCACTTGCCGCAGGAAGTTGCCAGAGAACTGTATGAGCTGTGTCCGGTCGGGATGACCGTGACCGTCTCCAATTAATCCTGCTTTATTCCATGGGGAATCTCATGCCCCAGGAAGCCCGGATTGCATCCATGAGGCACATCATGCGGAGGGTTTCCTCGTGGGGCATATCGGGGCATTCCGTCCGTCCATCTCGGATGGCCTGTGCGCAAGCCTCTACCTGGTACTCATAACCGCTGATTTGGGGAGGGACGTCGTAATGGGCGGAGAGTTCGCGCTTGAGGTTGTAAACGTTAATTCCTTCGCAGTTGTTGATGTTGGTCACGGAGATATAGCCTTTGTCTCCGAAGATGTAGCCGTGGCGGTCCGTCATGGCCAGCATGTTGCTGTGGAGGCAGGCCATGCGTCCGTCTTCGTAGCAGAGGGTGATGCTGTTGGAAGCATCGACTCCACGATCGGTCATGATGGCGGAACTGATGGTCTCCCGAATGTCGTGGCCGAAAAACATGGCGGCGAAGTTGAGCGGGTAAATACCCAGATCAAGCAAGGCACCTCCGGCCAGGGCCGGATCTTGCAGCCGTCCGACATGTCCAAGGGAATAGCCTAGGTTGGCCGACAACGAGGTTGCCGTGCCGATGGCTCCGCCGGCAAGGATCTCGTCGATTATGCGGCGGGAAGGCATGTAGCGCGTCCAGATGGCTTCAGCAAGGAGTAATCCCCGGGCACGGGCCAGAGCAATGATGCGTTCGGCTTCGGTTGCATTGACAGTGAATGCTTTTTCACATAGGACGTGCTTGCCGTGGCTAAGGCAGAGCTCGGCGTTTTCTGCGTGCTGGGAGTGGGGGGTAGCAATGTATACCAGCTCGATGTCCGGATCTTTCATCATGGATTCATAGGAACCGTAGGAACGGGCTATACCGTGGGCGTGCGCGAATTCCCGGGCTTTATCCGGAGTTCGCGAAGCGATGGCGACGCATTCGGCTCCCTCCATCCGGGAGAGAGTATGAGCCATGGTAGAAGCGATGGAACCGGCTCCGAGGATGCCGATTTTTAACGGGGATGTCGTGTTCATGGTCATGAAATTGTTGTGATGGGAAAACGGAAATATGGACGTCAGTGGAAAACCGGGCTTTTGCGTTTCCATTTACCGTCGCCGACAGAGAGTACCTGAATGTGGACTTTTTCCAGCCCGGCATGTCGGAATCCCAGTTTTTTGGCGGCAGCGGAACTCAGGTCGATTACTCTGCCTTTAACGAAGGGCCCCCGGTCGTTGACCCGTACCTTGACGGATTTCCCGGTACGGAGCGATGTGACCCGAACTTCGCAGGGAAGGGGCAGGTACGGGTGTGCTGCATGCAGGTGCCAGGGACGAACATCTTCTCCGATGGAGGTTTCTCCGGAACTGAACCCCCAAAAACCGGATTCGTCGTAGTGGGAAGCGATTCCCGTTTGAGAAAAATACAAGGCACGTTCGACGCTCATCGGTACATATTTTTTACCGCGGATCGTGTAGGGACGAGTCATATAGCCCGGATAGTCTTCCGATTTGGGGGACGACGAACACGAGGGGAGAAAAATGCCCAGCAGGGCTGCGATGCTGACCATGCGCCATTCTTTCATGCCATTATCGTATAAGACGGTTGTGGAATTTGCACAATGCAAAAAGAACATCCGTTATAGGTTCGTCCATCTTCCTGTTTGACACGCAGGGTGAAGTCCTGCACTTTATGGGCGTCATTACCATTTTTTCCAGTTTGTTATCGCATGATGCCGGTTGCCTTTGTCCCTCACGATTTTTTTTGCCGTTATTCACCGATGGATATATTCGGTTCGCCCGAGCCTTTCGAGGTTGATTTGGGGTGTGGCGATGGCGGTTTCCTTTTGCAGATGGCGGCCCATTTCCCCGAACGCCGTTTTTTGGGGATCGAACGTTTGCTGGGGCGTGTGCGGGGTGTTTGTACTCAGGCGGAAAAGGAGGAATTGCAGAATGTGCGCGTTCTGCGCATCGAGAGCTCCTATTTTCTGGAGTGGTTTCTGGAACCCGGCTCCATTTCGCGTTTGCACTACCTTTGTCCGGATCCCTGGCCGAAAACGCGTCACCACAAAAACCGTCTTATTCAGGATAGCCTGATGCCCGTTCTTCACACCGCCTTGGCTAATGAAGGGGAATTCCTCTTCAAGACTGATCATGAGGAATACTATGAATGGGTGCTCGACCATATTGAGCGTAGCGGTCTTTTCAGCAGCCTCTCCTGGGAAGAAGATGCTTTCTTCTATCCCAAAACGGACTTTCAACTCCACTGGGAAGGTATGGGAAAGACGATTTACCGAGCTCGATTCGTGAAGAAAGTGTAAGCGTCAGCATTGTTTTAGGGCGTATTTATAGAAAATTTTTGTCCAGATAAAGATTCCAGTAATACTTGCAGCAAACGTGATCAATAAGAGAAAGATCTGGATAAATGCAATTGTTTTTTTCTTGCAGGAATGACAGTTGAACAATCCTGCCGGTCAAATAAAAGAATAACATAAAAATCAGTGCAATGGCCGAACTTGCTTTTGCACTTGCAATCCATGGATGGATTATGTCGATCCGGCGCTCTGCCAAATAGAGCAGAAATATTGCCGGGATGATGAATCCCCCCCCAGAAGAGGTAAAAGGGGAGCATGCGTTGAAAGTTGGAATACATGGCATGGTTGGTTATTTGTTGGAAAGGTGAGGACATATATCGAAACTGGCTTTGCCGGTTTGCGTTTGTCCCATACGTCACATGCCGGAGAGCTATCTATCTTGAAGAATGTCTGAATAATCAAAATATTCAATGAGGAATTATCTTCTTGTTCATCAAATGGGGGGAGCGAGGGGTGGGGAAGTATTCAGGCAAGTCATGATATCGGCTTGACGGGGCGTTTGTTCGGGAGCACGGTTCCCGGTAACTTCGAATGGATTATTACCCTTTGTAGATCGTCATGAATTCTCCTCTTTCCCGATTTGGACTGACTTCCGAAGAACGCGTCCTGCGTGCAGTTGATTCCATCCGCCGTGGCAGCGGGGTTCTTCTTGTCGATGACGAAGATCGCGAGAACGAGGGAGACTTGATTTTTGCCGCCGATAGCATGACTGTACCGCAGATGGCGCAAATGATTCGCCATTGCAGCGGCATCGTCTGCCTGTGCTTGACGGAAGGAAAAGCGGATGAACTGGGGCTGCCTCTTATGGTTTCCAACAATACGAGCCGCTATGGTACTGCCTTCACCATTAGCATTGAAGCTGCCGAAGGCGTGACGACTGGAGTCTCGGCTTCCGACCGTATCGCGACCATTCGTGCGGCTGTCGCTCCCGGCGCTTGTCCGGAAGACTTGTCGCATCCCGGTCATATTTTCCCCCTTCGCGCTCGCTCCGGCGGTGTCCTGACCCGTCCCGGACATACGGAGGGTACTGTCGATTTAGCTCGTCTGGCTGGTCGTTCTCCGTCTGGTGTCTTGTGCGAATTGACTAACGAGGACGGTTCTATGTCCCGCCTCCCCGAAGTCGTCGCGTTCGCCGAAGCGCACGGATACCCTGTCGTTGCCATTGCCGATCTGGCCGATTACCTTCGTAATCATTCCGGCGAATAATCCGGAAGGTCAATCTTTCTTCATCCCTTCCGCAGAACAATTTTACGAAGAGTATTGAAAAAAGGATCGTAGAAGAAGCGTGAATGGAATTCCTGCTTCGACGTTTCTAGGGATTCGATTTTCTTGATTGGGGAAAACCGATTTTCCTGTTTGACTTTATTTGACGATGAACCATATTTATCCCAAGTCCCAAAAGTGAAAATGCATTGATGATCGTAAAAAAATTGTGATGAGAACGATGCTTTTTGTATTTTTTGAATTGGTAGATAGCTTTTTATTGATTAAAAGCTTATCGCCTTTTGTCCAATATGAAGGGGAATTGCTTTATTTTAGAATATCCGGTATTCCCATCCTCCTGTTGACTGTTGGGATATGGTGGTGCCAGGACTTTTTAGGATTCAATTTATGTTTGCTGATCAGTGTGTTTTCTGCTTTATGGTTGTTTGTGACTCTTTGCCTTAGAGAGGTGTGGTCGGATCGTCACAGTAAGTCGGAACGCTGATTGTTCCGATCAGTTCATCTGAAAATGGAAAGGCGATTGGAAAAACTGGTGTACCGGAGATGGGACGGGAACATGTTTAGCTGTGTAATATTTTTCAATTAAGTTGTTTGTGAGATATGCTAAATGAGGTTTCTTGACTCCCGGAGAGTTCATGCGGAATGATGGATCAAGGTTGATTACCTGTTTGATCCCCCCATTTATACCTATTCCGATGAAAACCGTATTTCTGAGTTTTGCCGATTCCCGCATGTACAAGGCAGTCCAGCGTCTGCGTATCCAGGCTGAAGGCATGCGTTTTTTTGATAAGATCCATGTTTGTAATGAGCATGATTTGGATGATTCTTTTCGTTCTTCCTACGGGGAGAGAATGTATCTTGGAAGCAGAGGATTTGGCTATTGGGTATGGAAGCCTTACTTGATCCGTCGCGTGTTTGACGAGCTGATGCCCGGAGACTTGCTATTCTATTGCGATGCGGGATGCCACTGGAACCCAGCCGGAAGATGGCGACTGGAATTTTATGCAGAACGTCTTCGTGAGGCAACCTGTGGAGTCATGGGGTTCCAGCTTGAGGTGATTCATCCCGAATTCCGTTGGACAAAGGGTGATTTGCTGGATTACTTTGCGGTACGGGAAGACAGGAATCTTCTTCTTTCCCCCCAGATATGTTCGACACATGCTTTTTTCTGCAAAAACAAGTTGTCATCCGATTTTCTGCATCAATGGCAATTGCCCTATCAACTTGATTTTTCCTTGGTGGATGATACTCCTTCTCGTTCACCCAATTTTCCGGGATTTGTCGAACACCGGCATGATCAAAGTATTTTTTCTATTCTTTGCAAGCGAATGGGCGCGGAAATCCTTTCCGGGCAGGAAACGTATTCTTCTCGTTGGGAAGATCTGATGTTCTACCCCATTCACGACAGGCGTTCCTGCTGGAGATGATCTTCGGGACAATGGATTGTTAGGCCTACTTATTCCCGTGTTTCCGCTTATATGGGGGATCAATTCCACCAGATATTGGGATAGAACCATAAAAAGCGCTCTTACTGGAAGAATGCTTCAGATAAAATTTGGCGGACAGGGTGGGATTCGAACCCACGGTGCGGTTTCCCGCACGCCGGTTTTCAAGACCGGAGCCATAAACCACTCGACCACCTGTCCGTGTGAGGAGGATTCTGCATATTTTGTCATTAAGGGCAAGAGTATCGTTCGACATTTTCCCAGTATTCCTGAGTGGAATACTCATGCAGGTGAGGATATGAAACAAGTCGTGCCCGTCTACAGATGAAGTAGGCCGGGCACGGGATAAGTGGATGCGGAATGGCGTTTATTTACTTTGCGGCTGGTCGTTGAGGTTGAGGACTCCCAGGACGGACATGGCCGAGTTTTTATCTGAACCGTTGGAGGAGGGTAGATAGATTTTGGCGTTGTTGAGCATGTTGTCGTACATTTTTGCCCTCAGCATGTTGGGGCCCATGGCTTTTTCCTTGAGAGCAAGGCCTTCGGCTTCTGCCTTGGCTTCGAGTATGGTACCTTTGGCCTTGGCTTCTGCTTTGAGAAGGGAGACTTCTGCTTCGGCTTTCCCTTGGGCTATGCGTCCCTGGGCTTCCTGTTTGGCTATTTCGTATTTGAGAGTTCCTTCGGCTTCGCCTTTAGCTTTTTGGATGGCGATGTCTTTTTGGGCGATTTCCAGTTCGATGGCTTTACGTTCGTTTTCCTGTGTGGCTTTGACTTTGTTGACGACGGCTTCGATGATGGGGGTCGGAGGGTTGGTCTCACCAACGGCAACGGAGTCGACGACGAACGGGGTTTGTTCCAGGCGCCTTCTGACCTGGGTGAGGACATCGTCGGATATTTTCTGGAGGTTGCTGGAGGCGTCGAGTGCGGGGTATTTGCTTAATTCTGTACGAACGGCGGTGCGGAAGGGTTGCTGGATGAAGTTTTTGTATGCAAACCCCATGATTTCATCGGCGTCTTCATCGTCGTTTTTCCCGCTGGTTTGAGCGATGCCGCCGTATTGTTCCATGAATTCCTTAATTTTTTTAGGATTGAGGCGGAAGACCATGGATGCCTGGCAGGAGATGGGAAGTTTGTCTTTGCCAAGGATTGCGGTGTTGTCTTTGGTGGAGAAGTGCTCGATGGTTGTTTCCGGGGTGATGGAAACTTTGCTGACGGCGCGGCGCCAGGTGAAACCGGTGGAGGCGGGGCCGATGAGGACTCCTTGGAATTCGTTGCTGCCGATGATGGGTTTGGTGTAAACGTATCCGGCAAATCCAGAGAGGACGCGATGGTTTCCCATGTTGTTGTACAGGAAGATTCCGGTACCAAAGATGATTGCAAGGGTTGCAAGGGTGCCGAATTTTATGCTAAGCAGGGAAGATTGTTGTGCCATTGAAGTAGGGGGGGTGTTTTCCAGTATAGCCGTATTTTGGATGAATTGGCAATACGTAAATAGGGGCTGGGGAGCGGGCCCAATTTGGCTTTCGACCTCTCTTCTCTGTTCTCTGTCAGATGGATGAGACCCCTATTTTGAGGTTTTATCCTGGGATTTGTCGCAGGGTACGAGGAGTTCTTCTTTGCTGAAGGTGCGGAAGGCGATTCCTTCTGCAAGGTCTTTCTTACCGGCTTCGTAAAGGATGCCGATTTGTCCTGTGTTCAGGATGATGAGGTTGGAGTATCCGGATGGACCTTCGTAAACGGTTTTGGCGTAGGGCCAGGATTCACCGCCGTTGGTGGAGGTGCGGATGGTTATGTTTTTTCTGGCGCGTGGTGTGGCGGCAGGGTTGGAAAAGTAGAGGGTGTTCTCTGTGTTGTAGTCGCGGGCGATGGAGCCTTGGCAGACGGGACAGGGCAGGGCGAGCTCAAGTTTCAGAGGGGTCCAGGTGGCTCCTCCGTCGTGGCTGGTTCTGATGCCGCGCATGCCTTTCCCATGGGTTTGCATGCGCATGTTTTGCACAAGTACGTCGGTCGCTGTTTCTGCAATCTGGCTTTCGTTTGATCCGATGCCGGCTGTTTCGCCGATGTTCCAGGTATCTCCGGCGTCGTCGGAGTAGATGCAGTGGGCCTTGTATTGCCTGTCTGCATCGCTGTGATTGGCCGGGATGACGAGGCGTCCTTTGTGGCGACCTTCTCTGATTTGAATGCCGGAGCAGGGACCGGTGGCGTACCAGCGCCAGTCGTGCTTTTTGGTTTGGGCGGTGATGTTGCGCCGTTTGCTCCATGTGAGCCCATCGTCGTCTGAGTGCTGAATGTACACTTCACGCGTGGCTTTGCCATCCATGATGGCGTATTCGCTGGCGTTTGAACCACAGGATATCAGGAATATTCTACCGGTGGCACTGTCGACGACAGGGGCAGGGTTGCCACATTGGTTGTCGCCGTCGTCCTGGACGATGATGAGATCGCTCCATGTTTTCCCTCCGTCTGTAGAACGGCTGGCTACGATATCGAGGTTGCCGTGGTCTGCTGTGCTGTTGACGCGGCCTTCAGCGAAGGCGATCAGGGTGCCTCGGGGGCTTTGGACGATGGCGGGGATACGATAACATTTGTATCCGCCTTCCCCCGATTTAAAGATGTAGGGGATGGAAGTCAGAGCTGAAATCCCCTCCGAGCCGTTCTCTTGGCAGAAGGCAGAATTGGCTTGCAGGGAGTAACATGCCAAAGCGCCCAGTAAGGACAAGGTGTATATTTTCCTATTGGTAAACATTGCTTTACGACAGGGAGGGGATGTTTGGGAGTCATGTACAAAATGCCTCTTTCACGATTGATTGCAAGAATCCCTTGCCATTTCCGTAAAAAGACCACTTGTTGTGTTTTCGCAGGTTATAAATAACTGATAATAACGTGTTATTTCTGGAGGACAAAAATAAAAAAACCAATTACGAACAGCCCATGTTATTGTGGTTCATGGATGATTGAAGCACCTTGGCAAAAATCGGGAATGATATATGTGCTGTGAAGTGGTTTTCCTTCACGCAGGATTCTCAGCATGCGGATGAGGCGGCGTACTGTTTTACGGATGTTGGATTTGTAATGAGCGATGGGAGGCAGGATGTGTTCCAGAACGGGGTTGTAACTGAGACTGATGATGCTGATTTTGTCCGGAATGGGGAGTGAATGCGCTGCTGCCCAGGACATGAGGGTGATGGCATGCTGGCTTCTGAGAACAACAAATGAGGTGATATCCGGGTGGGCGTCGAATGTGTTGTTCAGAAGATTGAAAAATTGATCCGTTTGGTCTGGAATGGGAATGAAGAGCGGGTTCCATTTTTCACCTTGGAATTCAAGGAAAGCTTTTTTCATTAATTGGTTGCCTTTGAGAGGAGAGTCCGGAATGCAAAGGACGGATGTATGGTGCCCACGGCTCCATAGGTGGGTAGCCGCATGCCGTGCTGTGGCTTCCCAGTGAGTATCGATGAAGGGGAGGCAAGCCGATGTGTGGCTACTACCCCGGACGAGACATGGGATGGCGCGTTGTTTGAACCAAAGCTGGGTTTCTTCAGAAGTCTGGTAAAGGATCCAGCATATGTGAGGGGAGGCGTGGACGAGTCGGTCCAATTTGGGACCGGGTTTTTTCCCCATGGCCCAGGGGATTTCGTAAACCCGGAGCTGTAGATTGTCGTACTCGAGAACTTTTTCTATTTCATAGAGTTCAACGAGTACTTGCTGAGGCATTCTGTCGATTGGTATCGGAGTGATCAGGCCGATGATCTCGGAAGGTTGTTCTTGTAGTGGAGCTTGTACATCGTGATCCGGTGTGTAGCGGGTAATGATACGAGGCCTGTTGTGCTGCGGCGGGGCAATCCAGCCATTTTCTTCCAAGTTGGAGAGAGCTTTTCTGATAGTTTCCCGGCCTACGGAGAGTATGTTGGACAATTCTCTTTCGGAGGGGAGGGCATGGTTCCATCTTTTTCCGATAATCATGTCCCTGATATGATTGGCAATTGTTTCCGTCTGGATGGGGGAAGGCTTCCGAGGCATGATGGGAAAGTACTCTTTCCCGATGTGGGATTCCAGTGATTTCTTATGTGTCTCTTTTTAACGGGAAATGAGGGAATTTATGAGAGTAATCCGGAAATGCCGTTGATCTTAACACAGGAAGATGGTAATGCACTGCTTGTCGCAGATGGAAGAGACGTGTTCATTTCCAGATACGGTTTACGTCTGGTTGTCAAGATGAAGAATGAAAATCTCAAAGGCCATTTGGCGATGCTCGGATGCAATACAATGTGGGGGTTGATGGCTCCCATGTGCAAGTTTGCGCTTCACACAGGTGAAATCAGTTCTGTAGCAATGGCTTCTTTCCGTATGCTGGGGGCAACGTGTCTGTTCTGGCTGGCTTCAGGTTTTACTCGGCAGGAAAAGGTGGCTTCCAAGGATATGCTGATGCTGTTTTTTGCGGCTTTGTTCGGTATCGTTCTGAATCAGGGGTCTTATACTTTGGGGGTTGGCTTGACGTCCCCGGCCGATGCTTCGATCATTACGACGACGACTCCGATCATTGCCATGATTATGGCGGCATTTTACCTGAAAGAGCCTATTACGGGGAAGAAGGTGTCCGGCGTGTTTATGAGTGCGGTGGGGGCGGTGCTGTTGATTGCCGGCAGCGGACAGATTTCCGGAGGCGCGGATTCATCCGGCAATGTATGGGGGGATCTGCTGGTGCTTTTCGCGCAGATGAGTGTTGCCGGTTATTTTGTGTTTTTCAAGGGATTGATATCGCGGTATTCCCCGGTGACGTTGATGAAGTGGATGTTCATGTATGCTTCCATATGCTGGCTTCCCTTTGCGTATCATGATGTGGCTGCCATTCCATTTTCCTCGTTGTCGTTCTCCCTTTACGGGAGTACGGGGTACGTCGTATTTTTCGGTACGTTTTTGACGTATTTGCTGCTTCCCGTCGGGCAGAAGCGGTTGAGGCCTACTGTTGTCAGTATGTACAATTATGTGCAGCCTATCGTGGCTTCCGTCGTAGCGGTATGGTGGGGAATGGATACGTTCGGGGTACTCAAATTTCTGGCTGTAGCGCTGGTGTTTGGCGGGGTCTATATGGTGACTCAAAGTAAATCCCGGGAACAGATGGAAGAGGATCGTAAGGTTCGTCTTCGCCGTCGTATGGCGCTTTCCCGGCTCAAGAGAAGACGGGAAAACGTGTTGCCGAAAATTTCCGGAGGGAAAAAATCCGCCCCGGGCATGTAGCTACGGGACGGATGGTTGGTTGCTGGAGCTTCCGGGAGGTGCGCCAGGAGATATGATCTCTGCAATCCCTCACCGGTAATTTTGGAGCTGACTGACTCAGTCGCAGATGACGGCAATTTTAATGCCCTTCATCTGGACGTTGGTTTCAAGAGCTTCTGTGATTTCAGTCAGCTTGAAACGGTGGGAAATCAGCTTTTCCAGAGGCAAGCCGATGGAATAGGCCCGTTTGAGAAAGTCGAAGGTAGTCGGGTAATCCTGCGGGCTGTACACCCAGGAGCCGACAGCCGTGACTTCCTTGTTGCAGAGGTCGTAGTGATGGTTGATGATGCTTTCTCCTCCGTCCATGAAAAAGCCTACTTCACATAAGCCTCCGCCACGCTTGACAAATTTCCAGGCATTGGCTCCGGCTTTTCCCACTCCCGTACATTGGAAGACGAAATCGGCCAATTTACCGCCGTTGTCAGCCTTGACTGCTTCAAGGAGGGTTTCGAAATCGGCATAGTTTGTAAAATTGTACGTGCGGGTAGCGCCCATTTCACGCGCGAGTTCCAGACGGGAATCATTGCCATCCACGGCAATGATGGTTTCTATCCCAAGTGTGCGGATGGTGGCGATTTGGAGCAAGCCGATCGGACCGCAGCCTTGAACGAGGACAACAGAATTGAACTTCAACAGGCCGGTGGATTTGGCGCGTTCCAGAGAATGGGTGACTACGGCGGCCGGTTCTACGAGAATGCATTGGTCAAGAGTCATGTTGCTGACGTTGAAAAAAGTGGATCCTTTGCGGATGACCAGGTATTCGGCGAAGTAACCGTTGAAATGGACATCGTCATCGGGCATTAGACCATAAACGCCGACGTTTTCACAAAGATTGGTGCGTCCGGGCGTATTAAGGCATGCGTCGCATGTACCGCAGGGAATGATACAGGTAACGATTTTATCGCCAAGCCCGAGAGGATTCCCGGCAGTATCTTTGGTGATGTTTTTACCCATGGCGACGATTTCGCCGGTACCTTCGTGGCCGAGGACTACGGGGCAGAGTCCGAATGGATCGCGGTTGTATTCATGACCGTCCGTTCCGCAGACGCCGCAGGCTTCCACTTTGATCAGCATTTCGTCGTCACTGATCGCAGGAATGGGATATTCGCGGATTTCGAAGGTTTTGGGTGCCGTCAGAACGGCAGCTTTGGCTGTGGTTTGCATAACGGCTGAAAACCTAAGGGCTTCTTGTCCATTTTACAAGATTAAAGTATCCTCTCTTTTGAAGAACCGGCAACGGTGATTGCCGGAGGGATGCCTTCCTGCGATTTGAGACGAGACGATAGATTTTTTTTGTAGAAAAATAAGGAATTATGTAATCTTATAAATTATTTATTATAAGTATTTTAATGATAAAAATTGGCGCTTTGTGTTGTGTTTTCCGTATTGCTGCTCCTTAAATGGATGCGTCTTCCGGAGAGGGAGATGTCAATAAAAACAACAAGAACCAATATCATTAATATGAGTACAAAATTGAAACGAATTTTCGTTCATGGTTTCCCCGGCATGTACGGTGGTGCAGGAACGGAATTGCACCATCAAATTATCGCCTGGGTCAAAATGGGAATGGAAGTTCATCTGATTCCGACCTGGGAGAACGTTTCCAGAGAACCCCTTTATATGGAAATGATTTCCCGAGGAATTCATATCCATGCCATGAACGACTGGTCCGTTGTGGAACCGGGGGATCCTGTGATCGGTTTCTGCAATGCGGAGTTTCTGAACAATCTTCCGGACATCCGCAAGAGGACGAAGAGAACAGTGTTCGTCAATTGTATGACCTGGTTATTCGACAAGGAAAAACAGGCGATGGCCGATGGGCAGATTGCCATGTTCCTGTACCAGAACGAGGATGTCAGACAAAAGAACATGCCCATTCTGAAGGCTTTGAACCGGGACTCGGCGATTCGGTTTTCGACCTTTATTCCTTATTTTCACGCAGACGATTTTCCGTTTGTCGAGGAACGTTCCAACGAATGGTTCGGCTGTGGTCGTATTTCCCGGCAGGATGCCGACAAGTTCGCCCGAAATACTCTTCATATTTACGAATACTTTGTTGCCCCGAAATGTAAACGGGGACTTTTCCTCGGATTCGGAGAGAAGAGCGAACGCAAGATTGGACACCCCTACAGCTGGATCCGTACGGCGGCCAACCATAAGGTGGTGTCGCAGCAGGATTTTTACAAGCATTGTGAGATTGTCCTCCAACCGACGGATACGACGGAAAACTGGCCGCGCATCGGTTTTGAATCCATGGCGAGCGGCAGTGTCCTGATTGTCGATAACCGCGGAGGATGGAAGAGACTTGTCGAGCACGGCAAGACGGGCTGGCTCTGCGACAACGAGAGGGACTTTATCTACTATGCCAGTAAAATGGCCTACGAACCAAATTTGCGGAGGGATATGGCGGAAGCCGCCCGTGAACGCGGTCTCCAACTAGGTGGATTGAAGGCGTCGATGGACAGCTGGGAAGAAATCTTCGAGCAGATGCTCCAACTGCCGGAATAACCTTGAACACTGGAACTGGTATGATGACTGATACTTTACGTCGCCGGGTCTCCGCTTTCTGGCCGGGAGGGGAACTTCCTCTCCTCGCCGGTTTGGCGGTCCGGTCTTATTTGGCTCATGGGGTCGAGATGCAATTGTTTGTGTACCGGCCCTGCTCGAATGTTCCCGAGGGAACGGTTCTCCGGGATGCTTCCGGAGTCATTCCCGAGTCCCTGGCTTTTTCCCACGACAAAGCCGGATGGGAGCCGTTTTCAAACTGGTTCCGCAATACATTGCTTGCTCGGGAAGGCGGGTTGTGGACAGAATTGGATGTTGTATCTTTGAACCGTGACGACATCCCGGAACTGCCGTGGTTTCCTGAGAGGGAACCACGCGTCTATGGTACGGGATTGATCGGGTTTCCTCCCGGACATCCGGTGATGGAATGCCTCCGGCAGTTCTCGGAAGACCCGGCTGCGGTGATGCCGTGGGATGGCCTCCGGGAGACGGAATCAAAGAAACAATTTGCCCGGGATTATCCCGATGTATTCCAACGGAGAAAAATTGCTCCTCCCTCAAGCTATGGGGATAGTGTTTTCACAGCGGCCATCGTCCATGGCGGCTTGGAAAGGTATTCCTCTCCGGCATCTTCCGTCTACCCCATACACGAATCCTCGTGGCTAAACTGTTACAATGGCTGGCTGCACCTGCAAAGCAGCGAGTTGAGGGATTCCCGGGCAGTGTGCCTCTGGGGGACTCGGCTGGCAGCTGCCCCTGATGTCTTGGAAAATGTGGATAAGAACAGTATTGTAGGACAATTGCTCGATACTTATTTGCCCTCTTCGCCAGCTACGGAAGTGGAGAGAAAGAAAGTGGATCTATTGATTGGCATCTGTTCTTGTTGCAAAGCCCGTGACCGTCGGCAAGCCGTGCGTGATACGTGGCTCAAGCATTCTGTCAACGGGATTAAATCCGTTTTTTTCGTGGGCCACCGGACGCCATTGGAGGATGAAAAGGAAGATACCGTTACCCTGTGGGCAAGTGATACATATGCCCGTCTTCCGGAAAAGGTGCTGGAGTTTTTCCGCTACGCCTTGGAACATTACGATTTTAAGTGGCTGTTCAAATGCGATGACGACTCCTATGTCGCTCTGGATCGATTGAAGGGATTGATCGACGGAGAAGCAGAACTGATCGGAGATACGTCCCTGGAAGGACGAGGTGCTCCAAGCGGTGGTGCGGGATACTGTCTTTCCCGCCGGATGGTAGAAAAAATCGTTTCAGAACAAAACATTCCGCCGACTGGTCCCGAAGATATTATCTTCGGAGAGTTGGCCTTGAAGCTTGGCGCGGTCCCGAAGTCCACATCGCTCTTGTGCATGCACAGCGGTCGTTATCCCCTGCCGGACAATGAGCAGGTATCTTCTCATTGGTGCAAACCGTTGCAGCTTCATGCTCTGGAACACTTTTACCATTGTCGGCCATTAGCCGTGTATAAAGCCCGGCATGTATCGTGGACGGACGAAATCGAAGTGTATGAAGGAGGATTCTTCAGACGCCGCGGCACGGGGTGTTCCGGTCAGTTGTCTCATAAGGGCAACGGAATTTTCGGGCTGGGGTGGTTCCACTGGAATGAGGAATTGCTCGTCCGTACCGGCTCCAACCTTTATACAGGAGACAAGCTGGCTCTGGAAGCAGATTCCGGTGAAGAGGATATTGCTTGTTTGATTGCTCCGGATTTTGCCGCGCATGCCACGGACGTTCAGCCCCTTTGTATCCGGATCGGTGACGAAAGCCGGAAAATGGAGGGCTGGGTTCACTTGGGCTTGTTGAATAACGATATCAAGCATCCTGTCCCTCTACCGGATGCCTGTGTTGATGCCTACTATTTGGAACATGTACTTGAATGCGTCTCCTTCCGTGATGCCTTGGGGTTTTTCCATGAAGCCTGGCGAACCTTGAAACCAGGAGGAATCATGCGAATAGCCGTAGCGGACATTTCCAGAATTATGGATTATGCGGGCATGATTGTCCCGGAATTATCAGGTCAATTGCAAGATGGGCAGCCTTCCGTTATGTCTCTCCTGGTTTGGATGGAAGACAAATTGGAGCATCGGTCATTTTGGACGCGAGAGCTTCTGGAATTTTGCCTGAAATCCGTCGGTTATGACGTTGCTGTCCGGGAGGCCGGACAATCATCTCATCATCTTTTATCCGGTCTGGAACCTCCCCAGTCCATTTTTACCTCGACACTTCCTTCCATTGAGACGGTTTGTCTGGAGATCGTAAAACCAAGCATTTGAAATTAAAAAATTACCAATTTTATGAAACACAATCCTATCCATAAAAAAATAGCCGTTTGCCTCCCTTCCTATAAGAGACTGGAGAGCCTGGAACGGCAGATTTTTTCCTTCATGCACCAAACGTATGCTTCGGAGGACTACCATGTTTTTGTCGCTGTTAAAGGTGTGACGGAGTACGTATTCAACAAGATGCTCGTACCTCGTTTTCGCCATTTCATTGAGACAGGACGCCTGACTCTTCGGTATTTTCCGAATAAGAACCAGATGTCCAACATCATCGACACCGTGAGAGATCTTGACATATCAGGATACGACTTGTTCGTCAAAATCGACGACGATGATTTTTATTCTCCGGATTATCTGAAGAATATCAACGACTTTCACTCAACTCTCCCACCCTGTTATTCCAGTTATTATAATGCCCGGGACTTAATTGCCCGGAATCTGAACGGGTTTTTCTGTCTGAAGAATGCTTTTTATCGTTTCTTCGGCTTTGCTCTCAACATGTCGCCGCAAGTTCTGGAAAAAGTGATGGAATGCGAACTGAATCCATCGCTCATGATTCCTATTGTGGAAAAGTGGCAGCACAAAACGGGACATACCAACTTCGGGTTTAACGAGGATAACTTCATTTTTATGCTGATGCGGGAGTACGGGTGTGCCAATATGGCCGATTATGTCAAGGAACAAGGTATTCTGCCGCATATTGTCGTCCAGAAGGGCAACCCTTCCGTGACGCGCGGTGGTATGATTGAGAAGCGTTTCCTCATCGCCAATGCAAGTATTGCAACGGATCCCGCATCCTGGGAACATCTCTTGGAATTGTCACACCCCCATTGGAGGGATTCTTTCCGTATCCAAGGAAAAAGGGGAAGAAGGCTGGATGGCGGGAGTTTGGCCTCTGTATTGGAGAGGACTCCTGAGCGCCTTATCCTGTGTTGGGATGATTGGGGGGTCGAAGTTTTTGAAGCCGACGAGAATGCCCTGTATGTACTGGCCGGCAAAATTACCGCCCCTGAGGGTTAGGCAGATTCCTTTTTGTTTCATACGTATTAGAATTCAGAACCCCATTCCGGAGTAATCCCGGGACGGGGTTTTTTCATGATATGCTTGTTTCGTAGTCGGGCAGACATAAAAAAGGGCGCATGGAGGCAATTTCACTCCATGTGCCGGATTATTTCGTCGGGATGTCTAGTCCTGAAATAGCGTTACACCCCGAAAAACGCTATGAACAGAGAAACAGAGCATCAATACATTAAGAAAACGCAGAAGGATTACAGCATGGCTTTTAAGCTAGGAGTAGTCCATGAAGTAGAAAGTGGAGAACTGGGCGTGCGCGCGGCTACTCGCAAATATGGAATCCAAGACCATAGAACGGTCAAGACATGGCTTGAGAAATATGGTAGCTTTGATTGGGAGAACAAACCATTGAGCAAGCCCTCGAAAATAAAGACCAACTCCTCTTGGAATAGGAAGCAAGAATCCGTCTCTTGGAAAAGCAAAATGCCCGTCTGGAGCACCAGTTGAAGCAAGCGGACAAAAAGGCCCTATTCTTCGACATGATGATAGACATGGCGGAAGAGGAATTCAAAATACCTATACGAAAAAACTCCTCTCCCGAGCAATCAGAAGCTTTGCGCGATGAGAAGAAGAAACGATAAGCTCAACGTGCGGATTGCTCGGGCTAAGCCGACAAAAATATTATCGCCACCAATGGACTCATCACAAGAAACGAAGAAGGGCGCAAGACGTTATTGAGCTGGTAGAGGGAATCAGAAGTAAGCAGCCGCGCATAGGTATGAGAAAACTCTACTACCTCTTGGAGCCTCAACTCCAGGAGCTCCATGTAGGGCGGGACAAACTCAATGCCATCATCAAGGCTAATAACTTGCTGATTAAACCCTTAAGAAGCTATCACAAGACAACAAACTCGCATCATCGATTTCATCGCCACAAAAACCTCATCGCCGGGCCCCCCCCCTGAACGCCCGGAAGAAATCTGGGTCAGCGACATCACCTATCTTGGTAATCGAGAGTCGCCTCTGTATTTAGCATTGGTAACAGATGCGTACTCGAAAAAAGTCGTGGGCTATGACCTCTCGGAAAGCCTATCGAGCCAAGGAGCGCTAAGAGCGATGGGAATGGCCATTAAAACGCGCCAAAGAAAAGAGCAACTCATCCACCACTCAGATAGAGGGCTGCAATACTGTTGCGACGCCTATCAACAACTACTTGCGGCAAACAAGATCATCCCAAGCATGACGGAAAGCTACGACCCTTACGCCAATGCGGTAGCCGAACGAATCAATGGAATCCTCAAGCAAGATTTCCTGCTGGGAAAATACAAGACCAGTAAAGAAGGCATGATGCAACTAGTGAAAGAAAGCATCCACATCTACAACACCCTTCGCCCTCATTTATCGTGTGGGATGAAAACGCCAGAGTGGATGCATAACCAACAAGGGCATCCGATACGAACCTACCGAAGCAAAACACAGGGCAAGTGGCAACTTGCCCTGTGTTTAAAACGGTGCTAAACATCCCCCCTAATCCTTGTAACGCTTTTTTAGGACGGGACAGGACGTTATTGGACATTTATGCCGGTATGCCGATACCTCGGTAGAGGAATCCTTCTTGCCGAAGAAGCCGAGGCGAATACATGTTGCGACCATCCAGAACGATGTCGCCGTGCATGAGTTCGCGGATGCGTTTCCAATCGGGCTCGCGGAAATCGTCCCATTCCGTGACAACAAGGAGGGCATCCGCTCCGAGAACTGCATCGTCAATGGAATTCGCTTCGTAAACAGCGTTTCTGTCCGGGAAAAACCGCGTTATATTACGTACGACGGGATCGTACAGACGTACTGTGACACCCAAGTCGAGGAGACGGTGGATCATGGCTGCCGATGGGGCTTCCCGTGTATCATCCGTGTCCGGCTTGAAAGCTGCTCCCCAGATGGCGACTGTTTTGTTCATAAGACCGGGGATGCCTTCCCACAGATGGATGAGCTTGTCAACAAGGATGCTCCGCTGGGTAACATTAACTTGTTCCGTCGCCTGGGCAATTTTCATTTCCAATCCATGCTGTAGTCCGGTTTGAATAAGCGATTGTACATCCTTGGGGAAGCACGATCCCCCATATCCGCAACCGGGATTGAGAAAATGGCGGCCAATTCGTTCATCGGAGGCCATCCCAAGCCGTACCATGCGGATATCCGCTCCGACGGCATCGCACAGATTGGCGATTTCATTCATGAAGCTGATGCGTGTGGCAAGCATGGCATTGGCCGCGTACTTGGTCATTTCAGCAGAGGGGATATCCATGTGAATCAATTTGACTCCATGGATCGTGAACGGCTTGTAAATAGTCTCCATGAGTTCTTTGGCATGGAGCGAAGACGTCCCGGCGATAATCCTGTCCGGATGCATAAAGTCGGCCACAGCTTGACCCTCCCGGAGAAATTCAGGATTAGAGGCTAATTCGAAACGGCATCCTGCGTTACGGAGTTTCAATTCACGAGTGAGGATTTTTCCGATGTTTCCAGACGTTCCGACCGGCACGGTGCTTTTGATGACAATCAGGCAGGGGCGTTCCATATATTTTCCGATGCTTTTTGCGACGGCTTCAACATAGGACAGATCTGTCTTGCCGCTGGCAAGAGGTGGCGTGCCGACGGCGATGAACACGGCGTCGGATTGGTTGACGTGGCGTTTTAAATCGGTGTCGAAAGCCAGACGGTTTTCCGTTGCATTCCGGATGACGAGTTCGTCGAGACCGGGTTCATGGATGGGGATTATTCCTTGTCGCAATTCTGCGATGCGCTTTTGGTCGATATCGATGCATGTGACGGAATGGCCTGCTTCTGCGAGGCATACTCCGGTGACAAGTCCGATGTATCCTGTTCCTGCTATGGTAATGTTCATGAACGTATATGGTTTGAATATCAGTTCCATGTAGCGTGAATTCCGGATAAAATCCAGATGAGAGGAATCAGGAGAATTTGTGCCTTGATGCATGTATTGCGCCTTTGTCTCTTGCTGTTGTAGTTGTTTGATAAACAACATTTCAGCCTGCTTGAAATGCAAAAAAGACTTCATTAGGTTCCAGGTGTCGATACCGCATGTCATCTATTCGTTTACATTTTGATGGGACTCGGTACGGAACAAAACAAATCAATCGCGAAAATAATGTATAAAATACTAATAGTCAGTATGCCTGGATCTCCTAAACGCAAAAAGGCAAGCCGTATCTTCCAGGAACAGGCGCTTTCATGGGAATGGATTGACGGCGTTAAAATAGAAAGTATGGATGAAATTCCAGCCTGGGAGAAAGATTCTCTTGAAGCATATCATATCGAACGACTTAAGTTTTCCCCAGAATACGTTTGCCGTGCGGTCGGATGCAAGAGAGCTATGAGAAGAGCCCTGGATCGTGCTGAATTATGCCAGGAGGAATGGGTCGTGATCATGCAGGACGATGCCGTACCTGTGGCGGGATTTGACCGTATCTTGAAGGGACTTCTTGCATCCGCTCCCGCAGAGGCCGGGGCTATTCTTCTGCATCGCTGCGGTTTTGCCCGGTCTCCCAAACCCAGTAAATTGGAAAAGATGAATCGGGACTACAGGAGCATGACTTCCTTTGCCGTCAGACCGGCTTTTGCCCGTGTGATGTCCGAGGCCTTATCCGCTTGGGGTGGGGAGGCGGACAGGATTTGGAAGGTTCTTCTGGAGTACGGTGAATCCCTCTACTATGCGTCACCTGTCATTGTTACTTGTAATCAAAAAGGTAGTGATATTATTAGCGGTATTCCCGAACTCTCCTATCTCTGGCAATAGACAAATTGGAGAAAACAAAGACTTACTTGATAGAAGGTAAGTCATCAAAAATGGAGCGGATGATGGGATTCGAACCCACGACATCAACCTTGGCAAGGTTGCGCTCTACCCCTGAGCTACATCCGCATTAATTGAGTAGGTGTGCGGAAAACTTATACATGGTTTTAAGATTTACGCAAGCATTTTTTAGGAGAACCGGTTATTTTACGAGGTGTTTTCCTGTTTTTAATCTGGTCGTCATGATTGCGAAGATCCTTCTTGATCCACGGTTGGAAGATATTGACAAGATGCTATAACGTGTGAGGTGAATGCGGAGTCGTGGAGACGGATTGCTTTTTGAATGCAAGGTGTCATGATGTTGGCATGCTGGCACGTTTGTGTATTCTTTTCCTTTTGTGTTGCAGCCTTTTGCAGGGCTGGGGTTATCAGTCTGTACCGTCATTGACGGAAAGCACGAGGCGTTCCCCTGTTTTCCTGGGATGTTCTCTCATGGAGGGGTTTCGTTCCAATTATGTATACCGGGGCTGGAAGTTGGGAGATCAAGTGTGGGAATCTCAGTTCGCCTTTTCCGGTGCATTGGACAATGATTGGGCTTTTTCCGGCGAGGCTGACTATCTGAGAGGATTCGATGGAAATGAATTCGGACAGACGACCATGTATGGGGAACTCATGTATTATGTGGGCGATGAGTGTACTCTGGGTATTTCCGTTGCCCGGAATTGGTTTGACAAGACCGTATTGAAATCCGGAACCGAGAATGGAGTACATTTACATTGGAGTCCCACAGCCAGTTGGTATATCCACACTTTTGCCGTGTATGACTATGCCCAGGATGGATTTTATGGTCAGGCGGCCGTGACGTGGCAGCCGTTGATTTTCCAGAGTACGGCGTGGGTTTCTACGATTGCCGTGGGGGTGGCGTCCAAATACCATGGTGTGAGCGGCTTGCAGGATCTCATGGTGCGTACCGGACCTTTGTTTCGTCTGGGGGAAGCCTTTCGTCTCCAGCCATTTGTAGCTTATTACCAGGGACTTGCCCATGGAATCGACAATCATGTTTCCGTGGGCGCGTGGCTGACTTGGTGTTTTTAAGCACTTTGTGAAACGAGGTGCCCCTTCTAGAAGGGATTGAGCGTGAACTTCCTGGGCGGGTCCACTTTGTAGTTGGATGGGTGTGTCAGGATCAGGGTAATTTCCTGGCTCCATTCGTCGATATGCCGTTCATGGTGCTTGTAGCGGGTGTAATCCTTGAGATCGATGAGAAGGGCCGAGTGGTCTTCCCGGTAGTCGGCAACTTCGGCGATGATCCGGCCATGTGTGTTTGTCAGTTTGGCTGCCATGGCAATATGACCTTTTTTAACGAGCTGTTCTCCAATGGTGCCGACGCCGGATTTGAGTTCATTGACTCCATTGAGAAGGAGATTGGCCACGGCGGGCGTCGGAGTGATGGAGGTGATGGCTATTTCCAGTGTATAGGCATTGGGTGACGATGTTGCTTTCGGGATGAAATTTCGTTCGTTATGGGCAGCCTGCGAGATGTTTTTGCGGAGGGAATCGCGGAAGTATTGGCGGAGTTTATCGAGATCCCGTTTTTCCTCATCGCTTTTCGGTTTTACATCCATCCAATTGATATTGATATCTTTGATGTACAAGATCTGTTTTTTTTCATGCTTGCCCTGGACGCGGTCATTCCATTCGTGGGCATTTCCATCTGCCCAGAAGGAGAGGAAAGGCGTCCTGTTTTTTTTGTCGTACTGGTAATGAGTGATGAATCCCGTGCGGGGGATTTTATCGAAATTGTCATTTTTGCTGCACGAGGGCAGGAAGCTCATTACCATGACAGCCGGGAAGAGAGCAGCTGGAAACGCTGTAAGTTTTTTCATGTGTAGGACAAGGTCGTATCCATTCTCTAATAACGGAAGGAATGAACTGCTTGCAAGAGATAATCCATGTTTTCGTGAATTGATTTTGCCATGTTGTCCGGAGACCGTTAGAATAAACGTGCATGAATGGTGGTCGCGTTTTGTTGAAATCCGTTTCCCGCTCGTTTTTTCTTAGCATCAATTTTTTGCCGGGAGGAATGAAGGAGGCCGTCTCTGTTGCGTATATGCTGGCGAGAGCTGCTGATTCCGTGGCAGATACGGCCAAGGCTTCCTCTTTTGTGAGGCTGGATCTCTTGCGATTGATGGATCGTGTCGTGACAGGGATAGCCGATAGGGACGAATGCCGGAGGTGTTTTGAGAGACTGGGACGGGACCTGGCTCCCGGTCAGACGCATGAGGGAGAGAGGGTATTGCTCCAAAGGTATGGGGAATGTGTTGCGGCCATGAATGCTTTGCCTGCTGAGCAGATTTCCCTGATACGGAAAGTTCTTCATACGATTGTCGAAGGTCAGATATGGGATTTGGAATTTTTCGGAGACGGACACGAAGAGGCGACTCGCACGCCTTCGAAGGATGACGTGTTGCTTTATACGTACCGGGTTGCCGGATGTGTTGGAGAGTTTTGGACGGAGCTTGCTTCTCTGGTCTTGGACGAACATTTTTCCGTATTGTCCCGTGAGGAGATGCTTGAGCTTGGTCGCCATTACGGTCAGGGATTGCAGTTGGTCAATATCTTGAGAGACCGCGCCGAGGACGCCTCAAGAGGGCGTTCTTATATATCTGACGAACCGGATGTATTGGCTGCCTGGCAATCCATGGCCCGTTCCTGGTTGGGAGAAGGTGTGGCCTATTCTTCGGCGTTGATAAATAAAAGGTTGAGGTTTGCCAGTGTCCTTCCTGCGTGGCTGGGATTGGAAACTATGGACCTTGACGGGATATTGGACGGGACGACGGCTTCGGAGCCCAAGAAGAAGGTTGGGCGGAGCGTGGTGCGGCGCCTGATGGTGAGGGCGTTTCTTTTTGCGTGGAAGAGCCCGCAGGGGGAAGCGTAGGATCAGTTCCCTTGTCCGTTTCTCCGGTCGTAGGGCCTCCTGCCCCGTTTTGGGACGGCGGAGCAGGAGGAGGTGGAGGCGGTGTTAGCAGATCGGTCCACCGATGCAGACTGTAACCGGGGGCAATGCCGCCGATTTCATTGAGAAGTTCGGTACAGGTTCGTTCCCATACTGCGTAATCGGGCGGTCCTTTATCCGGCAGGGCGGTACCGGGGAAGATGATGTAGCTGACCGTCAGGTCGGAAACGGGGCGGGCGTATGAGGAAGCTTTGGGATTGATGGCGGTTGCAAGCCGCAGGGAAGCTTCTCCCGTTTTGTAGCGGGGACCGGCGTCTCCTACGATGGCGGGATACATTTTTTTGCCGGCAACGACGATGACAAAATCTCCGAATGCCGGGGAATAAGACGAGGACTGGTTGACGATTCCCAGAGGCAGGACGATGAAGGGATCGTATTCCGCAATCAGAAAACTATTGCGCTTGAGCTCGGCGATGACGAGCTTGGCATGGTTTATATCGTTGGCTATCTGGGCCTTTTTTTCTCCAGTGGCTTTGGCGAGAGATGCCTGTAGGGAAGTCAGACGCTTTTCCCATACGGGCAGGAGAGGATTGACTTTGTCGGTTTTTTTTAGCCAGCGGTAGGATGTGCTCGGCTGATAGAAGGAACTGTTGAGGATTTTCTCCGGCATTGTGGACAAACGGTCTCCGTCGGAACCGTCGGAGACGACGTCCATTTCACTTTGCAGCCATAGGACTTTCCGGCCCGTAGCCGGATGGCAGAGCTCCATGATGGTTTCCGTATCATAGAAATTGTGGCGATCCAGTACTCTGTTGAGAGAGGAGAGCTTTTTCCGGATTTCGTTCTGCTTGCGCGTATAGAGCAGCGAGTAGTAGGGGGAAAGCTTGCCTGAGTCGAACAACTCCTTGAGCCCCGGCAGCATACGGTTGAGGTGAGGGTTGACGGAAGTGAGTTCCTCCGCCTTGGTCAATGGCTTGGGCATGACGACATCCAAGGTAAGTGTCGCCCGGTAGTTGGAGGGAATCGTACGGACAATGGATGCCCGGTCTCCTTCGATGAAATTGATTTTTGTTTTGAGGTTTAGTCCGCGCGTAAGCTCCTTGACATCCCAGAAGGCTCCCGTGGCAATGCGTGTCGGCATGACGGGAGGGAAAGGTGGATAGGTAACGTTGGGCATGGAGACGGCCCGTTCAATTCTCCAGGGATCGGCCAGCCTGGAATCTACCATGAAAGAAGAAGGCGGAACCTTTTGACCGGCATCGGAAAGGGAGGGATCTGGAGTTGGTGGAGTGGGGAGGGGGGGATTTTCTCCGTCGTCCGGCGTTGATTGTTCTGGTTCGTGGTTCTTGGGAGGCGTGTTGTCCCGGTTAATAGGATCGGGCGGAGTTGTGGGGAGATGGGGGGGAAGCTCCCGGCATGCGCGCACAAGGTCGGCCGGATAAGGAGTGAACAGGGAGGCTACGAACGCAATGGCGCATCCGCAAAGAATGGCCGATACCGGAGATATACGGGATTGCGAGGATTGCCTTTTGGATCTGCTCATGACTGGAGAATGATGTCGGGGGGATTCAGGTTTGAAGAAGGCTACGCCGGGGTCTCCTGCCCATGACCCATCGGATGACGGGAGCGGGCAGGAGGGAAAGCAGGATGTGGGACCATTTGATAGGGCCTCCGGGGTAAATTCGCGACTTGTTTTTTGCCATGGCTGACAAGGCTTCGGAAACGACACGTTCGCGGGATGTGTCGAACATTTGCTTGCCCGGCATCATGTCTCCGGTGAATCCCGGTCTTCGGGCTATCTGGCCGAATTCTGTATGAACCGGTCCGGGGCAGACGGCTAGAACGTTGATATTCTTTTCCTTCAATTCCAGACGCAAGGCTTCCGATAGGGATAGAACGTAGGCTTTGCTCGCCGCATACACGGCAAAGTCCGGAATGGGAAGGGCGGATGCAAGGGAACTGATATTAATGATGCCTCCTCCTGCGGTTTCCAAAGTCGGGATGAGGGAGTGGCAGAGCTTGGTCAGGGTAAAGATATTGAGGACAATCATGGATTCTATCTTGTCCCAGTCAGCTGTGGAGAATTCCCCGTAATCTCCCATGCCGGCATTATTAATGAGGAGGGTTCTTGCTGACGGCAATCCGGTGAGCATATGAATCAGGGGGATCATGAAGGAGGGATCCGTGAGATCCCCGGGAAGGCAGGAAACCTGAAGAGCGGGATTGATTCTGCGGGAGCTCTCTCCGACGATTGTCAGGCGGTCACGGCGTCTGGCAATGAGAATGAGCTCGTCGACATAGGGAGCGAGCTGATAGGCGAATTCTTCCCCGAGTCCGGAAGAGGCTCCTGTAATGATAGCCCGTTGATAGGATTGGTGTCGCATTCCGTTTTTTTTTACCTTGTCGGAGCCGGAATGACAATCTCGGCGTTTGTCAAATAACGGGATAGGAAGGAACGAAAGAAGAACGATCCGATCTTTTTTGTCCTTTTCGGAAAGGTATTTTACAAGAAAAAAGAGTCAACTATAATTCAGAAATAGACAAATGGGGGCTACTCGCCCCCAATCCCCCCGGCAGCGTGCGACGCTGCATCCGGGGGAATTATTTTTTTCGTTAAGCTATTGAGATAAATGATTAGAGAATGACAGCAGGCAATAAGTGCACACTTTCGTGTTTTTCCCACAGAGAGAAAATGTTTGTACTTCGCCTGCAAGATTTCATTGCACCTCAAGGCACTAACCGTTGCCAAATAGAGAAGATGGCGCAGTTCCTTTCTGCCCCCATGTATTTTGCGTGTTCCTTTCATCGTTCCGCTTTCCCAGGAATAAGGCACTACTCCGAGTAGGGCTGACGCCTGCTTTCTATTAATGCTTCCCAATTCGGGCATGAGGCTAATCAACGCCATGGCATTGCGTTTCCCTATTCCTTTAACATTCAAATAGGTTTCATACTTTTCTTTTAGCTCTTGATGAGTATTGATGAGTTTTTCCATTTGAACCTGCAACGCCTCTATGCGTTTTTCTTCCTGCTTCAGGGCTTGATCCAATTGCTGTTTCAGAAACGGCTGATTGGTTGCTTTTTGCTCGTTTTTCAACTGTGCCCGTCTTTTGACATAAAAAGTAAGGACACTTTCGTATTCTTTGAGCTGAAGAATTTCTCGGGTAAGTGGATAGTCTTGCTCAAGTTGTTTGTCTTTTCCCAATTGGCAGAGCACCTGAGCGTCCAAACGGTCGGTCTTGGCCTGTAGTCCTTCACTTCTGGCATAGTTTCTTACTCGTACCGGATTAAGGCATGTTTGGGAGATATTGGCGTCCATGAAAACGGGGATAAGCCGACGGCTTAAATAGCCGGTGGACTCATACACGACATGAACTGGTTGTTCCTGTTTTTCAAAAAGACGGAACATGTTCTTATGTCCTGTCTTGTTGTTGGTGAATCGGTAGGTTTTATGCTGAAGGCAGATATCCAAATAGTCTTTGGATATATCTACTCCGGCATAGTTCTTTTGAGGTATGTTTTCTCCTACTTCACGATTGATTTTTGTTTTGTTGGGCTTCATTCTGATCTCCTCCTCAAATGCGGACTCATCTCGGGGAGACGGTCCTTTCAACTATTCGAGATTTGGAATGATCGGATCCCCGGATGGGGCTTGTATCGGCACTGACTCTTTGACATTCTCCGCCCTAGGGCGGGAATCTGGCTGTCTCTCGTGCTCAATACAAGCCAGGGCTTCGTGGTTGCGATCCTCGAAGCCCTGCTCCGATTCCACGAAGCATTTTACCCTCCGTGGTAATCAAATATTAGCTCTTTTTATTATTTGAGGCTGTCTCAGTCGGATTTTTCAATCCTTCATGAGACAGCCCCTTAGCAATTGTTTTTTGAAAAAACGATTTAGTTGGCGGAGCCTTCTTCCTGCTGCGGAACAAGAACAACACGAAGAGGAACGCGAGTGATGATTTCGCCATCAAGCGTGATGTCCACGGAGTAGGTACCGGCGTTGGCAAAGGAGAGTCCCTGGAAGTTCATAATCAGGTTACGGGTGAAGAAGGAAGCTCCTTCGGGCAACTGAACATGCAGATCGCCGGAAATGGGCATGCGTTCCTTGTCAAGAGCTTCACCGTCTTCGTCAACGATGCTGATGCCGAGTTTATGGTCACCTTCGTCTTCGGGGGTCAACGTGATGCGGAGAGCAAGAGCGCAGGAGGGATGCACAACCGGGGTCTGGCGGGCAAAGAGAGTGTCGAAAGCGCCTTGGACGCAAAGTTTGCCCTGATAGTCTGCAGCGTAGTCGCAAAGAGTGGATACTTGGAAGTCCATAGTGTCTTGTTGGATTATTTATGTTAAACCGCCGTGTAAGAACGTGCGGCAGCTCTTTACAAACTAGTACCAAACTCGCCATCTATCAAGCCTAAGAGGAATGTTTTTTTGTCATTTTGGATATTCGTTCAAGTTGGGCATTGTCCCGGGCCCCTGCGGCATGTAGAAAAGGAATAGGTTTGTTGCAGCACAATTCATGATCCGGCCCCTACAGTTCATTCAGAAAAAAATCGGACATTGGCGCTTGCGTATGTTGCGTTTGCTTGCCGGGCACTTGCCTTGGTTGAGCCGGGATGACGGTTCCATGCGCCGCGATGCCGGGACGGTCGTCGATTTGTTTGCGACTATTTTGATGAGGCACCGGCATATCAATGCCAAGGATGCCGATGCTGCCTTGGATATTTTGCGGTATACGTTTCCGGAGGTTGAACATTACTGGTTGGCGTCCCGTCTGGAACAATCCATGTCTGCTTCCTATACGGTACGTGAAGTGCTGGCCGCCGCCGCCGCCGGACGCGACGAAGCGGAACGCATAGCCATTGCTTTGGAAGTATTGTCCTTGTTGAAGAATTCGGGAGATCAGTCTTCCCTGGGCAATCTGTTTGAACGTGTCACTTACGGTCTTGAGCTTCCCGGCGCCGCCGAGGGGCTGATGAATCTGTTGAATGTTCCAGGGACTGAAGCGGAAGATCCGGCCTTTAGCGTTAGTTTTTCTTCATCCGGAAGAGGCGAGGTTGCCCTTCCGGAATCGGATGCGGGGGTAGAATTTCGCTTGATTCGTTGTTCTCGCCTGGTGATGGTCGTCAATGACGGGAAGAAATCCCTGATTGTCCGCGGCCGTCCTTTGGCTCCCGGGCGGGCCATGCCGTTGACGGTGGGGCAGGTTGTCGTCATTCCTTCCGGCCCGATCAGTTACGAAGACTTTAACTTTTTCCTGGAAGCCAAGCGAACCGGGAGGAAGGAAGCTTTCTTCTTCTTTGTTCAGCACGACAGCCTCCAGATCACGCGTGTCCGTAATCGTAACAGTTTGTTGAAGATCATGATGGGATTGCAGGGAGATGTGACGATCCTGCGTCCCGATGTCGATTTCCGAGTCGGAAACAAAAAGGTTGAACCGGGGGAAATTACCGAACTTTCCTACCATACTCCCTTCATGTTGCAGGGAGCTGGTCCGTTCCTTCTCAACGATATCAAGGAAGTGACTTCCGATATCGGCAAGCAGTTCCAGATCGATCCTGCTGCACGTAAAGTACGTGTGACGAATATGCCGGAAAAGGCTCGCAAAGGGGATTTGCTGTTGACTCCCGGATTGGCTTCGGACGTCGTGTTCGAGGTATCGTTCTCCAGCGATACCAGTTCCGGGACACTGGATGTTTTGGAGGCAGCCAGCCACATATCCGTCAATAACAGAGTCGTGCGCGGTCAGATGGAGTTGCAGGATGGCGATATCATCAACCTGAATGCCTTCCAGAGTTTGAGGTGCAATTTTTCCTCAGGCGTTCTGGATGAAGAATACAACGCCATCCGTTCGCTGTGCGTCGAGAGTGTGACGAAGGATTTTCCTCGTTCCGGTCGTGTTGTGGACAATATTGACTTTGAAGTCAAACGCGGCGAGATGGTGTGCATTCTTGGTCCGAGCGGATCCGGGAAGAGTACTCTTCTTTCTATTTTGGCGGGGCACTTGCGCCCGACTCGCGGTCGTGTCCGCTACAATGAACAACGCCTTTACGAACAGCCGGAAAACCTGCGTCCCTATATCGCGTTCATTCCCCGTGAGGATATCTTGGATGCTTCCATGTCCGTGGCTGAACACATCGCCCAGGCTACTATTGTCCGGCGCCCGCGTCTCCAGCGTGCGGAACGCATGCGACGCGTCAATGCCATCCTGAAATTTTTGGGATTGACGCATATTGCTTCCCGCCGTGTTGGGGGGCCTCATGAACGAATGATTTCCGATGGGGAGAGAACCCGTCTGAATCTGGGGCTGGATTTGACGGGGGGGTCCGACGTCTTTCTGATGGACGAGCCGATCAGCGGGCTATCGTCCAGCGATGCTACCAAGGTTGTTGAAACGTTGGAACGTCTGCGGCGCGACAAAATCGTTATTGCCACGATGCACCGTCCGAGTGCCAACCTGATGAATCGCTTCGATAAGATTCTCGTGCTTGACCATGGCGGGCAAATGGCTTTTTGGGGGGAACCTGCGGCGATGATGCACTATTTCCGCAAGGCTGCGACTGATATGGGGATTCAGGTTTCGGCGGACAGCATCAAGGCTGGTGGCGCTGATTATGTCTTTGAAGTTTTGGAGGCTCCCTTGCAGTGGCACGACAGACGGCGTCTCCAGCATCCCCGTCTCTGGCAGGAACGCTTTGAAGGCTTCCGGTTCCGCAATTCAATGGGAGCCGATTTTGGAGCGGCACTGCCGAAAACCATGCTGGGAACCAGCGATATCATTCCTCCGCCTCCCAAACGTTCCGTCATTCAGTTTTGGAGGTTGTTCCGCCTGTGGCTGGTGCGTACCTTTCTCGGGAGGGTTCGCAGCCGGATGGGCTTGTACACAACTTTGCTGGAAGGTCCTTTACTGGCTCTGCTGATAGCGATGACCCTGCGGGCATCGTCAACTCCGGTGTTTACCTTCAAGACAGCGTTGCACATTCCTCCATACTTGTTTTTATCGTCTGTTGTGGCGATGTTTTTTGGTTTGACCGGAGCGGCGAGTGAGATATTGAAGGATAATCCGTTGCTCAAACGCGAAAGCAATTACCGTGTTTTCGTATCGGGGTATATCGCGGCCAAGGCTTTGGTGTTGACCTTTCTTGCCGCTATTCAGTCCGCTTTGTACTTGGTCATAGGCAACGCCATTTTGCAGGTGAATGAGATGTTCGTGTCGTATTGGTTGATCATGGTGCTGACGGCATTTGTCGGTGTCAGTATTTCTCTGCTTGTATCTGTTTTTGCCAAGACCGAACGCGTTGCGTTGAATATGGTGCCCCTCGTACTGATCCCGCAGGTATTGCTGGCTGGGGCGATGATTCCGTTCGAGGAGATGAATCAGTTCATCCCCTGGTCGGCTCACAGGACGGATGAGAATGGTAGGTTAAAGCCCGGACGAGTCCCTCTTGTGGCCGAAGCGTGTCCGTTGAGATACTCCTATGAAATGTTCGTTGTGGATCAGGCAACCAATAATCTGTGGGAATTGGAACGTTCTAAAATTCAGAAAAGCGTCGATATCCTGAAGAACAAGCCCGGCATGCTTACCTCGGCGGAAAAGGATAAGATGCGTATGTTGCTACGCGGGTTGACGGCTATTTCATCCCTGGAAGCTACCGACGCGGACGAGGCAAAGCGCCATTTGCGCGCGCTACGCCGGTATGCCATGGGGGATTCCGAAGAGGGACTTGATGCCTATATCAAGGATTTGGAGAAGGTCAAAAAACAGACGATGGTGTCGTATTTCGTCAATGACCGTATCCAGGGTATTTACGAATTTGCCGAAGCCCAGCGACAGAGCCGCGAAACGGTAGATCGTCCGACGATTTTCCTGGCCCATCTTCAGCCCATTCCCTGGATGGGAGACGGCAAACTTCCGGACGATCCCGGCTATAGCGCAGACCATGGTACAGTGGAAACCTTGTGGAAGGACGGGGTCGTCCTGTTTCTCATGGGATTGATTCCCCTGGTTGTTGCCGGATGGGCCGTGAAGAAACGCATGGAAGTCAAAGTGCCCGTGACCCGTTTTTGACGATTGGGGTGGGAGTGCCGGTGAAATGTCTTCCCTTGATTCGGCAGGAGAGGTAGAATCTTTCTGCCTTCGACAGGGGAGCATGCCGTGCTGAGACAGGATACCCGTTCCGCGTATCCGAAACCCTCCGAACCTGATAAGGTTAATACCTTCGCAGGGAGTCGCTGAGTTAGGTCCTGCCGTGCATGGATCTCTGAAGGAGGTTGTTTTATCTTCATCAACGTTCCTTCCATGACTGACAACACCAAGAATGTTTGCCTTTCCTACCCCGGATCGTCCCGCGTGTATGTCGCCGGGAAACTTTTCCCCGGGATTCGCGTTCCCTTCCGCGAAGTTTCCCTGAGTGAAACCATCTTTCCCGACGGTTGCCGGGAAGACAATGCTCCTGTCCGGTTGTACGATTGTTCCGGTCCCTGGGGGGACGATTCTTTCTGTGGATCTGCTGATCAGGGAATTCCCTCGTTAAGGAAGGATTGGATTACTTCCCGTGGCGATGTGAAAACGGTGGAGAACTCCCACGGCTCATGTCTTGTTTCGGACGGCTCCCATCCGGTAACTCAGCGGTGGTATGCATCTCAGGGAATGGTGACTCAGGAAATGGAGTTTGTCGCCATCCGTGAAAATCTGGGAAGGGAAGCAGCCTTCAAGGCGGTGTATGACCGCTTTCCCCATGAGAAGACGAGACCGGAAGAAGCGGAACGCATGCTTGAAAGTCTTTCCGTAATGCCGCGACCTTCCGCTCTGGAAGCGGAAGAAGGATTCGGTCCCGGCAGTCTGGTCCGTCGTGACAGCCTTGATTTCCAGCATCCCGGAGAACGGCGCTGCGGATGCCGGATGCCGGTTTTCTACACGCCGGAATTTGTCCGTGACGAAATTGCTTCGGGCCGTGCTCTGATTCCCGCCAATATCAATCATCCCGAGTGTGAACCGATGATTATCGGTCGCAATTTCCTGGTTAAGATCAATGCTAATATCGGCAATTCCGCTCTCGGTTCAAGTTTGGAGGAAGAGGTGGAGAAATTGCGATGGGCTATTCATTGGGGGGCGGATACTGTCATGGACTTGTCCACGGGAAATGACATCCATGCCACCCGTGAAGGTATTCTCCGCAACTCCCCCGTTCCCATTGGCACGGTTCCCGTGTATCAGGCTTTGGAAAAAGTTCATGGAAGAGTAGAGCAGCTGACGTGGGAGATCTTCCGAGATACGCTTGTAGAGCAGGCGGAACAGGGCGTCGATTACGTGACCGTGCATGCCGGGCTTTTGCAGCGGTTCATTGCCCATACGGCCCGCCGTATGACCGGTATTGTGTCGCGCGGCGGCTCCATTATGGCTCAGTGGAGCATGCTCCACGGCAGGGAAAACTTCCTCTACGATCATTGGGACGAAGTGTGTTCCATTCTTGCCGCCTACGATGTGGCCGTGTCCATCGGGGATGGTTTGAGACCTGGTTCCATTGCGGATGCCAATGACTTTGCCCAACTGGCGGAATTGGAAGTGCAGGGAGAGTTGACCAAACGCGCCTGGGACAAAGGGGTGCAGGTGATGAATGAAGGCCCGGGGCATGTTCCCATGCACCTGATTGCCGAAAACATGAACAAGCAGTTGGAGTGGTGTATGGAGGCGCCGTTCTATACCTTGGGGCCGTTGGCTAGCGATATTGCCCCCGGTTATGACCATATCACCGGAGCTTTGGGGGGCGCTGTGATCGGTCAACTCGGATGTTCTATGCTCTGTTATGTCACGCGGAAGGAACACCTGGGATTGCCGGACAGGGAGGATGTCCGCGAGGGAGTCGTGACCTACAAGTTGGCTGCCCATGCGGCCGATCTTGCCAAGGGACATCCTTTTGCGCAATACAGGGACAACGCTCTCTCCAAGGCTCGTTTCGAATTCCGTTGGGAAGATCAGTTCAACCTCTCGCTGGATCCGCAGAGAGCTCGTGAATACCACGACCTGACGCTGCCGCATGCCAATGCAAAGAACGCTCATTTTTGTTCCATGTGCGGCCCCAATTTCTGTGCCATGCGTTTGTCCCAGGATATTCGTAAAATGGCCGGGGAGAACGAGCCTGAATCCTGAACAAACCGGAGATTTGATCCTGATGAACGGAGAGAAAGCAGCCTTTGATTTCTTCTGAAAAAGTTTGTTGTAAGGGCGAATTGGATTGTCAGCAAGGGACTCATATGCCAAAAGAACGGTTGTTTCCCTATGAAAAATCAATTCCTGCTCCTGATATTGACCGGCATTGTGGCTGCAAGCTCCGTGCTTGAAGCCAGGGTGTGGACTAATGGGAACGGAGCGACGATTTCGGGAAACCTGGTCGAGGTACGCGATGCTGAATTGGATATCCTGCTGGCCGACGGGAGGCGGGTAACGATTCCCCGTAAGATTTTGTCCGGAGTGGACAATGCCTATGCCGATGAATGGCTGCGCCGTTCTCGCGATGGAGAAGGACCTCCTCCGGAGGACCAGTTCCCTCAGCCGCAGCAAGTAACGGATACGAGTACTGACAAGAAGGTTGTGCCGACCAATTGGATGGATCCGTGGCCGAAAAAGTCGGGATATGATGGCGTCATTATGTTCAAGGTCCTTCAGCAGCTGGACGGGTACAGCGTCTATGAGTCCGATCATTTCCGGATAGAATCTCCCAAACCTTTGGATCGTACGGAGCTGGATGCCTTGTTCATCCGGTTTGAATCGGCTTTGGCCGCTTTGGCCGCGCTGCCGTTTAACCTTCGCTTGGCAATGGCTCCTCCGGTGCGGTATGTGATACGAGTTTCTTTCGACGATGCCGGCTGGAAAGAATCCGGGGGAGGCGACGGTGAAATGATCGGGGTTTCCGGTACACATTTTATCGTCCGCTTGAATAGGACGGATCCGGATTTTCCTGTTAGTATTGAATTGAGAAAGAGAGCGACGATTCCGGATTTTTCCTACTTGAAGCCCATCCATATCATGACCCATTGGGTCATGCAGTTCTTGGGCAAAATCTATTGGCTGAACGAGGGACTGGCTTCCTACATGGAGGTGATGCCGGAAAAGGAAGGCATGTTCGATTACGAACATGACATCGCTTTGTCGGCCCGTTCCGTTCCGCGTACAATCCGTAAAAGCAGCCTTTCCCTTCCTTCCTTGGAGAAGATTTTGACTCAGGAAGGTGCCCCTCAAGGTTCCGAACGGGACTTGATGAGGATGAAAGCCGGTGTTTTGTTGGTTACCGTGTTCTTTATTCGCATGGATCGTGGCGGAGGAGAAATGAAAAATCTGCGTCGTTACCTCCAGCAGATCCAGCGCGATGGAAAGGGGAATCCGGTTGAGTTGCTTCTCGATGGCAGAACATGGAAGGAATTGGAAAATGAGATAGTCGACGCATGGCGTCCTCACCGCGTAATCCTGAAATTCGACAGCAAGTGATGCCGGTGTCCGAATGCCATTGGCAACGGTTGGCATGCACGCAATTAAGCATTGATCGCGGACAGGAGGCATAGTAGTTCATCCGTATGATACGAAGCGTTCGCGGATGGTTGTTGTCACTGGGTATGGTTTGTACTGTCCTGGCGGTCGATTCATGTCCGGGAGCTGTTTCTGAACCACCTCCTCTGGATCCCGGGGTTTTCATCGGTGTTCCGTCTCTTGCTCCGTCCCGGGGCGAGGGTAGAGGGGCAGCCGTTGTGCCGGCCTCGGAAAATATTCCGACTGCGGAACCCGTAGCGGAGGAGAATATCCCGACTGCGGTGCCGGTATCCCCCGAGGAGCTGGCTCCAGCCAATACTCAGGCCGTCCAAGTGCCCGTTATACCCAAGGCATCCCAAATCCCGGTGGATCAGAACAAGACTCAGGTTGCCATCCTGTGCTATCATGATTTTAGCGAGGAAAAACCTGTGACGGAGATGCGTATGCGTACCTCTGTTTTCCGTCGTCAGATGCAGGCATTGAAGGATGCAGGCATGCCCGTTATTACCCTGAAAGAATTCAGGGAATGGAAGAATGGCGACCGTCGCCTTCCGGAGTATTGTGTGATGATCACGGTCGACGATGGCTGGAAAAGCCTCTATACGGACGCCTTTCCGGTGTTGAAGGAAATGGAATTTCCGTTCACGGTGTTTCCCTATACCAATTATTTGACTGGCCGGGGGGCGTCGTTGAGTATTGAACAGGTTAAGGAAATGGTGCGTGCCGGGGCTACTCTCGGAAGCCATTCCACAAGCCATCTCTACCCCTCGGCATGGAAGCGAGTCCAGCGTAAGGGGCAGGAAGCCTATTCCACTCTGATCGACCGGGAAATCGGCAAGTCTCGGGAGTGGCTGCAGGCCAATTTTAATGTACCGATTGAATTCTACTGTTATCCCGGAGGGTATCATACGCCGGAAATGATCGAAAAACTGCCGACATACGGTTACGTGGGCGCTGTGACAGTCGTCCAGAGGAAGACCTTGCATGAAACGGACAATTGGCAGATTCCCCGTTACGTCGTATTTGGCAACAATCCGAGGATTTTTGCCAATGCCGTGACGTTCCATCCTTTGGGAGAATCGGGGGCTTCGGGGGTATCCGATTCCGGGGCAGGAAGCATATCGGTTGCCTCCATGTCTTCCTCATTGCTTCCTCCTCCTATGCAAACTGTTCAGCCTACTGCCAATGCCGTGATTGCGGATCTAGCTCCCGTCATATCGATTGATTTGAGTAATGAACGGGATGTAAATCCGGACTCTATTGTGATGATGATCAATGGATTGGGTAAAGTTCCCGCTTCCTATGATCCCGTCCGGAAAATGTATTCCTGGAAAGCGAACCGTCCGTTCCGTGTCGATACCGTGACCGTATTCGTATCCTGGAAAACCTTTTCTTCTTCCCAGCCTCAGAGTGTCCGGTGGCAATTCGGTGTGTCGGAACCCAAGTCTCATTATGTGCCGGCAAATGTTGTAAAGTGACACTCTCTTCAATTTGGTGTTGACCTTAGGAACAAAATTGTGTTGATTGCGGGCATGGGTTCGCCATGGAGCGGATCACAGACTTCTATGGAAGCCCGTGGCACGGGCAGGCAATAGATGGGGAATACCGGTGAAAATCCGGAGCTGTACCGCAACTGTAAACGGAAGCATGCTTTCGCAAGCCAGAAAACCAGCCATGGGAGTTGTCCTATTTGACCGGCGAAGTACCGGTTTTAAGGCGTTACAACTATGATATGCTATAGAAAAGCACTCGAAATGGGTGCTATTGCTGTCGGTCTGGCCCTTGTGGCTTCAGGCCAAGTCTCTCTCGGAGCGAATGCTGACAATCAGTCGGCAACCCAGCCAGCCGGTGCTCAGGAGCAGAAAACTGTACCTGCCCAGACTGTCGCCGTCTTACCGGAAATGACTGTTTCCTCCCACTATGTAGGAGTGCCATACACGTCTTCCGGCGTCTCTGTGAGTATTATTGATCCGAAGGCTTTCGAAGAACGCGGGATTGAAACTCTTTCCGGTGCTCTTGCCCGCACTCCTGGCGTGTATATGCTGGAAGACGGCAGTGTTGGTCAGCGTGGATCCATGGGATACATGACTGTTCGCGGTGTTAATTTGGCTGGCGGTACATCTTTGATGATCGACGGCATGCGCGTATCCGATGTGCGTAATGCCATGTCGTACGACAGTCTTGGTTCCGGCCCTGGACAACTTTATGGCCAGGGTAGCCTCTTTGACTTGGGTGGCGCGGAACTTGTCAAAGGACCTCAAGGGGCCGTCTACGGCAACAACTCGTATGCCGGCGTTTTGGCTCTTTCTACACCGGAAGGATCGGGCAAACCCTCCCTTTCCATTTTCAACGAGGCCGGTTCTTTTGGTTCCTATACGGGAACGGTGACGTCTCAGGGCAAAATCAAAAAACTGGGTTATTTTGTAGGAGTCGGTTTTGAAACGACCGAAAACGATCTTCATTATTTGGGGGCTTCCGGTCCTTATGCCTACCCCAATCCGGGACAAGCCAATAATTACGGTGATTTTCGCCAATGGCAGGAAGCTCTGCGCCTGACCTATGATATTAACAAGGACAACAAGTTGAGCTTGACCTACCGCCGGATGGATTCGCAATTGGACAATCCGAGTTTAGTTTATGGAGCAACAGGTTCGACTGTTGAGCGCGACCGTTTCGATATGCGCAGCAACTTGTTGACTGCAACGTTGGATTCCAACATCAACAAGATCTGGTCGACTACCTTCATGATGGGGTACTATGACCGCCATTTTAAGGATAACCTGATCGACGGAAACTCCTGGACGGATCACAGCAAGTTTCAGATGGAATGGCGTAATGCATTGACGTGGAATAGGGAATGGAAAACAATCCTTGGCATGGCCTGGGATCGTACGGATTACAACTGTTTGAATAATTACGTCGATATCGACGAAATGGAGAGCAATCTCGCCTGGTTTGCCGAACAGATGTGGTCTCCGACCCGTTATCTGGATTTCAGTGCCGTCGGCCGTTTGGAACACAGCACCATCTGGAACAACAATGCTACATGGCGTTTTGCCGGATCATGGAAAGTAAACGGCCGTGAAGATTCTCCGACTCGAATTTTCGGTTCCGTTGGTTCCGGTTTCCGCGCTCCTTCCGAATGGGAACGCTACGCGAACTGCAATATAGGAGGCTGGTCGTATATCGGCAACCCTGATTTGAAAATTTCCCGTTCCCTTGGCGGCGATCTGGGCATTGAACAGCGTCTCGTCAAGAACCATTACCTGACGGTTACCGGTTTCTGGACGCGTATTAATGACATGATCAATCCCAAAACGGGTTATACGACTCCCGGCGACTATTCTACCGCCTTCTCCACATGGGAAAATACAAGTCATGGCACGATGACTGGGGTGGAAACTTCCCTGCGCGGGGAATTCAGCTGCGCCTGGAAACCCGGCTACACCCTTGGCTACACCTACGTGATGCCCAAGGATAATGATGGCAAACAGCTTCTCGGGACGGCTCGCAATACGGTCAGCGGTGAAATCCATGTTTCACCTCTGGAACGCCTGACTACCGGTCTTGGTATTTTGTCCGCCAGCAACCGTTGCGATACATCGACATCGGGCGGCAAGTATCTGGATGATTATGTAACGCTGCGTTGGTTTGTCCGTTATAAAGTGACGGACAACATGACTCTGCATTTCCGTGTGGAAAACCTTCTCAACGAGAAATACATCGTGACGAACGACTACAACTTCGGTGCCTTGCAGGCCCGTGGAATCGGGGTGTTCGGCGGTGTTACCCTTGAGTTCTAAAGATCGTTTCTTCATATTGTTGTTGAATTGCTGAAAAGGTCCATCCCTGTCGGGAATCCTCATGTTCGGTAGGCGAAGACCGGACGGAAGATTCTTCTGCGGGGATGGATTCTTTTTTCTGATGGATGAACGGCGGTTTTTCCCGCATGATATCTCCCGATGCTCAAGTGGTTGTCAATCATGGCTGCGGCATTTGCCGCCGTATTCCTGGCAGGAGTATGGTGGTTGTCGCGCGATGTAAGGGAAGGACTGGATACGGGGAAGATGACCATGGCTTCGGGACGCGATGGCATGCCCGCGTATTTTGAAGGATTTGTCGGGCGTTGGAATCGGGAGGTTGCCCATTGGCTTTCTTCGGAAGTTGAACGATTGAAGAGGGAAGGAGGGGATCCGGGGGAACTTGATTTGTTGAAAAAGCGGACCCTGTCGGGTGATTTTTTACAGATACTCCCCTCTTCGTCACTGCCGGGAGGACTCGTTTGGCAGGATGGTATGGACCAGCCGGATATTGGTGATCCGAGAGCCATGAAAGGCGGTGAAATCGATATTTGGGGAGGAGTGATGTTCCCTTCCACGTTTCGCCCTTTTGGCCCGGAGAGTACTAGTTTCTTCGGCTATTCGATGTACGGTCAGGTAGATATGAAACTGGTTGCCATCCATCCCCAGACCGAAGAGATTATTCCAGGTCTGGCGGATCGTTGGGCCGTGTCCGGCGATGGAAGGAAGATCTACTTTCATCTGGCTCCTGAGGCTGCCTATTCGGACGGTTCTCCGATCAAGGCGATGGACTTTATCCTGTACCTTTGCCTGAGGACGAGTCCGGCTGTCAAGGATTCCCTCTATTCCAATGAGGTCAAGAAACAATTGGCCGGTATCCGCGTGTACGGGGATGACATTTTGGAGATGGAATTGCCCCGTGCCGTTCCGTGGGCTCCTTTCAAGGCTGCCGGTCTTCTAGCCCCGGCTCATCCGGGATTTTACGCGGATTTCAATGCCGGATACGTGGATAGATACCAGTGGCGCATTCCTCCCGGAACGGGAGGATATATTCTGGATGCGAACCGAATTGTCCGGGGTAGGGCGCTGACGTTGAAGCGAGTGAAAAACTGGTGGGCAGCCGACAGGAAATACTATCGTTATTCGTGCAACGTGGATGCGATTACGCATCACTTTTTCCGGTCGGATACAAAGGCGTATGAGATGTTTCGTCTCGGGCAGTTGGATTATTTGACGGTGTATAAGCCAGAATTGTGGGAAGCTCTTCTTCAGATTCCTCCCGTCCTCGACGGGTATGTTGAGATGGTTTCCTTTACCCGTCGGTTTCCGGAGCCTCCCTATGGCATTTACCTGAATACGGGAGCTCCGCCACTTGACAATATTGATGTCCGGACGGGGCTGTTATATGCCATGCCGATGCAGGAAATACTCGATAGCTTGTTCCGGGGGTACTTTTCCCGGTTGTGTTCTCTAACGGACGGATATGGCAGTATGACGGCTGATCTGGCATGGCCGGATTATTCGCCCACGAAGGCGCGAGCGTATTTTGCCCGTGCCGGATATAGCCGGGTGGGACCGGACGGTATTCTTGTCAATGGGCGTGGAGACCGTCTTTCTATTGAATTGGCATATGCCGAACTTTCGCCATTGATCGGCAATGTTTGCCGCAAACTGAAGGAGGGAGCCAGGGCTTGCGGGGTTGACTTGCGACTGAATCCGTTGGACGGTTCTGTGTGTGCCCGCAAGGTGAATGAAAAAAGGCATATGGCTGTGTTTTGGGCGACGATGTTCGATTACCCCGTCCCGAATCTCTTTCCGATGCTCCATTCATCCCAGGGCAGGGATGCTGCGGGGAGGCTTGTCTCCAATACGGAGAATGTGTTTTCCATAGCCGATGCGGAATTGGACAGTGCGTTGGCGGAAGCCGCGGAAGCTTCCGGCAGGGATGATCTACGGAGGGCTCTCAAGAGGATTCAAACACGAGTTCGCGATTTGGCCATTTGGGTGCCCGGCTGGAAGGACGATTCTGCAAGGATGGCTTATTGGAGATGGATTCAGTGGCCGGATTCGGAGACGACGCGTTTTTGTTATCCTATTATTTTCAACCCATTGGAGTCACATCTTTACTGGATTGATCCGACTATACGACAGGAGGTGAATGAGGCCAGGAGAGAGGGGAGGAAGTTCCCCGAATCCGTGAAGAGGATTTCCCCGATTGAGCCGGAAGGATGATCGCCGGGAAGGCGATTGCCGGAATATGAGGAATTGCGGGTTTTTGACTTGGCAATTGGAGAATATGTGTACAATAAGGAGTAAAGGATATTCCGCGTCTTCTGCTATGAGCTGGAGGCGGACTTTTGGAACCCGATAAGCTTATTTTGACACCCATGGAAGAAGACCTGAAACAATTAGCCGTTCAATCGCTTGAAACTCTCCTCCAATCGCTTGGTTTCGAAGGGACTGTAACTCCTGAAGAGATGGACAATATCATTTGCCTCCAGATTAGTTCTCCGGACGCAAAATTCCTGATTGGAGAAGATGGAGACCGCCTGGATGATTTGCAGTATCTCGTCAACAGGATGATTCAGCACAAAATCCCGGATGCTCCTAGGGTGAAGGTGGATTGTGATTCTTACCGTCAGCGTCATGAGAAGAAGCTTCTCGACAAGGCGCTCTCCATTGCGGAAAAAGTTAAGGAAACGGGCAAGCCTATGAAATTGTATCCCTTGAATGCGTACCACCGTATGCTTGTTCATAATGCCTTGAAAGAAGTTCCCGGTATTGTGACGGAGTCTGAAGAGGGCAATGCCCGGTTCAAACGGATTACGATTCGTCCGGAATGATGAGGATGGTTCGATCTACGGAAAAGGGCTCCTGCCGATTCCTGTTGAAGCGATGGATTTATGGGTTCCTCGTGCTTGTAGCGGGGGGGGCATGGCAGGTTTACGGTGCGGTCGAATGGTCTCTTTCTCCGGAAGGTTCTGAAATACGTGCACGCTCGGCAAAAAAGGATATACTTTATCTTTACGTGTCTTCACAGCCGGGGCCGGCGGAGAAAGGATGGATGCAGTGGTTGGATTCCTCCCGGTTTGATGAATCGGGATTGGACGGTAGTTTTGTATTCTGCAAATTGGAGCTTCCTTCCGGAAGGGTTAATCCTGGCAGTCCGGTTACATCGGAGGTGTTGGGGCGTGCCGCGCGTCATGGCGTGAGAATGTTGCCGACGATGATTCTTTGCGATGAGAAGGGCAAGCCGTATGCGATGGCAGTTGGAGGATCCCGGAATGATGATGAGGCGGATGCCCTGGCGGCCAGGCTTCTTCTCTTGCGCGGGGAGAAAGTCAAGCGTGATGAAATGCTGGCCCGTGCTTACGCTGCGCAGGATCCGGAGGAGGCCGCTTCCATGGTGCTTCTTGCCCTGGAACATGTTCCGGTAGAATCCTGGGCTCTCCATTATGCTGCATGCATGCACATGCTGGAGAAATCCTCCTGTGCCGATGCCAGGTATCTAGAAGCTGTTGCTGCGTCAAAGCGTATCCTTCATGAAGAGGCGTTGGGGGATCTGGTCCATAAGTTTTCCTTGCTTGTCGGGGAAAAGGAAAGGGAAGATGTTTTGAAGGGCTTTTTGCATTTTTTAGAGGAAAAGGATCTGGAAACACCGACAAGGCAATGCGTGCTTGTAGCCTATGTTTATCCTTTGTTAGTCAATAGGTGTCGGGAACTCTTCCGAAAAATAGGTTCCAACTCACCTGAACTTGAGAAAACATTCAACCGTTCTGTGGAGGTCTTGGAAGAAGCTCGAGATCTGGATCCTGCCTCCTACTGGGGACGAATGGCACATGAAACCCGCGAGAATTTGAGGAAGGCTCGCTTGGCTGCCGCTCGCTACGATTGATCCCTTTGATCGAAGTCCTGCGAATACAAAAAACCGCCATTCCGTGAAAGAATAGCGGTTTTTTGTCAGAAGAAAAATCCTGTAATGAACGAGGAAGAAACCGGGTTAGCAGCTCAATTCGCGGCAGAGGTCGATGATTTCGGGATTGACCGAATATTTTTGGCCGGCAACGGCATTCAGCGATGTTGTGGCGTAACTCCCGTCGCGGTAGACCATGATCTGGTTGTTGTTACCCTTGTGCAGAGCTTCTACGGCACGGGTGGCGAAACGTGTCGCCATCAGGCGGTCTCTCGCAGTCGGGGAGCCGCCGCGCTGAACATGGCCCAGAACGGTGAGGCGTGTATCCATCCCCGTTTTTTCATTGAGCCAGCGAGTCAGATACTGAGCGACACGCGTTCCTTCGGCGACGACGGCGATGATGTAGCCGATGCCTTCTTCGATTTGAGGGCTCAGACGGCGGTAGATGGAGTCGAGGTCGTAGGGGATTTCAGGAACAATACAGATATCAGCGCTGCTGCAGAGAGCCGTGGTCATGGCCAGATATCCGCAATCGCGCCCCATCGTTTCCACGACAAATGCCCGGTGATGTGACTGAGCCGTGTCACGGATGGAATCAATACAATTGAGAATGACGTTTTGGGCGGTGTCTACACCGAGGCAGTAGTCCGTCGACGCAATATCATTGTCGATCGTGGCGGGAATCCCGGCAAACGGGACTTCGAAATCATTGTAAAAGTCGTTGAGGGCTCGGAAGGATCCGTCTCCTCCCATGATGATCAGTTTTTCAATGCCTTTGGCCTTCAGGTGTTCGTAGGCCTGTTTGCGATATTCGTACTGGAAAAACCTTTTGGAACGTGAGGAACGCAGAAGCGTGCCGCCGCGGTAAATCAGTTCATTGGTAAGGTTGCGGGATGGTTCTTCAATCTTTCCGTCGATGAGTCCTTCCAGTCCGTCGTATACCACGTATGGACGCATTGAGAGATGTCGTGCATGGTCCACGGCGGCCTTGATGGCGGGATTCATTCCTGCTGCATCACCGCCCGATGTCATAATGGCTATTCCACTCATTGGCTGAAGGTATCGTTAGTAGTTCCGAAATTTAGCGTATATGATGTGGGAGGAAAAGCAAGTCCCGAGTTTTTTGCTGGCACGATATAGGTGGAATAGGCATGATTCCGGCATGGTATCAATCGCAGACCAATTGCTCCAGGCTTCCGCGTTTCTGGCGGATGAGATGGATTCCCTGTCGTTTTCCTTCCCCGTCGCTTATACGTATAATCCGCTAAAGTATGCGTGGGCTCCGTATGAACAATATGTACGCCGGTATGGAGATTCGAAGAAGAGGACTTTTTTTCTGGGGATGAATCCCGGTCCTTTCGGGATGGCCCAGACGGGTGTTCCGTTCGGGGAAGTGGATGCTGTCAAGAACTGGCTGGGTATTGAAGCTGCCGTGGGGAAGCCTTCCCTCATGCATCCGAAAAGGCCTGTGGATGGATTTGCATGTAAGCGCTCCGAGGTAAGCGGCAGGAGATTGTGGGGGCTCTTTCGTGATGTCTATGGAACTCCGGAAACATTTTTCAAGGATCATTTCGTCGTTAATTTTTGCCCGCTTGTCTGGATGTCCGAATCCGGAGCCAACGTTACTCCGGACAAGCTGTCCGCAGACATTCAGGAGCGTATTGACGCTCTGTGTCTGTCTCATCTTGAGAGTATGATACGGATTATGGAGCCGGAAATCCTTGTCGGTGTAGGAGCTTACGCGACGAATAAATTGAAAGATGCCTCCTCTGCCATGCCGGATCGTACGTTTACCATCGGTACTCTTCTGCATCCTAGTCCTGCGAGTCCGGTTGCCAATAAGTTTTGGCCTCAGCGTCCCATGGAACAGCTGCGCGACCTGGGTATTCTGCCCGTCGGTAAATAAACGGGAGGCGTAATAAGAGAAGCGCCTCCATCGTCCGGGACGGTGGAGGCGGGAAAATAGTGTTCCTCCCTGAAAGGGGGGAAGAACGAATAGATTGGCGGGATTATTCTCCTGGGACGACGGTTGCGTCTTTGGGGCCTTTTACTCCCTGCTTGAATGGATCGAACGGGATGGCTCCGGTAATACGGAGGCTTCCATCGGGAAGATAGACGAGAGAAGGCTGGTAACCATTGATTCGCTTGTAGTATTGCAGGGATTTCCTGGTTCCGTCCGGAGCGATGATTGCCCCGGCGTAGATGGTTGGTGTCGTCAAAAAAAGAACATGGAGGTTAGCCTTGGAATCAATGCGGCATGCCGGGTCGAAGAAGCTCAACCATTCCCCGAGTCCCGTGGCATTGATGGGAGTACCCACCTCTCCGTCCTTGACTTGAACGTACAGGTGGGATTTTTGGTTATTTTTCATGCTGCAGACGACGTACTTGCATCGGCGGCCTCCCGGAGGAGTTGCGATCTGGGACCAGACGGGCATGCCGGACATGATGGTGAACATTTTTTTGCCCGAGGAAAACATGGTGCGCATGTCCGGGCCGCGGACAAGGGCTGTCGCCTTGTAGTTGCCGTCACGGGAAAAGTCGTAGAAGTGGCGCAGGTTGATTCGGCGGGAAACGCTTTTACCGGTGGGGATGGAGAGTGGAGGAAAGTTGGCGAAGCGCGATTGGGGCAGGGGCATGCCGCCGTCGTTGCTTTCGACGTTGATGTCGAGCCAGGAGATTTGGTCGCTGCTGCTCAGATGGATGGGAGCTCCGGTGTTGTTGCTGATGGTTAGGCGAACGGTGACAGGTTCTCCGCTGAGGAATTGTTTTTTGATTGGTTCCATTCTGACGATCAACTGGGAAAACGCCGGGAGGCAGAGAGCTCCTAGAAGAAGAATGAATGATAGGATACGTTGCATGATAGAAGGGGATGGTGTACGAGAATCGATGGCAGATTGTTTTACTGGAAGATTCGCAGGTACGACGACTTCCGATGTTATTTATGTATGTATGACCGGTGAGGGGGATAAATCAAGGGAATTATTGTTCGTGAACGGTACGGAAACCAATTGTTTTGGATCTGATGTCCTGGGATGGAACGTAGATGACTCGTTGTTTTCCGGGGAGTCCGCTATGTCCTCCGCAGACAATGGGGCGTTCCGCTTCCATAGGCATGGAGGGATCTTTTCCTTCACTGGATGTCCATTCCGATACTCCGGAATTAAAACCGCACAGGTTGTGTTCTCCCACGTCCCGGAGATAGTTGTCAACAGGACCCATAGGATCTTGCCCGTGCGTAGAAACCCGGTCGGCAATCGTTTTCCATTCTTCCAAGGTAGGAAGGCGGTATCCTTTCCATTTGGCATAGGCATAGGCATCCCAGAAATCGACGTTGAAGACAGGCGTCCGCATACTCATGGCATAGTCTTCCCAGACCTTGCCATGTTGGGCGGCATCGAGCATGGCCTCCCAGTCGAGAGGGGTGTGACCGGTTTTTCCTGGAGGCTGATTGGGATGGTCGTATGACTTGCGTCCCTGTTCCGGCATGTTCTTGATGGAGTCGAGAAAGTTTTTGTAGGCGCCGATGGTGACTTCGTATGCGTCGCAGATAAGGATGGGGGCTCCGTTTCCCGGATTGATGGGGATTCCCATATGGTCGCGCCCATCGAAAACGGGATGTGTCAGTTTAGGTTTTGTAGCGGTGGAATGATGATCCGGATCATTGTTGCCGATGAGAAGGAAAACCGCTCCGGCGGCAAGGATGGCGACAATGGCGACCAGAAGGATCTTGTAACGGGATAAAGGAGAAACAGGAGATTGTTCAAGAAGTCCAGTGGTGGCGTTTTGCCCGATCCCCAACTGGTCTTCGACGGTATCCACCATTTCGGCTACGTGCTGCCAGGTGAGCGTTTTTCCTTCCTGCCCGTCCCGCATCCAGGTGGCAATAGTACCTATGCGGGTGGCTCCGGGCACGTTGGGGGTGATAAGGGAGGGAAGAATGTTGCCGAGGGAGATCATGTCCAGGGCAGATGTGTCCGGCTTTCTTGTCCCGGGAATGACCGGGTTGATCATGCGGAATCCTCCGCTCGAGTCTTCAAAAAAGGAATCGGGAGAAATGGGAGAAGTGGCGAGATTGTGGGAATCGAAGAATTCTTCTGCCTTGCTGACGGTTTTCAGTAGCTCCAGAAGTTGATGGGTGCTAAAGGTTTTCCCGATGCTGATGGCATTGGCCAGGCTGGCCCCATCCGGTTTTTCATAGCTGAAGTACCATTTCCCGTCGGTCTTGCTGGCTTCGTAAACGGTGGTGAAAAGGGGAGAATCGACTGATGCTTTGACACGGACCTCATGAAGAAACTCCTGGATGGATTCCTCGGTACTCGTTTCCGGATCGGGCATTTCCAGGATGACTTTGCGGCTTGTGCTAATTTGGATGGCGTCAAAATACAACCGGCCATCCTTTTCTTTGATCAGGGAAAGAAGCGTGTAGTCGCCTAGAGTACAGGGGAAGGAAAGTGTCATGAGGGAGGAAATGCAGGGTTATTGAGCTGCGGGAAGGAAGTCGGACATTTGTTGGGCGTCAAGAATAGAAGAACCTCCTTCTTTGGGGGGAAGGAGCCCTTCTCCGTAATTGTCGTCCTGGTAGGGTACATCCGGTTTTTTCATCTGCATTTGCTCGATGAGGAACAGAACGCGTGGAGAGGCGTAGCAGTCCATGGGCTCTCCTTTGTAATAGAGTTTGGCGGTGAATCCGAAATATTTGAGATCGCCGTAGGCGGCGATTGCCTCTTCGGTCAGAGGAGGCATGTGGTAGCGGACTTCAAGGGTTTCCTCCCCGTCAGCCCAGTCAACGGGTTCGCTCATCCAGCGGACCTGGGGTTCTTCCGCTCGCGTCAATTCGATTTTTCGTCCATTGACGGAATCGTAGAAGAGGATGGGGATGTAGAGGTCTTCCGGGCGGATATTGAGCCCTTCTTTCATGAGAATGGGAATGGTCAGGACGACGCGTTGTCCGTCTCCCGCGTTTTCTTCCTTGTACTCCAGAATGGTACCGAAAGCCATGTCGCCCCGTCTATCGGACGGAGCCTCGAAACCGGTCTCGAGGTGTTTGGCGGCCATTTGGCAGTATTTGCCGGCTTTGTCGCGCATAGTGAATACTTTGAGGAAGTATTCACGGGACTTTTCGGCATTGCGCAGAGCCTCGTAAGCGAGGCCGAAATAGTAGAGGAGGACGGGATTGCCCGGTTCAAGAGCCGAAGCTTCTTCGAGTTTGAGAACGGATTTTCTCATGTCTCCTTCGATTTGGGCATAACGGGCTTCCTTGAGAAGCTGGGCAAGCTGTGGGGGAAGGGGGATATCCGGTTCTTTGCGGGTCTTGTTTTCGGCGTAATCCTGTACATTGTTCGGTTGACGGATAACGGGCGGAGCAATGACAGAAGGCTGGGAACCTGAGGATTTTTGATCGGCATCCCGTAGCATTTCCTCAACGGTTCGCGGCCTGATAGATGTGATGAGTTCGTCGGGTAGGGGGGGCTGTGGCTTGTCGGGCACGGGATCTTTCTTGTCAGGAACCGGCTGTTGTATAACGAGCGGTGGAGGGGACGAAAGCTTGAGTGTCAGTGCGATGCCTACTGCCATCAACTGAATGAAGGCAAGGCAGCCAAGCACAATGTATACGCGGCGCAAGGCCTTTGTTGATTTTGGGGGATGAGGCATCTCGGTCTGCTGCATGAAACTCGTTGGGCTGCTCTGTTTAATCTACTCTTCCTGTCCCGCTCTGTGAAACAAAAAATAAGAGTTGCCGAGCTTATCCGGCCTGAGGAAGAAGAGCAAGGGACTTTATTGAGGTTTCCGGCTTTTCTTTTGACCGTATATGTCCGGAGATATCTGGAGGGGAAGGGATATCATGTTTCGTTTTGAGATAGGATATTGTCCGGGAGGATCGACTGTTTTCAAGGAGGCTCTTTCCAAGCCATTCTGCTTCATGTGGTTGAAGATACACTGGGTAATAGCCTGAAAGCACTGAAAGGAAAAACTTATCATACGGTACTTCATTCTGTGGATTTGGTGTATCCGTTGTCGTATGAAAATAAGCGAATTAAATATGTAGGGTACTGAAAGGAAATTGTACTCGTGTGCGTATTCATCCCTGGTATGAAAAGCTTTTTCCCATTATTGTTGATGTGCATGGTGTGTTCCGGAGCTGAATTTGTCTTTTTGGATGGAGCAACGCCTTCTCTTGTCGGCAGCCATATATCGACTCAGGGGGGATTTTTGAGATATTGGGATGGCGTTGGCAGTGGTGCAGAATGGAAATTTGCCATTTCGGAGAAAGGAATGTATTATCTGAATTTAAAAATGGCATCTCCGGCTGGCCAGGGCGGAGTTGCGGAAATTATCCTGGATGGGAAGAAGGTCTGCGATTGGAATGTCCCTTCAACGAAGGATTTCAATGATTTCAAGACAGTTCGCGTTTGGCAGGGACAATTGGAGGCCGGAGAACATACGTTTCGGATTGTGGCTGGAAAGTTAAACCAACAGTATTTCATGGATGTGAAATACGGTTTTTTATCTTCCGATTCCTCCGAAAGAGCCTGGGAGGATGCAGTCGGTAGAGAATGCGCGAAAATTGAAGAGACAATGAGTAATGTTTCGTCCTGGAACGAGTCTTTGGTTGTAGCTTCCGGACTGTTGAGGAATGGCAGATTGTTGCCGGATTCGGAGAACCGCCTTCGTGTTTTGCTGGAGAATGGGTTTCCTCACCAGGAAGTATGGCTTCGTCAGGATCTGGGCAAGGGAGGAATGGAGCTGCTGCTTTCGGAGGATTCCGTTGTGTTGATTCGGGGTGCGGTGGAGAGAATGCTGGTCAATATCCCGGAACTGAAGATTTTTTCGGATGAGATCACTAGACTGAAACAACATCCGGATGCCTCTTTCTCCCAGTGGTGCGGATTGTATGAACGCATGGGCTATGCAAGGCGCCAGATCCGTTTGGATCGAATCAGGACAAAGTCTCCGAAGTTTATTTTTGCGAAACACCATGTTTTTGGCAGTGTCTCCGGCATTTATTTGATTACGGAGACGGAGGGATCCAACAAGAAATCAGCCCTTTGTACTCTGGATTTAACGCAGGACAAGGATGGTGTTTTTGCCCGTGAGGAAATGCTGGTTGATCCAGGGGAGGGGAGTGTCCGGGATCCTGAGCTTTCCTTCGATGGAACGAAGCTTCTTTTTGCGATGCGTCCGACGAGGAAGAATTACAATTCAACTTTTTTCCCGGGCAAGAGCCAGGGGGATGTCAATCTGGCTTCATCGGGATGTCCGGAAAGCAATTATCAGATTTACGAACTGGATCGTACGACTGGCAGGACTCGCCCGTTGACGACTCCTGAAACTTATGGCTCCAGCATGGAACCCTGTTATCTGCCCAATGGTGACATCATGTTCAGTTCCTCCCGCATCGTCCAGCACATTACCTGCGGGTGGGGAGACCTGAGCAATCTGTTTATCATGAACAAAGACGGCAAGTATGCCCGCCGTGTCGGATTCGATCAAACGAATACGGCTTTTCCGAGCTTGCTCAATGACGGTCGCGTGATTTTCACGAGGCGCGACTACAATGATCGCGGCCAGTCCTCGGCCCATGCCCTCTTCCAGATGAATCCCGACGGGACGGCGCAGACGGAGTTCTACGGCAACCAGACTGGGTTGCCCAACAGCTTCCATCATGCGCGGGCTATCCCGAACTCCAACAAGGTGATTTGCATTATCGGCGGATACCACACGACGCAGGGAGGCAAGCTGGCTCTAATGGATGTTTCCAAGGGTGTGGAATTGGATCAGGGAATCGTGGAAATGCCCGGATACAGGACGCCGAAAAGCGGCAATGGTTATGATGACCAGTATGGCAAACAGGGGGAACAGTTTTCCAATCCCTATGCATTGACGGAACGCGATTACCTTGTGTCGATAGCCCCGCACAACGGAGCCGATTATTCCCTGTATTACTTGAATGACAAAGGAGAACGGGAACTTCTGGCGTCAGACCCGGGCACTTCCTGCCTGCAGGTGATTCCGGATGCTCCGCGCAAGCGTCCGGGAGTGCGTCCCTCCGAGGTTGATTACACGAAGGATGAGGGTATTTTTTATGTACAGAATGTATACTATGGCGAAGCGGCCCAAGGGATTGAACCGGGAAGCGTCAAGAAGATCCGCGTGATTGAAATGATGTACAAAAATGCAACGATTGGCTCGGCAATGGGTAAAGGTCCCGGAGGTTGCTGGGATACTGTGATGCCGACGGGACATGGCCTTGCCTCCTTCGATTCGAAGAAGATTATCGGCGATGCAACGGTCTATGAAGACGGTTCGGCGATGTTCAAGGCACCTGCTCGCAAGCCTGTATACTTCCAGCTTCTGGATTGTAAAAACCGGGTCATTCAGACGATGCGCTCGTGGGCGACGCTGATGCCGGCAGAGAAGTTTTCATGCGTCGGCTGCCATGAGGACAAAAACAAGACGCCGCTCAACCCGCTGCGTCGTACGATTGCGTCGATGAAGCCGGCGGAGGAACTTGAGCCTTTTTATGGTCCACCTCGCGCCTTCAGTTATATTCATGAGGTACAGCCCGTGTTCGACAAGCATTGCATAGCCTGTCACCGCGAGGGAGGGGAAGGGAAGAAGCTTTTATTGACGTCCAAGCCTTATGTGGATGATCCGGCGGCTAAACGTCGGTATTACCGTTCCTATTTCGAACTGACGAAGGCACGTCCGGAAAATGGTCACAAACCTGAGGAATTCGGATTCTATCCCTCGGATAAGGTATGGGGACCGCGTATTCTGGGGCAGCGTCTGCCGGACGAACCGAACAAGTATGTATCGTGGTACACCCGGTTTGAACTGATGCACCAGTATCCTCCCTACAGGGCTGGGGCCGTCCGTAGCGGATTGGTCAAACTGCTCGAAAAAGGGCACAAAAATGTCAAATTGACTCAGGAAGAATGGGATAAGATCTGTGCATGGATCGACTTGAATATTCCATTTGCCGGGGAGTACGATGAATCCAATATCTGGTCGGATACAGAAAAGGCCTTCTATAGGGCAAGGGTGAACGAACGTGCCAGAAACGAGGCCATCGAAGCTCGCCATATCCGTGAAATGATTCAATCCGGCCACAAATAACCAACTGTTTTGAACATGAGTTTTTTCCATAAACAATGGAGAGGGATCACCTGTGTGATGTTTGGAGGTGTGGCTGCCGGTTTGTCCGGTACAGCGGATTCTTCTATCGATATTCCGGATCGCGCGCGGACGGAACAGATTGTTTCAGCTTGTTCCGGGGTGTGGAATTCGTGGAATCCGCAGGACAGTTTTTCCAATGACTTGCCTCGGACGGCATTGCTTGGCAACGGTGATGTCGGGATTGTGTCGGGAGGGCGCGGAATGGAAAAAACGTATTTGATTTCCAAATCTGATTTTTGGTCCTGCGGAAATTTAAAAGGTAAATTCAGTGCGGATAAACGTTATAAAACGCAACCTTTGCCTATTGGCGGTGTGACGATCAGACCGGTTGCCGAGTCCTCGGCATTGGCGGAAACAAAATCTTTCCATGAGAAATTGGATATTTGGAAGGCATGTCTGGAAACAGAACTGACGGGAATGAGCGGCGAGTCCGTATCCATGAAGGCATGGATGGCGGCAACGGAGAACGTGTTAATCGTCGAGTTGAAGTCTCCGGAGGCTATGGATCTGGAAATCGATGTGTGGTGCAAGGCTGATCAGGAATGTTTCCCTGCGGATGTGGGTACGGACGAGAATGCCGGGGCGGTTTCGAGGTGGACCTTCAATGGAGCTCCTGAAAACCCCGCTTCATGGCGTTCCCAGGCAGTGCTGGCTCCATCCGTTGTCCATGCCGGCTTGCCCGACCATTGGAAGAATAAATCGGAAGCAACTGTTTCGAGGATAGTTCGTTTACAGCCGGGACAATCCTCCTGGCTGGTAGTTGCTATCGGAGGGGGAGGGCAGACCTACGGACACGATGGCAGGCTGAAGGGCTGGGACCCTTGGGTGAAAGCCCGGGAATTGCTGGGCTTGGTTCGGAATGAGGCTGGTGTTGCCTCTCTTCTCAAGTCCCATGCCGATTGGTGGAGGGAGTATTGGGCTGTTTCTTCTATCGACCTGTCTCCGTCCGATGAAGAAACGGCTCTGGCGGAGCGTTATTATTACGGAGCCCAGTATTTGATGGGGTCGGGTATCCGGAATGGAAAACTTGCTCCGGGACTTTTCGGAGTCTGGCATACGACGGACACGCCGAATTGGTCTTCTGATTATCATCTGAATTATAATTTTATTGCTTCGTTTTACGGGACGGCATCCAGCAATCGGTGTGATTTGCTGATGCCTGCCGCAGAAGCCATGCTTGCGATGGAGAGGGAAGGAATGGAGCGTGCTGCGAATCAGATTGAACTGCAACGGATTAACAGGGAATATGTGAATTCCCGTTCCGCTCTTCGGAAGGGCATTGCGGATGCCATTCTTTACCCCGTTGGGATTGGCCCGTGGGGGACTGTTACAGATGATTCCTACCATCGTGAACTCCTCAATGTTTCATACAGTTCATGGCCGATTATCCAGTATTACAACTATACGCTTGACCGTGATTTTTTGGCAAGGACGTACGGGTTCTTGAAAAAATGTGCACGGTTGTATGAAGTCTGGCTGGAAAGGGATGAGGATGGAAGGTGTCTTCTTGTAGCCGGGTACAATGAGGGTTCGTGGGCGCATAATCCCGCTGTTGAGCTGGCGACGGTGAAGATGTTGCTGGCGTTTTTGATCAAGGCATCGGAGGAATTGGATATGGACGCCGGAAAACGTAGCTTCTGGAAAGATCTTTTGACTCGTCTGCCGGAACAGCCGGTTTCCGAATGGAAGGGTAAACCTGTTTTCTCTCTGGCAGAGAGGGAATGGAAAAAGAACACATGGAAGCAGTTGGACAATCCGATCCCATGGGATGGAAATATCCTTCCGTTGGATGTGATTCTTCCGGCCGGAGAACTCGGGTATTATTCCCCGGCGGAACAGCAGCAAGTAGGTAGGAATACGATTGATGCGTTTGGGGATGGAGCATGGGGGCAAATCAATAATTTTCCACGTATTTTCTATGATGCCGTCCAACTTCGTTATCCGGCGGAAAAGATTTTGAAACACATGGCGGGCGTTCTGAAAAAACAAATGGGAAATAATCTTGCCGTTCGGGATGGCTATCACGGTCTGGAAAAAGTCGGGGCGACGGCTGCCATCAACAGTATGCTGGTACTGAAACACAAAGATGTGATCAAGGTGTTTCCCAATTGGCCTAAGGATCGAAACGTCGCTTTTTCACGGTTGAGGGTTCCGGGCGGGTTCCTGGTCTCGGCTGCCTATGATGGTTGTCGGAAAACGGTCGTGAAACTGGAAATAACAAGCTTGCTGGGAGGCCGGTTGACGATGGCTTGTCCGTGGGAATATGGAACTGTGGTTGCCCTGGATTCTTCCGGGAAAAAGCTTCCCATTATCGAATCCTCCGAACCGGAATGGAATGAGCGAACTTTGTCGTTGCCGGAAACCCGGGCTGGAGAGACCTATCGTTTTTCTTCTCTCCCATGAGTGAATGGGAAAACGGTAGATATCCGGTGTCGTGAGTGAAAGGCAGAAGGATGGAGAATCGTATACTTTGATGATTATGAAGCTCCTTCTCTTCTCTTTTCTGGCTTGGGGGTGTCTGGGTACTGCCATTGCAGCCTCCTCTTCTTCTCCGGAACCTGTCTCCGTAGTTGCGGATAGCGGAGTGTCTTTGCCTTTCATTTTTCTGGATGGAAGCGAAGCCCGGTTGACCGGACGCGGTGTGACGAAGCGCGGCGGTTTTGTCCGTGACTGGACAGGAACAGACAGCGGTCCGGAATGGAAATTGGAGGTTCCGGAGACGGGTACGTATTATTTCTGGCTCATGATGGCATCTCCGGAGGATCAAGGGGGAACGGCTGCCTTGTTTATGGATGGACGGGAAAAGTCTGTATGGACGATTCCTTCAACTGGAAATTTCAATGATTTCCAACTGGTATGCATGTGGTCGGGAGAGTTAGAAAAAGGGGAACATGAAGTTCTCGTGAAGGCCCGGGAATTGAAAGGCAGGTTTCTGATGGATGTAAAATATGCTGTGTTGTCGTCCAGTCCGGTTCCGGAAGCTTGGGAACAAGCCCTTGCAAAGGAAAAAAAAGCAGTGGAAGATAGGATTCTGAAACCCGGAAAATGGTCGGAAACTTTTGCTGCTGTTTGTGATGTATTGCGGTGTCCGTTGTCGAAGAAGAATGTAGAAATGGCGGGGCACCTTATGGAAAAAGCCTTCCCTCACCAGATGGACTGGTTGAAACAGGATGCGAGTAAAACGGTTGAAGAACTTTTCTCCGTGCCGGATATGAGGGCATTGCTTGCTGATGCCGTGGGTGTGGCGCTGAAAACTGTGCCGGATCCGGAGAACTTTGCTGCAGAGGCGGCCCGATTGGAACGGAACGATTCCTCTGCTTCGGTTAAGGAGTGGGTAACCCTGTATGACCGGGTGGCATATGCCCGCCGGCAAATGCGTTTGGATCGAGTACGGGCTTTGGCTCCGAAATTGATTTTTGCAAAGCACCATGTTTTTGGCAGTATCTCCGGCATTTATCTGATTACGGAGACAGAGGGCTCCAACAAGAAATCGGCCCTTTGCTCGCTGGATTTGACGCAGGACAAGGATGGGGCCTTTGCCTGCGAAAACATGCTGGTGGATCCTGGCAAAGGAAGTGTCCGTGACCCTGAACTCTCGTTTGATGGAACGAAGCTCCTGTTTGCCATGCGTGCGTCCCGGAAACATTTCAATTCCTGTTTGACGTATTCGCACTACGCGATCTATTGTCCAGCGCCGGAACGGGATCATTATTTGGAGAATGCCTACGGATGTCCCGAATCAAATTATCAGATTTACGAACTGGATCGTACGACTGGCAGGACTCGCCCGTTGACGACTCCTGAAACTTATGGCTCCAGCATGGAACCCTGTTATCTGCCCAATGGTGACATCATGTTCAGTTCCTCCCGCATCGTCCAGCACATTACCTGCGGGTGGGGAGACCTGAGCAATCTGTTTATCATGAACAAAGACGGCAAGTATGCCCGCCGTGTCGGATTCGATCAAACGAATACGGCTTTTCCGAGCTTGCTCAATGACGGACGCGTGATTTTTACGAGGCGCGACTACAATGATCGCGGCCAGTCCTCGGCTCATGCCCTCTTCCAGATGAATCCCGACGGGACGGCGCAGACGGAGTTCTACGGCAACCAGACGGGGTTGCCCAACAGCTTCCATCATGCGCGGGCTATCCCGAACTCCAACAAGGTGATTTGCATTATCGGCGGATACCACACGACGCAGGGAGGCAAGCTGGCTCTAATGGATGTCTCCAAGGGTGTGGAATTGGATCAGGGAATCGTGGAAATGCCCGGATACAGGACGCCGAAAAGCGGCAATGGTTATGATGACCGGTATGGCAAACAGGGGGAACAGTTTTCCAATCCCTATGCATTGACGGAACGCGATTACCTCGTGTCGATAGCCCCGTACAACGGAGCCGATTATTCCCTGTATTACTTGAATGACAAAGGAGAACGGGAACTTCTGGCGTCAGACCCGGGCACTTCCTGCCTGCAGGTGATTCCGGATGCTCCGCGCAAGCGTCCGGGAGTGCGTCCCTCCGAGGTTGATTACACGAAGGATGAGGGTATTTTTTATGTACAGAATGTATACTATGGCGAAGCGGCCCAAGGGATTGAACCGGGAAGCGTCAAGAAGATCCGCGTGATTGAAATGATGTACAAAAATGCAACGATTGGCTCGGCAATGGGTAAAGGTCCCGGAGGTTGCTGGGATACTGTGATGCCGACGGGACATGGCCTTGCCTCCTTCGATTCGAAGAAGATTATCGGCGATGCAACGGTCTATGAAGACGGTTCGGCGATGTTCAAGGCACCTGCTCGCAAGCCTGTATACTTCCAGCTTCTGGATTGTAAAAACCGGGTCATTCAGACGATGCGCTCGTGGGCGACGCTGATGCCGGCAGAGAAGTTTTCATGCGTCGGCTGCCATGAGGACAAAAACAAGACGCCGCTCAACCCGCTGCGTCGTACGATTGCGTCGATGAAGCCGGCGGAGGAACTTGAGCCTTTTTATGGTCCACCTCGCGCCTTCAGTTATATTCATGAGGTACAGCCCGTGTTCGACAAGCATTGCATAGCCTGTCACCGCGAGGGAGGGGAAGGGAAAAAGCTTTTATTGACGTCCAAGCCTTATGTGGATGATCCGGCGGCAATGCGTCGGTATTACCGTTCCTATTTCGAACTGACGAAGGCACGTCCGGAAAATGGTCACAAACCTGAAGAATTCGCCTTTTGGGAAACAGACAAGGTTTGGGGGCCTCGTCCATTGGGCAAGCGCCTGCCGGACGAACCGAACAAGTATGTATCGTGGTACACCCGGTTTGAACTGATGCACCAGTATCCTCCCTACAGGGCTGGGGCCGTCCGCAGCGGATTGGTCAAACTGCTCGAAAAAGGGCACAAAAATGTCAAATTGACTCAGGAAGAATGGGACAAGATCTGTGCATGGATCGACTTGAATATTCCATTTGCCGGGGAGTACGATGAATCCAATATCTGGTCGGATACGGAAAAGGCCTTCTACAGGGCAAGGGTGAACGAACGTACCAGAAACGAGGCTATTGAAGCACGCAATATCCGTGAGTTGATTCGTGACGGACAATCGTAAAAAACACTTGAATAATCAATTTTTAAGAGCAAAACAGTGACGGACGCTCGGAATCGTGAAAAAAAAGGAAAGTTTTCCGCACTTTTCACTTTCCTTGATGGATAAGAAAGGTTAAATATTTCTTCAGTCCGATTAGTCGGAATGGCGTTTTGATTCTACCCATGAAAGAACAGGAACAACAGTACAGGAAAATGAGTCTGGATGGCCCTCCGTCGCCAGTTGCCGGAGGTGTGCCTGTCCCTGTCGTTCAGGATGATATGGAGGAGGCTCAGCGCAAGCTGGAAGAACTCCGTCGTAAAAAGGCGGAGATTGATGATTACAAGCGGCGCATGGAGGAAATTGCGCAGAAGAAAGCCCGCTTTATTGCTGATCAAAACGAGTTGGGCGACCGGATGTTCTCCGCTGTGGAAAGGATTGAGCAGGAACTGGGAAGCCTTGCTAATGAAATCAAGGAGCTGGAACAGATCCGCCTGTGCTTTACCAAGGATCTGAAGGTTCTGGGGGCGATCCGCCCCGATGACTGGGGACAGGATAATCTGGAACAGCAATTAACCGATGCTGCTGAAATCATGGATCATTGTGAAGCCGATTATAATGATGCGGTCGATCACTGCTCCCATATGCGCCATACCAAAGTATTGACCCGTTCCCGCAAATCTTCCCGTCGCCTGCTGATCTCTTCGCGTGAATTTGTGACGCAGTTCATCCAGGGTTTTTCCTTTCACCTGCCGTTGTTTATCTTGTTAGTCATCTTATACGCAATCGTCAGTTGCGGTCACTCCAACAATTTCTAATACCATGTTTCTGAGAAAAAGAAAACAGAGAGATTCTGAATTCAGCGATTTGGATCGTGCTTCCCGTGAGTTGATGCAGAAAATCAGCGAACTGGAAGAAATGGTCGGTCAGGGATCTCCCGTTTCCATGCATCCCCAGCGCAATACTCTTCCACCTCCGGACAGAGTGCGGCAAACACGCCAGCAGAACACGCTGAAAGTAGCCGTCGCACGGGGTAATGTCCGTAATGCCAGGCGTGAACTTCATGAGAGTACGGCTCTTCTGCTGGTTCTCATTTGCTCCATTGCCGCTTCCACATTCTGGATCATTCGTCTGCTGGACCAGGGTTGAAAAATATCTCCCAGCATGACCTTATTTGCTGTGTCTTCCCAGGAGATGCCTTGCTAGACTGAGTCTGCCCATGAATCAGCCGCATATTGACGTTGCCTATATTGCCCGATTGGCGAGTTTGCACCTCACGGAAGAGGAAGTTGACCGCTTTTCCGACGATCTGACTAAAGTTCTCAACTATGTTGATCAGTTACAGAGTTACGACGTCACCGGAGTAGAGCCCATGTACCATCCCTTGCCGGTAATGGATGTTATGCGCGATGATGTAGTTCTTTCCGGTCTTTCGACAGAGGAAGCTCTGGTCAATGCTCCTCAGCAGGCCTCGGAGCAGATTCGCGTGCCCAAGGTTGTTGAATCCGCTTGATTTCCCTTCGGATCCTTTTCCCCACTATTTTTCCTTTTGCCTCATACTTTTCCTAGATACATGTCCCTGCCTCTAAAATCCCTTGCCGAGTGGAGAGATTGTCTACGCGACGGCTCCGTTTCTTCTGTCGAACTCGTCAACATGGTGGCTGATGCTATCGATAAAGAAGACGGCGCAACTCACGCCTATCTTTCCTATGACCGGGACGCTGCCCTGAAGATAGCCCGGAATGTTTCTCAGGATTCCCTCCTGGCCGGGATTCCCATTGGCGTTAAGGACAATATTAGTGTCAAGGGGCAGCCGACGCGTTGCGCATCGCGCTTTCTCGAACCGTATGTTGCTCCTTACAATGCTTCGTCCGTCGACAGAATGATTGCGGCGGGAGGCATCCCTCTGGGACGCATGAACATGGATGAATTCGCCATGGGATCCACCGGGGAAAATTCAGCTTTCGGACCGACTTACAATCCATGTGCTCCCCATCGGGCGACGGGAGGATCATCCAGTGGTTCCGCTGCCTCGGTTGCGGCCGGTACCGCTATTGCCGCATTGGGCTCCGATACCGGCGGCTCCATCCGCCAGCCGGCTTCCCATTGCGGAGTCGTAGGATTGAAACCTACCTATGGCCGGGTTTCCCGGTATGGACTTGTTGCGTTCGCTTCGTCCCTGGATCAGATAGGACCGATTACGCGGGACGTACGCGATGCCTCGATTCTGCTGGAAGCTATCTGTGGTCATGATCCTAAGGATTCTACCTCGCAGAATCATCCGGTGGAGCATTTCGAAGATGCCGTTGGCAAAGACATCAAAGGGCTTAGGATCGGAATCCCCAGGGAATATATGACTTCTGGCAACCATCCCGGTGTGTCCGAGGCCATATCCGGTGCTCTTGCCCGGTTGGAATCCTTGGGGGCTGAATTGGTGGAAATTTCTCTTCCGCATGCCGAAGCCGTTGTGGCTGCCTACTACATTATTGCTTGTGCGGAAGCTTCGTCCAACCTGTCCCGCTTCGACGGAGTGCGTTATGGGCGTCGTTCGCCGGACGTATCGGATCTTTCCAACCTTTTCGAATTTTCTCGTGAGGAAGGCTTTGGTCCCGAGGTTAAACGCCGTATTATTTTGGGCACTTACGTTTTGAGTTCCGGCTTCTACGATGCCTACTACACCAGAGCGCAGAAAGTTCGCTCCCTTGTTGCCGGAGACTTTGCCCGCGCCTTTGAGAAAGTAGATCTGATTGCCGGTCCCACTGCCCCGGCTCCGGCTCCCCTGCTTGGTGTGGCGGCTTCGGACCATCTCCAGACCTATCTGGCGGACATCTATACCATTCCTGCCAATCTTGCCGGACTTCCCGGGATTTCGGTACCCTGTGGTACGGCTGCGGATGGCGACGATCTCCTTCCGGTTGGTCTCCAGTTTCTCGCTCCTCACTTCAGGGAAGAGACTTTGATCTCGGCCGGATACGCTTTGGAGCAAAGCATAAAATAATTTGAATGCGGCTTTTGTCTGCCTTCGCGAATTCCATTATTTCCCGTGAGAGAGGGAGGTGGGGAAGTCTTATCGTAAAATGAATTTGGAAAAGGATACTCCTTAAACTATATTGATTCCGTTAATGAATCATGTCCCCTTTTTCTTGAACCCTGAAGCCCGTAGTGCCAGATCCATCCATTTGAGACGTTGGTTGGCGGACAGGAAAGGCCTTTTTGATATTGTGGAGCCGACATCGCCGGAACACATGCAGGAAAGCCTTAGGGAATGTGCTCGTAAAGGTTTGGAAACAGTGGCTGTTGCCGGTGGAGACGGTACCTTGCGTCTGGCTGCCGGAGCCTTGGCGGGAACGGAGACCAAATTAGTCGTTATACCCTCCGGTACTGTCAACGTCTTCGCTCGTGAAATAGGCATTGGTTCCGGTAATTTTGATCGTGCCCTCCAGGCTTACAATCAAGGCTGCATCAAGGAAGTGGACGTTTTTGCGGTGAATGGCGAACCCTTCCTGCAAATGGCCGGAATCGGTATTGATGGACGTGCCGTGGAGCTGACTACCAGCCAGGCCAAGAAAAAATGGGGTCCTATTGCTTATGGTATAGCTGGTCTCAAGGCTGCCTGCGAACCTCAGCCTCGTCTTCGTATAACCCTCAGTGATGGAAGAATTGAAGAAGGCATAGCCGTGATCATGGGCAACGGCGCCCGATACGGCGGTTCTTGGACTATGTTCGGAGATGCAGACAATGCGGATGGTTTGCTGGATGTCCTGGTATTCAGACGCCACATGGGAACCATCATCAAAGACTGTCTTCATGCTTTCCTTCGCGGGGGATTCAGTCCGGTCATGAAGGGAGACTTTTCCTACCTTAAAGTGGAAGGTTGTTCTATAGATCCTGTTGACACGCCTGCGTCTTATGAACTGGATGGCGATTTCGGTGGGCATGGTGCCCTCAAAATTGAAAAACACCCCGGGAGCCTCAAGGTTTTTGTCCCGTCTTCCAAACCTTCCAAGTAATTTGGAATCAATTTCTTAGGAAATATTCTTCTTTCGCCATTTGTCCTTCTCAAGAAAAAATAAACCTGATATCAAAAAATACTTGCCATCGGGCTTTTTCTTCACTATAATTTTCCCCGTCCTCACGGGATACCGAGACGAAAGTCGAGGGGCATTAGCTCAGTTGGTAGAGCGCTTCAATGGCATTGAAGAGGTCAGCGGTTCGAACCCGCTATGCTCCACCAAATAAAGCCCGCAAGTTAATCGCTTGCGGGCTTTTCTTTTGCTCGGGGAAGAACGGAAAGTTGGCTTCATCTTCACTCATTTTGTCGAAGAGTCACTCTTCTAGCTTGCCGGTGGAGTTGTTGTGGTTTGTGCCGATGAAGGGGGATGTATTGCTGTTGCCCGTGACGGAACCGGAGGAAGAACACTGGCTGATTGAACCGTCGTTCATGCCGATGAGTCCCCCTGTGTTGTATGTGCCGGTTACGTCGCCGGAGGCATGGCTGAAAGCGATAGGGCTGGTGGATGGATTTCCGTAGTTTCTACTGACTGTTCCGACGAGTCCTCCGGCATTGGCATTGGCACGGATATTCCCTTGAGATTGGCAGTGTGATATGGAACCGCAGTCGTTGTGACCGACAAGTCCTCCAACATTGAGAATACCTGTTACCCGGGCGTTACTGGAGCAATCTGAGAGGACACCTTGGGTGGCAAGGTCGATGGCGTTGGACGGAGCGGTGTTGGCACAGTTGACTCCGACGAGTCCGCCAATGCTGTCGCCATGGCATGAGGCAACGTCCCCGGATGTGGAGGAATGTGTGATGATACCGTTGTTTTGTCCGACAAGCCCTCCTGCTACGGAAAAGGCATGGATGTTTGCCTTGGCGGAACACGTGTCAATAGTTCCGTCGTTAGTTCCGGCCAGGGCTCCTGTGTAAAGATAGCCTTCGATGGTGGCTTCAGAGAGATGGAGATTCTTGATAAGCCCCCCCTTTCCAATATATCCGAATAGCCCGTTATGATGATTGCCGGGGCGTTTGACATTGAGATTGGAGATTGTGAATCCTGCTCCGTCAAATGTACCGGAGAAGGGCGTGTGTATATCGCCGATAGGTATCCAGTCGGAAATGGAAGCTAAGTCAATATTGTTTTTGAGGGTATAGTGACCGGATGGATTATTGCGAATTTGCATGAGCTGGGAGGCTGTGCGTATTTCTCCGTTGACGATGGGAGGAGGGGGGAGCGTTCCCATGGGGCCTTCCGAGGTAGGTTTGCAAGGATTCACGTCGGCCCGATACAGGTAGAGATTGCCGTATGAGTGGGCTCCTCCATGGGTTTCGCGATCGAATGAGAGCATGTAGTATTCTTGTCGGTTCGTATCGGCATTGCGGAAGGGAATGATGACGGGCCAGACATTGTAGGAACGCGGTGAACTCTGTATATTCAGCCGGACGGGGTGATTCATGGATGGATAACGGAGTACTTCGCAGTTGTCCACGTTACGTCCGAAGAAGACATAGTAGTTTCCGTCTAATTTCTGGAACTGAATGCCAGTACATGGCGCTTGTGTGTAACGGGCGATTTCCCGGTAGGAACCGTTCCACGTATCGGATTCGAGAAGGGGAATTTGGTAGCCGCCCCGGCTGGAGTCGCACATAACAAGTCGCCATTTGCCCACGGATCTGTCATAAATCAACGAGGCGTCTTCCTCATTGGACTGATCGGGGTATTGGACGGAGGTAACGGGGACGCATTGGAAGGGAGTATGCCGTGGATCCTTCGGGATGAGTCCCGATTTGATGGCGTGCGGACGTTCATTGTGGGCGGTAGGCATGGCGATCCACTCCTGGGTTATGGAATTGTAGATGATATCCGCAGCATGGAAGGTGGCGTAGTGATTGCGGTTGTCGGGATTGAAGAGGAGAATGCCCGTGATATTCAGTTCTCCCGTTTTGAGGTTGAGGCGGTAAATGCCTTGGTAACTACTGTGGATGTCGTAGCCTCGGACGCTCATGGCAAGCCAGATGGAGTCTCCTTCCTGCAGGATGGTTCCTGTTTCGTCATGCAGGGGCTTGGGGTCGGCTTGAGCGGCTCCTCCTGTGATGGCATTGTCGAATCCTGAGAGTGTGAGGCGAGAATCGGAGGCTAGTCCTGCGACGAGACTCCCTCGATAAGTTTCGACAACGGAAGGATTGGAAAAATCGGTCTGGATGTCGATTTTGTAATCAAGCAGAGTATGTTTTTCTTTTGTCTCTTCCCAGACACTCAAAAAGCAGCGACGTATATTATTCCCGATGGATTCCGGGATGAAATCCGCCTTAATTGTGAATGGGGGATGGAGTCGGGCTTTGGAAAGAACTTTATCGATTACCCGAACTCCTTGGACATACACTTCAAGTCGAAGTTCAGGGGCTTTTGTCTGGCCGTTTGCATGATTGACGCACGTAAGGACAATGCGGTTGTTATCGTCCTTTCGTATGTCGATTCCGGCAGAACTGCCGCTTGTCCAATCCGAAATTCCCAATTCGTAGATTCCGCATGGAATATGCTGTCCGAGAGGGAGTCGAAAGGAAACATCGGAGTTGCCGATGTTGTGGAGCTGCAGGCCGTCCTGTGTGTGCGTTTTGCGGATAGGGGAGGGAATAGGTCCGGCTGTGTCCGAGGCTATTTGCTTAAGATCGAGTGTAGCAATGTCGATTTTGGAGGTGAAGAGATTGCGGTGACTCCAGATTTTACGGAATGACAGATGTTCCGGGAGAAGTTTCTCTCCTGTTCCAGTATCCGGTATTCTTGGCGCGGACTGCTGGGACTGGGCTGAGGGCATGATTGTCTGACTGGTAGTTGGAAAAACAGCAAAGAAAGCGAAGAGCACAAGAGACAAGGAACGGCACAAACGATGGTGTGTGGATTTCATCTGTTATTATTTACGGAGATGGAGAGGAATTCTTTCTTTTCCGTTTGCTGTTTCGGAGAAGATAGGAAAAGTGGAGGACATTGCCTCTCAACTCTGGCCTTACAGATTTTAGCGATGGGTGTTGCCGTGAATTCGACAAAGTTGTGCTATGTCTTTTTTGTTGTTGAACAATTGATTAAAAAGAATAACGTAACAATATTAGATTTTCAAAATTTCGGAGGAAGACTTCATAAGGAGACCGATCTGGTTGCATAGGTAATAATGTCGGGGTCCTATTGGTACTTATGTATCGGTAGGGCCTCGCATTCGTTGTTACCCTTATGAATTTGGAGAGAAAGAAGAGGGGGACAATCTAATCCGGAGATAGAAGTTCGGTATTCTGCAGAAACAAAAAGACACCGTGCTATTGCAGGGTGTCTTTTTAGTCAGATGGCGAAGCGGACGGGGCTCGAACCCGCGACCTCCAGCGTGACAGGCTGGCGCTCTAACCGAACTGAGCTACCACTCCGTGACATCTGCTTGTGTCGCATTCGCTCTGGTAAGCGAGGACGTGGGGTTTATAATTACATCCGATCCATCTGGCAAGAAAAAACTGTGTTGAGATATCGAATTTTATGAGAAGCTTCGGGAAAGATGAGAGTCGGCAGCCCTTTGAAGATTAAAAGATCTTTTGCAAATTAACAGAAAGAAGAAGTGACACAATGACGTACTTCACATTGATGAAGTTGTCTATTTTTGATTACCTGCTCGGAAAGGGAGTGCTTGTTTTTCTGGGGATACTATCGGCATGGACTGTTTCGGCGTCGACGATGGAAGAGTGCTATCGGAAAGCTGATGGATACCGGGCGTATTACGAGGAGGGCTGCAGCTGGGGATATGTATCTCCTCAATGGATTTCTGGAACCGGGGATTTTTGGTACACTTCCTACCGGGATGGACGGAAGTCGTTTTTGAGGGTGAACTCATCGGATGGAACAAAGGAACCGGCATTTGATCATGATCATGTTGCTGAAGAATTAAATCGCCTGTCCGGAGAAAAGGCAAATCCCGCATGGTTACCCTTTGATGTCATCACGGGAACTCCTGAAAGTTTGCGCTTCCGTGTGAAAGACAAGGAATTTTGTTACGATACAGTCGGAAAAACTCTTTCTCCTGCACCCGAAAGCAGGGAGATCCAGCACAAGCCGAACAATCCCAATTGTTCTCCTGATGGAATGTACGAGGCATTTGTCAAAGAGAACGATTTGTTCCTGCGGAATAGTAAAAACGGTATGGAAGTGAGGCTTTCATCCAATGGTACGGCTGAGAATCCGTACTGTTTACCCGTGTTTTGGGCTCCGGATTCCAAGGGGCTGGTCTGTTGCCGCCGGGTGACGGCTCCCGTGCGGCATATTACTTTGATCGAATCCTCTCCCAAAGATTCCGTGCAACCCCGCGAACGGTCTATTCCCTACGTCAAACCCGGCGATCCTTTGGATGTGGTGCGTCCTGTTTTGTTTGGGACGGAAGCCGACACGGGGATAGAAATATCCTTCCCTGAGCCGGAACAACAGTTTTCCTTGGGGGGAATCCGGTGGTTGCGTGACAGTTCCGGTTTCACCTTTGACTACAACAAACGCGGACACGGCTCCTACATCGTGTATAAGGTAGACAGGGAGAATGCGTCCAAGGCCCGCCTTCTGATTGAGGAATCCTTCCCGACTTTTGTTAATTATACACGCCTGTACCGCCATGATCTGGAGGATACGGGTGAAATTGTGTGGATATCCGAACGGGATGGATGGAGGCACCTTTACCTGTTGGATGCTGAGACGGGGAAGGTGGTGCGGCAACTGACGTCGGGGGAATGGATTGTCAAAAAGGTTTTACATGTCGATGCTGGGCAAAGGACTGTCTTTTTTATCGGATGCGGCCAAACTCCTGGCGAGGATCCTTACTTGGAGAAACTTTACAGAGTATCTCTCGATGGGGGTACTCCCATTTGCTTAACTCCGACCAATGCTACGCACGGAATTGATTTTTCACCGGATTATTCGTGCTTTGTCGATACGGCTTCCCGTGTGGACATGCCGCCGGAAACGAGTCTTCGCGATGCCCGAACAGGTCGTGAAATCCTGAAGCTGGAGAAATCCGATATTACACCGGCTCTGAAAAGGGGCTGGAGACCTCCGACCGTGTTTTGTGGCAAAGGAAGGGACGGTCTGACGGATATTTGGGGTATCATTGCTTTTCCTCCAAATCTTGTCCCCGGTCGTAAATATCCCGTTATCGAATATATTTATGCCGGCCCGCATGATTCTCATGTACCTAAATCTTTCAACATGGAACACGAGATGGTGCGATATACCGAGTTGGGATTCATCATGGTGATGATCGACGGTATGGGTACATCCAATCGTTCCAAGAAATTTCACGATGTTTGCTGGAAAAACCTGAAGGATGCCGGTTTTCCCGATCGCATTGCCTGGATGAAGCAGGCAGCGAAGAAATACCCGGTTATGGATTTGTCCCGCGTCGGCATCTATGGCGTATCGGCCGGAGGTCAGAATGCTTTGAGTGCGTTGTTGTTCCACCCGGAATGGTACAAGGTGGGTGTCTCCTCATGCGGGTGCCATGATAACCGCATGGATAAAATCTGGTGGAATGAACAATGGATGGGGTATCCGGTAGACAAGTCATATGAAGAGTGTTCCAACGTTGTCAATGCCGGTAAATTGCAAGGGAAATTGATGTTGATCCTGGGGGAAATCGATGACAATGTCGATCCGGCTTCGACCCGTCAGGTCATACATGCCTTGGAACAGGCTGGCAAGGACTTCGAATTTGTCCTGATTACTGGTGCGGGCCATACAATGGGTGGAAAATTCGGAGAACGTAAGAGACGGGATTTCTTTGTCAAGCATCTGCAGGGAATAGATCCTCCGAACAGGAACGCTGCCCACGTTCCTGCCTCCAAAACTCGAACATAGTCTCCGGAGAATATACCGGAGGGAAGGGGGCGGATGCGTGGAATTTTTCTTACTGCCGGGGCTGAAAAAGTTCCGGCAGTTGCTCCTGTAGCTGCCGGCTCGTTTCCTCAGAAGCGGGGAGGATATACGTGACGGCGGAGCCTCCTTTCAGGTTCTTGAGAGATACATCGGCATCATGCTTTAAAAGCAGGCGGATAACACGGGCTGCTGCAGGATTCAGATTCCCATCCTGATCGATCAAATGCCTGCACGCCATCATCAGCGGGGTTTCTCCATCATGGGAAGCCCTATTGACGAGAGCTTTATATTCCAAAAGCAATTCGATGGACTTGATCAAAACCTCTTTTTTATCATCATTCTGTCGCGGGAAGATGTGGTCGCAAAGGTCGCACAGAGGAGTACGTCCGTATTCCGGCGAAGGATCAAGAGGATTATCGGCAGGATCCTTCCATCTGACATTGGGATCGGCACCATGTTCTAGAAGGAGACGCTTAATGACTAGATCGGAATAATGGCCGGTAGTGATAAATAACGGAGGGTTTTCGTCTCTTGTCTCGTTGGGATCAATTCCTTTCTCCAGCATCATGCGAACAACTTCGGAACAACCGTGCATAATTGGGATACAGAGCGGATTCCTCCGTACTCCGGAGGCTTTCTTGTACGATGGATAATTCCCTCCCAGAGCAGGATCTGCCCCCAGGGAAAGGATGAGGCACGCTATTTGTTCGTTATGGCTTTCTAGACATGCTTCCTCGAAGGGAACGAGTCCATTGGCTTTTTTATTAAGATCCGCTCCATGGTTGGCAAGTATCCGTATGAGATCCAGCCGTCTTTCAACTGGAATATGACTATCTTGTCCCCATGAACTCAGAGCACAACTTAATGGAGTAGGACCGTTTTCGGTGGGAATAGATCCCATGCTTGTCTTGATTTCTGCAGACTGATTGGGGGCTGCCCCCAATTCCAGCAAATGCAGGGCCAGCTCATTTTTTCCAAAACAGCAGGCATAATGAAGAAGAGTCATATGCGATTCCCCCGAATGCCTGGCATTGCCGGAAGACGCTGTATCGAAAATGATACGTAAAAGGCCGTTCATTCGGTAATTTCTGATGAACTGGTTCTTTTTCTGGATGAACTTAGAGAGGAACATACTGCTGGTCAAATCCTCCAACGTGAATGGATCGTCCGGCATTGGGATGATGGTGGCTTTCATGGAAACATAAATTTCCTCAATTTGCTGACGGTCCTTTCCCGTCCACACTGGATTGAAAACCAATTTATTGGGCGTATTAGACTCCAAATTGCAGATCAATACTCCGGAGAGAACTACAATGGCCAGACAGGCTATCCCCCAGATAAGAAGATTATTCCGAAGTCTTTTTGTCATTTTCTTCCATTATAGAGCGGAGCATGGAAAATCTCAAGTCGCATCTTTCCTGCCATCTGCAATTGATCTCCAACAATTTGATCGTCATTCGCTTACTCAATCATCAAGAGAAAAGACATAATTTCCTCTTTTCCTCCTGCGTTGCATCCTTTATAAACCTTTCCGTGTTGCGCAGGCAACGGGCTCGTAGCTCAGCGGTTAGAGCAGGGGACTCATAATCCCTTGGTCGTAGGTTCGAACCCTACCGGGCCTACCAAGTTTAAACCCCTTGATCCTCTAAGGTTCAAGGGGTTTTTATTATGTTCGGAATGGCAATTTTAGAGGCTTCCGAAATGTCGAAAAACGGTTAAATAACGGTCAAAAACGACCGAAAAATACGTTTTTTGATTGGATAATGGGTATAGTTTTTGACATGGCGAAAGCTCCGAAATTTGAGGTTCAGGCAACTCGGAATGGACTGTTTGCAATCTGTATTCCATCAAATATGTCTTCATCGGGGAAGGGCGGGAAAAGATATTTTAAAAAGAAGTCTGATGCTCTTGATGCACAGACAGGACTTAGGCGTCGCCTCAACCCTTGATCGCAGGTTCGAATTCTACCGGGGATAAAGCTCGTAAATAACTTAACCATAACGGATTAATATTTTTTCTTTTCTCTTTTCCGAGGCGATGTCAAAATGAATCGGGCATTGAGAGATGTACTATGTCATGTTTGACATGTATATTTATTAAGGACTTCAGACTTACCAAGGCTGCGTGCTTCCAGAAGGTTTTTTCATTTCCTACGTAACAGGTACACGCAGTCAGGGAAAGGGGAAATTTCTCATCCGATGGGTTATTAGTGCTTTGACGGATCAAGCTGGGAATGATATCTTATGTAACCTCTCTACTAGAAGAGGATGGTGAAATTCGGGAATCACACCGAATGAACTAGATTTTCGTGAAAAGGTGTAACCAACCGAACATGAGTTACGTCTAGATAGCGAATCCCAACACAATCAAACGCCATGAACGATAATAAAGAAGAAATCAAGATGGATGAGCTCGACGGAATCGTCGGAGGTTCGATGACCGCGACATTGACTCCTTGGACGAACAAGGATGGAATCCCTTGCATTAAGATTGAAGTAACAGGAGGTTCCAGTGTTGGTCACTTGACGATCAAAGCTTCCGACCTTGATAAATACAAGGAACGCCATTCCGACTGGACGTTCAAAATGAACCAGTAGCGTTGCTGCTGAATCCAGCCATCTATATCAGGAGGTAATGGAGAAATCCATTCCTCCTTTTTTTGGTATCTACGGGTTGGCAGGAGCATTAATCACATGTCAAGCTATTCACTATCTGCATATTGCACTGGTGAATCCGATGTTTTCAATCAAGCTTGTTTGAAAGATAGTTCGACAGGCAATCAATTGTCCACAAGCTATTTTCTAGAATCTACGGACTCCTTGTCTATTTTGCAACTGTGTTTCTTTCTCTGCTCAGTTGAAGGTAGATTTTTCAGGTTTTTGATTCCTAATTCTCTCCTGATGTTGGTATTGCCCGTGGAGATGAATCCCCAGCCGCGTTTATTGAAGGCCGGAGTGGGGCCGGAATTGGGCATTCTGGCATTGCCGAGGGATGGAAAGACGAGTGTTGTTCCTAAAGTTTCCGGGGAAAGGAGAATGTGAGGATGACTTCCGGCGATGATGTCGAAACCGGCGGCAGCAAGCCGGCGAGCGCATTCCGTTTGAGCTGGGGTGTATTTGTCTGTGTTTTCTCTTCCCCAGTGGATCATGATGATATTCATATCCGTCCGGTTTTTCCATGAGAGGACGGATTCGAGTAAGACTGCCTGATCTTGCGGAAGTCTTGCCAGATGGATAGTCGGAGAAACAGGTGGATTCAGAGCTTCGTCGTGAGCTGCTCCCCAGACGGCAATCGTGCGTTCCCCGATGCGAACGATGGCGGGCGAAAGGGCTTCTTTGACGGTGGTGCCTGCTCCGACTGTTTGAATGCCCGCATTGTTTAGGTAGCGGATATTTTGGAGAAGACTCTGTGGGCCTCCGTCTTCCGAATGATTGTTGGCGAGTGAGGCGACACGGACTCCGGCTTGTTTGAGCAGGGCAACCTGGCGTTCTGGAGTGGAGAGAAAGGTGTATTTCCTTCCCTGTGGAACATCCTCCCGAGAACATGCGATACTTCCTTCGACATTAGCCATTACCAGGTTGTAATTTTGCAGGGAGTGGCACAGTCTGTCCCAGAGGGTATCTTCTCCGATTGCTACCACGTCACCGAGAAGGGCGATGCTAACTCCGGGTTCAGTATCTCCCAGCGTCCAGACCGAGTGGGAAAAACGTTTGTAGCGCTTCCGGAAGTCGGCCAGTGTCAGAATTTCCGGTTGCCCGGAGAGATGATGGATGACGAGATCTTCCTGTCCCAGGGAACCGAGCGGTGGTTTGTCTTGCCACAAGGCGGCGGAGTGGTTGACGGCATCCACAACAAGACCTGTAGATTGTTCTTCCGGGGTAAAGGGGATTCTGGTGTCTTCAGTCTGCAAATTGCCGAGGAGGCGCATGTACCGGGTGAGTTCCCGGGGACTGCTCCAGGGGATACGGTGGCCGTTTCTTCTCCAGGCGTAACAGATCATGTTGGCACAGTCATTGCCTAGCCCGGTGCCTGCAATCCATTGTCCCATGTACGGAATACTGCCGGCCCCATACATGTAGGGCGTGCCGAATTGCTCGGATAGGGCGGAGTGGAACCCCTCTCCCTCGGTGATGGCGATTGTAGCGGGCAGGCTTTCCCAAACCTGGCTTCCGGCCAGTATGGCGACTTTCCACCACGAGCGCCCCAGCGTGATGCCGCGCCTCCAAGTGTCGTTGTCCAGGAAAGGATCCTCGGTTTCCGCGACGAATTGTTCTTTCCAGAGGATACAGTTTCCGGCATGTCCGGTGAAACTGGCCCCCTTGCTGTCTTCCGGCTTGAGATTGGCTATGGAGGCAACTGGGGTGAGACGGTACCAGCGGTAACGCCGGGGGATGACAGGAAGATCGTAGATGTCTCCGGCTTCCAGATGGTGGCGTTGCCCGGCATCCATGCGCCATGTCCCGTCCAGCGACGCTTGTATATCCGTGAGGCCGACTTTCGGCACTGTTTTTTTGTGGGATTCGAGGATGTTTTCCCACGTTACATCCGGCCGGGCGGAGGAGAAGCGGCTGCGGTGTGCGGCCAACAATGCCCACAGGGAATCTGGTGCCTGTTTCCAATCCAGCTGCGGGATGGATTTTCCCTGCTTTTTGAAACTGGTTGCCATACGCGAAGTATCCTTTTCCGGCAATGGACACCCGTTGAGCAGAACATGTGCCGGATGGGTCTGAAGTGAAAGCCGGATAGCTTTTTCCCAAAGCCGCCAAGCGGTTGCATCATCCTTGTGCCATGGGCGGGAAAGACAGATGCTGATGGCACACAGGTTGTATAGTCCGGTGACCTGTTTCCAGCATTCTTCCAAGGCTTCTTCCGGGTGGAAAGCGTTGGCGAAAGCATCCAGATCGATGCTTGCCAGCCACGGCAGACCTTGGTCATTGGGCAATTCTTCCCAGCGAGAGATGGTTTTCCATCGCTTGCTTAATGAGCCGCATTCCCGAGGATCGATTTCGAGACGACCGTCCAGATAGGCGACGGCGTCCTGTGTCAATTCGTCAGGGGTCTGGTTCTGCAGTAATTCCTTTGCCGGCATCCAGTAAACGGAGGCAACTGGACGCGGCATCAGAGGTTCCAGCCAGTTGTAGCATTGGATACGTCCTTCTTTTCTCCATTGGTCGAGACGCCGTGCCCGTTGCCTGAGATTGCTTATGCTTAGGACACCGTCGCGGATGGCATCGGAATTGGTCGCAGCATTGGAATCCGGATGGGCATCAACGAGCAGAAGCCTGTAATCCCGTGTACGGTCTGTTGTTTCCGTAAAGAAGGTGAAACTGCCAGTATGGCTTTGTTCCAGATAAATTACCGGCACAGCGGCATATGAACCCCATATCCATGCTACTGCGAGTAGGGAAAAGAGACGGCGCATGGTCAACGGCAGGGGGGAAGATGGGGCTTTTGTGAGAGTTTGCGATAGAGTTTCAGATTCGAAATGCCAGTCTGCTTTAGGCCTTTTGGGTTGTGATAGACGGATTTGATGACAAGTTTGAGGGAGGAGATTTTGAATGGACAATCATTCAGGGAAATCCAGCGATCTATTGGTTCCTCGCTGGATTCAAACCTGACGGGGCGTTGCCAGGTCCCACCATTGACAATGACTTGCATGGTTTCGATGTTGTCGTAATTGCGATTTTGTTCGGCTGGTTTTCCATTGCCCTGATTGTTTGGACCAAGGACTCCGGGATAGAGAGAGATGGCTCCGATACGGGCGGGTTCCGGAAGGGTGATCGTGAGAGATTCTTCTCGTTCCGGAGTCATAGGTTCACTGATCCATGTTCGAGAGTTGTTTGGTTTGTAGAGGAAATTGAAGGTCTTGTTCAATTTCACAGCTTTGTTTGCCATGGAAGAGACGGTGATTTTGGATGAACCAATGTCCATGCCTTTGTACCATTTGCCCAAGCGGTTGAAGACGTAAGCGCTGTTGGTCGTTTGTTCCCAGTCGTTACTGAAACCATCCCCTTGGTAGTGAGATCCCATCTCGGGAAGAACCTGGATGATAATGTCGTCCTTCAAACCGGGCTTGAGGTTGTCGAATTGCCAGATCCAACTGTGACCGGAACGTTTGAAGCGATTGACGGGGGATTTGAAGACGACTTCGTCGGTATCGACTGAACGAGCTCTGATGGTGATGCTGCCCCGTTTGATTGGCCCGTTCCAGACGGCGGCTGTGGAGAGGCGATACACCATATTCCGAGGGACGACGGTTATATTTTCGCTGACGCTGTAATCACTCTCCTTGATGTGCTTCATTTTGGTTTCTATGACCAATTCCGCTTGTTCATGTGCTTGCAGTTCCATGGTGGAAACAATCCAGCCATACATGGATAGATTGGCTGTTTTATCTTCTTCAAGGGGGACGGATTGTAGTTGCAATTCGTTTGGCAGCTCTTTTCCGTTCAGGCTGGCTTTGTAAGCTAGGACAGGATTGTCCGAGGGGCGTTTCGATGAGTCGGAGATGGAAGAAATATATTGTACGTCCGGATTTGCTTGGGTTTCAACTGGGAAGCCGAAACGGACGGTGACGGGGGCATTCGTTGTGTTCCTGAGCTTGTATTTGACATGAATATCGGCGTAAGTGTTCCACAATTCGATGACAAGGTCTTCCTCTTCCATGGCAACCTGGCTGACTCCTTCGAGCTCGAAGGGCAGGACATTGCCTCCCCCTCCTCCTTCCGGACTGTTGTAGCCTCCCCCATTGCCCAAGGCACAGGGAACAAGCGAAAGCCCCGCCAACAGGAGGCCGAGGAAAAGTTTCTCCAACATATTAATCTACGGATTAATGTGAAATTGAGGAAAGAAGCAAGACAAAATGAAGATGATTTTGAGAATGGAAGCTCAGGACTGCGTTCCTTTGAGATTGAAATGGGAGAATAATTGTAATATGTTTTCTCCAGCATTAATTTACAGATCATGTCGCTGCGTTCCATTCTCCTGACTTCCTGTTCCGTGTTGCTGTGTGCATCCGCTTTTGCGGCTATCCCCGGTAATGCTCAGAAGGCCCCTGTGCCGGAACCGGTTCCTTTCAAGCCTCGGGCGATCGATCTGGACTTTTGTCCCGGTGGCATTGCTCTGGATGGCGACACTCTCTACATTGCCGTCGTGGGGCAGGAACCGAAAACCGGAGAGAAGGATGAGGACGGTGGCGTGGCAAAACTCAATCTTGCCGATGAAAATGCCAAACCGGAGATGATTACCGAAAAGGGGTTGTACAACAGTCCTACGGGAATTTGCGTTCAGGGTGACTACCTCTGCCTCAGTGATGTGGACAATGTGTATATCATCAATAAGAAGAATGCGGATCTTGATGGCGGGATCAGCGTTTCCCTGGATTTGCCGATGAAGCAACTCGACGGCATTACGTCGTTGGGCGATGGACGCGTGATTGTGGCAAGCCGTGACCTGAATAAGATTTACATTGGCGATATTCGTTCCAAAACTTTCGCGGAAATTGTGACGAAGGAACCGCTCCATGCTCCCAGCGGCGTTTTCTGGGACAAGGAGAACAAGATTCTCTACGTGGTGGAAGATGCCACGGAAACCGTCAACAAAAAGGAGAAACCGTCTGGCCGCATTTTGGCCGTCGATATTACTTACGGGACCGTGACGGAGATGGAAGGCATGGCAGGCAAGAAACTTCGTGGAGAATACGGAGCGGTCGCCAGTGATGGCAAGATGCTGTATTTCAGTGATAATTCCAAGGAAGGGTTCCCGGAATCCCTCCAGCGTTTGGATCTGAAGATCAGGCGTACAACGAATGTGGCTCCTCTGGCGATGAAGGGGATTTCCCATTTCCTCATCCATGGCAATCAGTTGATTGTACCGGCGATGAAGGACAAAAAAATCTACATTTTCTACATCAAGAAATAGGAAGCTTCTCTCGTTTCCTCTTGCTCTTTCCCTCTTCTCTGGGAAGGGAAAGGTGGCGTTTTTTCTTCATGACAGGCGGGAAGTGTTGCGTTTGGCATTTGCAAATGTCTGGCCCGGAATGTATCATCACGGGCATGCAACAGTCGTATTGTTCCAGCCTGTACAGGTACCAACGCCGGACTACACGCGAGGTGATGGTCGGAAATGTCGGAATCGGAGGAGGGAATCCCATTCGCATCCAGTCCATGCTGACGTCCGACACACGGGATACGGAGGCATGCGTGCGCGAAGCCTTGCAATTGGCTGATGCCGGATGTGAAATTATCCGTCTGACAGCCCAGACTAAAGTATTTGCCGCTAATCTGGAACATATCTCCCGCGAACTGAGAAGGGCCGGATGCTCGGCTCCTTTGGTGGCGGATATTCATTTCAAACCGGATGCTGCGATGGAAGCGGCTAAGTGGGTGGAGAAGATCAGGATCAATCCGGGTAATTTTATCGATAAAAAGAAGTTTGAAGTTCGCGACTACACGGACGATGAGTATGAAGCCGAGCTGGATCGTGTCCGGAAGGAGTTTACTCCGCTCGTTCAGTTTTGCAAGGAACACGGTCGTGCCATGCGTATCGGTTCCAACCATGGTTCGTTGTCCGACCGTATCCTGAACCGTTATGGCGATACTCCGGAGGGGATGGTGGAAAGCGCCTTGGAATTCGCGCGTATTGCTCGTGACCTGGACTATCATCAGTTGGTTTTTTCAATGAAATCCTCGAACGTAAAGGTGATGATAGCGGCTTATCGTTTGCTCGTCCGACGCCTGTACGAGATGGGGGACGATTGGAATTATCCGATCCACCTGGGCGTGACGGAGGCCGGTGGCGGCGAAGACGGACGGATTAAGAGTGCGGTGGGCATCGGTTCTCTGCTTCAGGACGGCATTGGGGATACCTTGCGTGTTTCCCTGACGGAGGACGCTGTGTGCGAAGTCCCTGTCGCTTTTGCTCTTGCAGCCCCGTTCCAGCCCTCCGTGAAGGCGGATTCTCCCGAACTGCCTGTCGCAGAACCTCCCGCTCCGTTCGATCCTTATGCCTACGAACGCCGCATGGCCGGGCTGGCAATGTGTTATGGTGTCCGTCTCGGGTGGGACAATCCCGTCCGGGTAGCTCTGCCCCATGAGGCCTTTGACGTGCTTTCGCGCGAACGCGATGCCTTGGGTGAGTTTATCCCGGAACTGGATCTCGACAGGCTGGAACCCGTTGCTGTCGATCCTCTGGATGATGAAGCTGTCGAACAATTGACGGAACTGCCAGAACCTACCGTGGTGACTGTGAAGGACGGTTGCCCAATGGATGTTGCCGATGCCTTCCGACTGCTGGCGGCACGGATTGAAGGGCGTCATCCGATCTTGCTGAAGGATACTCTTTCCCCGGATTCTTCACCGGGCGGAGAGTTGGCCTTGTTGCAGGCCGCCCGTGCTATCGGGAGTTTGTTGAGCGACGGCATTGGGGACGCGGTGCTTGTCCAGGGAGAAAAGGATCCCCATGCGGCTTTGTTCCTTTCCTACAATATTCTTCAGGCAAGCGGTTCCCGTCTGACGAAAGCTGACTATGTGTCCTGTCCATCCTGCGGGAGAACCTTGTACAACATTCAGGAAGCTACGGCGCGCATCAAGGCTGCAACCGGACATCTGAAGGGGGTGAAAATCGCTGTGATGGGGTGCATTGTCAATGGCCCGGGCGAGATGGCCGATGCCGACTTCGGCTATGTGGGCGGTGCCCCCGGCAAGATCAATTTGTATGTGAAGAAGGAGCCGATCCGATTTAACATTCCTCAGGAGGAAGCCGTGGACTGCCTGGTCGATTTGATCCGGGAACATGGACGCTGGGTGGATCCCGCTTCCTGAGGAGGATTTCTCTATGGGAAACACGGACATGGTTGCACCGGAACAGGATGATGCTCCTTCCTTGTTGATTAGCGGGGGAAATGGAGGGCTGGCCCGGTGTGTGCGGCAGTTTTTTGGGGATCGCGGCTGGCGTGTTGTGGCGCCTTCCCGTATGGAACTGGATGTGCGTGATTGTGTGGGAGTAGAGGAGTTTGTGGCTTCGCATGGTTCCTTCGATTGCGTGATCTGCAATGCGGGAATAACGGGAGACCAGTTGCTGATGCGCCAGTCGGAGACCCGCTGGGATGAAATCATGGATGTGAATTTGCGTGGTGCTGCCTGGTGTGCCGCAAGTGCCGCCCGTGGCATGAAACGTGTGCGGAAACCGGGCAGTATTGTCCTTGTCGGATCTTATACTGCTTTGCACCCGGGCGCCGGACAGGCTCTTTATGCTGCTTCCAAGGCTGCTTTGGTGGGCCTCATGAAATCTCTTGCCCGCGAATGGGGTGGGGACGGTATCCGCGTCAATCTGGTGCTTCCCGGTTTTATGGAGACTCCGATGACAGAGAGATTACCGGATCATGTGTTTGAGAGAGCCCGGAAAAAACATGTGCTGGGCGCTTTCAACACTCCGTCCCATGCGGCGGAGTTTCTGTATTTCCTGCACGCATCCATGCCGTTGACCTCGGGACAGGTCTTTTCCCTGGATAGCCGGATTTTGTAAAACTCCTGCCAAGTGTGCTGCATGGGTTATTTGGATAGCCTGAGCACGGGGGCTGTTTTGCCTTTCAGGGCTTCCGGAGTCAGGATAATGCCTTCCGGCGTAATATCCGGAGCAGGGGAGCCGTCCAGGAATTCGGCTTTGGAAAATCCCTTGGGCATGGGGATGACGAGGGCTTCCTTGCGTTCCTGGGAGGAGGGCTGCATGATGAACAGATAGGTGTTTTTGCCTTTGGTCGTGGCGGCAACTCCTTCGGGGAGGTCTGGAATGGAAACCGGACGCGTTTCATAGACGGCTTCACCATGAATCCTCAACCAGGATCCGACTCCTTTCATGGCCAGGGAAATGGCCATGGGGATAGTGCCGTCCGCCTGAGGGTTGACATTCAACAGGAGATTACCCCCTTTGACAGTACATTCGGCTAGCTTTAGAACGAGTTCGTCTTTGCTCTTGATATTGGTATCATGGCGGTTGTATCCCCATTTGTCGCCGATAGTCATGCACGCTTCCCAGTCGATTCCGGAATAGCCTTCCGTAGGGATACTCTTTTCTGGAGTTGTGAAATCTCCGCAGCGCAGGTCAAGCCCGTCGAGTTTGGTCAGTCCGAGGCCGGTGAACGAGTAGAGGCGGTTGTTCATGATGATGCCGGGTTGGAGCTTGCGGGCCATCTTGATGAGTTCCGGAGCGTTCCATCCCGTTTTCCCTTGCATGTCTCCCTGGGAGTAGTCCCACCAGATGACATCGACTTTGCCGTAATTGGAGAGGAGCTCTTTGACTTGGGCCTGGAGGTATTTCTTGTAAGCCTCCTGATCCCGGGGAATTTGTTTGGATTCCAGCATGGCGGCCTGCTGCTTGGGATAGCACAGGTCGGGACAGATTGTGTAGTCGTAGGAAGGGTGGTGCCAGTCGATGACGGAATGGTAAAGGCCGATACGGATGTTTTTGGCACGGAAGGCATCGGCATATTCTTTGACGAGGTCTCGTCCGCTCTTGTGGTCGAAGGCATCGAAGTCGGAGACGTCACTCTTGAAGAGGGCGAAGCCGTCGTGGTGTTTGGTCGTCATGACGGCATAGCGGCAGCCGGCCGCTTCGGCGAGTTCGGCCCATTCTTGGGCGAAATTCTCTTTGGGTTGGAAAAGAGGCAGAGCTTCCGCTGCGTAGGTGTCGGTGTCCAGTTCTGCGTTCTTCTGGATCCATTCCGATCCCATGGGCTTGCCCTTCCAGTCTCCGGCCAGTCCGGAGTAAAGTCCCCAGTGGATGAACATGCCGAACTTGGCATCGCGCCACCATTTCATGCGGGCATTGCGTTCTTCTTCGGATTCCGTATAGGCGGCGTGCTGGTCGTCGGATTTCCGAGGATCCGGGGCTGCTTGTTGTACGGCTGGTACGGGAGTTGCTTTGTCTTTTTGGACTGGCGTATCGTCAGCAATGCCCGGCAGCATCGCACAGAACAAGAGTGCCAGGAGAGCGGGGGCGGATGGATGCGGGCGGCATTTCATGGGAAAGGGGGAGGGAGATGATGGAAGGCGGTTTATATGGTATCCACGTTGGGATAGCTGCCGATGGTTTTGAGGATGGAACAGTTCTGTTCCACTTCTTTCAGCGCGCTCAGAAGGGGCTCTTCCCGGGAATGACCGACAATATCGACATGGAAGACGTATTCCCAGTTGACGACCTTGGATGGACGGGATTCGATGCGCGTCAGATCGATGTTGTAGCGGCGGAAAATGTCGAGAACCTTGACGAGCGTCCCCGGCTTGTGATTGATCTGGAAGAGAATGGATGTCCGGTCATTACCGGTGGGCTGGGTCTCCTGCTTGCCGATGATGGCGAAGCGCGTCGTGTTATTGCAGTTGTCCTGAATATCCTCCGCCAGCAGTTCGAGTCCGAAAAGTTCCGCACAAAGAGGGCTGGCAAGGGCTGCTGCTCCGTCCCCGGCATGTTCCTTGGCAATTTGGGCAGCCTTGGTGGACGAAGTGGTGGCGACAATGTCGGCTTCCGGGTAGTGGCGGTGCAGCCAGTTGCGTGTTTGCCCGAGGATCTGGGGGTGGGAATAGATGGTGGTGATCCTGTCTTTCGGCGCTGAGGAAATGAGACCGTTGCGGATGCGTAGGTGAATTTGCGAACAGATTTTGAGTGGAGATTGGACGAAAAGATCCATGACGGCTGTGACGGCACCCTCTGTGGAGTTTTCCACCGGGACGACTCCGTAATTGGCCTTGCCTCGGCTGACTGCGTCAAATATATCGGCAAAGTTCGGTTCCGGTATCAGTTCTACGCTATGACCGAATTGTTTGAGAGCCGCCTGGTGGGACCATGTACCGGGAGGCCCCAGATAGGCGACGCGGATATTGCCTTCAAGCAGGAGGCCGCAGGAGATGATTTCCCTGTAGATGGAATAAAGCGCTTCCTTGGGGAGGACGCCGTTGTTGAGTTTCTCCAGTTTCTGCATGAGCAACGCTTCTCTTTCCGGTACGGAAATCGGGGCGTTGCGGGCCTTTTTGTATTCGCCGACCTGGCGTACGAATTCGTATCTGTTTTTCAGCAGGTTGACAATTTGGGCATCAATGCCGTCGATGCTGTTGCGTAACTCGGAGAGATCCATGGAAAACTGACTGATGATGTGTGAAATTGGCAGATTGACGTCTGAGGCTGGCTCCCCGGGAGGAACTGCCGCAGAGTATAAAAAGAGCCTGTGGGTAATCAAGAGGAATCGGGCTTTGCCGGGACATGATGGCACTGATTCGTGCTCTTCCTTGGAAACGGGAAGGAAAACCTCCATGAATCGTGAAATTGGCAAGGGCTAAATTTTGAGATGAATGGGAAAATGTAGAGGATTCTTGGCGGCGCGTGGAGGATGTGGTAAGGTGAGAGCCTGATCAACCATGAGCAGGGCGTTAAAAAGGATTTTCGTGCATGGGTTCCCGTCGCTTTACGGCGGGGCGGGGACGGAGCTGCACCACCAGATGATCGTGTGGCGGAAGATGGGGATGGATGTCCACCTCATCCCGACCGGGGACGGTTTCTACCCGGAAGACCTTTATGTGGAACTGCTGCGGCTGGGGGTGGTCATCCACGCGGCGGACGACTGGACGGCTCTGGAGCCGGGCGACCCGGTGATGGGGTTCTGCAACAGCGAGTTTCTGGACGCCATCCCGGAGATCCGGAAACATACGAAGCGCACCGTCTTTGTGAACTGCATGACATGGCTCTTCGACAAGGAGAAGGAATTGATGAAGGAAGGGCTGATTGCCATGTTCCTTTACCAGAACGAGGAGGTGAGGCAGAAGAACATGCCCCTCCTGCAAGGGCTGAACGCGGACCCGTCCGTCCGGTTCATGACGTTTAAGCCGTACTTCCACAGCGACGCCTTCCCCTTTATTACGGAGAGGACGGACGAGTATTTCGGGTGCGGACGGATTTCCCGCCAGGACGCGGACAAGTTCGCCCGAAACACGCTGCAAATCTATGAATACTTCGTCTCCCCGGTGCCCAAGCGCGGCCTCTTCCTGGGATTCGACCACCGGAGCGAGGAGAAGATCGGCAAGCCCTACGACTGGATCAGGACGGCGCGGGACCAGACGGAAGTCTCCCAGCAGGAGTTTTACAAGCACTGCAAGATCGTGCTGCAACCCACGGACACGACGGAGAACTGGCCGCGCGTGGGCTTCGAGGCGATGGCCTCCGGCAGCGTGCTGATTGTCGATAACCGGGGCGGGTGGCGGCAGATGGTGGAGCACGGCAGGACCGGCTGGCTCTGCGACCATGAGAGGGACTTTATCTACTACGCCTCCCGGATGGCATACGAGCCGCACTGGCGCGACGACATGGCGGAGGCGGCGCGGGAGCGCGGCCTGGAACTCGGCGGGCTGGAAGCGTCATCCGCCAGTTGGGAGGAAGTGTTCGACGCGATGGCGAAGCTGCCCGAATAGGGACAGGAGGGCAGCGAGTCCCTACATCCGAAACCTTGGGTTCCCCTCAATGACACGAAACGAGCTTATGAACGAGAAGAAGAAAGTTTCCATCCTGGTGGGCATCTGTTCCGGCCAGGGGCTGGAGGAACGGCGCAATGCCGTGCGGGACTCCTGGCTCCGGCACCCGCAGGAGGGCGTGGAGTGCCTGTTCTTCATCGGCGGCGAAGCGGCGGAAGAGGAACGGGGCGATACCGTAGGGCTGGACGCCCCGGACACGTACAACGGGCTTCCGGCCAAGGTGCTGGCCTTCTTCCGCTACGGACTTGAGCACTACGACTTCGACTGGATTTTCAAGTGCGACGACGACACGTACCTGGACCTTTCCCGGCTGCCTGAACTGGCGGACTCCCGGTACGGCCTGATCGGGGATGCCCTGCTGGGCGAGCGGAAAGCCCCCAGCGGCGGGGCGGGCTACTTCCTCTCCCGCGCGGTGGTGGAGGAAATTGCCGCCAGGTCGGACGTGCCGCTCACGGGGGCGGAAGACCTCATCTTCGGGAAGCTGGCCCTTGAAACCGGGGCGGAGTACCTGGTGACGCCGAGGCTCTTCCTCTCCAACGTGCGCTACCCGCTGCCGGACAACGACACGGTGACGGCGCATTGGTGCATCCCCTCCGTGCTGCGCGCCATGGACGTGCTGCGTCACGGTACGCCCGCCGCCGTGTACCGCGGCATCCACCCCCACTGGGACGACTCCTTCCTCTTTTACCGGGAGGGGGTGTTCCGGAGGGCGTCCTCCCCGGACTTCGGATGGTGGAAACTCGGCGGGGAGACCCGGGACACGCTGACATTGGCCTGGAAGCGGTGGGACCCGATGGAACTGGAATGGAAGGGAGAAAACTTCCAAGGCCCCTCCGTGACCCTGGCGAGGCTGGATGGTTCCCGCTCGCTCTGGGAACTGCCGCCTCCGGACGAAGGAGCGCTGGAATGAGAAGGCAATTCCGGACGTGACAGCACTTCCAAAAAAAGATAAAAAGGCGGGATGGAAAAGAGTTCTGACGGTACGGAGCCCAAGGAGATCAAGGCCTATATCTACATGACGTATGAGAACATGCTCAAGGTATTGGCCGGAGGAGCCCTGAAGGTGCGCACCATCGACGAGTGCAACGATCCCTATGAGTTCATGCCCGCCGGACCGGAAGGGGAAAAATGGTCGAAAGAGTATGAGATGGCGTTTATCTGCTTTTCCTCCCTTTACAATTCCGGAGCGATGTGGGCGCACTACGGCGACAAGCACAAGGGGGTATGCCTGGAGTTTACCTTCCCCCTGCGCCAGCTAAACGTTGAAGACGAGTACTCCTATTATATTCTGGATATTGAACTGAAAGAAGACTCGCTTATTTCGTTTAGCTGGAGAAAGCGGGATAAAACCCATCTCTATTATTGTGTGCTGTTTAATATGAAATATAAGAAAGAGCGCCAAAAATTTGAGTATGGCATGTTCGGAACCAGCATGATGGGTGACCGCCTGATGTGTGATGTAGATAAATGTCTCTTAACAAAAGATAAGTCTTGGCACTATGAGGAAGAACTGCGGATACTCGTCTCCTTGCCAGAGAAGGATGTTAGGAAGGAGGAGGACTATTTCGTAGATTGCTTCCACAAGTATTTGACGGGGATTATCCTGGGAATCAAATGCCAGAAGGACGCGGAAAGCGTTGAAAAGATTGTCGAACTTTTCCGGAAGGACGGGGACGGACCTATCCAGGTGTACCAGGCCCAGTATTCCGAAAAGACATTTGACGTTCTCGTTCCCGGGATCGACAAGGCCCCGGGAAACCCCTAGAGCCGGGGATTGAGACAACAGCAAAAGAGCGGATGCCATGTACAAGATACTCGTCGTAAGTTTGCCCGGCTCCCCGAAGAGGGAGGCCATGAGCGCCCGGCTCCTGGAACAGGGGCTGGCCTGGGAGTGGGTGGACGGCGTGCGCCTGGAAGCCGTGGAAGAAGCCGCGCCGGAGGAGTACAGCAACCTGGAGGCCTACCGCATTCCGCGACTGAAGACGGACCCGGACTACATCCGCCGCGCGGTGGGCTGCAAGCGGGCCATGCGGAATGCGCTGGCGTGGGCCGCATGCTGCGAGGAGGAATGGGTGGTCATCCTCCAGGACGACGCGCGGGTGATGCCGGAGTTTGACGTGAAGCTGCGGGATCTCCTCAGCAAGGCGCCAGCCACCGCTGGAGCCGCGATGCTGCATTACGAGGGGAGCGCCGTCCTTGATTGCGGGGAATGGAAGGAAGTCACGGGAGATTTGCGCAGCATGGCCGCCTTTGCCGTGCGCCCGGCGTACGCGGAGGCGATGGAAAATTTCCTCTCCTCCTGGGGAGGCGAGGACGACCGCATCTGGGCTCCCCTTGCCCGGCGAGGCGACCTGATCCTGGCCGCCAAGCCGATGCTCGTCCGGACCAACCACAAGGGAAGCGACATAACCAGCGGCATTCCGGAATTGACCGGGTATTGGAAATAGGTTTCTCAGGAAGAAGCTTTTATGTGGAAGAGACGTTCCAAGGTTTCTTTAGCTCTTTCATGTCCCTGATCCGCCGCTTTTTGAAGCCATTTTTTTGCTTCCGGCATGTTTTGATAAATTTTATCCGGATCATAATATTCTACATCCCCAGCATAACATGATCCCAATGCATATTGCGCTTCACTGTCACCAGCTTCCGCTGCTTTTTTCCATAATTCCAGTGCCTTGTTGACATCTTTTTTCAAGCCTCCCAACCCCATAGCATAAAAGATTCCCATGTTACGTTGGGCGGCTGGAGCGCCTTGGTCAGATGCTTTTTGAGACCAATAGGCAGATTTCTCTAAGTTTTTGGTAACGCCCTTTCCCGTCAAATAACAAACGCCAAGAAGACATTGTGCTTCTCTATCTCCCTGATTGGCTGCTTTCTCAGCCCAAAAGAACGCTTTTTCCTCATCCTTGGGTATGCCATATAATCCCTCATAATAGGTGGCTGCCAAGTTATATTGCGCCATTACATCTCCTCGATTGGCCGCTTTTGTGACCCATTCAATAGCTTGAGGAATATTTTGTTCTACACCTTTCCCTTGCAGGTAACAACCAGCAACAATAGATGCTCCCCCGGCGTTTTCCTGTTCGGCAGCTTTCATGGCCCAAGTAAACGCTTTTTCGTAATCCTGCGTAACTCCAATACCTTTTCCGTAACAGAGACTCACTTTGACCTGCGCATCCGCATCGCCTCCTTGGGCAGCCTGTAAGAGCTTCTCAAAACTGCCATATGTCCCAAACGGCGATTCCTGCGGAATTGCTGCTTTTCCAGGAGTTTCCTGTTGCTGGGCCCATACGGCAGGCATTTGAAGACACAGCCCCGTGACGAGTAGAAGGAGAGGCACCCGGGCAGGAAAACGCCAGAGGGTGCCTCTTGAAAACCTGTCCTTAGCTATCGCCAAAGACAGGTCCGATGTTGTTTTTAATGTCATTTGTTTCATTATTTTATACGGGTTAAAAATTCAATTTCCATCCGATTTGAGCAGAAACAGATGCTCCGGTAGGTCCCAGCGAAATCGAACCCTGTCCGTATAGAGCCGAATGTGCACCTGTAGGAATAGCCCCTTCTACTCCAATTGTGCCGGAGCCGCTGAATTTGTTGCCTGGATTGGAAACAGTGCCGTCCGAAAACGAGACGGGGTCCTTACCTTCCTGGGTTGGATATGATGTACTGACTGTGAAAGATCCGCCCTTTCCGGCTACAAGCTCAGGCGTTGTGCCCGTGAAGGAGGCTGTCAACATACCCGTAAGGGAGGCGAGGACGACCGCATCTGGGCTCCCCTTGTCCGGCGAGGCGACTTGATCCTGGCCGCCAAGCCGATGCTCGTTCGGGCCAACCACAAGGGAAGCGACATAACCAGCGGCATTCCGGAATTGACCGGGTATTGGAAATAGGTTTCTCAGGAAGAAGCTTTTGCTTCCGTTAGTTGTTTGAGTGCTTCCCGGGCTCTCTCATGCCCCTGTTCCGCCGACTTTTGAAGCCATTCCCGTGCTTTAGGAATGTTTTGAGACACAGTACCGAGATAACTTGTCATACCTGCGTAATGTATCCCTATTATGTATTGAGCTTCCGCATCACCTCCTTCCGCCGACTTTTTCAGAAATTCTATACCCCGTTTCAGATCTTTTTTGATGCCACCGATTCCATAAGCATAAATAAAACCTAATTCCCGTTGAGAAAAAGAATTCCCTTGTTCCGCCGCTTTTCCCATCCAGTGCATCATTTTTTCAAATTTACGCTGCGTTTCCTTATCGGGGAAAGGACTGCTCAAGGCATCTAATTCTTCTTTTCCGGCTTCTTGTTGAGCCCAATAATATTTAGATGCTTGTGTAAAAACAGAAGATACATCCTTATCATCATTTATGTAGAGCAATCCCAAACTGGCTTGAGCATTTGGTTCTCCTTGTTCCGCCGCTTTCTCAAACCAATAGAACGCTTTTTCCAGATTCTTCGGAACGCCTAATCCATTACAATAAGAAATCCCAAGATTATATTGCGCTTCTTTGTCTCCCTGATTAGCTGCTTTCTCAGTCCAAAAGAACGCTTTCTTCTCATCTTTGGGTATGTCAAACAATCCCTTCAAATAAATAGCCCCCAAGTTGTACTGGGCTATTGCAATTCCCTGATTAGCCGCTTTTGTAAACCATTCCATAGCTTGAGGAATATTTTGTTCTACACCTTTTCCTTGCATGTAGCAATCCGCAACAAGATATGCTCCCAAAGCATTTCCCTGTTCCGCCGACTTCATTACCCAGGTAAACGCTTTTTCATAATCCTGTGTAACTCCAATACCTTTTCCGTAACAGAGGCCCACTTTGACCTGCGCATCCGCATCGCCTCCTTGAGCCGCCTGCAAGAGCTTCTCAAAACTGCCATACGTCCCAAACGGCGATTCCTGCGGAATTGCTGCTTTTCCAGGAGTTTCCTGTTGCTGGGCCCATACGGAAGGCATTTGGAGGAACAGCCCCGTGACGAGCAGGAGGAGAGGCACCCGGGCAGGAAAACGCCAGAGAGCGCCTCTTGACGACCTGTCTTTGACTGCGGGCAAAGACAGGCCTGATGTAGTTTTTAATGTCATTTGTTTCATTGTTTTTATACGAGTTAAAAAGTACCTCTAAATCCTAGAGCAGCTTCTACTCCTATCTGCTTTGATTGAGTATTCACTGTTGCACCAGCGTTTGCATATATAGCCGAATGCTGAGTTACAGGGATAGATACTTCCCCCCCAATTTTTGCAGAACCTCCGAATTTGTTTCCTGGATTGGAAACAGTGCCGCCCGAAAACGAGACGGGGTCCTTACCTTCCGGGAAGGGATATGACGTACTGACTGTGAGCGACCCGCCCTTTCCGGCTGCAAGCTCAGGCGTTGTGACCGTGAAAGAGGCTGTCAACATACCCGTAAGGGAGTCGGGGATGGCATTGCTATCCGGTTGAAAGAACGAGTGATCCAAAAGTTCCGACAAGGTGAACGCATCACTGATCTGTAACTTGTCCATCGGGAAAAGCCCGTACACACCTGAACCCAGCCATTCATTGCCATGGCACAATTTAATGCACCACTTTTTGAGCTGTTCGCCAGTAAGGCCGCCAATCATTCCCGCCATCCCGCTTTTCGGGTCGCACGGCTGCTGGGCCGCGAGCCCCAGAACGTCGATAGCCTGGGTGTTACGGGCGAAGACATACAGGTTCAAACCGGCCACTTCCCCGAGGGGGTCGCGGCTCAACCATCTGCCGTCGAGCGGCGAGTAGTAGCGGAAGTTATAATAGACCAAGCCCAGCTCCGCATCATAGAACTCACTGCTCCACTGGAAGGGATTCTCCAGCGTGCCCGTCGCGGTGACGGCCCCGTAGGGGGAGTAGTCATACCCGGCTACCAGCCGGGACGAGGAATCAAGAACGGCGCGGATGTTTTTATTGCGGTCCCAGGCGTACGTATACAACGCGCCGCCCTTGAGCAAGCCGAGGGGACGGGACGCCATACCTCTGGACAAATCCCACAGGACGCCGTGGCGCAGGGACGCGCCGTTGCGCGCGTCTATACAGGCCACCTGGAGATAGCCAAGGTAGAGGTAGTGGTCCAGCACCGTGACGGAGCCATTCTTCGTCACCTTCTTCATGCAGCGGCGCCCCCGGTAGTCATAGGCGCATTCCACCACGATACCCGAGGCCGTATTGGTGAAACGGATGGGGCGTTTCTCCGCATTGTATTCCACCGACCAGATGCCGGTGGAGGTCTTCACCAGCGTCTGGCAGCCATCCAGGTTACAGGCCGGGACGAAGGGGGCCGCCGTGCCCTCCTGAATCCGCGTGTACTGGTTCAGGGCGTTGGACTGGTACGTGAAGGCAGTGGAAGCTTCCCGGGCCGCCGTCCTGTTGCCGATGTTGTCATAGGCGTAGGCATAGGAGTTTCCGTGCCAGGTGACGGTTTCCATCTCATTGCGGGCATTGTAGGCAAAGGAACCCTGGATGGGCGAATCTCCCGAACGCTGCCAGGAGTCGCTGGCAACGCGCCGCATGATGTCATACGACTGGGAAGCGAGCAACAGGGGAGCCCCGGTAGAATTCTGGAAGAGGTAGCCCGTTTCCAGGTCGCGGTGTTCGTCATACGTGATCTGCTGGGTGACGCCCTGGGGCATCGTGAGGGTCTGGAGCAGATTGGTGCCCTCCATGTAGCCGAAGGAGAACTGTTTGGAAACACCTTGGACAGCAATGGCGCCCGAGGCATACCTGCCCACGGCGTCATAAGAGAACGAGGTGTCCAGGATGGAGGAAGCCCCCTGTTTCAGCAGAAGGCCCTCCAGGCGGCCCAAGCCGTCCATTTTGTTCTGCAAGACATGGGAGACGCCGCCTATGGAAAGAACCTCCGTCTCCGGAAGGCCATGGGCATCGTAAGTGAACGTCCTGGTCCCCGCCGCGTCCTGCACGGACGTGAGCCAGCCGAGCCGGTTGTAGCCGTAATGGATGGCGGGGGTCACACCATCATCGCAGGAGACATCAATGAGTTCCCCGGTGGCCGCGTCGTAGCTCCGCGAAAGCGTGCGCCCGGCGGAATCCGTACTGGAGGCCAGGCGGTTCATCTCCCCGTACTGGAGAGAGACGGTGTGACCGTCGGCATAGGTTGTCTTCGTAAGAAGGCGCGCCTGCCAGGCGTATTCCCAAATGGTCACATCCCCGTCCGTACGGGTGCGGGGGTCCTGGGAAATGACCGTGCCGGGAACCCGGAACGTCTTCATTATCGCCAGGTTGCCGTCCTCGTCGTAGCTGAAGCAGACGGGAGGGATACCATCTCCGAAGGCGGCGACGACGCGGGCGTTCTCATCATAGATGTACTTGGCCGAGCGTTGCAGGGCATTGGTGTGTTCCGAAAGCCTCCCGGTGGCCGGGTCATAGGAGTAGGATTCCGTGGCTCCCGCCGCATCCGTCTTCAGGACGGGGCGCTCCATCAGGTCGTACTTCACGGAGGAGACGTTCCCGCGGGCGTCCGTCACGGTGACGGTGTAGCCAGTGGAGGTGTAGCTCCTGGATTGGGTGGTGGAGACACCCGCCTGATCCGTGGAGGAGACGACAAAGTCGTCCGTCAGGCACGTTTCAGCCGTGATATTAGAGGCGGGAAGAGAAACCTTCCGGACGCGGACCGTGGGGGCGCCGTATTCCGTCCACTCGGTTGTCACGTTGCCTAAAACGTCCGTGGAGACCACCTTGCTTTCCAGTGTGGAACTCAATTGAGAGACCAGTTCCGCCCGGGAGCGGACGAGGGGAAGGCCCGCCTCATTGTAGGAGGTTTCCGTCATCACCCGGTAAACGCCATCCTCCCGCTCCTCGTAAAGGTTGGCGTAGTCAATCACGCGCGAGTTCTGCGGGGTGGGAGACGGAGCCATGGGAAGCACCTGGCGGCTCCGGTTGCCCATGGCGTCATACTGGTACTGCGTCAGAACCCCGCGATCCGTGAAGGAGACGAGCTGGCCTTTCCCGTTGTAGAGGTTCGAGAGGACGAGCTGGTCGGAGAGCATCGTGTTAACAGGGGATTCGCAGGTATTGAGGAGCTTGCCGTCTCCGTCAAGTTCATCATAACCCAGAACCCTGCCGTCCTCCAATTTACGCGTCACCTTCACCCCGTGGGAGGAAGGTTCGTAGTGATAAACGATGGTGCGCCTGCCGACGGCGGCGTAGCTGTGCGTGGAGCCGTCTTTGTTCTTGATGAGGGTGGCCTGCGCCCCGGAGGGGTAGACGACCGTCTCCTTCAAGCCGTATTGCGCGTAGAGCCACGTCGTCACGCGGCCCGCGTAGTCCGTTTCACTCGTGACCCGGCCCAGAATGTCGTACGTCCTGGAGTGGGTGCGCTGCATGGAGCCGACATCCTCCCGCAAGTGGAGGATATTCCCGGAGGAATCGCGCGTATAGGAAATGATAGACTCCGGCTTGGTGTCCGTGGCGGAGCGGATGATTTCCACAAGCTGGCGGGAGGTATTGTAGGCGTAGGAGAGCATCACCCCGTCCTCGTCCACCTGGCGGAGGGGGCCGCAGCAGCCCCATTCCGCCGTGCTGACGCGGCCATTGCCCCTCGTCGTTTTGATGAGGCGCTTCAGGGCGTCGTACTGGTAGTCCTCGGATGAAATGAGGCTCCAGCCCTGGCCGGTATGGACGTATTTTTCCTCACGGGCGACGGTTTCATCTTCCGCCAGGTAGCGGATGGTTTTTTCACTTTGGCCGGGGACGACGGCATCGTTGACGCGGGTTTCTTCCGTGACCTTCCATTTGGCCCCATGCAGGGAGGTGTCTTCATACGACGTGCATTTCTGGACGCCGGAGGCATCCTGCTCCATCTTGACACGCCCGCGGGAGTATTCATTGGCGGCGCTTTCTCCCCAGGTCTCCGTGATGGTGGTGACGGGGCTGGTCTCCCCGGTGATCCAGGTGGTGACGACTTTTCTCTGTACGGTCGTGGAGTCGTCGTAAGTGAAGATGCTGCGCTTGAGTTCCTGTTCCTCTCCCGTTACCAGGTTCATCAGGGTGACTTGTTCCATGGAGGGGCGGAAGTCATTGAAGCGCTGGTCGGCGTAGACGGTATGCACGACCTTTTCATAATCCCCGTCCGTCCAGGGGGAAGCCTCCATGATGACGCGCCCCTGAATGTCGTATTCGTAGCGGGTGTAGCCGCCGCCCGGCAGGGCCTTGACGGAGACGCGGAATTGGTCGTTATAGGTATAGGAGGTGGTGCGTGCCAGCATGGTGCCGTAGCCTTCCGTACGGCTCAGGATAAGCCATCCGCCGTCCGTGTACTTCTTTACGACGCGTTCACAGAGGGAGGGGGCCGCAGCCCCGAATTTTTGGACGGTCTTGATCTCCTCCCACTTTTCGCCGGGAAGCATGTTGCGTTCATAGGTGGTGACGACGCGTTCGTCACCCGAGCCTTCGGTGATGATGGTCTTGTTCCCCTCCACGCGGCGCTCCCTGGTAAAGACCTGGAGGCCCGCTTCCTGGCTTGTAATGATCATCGCCCCTTTGACGGGGTTCCACTCGTAGGAATAAATCTTGACGGGATTTCCCTGCGGGACGGCTTCTCCGCGAGCATTCCTGGAAACCTGGGAGACTCCGTATTGGGAGATGGTGAGGTTGTTGGAGGAACGGCTGAAACTCAGCATGCCGTCCCTGGAACTGGTGATGCTGTTGATGTCCCCCTGGCTGTTTTTGGAAACCTGAACCTGGGAATCGTAGGACTGTTTCGAGATAACGGCTCCGGTCTTGGTGGTCATGGAATGGACGCTGCCAGTGGAGAGGTTCAACGTCTGGGAAGAGCCGTCCGGCTGGACAACTTTAGCGAATGAGGCGTTGCCGGTGGTGCATGGCGTCATGTCCTCATTCAGGTACTGGGCCAGGGAGAAGTCCTTCCGCGAAGCCCCGGAACGGTCTGCCGTCGCCGACCCGTCGCTGCCCCTAAAGGACATCACGCCCCCGGAGGTCAGGCTGATGCTGAGCGAGTTGGAGGAAGGATCGTAGCTGGACTTCATTCCCATGGGGGAATCGTAGCTCGAATCAATGGAAAAGAGGTCTCCAGCCCTGGAGGCCGCATTGCGCATGCGGGAAGCAGGAGCGGGATTACCGGTGATATTGACAGCGCCGTCACACATGCCGCCGTCCGGCGTGCCGCCAAAGCCGATGCGCCCGGCGTAGTCTCCGTCCCCGTTGTTGCAAATATCATCGCAGGGATCAGAACAGGATTGGCAGGGATCACTTTCCTTGGTCGGCGGAACGCTGCTGGAGCTGGAGGACTCGGAGGACGAACTGGAAGAAGGCTCCGAAGAGGAGCTGCTGGAGGAAGAGGAGGAACTGCTGCTCGAAGAAGATGAAGAAGAACTGCTGCTTGACGAAGAAGACGGCACGCTGGAACTCGACGAAGATGATGGTACGCTACTGCTCGATGAGGAGGATGGTACGCTGGAACTTGACGAAGAGGAGGGCACACTGCTGCTCGATGAGGACGTGGGAGGGCTTGACGAAGATGAGGGAGAACTGGAACTAGCCGACGAGGACGGAGAACTTGAGCTTGCCGACGAGAAGGGGGCGCTGGAGCTTGCCGAAGACGAGGGGAGAGCAGAGGAACTGGAAACCGGAGCAGCGCTGCTGGAGAGCGAGGGGGCCGCCCCGGGCAGACGGGAGGCGGGGGTGGCGTTTTCCGGATTGGAGGCCGGAGAGGCGGAATCTGAGACAGGCGTATTCATGACAGGACGCAAAATGAATGGTTTGAGCACACACAGGACAGAAAAGCAGGAATAAAAACCTTCCTGTCACTCTACACAATCAATCTTCAAATCTCTTGCGTCAAGATTGAAAGTGATTTATTTGCAGATTTTTTATTTTTTATTTTCTTGGTGGATTTTTTCGAAAAGAAGCAGTAGATTAAAAAAGGTCTTTTGCTCTGCTGATGAATAAGTCCCATCATTGTCTGCTGTCCCGGATGCCGGGAGAATTTTTGGAGGGTGGAGAAGATTTTCCTTCCATGCAGAATGCCTCCCGTCTGGATGATGCGGAACCGAAAAAGTTCATCGCTGTCTGTTTGGTTGTGCGCCGTCTGGAAAACCTGGACAGGTTGCTCCCCCTCTTTATGGTCCAGCCTTACGGGAACTGCCATGTCTTTGTCGCCGTCAAGGGAATGACGGAGGACAATTTCACCTCCCTCGTCCTGCCGCGCTATGAATACTGGATTAGACAAGGGCGCGTCACGCTCCGTCACTATCCGGGCAAGAACCAGGTTTCCGATCTGATTGATACGGTGCGAGGAGTGGAACTTTCACCGTATGACCTGTTTGTCTTTCCCAGAGAAGAGCTTCTGTGTTCTTCGGGATTTTTGGAACGCATCAACCGATTGCATGCCCGGCTTTCTCCGCATCATTGTTCCTATGAGCAGGGGGAGTGCCGCATGTTGACGACGCGCAACGGCGTCCAGTACGCGGAACCTCCCGCCAAACCTGCCAACCCTCTTTTCTACACGTTGACTAGGGAAGCGGCGGAATACCTGATGGAGTGCGAACGAAACCCGGCGCAGCTTGCCGGGCTTTACCCTGACCGGCGGGATCCAAAACACGGAGCTTATGGACACGATGCCGATTCCCTGATGATGCAGATGGTCAGCTATTACGGAGGTGAGAATCTCTCTAGCATGGAACAGGAAACTTCTTTCCTGCTATGTCCCTCTCCAGCTGTCAGCCTGAACAATCCCCTGGTGGAAATGGAGGAAAGCCTGCATGAGGCCATGACGGATGATCCGGCCAGTGCCGAGTACCTGGTGGAACTGGAACATCCGTACTGGACGGACTGCTTCCGCATTCTGGGCATAAACGGCTGCCGCGTGAAACTCCCGGAAAAGGCAACTGTCCTGCGCTTCACGGAACGGGAGCTTGTCCTGCAATGGGAGCGATGGGGAAGGGAACAATTCATCCGAGACAAGGAGGAGGGTTCCTACCGCCTGTACCATACCGCTGTTCTGCGTAGGAAGGGTGCCGATAATCCCGGCAGGAGGCAGGAATCCCTTGACTTGGTGGAGATGGCTTTGGCCGCTCCTCCGGTGCGCTGGGGAGTGTGTGCGGTGGCCTTGCCCAGGGAATCCTACTATTGGCTGCGCGACTGGATTGAGTTCCACCTGCGAGCCGGAGCCTTCCGCGTCGTGATTTATGACAACACGGGCAGCACTGGCAGCCGCAGGGTTGATTCCGTCTTCCGGGCAGGGCGTTTACAGCGTAGCGGAACAAGCAAGCGGGGGGAGGAATACGGAAGGCTGACGGCACATTTGAGTGACGAGGATATTAAAAGTAAGCTTGATGGTTTGTCGGCCCGGTACGGCAGGGAACGGGTGCGCATCATGCCGTGGCAGCCGAGAGATACGGAGACGGGACAGATCATTCATGGCCAGGTGGAGGCCTATGAAGACTTCATCCGTCGCTGGGAGAAGGAACTGGACTGGTGTGCGTTCCTGGACATGGACGAATACCTCTACTGTCGGCCGGGAACGAGTGTCGGTACCATTCTGGAACAGGTGGAGGCAAAAACGCCTGACGTGTCCCGGATCATGCTGAAAGCCTGGAAATTCCGTCAGAGATGGAGCAAGGACGGTCCGCGCGACATTCGCCGTGACATGACTCACCTGCCGATGTCGGACGGCGGAGAGAAGAATTTAGTACGTCTGTGCGACATCAAGGCAGCGGACATTCATTGGTACTGGAAGATGAAACGAGGTACGCGGTGCGTAATTGCCGATCCGGAAGGGTTGGCCTTTTGCCATTACAACGCATCTGACAAAGAAATGGAGAACGGCCCTCTCCAGACCTTGATCCGGCCGCGGGATTTCCTGACGGCGGGAATAGAGCACCGTTGAATCAAAAAAACCGCCGTAAGTTATTGAACTTACGGCGGTTAAAATGGTCGGGTTGACAGGATTCGAACCTGCGACCCCCTGCACCCCATGCAGGTGCGCTACCAGACTGCGCTACAACCCGTTTTGGCATTTCATGAGCATCTTATTTAGAGCGGCTCGTGAGGGCGGGGACGTGTATATAGTAAAAATTTGGTATTGGCAAGAGACTTTTTTCATGGCACAGACTTTTCCGTCATGAAGCAAGTACAAGTAGCAGTCGTTGGAGCTAGTGGTTACACGGGGCAGGAATTATTGCGGATTCTTTTGAACCATGCTGGCGTTCAACTGGTTTGTGCAACGTCCCGGCAGTATGCCGGGAAGCCGCTGTGGGAGATTTTTCCTCGGTTCAGAAAAGTTTCGGGAGCCGATCTTCTTTTTACGGATTCTGATGTAGATGCCATTGCCGGAACCGGGGCCGAGATGGCCTTCCTGGCTCTTCCTCATGGCGTGTCAGTAACCTATGCGCGCGGATTGGTGGAAAAAGGCATTCGCGTCGTGGATCTTAGTGCGGATTTCCGGTTGAGGGATCCCGAGACATATGAAGAATATTACGGAACCAGTCATCCGGATGTCCCCTTGATGAAGGAGGCCGTATTCGGGTTGCCGGAGTGGAGGAAGGACGAAATTGCCGGAGCTCGTCTGGTGGCGTCGGCCGGTTGTTATCCGACGAGTATCATGTTGCCCCTGATTCCTCTGCTGAAGAAGGGATTGCTGGAGTTGGAAGGTATTGTCGTGAATTCCTCCAGCGGAGTGAGCGGTGCCGGGCGCAAGGCGAATGTGGATCTCCTTTTCTGCGAATGCAATGAAAGCGTGCGTGCCTATGGCGTGCCGAAACACCGCCATTTGAGCGAAATCGAACAGGAACTTTCCTGGGCTGCCGGAGAAAAGGTCGTGATTTCGTTTACGCCTCATCTGGTTCCCGTCAATACGGGCATTTGTACGACGATCAGCGCCAAACTGAAAGCCGGCAAGTCTTTTGACGAGGTGGAGTCTGCTTTGCATGCTGCCTACGATGCTTCTCCGTTTGTCCGTCTGTTGGGAAGGAATCGTCCGGCGGATACGAAGAATGTAACCCGTACGAATTTTGTAGATCTCGGTTGGGCGTGGGATGAGCGTACTGGTCGTGTTGTTCTCATGAGTGCGGAGGACAATGTCGTGAAAGGGGCTGGAGGGCAGGGGGTACAGTCGTTCAATATCATGTTCGGCTTTAAGGAAACGGAAGGATTGATCCTTTTGTAAGGCCGGAGGATTGGAGAGGGCTGAGTTATTTTTTCCGAATCGCGCGTTTGGGGCTTTTCAAATGTGCGGTTCGGCTTCATGATTTGCGCGTACGTTTATTCTACGAACATGGATATCACTTCCTACAAACAGGTACAGGGTGGCGTTTGTGCGCCTCAGGGATTCCTTGGCAGTGCTGTGAGCTGCGGCATTAAGAAGCCGACTGCGACCCGGCTTGATCTTGCGTTGATTTATTCCGACAAACCCTGTGTATCTTCCGGCACATTTACGACAAACCGCGTGAAAGCGGCTTGCGTGAAGGTGACTCAGGCTCATTTGCGCCGCAGCAATTTGCAGGCGATCGTGGCCAACAGCGGCAATGCGAACGCATGTACCGGAGTAGAAGGTGTGGAAGTGGCCCGGCGCGAATGTAAGCTGATAGCCAGGGAACTGGGGTTGAAATCCTCTGAAATAGGGGTCTGTTCGACGGGGGTGATCGGTCTTCCGATGCCGATGGTGCGTATTGAACCCAGGATGTCCGAATTGGCAGCCGGCCTTGCCTGCGACAAGGGGGAGGATGTGGCCAATGCCATCATTACGAGCGATACGTGCAACAAGATTGTTGCCATTGAAATGATGATCGGCGGCAAACCTGTCCGCATCGGCGCCTGTTGCAAGGGCGCCGGCATGATTTCCCCCTGCATGGCGACAATGCTTTGCTTTATAACGACGGATGCCGGAGTAAGCCGCCAGGTGTTGGACAAATGCACGCATGATGCCGTAGAGCAGACATTCAACCGCATTACGATTGACGGCGACATGAGTACGAATGATACGGTGCTGGTTCTCGCCAATGGTGCGTCCGGTGTCAGTATTGAATCGGAAGAGGACATCAGAACCTTTCATGAAGCTTTGACTGCGGTGATGCTTGAACTTGCCAAAAAGGTGGTGCGTGACGGTGAACGGGTGACGAAATTTGTGACGGTACAAATAACCGGCGCCCGTAATTTCTCGGAAGCGAAAATGGTGGCGGAAACCGTATGCAAGTCTTTCCTCGTGAAATCGTCGTGGAATGGGAATGACCCGAACTGGGGGCGTATTATCCACGCAGTGGGGTATTCCCGTGCGCGTGTCCGCGAGGAACTGATCGATATTGATATTGCCGGGCTTCCTGCCTGCCGGGGCGGCTTGCAGACGAATACTCCGTCCGACGATTTACGGGAGGCCGTATCCGTGCCTGAATTCTCGATTGTGATCAATCTGAACCAGGGAGATGCCTCCTATACGGTTTACACCTCTGATATTTCCCCGGAATACGTGGACTTTAACCGTTCCGAATACGCTTATTGGAACCAGGCAAAGGTGGACGGCCTGACCAAGTAACGCGATTGAACTTTCAAGGCGGGATCCCCGGATGTTTTCTGGTCCGGGGATTTCGCATTTTTTTGATCTGGCTTCGGCAAGGTGCATGAAGGGCGGTGGAAACCATGGGAAAAACGGGCGCAGACTCCGGAGGGAATTGGAGCCTCCGGCGGAGATTCTGGCGCGTGTCAGGGAAATTTTAGAAGAATGCTCATTCCGGGTCGGGCAGGTGATGCGGACATGCAGCGAGGGATGCGGAGGAAGAGCCGGCTGTTGCCGTTTCCGTGAAACCGGGGAAGTGCCCCATGTGACGTTGGGTGAGGCATGGGTCGCCTGGAAGGCGTGGCGTGCCACAGGGCGTGTCCGTATTGAACTGCCCGGGGATGGGGCATGCCCTTTTCTGGATCCGGTGACGAGTTTGTGCAGGATTTACGCCCACCGTCCTTTGGCATGCCGATCGCATTTTTGTTCGTCGGCAGGTGGTGTCGTTCCCAGGAAACTCGTTTCCGATTTGCTGCAGGAATTGGAGGATATCGATTCCCGGTGCGGGGGAGATGGTCCGGTGCGTTTGCCCGATGTTGAAGAACGTCTTGCACGGAAGTAAAAAGTGGATTCTCATTGACATGTAGTTCCATCTTTGCAGGATGGAGACATAGTAAACTGTCGATTATTTTTCTTTTCATGAAACTTAGTTTAATTTCTCGCTCTCTGCGCCGAGGTTCTGCCGTTGGCTGGCTTTTGCTGATACTGGTGGTTGCCGTCGCCGGTATCAGTTATTATATTTATATGGAGCGTGCAGAGAAGGCCCGCATAGCGATGCTTGACCGCGAACGTCTGGCCCGGGAAAAAGAAGCTCGTGAAGCTGCCCTTAAGATCATAGCTAATTTGCAGCAGCAGAACATGGAGCTTTGGAAAAACGTTGATGAAAGCATACGTCTGGCCCATGAAGCCTGGCTGCGTGAAGAGGAGGCTCGCCGCCTTGCCGAAGCCCGACGTCGGGCCGGAGAGCATAAACCTTCCAAAGTGGAGGTGACTCCGGTCGATCAAGATAAAAAAGATCCCCGTGTCGCCGTTTTTGACAAATCGGTGGCGTTGTCCGGAATAGCTGCCGGAAAGAAGGGGAATATGGATCGCATGAACGAGGTCCTGAATGTGGCTTGCGATACGAATGAGTGGAATCTCTTCAAAGCGTTTTTGGAAAAAAATATCAAAGATCTTCTGGCGCGCGTAACGCGTATGAAAGAATTTAATATGGAGGTTTATTCCGAAAGTCCATTGATGCCACAGGCCGTTGCCATCTATAACCTGATTAAAACCCTTCCGGAGGAGACTCTTGTCGAATTGAATGAAGCGGTCGAAGGTGGGGATTCTTTTCTGAAATACATCCTGACCAACAAGGACAATTCCCTGATCAATCTTAGCCGTGCTGCCACCGGTTCCGAAACGGGCAGTGACTGGGAACGCTATTTGAGAACCTGGCATGTTCTTTGGAAGAAGAGTTCTCCGGAATGGAGAGCCAAATACCAGCCTTTGGCGATTGCATGCAGCATTGTGAGGGAGGATCAATTGGGAGGATGCCAGACTATCGGACAGACGCCGATGGATATTGTCCAGGTGTACGATCGATTCTGTGCCAGTGCCGAAGCGGGCAAGTTGAAGACGGATATTACAAAAATGGAACCTTCAGACCTGATTTATGTGGTCAATGTCCGTCTTCCGTACTCGGAAATGGAATGGGCTCAGAAAAATGTTCACCTTTCCCGCAAGAAATGGAGTTCTGCCTATCCCATGGTACACTACCTGATGGAGCGGGCTACCCAGAACAAAAACCCGTACAAGGAGTATACCCTGAAGGAAATCCTGAAAGAAGGCGGGGTCTGCCGCGACCAGGGCTATTTCGCAGTCAATACTGCCCGCTGCAACGGTATTCCGGCAGCCTACGTCACCGGCGACGGAAACCGTGGCCCGCATGCGTGGTTTGTCTACATGGATTCAGCTACCCATTGGCAGAGTGCGGGCGGTTATGGATATACGTCCGGAATGACATCGGATCCTCAGACAGGCAAGCGCGTTCACGAATCCCTGTTTGCCATGCGTTCCGACCCTAAAACAAGCGGATCACGTAATACGCAGATGCGTGACTTGCTCACCATGTCCAATCTCCTCAAGGATTTTGGACTTGATGATGCAGCATGGAAACTGCTTGCTCGCGCCCGTGAAATCGCTTCGACCCACCCCTTGCCTTGGGAAATGTCAATCGACTTCATGAAGAATAAGGAGCCCAAGCCAACCACTGAGCAGTGGAAGGAAATGTCCGACAGCATCCGGAAAAAGTTCAAGAACAGGCCTGATTTCCTTTCCCTTGCGGAAGAGATTGACGAAGAATTCGTCCGTCCCTTCCAGGATAGCAGTGACACGGCCAAGGCTCTTGCCCGTGAACGCCGCCAGCTTGATCGTTCCACCAAGGATGGCCGTGCCGACCTTTCCGTTCAATCTCTCCGTCGTCAAGTGGATCATCTGCTTGAGGGCGAGAAGAACGATGAAGTCAATACATTGTTCAAGAAAGCTTTGCGTGATTATAGCGGCAAACTTGATACCCTTTCTTCCGTGATGGACATGTATTGGGGCTTCGCTAAAGACAACCCCAAATATACGAACCAGGCCCTCAGCTCCATGGAACGCATCTACCGCTCCAAGGTGGAAACGGGTGGGGATTATTTCAAAATCTCCCAGGAAGTCCGGCTTCAGAAAAAACTGGGTAATTTCTTTATTGAAGCGGGCGATGACCGGAAAGGTGAAAAAATCATCAAAAAAGCGGAACAGCGTCTCGAAACCGCTAAAAAGAATGCCTGATCTCCGATCTCCTTGCTGCATTCCTGGGCAGCCCTTCAAAATGAAGGACAGCCCCGGAATGAAAAAGCAAGTGATGTGATAGGGGAGTATTATTGTGCCGAAATGTAACAGGCCGGATAGTCTTGAGAGGGCATCCAGGTAGGCAGCTTTTTGACCTCCGCTTTGGCTTCCGGAGAGACGGGAATGCGCCAGGTTTCGAAATATTTGGCGAGGTTTTTACCGGCACCTTTGGAAAGTTCGACCATGAGCCAGTCCCATTTGGCGTCGTTGGATGTCTTTTTGGCATCGTACGGGTTTGCGTGGTAGGCGATGGCAGCTGCGCGGAAAGGTTTGAAGCCGATGCCTTTCATGAGGTCGGCAAAGAAAGCGAGGCGCAGGGAATGATCCCGGTTTTCGTGGTATGTTTCCGTTCCGGTGAAGTAGGCATTCAGTTTCTGGGCAAGGGATTTGGATTTGAGTCCTCCCCAGGCATTGGAAAAATCCAGTCCGATACCTTGAACCTGGCAGATCAGGGAAAAGAGATTGACTGTGACTTCGCCCAAGCCGTCGAGGCGGAAGGGAGGCGTTTGATGGTTGTGTCCCAATTCATGCCAGAATCCCCAGCTTCCATGTGTGAGGAGGGAGCCGGTAGCGATGGGTTTTCCCCAGCCGAACAAGCCCATGGCCGGGTAGCCTGAGTGACCGGACCCGGCGGAAATTTGCCGGTCTACAACAATACGCATGGGTGATTTTAATTTGTTGGGGAATTTGTCCCAGGCGATCAACCAGTCTTCCAGAGCCATGTTTTTCTGGAGGCAAGCGGCGATGGACTGTATGTCCGGACATTGCTTCAGTTGGTCGATGGCGAGGGTGACAGTCAGTCTCGGTGTCTGGATTTCTCCCCAGGGAGCGGTGGTGGTGGCTAGTTGCTGTTTCCAGTCGTCGGTGGAGGTTTTACCCAGGATGAAAATCGGGCTGGGAACGGCAGGGGATATGGTGACGTCAAAGGGCTGGGTTTCATGCTGGTTGCCGTTGACGCAGACGTAGATAAGGCCTCCCATGGGGTTTGTAATTTCCGTCGTGGTACCGGTGACGGGTTTGGAAACGGTGATGTCGGGGAGACGGCTCCATTGCTTGTGCCGTTCTCCGAGTTTATCCTTGTGGCAACCGATGCGAACATCATAAATGTTTTTGTTCCGTTTGCCTTCTTCCTGGCGAAGAGTGACGTTTTCCGGGAAGGTGACAGTTACCTTCCCGCCGGGAGGTGCATACAACCCTGTACTGTGCCAACCGGCGAAAGAGGGATCGACTGTGATTGTACGAGTGACGAGCTTGACGTCTTTTTCCCCGGGCAATCCGGGGTAGTCGGCTGCAGCCGGGCAGGCCGAAAGGGAGGAGGGATCTGCCTTGTGCCATGATTTACACAAGGACTGGAGGGAGGCTCTTTGAGTGTCGTCCTTCCCGGATTTCCATTTATTTTGTGCTGTGGGGAAGCCGTTAGGCATCTCCATTTTGGCGGCGTCGGCCCAGTTCCATGTACCAGCGGGTTTGTCTCGGTCTGTGTGAATGGCATTTTTGGTGGCGGGAGCAAAAACGGGAGAATCCGGCGAGAGGTCGGAACCTTCGGCGGATTCGGAGATGAGATAAGTAACTGCTGTAATAGCCAGTAATCCAAGTGTGTAGAGCGTGGGCTTCATGATATTATAAGAAAAAGAATAACATAATTATATACTCCGGTATGGGCGTGGTTGTTTCACACGAATTGATTTTTTGAGATCTTTCTTTTCTTTGTCCCCGGATTGGAAAAACCTCGTAAGTTTTTTCTTTCCTTCTGCGTACTTGTAACATCGCAGATGTTTGGTACCTTGTTGAATTGATCGGATAAGTAGCTTATGAAACGAAAAAATCTCTATAGAATATCCTCCTGTCTCATTTTTCTAGCATGTAGTATGGGAGGTGGCGCCCAGGAAACTCCTGTTGCCGATGACTACAAAAATCCGGCGCTGCCTCTTGAAGAGAGGGTTGAATCCTTGTTGAGTCAGATGACATTGGAAGAAAAAGCCTTGCAGCTTAGCCAGGGTGTTCTCGGACAGGATTACAATGTCAATAATCTCGTGGGAGGAAAGGCTCAGGATGACCCGCGGATAGGCTCGATGATTTGTGCGCTGGAAGATCCGGAAAAGCGTAACGCCTATCAGAAGTTTATTGTGGAAAAGAGCCGATTGGGGATTCCCATGATCTTTGGCTATGATGTGATTCATGGGTATAAGACCATTTTCCCCGTGCCACTGGCCCAGGCTTGTTCCTGGAATCCGGAATTGGTGCGCGAAAGTTGTGTTGTTGCTGCCAAAGAGAGCAAGGCATCAGGCATCGACTGGACATTTTCACCGATGATCGACATCGGACGTGATCCCCGTTGGGGGCGCGTTGTGGAAGGTTACGGAGAAGATCCTTATGCTACGGGAGTATTTGCCGCTGCCGCTGTCAAGGGGTACCAGGGAGAGACTATACCGTATAGAATTGCTGCTTGTTTGAAGCATTTTGTCGGGTACGGCGTGTCGGAAGGCGGACGGGATTATTCTTATACGGATATTTCCCGTCAGGCTCTCTGGGAGACATACCTGCCTCCTTACGAAGCCGGCGTTCAAGCCGGAGCCAGGACTCTGATGGGAGCTTTCAATGACATTTGTGGGGTGCCGGCTTCGGCTAATCCCTATACCCTCAAGGAAGTATTGCGTAACAAATGGGGATTCACCGGTTTTGTCGTGTCGGACTGGAGCTCCGTTCGCCAACTGATGAACCAGGGTTATGCGGCCAATGCGGACGACTGTGTCAAAAAAGCTCTTGAAGCCGGGCTCGATATGGAAATGGTGGATGGATTTTACAGGAGATCCATTCCTTCCCTTGTAAAAAGCGGGGATCTGGATCCCAAATTCGTGGACGATGCTGTGCGGAATGTCTTACGCGTTAAATTTGAGTTAGGGCTTTTCGAACATCCCTACGTGGAGGTCAAGCCTGCAGCCGAACGGTTGCTTTTGCCCGGATACAAGGCTTTGGCGCGCCAGATGGCTGTGGAATCCATGGTGCTTCTCAAAAACAAAGACAACCTTTTGCCTCTATCTCCCGATCTCAAGAACATCGCCCTGGTCGGCCCTTTGGCCAAAGACAAGGATTCCTTGATCGGAAGTTGGCGCGGTCGTGGAGAGGCTAGGAATGTGACGGATATCGAAGAGGGACTTCGCAAAGTGTTACCATCCTCTGTCAATCTCCATTATGCGAAGGGTTGCGGCGTGAATGAAGGTTCCGACGAGGAGCTTCAGGAAGCCGTACAGGCTGCAGAGCAATCGGAAGTTATCCTCCTCTGCCTAGGGGAAACCTCTACCATGAATGGAGAGAATGCCAGCCGTTCGACCATTTCCTTGACTTCTCCTCAACAAAAGTTGTTTGCCCGTCTGGTCGAGTTGAAGAAGCCGATTGTCCTTCTGCTGGCGACGGGAAGACCAATTTCCCTGCATACGATTGAACCTCGAGTGTCATCTATTCTTGTAACCTGGCATCCCGGTACAGAAGCCGGACCTGCTGTGGCTGATCTCCTTACCGGTCGGGAAAACCCCTCCGGCAGGCTCGCCATTACCTTCCCTCGTACGGAAGGCCAGATCCCGGTGTACTACAATATGCGGAACCGAGCCAGGCCTTATCAGGGTAAGTATCAGGATATTTCCACGGAGCCGATGTATTGGTTCGGAGACGGTATCAGCTACACTACATTCGAATACGGCCCCCTTGGGCTGAGTGCCAGGGAATTGACATCCAGTACGCCTCTGACTGTGAATATCGATATCAAAAATACCGGTTCCCGGGCCGGCAAAGAAACTGTTTTCTTGTACATTCATGACAAAGTGGCTTCAGTATCGCAGCCGATGAAACGCCTGATAGCTTTTCAGAAGGTCGAATTGCAGGCGGGTGAATCTAAAACCGTTTCCTTTACCGTGGATCCTGCGCGAGACTTGAGTTTCGCCAATTCCGATGGACGACGAGTGCTGGAACCGGGTGAATTTGAAATTATTGTCAAAGACAAAAAAGAAACGATCAATCTAAAGTAGATTACCGGCAGGCACGACTAACAAAAGCGAAAAAATATAATACGGCAGAATACAGTATGTGAAAAGGAAAAAGGTGCCAGAAACATCATCTTGAGACACAAAAGGCACGAAAGGAAAATAGCTTTTCACACCCACAAAAAGCCCTGCAAGTGATTGACTTGCAGGGCTTTTGAAATGGTCGAGCTGACAGGATTCGAACCTGCGACCTCTTCGTCCCGAACGAAGCGCGCTACCAGCCTGCGCTACAGCTCGTTGAATTGGGGTGCAAGATTCTAGGTTGACTGGGATATTTTGTCCAGTAAAAAGATGTTCTTTTTGGAGGAGAAGTTATGACTTGTGTTGGTTGGGCAGGGGATAAGTGAAGTAGGAGATGAGAGTTTGCGCTGCGGAAACGGGATCCATTTTTCCACTGGCAACTTTGTCTTCTACTTGTTGGGCATGGTCGGCGACGGCCGGGTGTTTGGCAAAAGAATCCAGAAGAGCCTCGTGAACGAGTGTATGGACCCACTGGAGGGCTTGCTGGCGGCGTCGCTTGAACCAGTAACCGGATTCTTCGAGAGTGTCTCGGAATTTGATGATTTGGGATTCGATAGTATCCAGGCCGCGGTTTTCCAGGGAGGAGCAGGTAAGGACGTTGGGTTGCCAGCCGGGAGTGGGAGATTGGAGGTAATGGAGAACCATTTTGAGTTCCTGGCAGTGGGCTGCAGCGCGATGGCGGTTGTCGCCGTCGTCTTTAGTGACGATGAGTAGGTCGGCCAGCTCCATGATGCCGCGCTTGATACCCTGAAGGTCGTCTCCGGCACCGGTGATCAGGAGAAGAAGGAAAATGTCCACCATGGAACGGACCGTGGTTTCGGATTGACCGACTCCGACGGTTTCGATCAGAATGATATCGAAGCCGGCGGCTTCGCAGGCGATCATGGTTTCACGGGATTTACGGGCGACGCCACCGAGGGTTCCTCCGGAGGGAGAAGGGCGGATGAAGGCGTTGGCTTCGCCGGAGAGTTCTTCCATGCGAGTTTTATCTCCCATGATAGAACCTTTGGAGAGGGACGAGGAGGGGTCGATGGCGAGGACGGCTACTTTGAATCCGTGACGGCAAAGGGAGGTCCCGAAGGCTTCGATGAAAGATGATTTCCCGGCGCCCGGTACGCCGGTAATGCCGACGCGGATGGCTTTGCCTGAATGGGGAAGGAGTTTTTCAATGAGTTCGCGGGAGGTATGCTGGTCTTTTTCCGCATTGCTTTCAATCAGGGTGATAGCACGTCCCAGCATGGCGCGGTTGCCTTGCAGGACACCTTGGACAAGTTCATCGACGGAAGGACGGTGCGGACGCATCATTTTCATGGGGGAGATGTTAGCAAGATGCCCGTTTGAATCAATCCCCGAAAGATGTTTTTATTTGCGGAAACAGTGGTCGGGCGGATGATAGATATCATGGCCTTTTTTGCTTCGATGGTGACGATTACAATTGCGATGAGGGCAGAAGTCAGGGTTGGAATACATAGGGAGGACGAGAGGTGGAGACGAATCTTTTTGGGGAGGAATGTATATGGCGCTAGAGTATGAAGCCGGATCAGGAGGGATGGGTTTGCCATCTGCTGCGGATTTGTTTTTCCAAGTAGATTTCCACGACTGGAGCCATTGTGGCTCCGGAGCTGTCTGTCTGACGGGGGGGAGCGAACATGAGACGGTAATGCTCAGGCAGGGAATGAGAAAAAGCAGGTAGAATTTCTCATACACGAGCTCATGGCTTTTGAACCGTCGCATCATTTCTATTAATAAGCGGAGAAGATGCCGGTTTCTGTCTAGATTTTCTGTATTTTGTGGATCTGCCGGAAATCATGTTTGAGGCGGGGTGGAATACGGTAAAGAACATAAAAACCGCTTCCCCTAATGTGACAGGAGAAGCGGTTTTGGGAAATTGATGGATGGGAGTTTTTGATTATTTGCCCTTCATCATTTGCTGGTTCGTCATGTTCCAGCCTCCGCCGAGGGCAACGTAGAGTTTCACGAGGGAACTGGCGTACTGATAACGGTACTGGGAACGGCTGACTTGGGCCGGGAAGAGGTTCTGCTGGGCATACAATACTTCGAAATAGTCGGACAGACCGGTTTTGTAACGGTCCATGGCAGCGTTCATGGAGGTAAGGTAGGCTTTGACAGCGTTGTCCTGTTGGATGTTGACTTCATTCAACTTGGTCCGGGAGACAAGAGTGCTGGAGACTTCGGCAAGAGCGTTGAGAACGGTTTGTTCGTAGTCGTTTTTGGCTGCTTCGTAATCAGCCTTGGCTGCTTTTTCCGAGGCACGGAGAGTTCCTCCCTGGAAGATGGGGCCGGTGACGGAGGGCGTAATGCCCCAGCCGTTGCCGCGGGTGCGGTAGGCTACGTTGCGGAGGTCGGAAGTCGCGGTGCCGGCGGCAGCTGTCAACGAGATGCTGGGGAAGTAGTTGGCAATGGCGACTCCTACCCGGGCGTTGGCGGCACGGAGCATTTGTTCTTTTTGGCGGATGTCGGGACGGCGGTTCAGAATCTGAGCGGGAATTCCGGCAGGGATCTTGACGGCATTGGCAATGGAAACAAGATCTCCGGATCGGCTGATTTTGCCGGGAACGCGGCCCGCTATGGCGCTCAATGTATTTTCGAGGCTGGCGATTTGAGATTCCAGCAGCGGGATCTGAGCTTTGGCGGCGGAAAGGGCGGCTTCGGCCGAGGATACCTGGAGAACGTCGCCAACTTCACCCTGCATCTGTTCTTTGAAGAGTCTGTAGGATTCCGTGTAGGATGAGACGGAGTCCTTCATAATGGAGAGTTGTTCATCCAGCTGAAGGAGGGAAAGGTAGCCGTCTGCGACTTGGCTGAGGAGGGAGAGCATGAGAGCCCGTTGACCTTCCTCGGAAGCGAGGTATTCAGCAACGGCGGCTTCCGTGCTGCGGCGGGTTTTGCCCCAGAGGTCAAGTTCCCACGAGATCCCGGCCTGGATGGCGGCGGGGTTGGTGGTCATATTACCACTGTTGTAGATGCTGCCGGAATTGTAATTCTGCCCTTTGGATACATTGGCTCCATAGTTGGCCCAGGGGAAGAGGGGGGCGTTGGCGATGGTGACGTACTGGCGCGCTTTTTCCACGTTGGCGATCATGGAACGCAGGTCGTGGTTGTTGGCGTAGGTTTCGGACAGTAGGTTTTGGAGTTCCTTGTTCTTGAACACTTTCCACCAGGGAAGGTCGGCGATGGAGGCATCCGTGGCAAAGGCGCCTCGGAAGGCGACCGGGACATCGGTGTCCGGACGCTTATAGTCCGGACCGAACATGCACGAGGTGAGGCCCAAGGCCGATACGGCGAATGTGATTATGGGGCATATATTATGGGCTTTCATAAATAAAGATAGATATCAATAGGTATTGTCGGGGAGGGGACAGCCAGAGTTTAGTGGGGATGTCCTTCTTGCAGGTATTTCATGGCGATCGTTTCATCAGGGTCTTCTCCATCGTGCTTGGCGGCAATCTTGACGCGGAAGAGGCGCATGATGAAGTAGAAGCTGCATGGAATCAGGAAGACGCCGACAAAGGTGGCCATCGTCATTCCCGCGATGACGACGATGCCGATGACATTGCGGGAATAGGCGCCGGAACCGGAGGCCAGAGCCAGCGGTACGCAACCGAGGATGAAGGCGAATGAGGTCATGAGAATCGGGCGCAGACGAATTCTGGCGGCGGAGAGCGTGGCTTCGATGAGGTCTTTGCCGCGTTCAATCTCAATGACGGCAAATTCGACGATCAGAATAGCATTCTTGGCTGCGAGGCCGATGAGCATGATCAGGCCGATCTGGGCATACAGGTTCAGCTCAAACTTGAAAATGTAAAGACCGAGGAAGGCTCCCAGGGCTGCGATCGGGACGGTCATGAAGATACTCAGAGGAAGTGACCAGCGTTCATACAAAGCGGCCAGGATGAGGAACACGAAGACCGATGAAAGGAGGAAGATTTCCGTGATGGTGATACCGGTGCGAACTTGGTTTTCCTGGAAACTCATGCCGCTGTAGTCATAGCCCATGTCGTTGGGCATGTATTGGTGAAAGACTTCTTCCAAGGCGTCCATGGCCTGAGCTGAGGAATATCCCTTTTGAGCGGATACCTGGAACTGGGCGGAATTGTACAGATTGAACCGGAAGACGAATTCGGGACCTGTGATGTTTTCCTTGGAAATAAGAGAGGACATGGGGACGGCTTCGCCATCCTTGTTGCGGATGTAGAAATTGTCCAACTGGTTGATGTCCGAACGGTCATCCGCCTGTGCCTGGATATACACCTGCCACTGCTGACCATACAAGGTAATATAGTTAATGAACAGGGAACCCATGTAGGCCTGGAGGATACTATTGGCTTCCTTGACGTTAACTCCCTGGGAATAGCATTTGTCCACGTCCAGTTTGACACGGATTTGTGGAACAGCCGGCATCAGGGTAGAGCGTATGCTGGCGATTTCCGGTCTCTTGGCGGCCTCGGCAGTGAATACCTTGGATTGTTCATCCAGATATTGGATACCGTTACCGGCACGGTCTTGCAGAACAAAAGTCACACCACCGGAGGAACCTACGCCAGGAATAGCCGGTGGGGCAAAACAATAGGCCATGCCTTGCGTTACCTTTTGACCGAATGCTACGTTGAAGTGTGCCGTAAGATCTTTGGCACTTTGTCCCGGAGCGGTGCGTTCGGACCAGGGCTTGAGAGTGACGAAGAAGAATCCGCAGTTGGTACTTTGCACTCCGGTGATCATGTTGAAACCGATGACGCTTACCACTGCATCGACGCAGTTGTTGTCGAGGATGATTTTTTCCATGTCGGAAATGGCGTCGCGCGTACGCTGCATGGAGGAGGCATCGGGTAGCTGGACACCGCAGAAGAGATAGCCCTGGTCTTCTTCCGGGAGGAAACCTCCGGGAATTTTGTTGGCGACGGGGATGATCATGAAAGAAATGATCGCCAGCAAGGGGATGGAGATATAGAGCCTGCGCGTCAGGAAGCGGCAGATCCCGGTATAACCGCGTGCCGTTGCTTCGTAAGATGCGTTGAAAACGTTGTAGAAGGGCGTGAGCAGGCTGTGCGTTTCATTCTTCGATTTCAGAAGGATGGCTGAAAGCGCCGGAGATAGTGTGAGGGCATTGAATGCCGAAATGAGCATCGAGATGGCGATGGTAACGGCAAACTGCTGGAACAGAGTTCCCGTGATGCCTGGAAGCAACAGAGAGGGCAGGAACACGGCGGCCAGAACCAGAGCGATGGCAATGACGGGACCGGATACTTCTTCCATGGCGGCAAAGGCTGCCTGGCGCGGCGTGAGACCTCGCTCCATGTGGGCTTCGACGGCTTCGACGACGACGATGGCATCGTCAACGACGAGGCCGATGGCCAGTACCATCCCCATGAGGCAGATGGTATTCAGAGTGAAACCGAGTAGGGGGAAGACGGCGAAGGTACCGATGATGGAGACAGGTACGGCAATGGCGGGAATCAATGTAGCGCGCCAGCCTTGCAAGAAGATAAAGACGACGAAGACAACGAGCAAGAGTGCTTCGACGAGTGTGTGTTCGATTTCTTCGATGGAAGAACGGACTGCCTGCGTCGTATCCATCGTCATTTTGTAGGAAAGTCCCGACGGGAAACTGCGGGAATAATCCTTCATCATTTTGTTGATGGCGTCAACGGTGTCGATTGCGTTGGAACCGGGGGTCTGGTAAATAGCAATAGCCCCTGTAGGAGAGCCGTTGTAGCGGGCATTGACGGCGTAGGTCTGCGATCCCAGTTCGATGCGGGCGACATCCTTGAGGTAGACGAATTTGCCGTCGACGGCACGGATGACGATATCGCCGAATTCTTCAACAGTAGACAAGCGGCCGGCCGTGCGGATCGTATAGGTAAAGTCTTGTCCGGGGGCTGCGGGTTCGGCTCCTACCTGGCCACTGGGATTGACGGTATTCTGGGCGGCGATGGCTGCCTTAATTTCATCAATAGAAATGTTGAGCGAGGACATGTGCTTGGTGTCCAGCCAGATACGCATGGCATAACGACCGGCGCCAAAGACCTGAACATCGCCGACGCCGGGCAGACGCTTGATCGGGTCGACAAGGCTGACGTAGGCGTAGTTGGAAAGGAACACGGAGTCGAGCGAGTTGTCTGGAGAATAGAGGGACACCAGGCATAACGGGGCGGAGGCCGACTTGGTGAGAGTGACGCCCATCTGCGAAACTTCACCGGGAAGCTGGGCAGTGGATTGGGCGTAACGCATGTAGGTGAGCGTCTGGTCCATGTTCGGGTCGGTGCCGACCTTGAAAACAATGGACATTTTGCAAATGCCGTTATTGGAATTGGTGGACTGCATGTATTCCATGTTGTCTACACCGGACATTTGCATTTCAATGGGTGTCGCAACGGAGTCCGTGACAGTCTGGGCATCGGCTCCCGGGTAGGTTGCTTGAAGACTGATGTTAGGGGGGACGATGTTCGGATACTGCTCAATGGGCAGTGACATCATGGAGAGGGAACCGATGATCACCATGATGATAGAGATCACCATGGCGATAATGGGGTGTTTGATGAAGAACTTGGACATGTGTTACATGCAGGTAGAGATGTGGAATATTTCTGAAGCTTGCGTCAGGTTGAGAGGCTGAACGGGTACAAGCTGCTAAGGAGAAAAGGCCGGTTATTTGGTTTCCTTATTACCGGAGACGGGTTGTTGTCCAGGCGTTTTTAATTTGCCCTTGTCGTCGAAGTCGGAGACGGCCTTGGAATTGATGATGGGCTGGGATTCCTGGAAAACGTAGGGAACTGGGTTGACGGGGGCTTTGCCCTGGCGCGATGCCGCTTGGAGAACCCCTTCGACAACAACAGACATTTTGGGCGGGAATTCTCCCTTGAGCGGTTCGACGACTTGAAGGTGATCAACGACCGGTCCCGGTTTGACGGGGAAGATGAACGGGATGTTGTCCTTGCCTATGCCGAGAATAAAGCTCATGCTTTGCACTTTCATGATGGAGCGCGGAGGGACGAGTGTAGCGTTTTTAATGACTTTGACAACAGCTCTGATACGTACGAACATGCCGGGACGAAGTTCGTGCTTCGGGTTGGGAATCTGGCCGACAATATTAATGGTGCCGGTTTGGCGGCTTACGTTGCGGTCAACGGCTACAGGAGTGCCCAGTTCGGAATAGGGTTTGCCGTTTGCGAGAATGACTTGGAATTTTTCCTTTTCGGGATCAATGCCGTTTTTTTCGAACGCGTCGAGAAGTTGATTTTCACTGATGGAGTAGTCTACTCGGATCGGATCAATGGAGGAAATGGTGGTCAGGGCCTCGGACGATGTGGGAGAAAGAAGGTCTCCGATAGATGGCTGGGCAAGTCCGGCAAGCCCGGAGATGGGGGCATCAATCGTCGTGAACTTGAGGTTGATTTCCGCATCGGCAACGGAAGCCTCGGAGGTTTTGATAGATGCTTCGGCCTGTTTCAAGGACTGGACGGCGTCGTCAAGCTGTTTGCGGCTGACGGAACCGGATTCGACGAGGGGAGTGTAGCGTTTGACGTCCAAACTGAATTTTTCAGCGTTGGCGCGAGCCTGTGCCAGCTGACCGCGAGCCTGGTCGAGAGCGGCTTGGAATGGGCGAGGGTCAATACGGAACAAGATTTCTCCCTTTTTGACATAGGCTCCGTCTTTATAATCCTTGCTCAGGAGGTAACCACTGACGCGCGGGCGGATTTCAGCATCTTCCGTACCTCGGAGAGAACCTATCCATTCCGCCGTGATGGGAACATCCCGGTGGATCAATTCAGTGACCTGGACGTCAGGGGGAGGGATGGCGGCGGAAGATTGTTGCTTGTTGGTGGCCTCATCGCAGGAGGTCAGGGCACCCAGAACGGAAAAAACGGCTAAGACCGTTGTGCAGGAGTGAATCAGATTTTTGTTCATGGTGAGAGAATGGTTAATTTTGTACATCCGTGATGCGCCCGGAGACGAGGATTTTCTGCTTTTTTTCTTGCGAGTCAACACCTTATTCGTGATGCAAAATAGCATAGCTATCTTTGTTAATGAAATAGAATGGTTTCTGTATGTTAATCAATTGTTGGAGGATGTGAATTTTTACTGGCAGGTACATTGCCTGGATTTTTTTCACAGGCTTACGGGATAGGAAATTGCCCGAATATCCGGAAGAGATCATGTGGAAAGGGATATTCGGAGAATACATTGCTGACAAATGGTACATTTGGCAGGTCATAGTTGGATGATAGAAGCCGATGTGAGCAAGTCAAGGTGCCGATGCGGGTGCAAAGTCATACAAAAAAAGCCACCCTTCGTAGAGAAAAGGGCGGCTGAACAGATGCGTCAATACGGTTCGATGACCGGATTGGAAAGATTATTTGCCAAGGATACTGCGGAAATAGGCAAGCGTGGCGGCCAGGCCTTCTTCCAGAGAATGCCGGGGCTTCCAGCCGGCAGCGCGGAGTTTGTCGGCACAGGCGCGGGAGTGTTTGACGTCGCCGGCGCGTTCCGGTGCATGGAGGACTTTGGAGGAGGAATCGGCTTCCTTGATAATCTTTTGGGCAAGGTCTTCGATTGTGATCTGACCTCCGTACCCGGCATTGAATGTTCCGGTTACTTCGGGATGTTCGGCAGCAAAGGTAAGGGCGCCGACGATGTCCTTGACGTAGATGAAGTCGCGGGTTTGCTCCCCGTCTCCATAAACCGTAATGTCTTCGTTTTTCAAGGCTTTTTCGATGAAGATCGGCACGGCGGCGGCATAGGCTCCCTTGGGATCTTGACGGGGGCCGAATACGTTGAAGAACCGGACGGATGCGGTGTTGATCTTGCCGATGGAGCGGAACATGGCGAGGTAGTATTCGCCGTCAAGCTTGGTGATGGCGTACGGACTCTTGGGCTCCGGATACATGGTTTCGATTTTGGGTACGGTGGGGTTGTCACCGTAGATAGCGGCAGAGGAGGCGAGAACAATCTTTTTGACTCCTGCGGCAGAGGCTTCTTCGAGAACGTTGAGAAGACCGCGGCAGTTGATGTCGATGGTTTCTTCGATCTTGCTCATAGATTCCGGGACGGAGACGAGAGCTGCCATGTGGAAAATGTAATCGACACCTTCGACGGCTTTGCGAACGATGTCGCGATCGCAAATGGAGCCTTCGATGAAAGTGTGCTTGAGGCCGTCGAGGTTTTTGAGATAGCCGGTGCGGAGGTTGTCGAGGACGCGGATTTCGTCAGCTTTGTCCTGATAGTGTTCGACGATATGGGAGCCGATGAACCCGGCGCCGCCTGTAACGAGGATTTTCATGGATGGATGGTGAGTGGTGGTTGGAGTGAATATCTAAAAAAGGGGGCGGGCTTCCGCAAACCGGTGCCCACCCCCTGCGGTATAAATGAGGTGGTTTAGTATTTGGCGACCAGGGCATTCATTTCATCCATCTGTTTTTCGATGGATTCAACGAGCGCGATCTGGGTGCGGCACCGGTCCAGATTGTGTTCCGGGCGCTTGATCTTGAAGTACACGTCTCCGGAGAGGTAGTCCGTGAGGAACCGGATACCGCATTCCATTGTCAGGAGTTTGCCGGAGAAGGGCAGCAGTTCTTTTTCAAGCGGGGTCAGGAAGGTTGCTGAGGATAAATAACCCTGCAGCAAGGCTTCGAACATGAACATGCGCATGGTGACCTTGGATATGTCCTTTTCATCTTCGGCCGCGGGGGACGTCGCCGTGCGGATCATGTCGCCGAAGTCGTAGATGGCGGAACCGGGCATGGTGGTATCGAGGTCGATAACACAGATGCCTTCTCCCGTGACATCGTCAAGCATAACGTTGTTGAGCTTGGTGTCGTTATGCGTACAGCGGACGGGCAGTTCTCCGGAAGCCAGGTAGTTGACGACGCGATGGCAGTCTGCTTCGCGTGCCATGAACCATTCGATTTCCTTTTTCACTTCCTGAACGCGTCCGAGAGGATCAGCCTTGATAGCTTCCTGAAGGGCCTGGAAGCGATTGGTCGTGTTGTGGAAGTTCGGAATGGTTTCAAACAGGGGATCGCCGGGAAGGTTGGCGGTGAGCTTTTGGAATTCACCGAAGGCCTTGGCTGCTTCGTAGCACTGTTGGGTAGTTTCGATCTGGTCGTAGGTACGGGCTCGTTCGATGAACGGGTAGACACGCCAGCAATTGCCTTCCGCATCAATTGCGTAAGGCTTTCCGTCAATGGCGGGAATCAGGGTAAGGGTACGGCGGTAGGCTTCGGCACAATTGCTTTCCTTCAGCTGGGAGAGAGCATGATCCGTGACTCGCTTGACGTTTTCCATCAGCGGTACGGGTTGCTTGAATACGTTTTGGTTGAGACGCTGGAGGATGTATCGGATGCGCTGGCCTGCCTGGTCTACCCAGATGCAGTAGGTATCGTTGATGTGACCGCTTCCGTAGGGGTGTCCGTGGACGAAGTCTCCTCGGAGGTCGAACAGGGCGGCTGTTGCTTTCAAATCGTGCATGGCTTGGAATTAAGCGAGCTTTTCCGGATAAACCCCTTGATCGATGAGAGCCCGGATGCCGGCAACGACAGTGGGCTTGTCTTGGGGATAGGTGACACCGAACCAGTTGGATGTGGTGGCAAGAACTTTGCAGTCGGCCCGGTCGGCTTTGATTAAGGCGTCCATAACGGTTGGAATGTAGCATTCGCTCTTGAGTTCCGTACCGCGTTTGGTGAGGAAGTCGACAAAGTGGGCTTCCGTCAGTTCGATGAAGGACGGGCCAAAGAGCCAGAAATTCATGGAGACGAGTTCTTCGGGATCAACCGGGAGGCGCTTGCCTTCAAGGTTTTCGCCTCGGGTGACTCCGTCTTCTTCTGTCAGAATTTTGACGAATTCTTCAACGCCGGCGAGGAGGCCGTTGTTGATGGTGCAGATACCGCGATTGACATCGCCGTTGTCGGAAAGGGTATTTTTCAGGGGATAGCCGATCATACCGTAGTGGGCTTTGCCGGGTTCGTCTTGAATGGTGTTGAGGAATGTGGCTGCCTGCATGAAAGCGTCGGTGCCGTAGAAGTCGTCCGCATTGATGACGGCAAACGGTTCTTTGACGACATTGCGGGCAGCGCGGAGAGCGTGAGCCGTGCCCCAGGGCTTTTCACGTCCTTCGGGAACGGAGAATCCTTCGGGAAGGTCGTCAAGGGATTGGAAAGCGTAATCCACTTCGATTTTGGAAGCGAAGCGGCTGCCGACTTTTTCCTTGAAAGCCTCTTCAAAGTCACGGCGAATCACAAAGACGACTTTGCCGAAACCGGCGCGGATGGCGTCATAAACGGAGTAATCAAGGACGACTTCACCGTTGGGGCCCATGGGGTCAAGCTGCTTGAGGCCACCGTAACGGCTGCCCATCCCGGCTGCAAGAACAAGGAGTGTAGGTTTCATAATACGGGGAGGATTATGACTCTCTCCTGCGAATTATGCAAGTCATAAAGAAACGTTCGCCTCTTTGAATGTACGGCGAGGAATCAAGGGAAGAAACCGTATCCGGAAGGAGAAAGAAAAAGCCCCCGGTCCTTGGAGGGAACCGGGGGCGGCTGGCGGAATTGCCTGTCTTTTTAGATGTAAGTTTTGATGATGGCTTTGTTGCGTAAACGCTCAATCCACTGCTTGTAGCGTTCATTGCTGCGCTTGCTGCGGACTTGAGCATCGATTTCGTCCTTGATTTTCGAGAGAGGCGGGGCAGGAGCCAGATTCTTTTTCAGGGGAACGGCGATTGTGAATCCGGTAGGTTCGATGAGGGGGCCGACGAGCTGGTTCTCGGGAGTGTCAAAAATAATGGCCGCAAATTCCGGGGATAGTTCCGAACGCTCTTTCATTGGCCATACCCCTCCGTTTTCCGCCATGCCGTCCTTGGAATAGGTTTTAGCCATCTCTTCGAAGGAGGATTTGCCGGATCTGATTTCCTGGGCAACGAGTTCGGCCAGCTTGAGCTGGACGTCGGGAGTAGAGTCATGCTCGTCTCCGAGCATGGGGATAAAGATCTTTTTGAACTGGATGTGGTCCTTCGTGATATCTCGGAACTTCATTTTGGTTTCCTGGTATTCACGGTTGATTTCGTCGGGTGTAGGCGGAATGTCCTGGTCGTATTTGGAAGCGCGCATGGCCATGACGACCATGTTGCGCTTGGTGACTTCGCGAAAGTTGCGTATAGTCATGTTGGAGAGGCGGAGGCTTTCAAGGAAACGATCGCGGTTGCCGTTGAAATTTTCACGAATTATGCGCGAGATTTCCTGGTCAACATAGGAATCTTTGAGTTGGGCTCCTTTGGAGTCGAATTCGCTCAGGACGAGTTCTCGATCAATCAGATCGTTGATGATTGCCTTTTTAGCGGCGGCGAGCTGCCTGTTGAATTCGGCTCCCTGTCTTGGATATTGGGTCGCAAGTTGGGCTCCGATGGGCATTAGGCGGAAGCTGACTTCACTGGACGTGATGGGACGCCCGTTGACGGTTGCGGCGATTCTATTGACGACCCGTGCGGGCTTGGCTCTGGGAGCTTCCGGTTTCATGGCGGAGGAGGGTTGAAGTCCTCCGGGAAGCATCGGAGCAAGGGATTGTGAAAATCCGGTAGCCGGGGCGAGCAGTCCGATACAGGACAGGATGATGAAGCGGAAAGGGAGCTGCATAATATAATCAGAAAGCCGTTTGTTACGGCGATATTATCCATGAAGGATCGTGAGACAACATAAATCTGGGTAATGTTATGGCAACGGAGCTTGGAGAAAAGGCGTTTTGACGGGCCTTTGTCCGGTAAACCCGTTGCAGAATTACAGCCCTTCAGGAGCGAACCTTATCCGGTCCGGTACGTTATGACCGGATAGACCATGAGATGGTTTCTCCCGCTTTCATGGGAACGACGTTTTTGCCATATCCTTCGTAGACGTCGGGGACGGTCATGTCTTTTTTGGCGAGAGTGATGTGTTTGACGGGAGGGGTCAAATGATGGAGGCGGCATGCGTTGCCGGATACAAAGTCCTGAAGTTTCTCCAGAGCTCCGTGGCGTTCAAAGAGATCGGCCAGGACGGGCAGGGCGATGGGGGCGGTGAATACGCCCGCCGCACACCCGCATGCTTCCTTGGCATGGATGGGATGCGGTGCCGAGTCGCTGCCGAACATGAGCTTGGGATGGGCTGCCAGGGCCGCTTGCAAGAGGGCGTCGCGGTCTTCTGGTCGTTTGGCGATTGGTTTGCAGAAAAGGTGGGGGCGCAACATGCCGCCGGCTACGTCGTCCAGAGTAATGATAAGGTGTTGGAGGGTAACGGTTGCGCAAAGGTTTTCGAATTCGTCGAGCAGTTGAACGGCGGAAGCCGTGGTGATGTGCTCCATACAGATGGTAAGTTTGGGAAATGCCGTTGCCAAATGGCGGTAAACATGCAGGAATTCCTCTTCGCGATCCATGACGAAGCCGTGGCTTTCTCCATGGACGAGCAGGGGGATGCCCATTTCTTCCATGATTTTCATAGTGCCTTCTGCGTCATGGATGGCTTTGACTCCTCCTTCGCTGTTCGTCGTAGCTCCGGCGGGGTAGAGTTTGATCCCGAAAATGTCCGGCCTGAGACTGGCCAGTTCCTGCTCCGTATAGGACTGGAAAAACAACGTCATATATGGCTGGAAGATTTCCCCCTTGGTTGCTTCTTCAACGCGGTTTCTGTAAGCATGCAGGGATGCTGCGGAGTTGACAGGCGGTACAAGGTTGGGCATGACGACTGCTCCCGCGAAAGATTGGGCGCTTAGAGGGGCTACCAGTTTTAGCATTTGGCTGTCGCGCAGATGCAGGTGCATGTCCAAGGGGGAATCCAGCGTTATTTCCATGACGATACCTTAGCGCAACATGTTTTTTTTGGCAATCCCGGAGAAAAATCGCCGGAGCTCCGCCTTTTCTTGAGTCCCGGGTGCCGGATATGTGGTGAATTCCTGAAAAGCATTGAGTTCGTCCATGAATTTCCGTAATTTGAATTTGCGCTATGACTACGGAAGAACAGGTGACGCCCAAGACCCCGAAGAATACATTCTCTCAACATCTTGGGATGTTTTTTTTCCATGTTTTCGAGAAATGCCTCTCTCTGGTTCCCATGTACGTTTTGTGTAAAGCCGGACGTACGGTCGGTTTTATAGTCTATTGTATTTTCCCCGGCAGGAGGCGGATTGTGGCGCGGAATCTCCGCATTGTGATGGATACCCGGTTGCGCGGGAAGGAATTGAATACTCTCGTGAAGGAAAATTTCAAGAGGACGGTTGCCAATCTGATTGGTTCCGCGAAGACGGCTACCTTGTCGGAGGCACAATTGGAAAAGTGCGTTCGTATCGAAAACCATGACGTTTTTACGGCGGGGCTCCGGGAGGGCCGGGGTACGGTCTGCTGCATCCCCCACTCGGGCAATTGGGAAATTCTTGCCAGGATACGGACGTTTTTCAAGGAGGTGGAGCACTTCGGTTCCATGTATCGGCAGATGGATAATCCCTTGATGGAGGAATACCTCTATAAACGCCGCACGGAGCGGGGAACATGTATGTTTTCCAAGGAGAGCGGCATCAAGGCTCCTTTGAAATTTCTCAAGGAACTTGGTTCTCTGGGAGTTTTGAGCGATCAGTTTGTCCAGGAAGGAGTGTTCGTTCCTTACTTTCGCAAAGTGGCGGGGACGACCTATTTGCCGGCGTTGATGTACAAGCGGACGAAGGCGGCCCTGATTGCCGTTGGCGTTTACACGGAGCGTCCGGGGTATTGGGTTGCTGACATGGGGGAACCGATTGACCCGGAATCCGTGGATAGTTCTATTGCCGGGATTACGATTGCCGTGAATCGCAAGATGGAAGAAATCCTGCGCAAGTCTCCGTTAGACGGTTTCTGGATGCACCATCGCTGGAAAGTTCTGGATGCCTTTGTATCATCCGACGAGAAGACGAACCGTTTGCTGGAAGGCATGGATCTCATTCCTTTCCGTATCCTGTTTGCCTGTCCGGAAAGTCTGGAGGAAGCCATCCTTTCCGTGCCCCTGATGCGTGCCCTGAAAGCAGCCCGGTGCGATATCCAGATGATTGCGTTGTGCCGGCCGGAGCAGGAAACCTTCTGGCAGGAATTGCATTTGCCGGACAAGGTCGTAGCTTTTCGGGATGCCCGGGAACTGGCGGCCCGGCTGGATGAACCGGAATTGTACGACGATGGTCCCTACGACATGGCTTTCCTGCTGGATGGCAGTGAAGAAACGGTAAAGGGACTGCTTCCCTTTATGCCTCTGACTTTTTCCGGTTTTGACAACCATCCCAGCATCGGCAAAGTCAAATTCCGCGTCAAATCACCGTATCGCGACCAGAAAGAACCGGATCGTCCCCGCATTCTGGATTATATGGCTCTTGCAGAAGCCCACTCTATCCCGAACCAGGATCCGTCTCTGTTTCCCTCTCTTCATGAAGGCTATCGCAAGGGCAAAGGGGAAATCCTCCTGGCTCCGTTTTCCAATAGAGTCTCGGGAGAGGAATGGCCTGTCGATTTATGGAAACGTCTTGTTGCCGGGCTTGATAGTCAATGCCGTCTTGTGGCCTTGGATGTGGATGACGGGAATGCACGAACCCTGGCTGCCGAGATTGATATTCCCGTAACGACGGGGAATCCGGGCATCCTGGTTGCAGCGATGCAGAAGGCATCCTGCGTGATTGCTGTAGATGGCCTGTTTCCTGCCATGGCCTCCCATGCGGGTATTCCGTCTGTAACTCTGGCCGATGGCGGTGGTGACCGCCGGTATGAACCGTATGGAGATTTCCACGAAGTCGTGCGTTCCGACGGCAATTTGTCCCTTTTGGAGGCGGATGCCGTGCTTGCGGCTGTCCGTCGTCTGAAAGAACGCCTCCCAGCTATTGTCCCGCATCATGAATGAAACACCGCCGATTTTGCGTATTCTTGTCACGGGGGGGGCCGGATTTATCGGTTCCGCCCTTGTCAGGATGATCGTCCGGGATACGCCGCACGAGGTCTTGAACCTGGACAAGCTGACTTATGCCGGCAATCTCGCTTCCTTGCAGGAAGCGGATCGTTCTTCGCGCTACTCATTTATGCAGGCCGATATTGCGGATCGTGAGGCCGTGGATCGCGTGCTGGGGGATTTCCGGCCTCATGCCGTCCTCAATCTTGCGGCGGAGTCTCATGTGGATCGTTCGATCGACGGTGCCCGGCCATTCATGGAGACGAACGTCATGGGTGTTTTCACCCTGCTGGAGGCCGTTCGTTCCTACTGGAGCAAGTTGCCGGAGGATGAGGCGGAGCGCTTCCGTTTCCTGCACGTTTCGACGGATGAGGTTTTTGGCAGCCTCGGGCACGGGGGAACTGCTTTTTCCGAGACGACGGCTTACGATCCCCGTTCCCCCTATTCGGCCAGCAAAGCAGCCGGAGACCATCTGGTCAAGGCTTGGTGGCATACGTACGGCCTTCCTGTCCTATTGACGAATTGTTCGAATAATTACGGTCCCTGCCAGTTCCCGGAGAAGTTGATTCCTCTGGTGTTGATCAATGCCTTGGAGGGCAAACCCCTTCCCGTGTACGGAGACGGTTCCAATGTCCGTGACTGGTTATTTGTCGATGACCATGTTCGTGCTTTGTTGACGGTTCTCAAACAGGGCAGACCGGGCGAATCTTATAACATCGGAGGGAATTGCGAAAAAACGAATCTGGAGATTGTCCGCCAGGTCTGTGCCGTGCTTGACCGTCTACGCCCCCGAGGGGAGGGCGCGTCTTATGCGGAATTAATTTCCTTTGTTGATGACCGGCCGGGGCATGACTTCCGCTATGCCGTTGATTTCTCGAAGTTGTACCGGGAGACCGGCTGGCGTCCCGAAGTTATGTTTGAAGAAGGTATCGGGAGGACTGTACAGTGGTATTTAGATAATCCGGCATGGTGGGAGCCTATTCGTTCCGGGAAGTATGCCGGAGAACGTCTCGGAAGGCGATAATTTACCGGGAAATCCTCTAAAATGCAGTTTGGCGTTCTGCGATATTGACCCGTGGACGCGATTCCAGTAGGACTGGCGCGTCATGACCGTTTTTGATTCTATTATACTCGGGATCGTAGAAGGATTAACCGAATATTTGCCTGTCAGTTCGACCGGCCACCTGCTGGTAACCCAGGCTCTGCTGGGAATTCAAAACGGGGAAGCCGATGATGCCTTTGCCGTTTGTATTCAGGGGGGGGCGATCCTGGCCGTCTTGGGCCTTTACTACCCGCGTGTCCGAGCGATGGTGCAGGGGCTTTTCGGGAAAAACCCCGCCGGCTTGAAAATGCTGATCAATATAATGGTCGCTTTTATTCCCGCTGTCGTCATCGGGTTGATTTTTGACGATACCATCAAATCCGTTCTTTTTGGGATCAAGCCTGTCATTGCCGCCTGGGTTGTCGGTGGCGCCGGAATCTTGGTTTACGTCCGCTGGCGGAACAGGCATGGTTATGAAAACACGGGACTTTCTTTGGAAGAGCTAACTCCTCGTAAGGCTTTTATTATTGGTATTTTACAATGCGTTGCCATGTGGCCGGGCACGAGCCGTAGCTTGATGACGATGTTGGGTGGCATGTTTGTCGGGCTTTCTCTGTCGGCAGCCGTCGAGTTCAGCTTCCTTCTCGGGTTGGTAACTCTGGGGGCGGCAACTTGCTATGACGCTATGAAGCACGGGCAAGTGATGTTGGAACACTTTGGTTGGGCACCTCTGGTTGCAGGGACTCTGGCCTCGTGGATTTCTGCCGTTCTTGCCGTTAAGTGGATGGTGACCTACCTGCAGAAACACAGTTTTGCCGTGTTCGGCTGGTACCGCATTGCCATCGGGATCGTTATCTTCGCCGTATTGTTGTACTAATGTTTCTTGCGGGCATGCCTTACTGGATGGGGGCCAGGAGGCGGAAGAAATTGCAGATGATCTTGTAGAGAAGAGGCTTGGAAGCGTAATCTTTCGGGTCGACTAATTGGGAATCGTCAAAATCCTTTTTCAGCATTTGATGGACATTTCCGGCGAATTCTGGATCATGGACGATGGCTGTGATTTCAAAGTTGAGTGTCAGTGATCTGTTGTCCAGATTGGCCGTGCCGACTGTGGCAAGATCGTCGTCGACCAGAATGACCTTCTGGTGCATGAACCCCTTGGTGTAGTGGTAAATGCGGATACCGAACGGAACGGTTTCCGGAAGGTATGTCATGGATGAGAGTTTCACCATCGGGTGATCCGCTTTTTCCGGCTTGAGAATCCTGACGTCTACGCCGCGCAGAGCGGCTGCTTGAAGCGAGGCAAAGGTCGCTTCATCGGGCACGAAATACGGAGTAGCGATCCAGAGCCTCCGGCGGGCGGCATTGGCCAGGGCGATAACGGTCGTCCTCCATGTCGGCACCCGGTCGGCTGGTCCGGACGGAAGCATCAGGACGGACATGTCCTGGGGCTGTGGGTAGATGACCCAGGAAAGCTCGGGAATATTGCCGTTAGTTGCCCAGAGCCAGTCCTCCAGGAATGTGAGCTGAGCCTGGATCACGGCTGGACCGGACAAACCCAGAAATGTATCGCGCCAGTAGCCGAGGTTGCTCTGACCAATGTATTCCAGGCCTATGTTCATCCCTCCAACGAAACCGATTTTACCGTCCACGACCACAATTTTGCGGTGGTTGCGGAAGTTGACGCGCACAATGTTGCGCAGGAAGAAGCGTTTGCCGTTGAAGGGCTGGATGCGGATACCTGCCCGTCTCATACTGGAAATGTAGCCGGGCGGAAGTTTGTGGGAGCCTATTTCATCGTAAATGACATAGACACGGACGCCTTCCCGGGCGCGTTCGATGAGAAGTTTTCGGAGGATGTCTCCGACGAGGTCACTTTTGATGATGTAGAATTCGACGAGGATATAGTCCTTTGCGTTCCGAATGGCATCGTAAATATCGGGATAGGCGGATTGGGCATCAATGAGGAGTTTGCAGGAGTTTCCCCGGCAGATGTAGAGATTGGACAAGTGAGTCAGCATTCTGAAAAAACCACTGTGTTTTCCCTGTTCGGATTTCAGATATTCTTTGAGCTGATTGCTGATGTCGTCGGATAAAAGATTGAGAACATCGTTGTTTTTCTGGCTTGTACGCCTCATTTCAATGTAGCCTTCAAACCGCCTCGGCCCGAGAATCAGGTACAGCGGTACGGCAACATAGGGAAAGAACACGAGAGAGATGACCCACGCAATACTACCCTGGGGTGTCCGGGTATAGAGCAGGGCAGGGAATGCAAGCACGATGCCTGCAATGTGCAGGATGATGAAAACGAAGAAGAGTGGGTGACTCGCCGGATAACTGAACATGCTTCTGATGGGTCTCGAGAGAGGAAGAGAGGCAAGCAATCTGATTGCCTTTCTCGATGGGATTCCATATCATCTGCTTACCAAAAAATAAAGAACCTTTTCGTCATGCGGCAGTATTTGCAATTATTAAACGATGTCCTGGAAAACGGCGTCGGTCGTGAAGACCGGACCGGTACAGGTACGATCGGCGTTTTCGGACGTCAGACCAGGTTCGACCTTCGAGACGGCTTCCCGTGCTTGACAACCAAAAAGTTGCATCTCCGTTCCATCATCCACGAACTTCTTTGGTTCCTCCAGGGAAGTACAAACATCAAATATCTTCACGACAACGGAGTGACGATTTGGGACGAGTGGGCAGACGAAAACGGCGATCTCGGCCCCGTATACGGCGCCCAGTGGCGCAGCTGGCCCGCTCCGGATGGACGGTCAATCGACCAGATTGCCAATCTGATCCGTTCCCTGAAAGAAACTCCCTGGTCCCGCCGCCACATTGTCAGTGCGTGGAACGTGCCTCTCGTGAACGAGATGGCTCTTCCTCCGTGCCATACCCTGTTCCAATTCTGCGTGATCCCGGCCCAGGCCGCGCGTGGAGAAACCAAGCACGGACTTTCCCTCCAGCTCTACCAGCGCAGTGCCGACCTGTTCCTCGGCGTGCCTTTCAACATCGCATCCTATTCCCTCCTTCTGATGATGGTGGCTCAGGTGTGCGGATATGAAGCCAGGGAATTCGTCCATACCTTCGGAGACTTGCACCTCTACAACAACCACTTGGAACAGGCTCGCCTTCAGCTGACGCGGACGCCCAAGCCTCTTCCCGTTATGAAAATCAATCCGGATGTCCGGGATATCGACGGTTTTTCCTATGAGGATTTCGAATTGACCGGCTACGATCCCTTCCCGGCCATCAAGGCTCCGATTTCCGTCTAACAATTACCCCGAAAACCTATGATAAACCAGGAAACGATGGAATCCCTGAAAAGCGGGAGCGGTTTGACATTCTCTGCCGTTGTCGCGATGACTCCTTCCCGGGTTATCGGGAAAAATGGCGGCATGCCGTGGCATATGCCGGAGGATCTCAAGGTCTTCAAGCGGCTGACGACGGGACATCCCATCGTGATGGGGCGCAAAACGTTCGATTCCCTTGGCAAGCCCCTCCCGAACCGCCAGAATATCGTTCTGACTCGGGATTCCTCCTGGTCGGCAGAAGGAGTATTGCGCATTTCCGCGCTGGAAGACGTTTTTAATCTGGATTTGATGGACAGGGAAGTGTGCATCATCGGCGGAGCCCAGATATACGCCCTGTTCATGCCCCTGCTCGACACTCTCTGGATTTCAAGAATTGCTGCGGAATACGACGGCGACACATTCTTCCCGGACTTTGAGGGGGAATTCCCTCATGCGGAACTTATGGAGACCTTTTCCGGTTTCCAACTGTGGAAATACATCCGTTGAGTTTTTACTGGTCTTCTTCCAGCGTTTTCTTTTCCATACTGCATTCTATGCAAAAAAGAAGGGCTGTCTCATTCGGATTTTTCAATCCTTCGTGAGACAGTCCCTTCAACATGTTCGCTGCCAAATGGCAACGCAGGTTATTTTTTTGTTTTTATTCACGCCCTGAATGGACAATATTGTTTTTATAACCGCGCTTCCTACCAATCTCAGGATTCAATGACCGGCACTTTCTGAAATCCGTCTTCGATAGCGCGGAGAGTGTCGATCTGGGCAATCGACGGCAGCGTGTACGAATTCATCCATTGGAAAACGGTCATTCGCGTTACCTCTATTCGGTCGGCGATCTCTTGGAGTGTAATCCCGTGCGCTTTGCCGTTTTCCACAACCATCCGGACGAGCTTGTCCGGAGGAATTATGTCGCCGTTGTCAGTTGCTACAAGCTTGATATAGTGCGTCATCGTATCAGAGGGTTAGCAACAGAGGCGCATCCAGAGCCTGTCTCGCGGATGAGTTTCTTGTTGCGGTTACACAAACCGCATGTCCATTTTGTAGGAGTAGATGGATAAAAGGGATTGGGCATTCGGAACAAGTAGATGTGGGATCGTGATCAGTAGAAGAATGAGGGGAATTTTGTTCTTTGAACGGCTAACCGTTTACTTGTGTCAAAGGAACGACCGGAAAAGGAATTGTCCTTTTCCGAAGACTACCTATTATGATGCTTGGCAATTATTATGAGGCTTGACCATTACTATTACCTGAGGCGCGTCCTCCCGTTTTTCGCTTTCTTCGCGGGGATTGAGGTCGTGGAAACTATTATTACGACTTTGCTGGAAGCGGGTAACGTAGACTGGGGGGGGTGGGCTGTGCTCAAGACGTTTGCCGTCTTTGTTGTGGAACTGGTGATTGCTTTTTTGTACTGGATGGTTCCTTATTTTCTTTATCTTCTCGTTTTGCCGCAGAAGAGGCATGGTGGGAAGTTCGACCGGGTGGCGACGTGTCTGTTTTTCGCCTTTTTCCTGGGGTTGAGCCTGTTTGAAGAAATTGCCGAGGGATTTTTCTGGGACGAATTTTCCTCGACCTTCAATTTCATAGCCGTCGACTATTTGATCTATACGAAGGAGGTGATCGGCAATATTTACCAGTCCTATCCGATTATTCCGATTATGAGCGGCCTGGTCGTGGTGGTTGCGCTTGTGACGTGGCTGATGAGGAAGTCTTTGGTTCCTTCTTCTCCGGCGCCGGGGTTTTGGAAGCGTTTCTTTCATCTGATCGGTTTGCTGCTGCTCTGCGGACTATCCTTCGTATCTTTCGATACGAAGGATACGGACATGACCGGAAACCGGTACAATACGGAGTTGGCCAAGGACGGGATGTACAGCCTGTTTAGCGCATTCCTGAAGAACGAACTGAGTTACAAGGAATATTATCCGACGACAGACGAGCGTCAGGCAGCTGCATTTCTGCAGAAGGAATTGAATGAACCCGGGACGGTATTTCTGGCTCCGGAGACGGGCAGCATTGCCCGTACGATCCACAATCCGGAGCAGGAGATCCATCCCAATGTTGTGATTGTGGTGATGGAGAGTATGGGGGCCGAGTTCCTGCCGGAGAACCGGAAGGACGGCCTGATCCTGACGCCGAACTTGAGCCGTCTGGGAGCGGAAGGCGTTTTCTTCCCGCATACGTATGCGACGGGGACGCGTTCCGTCCGCGGATTGGAGGCGGTCAGTACGTCCATTCTCCCGTTGCCGGGCATGGCCATTCTGAGAAAGGAGGGAAACGAGAACCTCCAGACAGTAGGTTCGATTTTTCAGCAGAAGGGGTACGAGGACAGGAAATGGATCTACGGCGGCTATGGATATTTCGACAACATGAATTATTATTTCGGGAACAATGGATTCGAGGTGCTGGATCGTACGACGATGGACGACAAGGACATTACCCATTCAACGGTTTGGGGGGTGTGCGATGAAGATTTGTTCCGCCGCTGTATTCAGGAGGCGGATCGTTCTTCCGCGTCCGGTAAGCCGTTCCTGCAGTTCGTTTTCACGACGTCCAACCACCGTCCGTATACCTATCCCGATGGCAGGATCGATATTCCGTCCAAGACGGGAAGAAACGGAGCGGTGAAGTATGCTGACTATGCGGTTGGAGAGTTTATCCGGCAGGCAAAGATGAAACCGTGGTTTGACAATACGGTTTTTTTGTTTATTGCCGATCATGGTGCGGGCAGTGCCGGGAAGAAGGATCTGAATCCGGAGACGCACCTGATTCCGCTGATTATCTATGCTCCTTCTCTCATCAAGCCCGAACGTTACGATATGCCGATCAGCCAGATTGATGCCTTGCCGACTCTGCTCGGTCTGCTAAATTGGACGTATGATGCCTCGTTCTACGGCAAGGACGCCCGCAAGCCCGGTTACCGCTCCCGTTACTTCATCAGCAATTACCAGAACATCGGGTACTGCCGGGGGGACGGGATGATCGTCCTCAAGCCGGTGAAGGAGGCTCATTACTATAAGAACGGAGAACCTGTTCCGGCGGATGCGCAGGCGGAGGAAATGCTCCAGGAGGCGATCAATTATTACCAGCATGCCAGCGGATGGAGGAAGAACCTGCCGGTTGCGAGTCTTCCTGCCGCCCGCGAGAAAAAGTAAGCGGGATGTGAGCTCTTGCGCGAGAGGAGGGGACTCCCTACAAAAAACCATGGGACTGATAGATCCCATGGTTTTTTATTCCGTAAATTGTTTGCGCCGCGATTACTTGATGGCATCCAGAGCCTGTTGGAGGTCGGCGATGATGTCTTCAGCGGCTTCCGTTCCGACGGAGAAGCGGATGAGATCCGGCTTGACTCCGGCTTCGAGCAATTGCTCGTCGGAAAGCTGGCGGTGCGTATGGCTGGCGGGGTGCAGCACGCAGGTTCTGGAATCCGCTACATGGGTGACGATGGCGGCCAGTTTCAAGCTGTCGATGAACTTGATGGCGCGTTCACGGCCTCCCTTGATACCGAAGGTGACCACACCGCAGGATTGACCGTTACGGAATTGCCTTTGGCTCAGTTCATGGAGGGGGCTGGAAGGCAAGCCGGGGTAATTGATCCAGGCGACATCGGGTTGTTGTTCCAGGAACTCGGCCACTTTTTGTGCATTCTCGCAATGGCGTGGGACGCGGAGGTGGAGGGTTTCCAGTCCGATATTGAGCAGGAATGAATTCTGGGGTGCGGGGATGGAGCCGAGGTCGCGCATGAGCTGAACCGTGGCCTTGGTGATATAGGCTCCTTTGCCGAAGCTGTTCGTGTAGATCAGACCGTGGTAGGAGGGGTCGGGCTCGGTCAGCCCGGGGAATTTGTCCTTATGGGCGTCCCAGTCGAAGTTTCCGCTGTCGACGATGGCACCGCCGACGGCTGAAGCGTGGCCGTCCATATATTTGGTGGTGGAGTGGGTGACGATGTCGGCTCCGAAGTCGAACGGACGGCAGTTGATCGGCGTAGCGAAGGTGTTGTCTACGATCAGCGGTACGCCCTGACTGTGAGCAATGTCGGCCATCTTGCGGATGTCGAGGACGTTGAGGGAGGGGTTGGAGATGGTTTCGCCGAAAAGGAGTTTGGTGTTGGGACGGAAAGCCTTGAGAATGTCCTCGGCAGGGGCGTCCTGGTCGACGAAGGTGACTTCAATACCCATTTTCTTGAGCGTGATGGCGAAAAGGTTGTAGGTACCCCCGTAGATGGCGGATGTACTGACGACATGGTCGCCGGCTTCGCAGATGTTGAAGATGGCGTAGAATGAGGCGGCTTGGCCCGATGATGTGAGAATGGCGGCGATGCCTCCTTCAAGCTGGGCGATTTTGGAGGCGACTGCCTCGTTGGTCGGGTTTTGGAGGCGGGTGTAGAAGAATCCGGCTTCTTCGAGGTCGAATAGCTTGGCCATCTGTTCGCTCGTTTCGTATTTGAACGTTGTGCTCTGGTAGATGGGCAGGACGCGGGATTCACCTTTTTTAGGTGTCCAGCCGGCTTGGACGCAAAGCGTTTCTGGACGGAGTGGCTGATTCATGTTTGTATAATGATTCGGTGTTTCGGAGGAGGAGGCGGGCCGGTTCGCGTAGCGAAGGCGCAGAGCCAGTGCCGTTCGTAGGAGCTGATACTAGAGGGGATGGGAACATTGTCAAGATCAAGGCGGAACGCTTGCCGATGCCTATCCAATAGTCCGGGTGTTGTGACGATTTTATAATCCGTATGCAACATTTTTTTCACCCTTCAATGGTAAACACTTGCTGTCAAGAATTGTGACCTATTGGCTTCTTTATTGATTTGTATTATTATTTATATTATATTTATATTAAGTTAATTATGAGTAATTATTGCGGATTATAAATCCGCTATAACTATCCCGCGGGCGGTCGTTCTGCCGCGTCATGTGTTAACTGAATTCCGGGAGGTAATTCGGACAGGTACATGAGACTTACTCTTGTTGAAAAGTTAGAGATGAGCATTTTGAAGAAAAACATCCAGGATGTACTCGCGAATAATTCAAGTCTCTACAAATTTATTGTAGTTGGTGTTGCTTCTTCTTCCGTGCATTGGTGTATTTCATGGTGGATGTATTACCATGTAATTTTCGGAATGACTCTGGTGCCAACATTGTCGGGTTACAGCGGAGGATGGGTGTGTTCTTATATAGGAAATAGATTGTGGAGCTTTAAAATACAGGCTGTTCATACAAGTATTAAAGGATCTGTTTTTCGATTTATAATAAGCCAGTTTGTCGCTGCCATCGTGTTGCTGTTGGCCACATGGATTGCCCAGCAAATCCTAATTCTTTATTTTGACTGGTATATTTTAACTAACCAGGTGGAAAGGACGGATGCTTTAGTTCGTTTTTGCAGGGGAGCTTCCTATCCCCCTTCTTTATTGAGCGGAATGTTTTTTGCCGCTGCTGCCTCCTATCTGATGAGCCGTTGCTTTGTTTTCCGTAATTATCATCTATCACATTCAGAAGTATGAATATTGCTGTAATCGGAGCGGGAGTCTCCGGATTGTCAATAGCCCGCATGTTATCATCCGGGAATAAAGTCAGGGTTTTCGAGAAACAGAGCCGTCCCGGAGGATTGATCAAATGTACCATGGAAGAAGGCAATCTTTATCATTTGACAGGAGGGCATGTATTCAATTCCAAACGTCAGGATGTGTTGGACTGGTTTTGGAGTCTATTCAACAAAGAAGCTGATTTTATTCCTGCAAATCGGAATGTAGCGATTGCTCTTGATGATACCCGTATTATTGGAGCTCCCGTGGAAAACCATGTTTATCAGCTGGACTTATTAACACAAGCATCCGTCATACGGGAACTATTGGAAATTGCAATGAACCCGCCTGCGGCAGTCAGTAATTTTGACGATTTTTTAAAAAGTCGGTTTGGAGAAACTCTCTATCGAATTTATTTTGGTCCTTATAATCGTAAGATTTGGAGAAAGAGTTTAAAAAATGTTCCTCTGGAATGGATGGAAGGCAAGCTTCCCACGCCGTCAATTGAGGATATTTTCATCAGTAATATTAGCCGCCAGGGAGAAAGCAACAGCTTCGTCCATAGTTCATTTTTTTATCCTAAAGTAAATGGATCTCAATTTATTGCGGATACGCTTGCAGAAGGATTGGATCTATCTCTCGATACCGATGTTACCGAGATTGTCAAAAATGGGAGCCGATGGGTAATTGGTGATGAGATCTTTGATAAGGTTGTTTTTTGCGGTAATATCAAAGTGTTGCCTTCTCTTTTGAAGAAGAGCGGCATAAGGATAAATGATGCAGAAATTCAAAAACTGGAGTATCACGGGACAACGTCCGTTCTCTGTTATGTGGATGCCAATCCGTACAGTTGGATATACATGCCTGCTGATGATCATGAAGCCCACCGCATTATTTGTACCGGAAATTTTTCTCCTCTGAACTCTCAACCCGGCAGGATGTCGGTTACCATTGAGTTTTCATCTGTATTGGAGAAAAATGAAATATTGGAAAATTTAAAGAAGATACCTTTCTGCCCAAAATATATTACCCATCATTTTGAGGAATATACCTATCCCATGCAGAACGGTATGACGAGGGAAGTCATTCAACAGGTACGCGAAGTTGTGGAACCGGAAGGCATTTATCTATTGGGGAGATTTGCCGAGTGGGAATATTATAACATGGATGCGGTGATGGGCGCTGCTCTTGATTTAAAGAAACGGATTTTTTCTTGAATATGAAAACTGCAAATTATGGAATAGCCATTCCCATGGCTAATGAAGAAGAGGGTTTTGCCTCATTTATTGAATCTCTTAAGGATACTTTGGATAATGTCCCTGGAGGTAAAGTTTATCTTGTTGTTGATCGAGCTTCAACAGATTCCACCCCTGACTTGTGTTCACAACTTGCTCAAGATGATTCCCGGTTTGTTTATGTGTGGGCTCCGGAAAACCGTAATGTCGTGGATGCCTATTTGAGAGGATTCAAGGAGGCGTTTCATGCCGGACACGATTATATTGTAGAAATGGACGGCGGAGGGTCTCATAATCCGGCCGCATTGCCTGCGTTTATCCGTGCGTTGCAGGAAGGGAATCAGTGTGCGTTCGGATCTCGTTATATTAATGGAGGCTCTTTGAACGATTCTCCTTTGAAACGCCGTGTTTTGTCAAAATTCGGTTCGTTTCTGGCACGGGTATTGCTAGGATGCCCCATGCGGGACGTGACGAGTGGGTATGAAGCTTTTACTCGCCCTATAATGGGTAAAATACTTTCGTATTCTCTCAGATCAAAAGCTCATTTTTATCAGACGGAACTACGTTATTTGCTCAGGAAGAGTGATTGGATCGAGGTTCCGATTCACTATGTTTCTCCTTCACCGCGTGTCTCGCAGAATGCGATTAAAAATTCGTTGCAGTGCCTGTTTTATTATACCTTCCGCAGGTGGTCGGGTAAAAAAGACATCATCCGATAATTAGTTATGTTCGACTATTTGAAAAAACATGGGTTTCAGGCGAAAGCTATTGTTTTGTTTTCGTTTCTGGCTGCATTTTTGCCTCTAAGTTCCTATTCCCTATTTTTGCCGTGGATTATTATAGGAGTTATTTTTGTTTATAGGACGTCTTTTGTAGAGGATTCTTTGAACTATTTTTCAGGCGAAAGAAAAGAATTATGGATCATCATATGCCTGGCTTTGATTGGCTCTGGTTTGTATGGTATTGATATATACGGTCGATTTTTTTACCTACCTCTGAATAACGCTGGTGAAGGAAGTAGGATTGGGATTAGGATGCTTTCCCTGCTTCCAGATTCAATATCAATCCGTATGCTAATTTCGAAGCTCTTCTCTCTTGGATTGGGGGCTTGCTCCGTACCTGTTGCCATTGTCATAGCAAGTATTTTTGAAGGTATACTACAGGGGAGATATTGTAATCGTGCACCAATGGGGCAGAATATTTTTGCCCGGAGGAATGGATTTGCCATTCAGACGAGTATTTTTATTGCGGCTGTTGTTTGCATTGTTTCCTTTTCCTATTTATTTGGATATAGAATCAGTCCTGATTCTTGCGGATATTTGCGCGAGGCACAGACTTTGGTTGATGGGCATGGCATGCACAATGATTTTGCAGCCGGGGATCCCGATTCCTGGTTTACATGGTGGCCAGTGGGTTATCCTGCTTTAATCGCGTTCTGCTCATTATTGTTCCGGGTACCGGTGTTACTTGCATCTGTCATTCTTTCTCTCGTGATTCTTGGGTGTATTTTCCTTCTATATTGGAAGAGATTTAGAGATGCTTCATGGGCTTTTTGCCTTTTGTTTGTAACTCCTTTTTCTTTAATGATATTTTCTCAAACATGGTCGGAACAGCCGTTTATTCTGGGATTGGTATCATTCTGTTTTATTTTCTCCGATATTATGGAATGCTGGACGCTCGAAGTACGTAAATTTGTTCTTTTGACTTTATCAGCCTCCCTAGTCATTTTATCGCGCTATATCGGATGTTTTATTACCGGTGTTTTGTGGATGGGTGTTGCGCTACAGTTTTTGATTTATATTAAAGGAAAGAAGAAAAATAATGCCAAAGCAACCATAGGGCTCTTTCTATCAGCAATAGCGACGAGTATTCTGGCTTTCGGGTATATGTTACTCAATGTTGTGAAGTGCGGTTATGCGACAGGGCTGGAGAGATTCCCGGCGCCGGAATCTATTTTTACTCTTTTTAAAATGCTATTGTATTCCACATTGGCTGAATTCCAGAATAATTTATATATTTCATCCAGTGCGATTATCTTGCCAGTCTTGTTTTTATGTGCATGGGAAATTGCAAAGAGATCCCGCAAGGTGACTTATGAGAAATTGATCAGTTTTGCCGAAGAAAATGTTCTGTCCCTGTGCTTTTGTTGTGTCGGTTTGATCTATTATGCTTTGATCGTTTATTCTCGTTTTACAACGTATTTTGATACTTTAGGTTTCAGACTTTTACAACCGGCTACCATTCTTGTCGCATCCGGAGTTTTGTCTTACCTTATCAAGACGAATGCTGGCAGGAATATATGCGATACTGTCGTGAATCATAAAAAATATACAATTGCCGTAATTTTGTTTTTTATCTGTTCTATAATTGATCCTGTCCAATTATTCAGATCCGTTCGCACTGGAACATCCTATGCGAAAATGGAACATGGTTTCTTGTTAAAATATCAGGATATTTCCTCCGGATCTTGTGTCTTATGGGCTCCTGACTATATCAAATTTATCCGTCCGGATTTATATGTTTCTAAACCTCAATATTCTCCATTTTTCCCTTATCCTCAAAATCTATCCGAGTTCGAGAAATCTTGTAAGAAATATAAGGCTGTGTATGTGGATGTGGAGACAGCCAAGAAAAGTATGAATAATAATTATCATCCATCCGTGCAGGAACATTTCAAGATGTTCCTCAAGGATGACGAAACCGGATTGAAGCGGTGGAAATGATGAAACTTTCCCCAACCGCCTCTGTCAATAGTAGGCAGGTTGCGTATCGTCTGGAGACTGGAAGTCGTTTTGGAGGCCGGACCGGTCGGAGTGCATGGTTTCGATCTTGTTGAGCATTTTGATGGTGGCCTTGATGGCTGCTTCCGTTTGATCGGGGTCGAGCCCGCGCGTGCGGAAGGCTTCTCCCCTGTATTCCCATGAGATGAAGGTTTGGACGATGGCGTTGGTTCTCCCGCCTGGCGGGATATTGACTGAGTAGTTGGTGAGGCGGGGGAAATCTCGCTTGAGCTGGTTTTTGTAGATCCGTTTGAGGGCCTGGACGAATGCGTTGTACTGACCGTCGCCGGAGGAGGTTTCCTGATATTCGCAACCGTTGATGAGGATTTTGATGGTGGCGACGGGTTTGAGTCCTTGGGCTAGGGAGAGACTGTAGTTGAGGATGCGGACTTGTTCTTCCTCGCGATCCTGCTTGAGAACATCGGCGATGATGTAGGGGAGGTCTTCGGCGGTGACGACTTCTTTTTTGTCGCCGAGTTCGATGATTCTGTCCGTGACTCGACGCATGGAATCTTCGTCCAGCTGGATGGAGAGGGCCTCCAGGTTTTTACGGATATTGGCTTTGCCGGAGAGTTTTCCGAGTGCATATTCGCGGACGCGGCCGAAACGTTCCGGGAGGAGGTCGTTGCAGTAGAGGTTGTTTTTGCTGTCTCCATCGGCATGGATGCCGGCGCACTGGGTGAATACGTTGGCGCCGATGACGGGCTTATTGGAAGGGATGCGGATGCCGGAGCAGCTTTCCACGATGCGGCTGATGTGGTTAATCTTTTTCTCCACGGCACGGCAGGAAACGTGCAGTTGATCTTTTAATACGGGCAGGATGCTGGAGAGAGGAGCATTTCCCGCGCGTTCTCCCAAGCCGTTGATCGTGGTATGGAGGCCGCTGATACCAGCCTTGACGGCGGCGGCGGCGTTGGCGACGGCCAGGTCGTAGTCGTTGTGCGGATGAAAGTCGAAGTGCAATCCGGGGAAGGAGGCTACGATTTCTGCGCAGAAGTCATAGGTGTTCCACGGGTTGAGTACGCCGAGGGTATCCGGCAGCATGAAACGGCGGATGGGGCTGTCCTTCAAGGATTCCAGCATGCCGTGGACGTATCCGGGTGAATTCAGCATGCCGTTGGACCAGTCTTCGAGGTAAATGTTGACGGCGATACCCATGCGTTCCGCCATGTCGATGTTGCGGCGGATGTCGTCCCAGTGTTCTTCCGGTGTTTTCTTCAGTTGGCCTTCGCAATGTTTCAGGGAACCTTTTGTGAGCAGGTTGACCGTGCGGCAACCGGAGTTGAGGATCCAGGCGAGGGAGATGCCGCCGTCGACGAAACCGAGGATTTCCATGCGATCCAGACAGCCGAATTTATCTGCCCAGGCGGTGATTTCACGGGCGCCTTCCATCTCTCCCTGAGAGACGCGGGCGGATGCGATTTCCAGGCGGTCGACGTTCAATTCCTTGACCAGCAGACGGGCAATACTCAACTTTTCCTTCGAGGAAAAGGATGTGCCCGATGTTTGTTCTCCATCGCGCAAGGTGGTGTCCATGATCTCAATGACGCGTTCGCCTTGGGGCATATTGGATAAATCCGGCATAGCACACGCAATTTCTCAGGACTTTTCCTTGAGCGCAAGACCAATTACCGTGCATGATGGGAAGAATGGCGGTAGCGGGTGGAGGGCTGACCGATATGTACGCTTTTCCAAGGGCCTCATCGAAGGAGGAACGTTCTGCAAAGAATGTTCAAACTCCTTCGTGCTCTGCGATGAGTTCGAGGAAATCGTCGAGGTATTTGTCCGCCTTGCCGGCGCCGATGCCGTGGATGTTCATAGCTCCTTCGCGCGTAGTGGGTTTGAGTCGTGCGAGGGCTTCCAACGTGCTGTTGTGGAAAACCATGTAGGGGCGGAGGTGGTATTCTTCCGCCAATTCGCGACGGAGATCCTTGAGTTTCCCGAACAGTTCTTCGTCGAATACCCCGAAGTCGGGACGCGCATTGTTGAAGCGCGGGCGGGTGGGGCCTCCTCGCGTAGAGGTCACAGACGGAGCAAGAACCCGGGCGGGCGTTTTGCGCGCCAGAGGCCAGATCATGCGGACGGGTTCCCGCCCCATCATGGCATCATGGCCTCGTTTGCTGATGGTGAGCATGGGGCGTTCCGCCCCGCAGGTGCGGAGGTAACCGGCTAATTTCAGTGATTGGAAGAGTTGTTTGAGGGCGTCTTCCGTCATGTCGGAGAGGATGCCGTAGGTACTCAGGCGGGGCAGGGATGTTTTGAGAATATCCTGGGTTTTGGCGCCCTTGAGCATTTGAATGATCTTCACCTTGCCCCAGCGTCCCTCCCATTGACCATCCCGGTTGCGGTAGGATGCCCGGGCGATACCGCTGAGAGCTTTACGGACGATTTCCGTCTCCTGCGGCCCCAGTTCCTCTGCGGTATAGCCGTCCATGCCGGCACATTGGTCGCAATGGCCGCAAGGTTCGGAGTCTCCTTCGCCGAAGTATTGGAGAATCCATTGCTGGCGGCAGCCGTCGGAGTAGGCGTAGGAGGTCATGGCCTTGAGTTTGTCGCGGTCACGGTTCTCCTTTTCAATAATAGCCTGGGCGTCGATATTGATGTGCTGGGCACCCCATTCCGGATGGAGGATACGCGTGCCGCGGATGCGTTGTCCTGGGACATCGAAGCGTTCGATGGCTCCGGCCCGGGCGAGAGCCGCCAGAGCGGAACCGACGGACATTTCGTTCTTGCACTGCATTTTGGTGGCGATTTCCTCCATGCTCCACAAAAGCTCGTGAGTTTGGGCGTCGCAGAACTTGCGGAGCATTTCGTACAGGTCGACGATGAAGACGAATCCGGGGTTGGCCCCTTCGATGAAGAATTCCTGTGTTCTCAGATCGGCGTGGTTGAACAGCAGGTCGCAACTGGCATCGTCTCCGTCACGTCCCGCCCGTCCTGCTTCCTGATAGTAGGCTTCAACACTGCCGGGAATTTCAAAATGGGCGACGAAACGGACGTCGTCGCGGTCGATTCCCATTCCGAAGGCGTTGGTGGCGACGGCAACATCGGCTTCTTTGGATATGAATTTGTTCTGAGCCTCCTCCCGGGCATTGTCATCCATGCCGGCGTGGTAGGCAATGGCATTGATTCCAAGGTTACAGAGTTCCTCATAGACGAGTTCCACTTTCTTGCGGGTGGTGCAATATACGATACCCGTCTTGCCGGTGCGGACGATTTCGTGGAGTTTTTTGAATTTCTCCTTGTTCGTATCGCAGGGTGTGATGTGGAAATGGAGATTTTCGCGAGCGAACCCGCGTACAATCACTTCGGGATCGTGCATCGGGAGATGGGAAAGGATGTCCTCGCGGACTTTCGGAGTAGCCGTAGCTGTTAGGGCAAGCAGCTGGGGATTACCCAGTTCGTTCATGGCGTAGCCCAGTTTTAAATAATCGGGGCGGAAGTCATGTCCCCATTGGGAGAGACAGTGGGCTTCGTCGATGGCGACAAGATCGATTTCCACTTCCGCCAGCGCACGCCTGAATCCCGGTTGTCCGAACCGTTCCGGAGCCACATACACCAGTTTGTAGAGTCCTTCCCGCATTTTGTGGAGGCGTTCCCGTTGTTCCTGCATGGAGAGGGAACTGTTGATCATGGTGGCGGGTATCCCTTTTTGCTCCAGGGCATCCACTTGATCCTTCATCAATGCAATCAACGGGCTGACGACCAGAGTTACTCCTTCCCGGCAGATGGCAGGCAATTGATAGCAAAGGGATTTCCCTCCACCCGTCGGCATCACGACCAGGGCATCTTTGCCCTCCAGAACAGCCTGGACAACCTGATCCTGGCCTTCTCGCAACCCGGAAAAACCGAAATAGGTTTCCAGGGCAAGCAGGGGATCTCGGAGAACGCGGAACTCATTCATAATACGTCCCACCTAATTTGCCATATCCTCGGAAAACATGGAAGTCGAAACCCCTTCGCCTTGCGCCATCAAGGAGGAAATAAGGAAAAAGATGAGAATTTCTAATAATTTTTTCCGTTTACTGCTTGACGAAAATCAAGAACCGTGTATATTCCTCTCACCGCTTCGGTGGTACATGATGCAAATCATAAAAGCGCCCGTAGCTCAATTGGATAGAGCGTCTGACTACGGATCAGAAGGTTTGGGGTTCGAATCCCTACGGGCGTGCCATTTGCACCATGAAGACACGGAATCCTGCCTTACGGACAAAGAAGTTCGAACAAAGGGCAGGTTTTTTTGTCTCAACATACATAACGTGGGGGCGCCTTGGTTTCGACTGGAAGTTTGAGGTGCCGGCTGCATGTGAAGGTTGATCAGTTGGCCTTCTAAAAAGCTGATCAAAAAAATAAATGCAGACTCTAACGAGCTCGCACTGGCTGCCTAATTAACGCGGCCTCGTCCGATCACCAACGCCTGCTAGGTGGGAAGACGTCATAATCAGCAGGCTGGTGCAAAGCGGGGTTGCCGCGCCGCGCACGAGATTTCCACAGGCAACTGGCGAGCCTCATAGCTGACGCATGGCGGAGAGGACGCGAGATTGCAGCAATATGCGTCTGAACATGGAGATGCCAGCACCAACGGCATTCAGGACAGGGGTTCGATTCCCCTCGCCTCCACCACTCCTTTCATGCCGCAAGTCTTTGAAATATAGGGCTTGCGGTTTTTCATTTTGGTAAACTGCAGTACAAAGTGCAGTACATTATAATGGATTTTAGAAACAATGTGCTGTGGGTATGAAAAAGTTCTGTGAGAGAGAAGCCGACGAAGTGATTGTATTTTCTGTCGTCCTCTATGTGGAGGGAGCGAGGCGTCAGGAAAAGAATGATGATTGATAGATATTGACTTGAATAATTTTCAATAGTATTTTAACATTATTAAATCAAATAAGGAAGATTTCATGCATATAATGTCGGATTGGTTCACGCATCTTGAGAATGAAGACATGAACTTCATCAAGCGGTTTGTTCTGTCTTCAGGATCATTGAAGGCTGTGGCGCAGCAATACGGGGTTACATATCCGACGGTGAGGTTGCGTCTGGATAGGTTGATTCAAAAAATCGAAGAGGCAGACACAGTTGAAATGAGAGATCCTTTCGTGATGCACATCAAGCAGCTAGCTTTGAATGAAAAGATCAGTTTGGAGGCAGCCAAGTCTCTGATCAATGAATATCATAAACATAAAACGAGAAAGGAATAAAATATGTGGTTCAATGAGACAACGGGGCATTTGATTGCCAATATTCTTGGAGTGTCGATCGGCCTTTTCGGTGGAATTTGGGGGACGATGACCGGAGTACTTGCTCCCAAAGGCAGGGGGCGAAGTTTTGTCCTGGGGGCGGCAAAGTTTTTTTTCACTGTCGGCGTCATGTTGTTGCTTGCCGGCGGTGTCGCATTGTTGACGGGACAACCTTATCATGTATGGTTTCCGTTTTTTATCTGTGGCTTTGTACCTGTTGTAGCGGTATCGTATACTTACCGGATTCTCAAAAAGAGATATACGCAATTGGAATTGAATAAGATGTATATTGATGACATGAAGTAATTTCCGTCTTGGGGACGATGAGGAAAAGAAATTTATCCCGGGACCGGGAATCCGGATCAGGATATGATGCCGAGAGGTTTTGTGGTTTTCCAGCCGTTTCGCGTGAAATCCGGGAACCGGACGGGCATGCCTCCGTTCTCGACGGATTGCGCGGATAGAGGGCCGACGGCAGACCAGAATGCTCCTTCGTAGACGTTTTGATCCATGGGGGCTCCCTGACGGAGGCATTCGATGATACGGAACATCATGACGAAGTCCATGCCGCCGTGTCCTCCCATTTTTTGAGCCAGGTCGCCAACTCGTTTCCAGAGAGGGTGTTCGTATTGTTCGTAAATGGCATCCATGTCTTTACCCTGGATCCATTCATGATAGTTGCCCGATCCGAGTTTTTCTCCGGCGACGCGAGTCGGAAACCCGGCAAGGGTGCCTGCAGTTCCCTGAATGAGGTTGAGACGGGAATAGGGGCGGGGAGTGGTTTCGTCCCATTGGATGAGGACGGTACGTCCTAGGCCGGTTTGGACGATGGTGCTGTTCATGTCTCCGCAGATGAATTTGCCGGCATTCCATTTGTGATCCGGGGGGAGTTTTTTTCGGGCGAATTCGGCACGCCCGCGAGCTGGCGAAGAGAGGGAGACAAGGTGGCTGAAGGTGTCTTCTCCACGGGAAAGATTCATGTATTGGGCGACGGGGCCGAGTCCGTGGGTGGGGTAGAGGTTGCCGTTGGTCAGTTCCATGTAGGCGGTGCGCCATGATCCTTCTCCCCGGTCAGTTTGGAGGAGTTGGTCGCGCAGGTTGTGGATGTAGGCGGCTTCTCCGTGCAGGAGTTCTCCGATGAGTCCCTGGCGTACTATGTTGAGGAACAGGAGTTCTTCTCGTCCGTAGTTGACGTTTTCCATCATCATGCAGTGCTTTTGCGTGGCTTCACTCGTGTCGATGAGTTGCCAGAGTTCAGCAACGGATGGGGAAAAGGGGACTTCCACGAAAGTGTGGGCGCCTCGCTTCATGCAATTACAGGCGATGGGAACGTGGGAGGCCCAGTCCGTGCTGATGACGACAGCGTCCGGTTTGCACTCCTGCATCATGTTGAGGTAGGCTTCCGGTCCCTGTGCGTATTGCCGGGGAGTTTTGCCGGTTTTTTGCCGGACATGGTTGGCGGCATGGTCGACGAGATCCTGGTGAAGGTCGCATACGGCGACAATGTCCGTTCCTTCGATGGCACATGAACTGGCAAGATGGGTGAAACCGCGGCTGAGGCCGATGAAGGCAATTTTGACGATGTCCAGTCGGGGTGCGCGGAAGTCTCCCATGTAGATGGAGCCATTTGGCCGGGGGGTGGATGCGGGTCCTACGGATGGAGCCGAGCTTGTCGAAGTGACTCGGGCATGGGACGCAGGACTCAGGGCAAAGGCACTGGAGGCAAGCCCCAGAATTTGTAAGAAATGTCTTCTGGATGACGGTTTCATCATGGTGCTATTCATTGATATACGTGAGTTGCTGAAGGTGTCTTTCATTTGTGAACAAAGAAAATTTCAGTAAGACGTAAAACGTTGGAAATATAGTCACTTAAGAAGACTTCCTCTTGACACGAGTCGGTAAAGCAAGGATCATTAATGAAATGTGGGAGCAGGGTATCCGTTCCCGGAAGTTTTCAGGATGAGCATTACGAGAGAGTAGACCAATGAACGGAAAAACGAGAGAAAGGACGATTGGAGGATGTGTTGCCGCCATGTTGCTGATATGTGCATGTTCTTCCTGCAGCTGGGTGACTCCGCATGTCAAGGAAACGACGATTCGCAGCGAAACATATAAACCCCGGCCGTTTGATCAGTTGGATGGTTTTTTCAACAACGGTTTGATACCCGGGGATACGGTCAAGTGGCAGGATAATCCTTCTGCTCCGGGAGAACCGGAGATTGTGATCGATAAAAAGAAGCAGATGGGATATTTCTATCGAGGTGATCAGTTGATGGGATATTTTCCTGTGAGTACGGGCAAACACTCGGTGAGTACGCCGGAGGGCGAGTTTAAGGTGCTTCTCAAGAATTCGGAACACCATTCCTGCTATGGGCAGTTTGTTTCGAAAGAAACGGGTAAGGTGATGAATGACAACGCCGATATCCGTGTTCATGCCGTTCCCGAAGGTCAGCGTTTCGTTCCGGCCGAGATGCCGTTTTTCATGCGGATCAAGGATACGGTGGGCATCCATCAGGGGTATCTTCCCGGGAAACCCGCATCGCACGGTTGTATCCGTGTGCCGGATCTCGTTGCGGCGAAGTTGTTTAATGCGACCCCGGTCGGTACCCGCGTACTGATCAAGGGGGATCTGGGTAAGGATTTCTTTGTCAAGAGGGATGCCCAGAAGGCGGCTAAGGCTTTAGCAGCGAAACAAAAGGCGGCTTCCCTTGCTGCTGACGGGCAGAAGACTGTGACTGGGGCGGGCGGCGCTGCAAATCAGGAGAAAGGAGGCGCCGATTCTCCTGCATCCGCCAGCCAGACTCCGCCTGCGACTGTTTCTGCCAATTCTTCCTCTTCGTCCCAGGATGTTCAGGTCCCCGCTGTTTCTCCTGCTCCGTCTCAGGATGTCCCGGCTCCGTCACTGGAGGAACAGAAGGTCCAGGCGCCCGCCGAGTCGGACAAACCTGTTCGGGTCGTGGTGCCAGTGTCGGCATCGGAGGCCGATGAACCGGCTTCATCCGGTACCCCCCAGCCTCTTTCCGCTCCGGCAGTTTCTCTTCCCCAAGCGGAGCCTTGATGGAGAAACGGAAATAGACATGCAAGGAATCGGGCGTGGCAGGGAATATTCGTCTCGCCATGCCCTTTTTTCGGTCAAGAGAAGGAAGGGGTACCCCCCATTTTCTATCAAGAATGAGATTGGATCTCATATCGACATCAGAAAAGAGGCCTTCCCGCCGTTGTGTAGCGGAAGGCCTCTTTTGAGATATTGATTAGAAAAAACGAGGGTGTTTTTTACAGGATGCCGAGTTCGCGAACGGCGTCGCGTTCTTCCTTGAGTTCGGCTTCGGTAGCGGCAATCTTTTCCTTGGAGAAGGCATCGATGTTGAGACCTTGAACGATTTCCCAGGAACCGTCGGCTTTGGTGCGGATCGGGAAGGAGAACATGAGTCCCTTTTCGATACCGTAGGAACCGTCGGAACAGACGGCAACGGAGTACCAGTCTCCTTCGGGGGTGGGGGTGACGAGGCTGCGAACGGTGTCAACGGCGGCGGAGGCGGCGGAGGCGGCGGAGGAAGCTCCGCGGGCTTTGATGATGGCGGCGCCGCGCTGCTGGACGGTGGTGATGAAGTCATTCTGGAGCCATTCGGTGTCGGTGATGACTTCCGTGACGGGCTTGCCGTTGATCTTGGCGTGGGTGAAATCCGGATACTGGGTGGAGGAGTGGTTACCCCAGATAGCGAGGTTGGTGACGTCGGTGACATGAACTCCGGCCTTGTCGGCAAGCTGGCTCTTGGCGCGATTTTCGTCAAGACGGGTCATGGCGAAGAAACGGTTTTCGGGGATGCCGGCGGCGCTGGCTTTGGCGATGAGGGAGTTGGTGTTGCAGGGGTTGCCTACGACGAACACCCGGACATCGGGAGCGGCATTGGCGGCGATAGCCTTGCCTTGTCCGACGAATACCTTGCCGTTAATCCCGAGGAGGTCTTTGCGTTCCATACCGGCTTTGCGGGGGACGGAACCGACGAGAATGCACCAGTTGGCTCCCTTGAAGCCTTCGGCGGGATCGCAAGTGGCAACGATATCATTGATGAGGGGGAATGCAGCGTCACGCAGTTCCATCACAACGCCTTGGAGGGCGTTCATGGCCGGTTCAATTTCCAACAGGCGGAGATTGACGGGCTGCTCGGGCCCGAACATGGAGCCGGAACCGATACGGAAAAGGAGGGAGTATGCAATCTGGCCGGCTGCACCGGTTACTGTGACAGTAATAGGAGTTTTCATGATCTTTGGAAATTTGATGGAGAATTCCACCTGATGCCTATGTCTGTAGCATGGAAATCCCGACGGGTCAATCGTGCAAAATGGCTTCTGCCCGATGAAGTGCCCGAGGGGTAGGAATGTATTCAAATGCTTGATTGAGTGGGGGATTTTATGGTAATTACGACTCCGCAGGAGAGGGGGATGTACCTTCTTTTCTGACAGGATTGATTTTTGCTCTCTGAAACTAACATGCCGGATTCTTCTCAAACTGCGTCCCGTTCGTCTTCCTCGTGGTGGGGGATTTTAATGAGTGTTTTGATTCCGGTAGCAGTCCTGGAATATTGCAGCGAGGGAGCTATTGATCCCTGGATCCGCATGCCGGGACAAAGGGTTTGGGAGATCGGGCCGTTGTGGGCGATGGTAATTGCCCTGGCGTTTCCGATCGGGTACGGACTCCATTCCCGTTTCCGCGATGGGAAGTTTGATTTGATGTCTGCCGTGGGGATGACGGGGGTGATTTTGACGGGAGTAATCAGCTTGTTTGTCATAGCTCCCGACGGTTCGGTGCATTTTTGCACACCGTGGTTATTTGGGGTAAAGGAGGCGTTGATTCCTCTCTTTCTGGGGGTAGTTGTCGTGGTGTCTTCTCGGACGAATGCTCCTTTGTTGAAGACTTTTATTTATAAGGACGATGTTTTTGACGTACGGTTGATTGAACGTGAAATCCGGTCGAGGGGGCATGAAACTGCCTATGATTCCTTGTTGGCGCGCGTGACCTGGATTCTTGCAGGTGCTTTTATGCTTTCAGCCTTTGCGAACTTTGCTGTGTCGTATGGCTTCATGTCTCCGGTTGTTCTGCTTCCCGTGTCCGAGCAGCAGGTTGCTTATAATGTGGCTATAGGGAAGATTACCTGGTGGGGATTTCTGATTATCGGGGTTCCTCTTCTGGCGGCGCTGGGGGTGATCATTGTGCACTTGATCAACAGCCTGGAACGATTGACGGGGCTGGGGAAAAAGCAGTTAATGAAATAAACCATCCTGTGGTTGACAAGAAGTTGGCCTCTTGGGTGGGCTGCTCCGCTTTCCGAGGTTGCGGTACAGTCGGGGATATGTTACAGAGTTGTCCTCCCATGAAAAAAATCTCCCTAGTATTTGGTATTTTATTGACGGCGGCATGTTCGGTATGGGCTGCCGCGCCACAATTTGACCGTGTTTTCGGCAGTCATATGGTGCTGCCTTATGGCAAGCCCGTATCTGTATCGGGGACAGCAGATCCGGGGAAGTCCGTGGTTGTTTCCTTCGGCAACAATAAAGTGAAGGGTAAGACTGACGCTCAAGGCAGGTGGATGGTGTCTCTCCCTGCCATGAAACCGGATTCTACCGGCAAAGTTCTGGCGGTGGAGCAGGGGAAGGAGAAAACCGAATTGGAGGATATTCTCGTTGGCGTTGTCTGGGTTGCCTCCGGACAATCCAATATGGCATGGAGAATGAACCAGACGCCTTCCGGAAAGGATGAAATCCCCTCGTCGGCCAATCCCATGCTGCGGCTTATGCATAACGAACCTCAGGCGGGGACATCCGGCCGCAAGTATGGTGAACATGAATTTTCCGTGTTGACTCCGGAAGGTTTTTTCAAGGGTGAATGGAAGGTGGCTTCCCCGGAAAGCGTGGCTCCGTGTTCTGCTGTCGGGTACTATTTTGCGCGCGATTTGCAGAAGTCGCTCGGGATGCCGGTTGGGTTGATTCATTCCTCGTTGGGCGGTTCGGAAATGGCTGCCTGGCTGCCTTCAGAAATCATTGCAAAACGTAGGGAATACGCATCTTGCCGGGGAAATGAATGGCTGGGATCTCCCTTCATTTCAGCCTGGGTACGAGGGCGAGCCAAATTAAATATTTCTGACCGTTTGGAGAAAGGGGAAACGCCGGAGCATCCTTTCAAACCGGCGTTTTTGTATGAGAGCGGAATTGAATGGTTGGCCGGATTGCCGGTACACGGGATCCTTTGGTACCAAGGCGAATCCGATGCCGAAATCAATGATTCTAGGCAAAACAGGAAGTTGTTGATGGATTTGATCCAGTCCTGGCGCGCTGGGTGGAAGAATCCGGAACTGCCGTTTGTCATGATCCAGTTGCCGCGTATCAACGATCACAGTCCTTTGCGCATTCACTGGCCTGAGTTCCGAGAGGTGCAGAGTGATGTCGCCGGTGAATTGAAGAACGTAGAATTCGTCAATACGATCGATTTGGGATCGGCAGACAGTAATGTCCACCCTCCGGAAAAGATCGAGGTGGGCAAACGTGCCGCTAATGTGGCCTTGAACCGGTTTTACGGGAGCAAAGGACAGGCCTTTGGCCCGGAACTGAAGGATTGGGAAATCAAGGGAGGGCATGTATTCCTGCAATTCAAGTACTCGGAAGGATTGGTGACGACGGATGGTCAGACACCGAAGTGCTTTGAACTGGCTGGTGACGACGGTGTGTTTTATTCCGTAGAAGCAGTGATGAATTGCGGCAATGGCGGCGTTATGGTGATTCTTTCGTCTCCCGATGTTCGCAAGCCTGTGTCAGCCCGGTATTGCTGGGACAGTTTTGTTGAACCAAACCTCGTGAACGGAGCTGGTCTCCCGGCGGTCCCCTTCCGTACGGACGGCGATGAGGAAGAATGAAGACAGCTTTTATTCCAACGATATAAAGCGATGAACATGAAGATCGAAAAATGGATAGGACGCGCTATTTGCCTTCTGCTGGCTAGTTCTGCGTTACAAGTTTGGGCGGAGACAACGAAAGTTGCTTGCGTGGGCGATAGTATTACCTTCGGTTACGGTATTGGCGCCCGGGAGACTATGGGATATCCCGCCGTTCTCGGCAAGTTGCTGGGGCCCGGTTATGAAGTCAAAAACTTCGGCAACTCGGGCAAGACGGCCGGAGATTACCCTTCCCAGAAGAAGAATGGACGCTGGTATGGGGATACTCCCCAGTACAAGGATTCCGTCGCGTATGCGGCCGATGTTTATATTTGTAATCTCGGCATTAATGATACGGGTTCGTGGTGGGATGCCCGATTGTTTGAACAAGGCTACGACAAGTTGTTGACAGCATGGCACAAGGCCAACCCCAAAGCTCATTTGCTGGCATGGGGAAAATTGGGCCCGGATTTTCGTGGACCGGCCGGCAAGAAGGCTTTTCCCGGAAATGTCTTTGCTCCGGATTATAAGTTCTCCGGGACAGACAATGGCTCATCCGCCAGACGGGGCGATGCCGAGAAGCTGATTAGCCGGGTGGGTGGAAAACATAAAGTAAAACTCTTTGATGCGTATACGGCCATGGCTTCCAAGCCGCAGTGGTATGGGGACGGCTTGCATCCGAATGCATCCGGAGCCAGGCGCTTGGCCGAGATTACTTTCGCCAAGCTTGTTCCCGTGTTAAAGATCAAACAGCCTGTACCTGTCATGAAAAAGGAGGATGATCAGTTGGTTATTTCCAATTCCGGGGAAACCGGTATTTTGATGGAAATGTATGCTATTTCCGGCCCCGGAAGGGCGGTGTTTGTTTTTGGAAAAGATACTGTCCTGCATCCCGGTGAGGAGATCGGGATCACTCTTGGTGAGAAAACGGCCAATGATCCGACGGAGAAACTTTGCTGGAAGGTATCTGGAACTCAGGAAACTGATTTCCAATTACGCCCTTTGAAAAAACCATTTCCTTCGGAAAATAAAGTACCGGGACAGGGAAGAGATTGACTCATCCATGTCGTGTGGGTATAAAGAACCGGTTCCATCGATTCTGTATTAAGCCTTTTCGATGAATGATACCTCACACAAACGAATATGAGAACATCCCCATTTATTTTGACTGCCGCCGGCATTTGCATGGTTTCCGCTTCGGTACAGGCAGCGGAAACCATGAAATCGGTTCTTTCCGAATTGGCTGATACGCTTGCTGCCCTGAATACGCAGTTGGATACTATCAAAGATAAGGATTCCGCGACGGCTGCTGCCCCGGAGATTGAAAAGATCGCTACCAAATTCGCCGCTCTGACGGTGAAGGTGATGAAGCCTGATAACCTGACCCCGCCTGCTCCCGAAGAAAGTGCCGATTTGCAGGCCCTCCAGAAGAGGATGATGGACATCAATACGAAGTTCCAAGCCAATCTCTCTCGCATCGGACAGGGTGGTTTCATTACCCCGGAACTTGCGAAGGCGTTTCAAGCTTTGCAACCCAAGGATCCGTCCGCAGCTCCTTCTCCCGCTCCTGCTGCCGGAGATAAGGAGGAAGAGAAGAGCGAGAAGTAAGTACGGGTTTATTCCAATCTTTTCCGAAGGCCTTCCGGCGTTATGTCGGAGGGCCTTTACCGTTGCCGGAGGGAGAGAAAAAATGTATTTTATTGATAAGTTATTTAATGGCAAATAATATATATTCCCCATGAAGATAGGGGAATCTCGTAGCCTTGCAACTATTTGCTTGCATTATCCTTGTAACCTCTTATTGTGTAGGGCAACGTTCGTGGATTGTGTCCATGGCCGTTTTTTCGTCGGGCATGCCTTGAGAAATTTTAAAATTTTATCCAAGGCCGAAACAATCGGCGGGAGTTGGATTAGACGTTTGATTCGTAGGAATGTACGCCTGGTCACGTTTTCGGAACCCTTCTGGTTTTCCCGGAGATGGAAAAGATTCTTCCTGAGGCACTGCCCGTACCTGACCATCACCTGCGCAATGCCCACCCCTGGCCGGCGCGTGTGATTAGCTGCGGCCGAGGGTGATTGAAAAACAAGAAATATGAGTATACATTCGATTGAATGCAATGTCGGTACAAGCCCCATCATCATTGAAACCGGCAAAATGGCCCGTCTGGCTGACGGCGCTGTAACCGTGCGTAGCGGCGACACCATCGTACTGGTGACGGTCGTCAGTGCCACGAAGATCAAGGAAGGCCAGACCTTCTTCCCCCTGTCTGTGGAATACAAGGAAAAGGCTGCCGCTGCCGGGATGTTCCCGGGAGGTTACTTCAAGCGCGAAGGCCGTCCCACAGAAAAAGAAATCCTGACTTGCCGCATGACGGACCGCCCGTTGCGTCCCATGTTCCCGAAGGGTTATTTCTACGATACCCAGGTGATTTCCCTTCTTCTTTCCGCAGATGGTGAGAATGAGCCGGACATTTTGAGCATCAACGGCGCTTCTGCGGCTTGCGTGATTTCCGACCTTCCGTTTGCCGAACCTGTCGGAGCTGTGCGCGTTGGTCGAGTCAATGGTGAATTCGTCATCAACCCCGGCAACAGCCTCCGCGAAGAAAGCGATCTTGACCTTGTCTTCGCTGGTACGAAGGATCAGGTGATCATGATCGAAGGTTCTGCGAAAGAACTCTCCGAAGACGATTTTATCGCTTCCCTTCACCTCGCCCAGGAAAACGTGCGGATCATCTGTGAAAAGCAGGAGGAACTTCGCGCTCTTTGCGGCAAGGAAAAGCGCTCCTACGAACTCTGCCTTGCCAAACCGGAATTGCTTGAAATCGGTTACGAAATTGCCGGAGACCGCATTGAAGATGCTATTTATGCCGATTCCAAGATTGAACGGCAGAAGAAGGTGGGCGCCCTCCGCAACGAAGTGGAAACCGCTATTAAGGAACGCCATCCTGAAGCGACGGATTTTGATGTGGAACAGGTGTTCGAATACATCCAGAAGAAGGCTTTCCGCATTTCCATCATGGAGAAAGACAAGCGTGCTGATGGTCGTGGCATCAAGGAACTGCGTCCGTTGACCGCAGAAATCAATGTCCTGCCTCCCGTAGTGCACGGTTCCGCCTTGTTCGCTCGCGGTGAAACGATGTCCGTCTGTTTGGCGACTCTTGCTCCGGTGGAAGACAAGCAGTATGTGGATAACTATACGGGCAGCTCCAATGAAAAACGTTTTATTCTTCACTACAATTTCCCCCCGTTTTCCGTGGGTGACACGGGGCGTTTCGGAGGACAGAACCGCCGTGAAATCGGTCATGGCGCTCTTGCCGAACGTTCGATTGCTCCCGTGGTGCCGAGTGCTGAAGAATTCCCGTATGCGATTCGGATTTCCTCTGAAATCATGGAATCCAACGGTTCTACCTCGATGGCTTCCGTGTGTGCCGGCGTGATGTCCCTTCTGGCAGCCGGTGTGCCGCTGAAGCGTCCGGTGGCCGGTATTTCCGTCGGTTTGGTGACGGAACAGAACGACCAGCATGAGATCACCAGCTACAAGACCCTTCTGGACATTATCGGATCCGAAGACTTCTACGGTGATATGGACTTCAAACTTTGCGGTACGGAAGTTGGCGTGACCGGTTACCAGCTCGACTTGAAGCTGCCCGGTATCCCGCTCTCCATTTTGGAAGAAGCTATCCGCCTTGCCAAGCAGGGCCGCATGCAGATTCTGGAAACGATGAACGCTTCCATTTCTTCTCCCGCACCGATGAGTCCGAATGCTCCCCGCATTGAATCCACGAAGATTCCTGCCGACCGCATTGGCGAACTTATTGGTCCGGGCGGTAAGAATATCAAGGCGATCCAGGCTGAATCCGGAGCCGACATCAACATTGAAGATGACGGTACGGTACATATTTATGCTTCCAAACAGGAAGGCCTCGACCGGGCCATGTACCTGGTCAAGCGCATGTTCCAGGAAATCGAAGTGGGTGAACTCTATTCGGGTAAAATCGTTTCCACGACCGCGTTTGGTGCGTTCATGGAAGTGTTGCCCGGCAAAGACGGTCTCATCCATATTTCCGAACTTGCCGATGGCCGCACCGCCAAGACGGAAGATGTGGTCAATGTCGGTGATATGGTAACTGCCAAGTGCATCGGTATTGATGACAAGGGGCGCGTGAAAATGTCCATCAAGGCCGCGATTCGCGAACAGAAAGCGAAGGAAGCCGCAGACCGGGGCATCACGGAATAATTTTCCCCGGTAATTCTATTTTATGCTTTTTCAGCCCTTTCCGGTTTGCCCGGAAGGGGCTTTTTTGTCATCATCCCTCCAGCAGGAAACTTGCATGGTGCCGGGATGCTGCTCATTGATCCGGCGTAAGCCGGGAAGTTATTGACTGTGATGGAAACAGAAAAAAAATCCTCTCGTTTGTCGTGGATCATCTGGATGGTCTGTGGTGCGGCAGTGCTCTTGGGTATCGGTTCGGCTTTGTTGTGGTGGAACCGTTTGAAGACTGATGCAGTCCGACAGGATAGGCCGATTTATCAAGGAGCTAGCGCCCATTGGGACCAAAGCGAGGTGCCGGTTTCCTTGCAATGTGCGGCTTGTCATCCGGAGGAATTTCGTCAGTGGAGTAATTCCGATCACGCCTGGGCCTTCCGCAAGCTGGATCCCCAGCTTGACGCCGAAGCTTTCCATGGCAACAAATTGAAGGCTCATGGGAGTACGCTTGTATTTTCGACAGGGAAGGATGGTGAGAGATCGGTGTCGGATGAGAAGTCTGGTAAAACATGGAAAGTTGCCTGGGCTACCGGTCGTACGCCGTTGGTGCAGTATCTGCTGCCGGCGTCCGATGAAGGTTATCATACGATGAGCGCCGCGTGGGATGTGAACCATAAAGAATGGTTCGATATTTTCGGAAAGGAAGAACGTTCCTCCAACGATTGGGGACATTGGCTCGGTCGCGGGATGAATTGGAACTCCCAGTGCGCATGGTGCCACATGAGTGATTTCCGTAAGAATTACGACCCTGCTGCCGACCGTTATCATTCCACATGGAAAGAACCCGGTGTGAGTTGTATTCAGTGTCATGGCCCCTTGCTTAACAAACCTGAGGACAAGACCGGTTGCATGATTTCCACCGTACGGAAGCCAACTCTGGAAGAGAACCACGACAATTGTGCTGCATGCCATGCCAGACGGGATGAGTTTGACCATGAATTCTCCATTGGCAAAAAATTTGATGACCACTTTCAATTGGTTTTGCCCGTTCAGCCCGGTGTCTTTTGGCCCAACGGTATGCAACGCGATGAAGACTATTGCGAGACGGGGCTCCGTCTCAGCAGGATGGGTAAGGCGGGGGTGACCTGCCTGGATTGCCATGATCCCCATTCCGGCCTGCTCAAGTTGCCTCAGGAAAACAATGCCCTGTGTATGCGTTGTCATGCTACGGGTGAGAAAGTCAACGGAGTGGCGGCTCCGGTGATCGACATGGCGAAGCATACGCCGTGTCCGCCGGATTCCATGGGGGGACGCTGTGTCGAGTGCCACATGCCGGAGAGCCCTTATATGGCGCGTGATCCTCGCCGGGACCATTCGTTCAATTCTCCCGATCCGGCCATGAGCCTGGAATTGAAAATTCCCAATGCCTGTACGATGTGCCATAAGGACAAGGATGACCAATGGGCCGCCCGTGTCGTGGAGCAGTATTATGGCAAGACTCCTAAAATGGCCCGTTACCGGGATCGTACCCGGGCAGTTCAATGGGCCTACGATGGTGATTCACGTGCTCTGGACGCTTTGCTGAAAGCGTATGGACGTGAAGAGAACGATACATGGAAGGCAACACTGATGGAGTTGCTGGATTCCTGGTCTGATGAGCAGCGTGTCCAGTCTTACGCACTGCAGGGGATGAAGTCGCCAACACCTTTGTTGCGGGCGGCGGCGGCCAAAGTTCTCGGCAGGACAGATCCCCAGGCGTTGAAACCTTTGCTCCAGGATTCTTCGCGCGTTGTCCGCCTGCAGGCGGAATGGGCTCTTCGGGATGAACTGCCCCAGGAGAGTGCCGGATTTCTGGAATTGGGCAGGGCAGCCATGCACCAAGCCGACCAGCCGTCCGGTGCCATGAAACTTGCCCAATTGGAAGCTGGACGAGGTAATGATGAAGCGGCCCGCGAGTGGTTCGAGAAAGCTCTACGCTGGGATGCCACATCTCCTGTCGTTCGTCGTGATTATGCCGTTTATCTCTCCGGTAAAGGGAAAATTAATGAAGCGGTAGCTCTTATGACAGACGCTGTCAAACTTTCTCCCCAAGATGCTTCCCTATGGTATCTTTTGGGGCTGGGACAGGTTGAAATTGGACAAAATCAACAAGCTTTGACGTCTTTTGAAAAAGCAGTTGAAATTGATGAATTTTTCTCACGTGCCCGTTATAATATGGCATTACTTTACAATAGTTTGGGTAACCATGAAATCGCTATTCGCGAATTGAAAAAATGCATGAAATTTGAACCGGAAAACGCAGATTATCCCTACGCGATAGCCACAATTTATTCCCAAATAGGAAATAAAGAAAAATCAAAGAAATATGCCGAACAATCCTTAAAGATTAATTCAAATCATCATGGATCTTGGAGAATTCTGGAACGCTCGTCTAGACAATGAAGAAAAAATGAGATAAAGTCCCGCAAGGCATATTCAAAGAATGGCGCCCATCATCCAAAACCAGATCTCTATGACAGACATACGACGCAAACAGGCTGAACGGTCCGCAGAAACGAGTACTCGGATTCTTGACGGAGCTCAGAAATTGTTTTCCAATAATGGATTTGAAGGTGTTTCCATGCGTGCTATTGCAGCGGAAGCACAGGTGAACCTTGCTTCTATTGTCTATTACTTCGAGAGCAAAGAAGGCCTGTATTTTGCTGTCATCGACCGTTATGCGGAAGATATTCTTGAGCTTCGCCGCAGAGCCGTGGCAAAAGCAGACAAGAACCCGTCTTTAGAGGGATATGTTCGTGCTTTTATGGAACCTGCGTTTCAGATTCTTTTGGATTCCAAATACGGAGGTTGTGAATTTGCCAGACTTTTGTGGCGTCTTCCCCATGAACCCAAATTTATTCAAGAGAGAATGACTCCAAAATACGTTACTCCGATTTATGAGTTGTATGTGACGTGTATCAAAAAACTTTACCCTGATGTTTCTATCATCTACATCCAGTTTATTATGCATATTGCCAGGTCACTCTTCTTTTCTACGCTGGGGCGTAGCGCCAGTAGCAACATCTGGCCTTGCGAGGCCTTGAGCAGCGATTACGAAGAGGTGCTGAATCGCATGGTGAAATCCCTTTGTTCCGCATTGGAATCAATGCTGAAATAAAAAGGCCTGGATTTGCCTGGTTATGTGGATTTACAGGTGGATTAGGCGTGCATTCTTCGCTTGCCAGTGGTAAAATAGGAGCAGATATGAGTGTCATTCCCAATGTTTTAGCGGAGAGGTACGCTTCTTCCGCGATGAAGTCCATTTGGTCGGCCGAAGGCCGTATTGTTCTCGAACGTGAATTCTGGATTGCCGTGATGAAGGCGCAGAAGGATCTGGGCCTGGATATTCCGGACGGTGTGATTGAAGCCTATGAACAGGTCAAGGATCAGGTCAATATGGATTCCATCAATGCCCGGGAACGTATTACGCGGCACGACGTCAAGGCTCGCATTGAAGAATTTTGCGATTTAGCTGGATGTGAACATATTCATAAGGGAATGACTTCCAGGGATTTGACGGAAAATGTCGAACAACTTCAGGTTTGGCGTTCCATGCAAATCATTCGCGACAAGGCCGTCGCGGTTCTCGTCCGCATGAGTACTCGTGCCGGGCAGTGGAAGGATGTACCTCTTGCAGCCAGGACGCATAACGTAGCGGCTCAGACGACGACAGTAGGGAAAAGGATAGCTATGTTTGGCGAGGAAATCGTCCATGCTCTTTCTTCCTGGATTTCAACGATGGATCGCTATGCTGTCCGTGGCCTTAAAGGAGCTGTCGGAACCCAGTTGGATCAGTTGTCTCTGTTCCAGCAGGACAAGGTTCGCGTGATTGAATTGGAAAACCGTGTGTGCGCCCATCTCGGCATTCCCTCCAAGTTGATGAACGTCGGGCAGGTGTATCCGCGTTCTCTGGACTTTTCCGTCGTTTCCGGCTTGGTAGAACTTACCTCCGGTTGTTCTTCCTTTGCCAAGACATTGCGCCTGATGGCCGGCCATGAACTGGCGACGGAAGGATTTGCCAAGGGACAGACGGGTTCCAGCGCCATGCCTCACAAGATGAACGCCCGTTCCTGTGAGCGTGTTAATGGTTTCCATATCATCCTCAAGGGATTGCTGACCATGATCGGCGGACTTGCCGGTGATCAGTGGAATGAAGGGGACGTTTCCTGCTCAGTGGTACGGCGCGTTGTGTTGCCCGATTCTTTCTTTGCTGCCGATGGATTGTTTGAGACCTTCCTGACGGTTTTAGACCAAATGGGAATTTACGAACCCGTTGTCGAAGCGGAACTGCGTCGTTATCTGCCCTTCCTGATGACGACGACTATTCTCATGGAAGCCGTCAAGCGTGGTGTTGGCCGTGAAACCGCCCACGAAGTCATCAAGGAACATGCTGTGGCGGTTTCCAATGATCTCCGTAAGGGCTCAATCACATCCAATGACTTGTTGGATCGTCTTGGTGCCGATTCACGTCTCGGCATGACGCGGGCGGAACTTCAGGAAATTTTCGACCATAATTCCCGGACAACGGGCATGGCCGCCTCGCAGGTGGATTATTTCCGTGATTCTGTGGAAGCTCTTGTAGCGGAGTACCCGGCTGGTGCTTCTTACAAACCGGGGGCTATCCTGTAAATTCAAGAGCTGTCGGTATGGCTGTACCGGCTGCATGATAAATATCCGGGCTGTTTCTGCCGTGATGTGCAGAGAACAGCCCGGATTTTTTTGGGAAGGGAGACACTCAGGCTTTTTTCAGGCGAAGAATGACGATTTCGGACGGTACTCCGAGACGTATTGGAAAGCCGTTCCAAATCCCTGATCCGTTTGAGATAAACAATACCATGTCGCCGACATGGTATGAACCGGAGACGTAACCGGCATTGAATCCGGCTACAATACGGTTTACTCCGACGATCATTCCCCCATGGGTATGTCCTGAAATTTGCAGGTCCACTCCGTTTCGGGAAGCCTCGGGTGCTAGTCGGGGCTGATGGGAGAGAAGGATTCTGGTCATATAGTGCGGTGCGTCGTTCAACGCCTGTTCGATGGAAGGCTGTGGATGTCCTGTACGACCTGCTGTAGGGTCGGTAACGCCCGCCAGTACAATTCCGGCCTTACCCGTACCGACGAGTACATGCTCATTCGGAAGCATTTTGATACCCAAACAGGAGAGAAAATCCATCCATTGATCGTATCCTGAATAATATTCGTGATTGCCCGGAACGCCGTATACACCATACCGAGCGGAAAGATTCTGAAGGGGGAGAAGATCCCTGCCACGGATATTGACCGGTCCGTCTACAAAGTCTCCGACAATGACGGTCAGATCCGGTTTGCAAGCATTGGCTCGATCGACGATAGACTGGATGCGGTCGGCTCGGGTTATACTGTCCGCATGCAGATCGGCCAGTACGGCAATAGTCATGCCCTCCGCTTCCAGGGGCAGATGCTTGAGGAAGACCGTTTCTTCCCGGACATTAGGCACGCTGGTACCATTGATGATGCCGAATGTTGCCAGGATGAGAGATAGGATCAGCAGCACCAGATTGACATGGTTACTGGCAAATGGGAACTTGGCCTTTCCTCTGCGGCGGAAACAAAGACGCAACAAGTGACAACATCCGTTGAGAATATTAGCTGCCAGAAGCAGGAAAAAAAAGATGAACAAGGTGGCAAACAACCAGGTTGTGATCATCAGAAAACTTTTGGGAAGATCCGGCGCAAAAAACATAGGACCACCGATAAGACCAAGTAGATAGAATTTGAAAGCTACGGCGGCTAGTACCAAAAGGAGTCCTGTTTTCCAGATTCTTTTGATTTTCAACGGCATGATTCCTCTCCAAAAAACATAGAGAGTCAGTACTGCTCCAAAAATAATCATAGCATTCATTCAAGGTTGTTTATAAATGCAGAAGATATGTTCGGCAAGAGAGCTTCCCGTTTTATTTGTCTCCTTCCTTTCCTCTTGTTGTGTTGAGAAGTTGAGAAAAAGTCTGCGGATGGTTTCAGGTGTTCTAGAACTAGTCTGATTCTGAAAGTGAGACAATATTTACCAAGTGAAATCAAAAAAGAAATCCTCATAAGCGTTTGTGCTTATGAGGGTTATAAATGGAGCCGATTGTCGGATTTGAACCGACGACCGTCCGCTTACAAGGCGGGTGCTCTACCCCTGAGCTAAATCGGCATGACTTATGTGGGAAACAATATAGTGGCTGTAATTAGTTTGGCAAGGGAATTCGTTGTCAAAATCAGAAGAGAGATCCCTGTGTCATGGGGGGAGATGTATCCTGAGAAGAATCTTCGGGATGTTCTTCCGACGAAGATGCGGAGGGAGGAGGGATTTGCGATTGAGCAGGGACTGGGGAAGCGGGAGTTGCCGGGCTGTCTTCCTGTTGTTTGGATGGCGCCATGATGCGAGAGACTCGGTCTACCTGGTGTTTGATGACGATGTTGCCTTGCGCATTACGGTTTTTGATGCGGAGTTCGCCGAAAGAATAGGACCGGACGAGGTTGCGCAGTTTGAGAACGGCTTTTAGATAGACGTTGACGCTGATGGCGGCACTGTCTTCTTCCGTGGCGTGTACGCTGAAGTGAAAGATACGCGTACCTTTGGTCCCTTTGGTTAAAGGGTATTCCTTGTCACGGGTAAATCCTCCGATCTTGAAGCGTTTGGCGTACAGGGGACCGTTACGACCATCCCGGTACATGAGGTTGAAGACGGGATCGTCGTCTTTGCGAAGGATATTGATGTAGAGCGGGTTTTTCCCGGCAAAGAATTTTTCCTGAATGCGGACTACTTTCAGAACGCAATCGGCATCAATGATGAGGACATCATCAAGGGATGAGCACTTGCAAATGGGTTCGCCTTTTTTGACGCCGAATCCGGCGAAACCTTCTTCGTCGAGGTAGAGAGTTTCCAATGCGGCGGCAACTTGGGCGCGGTCGACGGTACCGAATGCTTCCAGACGGGTTTTTCTGGGGAAGGCGGCTCCGTATTTTTTACGGATGTTCTCGAACCAGCGAATGGTGTAGCGGGTGAGGTTGGCGAGGTTTTTTTCAGTTTTGGCGATGTCTTCTTCAAGGTGGAGGAGGTTTTTCTCCGCCTTGTCGGCATCGTATTTGGAAATGCGTTTGATTTTGATCTCGGTTAAGGCAATGATGTCGTCGCGTGTAACGGGGAGCTTGAGGTGGGAGATGAAGGGTTGGAGGGCGTTGTCGATGGTGTCGAGGACGCTTTCCCAGGTTTCGCAATCTTCGATTGTCAGATAGATGCGGTTTTCGATGAAGATACGTTCCAGACTGCAACGGTGCCATTCCTGATTGAGCTCCTGGAGCTGGATTTCAAGTTCCTGCCGGAGAATGCTCCGGGTGTTGTCCGTGTTGTATTTGAGGATTTCACTGACCCCCATGAAGTAGGGTTTATTGTCGCGTATGACGCAGGCATTGGGGGAGATGCTGACTTCGCAGTCGGTGAAGGCGTAGAGGGCCTGGCGCATCTGTTCGGCATCGCTACCGGGGGGGAGGTGGACGAGGATGTCGGCATGTTGTGCCGTGTTGTCTTCGACTTTTTGAATTTTGATTTTCCCTTTGTCGGCAGCTGCGACGATGGATTCTATCAATTTATCGGTAGTGACACCGAAGGGAACTTCCGTGATCCGGAGGATTTTTTTGCTTTCTATTTCAACTCTGGCACGCACGCGGACTCTTCCGGTACCACGGTCTCCATCACGATAGTCCGTGGCATCCATGATGCCTCCTGTAGGGAAGTCGGGTAGGAGGGTGAACTCTTCTCCCCGAAGGTGGGCAATGGAGGCGTCGATGAGTTCGTTGAAGTTGTGAGGAAGGATTTTGCAGGAAAGTCCAACGGCAATACCTTCTGCTCCCTGGGCTAGAAGGAGGGGGAATTTGACTGGCAGTGTAACCGGCTCCTTGTTGCGTCCGTCGTATGAGAGTTGCCATTCGGTGACTTTGGGGCTGTAGACGACTTCTTTGGCGAAGTGCGTGAGGCGCGCTTCTATGTATCGTGAAGCAGCGGCAGGATCTCCTGTGAGGATGTTGCCCCAGTTTCCCTGTGTGTCGATGAGTAATCCTTTTTGTCCTAGGGTAACGAGGGCGTCTCCGATGGAGGCGTCGCCGTGGGGATGGTATTTCATGGTGTCGCCGACGATGTTGGCGACTTTGTTGAAGCGTCCGTCGTCCATCCGCTCCATGGAGTGCAGGATACGTCTCTGGACGGGTTTGAATCCATCGTTGATGTGCGGAACGGCGCGTTCCAGAATGACATAGGAGGCATAGTCCATGAAGTAGTCGGCATACATGCCTTCCACTGTCCGGCGGGGTGGAATTATGTCGGGTGGGTTACTCACGTGTGATTAATTATAGGGAAGTGCTTTTCGAAGGGCAAGCGGGATTCCCGTACGGGAGGGATGTAAAATGCATGTGTTGCTACCATATTCCCAAGGTTGAAAGGGATCGGCAGACATAAAAAAACTTCCCTTTGCCGTAGTTGCAAAGGGAAGTTTTAAATTGTCATCCGATCGGATGGGAATTATCCAACGAACTTGGCTCGAAGGGCGTCGGCTTCTTCACGAAGCGCGGTAAGTTTTTCGACAAGGGATTCGAGTTCCGCGATTTCTTCCATAACAGCCGCGAGACGGCGGAGGTCATCAGGATTGGTGACAACGATCATTTTTTTGGAACGCTCGGTTGTATTTTTAGAACCGGGCTTGCGGCCACGCCTTTTCTTGGCTGCCTTAGTCCAATTGGAGATGGTTACTGCGCTGACTCCGAATTTTTCAGCAGCTGCCTTCTGTGCGCCACGTCCCGTGAAATTAGCAATGAAATCAAGGATTTCTGCTTTTTCCGTTTCTGTGTAGCGCTTGGCCTTAGTGGTTTGATTGCTCTCGTTTTCCATAACAAATTGTTTGAGATGAGAAAAATATATAAAATTGAGTGAAGGATGCAAGTAAAAATTACGGATTGGAACTATGTTTTTTCAATATCGTATCATGGCTTCAAAAAATTGCTCTCTTCATGCCTCCATGTTGGCACTCGTGTTTTTTTGGGTTTGTTTTGTTGCATAATTAATTTGTCTGGAACGTATTATATGAAATGGAATGTCTAGCAAAAAAATAATAATGAATCCAGGAATTTGCATGACGACAAGATACCATGGCCAAGGGCCGAAGAGAGAAAGGATGGAATCCGATTCGGGAATATGGAGGACAAATCCAAAATTGGTATTCAATAATATATTAATAGGTTAAATTGCAATGAGATAGCATATGCCGAAGAGTTGCGCCAAAAATTTTCCGGATGACTTCGGAACCCATTTAAAAACAAGGGGGATGAATAAGGCACACAGGATGACGAGCGAGTGGCTGGTAAAAAATGAAAAATAGAGGGGAGTTGGATAATCATACTCCAGAGAAGGAGTTATCAGTGCCTGGGCTGTGGCGGCCAGGGAACAGAAGTAGGTACAGTTTGAGATGGGAGAGTATGGCTTGAACATGGACCAGGCGCAGCAGACGAGCATGATATCGCAGAAATGAAGGGGGAGAAGTTCCTCCCATGGGGTAGACGGAACTGTGAAGTGTGTCGCCAGGACTCCTCCGGGGATAACGGCTAGGCAAAGCCATCCGAGGATTCGGGCGGTACGGTGTTTTTCGGCTTGGTTTTGCTTTCCGGCATGCCGGATAACCCATGTGCCCAGGATGGCAGCAACGGCTAATGCTGCGAAATGGGAGAGGCTGTATTGGGTAAATAAGGGAAGGAGTGTGCCTTCTGCAGACGTTTCGATAGGGTGAGGCATGGATGCTTTATGCCTGAATTGGGCGGTGATTCGAGTCATTTCTTGCTTTTCATGCTGCTTTGTATTGACCATATTCATGCGCATGAAACAGTGGCTGGCAGCTTGTGTGAGCGCGGTAGTGATCGCCGGATTGTGCGGATGCGACGATTCGGAGGAGCGCCGTGCCAGGTATTCTGAGAAAAAACCGGCCCCCAAGCCTTTGGAGAGAACATTTACTCCCCCTCCCGCGCCAATGATCGGAGATCACAAGGAAGAGAAAGTGGTTGTGATGAGCGAGTACGTGGGAGATGACCTGAATCAGATAACCGGGATGTCGGGGCGTAATGTGTTGCTTGTGTTCTATGCTCCATGGTGTCCCCAATGTGCCCAGTATCGGACATCGTTGATGAATTACGCCAAATCTCAGAAAGGGCGTTGTTTTGTACTGACGGTGGATGCGGACAAGTACCCTCAGATTGCCCAGGAGTACGGGGTGGATGCCGTTCCAAAAACTGTACTTTACGTGGAGGGGATGCGCTTGCGCGACATGGTGGGGAATGTGAGTGCCGAACGTCTTGGCGAGTTGATCGATGATACGTTGAAGACGGAATGAGAATTTTTGATGCCTATTCCCAAGAAGATATGCCAATCAGGAGTGACGGAGAAGAGACGAGAAGCAGGATTCTCAGGGCGGCCGGAGAGGAATTCGGACGGAGAGGGTTCTACCATGTAACGAACCAGGATATTAGTGTAAAGAGCGGGGCTAATAGTGCCGCAATCAGCTATTATTTCCGGGATAAGGCGGGATTGTACCGGGAGGTCTGGTCTTTTCTGCAGGCGCGGTCGGCAGAGATCCATCTGTATTGGATGCTTCACGATTGTGCGGATGTGGCAGCTATGGCTCCTGCGGAATTAAAGGAACGTTTTGTTCAGTTGGCGGGAAGTCTTCTGGACTGGATACTCGACGGCGATTCCTGGGATAGCGAGATCATGGCGTATGAACGTGAAGCTTCTACGGGATTAATTGATGTGGATTGCGATGCCGTGTGTTCTCCCCTGAAGAAAGAATTGTGCCGTGTCTGGTCTGCTGCGTATTCGCAGGAGGAGGGAGATTCTGCCGCCGCTCTCAGGATCGAGATGCTGGAAGCTGATATCAGGATATGTTGCCGCAAGGGGCGTGAGTGGAATTTGCACTGGGATCGCGATGCTATTTTTGATTGTGCGGTGGGTTCCTATTTGAAGGATTTTCCGGAAGAGAGCAAGTGGGGAGGGGATGAGGAGCCCCCCGTTCGCAGGAAATCGGTTCGTCGTACCCAGGCATCCAGGGACGATGTGTCGCAGTTGGAGCTCGGTGTGACGGATGAGGTGGATCCCTTTGAGTTGAAACCCGTGACATTGGAAGACTTATCGCACATGGCACGTTTGCAGGAAGCAGCTCGCCAAAAGGAGAAGGAGGAGAGGATGATTGAAGAAGATGCGCCTCCGATTGTACGAACGGATTCCGACCATTCGTTTTTCCAGACGGAATTGTTTTAATGCTTCTCCGTGTTACCGGGATGACACGGTACCTCTGCTGGAGGATGAACGTATTGCCTTCCGGTTGTGTCCAACCCATATCAGTTGGATAATCCCGGAGGAAGGAGAGAGCTTTCGGGGTTTTGGAAGAGATTGAACTGATTCATAGGTAGAAAGTTGGAAAAACGCCCGCATGTGAAAATCGCATGCGGGCGTTTCTCTGGTAACCGGTTCGTGTTGCCAGGGGCGCATTTCCTTTGTTTTCCGTGAAGAAGTCTTGAATTGCGGCTCTGTATTGTATTGAATAGCGACTGTTATGAGTAAGATGTCCGAACAGATTATCTCTGGGATGAAAGATGCCATGAAGGCCAAGGATTCCATTGGATTGAACACGCTAAGGAGTTTGAAGGCTGCTTTGACGAATGCTGCGATTGAAAAAGGTAGTTTGACGACCGTTCTGGATGCTCCGGAGGAATTGGCCGTTGTCCGGAAGCAGATCAAGCAACGCGAGGATTCCGTGGAACAATATGAAAAGGCCGGACGTTCCGACTTGTCCGAAAAGGAAAAGGCCGAAATTGCCATTTTACAGCAATTTCTTCCTCCTGCCATGAGCGAGGCAGAAGTTACTGCTCTTCTGGATGCCGTGATTGCGGAAACGGGAGCTTCATCCAAGAAGGATATGGGCCAGGTAATGAAACTGATGAAAGAACGTACGGAAGGCAGAGTGGATGGGAAGACTCTTTCCAGCCTCATCGGGGCCAGACTTTCCTGAGCAATCCCTGTTTTTGCACTGAACAGAAATGACTTTCCGAAGGTCTAAACTATCCCGTGATTGATTGTTCCGCTATTATTGTAGCTGCAGGCAGTTCTCGCAGAGCTGGGTTTGACAAGCTCATGGCTCTGTTGGACGGTACTTGCGTATTGCGCCGGAGCCTGGAGGTTTTTCTGGAGTGTCCGCTCATTCGCGAGGTTGTGCTTGTTTGCCCGGAGGATCGTTTTGTACGGGTGATGGAGGGAGAACGGCCCGGCGTGCCGGTGAGGCGTGTGGATGGAGGACGCGAACGTTGTTTTTCCGTGCTTGCCGGTTTGTCTGCTTTGCAGGGGGAATCTCCTTTGGTTGCTATCCACGATGGCGCCAGGCCGTTGCTTCGTCAGGAACATTTGATGAATTGCATTGAGGCAGCTTCGGTACATGGGGCTGCGGCCAGCGCTCATCCTGTTGTCGATACGTTGAAACGTGCCGACGACGCGCATTTTTCACAGGCAGAGTTTATTGACAGGGAACATCTGTGGGCGATGGAGACTCCGCAGGTATTTGATGTGGCACTGATTCGCGAGGCGTATCGGCATGTTCTTGAAACGGGTGATTTAGTGACGGATGAAGTGTCCGCATTGGAACATATGGGACGGGCGACCTTTTTGGTTCAGAATCCCTGGCCCAATCCGAAAATTACATTGCCGGGAGACTTGGCAATGGCGACGGCTCTGCGAGCCATGATCTGACCTACTGATACAGCCATGAATATTTCCCCAGTTCCAAAAAATAGCGTACTTGTGATTGGCACCGGATATTTGGGCTCTTCGCTTGCTCTTGAATTGAGGGAAAGAGACCATTGTGTCGTGACGGCGGATCTTCAAGGAGAACGGGCGGATTATAAGGCTGATGTCCGGAATCCTGTTGAATTGCAACGATTGAAAAATGAATTGCAGGGAAAGGGCTTCTCTCCGTCATGGATTGTGTACAGCGTTAGTACTCGGGGCGGGAGTGTCGATGAGTACCGGAGGATTTACGTGGAAGGTGTGTCGAATTTGGTGCGGTTGTTTCCGGAGGCCCGGTTGTTTTTCTGTTCCAGTACGGCTGTGTACGGAGTTGCGGATGGAGCGTGGGTGACGGAGGAGCATTCCGCAAATCCCGTGCGTCCGCAGTCCCGCGTTCTGCTGGACGGTGAGTTGATCGTCCGCAAGGCGGGCGGAGTAGTTGGCCGGTTGTCGGCCTTATATGGTCCCGGTCGTTGTGTGCTTGTGGAGAAGTATATGCTCCAGGGGGAAGCTTTGCCGGGAGACCCGGATAGGTGGGTGAACTATGTTCACCGGGATGATGCCGTGTCTGCGATGATTCATTTGATGGATGCAGCCATTCCCGGAGGGTGTTTCAATATTACTGATATGACTCCGATGCGTTTGCGGGAGGTTTATGCCTTCCTGAGCCGTTTGGTTGACAGGCCGATGCCTCGTTTTACGGAGGCTCATCCCTCGTCGCGGAGAGGGATGACTAATCAAAGAATTTCCTGTTCTCTTTTAATGTCTCAGGGCTGGGAACCCCTGTACCTGAGCGTAGTAGATGGAGTACACAATGTCCTTGAGGATTTGGAAATGAAAAACGACGATCTTTTCCCGGTGAGATCATGCTAGAAAAAAAGCTCTATATTTCCCCTTATCTGATCATGGTCGTTGTTTTGTCGATCGTGTTTATTTGGAGCAAGGAGGAAGAACGTTCCAAGACGAATGGCGAAATTACGGAGATTGATAAAATTGTTCGTTCGCAGATTAAGGATGAATTTGCAGACGAAGGGTTTTTGCTGGTCGATGTGCGGACGGGGGGGGAATTCAATGCCAGCCATTGTGATGGGGCGATTAATATTTCCTGTGAATCCGTGGGTAATATATTTCCCATGATGATGCCTCGCAAGGATTACCCGGTGTTTGTCTATTGCAAGACTGGCAAACGAGCGGAACTTGCCCGGGAGAATTTACTGAAACTGGGGTACAAAAAGGTCACCAACCTTAACAAACTCAAACAGTCCCTTCAGGAAAAAGAAGAGTTGTCCGAACCCGAACGCCCTCCAATTCAGAGATGAATATCTTGTTTGTCAAAAACGCCGTATTTTATGTCGGCGGTTATACTTTGGTCAGGAATACCCTGTTGACCGGAGGTCTGGCTCTGGCTTTAGCTCTTCTATCAATGGCTGCCGGGGAGGAAACGTCCGACGGAAAGACTGAAGCAGGTGTGGCGGCTTCTCCCGAGCAGATGATGGCTTTGCAGAGATGTATGAACGATGCTGTTTTCGAATCGATTCGTTATCGCCTGACTCTTCATTGCGAAACCTCAGAGGAAGAGGGTATTCCCGGTCCGTACTCGGAACGCATGTTGGAAATGGAAGTGAATGCCATGGCTTCGTTGAATATGGAAGGCGTACCGGACGATGTTCTCAAGAACCATATCAAGGATTTGAAGATTACACGGCAGCTTTTGGAGGCTGTGCGCGGCAATGTTCCGCGGAAAACCCTGGAGCGTTTGAAGACGGAAAAAGAGAAGGCTTCTGCAGAAGGGGATGACCTTCTGATTAAGTACGGGTTTACGGAGGATGTCGTCTCCGGAATTTTCAAGAAATACTACGCGTTGATTTTGGAGAGGATCGACCAAGTGATGCCCCAGGCGATGAAGGAACTGGGCTATACCGACGATAATCCCCCTCAGACCGAAGACGAATTGGAACGCATAGGTCAGAAGGCGGCTCTGATGATTCTGGAGAGCCCGGATTTCAAACGCTGAGTTCTTGTTTCCGTCTGTTAATCGGGCTTGTACGTGATCGTAGAGCGAAGCGGCTTGGAATCCTGGGCGACGGTCTTTCCTTCGATGTAGTCGATGATGGCCTGCCGGACGGTGATTTTTACTGGTCGTGCCTCCTTTTTGTTTGGAATGCTATAGGTAGACAGGAGGTAATTTGATACGGCTACCTGGTAGGAACGGGGTGTGTTGTCGGGGGACTTGCCGGAAGGCAGACGAAGGGTGATGGAGGGGGGAGTCTCATTGGTGATGTGGTAGGAGAGCCCGGAACAATAGAGGTCGATTCTGGGTGAAAGGGGAAAGCGTTGCCGATCAATGGCAAGTCGGTTGAGGATCATGTCTCTGATCTCCTCTTCCGTCATGGTACAAAGGAAGATTGTATTATGGAAAGGTTCTGCCGCATAGATGTGGTGGGCGGTGATAGATCCCTTGGGGATTTCATTAATGCGAATACCCCGGATGTTATAAAAAGCTATGTCGGCTCCCGTTGCCTCTTTCATAGCATCGCAGGTGAGTTCCGCAAGGTGTGGAGGATCCTGTCTGGTCGCCGCCGTGGCAATTTCTCGTTGGGTGTTGTTGGCTTGTTTGATGGAGTCGACCAGGGTCTGAAAGTGTTTGTCCTTTGCCGGATAGGTGGCGAGTTCGGTAAGGCTGTTTGATATTTCTCCCTGAGGGGAGATTGTTGTGACGCCTGCGTACTTCAAATTGCAACCCGTCTGGGTGATGACGACACCGTTTTCAATGAGGGGGGCGAGAAGGGCCGTATGCGTGTGCGCTCCGATGATGAGGTCGATTTCCGGAAAATGTCGGGCGATTTCAGTGTCTTTGTTGACTCCCATATGACTGACAAGAATAAGAAGATCGACGTTATGATTTTTTTTGAAATTGCGAATCCAGGAGTCGGAAGGCATGTGGAAGGAAGTTCCTCCGAGTTTTTCTCGGGAACAGCTTTCCGCGTTCGTCAGGCCGATAATACCGATGTTGATCCCTCCCAGTGGAAAGAGGATATAAGGCTGGTACAGATCCCGGAGTGTTCGTCTTCCTTGCATGTCTGAGCTCAGGAAATGAAGGGACGGGTACTGGTGTGCCGCCTGGCGGCAGATGGCTTCGAATTGGTCGCAGCCGTAGTCGAAAGCATGGTTGCCGGGGACCATGACGTTGTAGCCCAGTTCTCCCATTAATTGCATGATCGGCCATCCGGGGGAAGGCGCATCGTCAATACAGGGATCTCCCGAAAATTTGTCGCCGGCATCAATCAGAAGAACGTTTTTATGCTGGTTCCTGATATTCTGGACGAGAGATGCCAGTTGAGGAAAATTGTCGATAGAGGCGTGGATGTCGTTGGTAGAGACGATTGTAATGGGTTCCCGGGGTTGGGTGGATGCATATCCGGAGGTATGAAGAACGGCGAAGAGGAACGCCAGAAAGAACAGGAACCTGAACTTATATAAAAAACGAGAGGACATATTGGTTTAGGGGGGAAAATTAGATGTTGTTGTCTATAATGGCTGCGTGCAGGAGGCGGAGGTATTTTCTTCTGGGTATTTCAAGAGTTCCGAAGGTGGCTAGGTGAGGTGTTGTCCACTGGGTGTCGAGCAGGGTAAAATTGTTGGATCTCAGGAAACGGACGAGGGCAACCAGTGCAATTTTACTGGCATCTGTTTTGCGGTGAAACATGCTTTCCCCGAAAAAGGCCCTGCCGATAGCGACTCCGTAAAGGCCGCCTTGGAGTCCTTCGGCATCCCAGCATTCCACGGAGTGGGCGAAGCCGAGTTCGTGGAGTCGGCAGTAGGCTTGGTTGATTCGGGAATCGATCCATTGCTCCTCCGGTGTGTCGGCGCGGGCGCATGCGGAGATGACGCTGGGGAAGTCGGTGTCCATGCGGATTTCGAAGGTTTTTTTCTTCAAGGTGCGGCGAAGACCGTGCGGGATGTGGAAACGTTCGTCAAGCGGGATGATTGCCCGGGGATCCGGAGAGAAAAATTCAATGGGAGAAGCCGGCCCGGCAGTCGGGTTGGCCATGGGGAAGTACCCTTCGCAGTAGGCGGAGAGCAGGGTTTCCGGGGAGAGGGAATCCATGGTGAGCGGAGAAGAGGAAATGGGAAGAAGCTTCAGGTCTCGTCCGAAAAATTGAGGTTATCCTTGATTTCTTCTTCGAGGAAGGCGAGGGCATCGCGGCGGTCCAGCGTGATTTGTTTTCCCCCATCCAGAATTGCCAGCAGGCCGGGGCGGAGAGAAAGAAGGGCGTGCATCATGGTAAAGACATGACCGAGAGCACAATCGTCTTCCATGGTAAAGATCAGCATCTGGGTATATGAGCCGATGGATTGGAGGGCACGGCGGTCTTTTTTGAAAGCTTTGCGGGCATCTACGATCTGGACTTCCCACCAGACGTCGAATCCGGATGCTCCTTGTTCGTCAAGGCATTCCCCTTCGATGATACCGTCCGGGAGGGTTTCCAGTTTTCCGGATGATTTGAGACGGGCACATGAGTCCATCGTAAACATATCGTCCTGAAGTTCATCCAAAGTAGGAAGTGCTCCGGGTTCTGTAAAAATCCAGAATTCGGGGAGGTCGTCGGTATCGATATCCGGGTGTGGCTGCATGTTGCCTTGACGATACCATGAATGGTTTGATTGTCCACGGTGTGGAATTGTTTTTTTGATGCATTCCCGGAAAAATATGATAGAAGGAAAGTATGGACAATTATTCTCAGCACGTACTTGATGCTCCTCCTGTTATTCTGACGGTGGCGGGGTCCGATTGCTCTGCCGGGGCCGGGTTGCAGGCGGATCTCAAAACGGCGCACACCCTGGGGGTGCATGCGTTGACGGCAGTGACCTGCGTTGTATCCGAAGTGCCTGGACAGGTGCATGGTATCCAAGAAATGGAGACGAGCATGGTGGCCGACCAGGTGCGTTTGTGTCTGTCTTCTTTTCCGGTGAAGGCGATCAAGACGGGAATGCTGTATTCCCCCCAGATTGTCAGTGTTCTTGCCGCGGAATTGTATGAATGGAAGTTGCCGCTGGTGGTTGATCCGGTCATGATTGCTACGGCAGGTAGCCCGCTAATGATGCAGGAGGCCATCGAAGTGTATGAAGCGGAGTTGATGCCTTTGGCGACGCTTTTAACTCCCAATCTTGATGAGGCGGCGGCCTTGCTGGGGTCTTCTCCCATTACCGAGCCTGACCAGCTCAAGGATGCCGCCAGTGAGATGGCATACCGTTACAAATGCGCCATTTTGTTGAAGGGCGGTCATTTGGAAGGAGAATGTATCGACGTTCTTGTTGGCCAAGACAGCCGTGTTTACGAATGGAAGCATCCCAGGATTTCGGATGTAAGTACGCACGGTACGGGATGTACTCTTTCAGCTGCGATTACGGCATCCCTGGCCAAAGGCATGCCTCTTCCTATGGCGGTGGAAACGGGGCTTGATTTCGTGTACAATGCGATCGCCGACTATTACCGCTGGATGTTGCCGCGCCAGGTTGATGCCCTGAAGGTTTGACAACGTTGCCTTGGGTAGGTCTTGTTCAATCCTATGAGAATTATCTAAAGAAAATCCCCCTTCGGTCTGAAACAGAGCGAAGGGAGATTTGAGAAATCTGGTACCCCCTCACGGGTTCGAACCGTGGACAAACTGATTAAGAGTCAGCTGCTCTACCAACTGAGCTAAGGAGGCGTTGATGGTTACGGATCGGCGGATGGTACCCCCTCACGGGTTCGAACCGTGGACAAACTGATTAAGAGTCAGCTGCTCTACCAACTGAGCTAAGGAGGCATGTATCCGCCGGTCTCACGACCGGGTTGCACTTCATGGAGCCACTGGTCAGGATTGAACTGACGACCCACGCATTACGAATGCGTTGCTCTACCGCTGAGCTACAGTGGCGTCTGGCGTGAAGCGTGGCAGGAATTAACCACAGCACCCCAACCGATGCAAGACTTTTTTTTGCTGGCATTGTAAAAAAATTGATCGACAAGATTGTGAAAATGGGCAAAATAACCTACTGCCCTAAAAAGATGAGTTACTTAAGTATGCAGGCCGGAAGGAATGTGTGATTTGTATGTTTTTTGGGTGTGACATTAGATTTGCTGGACAGGGCGGGGGATGTTAGTGTTTATGTCGATAATTACGAACGACCCCTTTACTACTTACTCGACAAACAGATGAAGGCTTATTACATTTTCCAGCAGGCAGACGAAGCAACGATTAGTGACATTCTGGATTGGATGCGCAATCGGGAACGCGCCATTTACCGCGCTGCCGTGCGTGAACTGGGTGCCCTGAAGAAGTTGCGCCCCCAGTATATTCAGCAAAAGCCTCTTCAGGAGCAGTTCCTTTTCTTGAAAAAAATGCTTTCCTGGAAGCCCAGCGAGGAAATTGGCGACCACCTTCTTCAGGTGTGGCTGCTTCGCAAGCATGAATCCATGCTTGTAGATTTCTTGAACACTCTTGGCATTGAGCACAACGGTCATGGTGTCGTGGATGTCTTGCCGGATACGTTGGATCAGGAGAAACTTCAAAAGGCGGTGGATCAGTTGTTTGAAAAATACCCTGCCGGGGTTGCTTCAGTGTATCTTCAGATGTTCCAGTTGCAGACGGAGGAAGGTTGGGACGAATTGGCTGATGTTCTGGCGAACGATCCCCGCGTGACCATTCGCTGATTGTTTTCCTTCTTGCAAGTAATCATTGATTTATGGAGCCGTTTTGCCGTGTGCGAAACGGCTCCTGTTTTTATTGGCGGAGGCGAATAGAAGGGGAACCGGGGGGCACGTATGCTTCCCTTTGTGAAATTTCAGTATTGTTCTTGCGGAAGACGAGTGAATGGCGTATGTTTTCAACGCCCTGGCGGAGGGCGGGGGTCGCTTTCCGCAAACGGGCGAATACCACCAAGCACTAAGACTTATGGATATGATTTCCCCCCGCATTGCCAGCCTCACTCCTTCTCTGACTTTGAAGGTGACCAACCGTGCCAAAGCCATGAAGGCTGCGGGAGAAGAGGTTTATGGACTGGCAGGTGGCGAACCCGAAATGGACACGCCTGAATTTATTAAGCAGGCTGCCATTGATGCCCTGAACAACGGCCAGACCAAGTATACTCCTTCGTCGGGCCTCCTCGCTCTTCGCGAAGCCATTTCCGAAAAACTCCAGAAGGAGAACGGTCTGACATACGAGCCCACGCAGATTGTTGTCAGCTGCGGAGCCAAGCATGCTTGTTTCAACGCAATTAACGCTCTGGTAAGCGAAGGAGATGAAGTGATCATTCCCGCTCCCTACTGGGTGAGTTATCCGGAAATGGTGCGCATGGTCGGCGGCATCCCCGTGATTGTTGAAACGACGCCGGAAACCGGATGGAAGATGACGGTCGAACAGTTCGAAGAAGCGATGACTCCCCGTACCAAGATGGTGATCGTCAACACGCCGACCAATCCGACGGGGGCCGTCTATACTGAGGAAGAGCTTAAGGCTATTGGCGAACTTGCCGCCAGCGAAGACATCCTCATTCTTTCCGACGAAATTTACGAGCACCTCGTGTACGGAGATGCCAAGCATGTCAGCATTGCTTCCCTTAGTCCGGAAATCTATGACTTGACGGTAACGGTCAACGGATTTTCCAAGGGATATTCCATGACCGGTTGGCGGCTTGGCTACACGGCGGCTCCCAAGGAAATTTCCAAGGCGATTCAAACGATTCAGGATCACACGACATCCAATGCCTGTACATTCGCCCAGTACGGCGGTATTGCTGCCTTGAAGGGCGATCAGAGTTTCATCTCCGACATGCGGGACGAATATGATATGCGCCGCCAGTATGTTTATGAACGCCTGAAGGCCATTCCGAACATCAGCGTCGTGGAACCTCAGGGGGCATTCTACTTCCTCGTTGATACGAGCAAGATCGGTTTGACCTCCCTGAATCTGTGCGACAAACTTCTGGAACGCTACAAAGTGGCTGCCATACCGGGTGTTGCCTTCGGTAATGACAAGAGCCTCCGCATTAGCTATTGCACCACGCTGGACATTCTCAAAGAAGGTCTTGACCGCTTTGAAGAATTCTGCAGGGCGCACTAAGGTTGCCGGATATGATTTTCCAAGAGCCTTTCCCGTGGGGGGAGGGCTCTTTTTTATTTTTAAAAATATTTGATTTTCTCTTGAATCGGCAATATCTCGTTTTTGTCGATGAAGCCCTTTGACCGGACTCAGTAATATTTTTGTGTTGTGTCATCTTCGCAGACAAGACGCGGAAAGTGTGGTAACTATGTGTTATCCCCGTACCCCATCAACATTATGAGAAAGAAATTATATATCCCCGGACCTACCGAAGTGGCCGAAGATGTGCTGGCTAGCCTTGCCGGCCCTATGATTGGACATCGTTCCAAAGCGGCTTCCGAGCTGCAGAGGGGTATTTCCGACAAACTTCGCAAGGTTTTTCTGACAGAGAATGAGATTCTTCTTTCCACTTCCTCTGGTAGCGGATTGATGGAAGGCGCCGTCCGTTCCTGCACGGCGAAAAAAGCGGCTGTTTTTTCAGTGGGGGCGTTTGGAGACCGCTGGTACAAGATGGCTGTAGCCAATGGCGTACCGGCCGATATTTTCAAGAGCGAACTTGGCCGGGCCACGACTCCCGAGATGGTAGACAAAGCTTTGGCGACCGGCCAATACGATACGATCTGCGTGACGCACAATGAAACGGCTACCGGTATCATGAACCCGGTGGAAGAAATCGCGGAAGTTATGAAGAAGTATCCCGATGTGGTCTGGTGTGTCGATGCGGTGAGTTCTGCTGCCGGAACCCGGATTGATACCGACAAACTTGGTATCGACATTCTGATTACGTCCACGCAAAAGGCTTTGGCTTTGCCTCCCGGCATGGCGGCTTGCACTCTTTCCTCCAAGGCGTATGAACGGACGGCACAGGTGCCGTGCCGCGGCTTGTATTTCGATCTTCGTGAACTCTACGATTTTATCCAGAAGAAGGATTACCAGTACCCGTCCACTCCGAGTCTTCCTTTGATGTATGCGATGAATTACCAGTTGGAACGCATCATGAAAGAAGGTGTGGAAAACCGCTGGGCTCGTCATATGGCTATGGCTGATTTTACCCGTTCCTGGGCTGACGAGTACTTTTCCGTGTTCCCGGACCGCCGTTATCTTTCCAATACATTGACGGTGATTACCAATACGCGCGATATCAATGTAGGTGACCTGAACAAGGCTCTCGGAGAACGCGGCCTGCAAATCGGCAACGGGTATGGTGCTTTGAAGGACAAGACGTTCCGTATTGCTCACATGGGTGAACTGACTATGGATGACATGAAGGAAGTGACGTCTGCCATTGCGGACATTCTGCATCTGTAATTCCGGGCAAAGCCTTTCATTTATTTGCGTATGGCTACGATACGTCCCTTTGCCGCGTTGCGGCCTCCGACAGATATGGCGGAGCAGGTGTCCTGCCTGCCCTACGATGTAATGAATCATCGTGAGGCTGTTGCCATGGCGGCCGGGAGGCCGACGTCGTTTTTGCATGTCTGCCGCCCGGATGTGGATCTGGCAGACGAGTCCCTGATCCATGCTCCGGAAGCCTATGCCTTGGGACGCGATCATTTGCAGCGTTTTGTACGGGAAGGTATTTTGGTCCGCGATGCCAAGCCCTGTTTTTATATCTACCGCCAGATCATGAACGGGCGGGTGCAGACAGGTATTGTCGGTTGTGCCTCCGTGGACGAATATTTGTCCGGAACGATCAAAAAGCATGAATTGACCCGCCACGAGAAGGAATTGGATCGCATTTGCCATTTCGATGCCTGTTCGGCCCAGACGGAACCCGTTTTTCTTGCTTACCGAAAACATGAGGGGATTTCCGCTTCCGTGCGGGAATGGATCAAATTCCACAAACCGGATTACCAGTTTACTTCCGGAGACGGGGTTACGCATATTCTGTGGCCCGTCGATGATGATGCGGTGATCGAAGCGATCCGGCGGGGATTTGAAGAAGTCGGTGAACTCTATATTGCCGATGGTCACCACCGGACGGCTTCCAGTGCGGCGGTTTCCGCCAAGAGGCGGCAGAGTCATCCTGACTATTCGGGGCAGGAGGAGTTCAATTACCTGATGGCGGTGGTGTTCTGCGACGAAGACCTCTTCATCATGGATTACAACCGTGTGGTCAAAGATCTTGCCGGTCTGGACAAGGAGGCTTTTCTTGAACGTCTCTCCGATGTGGCCGATGTTCGCCTCGAGGAATCGCCCTCCGGATATGCTCCGTCGTCCAAGCACGAATTCGGCATGTACCTGGACGGTTCCTGGTATTCTCTGAAGATCAAACCGGAACTGGTAGACGAAAGCGATCCTATCGAGAGCCTGGACTGTGCCATCCTGCAACAGCTGGTATTGCGGCCTATCCTCGGTATTGACGACCCTCGCACGGATGAACGCATCGATTTTATCGGCGGTATCCGTGGGTTGGAGGAATTGGAACGCCGTTGCCAGTCTGGGGAAATGCGTGTAGCTTTTTCTTTGTATCCGGTGACGATGGAGGATCTGTTCCGCGTGGCGGATTCCGGCATGATCATGCCTCCGAAATCGACGTGGTTCGAGCCGAAGCTGCGCAGCGGCCTGTTTGTTCACGAGTTCGAAGACTGAACGCTTCTTTTTCCTGAAAGAAGATTGTCCGTTTTTTGAGATGCCGGACGGAGGACTGGAGTTCTGCCGTCCGGCTCTTGTTTTTTTGAAGAGGATGCATCCTCACGTCATCCGGGATTTTGGGCTTTTTTCCCTGAACGGGATCGGGTAGGTTCCTCCGCGTATGGATACGACACCACACGCTGCTGATCTCTCGGCGCTCGACACGGCTGCTTTACGCAGTCGTCTTTCCGAGCTCGGGAGCTATCTTTGACTTGGATGGCATTAAACAACAGGTTGCGGAACTCGATGAAAAAATGAGCGCTCCCGATTTCTGGGATAACCCGGAAGCGGCACGGGCTCTGATGGCTCGGGTGAATCCTTTGAAAAGAAGGCTGGAAGCATTCCAGGGGCTGGAAAGCAAACTGGACGACGTTGATGTCATGATCGAATTTGCCCATGAGGATGAAAACGATCATTCTCTGACGGAAGAAGCCGTACGCGAATATGCGGCATGGCAGAAGGCTCTCGCCGATTTCGAACTGCTGACTTTGCTCAACGGAGAACATGACCAGGCTGGTTCCTACATCACGATCCATGCCGGGGCGGGTGGTACCGAAGCCTGCGACTGGGCCAGTATGTTGCTCCGTATGTATATGCGCTGGTGTGAACGCAGGGGGTATGAAGTTACTGTGATGGAAAGTACGGATGGAGACGATGCCGGTATCCGTTCCGTCACTCTGAAAATCGATGGAGACTACGCGTACGGCTACTTGAAGAACGAACGAGGCATTCACCGTCTGGTACGTATTTCCCCGTTCGACTCTGCCGGTAAGCGTCACACTTCATTTGCATCGCTGGATGCTACCCCGATTGTTGACGACACGGTCAACATTGAAATTCTTGACCGCGACATCAAGCTGGATACTTACCGTTCCGGCGGCAAGGGTGGTCAGAATGTCAATAAGGTGGAAACCGCCGTTCGCATTACGCACATTCCGACGGGCATTATCGTTGCCTGCCAGAACGAACGCAGCCAGCTTCGCAATAGGGAAGAAGCCATGAACATGTTGAAGGCCAAACTGATTCAGCTGGAGGAAGATCGCAAGCGTTCCGAAGCCGACCGCCAGTACAGCGAGAAGGGCGACATTGCCTGGGGAAACCAGATCCGTTCCTACGTCTTCCAGCCCTACCAGATGGTCAAGGATTTACGCACGGGTGAGGAATCCGGCAATATTCAGGATGTGATGGACGGCAATCTCGACCCCTTCATCGAGGCGATGCTGCGCGGTCAGAAACGCGGTTAATTCTTCCTGGGCAACCAACGATTCAAATATTAACCAATCATCCTTTTCCGCCGTGGCTGAACCATCTCTTCAAATCGATGTGCTGACCCTGTTTCCCGAGATGGTGGAAGCGCCTCTTGGTGAGAGTATTCTGGGCCGAGCCCGGCAGAAAGGGCTGATTGAGATCCAGGCGCACAATATCCGCGACTGGACGACCGACAAGCACCGCAAGACGGACGATTACCTGTGTGGCGGAGGGCAGGGCATGCTGATGAAGCCCGAACCGATTTTCGCCGCTGTTGAAGCATTGCGTCGCGCGAACACGCGTGTGGTGCTGATGACGCCGCAGGGCAGGGTGTTCAACCAGGGAATTGCCCGAGAGCTTTCCGTGGAGGGAGGTCACTTGATTATTCTTTGTGGTCATTACGAAGGAGTCGATCATCGGGTGGTCGAGCAACTGGTGGACATTGAGCTTTCTATCGGCGATTATATTTTAACCAATGGCGCTATTGCTGCTGTGATCGTTATTGACGCTGTAGCGCGCCTGATACCCGGGGCTTTGGGTGATGAGCGCTCTCCCGTGGACGAGTCTTTTGCAGACGGTCTTTTGGAAGCCCCGGCTTACACCAAGCCCAATGTGTTCCGCGACATGGCTGTGCCGGATATCCTCCTGGGAGGCAACCACCCTGCCATTGAAAAATGGAAGCATGCGATGTCATTGGAGCGGACGCGTACGAATCGTCCGGATCTTTATGAGGCATGGGTGAAGAACCACGGTGGTGAGGCTAGATAGATAACCCCGGATTGCGTTACGCAGAGAAATCTTGGAATGGCCGTGGTTTTGGTGTAGGGAGGCATGGATATGAGTTCTGTTGTAAAGCGTTTTTTGAATTATGTACGGATTGATACGCAATCCGTTCCCAATGCAGGAGTGATTCCCAGTAGTGAGAAGCAGAAGAATCTCGCATTCCTGCTTGCGGATGAGTTGAAGGAACTGGGGGTTGTCACCGTTTCCGTTGATGAGTCCGGTACCGTTTATGCGTCGATTCCTGCCTCGGCGGGTATTGAGAATCTGCCCTCAATCGGATTTATAGCGCACATGGATACTTCTCCCGCCGTATCCGGCAAGGATGTCCGGGCTCGCATTGTTTCGAACTACGACGGTGGTGACATTGTGCTGAATGAAGCACAGAGGATTGTGCTTTCTCCGGTGGATTATCCGGAAATGCTCCAGTACAAGGGACAGGATTTGATTGTCACGGATGGTACGACCTTGCTGGGAGCGGACGATAAAGCGGGCATTGCCGAGATTATGACTATGGTGGAGACTCTGATGAACCGCCCGGAACTCTCTCACGGCGAAATCAAGATTGCCTTTACCCCTGATGAAGAGGTCGGGCATGGTACTGATGCTTTTGACGTAAAGCGTTTTGGTGCGGATTTTGCCTATACGGTCGATGGCGGTCAGCTGGGTGAGATCGAGTATGAAAATTTTAATGCCGCCAGTGTTAATCTAACGATTTCCGGGAAAAACATTCATCCCGGCTATGCCAAGGGCAAGATGAAAAATGCCTTGTTGATGGCGATGGAATTCCAGCAAATGCTGCCCGTGTTTGACAATCCCTCTTTTACAGAGGGTTACGAAGGCTTTTTTCATTTGGAAGCCCTGTCTGGTACGGTGGAACAGGCCCGGGCGGAGTACATCATCCGGGATCATGACCGCAATTCGTTTGAAACCCGGAAGGAATGCATCCGTTCCATTTGCTCTTATCTTAACGACAAGTATGGCGAAGGTGCGTTTACCGCGGAAATTGAGGATAGTTACTACAATATGAAGGAGAAGGTTGCCCCCTATCCCTTCCTGATGGATCATGCCAGGCAGGCTATGATAAATCTTGGCGTTGAAGCGTCCATTGTCCCTATTCGCGGCGGTACGGACGGAGCCCGGCTTTCCTTCATGGGACTTCCCTGCCCGAACCTGTGTGCCGGCGGACATAACTTCCACGGACGCTTTGAATACGTTCCCGTCCAGTCCTTGGAAAAAATTTCCGATATTCTTGTGGAAATAGTCCGTCTCTTTGGCACGGCGGGTGGTGTTTGATTCCTTTTTTAAAAGCCGTAAATACCTTGCAAAAGGGCGTATCCGGAAATCCCGGATACGCCCTTTTCCTTTGGGGTTGGTTGAATTTTTACTTGGTGACGGTGAGGGATTTTGCCTGTTCCTCCGTCAGTTCGATGCAAGTCCAGGGAAGTCCCCGGAGGTTGAGTTCCTCCATGAAGGGATCGGGATCGTTCTGTTCCATGTTGAAGACACCCTTGCCGCCCCACTTGCCCTCGAGGATCATGCGGGCTCCAATAGCGGCGGGTACTCCGGTCGTGTAGGAAATAGCCTGGGAACCGACTTCGCGGAAGCATTCCTCGTGGTCGCAGATGTTGTAAATGTAAACGGCTTTGAATTGACCGTCCTTGATACCGGTGATGACCGTGCCGATACAGGTTTTGCCGTGCGTCGTTTTGCCCAGGTCTCCCGGATTGGGGAGAACGGCCTTCAAAAACTGAAGAGGGACGATTTCCACGCCGTTGTACACGACCGGGTCGATACGGGTCATGCCGACATTCTGCAGGACCTCAAGATGCTTGAGATAGTTCGGAGAAAAGGACATCCAGAACTGAGCCCGGCGGATAGTGGGGATGTGCTTCACGAGGCTTTCCATTTCCTCATGGTACATACGGTAGATTTCGTAAGTACCGACGCCGTCCGGACAGGAGAATGTCTGGTGGAGACTCATCGGAGGGGTGGTTGTGAAATTACCGTTTTCCCAGTGGCGGCATTCGGCTGTGACTTCGCGGATATTAATCTCCGGATTGAAGTTGGTGGCAAAAGCCTGTCCATGATCTCCGCCGTTGACATCAATGATATCCAGCGTGTGGATTTCGTCGAAATGGTGTTTGAGAGCCCAAGCCGTGAAGACATTTGTTACGCCCGGATCGAAACCGGAACCGAGCAGGGCGTAAAGCCCGGCATCGCGGAAGCGATCCTGGTAGGCCCACTGCCAGGAGTATTCGAATTTGGCGACATCAAGCGGTTCATAGTTGGCCGTGTCCATGTAGTGGACACCTGCCTGGAGGCACGCTTCCATGAGGTTCAGGTCCTGATAGGGCAGGGCGACGTTGATGAGCAGCTTGGGTTTGACCGTCCGAAGAAGGGCTGTCGTTGCTTCGACATCGTCCGCATCAATGGCGTGCGTGGTGATGTCACGGCCGGTGCGAGCCTTGACGTCCTCTGCAATGGCGTCGCATTTGGCAAGAGTTCTGGATGCCAGATGGATTTCATGGAAGACGTCGGAAAGCTGGGCACATTTATTGGCGACGACATGGCCGACTCCGCCGGCTCCGATGATCAGAACGGTATTCATGTTGGATGGATAGATCAGAAATAACGGGTATGCGGGGCATCCCCCAGCCGGAGGAGTTCCTGCGAACACGCACCCAACAAAAAGGAAAATCCCGGTAATTGCAATACAAGAATTGTCGACATAGTGTCACAGAGGGAAAGGCCCCGTCTTCCCATCTTCTTCCGGAAGGACTCCGGAAAACGAATTTTCATTCTCCGGGGCCACTTTACGTAAAAAATGATTGCGGGATTGCCCTTGGATTAGTAGCATGAATGAAATCTGACCTTTTTGCTATTCCCTATGTTCTCTAAAAAAAATCTCCCCCGTTTGTCACGTTGTGGTTTTACGTTGGTGGAACTCATTGTCGTTGTGGCGATCATAGCCATTATGCTTTCTCTTGGAGGCAACATGTTAAAAAATGTCGGGCAGGGGCAGGGACTCGAAGCATCTGTTCAGATGCTGCAGGATACGGTGCGTGAAGCGCGTCTGGAAGCCATCGGCAAGACGACATGGTCGCGAGTGGTTCTTGTCAGCAATCCGGACGACGATTCTCCGAAGACGAAGAATCTGCACTATCTGATCGTCATGTACAAGGAACCGATGCGTATGACTCAGGCGACTTCCATCGACGACGGAGAATGGAAGATGTCCGGACGCGGTCGGTATTTGCCGAGCGGATTTTTTGTCAGCCCTAAATACAGTACTCTCCTGAAGACGGAGAAAAACGTCAATGATGCCATGTTCCGCAATAACAAGGAATTCAAGGATTTGACGGACAATATGCGCATTTCTAACAAGGGTAATTCAGAGATTTTTTATCTCGAATTCGATCCGCAAGGCCGTTTGACGGAGCCTGCCCGTCCGACTCGTCTGGTGGTTATCGGCGGAGCTCCGGACAAGAACGCCAGTTCCGACAACTTTGGCATTCGTCCCTATCCCGTTAATCCCAAGACCAAGCTGCCGACCTCGGCTGCCGGTATTGTGGTATGGCCCAAGGGCAACATCAGCATGTTGCGTACGCCGGAACAGATGTTTGCCGATTTCAAGTAATTATCGGATTGGACACGGTTAAAAACTGAAATTATACTACCTTGAAATTCCCGCCTCCTTCTCTCAACTATTATTTCCATATGAAGCCGAAATCACACAAAGGGTTCACTTTGACGGAAACCGTTTTAGCAATCGGTATCGTCGGGGTTTTGCTTGTCGTCTTTGTTGCCATGTTCTTTCCGGCGCGCAGGTCTGTCCAGGCTGCGCTGACCATTCAGGAATCAGACCGTATCGTCAAGACTCTGACGTCGGAACTGAATACGGTTCGTCCCGACGAGCGTGCGGCGAGCAATGTTCGTATTTCCACGCGCTACAAATACACCAGTGCGTTCGACAAGGCTTTCTATTGGATGTTGTTTACGTCCAAGCCCGAGACGACAATCCTGATTTACAATTACCGTGGGGATTTGAACAAGCCCCTCCGTGAAGACGGCACCTACCAGCCGGCTGCCAACGGCGTCGGTGTTCCCGGTTCCAATACGGTTTTGATCCCTGCTTGTACGCTTGCTTCCAATAAATTGCGTTGGGAAGACTTCCGTGCGACAGTGGGACCGGTATTTGCCGTGAGGATGACACAGCTTGTCGTCGATCAACGCGGTACCCAGTTCCAGTATATGCTGAACTCCAAGCCCGGCGTTATCAGCAATCCCTATGACTACAAGAGAGTGATCAACAAGCCGGAGGATTATGTCTATGAGCCGGGCAATAAACGCTATCCTGCCTGGGGAGCGGAAGTGATGTATTACGCCGAGTTCTTCCAGCTCAACTCTCCGTCTCCTGAACGCATGGTCGGCATGAACTGGGGACAGTTGAAGAATCCCGTGTTTTCCCGGAATCTCGTTTTCAGACGATAATGGTTGTGAAGTCATCGACGAAAAGAACGTATTAAGATTGTTTTTTGCTCCTATAACCTATGAAAAATATTATTTTCAAGAGTGTCCGCCGAGGTTTTACTTTGGTCGAACTGATGGCAGCCATGGCCATTACCAGTATCCTGATTGTGGTGATTGTTTCTCTGACGGCACGCGGGATTGATATCTGGCGCATGGTCATTCAGGATGTCCGTACGACGGGCCAGGCAAGAATGGCTATGGATACCATGATGCAGGATTTGGAATCCATGCAGGTGCGAGCCGGTAATAATTATCAGTGGCTGGATGTGCAGAGAGATGATACTCTGGGTACCAAATCTCTGAAAATGGGTCCCAAGGGAGCTCAGTTTTCCAATGCTGCTCGTTTGATTTTCTTCACGACGGCTATGGATCGCAATGCGGCCATGTTGAGTGGAGAAGCCCGGGTTTACAATTCCCGAATGGCCTCCCATCGGCAGACGGTGGGCGATGTCAACTGCGTGGCATACAAGCTGGAATACCGTGACCAGATTCTGAACCGTGATGCCGAAGAAGGGAAGGGCGTTCCCGGATTCCCCGTGTATGCCCTGTACCGTAATCTCGTGCCTGCGTACAAGACTTTTGACGATCTGCTGGGCAAGACGGATCTGTACCAAGCTTATAGGAGGTATCAGGCCGACGAAGCGAGGCCGATGAACTTCCTCGTGGAAAATATTGTCGAAATGACGTTGATTTTCGATGTTGAATACCGGGACCGCCAGGAAAGTGGTCAGCAGAACAGCACGGCTTGGATTGAAGTCCAGCCCGTACCGATCATCGCTACCGGCGTTGCCAAGAGCGGATCTTACCGCGAGCTTGAGATTTTCGGTAATCGTATCAATGCCGAAAGTGTCGGCGGTCGCAACAGCAAAATGCTTTATGGTACGGTGATCGGTGTGACGATCAATCTGACGGTTGTGACGGATGAAGGTATGGTTCTTGTGGATCAAGTGCGCCAGGGAAACCGCGCCCTTCCCAAACCGGAGGATTTCTTCCGTCGTTATACGCGTTCGTTCAGCCAGAAGGTTGAAATCCCCAAACCCAACTGATGCATTTGAGCGGAACTATATTTTCAGGTCCGGGGGAGGCTGTTAATTTGCCTCCCGTGGACCTTTTGCTTCTGTGGCGCGATCCCGTTGCCCGCACAGGGGAGGAAGCAATGGCGGCCGACGAGGTCCTGCTGGAATGGGATGAATATTCCGTCATGCGGGTCTATGAATGGAAAGAACCGACGGTGACCTACGGCTTCTTCGACAGTGAAGAAGAAGCTTCCCGTATTTTTCCAGATCCCGGACTTCATTTTGTGAGACGCTGGACGGGCGGAGGGATTGTCGATCATCGTGCCGATATTCCTTTTACCCTTGCTTTGCGTTCCTGCGACCGAGAAGGACGTCCGCAAAGTGCTGCTTTGTACCGATGGATCCACGGTGGTCTTGCACGGGTACTGAGGAGTTGCGGCGTGGAATGCGTGTTGCTTGATGGAGATGCTCCCGATGGGGGACGGGCTTGTTTTTCCAGTCCGGTGACCAGCGATTTGGTGTTGCCCGACGGTTCCAAACTTGCAGGAGGTGGCCAGAGGCGTGCCAAATGCGGTGTTTTGCATCAGGGGAGTATCCAGAATTGTACCTTGCCGGAAGGATGGGATTTGCAGTTGGCTGAGCGTCTTTCCCTGGATGTGAAGCTGTTATCCTCAATTGAACCTTTCCCTGGTTTTCAGGACAAGGTTGACGAGCTTGTCCGTACCAAATATGCCACGGAAGCATGGAGGTATGGAGGACATCGCAGGCCTCATCATTAGTATTGTCGCGTTTGGGCCGAGATAGCCAGTAAAAGGAGATTTGCATCTCAGAGAAGGCCCGTAAACACACAAGGACCGTTCCGACGTTTGTTGAGGAACGGTCCTTGTGTGTTTTGGGTGATGGATTTCCGGGATTAGTTTGTTTGGAACTGAACCTTGTCCCGGCTTACGGGCATGCCGTGTTCGCAAAACCAGGGGAAGAGGTCCTTGCCGGCAGCAATGCTCATGATGGCGACTGCATCGTCCAGAGAATAGCCGTGTTTCAGTTTGGCAGGTACATATTTGCGCTTGGCCTGGAAGTATTTGGCGAGGAAGTCGGGATTGTCCTTGCGGAGCTGCTCAAAGACCCAGAAGGATTTACCCCAATTGACGGCTCGTTGTTGTCCCGGATCCAGTTTTGGTACACTGTCCGGTCCGTTGCCGTTCAAATCGTACAATTTCATTTCGGGATCCACTGCGAGAGCAGGCTTGATAGTGTTGGCGATGCGTTTGGCTGCTTCCTCGGGATATCCCTGATCTCCCATGACGAGGTCTCCGACATAAGTGGCAATGGGTTCATTCCAATAAGGTTCCGCATGAGGGTGTACCCAGGAGTGGACATTTTCATGGGTAATAAATTCGATCATGCTATCTTCCCTTTCCGGGAAACCTCCCCAGAAGACGGCTAGTCCGATATGGCGACCATTGGAATACCCTCCTCCTCCCGTTGCGAGCAGGCCCACTTCGCTTGACATGCCGGGAGAGAGTGGAACACCCATGAATTTCTCAATACTCGGACGGCATCGGGTATCCATTTTGATCATAGCTTCTGCGCTGGGGGCCAGATAGTCGCTCCAGTGATAGACGAGTGAACCGACTTGCCGGGAATTGTCCGTACGGACAAGATCTCCTCCATCCACTTTTTGATCCAGGTTGACTTGGCGGCCTGAACCCAGCCGGACGAGAAGTCCGTTGATCCATTCATTGTTGATAGATCCTTCTTTTTTCTGAGAACGTTGGCCGAAGAGAGTGGATGATGCGGCCAGGACTTTCCCATGGCCTACTTTTTTTTCTGCCAGGACGGGAACTCCATCGGCATTGACAACGAGAGGTTGCCACTCTTCCGGCTTGCTGAATGTGAGAGTAAATCCGTTGGGTGACTCGATCTCTCCGGAAAGTCCGGAATTGGCCGTGAAACTCAGCGGTGCTTTGCCGGAGGCGCCGAATTGTACATCGAAGACGCCGGCTATGGCGTTTTGCTGTTTGCTGCCGGGGGACCCCATGATGACAAGGCCACCTCCGTTTTCGACGAATTTTTTCACGATGGCTTTGTCGTCATCGGTGTAGGGGACTTTGTCGTCACAAGCCGGGAGGATGAAGACGTTGGCATTGTCGAGTTGCAAATTTTTGAAAGATCTCCAGTTGTTGACACCGTTTTGACCGGGTTTCATGTAGTGGTGCAGAAAGGTCCCGAAACCCGTGTAGAAGGAATAGCCGTGGGTAAGGTCAACGACGACGGACAGAGGGGAAGACGATGTTCCCGTACCAGTGGTGGTAGTGCCGATTGCCGAGGTAACTGCCAGTAGGGGCAGGATGAGAGATAGAAAGAAACTTTTCATGACTCTCCTACTTACGTAAGAGGAAATGGACTTCTTTCACAATCCTTTTTTCGGAGACAGACTAAGGGAAACAGGCTATTGACACGATTTTATGTGTCGGAATGACATGTAAAATAGGGGGGATGATCGGATGGGAATCTTTCAAAAAACTGTTTAAGTAATTTTTCCATCGCCAGGAATTAAAAAATATATTTCCGGTGTATTTACGTTTTTTGATTTTTTCTGGATATGTAGATGATTCGTAAATATATTAGATCACTCGTTTTTAGTATATTATTGTAATTTCAAAAACTTGATTTTTTGTTTTATTCGTTTGCTTTGATAAGTATTATTTATATTTATTCAGACAATTTTTCACGAGTGGTTTCATATATCGAAAAAATCTTTGATTTATTATGTGAAAATTTGGTGATTTGGAATGTATGTTTTTAGTCTTGTGCGACGAAAATAAATCTGTTTCGTTCTGCCTGGAATTAATATCCATTACAAAAATCATGAGACCCATTCTTCCCCTTCAATTGCGACGCTGCCTGCTGGCGAGCTTCTTCCTGTCTTTTTCTTCCTCGGGTGCGGACTATACCATAGACGCTTCTCAAGCTTCCAACCCTGGACGGAATGTCTACCAAACACTGGCGGAATTGGTTTCCTCCGGAACCTTGTCCGCAGGAGACACAGTCATTCTGAATAATGACGACTTTTCTCTTGTGTCCGGTTTGTCTGTTCCCGTCAATTTCCGTTCGAATGATCCGGAGACGCCGCGCAAGGTAGATCTGACCGGATTGGGGAATACTCCTTTGTTTAAACTATCCCGGGGTGACTATATGATCGATATGAAATCCGTTGTCTTGACCAATGCTTCGGGCAGAGTAATTTATTGTTTAGATCAATCCTCCAGTTCCGGGACTGTTTCTCTGAAAGTTTCCGACGATGTCGCATTCAAGAATAATCACAGTTCTGGCGTGAATGAGTATGGAGGAGCGATTTCCTTGTATTCATACGTAGCTTCCAAATTGGCCGTAGGTGATAATACCACGTTCGAATCGAATTACGCTACCGGTAGCGGTGGTGCCATTAGTGTTCATTCATACGGGAGTAAGGAAGCTGTGCTGACTATGGGCAACAACGCCGTTTTTACTGGCAACTATGCCGGTAGCGGTAAAGACGGAGGAGCAATTCATGTATACGGCGCTGGCGGTTCTACCGTGAGTCTCGGGGATAATATGAAATTCGTTGGTAATTATGTTCCCAATGGTTATGGTGGATCAGGCGGTGCTATTTATGTCGTTATGCCTGACAGTACAAAATACGGTGAGAACAGCCTTTCTTTGGGTTCCAACGCTGTGTTTACCGGGAATTATGTCAATGGTCGTTACAGTTATGGGGGGGCTATTGCAATGCATTCTGCTTCTCGATCGGAAATCTCAACATTGGTCCTGGGAACCGGAGCCGTCTTTACCGGGAATTACATTTTTTCTACAGCTGGAGCCGGTTATGACAGCTACGGCTATGGGGGGGCGATTTATGCAGCGTCAGGAAGATTTGTGAATCTCATTGTTCAGGACGGAGCCGTCTTTACCGGCAATTATGCCTGGTCAAGAGGCGGAGCTATTTATCTGCAAAGCAGCAAGGAGGGGAGTACCAGTCAGTTGCTGGCACTGAGCCGGGATGTCATTTTCAGCGGTAACAAGATTGGAGGTACGTTTACCCAACACTCGGATGGTACCTTTTTCGTCGAAAACGGTATTGCCAATGCGGTTCATATAAGAGGCCAACAAGACATGCAACTTGCCGCTTCTGAAGGAAGGCAGGTTCGGTTCGATGATCCTCTCGTCACTTCTGCTGCCAGTGCGGGGTCTTATCCCAATTATACAGAGCTTGAAAATATCACCCTTTCCATTAATCAATACTCAGACACCAGCGGCTCCGCTTACCAAACAGACGGTACGGTTATTTTCAGCGGGGAACTCTATCAAGGGGACTCTTCCCATCTGGTCGCGAGCCGTTATAGTGATTTCAAGGGACAAACAACTCTCTACGGGGGGACCCTCATTTTAGAACATAACGTGGTTTTTGGTAATTCCGAGTTGCGGGACGACACATCCATGGTCCTTAAAAACGGAACCTTGGAAATCACCGGTGGCAGTACGATCAATGCTGCTTCTTTCACCGTCTCCCATGCGGACATTGTTTTGCGTCCGGGAACCAGCGCTTTCATCAATGCTAAAAACGTGGATATGTCTCAAGGCTTTGTTTTCGACATGCAGAGGCAGTTCCAAAGCTCCGCTTCCCTGGAGTTGTCTCACGGAATGTCCATCTCGGCCTCAAATTCCTTCCTGGTGGGTGGTAACATCGGCATTTTGGATAACTACGTATCCTCCGATTACTTTTATGCGGACAACTCTTGGGCGCAAGAGCGTGTCTTCGTTGTGCTGACGGATTCGGACAAGACTCGTGACGGTGATTTTTCCGGTACTTATTCCATGGCTACTGGTTCCGAGTATGTGGAGAGTCCCTATACTTATACGGGAGTTTGGAGTTATCAATGGCTGGATGCGGACGGGGACGGTTTCCCGGAACAGCTTCAGCTTGTCTGGACGCCCGACCGCGTAGATCCTCCCGATCCGGTGGACCCTCCCGGTCCGGTAGATCCGGTGGAGCCTGTAGATCCAACTCCTCCCGTTCCTCCAACACCTGGCATTCGGGACATTTTGCCCGAATTGGCGGGAGGACTCGCAATGAACTCCATGTGGTCTTCCGCCTCCAACGTCCTCGGTATGTCGGGAGCTGCTCTTGAGGGCCTGGATACGCTGAGATTCACTACGGGGCCGGAAAACAACTATTGGATCAAGGGGGTGGGAGATTTTCTTTACCATGCCTCCGAAGGTGTCCGGGACGGATTCGACTACAACGGCGGAGGATATGCCGTGGGGGCGGATCGCAGAGTAGCGAAGAATACGATTCTTGGCCTGGGGTTCGGCGATCTCTATGGTAGAATGTACAGCCGTAGCTTTGTGGGTGACATCGGCCAGCAAACCGAAATCGCCATGCTTTATGGAGGATGGAACAAAAACCTCGACAGGAACAATACTCTCATCGTGACGGGTTCCGTAGGCTATGGCTGGACGGACAACAGAATGAATTCTTTCCATACCGGCGGATGGTCTCACGGAAAATGGACTAACCGTACTTTGGGCGCTACCCTCAATGGGAAATGGAGCCGTCGGGTGAGTGAAGCTGTGTCGATGGATTTCATACTCGGACTGGAATACACGGACGTGACGCAGGAGTCTTTTACGGAAACGGGGTGGGATGCTCGCCGTTTTGAAAAAGGACATTTGAAGAATTTGTCCATGCCTGTAGGAGTGGGTATGACCTGTCGTAGCGAGCTGATGGGAAGGGAGTGGCTTAACAGCGTGGCGGTGAGTTACCTGCCCGATGTGTACCGGGAAAATCCGAGTGCATCTGCAGAACGTCTGCTCAACGGCTATCACTGGGAAGCAAAAGGTGCGACTCCCTCCCGAAACGCCGTGAGGGTGAATGTGTCCAGTGCTCTCCAGTTGAATGATCGTTGGAGGGTGTACGCAGGTTATGAGTTTGAAGGAAGGAACAAGGCCGTGGCACACCGGTTTAACGCAGGGGTGAGTTTCTCCTATTGACGAGAGATTGAAAAGCTTCCCTTTTCCTCTTTTGTAGAGGGGAAGGGAAGCTTTACGTATTTGTTTTCCGGTTATGTCCCATGATCCTATATGTCTTTTTGTATGGCATTGGGCATTGTTGTTCTCTATAAGAGAGGTCAGGTATGAGTGTTCTTCTTCATATTTGCTGCGCCCCCTGTTCCATTTCCTGTATTGAGTTGCTGAGAGGGGAGGGAATCGAACCGACTGGATTCTGGTTTAATCCGAATATTCACCCTTATAAGGAATACCAGGCCAGGAAGGATACTCTGGTCGAATATGCGGGGGAGATCGGGTTGGAACTGATTACAAGGGATGAGTACGGACTGAGACCGTTTATCCGGGCAATTTATCCATCGCTGGAGAATCGTTGCGGAACGTGTTACCGGATGCGTTTTGAAGCAACGGCTCGTTTTGCTGCCGAAAACGGTTTCGACGGGTTTTCTTCGACTTTGTTCGTAAGTCCGTACCAGAATCATGAATTGCTGCGTGAAACGGCCGAAAAGGCTGCGGAACAATTCGGTGTCCATTTTGTCTACCGTGATTTTCGTCCCGGTTTCAGGGAAGGACAGCAAAAGGCCAGAGCCCTTCAATTATATATGCAAAAATATTGCGGATGCGTGTTTAGTGAGGAGGAACGTTACCTGCAACGGAAGAAGTAACGTTCCCTATTGTCTATCATGCTCCGGATTTTGTCCGTCCCTTGGTCAATTAACCGGCGTTGCCGGCTTCTATGGATTGATTTATCTTTCCGATGTCGCTGCTTTGTAGTCGGCATCGGAGACTGGTTCCCGCCAAGTGTTCTTGTTCGTTTGCGGATTGCATTCGATGGCGAGGTGGGAAAACCATCTATCCGGTGCGGCTCCATGCCAATGTTCTACATTCGGCGGGATTTCCACCACGTCTCCTGCCTGTAGCTTGCGGGCTGATTTTCCGCGTTCCTGATAGTAACCGATTCCTCCGACGGCAATCAGCATTTGTCCTCCGGTATGGCTGTGCCAGTTATTGCGGCAACCCGGTTCAAAGGTAACGTTGGCGACAGGAACTCCGAGTCTCTTGTCCTGCGTCAAGGGAGCCAGCCATGACTTTCCGGAGAAATACTGAGAGTATCCCGTATTTTCTCTTCCTGTTGGAAACGGGCTGATTGAGGGAATCCCGTTATGGTCTGTTCTGGCGATGGCGACGATTGCCTTTGTCTGTTCATCGTTAAGGCCGTTGTGCTTGCCAATGGCAATGTGGCCGTTCAACTGGCTGTCCACACCGTCCATTGCGGCGAGCATGGCAATTGTGGCCACCTCACGGGTTTGCCAGTCCAGATTATCACGTCCGAAAATGTCTCCGAAGAGATGGGCTTTCAGGAACTCGTCAATAGACGGTGCAAATTCGTAGATAGCGCCTTGAACGGGTACTCCTATAAGTTTCGTCTGGTTTTCCGTCCCGAATTCAATGCTTTTCCCTGCGGGGAGAGGTCCGGGCAATTTTCCCTGCCGATCTTTGTTTCCGCGTTCCTCAAGGAGGTTTTTGAATGTGTTCAAGGCATTGAGACTACGTGGAAATCCGCAGTAGGCGTAGACTTGTACGAGGACTTCCTTCAACTCGTTGACCGTGACTCCGGCATTCAGACCGGAAGTAAGAGCTTCCTTGAGTCCGTCTTGGTTGCCTTTGGCTGCCATGGAAGCGGCGGCGGCTATTTTCTGCTGTCTGATCGTTAGCGAATTCATGTTGGTGTCATTTCCATAAGTTACAGTACAAATTACGGCGAGAAGTGCGCCAAAAAAGAGTGATTGCATAGTTTTTCTCCTTTGTCTCCGGTGTTTGTTTCCCAACTGCTCCGACAAGCGTTATTTGGCCTCATGATCCGTGATACGAGTCCGTATTTCCTTTTTAGCATGCTTTTGCATCATAGCAAATACTTCTTTAGTATGGATTATTATGCTTGTTAGGCATAGTATATTATCTTATGGTAAAAATATAATAAGAAGGAATAATTAATGGAAATCAGAGTATTACGTTATTTTTTGGCAGTAGTGAGGGAGGGGAGCATTACGAGGGCTGCAGAATCTCTGCATGTTACCCAGCCTACGCTTTCCAGGCAGTTGAAAGACTTGGAAGACGAGTTGGGTCAGAAACTTTTTATCCGGAATTATCACCATATCACCTTGACGGAGGAAGGAAGGTTGTTCAGACAGCGAGCTCAGGAGATCATGGAGATGGTCTGCAAGACCGAATCTGAATTTGCAGCCATGGGAAATACCGTTGGCGGGGACATTTATATCGGGGGGGGAGAATCTGTTGCGATGAGGTTGATTGCCCGAGTGATGAGAGAAGTACAGACCGCCTATCCGGATATCCGATTTCACCTTTACAGTGGAATTGCAGATGACATTATGGAACGCCTTGACAAAGGTATGTTGGATTTCGGTCTTCTGATTCAGCCGGCCAATACCGCTAAATACGATTGCATCGACTTGCCGGCAAAAGATACATGGGGAGTTATTATGAGGAAGGACTCTCCCCTGGCTACGAAAAAGACTATTGATCCTCAGGACTTGCTGGGGCTTCCCCTGATTTTCTCTTCCAGACAAATAGTCCGGAACCAATCCGGGATGATTGGATATCCCGAATGGTTTGGCGGGAATTTCGACAAATTGAACGTGGTGTCTACTTACAACCTCATTTATAATGCGGCTCTCATGGTGGAGGAGGGGCTCGGTTATGTCATTGGCCTTGACCATTTGATTCATGTAACAGGGAACGGAAATCTTTGTTTTAGGCCATTGCAACCCAAATTGGAATCGGGAGTGAGCATTGTGTGGAAGAAATTCCAGGTGTTTTCGAACGCTGCTGAGATTTTCCTCGAAGCGCTTCGGCACCAATTTACCCAGCAGCAAGACTCCGGAGAATGAATTGGAACGGGTTGATGATTCCTCTTCTCGGAACGTGTCGGAAGCAGATCCCCAAAAATCAAACTTGAGAAAAATTATTGAAACTTTTCCTGCAAGGTGGAGTATAATTCTCCGTGAACGGTTTTTTGAAAATTGGTATTGTAGTAGGCGTAGCGGCTGTCGGGTGGTGGGGCTGGTCAATGTGGAAGGCGGAGGATGGCATTCAGATTCAATTCAAAACATCTCCTTTGGAAAAATCGGACTTTCGGTTGACTATTGATTCAACGGGAACGGTGGAACCTACGGAGCTTGTGGAAGTGAGTGCCCAGGTGACCGGGATTATTCTAGAACTTGGCAAGGATGTGAATGGCAAGACGGTCGATTATGCCAGTGAGGTCAAGCAGGGCCAGCTTCTGGCGAGGATCGACGACGTTGTAGTGAAGAACGACATCAAGAGAGCTGAAGCCAACATTGCCCAGTCCAAGGCTAATATTGCCCAGTGCGAGGCCAATATCCTGCAAGCCGAAGCCCAGCATCGCCAGGCGAAGCGTGATCGTGCCCGTGCGGAGAAGCTGGGGCCGGGCGATGCATTGTCCCAGTCCAGTTACGATCAGTATATATCTGCGGAAGAAGTGGCGAATGCCGCCGTGGCGTCTTCCAAAGCTTCTTTAGAGCAGGCTAAGGCCTCTTTGCTGGCCGCGGAGGCCGCCTTGGTGATTGAGAAGCGCAATCAGGAATATACGACGATTACTTCTCCCGTGGACGGTACGGTCATTACTCGTCTTTATAACGTCGGTTCGACAGTGGTATCCAATATGAGTGCGACGACCATGTTCTATGTGGCCAAGGATTTGAGTGAAATCCAGGTCTGGGCTGCCGTGAACGAAGCTGACATTGCCAATATCCACCCCGGTCAGAAGGTTCTCTTTTCCGTTGATGCTTATCCTGGGCGTTCCTTTAGCGGAACGGTCAACAAGATCCGTCCGAATGCGACGATGACATCTAATGTTGTGACCTATATTGTGGAGGTCGATGCCAAGAACCCCAACAAGATTCTGCGTCCCTACATGACGGCCGATGTCAATTTCATCGTGCAGGATTTGAAGGATGTATTCGTTGTGCCGAATGCGGCGTTGAGATTTTCTCCGACGAAGGAAATGATTGATCCTGCAATCAAGGACGAATTCAAGAAGAAGAGCGAAGAAATTTATGCCAAGAGCCAGGAAGATGTCGAGCAGGCGGACGGCAGTGGCAAAGAACCGGAGAAGGAGCTTTCCCTGATCTGGGAAAAGAAAGGAAATTATGTAGCTCCCATTTGGGTGATGGCTGGTGAAACCAATGGAATGGTAACTCCGGTTGAGTCCAAGCAGTTGAAAGAAGATATGGAGATTGTTCTCTCGGCTACGGGGCAAGACGGTTCCGCCGCCGTGGAAAGCGATGAGTCGGCGACGACGAATCCCTTCGTGCCCAAGATGCCTCCCAGACGTAAGAATCAAAACAAGAAGAGCAGTTCCAACAGTGGGCCTCCTCCTCGTCCCTGATCCGGGAAGGCCGGCCCTTTCTCGGAGTTCCTCCGGTACGGAAGAACTCCGGGAGCGAAAGGGAAGCTGTTGTTTCATTCAAAAAAGTTTTATTCTGTTGTGATTACATTGCGAGACATAACCAAGGTTTACCGTCTGGGCGAGATTGATCTGGAGGTACTTAAGGGGATTTCCCTGAGTATCGGAGAAGGTGAGTTCGTCTCCCTGACCGGGGCATCCGGTTCCGGTAAATCTACCTTGATGAATATCCTGGGCTGCCTGGATCGTCCGACAGCCGGACAATACATTATCGCCGGTCAGGATGTGGCCGAGGCGAATGCCGACCAACGCGCCCTGTTGCGCAACAAGAGGATCGGATTCGTATTCCAGAACTTCAATTTGCTTTCCAGAACGTCCGCTTTGGAAAATGTGATGATGCCGGCCGCCTACTGTCATCCCCCCAGGTCGATGAAGGAAATTCGTTCCCGTGCTGAGGAATTGCTTCATATCGTCGGACTTGACGATCGCATGGATCATTCTCCCGCCCAATTGTCCGGTGGTCAGCAACAGCGTGTGGCTATTGCCCGTTCCCTGATTAACAATCCCAGTATTCTTCTGGCAGACGAACCGACGGGTAATCTGGATTCTTCGACTTCTCGCGAAGTTCTGCACATGTTCAGGGATTTGAATCGAGAACAGGGGATTACCGTCATTTTGGTGACGCACGATCCGAAGATTGCCTCTTTTACCGACCGAGCTATCCACATGGTGGACGGGCGTATCAGCGAAGGGGTATCCTCCATGATTAATGAGGACAAGTTATGAAATTCATTCCCCTTCTCAAAACCTGTATCCGAGCTCTCGTCCGCAATCCGATGCGGGCGTCCTTGACGATCCTCGGTATTATTATCGGTATTGCAGCCGTGATTGCGATGATGGAAATCGGACGGGGGTCGACCGAGCAAATCAAGAGCCAGATTGCTTCCATGGGGGCGAATACGCTCAATATCTTTCCCGGTTCCGTTACACGCGGCGGCGTTCGTTCCGGTGCCGGTGGGAGAGCGTCCCTGACTCCCGGAGATTGCGAGGCCATTGCCCGTGAATGCGAAACCGTTGTCCGGGCTACGCCCGTCGTGAGAACGGGCGGGCAGATTGTGTACGGCAATACAAACTGGAGCGCCGGTTCTATTGAAGGCGGTACGGTAGATTACCTCCGTATCCGCGATCTTGAAGATCTTGAATCGGGGAATCCCTATTCAGAGGCGGACGTAACAAGCGCCAGGCGGGTTTGCCTGCTGGGGCAGACGATTGTTCGGGAATTGTTCGGAACTGAAAATCCCATAGGAAAAGATGTCCGCATCAAGAACGTATCATTCAAGGTGATCGGTGTCCTGAAAAAGAAGGGAGCCAATATGATGGGGCGCGATCAGGACGATATCATCGTCATGCCGTGGACGAGTATTTCCTCCCGTCTTCAAGGGCTGGGCGGATATGCTTCCGCTTCCTCCTCCTCCTCGGCGACGAGTACGACGGTCAAGAATGCCCGTTCGCTTTCCTTCCCGACGACATCTGTCAATTACTATGCAACGACGGAGAAGGAACCCTACTCGGATGCTCCTCATCCCCGTCGTTTCAAGACTATTGAAAACATCATGGTGGAAATCTCCAATCCGGCCGAATCCCAAAAGTGCATTGAGGAGATTTCCCAGGTGCTGCGGGCGCGCCACCGTCTGCAGGAAGGCGACGATGACGATTTCCGCGTCTGGGATATGGCGGAAGTATCCCGCGTGATGAGTTCCACTTCCGAGGTGATGACCAATCTTCTCCTTGTTGTGGCTATGATCTCCTTGGTCGTCGGCGGCGTCGGTATTATGAACATCATGATGGTATCCGTAACGGAACGTACCCGTGAAATCGGTCTGCGCATGGCTGTGGGAGCCCGTCCTCGCGACATCATGCGTCAATTCCTGCTGGAAGCCGTGCTTCTTTGCCTGATCGGCGGTGCCATTGGTATTGTCTTTGGACGTACTGTGTCTCTGATTGTCAGCCATGTGCTCAAGTGGCCAACGGCAACAGCCCCGGAAGCTATGGTTCTGGCAGTAGCCGTTTCGGCGGCTATCGGTTGTATTTTTGGTTGGTATCCGGCGTGGAAGGCTTCCAAGATGGATCCTATCGACGCATTGCGCCATGAGTAAACGTAATAGTCAGTTTTTTGTCCTCTGTACCCATATCTTTTTATTCCATGAGAATTGCTTCTTACATTTGCCTGTCCTCCTGCTTGCTGACCTCCTGTATGGTGGGTCCTGATTTTACAAAACCCGAGAGCAGTTTGCCTGCTTCCTGGGCGACGGCGCTTCCTCCGAAATCGAATTTGAAAGATCTGACTGCCTGGTGGACGATTTTTGGAGATCCTCAATTGAACCGTCTTGTGGCGCAAGCCGAGTCGAACAATCCCGACATGAAAATGGCCCTGATGCGTGTTCAGGAAGCCCGTTCATCAGCCAGGATAGCGGGAGCCTCCCTGTTGCCTTCATCCAGTGCCGGCTTCGGTGCAGGCCGGGGAACATCCGACGGCTGGGGAAGATCTTCTTCCTCATCATTCTCTCTGAATGCGGATGTGTCCTGGGAATTGGACGTATTTGGCGGCAATCGCCGTACGGTGGAAGCGGCAATGGCGTCCCTGCTTTCCACGGAGGCTAATGCTTTGTCCGTGAAAACGGCGCTTATGGCAGAGGTTGCGACGACGTATTTTTCATGGATTGCATCGGTGGAGGAATTGCGCGTTGCCAGGGAACAGCTTGAACTTCAGAAAAAGACGCTGGATATCGTCACGAGACGCAAAAATGCGGAACTGGCATCTTCCCTCGACCTGGAACAGGCGAGATCCCAGGTTGCCAGTACGGAGGGCAATATTCCGGTGATGGAGGCCAACATGAAGGAGATGGAAAATACACTGAGTGTGCTCCTCGGTTCCTATTTGAAGCAAGGACGCTTGACTACTCCTTCTCTGGAATTGACAGGTAAATTGCCGACGGTACCGATTGGCCTGCCTTCGGAGTTGCTGAGGAGGCGTCCCGACATCATCGGAGCTGAAGCGGATCTCCACGCCGCCGTAGCCAATGTCGGTGTTGCCGTTTCCGATTTGTATCCGCGTTTCAGTTTGACGGGATCTGCCTCGTCGGGAGCCCGGTCGTTTGACGATGTGTTTCGCAGTCATTCCGCCAATTGGTCTCTCGGCAGCAATGTGAGCCAGCCCTTGTTCCGCGGCGGGGAGCTGAGGGAACGAGTCAAGATGCAGAAGGTGGCGGCCGAACGGGCTGGAGAGGCGTATCGCAAAGTCCTCATTACGGCTGTGAGCGAGGTGGAAAGCGCCTTGATTGATTATGCTTCCAGCAAGGAACGGCTCTCTTACCTGATTGAGCAGAATGAATCCAACAAGAAAGCTGCCAAGTATTCACTGGATCTGTACACGGCCGGACAGACGGATTTCCTGAATGTGGTGACGGCGCAAAGTTCGTGGTTGCAGTCGGAAGTTTCTATTGTTTCCATGCGCCAGAATATCCGTAAATCCGTTGTCAAGCTAGCCCTTGCCCTTGGCGGCGGCTGGTAAACATGAGAGAAAGCACAGTGCTTGTCTTGCGTTTCTGTTTCAGTTCTGCTTTGGGGAGGATTGGAGGCGGGGCATGACGGGAATGTGGTACTCAATGGCGTCGAGTTGTTTGCCGGTATCACTACGGATTTCGGAGCGGTCAGCCATGATACCTCCGCAGGATTCCGGGATGCGGCGGCTGGCGATGTTGCGTCTGTCTGCCTTATAGATGAAGTAATCGGGGTTGAGACAGGAAGCTGCAAAATCCATGATTCCCAGAATGGCCTCCTTCCCGAATTGGTGCCCATGTGCTTCTTGTTTCAGCCAGATGCCTAATTCCGGAGTCGGAGTGTGGTATTCGTGGAGGCCGGAGCAACCGAGGAATTCTCCGGTTTCCGTCAGGATGATGGCGAATTCGAGATCTGTACCGTTTTGTCTGGCCGTAATCGCGTTTTGGATGAATTCCCGGGTATCTCTGATATCACCTGTGGGCTGGGGGATCATGTAAGCAGTGATATCCAGAGTGAAAAAGCGGAAGATATCATCTTCGAAACGTTCCGTCAGAGGGACGAGTTGCAGACGTGCCGTAATGATGGTTGTCTCTGCAATATTCATGATGGGACGGAGGAATACGGAAATGTGGTGCGCGATAGGCGAGAACGCAGCCAAGGGGCAGTCGGGGAGATATTGCGGGTAGCAATTTCGATCGGAGTCCCCTGGTCGACGATAATACCTCCATTTTTCCCGGCGCCGGGCCCCATGTCAATCATCAGGTCGGCTGCGGCAAGCATGTCCAGATTGTGTTCAATACACAAAATGGTATGTCCCGCATTCCTTAGTTCGCCGAGTGCCTGGATGAGCATGGCCACTTCTTGGAAATGGAGACCGGTGGTAGGTTCGTCCAGAATGAACAGGCTGGGCGGAAGTCCTCCGGGATTATCGGGAATTTTGGCCAGTTCCGTAGCGATTTTAACGCGTTGCGCTTCTCCACCGGAAAGCGTGGAGGAGGGACGGTCTAGCGTCATGTAACCGAGACCTATACGCTGGAGGCTTTTGAGGATGGCCGCTGCTCTGGGGATGGGGGCGAAGATTTCCAGAGCTTCATCTACGCTGAGGGCAAGGAGTTGAGCAATGGATTTGCCTCTCCAGGTGACTTCCAGGGTTTCCCGGTTGTAGCGGCGGCCCTGGCAGGCGTCGCAGGGCACGATGACATTGCTGAGGAAGTGCATGTCCACTTCGATGAATCCTGTACCAAGGCACCGTTCACAGCGTCCGCCGCGTACATTGGTAGAAAAGCGCGAGGCGGTGTACCCTCGTTGGCGGGAAAGGGGAAGATGGGCAAATAGAGGTCTTAGGATGTTCAGAAAACCTGTGGCCGTAGCAGGAGTCGAGCGCGGAGATTGGCCGATGGGAGATTGGTCGATGAGGGCGAAACGGGAAAATGAGGATGCCCCTTCAAGGGAATCCCAAACGGGACCGGCGCCTTTGGGGTCGGCGTCTTTTAACGCCGGGATCAGGCAGTCCATGACAAGGGTAGATTTGCCGGATCCAGATGGGCCTGACAGGCAGGTAAGCGTTCCTCCGCGAAGGATGAGATCCACATTTTTCAGATTGTGGGCATGGGCACCTTTCAAGACAAGGCCGGAGGGGGATTCCCGGAGGGGGGCTGATGAAAAGGACGGCATTTGCCTGGAACCGGAGAGCCATGGGCCGGTGATGGACTGGGGGGTATCCATGATTTCCAAAGAGGTCCCCTGAAAGAGGACGGAACCGCCTAAAGGACCTGAACCGGGCCCCATATCTACCATATAGTCCGCTTCACGAAGAAGCTGCTCGTCGTGCTCGATGACGAGGATAGTGTTGCCCATGTCCCGGAGGCGTTTGAGAGCCTTGATCAACCTGTCCGTATCTTCGGGATGCAAACCGATGGTCGGTTCATCCAGAATATAGAGAACTCCGGAGAGGCCTCCTCCCAGCTGGGAAGCTAGCCGGGCTCGTTGGAGTTCTCCTCCGGACAAGGTAGATGCCGGGCGAGAGAGAGACAAATAACCCAGGCCGAGAGAATTGAGGAATCCCGTCCTCTTTTCGATTTCGTTTTTGACCTGGCGGATGGCCGGTTCCATGAATCCGGGAATTTCCAGATGAGCCATACAGTCGGCAAAGTCTTCAAGCGGCATGTCCAGGAGTTCCGGAAGGGATACTTCACTGCTGCCAGTGAGGAGGGTGACGGCGCGTGCAATGGGATTGAGACGGCTCCCCCGGCATTCCGGGCATTTGATGGTATGGTGTGCTTTTTTTCCGGAGGAATTGGCATTCACCGTGCCCATACCCTGGCAGGCAGGGCAGAAGCCTTGAGGGGAATTGAATGAGAAATGCTTGGGGGTGAGCTGGGGCAGGACGAAGCCCGTATCCGGATTACGGTATCGGGTATAGAAGGATTCATGACGGGCAGGAGCGTCTTGTGGCTGAAGAACGGCACTGATTTCGTCCGGGTTGATACGGAATGCCGTTTGCATGGAGTCTGCCAGGCGTGAGGCGGATTCCTCGCCGCGTAGAATGATGCGGTCGATGACGATGGAGAGATGTTCCGGTGCGCTGTTGAGGGCTCCGGTCAGAATATCGTCGATGTCGCGGATTTCTCCGTCCCACATGACGCGCAGGAATCCCTGCCTGAGGAAGTCCCTCAGGGTATCCTTCACATCCGATTCTTCTCCGGACAGGAAACCGGAATGTACGGGGGACAGGAGGGTAAGGCGGGTTCCTGCCGGATTGGCCAGAAGAGCTTCGGCGATGGAATCTGACGTCATGCGGATAAGTTCGCGACCGGTATCCGGATCGTGGGGAATGCCGATTGCAGCGAATGCGACACGAAGATAGTCGATGATTTCCGTGATGTTACCTAAGAGAGAGCGCGGACCGTAAAGGCCGGGGGATTGTTCCAGACAGAGGGCAGGAGGGAGGCCGGTGATGGAATCCGCGTCTGGTTTGTCCGGCTGAGTCATGGATTGCCGGATTTTGGATGAAAGGCAGTCGAGGAAACGTCTTCTGGATTCGGCGAAGAGCGTATCAACGGCCAAGGTCGATTTTCCTGATCCGGACGGTCCGCACAGGACGATCAGAGAGTTGCGGGGCAGATCGATATCAATGTTTTTGAGATTGAACTGCTTGGCTCCGCGGATGGATATGGGGAGTTTGGCGTTCATGCGGGTACCGTTTTGGAGTACTGGCCGAAGTGGGAACCTCCTTCTTCAATGATAAGGTTGGGGCAGTTGACATCGCCGAGGATTTTGCCGGTCCGTGTGATGGTGATTTTTTCTTTACAGTTCAAGGTTCCATTGAAGACTCCGGAGATGGTAGCATTCTGAACCGAGACAGGCTGGACGAACGTAGCATTGACTTTGCGTTCAAGGATGAGTTCCCGGGCGCATAGTCTGCCTTGAATGTGTTGATCCTCCTTGATGGTACAGGTGCCGGAACAGGTGAAGTTGCCGGAGACTTTGCCCATGAGGGTCAAATGACGGGCTTCAATCGTGATTCCTTCCAGCCGGGTTCCTTCCCGGACGAGGACATCGCCGCGCGTGCGGGCTGTAGTTCGATAGGATCGGCTGTGAATGGCAATGTCATCCAGATTGATGTATGCGGAGCAGTGGTGGCATTTGGCGGAAAGGGCGGCTTCCGGAACGAGGGAAATTCGTCCGCATTCAAAACAGATGACGGGTTTTTGAGAGATATTTGCTTTGGGGGTATCCCCTATAGCGGAGAGGGTCTCCATAAAAGATGTCTTTGGCACCGTATCGGTAATGCTCCGCTTGCCGGAAGGAGCCTCCGTTTTTCTGGGAATAGGATGGAATGTCGATGAATGATTCATGCGGGCCGGTAAGGTTGGAGCCGAAGAAAACGGTACCCCTGCACGCCGTGATGACGGAGGGGTACCATGAAGATATGGAAAGAGGAAAAATAACTCCGTTTTCCTGTCCGCAACCGGCTTATTCGCCAGAGACGAAGGATGAGGGAGGAATATCGTCTACGGTAAATTCGCTCTGTTTGACGGAGGGGATTTCAGGTTCTTGGGGAAGAGGAATGGAGGTGGAGGGAACGCCTACCGTGGAACGTCCGATGAAGATGGCTCCTGCTTCGACTGAGAGCTGGGCTGCCTTGATATCGCCGACGAGTTCTGCGGAGGCTTTTAGTTCCACTCTGTCGGTGACGGTGATATTACCGATGACTTTACCGTGGATTGTGACGGATTTGGTATTGATTTCCGCCTTGATTTCCGCGTTTTCTCCAATGGTCAGGATACCGTCGGAAAAGATTTTGCCTTCTACATAACCGTCGATCAGCAGATCGTCCACAAAACGCAGGGTACCGACAACTTCTACATCTGAGTTGAGTACGTTGCGAGTGATGGACTGGGGAGCCCGGGTCATGGGGCTTTGTGCGGTAAAGGAGGGTACTTCCGGTGCGGGAGCGGGAGCTTCATCATGGATGGAGTTCCATGCTGGAGAGGAGGGCTGCTGGTACGTATCGTGGGAATCCGTATCAGTAGGCGTGGAAGAAGGGGGAACCGTTTTAAATGACTTGAACATGATGGTCGGGTAGGGGGTAAAAGTTGCCGTTGGAGAATTCCGAAAGGAATCTAGAATAGATACGTTGCAAATGGAACATTTTTTATCGTATGCAATGAAAAAAAGGGAGATTATTTTTTCTTCTTCCCGGGACGTGAACTTTGTGTGGTGGATTTCTTTTTACCCTGTGACGGTTTTGTTGTTGTTTCTTCTTCTAAAGTCTTTTTATACAGTGGGTAGTTTTCTTTTTCACCAGCTGACGGATCGGGGTATTCAAGGCGAAGGGAGGCGAGTTTTTCAACAATGGCGGTGAGGACAACGATACGTGCAAACCATTTGTTGTCGGCCGGGACAATATACCATGGGGCATTGCTGGACGAAGTGTGCGTGATCATGGATTCAAACGCTTTTTGGTAGTCGTCCCAGAAGACGCGTTCCCGGATGTCGGAAGGGGAGAATTTCCAGTTTTTTTCCGGGATGTCCAAGCGATCCAGAAAGCGTTTTTTTTGTTCTTCGGGCGAGATGTGAAGGAAAAATTTGATAATGTGCGTCTTGTTGCGGGAAAGGTGTTCCTCCATGTGACGGATGGATTTGTAACGATCCTTCCAGAATTTTCCATCAGCTTTGCCAGGGGAGAAGCCTTCTTCTTCCAGTAATTCAGGATGGACTTTGGTGACAAGTACTTCTTCGTAGTAGGAACGGTTGAAGATTCCGATCATGCCGCGTTTGGGCAGGCATTGGGTCGTTCTCCACAGAAAATCGTGTGCCAGTTCGTCATGGGATGGCTGTTTGAAGGAATCTACTCGGCAACCTTGAGGGTTGACACCGCTCATGACATGTTTGATGGTACTGTCTTTGCCGGCTGCATCCATGGCCTGGAGAACGATGAGCAGGGAATGGCGAGCGCTGGCATAGAATACTTCCTGAAGGGATCCCATGTAGCTGATTCCATTTTCCAACCTTTCCATGAGGGCCTTTTTCTGATTTTTCCGGAACGGGCCTGTATCTCCCGGATCGTAGGATGAAAGGCGGAAGCCATTTCCGTCCGTGATACGGAAGGGAGATATAAACTGGCTGCACATTCTGGCTATTTCCCGAGGGTGGGAATGAGGGGTAATCAAAGGTTTCCGGTTCTCCATGATGTTACGACACAATGAGGCTCTTCATTGTTCAAATGAAGAGCCTTGAGAAGAGGAATATGGAAATTTGTTTCGGATTGTGATTATTTGCGCTGGGCGTTTTTCCCTTCTTCGATCAATTTCCAGAACGTTTTGGATTCTTTTAAAATTTCATCTTCGTTGACGTTGCTTAGCTTGGAACGGAAGAGGAAATCCGAGAAACTGTTTTTATCCAAGACGCGGTGGACGACGACTTTACCATCCAGAATTTCGAAGTAAATGCGGTAATCTTTAGCTCTGAAACGGTACAATGATTTGCCATCGTGTTCGATTATTCCGAATGACGTGCCAGCCAGATTTTGGAGTGTCGATTCCGATACTTGGAATTCTCCGAGCAGATCCAGTTGTTCCAAGGTAGGGATTTGAGAGATTTCAGCGGCGCTTATCTCATTGAAGACGATTTGAAGCATGGCTTCTTTTGTAGTGGCAACGCCTACCGTGATCAAGCATGTATCGTTGGTAGCAATAGGAAAATATCCTGAATCGGAATGGATGAGCTCTTTTCCTTCCTGGAAAAACAGAACCGGGGTTACCGCTTTATTCTCTGGATATCGGGAACGATATTGTCGATCGTCAGTATTTTCGTCCCCCGGATAACTTTGATGCTAATCGGTTTGTCATCTCCAATGTAATGAATTGCATTGAGGAAATCCTTGTATTTGTTGATGGACTTGCCGTTGAAAGAGATGATGATGTCGCCGGGACGTACGCCGGCTTTGTCCATCGGCCCACCGGGAGTGACTTGCACGACTTCAGGAGTACAGCAGTTGACATCCATTTGGCAACCGAGCCGAATTCTATCCGCTGCTGGGTGCTGCGCGAAAAAGGATACGAATTGGGCCGGGAGAAGATAATAGCTTCCTGTGTCGTGCGACAGGCTGGTCATGACAAATCCAACAAAAGTTCCCTGCGGCGTGAAACAAGCTTGTCCGCGGTCTGGGCGTATCTGGCCTGTGGGAAACTGAACACGGCAAAGCGGAATGATAAAACTGATGCCGGAATGGTAATGTTCCTCCCCGATATAAACTCCGTCGATTTCATTCCCTTCTTTGTCATAAAAAACCACTGCATCACCCCGTTTCAGATCGGAAGAGGAGGTTGTTTTGATGATCTGATCTCCGGGAGGAGGGGATGAGAGCCTGAACAAGGTCAGGCCCAATCTGCTTCTGTTGGACAGGAGATCACATGGGATGGTTTCTTCCTGTCGGTCTTGAGGTGAAATCGAAAACTCACATGCCATTTGCAACGCAAGGTCTTCCTTACGGGAGATCAGAGCCGCTGCAATGTCTTTCTGGATGAGAACGACATTGGTGGATATAACCGAAGGTTGCTCATGCTCGCCGGTACACGTTAAGCGGAAGGATCTATTCGTTGCGAAGGCGACTGATTGAGCGCATAGTAATCCCAATGCAATGGTGAAAATATGTCTCATGTCACCGGATGGGGTAGTAAGTTGGCCGGAATTAGAAATCAGCCAGTTGCCTGGTTATCGGGAGGACCTTTTCTTTTTGTTCCGTATCCTGGAGATCTCTCTGATTGGATGGAACGTTTTCAATGATCAGCGTTGGCTGTTCAAGGCTCACAGGGGTACTGGCTCCGCTATCGCCCGGACCGTAAATTGCAGGGCCGGGATCGCCTTCCGAGGAGAAGACAATGGCACAGGCAATGAGCGCCGTACAAGTTCCCATGGCACCATAAGCCCATTTCCAACCATTGAAGTTCTGAAAATATGCGTGAATATGTTCTTTGAAAAGGGCGAAGGACGATTGACGAACGATTTCGGAAGAACTACGTTTCTGAAAGTCATTCAGGAAACGATCTTCGAAATCGTCCGGATATGGGACTTCCGCTCGGAGTGTTGCCAGCATCTTGACAAGCTGATCCTCACGGGAAATATTTGCTTTTTGATCCATGTCGGGAATTTTGTTGAATTATTGTTGGATAGATACCAAAGGGGACGGAATGCATCACAACTGGATAAGTTGACAGTTTCCAAGCCCGTCGTGTTCAAAAAAGATATATTTTTTTATTCGAGATATTCAGATAAAATCCCTTGGAGTTGTTTATGGGCGTAATGAAGGCGGGAACGCATGGTTCCTTCGGAGATGCCAAGCATGACACTGATTTCGGAATGGCTCAGTCCCCGGACATCGTGGAGGACGACGATTTCACGGTGTTTATCGGACAGTTTAAGAAGGGCTTCACGGATTTTATCCTTCAATTCGGTCATTTGAAGTACTTTCTCCGGATCGGAGCCGTTGGAGTCGTCCGCCATGGACATGTCCTTCTCTTCGTGGGAACCGTACTCATCGTCATCCAGACTGTACATGGCACGTTTGTTCCTTTTTTTCAGGAAATTCCTCGCATGGTTCAATGCGATGGAATGCAACCATGTGTAGAAGGCGCTTTGTCCGTTGAAGTAGCGGAGGGAACGATAGGCCTTGGCAAAAGCTTCCTGGGCAATATCGTAGGCATCGTCGTAACTGTCCGTCATCTGATAGAGGACGGAGTGCAGCTTGCGGCTGTGTCTTTTGACCAGTTCGTCATAAGCACGGGACTCGCCATTTTTGGCAAGTTCGACGAGCTGGACATCGTCCATATCCTTTATGGAGCAAGAACTGTTCATAGGTAATATAATTGTCCGGAGAATATGCATGAAAGATTGCTGTAAGGGCAATCTTTCTTTTTAAAGAGGTAGGTCATACGCACGACCATCCTCGCCCAGGAACCACTTGATGTAGGCTACGTTGACGGTCGTATAGCCGCCCGGAGTCGGATAGTCTCCGGAGAAATACCAGTCGCCGCAGGGGCCTTCGATGCTCTTGTGGAGGTCTTCGATTGTCTGGAAAATGACTTCAATGGGACATTGGGCATCGTGCGGGGTAACCAGACGGGTTATTTCTTCAGTGATTTCCTGTTCGGTGAACGGAGCGTAGATGGCTTTGACGCAGTTGCGCCGTTCTTCTTTGGGCTTGGTGAGTTCTTCTTTACAGGCTTGGTAGACCTCATCCAGAAGGATGCCCATGTTGCGTTGTTTGATGAGGGAAATGGCAGCTTGGAAGGCAATAAATTTGCCGAGTTCCGACATGTCAATGCCATAGCAATCCGGGTAGCGGACTTGAGGGGCTGTCGAGGCAATGACGATCTTGCGGGGCTTGGTACGGCCCAGAATGCGTAGAATGGATTTGCGGAGGGTCGTACCGCGGACGATGGAATCGTCGAGGGCGACGAGGACGTCATCCGGTCCGACGGCGCCGTAGGTCAGATCGTAAACGTGGGAAACAAGTTGGGCGCGACCTTTTTCCTGTGTGATGAAGGTGCGCATCTTAATGTCCTTGTGCGCGATTTTTTCACCACGCGGCCAGCGTTTGAGGATGGCCGTGTCCAGAAGTTCTTCCGTGATTGTACCGTTGTTGAATGAATCGAGCAGGATTTTGTGTACTCGTTTACGGCGGTAGAGTCTCAACCCTTCCAGAAGGCCGTAGTAGGCTGTTTCCGCCGTATTGGGGATGTAGGTAATGGCGGCTTTGTCGAAATGGTCTTCAAGGGATTCGACGACGCGTGTAGTCAGCGCTGCACCCATGGCTTTGCGTTCCCGATAGATAATAGGATCGTTGCCGCGTGAGAAGTAGATTTTTTCGAAGGAACAAGGAGTCGGTTCCAGAGGCGTTGTATAGGGAGAGATCGCATACCTGCCGTCGGACTCAATGGTGAGGACGTGTGCAGGGGGAAGTTCCTGGACTTGTTCGTTTTCTACTTCGAAAACGGTCATGAGAGGGACACGTTCCGATGCGACGGCGATGTATTCGTCCGTAATGAGATAGTGGCAGGGACGTATGCCGTGAGGATCGCGCAGGCAGAAGAAGTCGCCGTTGCCGATGGCTCCGAGAATGGTGAAACCGCCGTCCCAGGCTTCTGCGGAGGAACGGATAATCTGGGGGATGTTCAGGTATTCGGAGATCAGTTTGGGAATTTCCGGGCCAGGGATGCCTTCTTCCCGGTACTTGCGGTAGAGTTCGTTGTGGGCTTCGTCGAGATGGTAGCCGATTTCTTCAAGAACAGTTTGGGTATCCGTGCCGAAGACGGGATGCTGTCCACGGGCGATGAGACGCTGGTTGAGCTCTCCAGCGTTGGTCATGTTGAAGTTACCTAGTACCATGAGCGTGCGTGTCGTCCAGTTGGTGCGGCGCAGGTAGGGATGGCAGGAACCTTCGTCGAATACGCCGGAGGTGCCGTAGCGCAGATGCCCCATGAGGATTTCACCTCCGTAGTCGAATTCACGTTTGACTGCCTCGGCATCGGTCAGGTCGAGCTGTCCCTTACGTGATTTTTTGTTGAGCTTTTTAATCTGCCCGTTGAAGATATTGGGCAGGGCGTCTTTGCTGGCATCACGGGTACGGAACAGGTAAGGCTGGCCGAGGGGCATGTTCAGTTTGACGCAACCGACACCGGCTCCGTCCTGTCCGCGGTTGTATTGCTTCTCCATGAGGAGGAACAACTTGTTGAAGCCCCAGAGGCAGGAACCGTACTTGTCTTGGAAATAAGAGAGAGGTTTAAGGAGGCGGATTGCGGCGATGCCGCATTCGTGTTTCAAGAAGTCGCTCATCGAAGTAAATACCTTGAGGTCTTATTGAGAGGAACGTTTTTACTTGTTGTCGGCAACTTTGACGGTGATGCCGGCTCCTTCCCTGAGGGTCCCGATGACTGTGCCGCCCGGACCTGCCGAGAGCGCTGCTTCCACGTCTCCGGGGCTGACGATGGCGATCCAGCCGATACCCATGTTAAAGGTATTGAATCGGTCGTTGTCATCAACGAATTGGAGGATTTTTTGAACGGGGGCGTTGTCCCAGTAGGGAATCGTCAGGTCGGCACCGAAATCGCCGAGGAAACGTTCCAGATTTTCCGGCAGTCCGCCACCGGTGATGTGCGCATAGGCTTTGGGGGTGATGCCAAGTTTGCGCATGTCGGCGACAACGTCATGGTAGAGGCGAGTCGGCGCGAGCATGGCGCGGAGTTCTTCTTCGTTGACGACGTCGGGATTGCTTTCGAGAACGCGGCGGACGAGACTCCAACCGTTGGCATGGAAACCGTCCGATTTGTAGCCGACAAAGACATCGCCGGGTTGGACGGTCGTCGGATCGATCATTTGGCTTTTTTCGCAGCATCCGATGCAGAAACCAGAGAGTTCTACGATGTCTTCCGGAACAACTCCGGGCATTTCGGCTGTTTCTCCGCCAGCGAGGATGCAGTTACAGGATTCGAGGTAATCGCACATTCCGGCAACGAGGCGGGTGATGCGGGTGCGTTCCTTTTCTACATTGGAGATGCCGAGATAGTCGAGGAAGAGCAGAGGATCGCCTCCGGTCGTCAGGATGTCGTTGACGTTCATGGCAACGAGGTCTTTGCCTGCCGTTTCGGGCATGTCCATTTCGAAGAGAATTTCCGTTTTGGTACCTACGCCATCGCATCCGGTTACGATTACCGGTTCCTTGTAGGAACTCAGATCGTAGGCAGCGGCAAACAGGCCGAAAGCCTGGTGCAATTTGCGGTGTTTTTGAGTACGCTTAACGTGTGCACTGATGGCGGATACGAATGAGGCGGCTTCTTTCGTATCCACTCCCGATTGCTTGTAGGTCAATTTACCGGACATGTGAAGAGGACTGTGTGAAACTATCCTAGACTTTGGCTTGCCTCTAGGCGAGTCCAAAAACATATTTCTGTGTCCATGAATGGCGTGGGCGGCTTTTTCCTCTTTATCGGCAGAGGTTTTTTCGTTCGGGCATCCATGGAAACAATGGAAAAAACAGAACCGTTTCCCTCGGAAAAGGAGGGGAAACGGCTCTGGAGGATAAAATCGCGGCTATGATATCAACCGATCCAGTTCCAGGTGATCGGGATGTCGATGTCGGGATGAAGGCTCTTTTTGACCGGACAGGTCAGAGCGGCGTTTTCCAAGGCACTGCGATCAGGATGGTCGGGTGGCAGCGGTACGGTGATGGTGACTTCCAGTTTACCGATGCGACGGGGATCGGCATTCATGTGTTTGCCTACTTCTACCGTCATGCCTTCAATCGGAAGTCCTTTTCTTTCGGCGACGATACCCATGATGGTACTCATACAACCGGCAAGGGCGGCTCCGACGAGATCAGTTGGGGAGAAGCTTTCTCCCTTGCCATGATTGTCGAGGGGGGCATCCGTGTAAACCTGTGCTCCGGAAGGTTCGTGAACCGCAGAACACCGAAGGTTGCCTTCATAGCGTGTAATTGTTTTGACCATGTCACTATTCTATACCCTCCGCGGGCTTGTGCAACTCTCAAAAGATTGTCAAAGGTGGTAATTCTGCTAAAAACGGTTCATGAAATTGTTTTTTAAAAAATGGATCGTTTTGTTAACGCTCCTATGTTGCGGATACAGCGGCGCTGACGGTGCCGGACTTGGCGCCGGGTTGCCGGGAGGAATGAGCTTACCGGGCATGGAGGGAATGCAGGATGGGGGTGACTCCCCTATGGCTGGAGTGAAAATCGGAGCGACGGTAGAGTCTTACAGTGACAAACCTTTTGTCGTTGTCTCTGAAATCAAACTTGCCGATGCTTGGCACGCCTATTTTACAAATCCCGGGACGGTAGGTCTGCCCGTGGAGGCTGTGATGAAGCCTGTGCCGGGGTTCGATATTAAAGGGCCGTTCTGGGCTGTGCCCACTCGTTCTGCATCTGACTTGGGCGTGTTCTATGGTTATTCCTCTCCTCGTGCCGCTTTCGTTGTGACTCCGGGTGCCGATGCTCCGGACAAGGTGGATTTGTCTGTGGAGATGACATGGCAGGCCTGCCGCGACGGCCAATGTTTGTCGCCGGAATCAAAGGAATTGACTCTTTCTCTCAGCCGGGGCGATGGTCGTGAATCGTCCGATGCCTCTTCTCTGGTCAAAGGCATTGTCGGTCTTGAGCCTCCGGTTTGGGCTCGCGGACTGCAGACGACCTGTTCCGTTGATGGTCAGAAGATTTTCCTGTGTGTGAAGTTAGCGGCAAATGTCACTCTTCCGGAGGGAAAACCTGTTTATTTCTTTTCTCTGACGGGAGAGATCATGCCGACGGCAGAGCAGGTATGGAAGAAAAATGCTGACGGCAGCTACACGTTGGAAATGGAGAGGAATATGAATAAAGATTCCCTCTATCCTAATTCCAATGAGGGTGAAGATGGGGCTCTTCTTCCGGTTTCCTCTCTCAAGGGGGTTTTGGCAATTGATGGTGAAGGAGTCTTGGTTGATGCGCCCTCTGTTTCAAATGCTCGGGGGGAGGCAATTGTGGAACAACAGATTCCTGCTTCCGGGAATTCTGCTGTATCTCCGATTGCAGCCAATGCCCGGGGGATTGCCGCTCCTGCCGGGGAAGATGATCCCGGATTATTGGTAATCTGCGGTTTGCTCTTCCTGGGAGGTTTGATTTTGAATCTGATGCCGTGTGTTTTCCCCGTATTGGGCTTGAAGGTGCTTAGCTTTGTCCAATTGGGTGGGGGAGAACGCCGCAAAGTGTTTACCCATGCCATGGCGTTTGTCGTTGGCGTGGTAGCGTCGTTCTGGGCAATTACATTGCTTCTCATTGTATTGAAATCCGGGCTGGAGGGAACCGGACAAACGATTAACTGGGCATTCTGGATGGAAGAGCCGTGGGTGATTTATTCCCTGATGCTGTTGATGCTGATTTTGGGCATGAGTATGTTCGGTATCTTTGAAATCGGAGTTGGGGCGACAGCTGTCGGCAATGACTTGCAAAACCGCAAGGGCTACGCCGGTTCATTCTGGTCTGGAGTGCTGGCGACCGTCGTGGCGACTCCGTGCAGCGCACCGTTCCTCGGGACAGCTATTGCTCCGGCTTTGGCATTGCCTTCTCTAGGCATGTGGCTGGCCTTTACCTGCATGGGGCTTGGGATGGCTTTCCCCTATGTGATTCTTGGCGCGTTCCCCGGGTTGGTGAAATATTTGCCGAAACCCGGTGCCTGGATGGAGTCCTTCAAGCAGGGGTTGTCCTTTTTCCTTTTTGCTGCCGCTGCCTGGCTGTTGTGGACGTATATGGGCTTTTTCACGGATTCCAGTCTGTTGTTGAATGCCATGATCGGACTTGTTGCTTTCTGTACTTCCGGCTGGATCTATGGAAGATGGTGTCCGATGTACAAGAGTAAGCGGACGCGTCTGATTGGCGGAGCGGTCGCCATCATCGTTGCTGCAACCGGCATTTGGTTCTCTATGCCGATTCATCAGGATGATGCCTCTCCGGCTGATGTGCCTGCGGTGAATGTGAATACCTCGGAATGGGGAACATGGTCTCCGGAAGCCGTTCAAGAAGCCTTAAATGCAGGACATCCGGTTTTTGTCGACTTTACCGCACGCTGGTGTTTGACGTGTCAGGTTAATAAAAAAATGGCCTATACGGAGGATGTCAAAAAGATGATGGCGGAATATGGCATTGTGCTGCTCCGTGCGGATAAAACCAGACCGAATCCGACCATTGACAGTGCATTGAAGGAATTAAACCGCTCCAGTGTTCCCGTCAATGTCCTGTACGTACCGGGTCAGCCCAAGCCCTTCATTACATCGGAAATTCTTACGTCCGGCTATTTGACGGACTTCTTCAAAGAACATCTAGGCTCTCCCGAGCAGTGGAGCAGTAGAGACAAATAAAAATCAATTTGAGGAACCCTCGAAAATCCTTCCATGAAAGCTTCCGGAATTATTCTTTGTCTTTTTACTGTTGCCGTTTTCGGAACATTTTCGGATGCAGCTCCTCCTCGAAAGTTGCCTGGAGGATGGACTCTCATCTGGAATGATGAATTTAACGGCAATAGTCTGGATACTACGAAATGGAAACCGGAATTGGGAGTGATCCGCAATGCCGGTTCCCAGCAAACCTACACGGGGCGGCGTGAAAATATCCGGGTGGAAAAGGGGTGTCTGGTGCTCGAAACACGGTTCGAGCGCTTTAAGAATATCCATTTCAATCCCTCGGGGAAAGGTTGGATCCAGCAAACGGAATACATGCCTTATACCTCCGGTTCAGTGACGACCAAGGACACCCGGCTGTTCCATTACGGCAGGTTGGAAGTGCGGGCCAAACTCCCCAAAGCCAAGGGGATTTGGCCTGCTATCTGGCTTTTGGGAAAGAACCAATGGTCGTGGCCGGCCAATGGTGAGATCGACATGATGGAAAATATTTCCCAAGAGCCGAATACTGTCTATTCGACCTTCCATATGAGCCGTGACGGGGTTTCACTTCAAGACGTATCCAAAGGCGGAACGGTCAAAATCCCCCACTTGCCGGATGATTTCCACCTCTATGTGATGGAATGGACACCGGATGCCATCCGTCTGATGGTGGATGACAAGTTGGTAAAATCCATCGACTTGGGACAGACTGAATACCCGGGAGGCGCCGGCAATCCCTTCAGGACTCCCTTCTACTTGATTCTCAATTCTGCAGTCGGAGGGGAATGGTGTGAAAAAGCTCCTGGAGACGGTGCGGGATATCCTGTCAAATTTCTCGTTGATTATGTCCGCTTCTATCAGACGAAAGAGCTTTACGAAGCAGAAAAAAATGCGAAGTAGCCCCGGAAGGCTGGAAGCTCGTTGTGCTTCATTATAAACGTACGCCGGGAAAAGGCGTGAGAAGAAGAGATGTGCTGAGATGTTTTCGTCTTGATACCCTGAGAGACGTTCGGATACACTAGTAGCATGCGTGTACTCCATCTCCCTGCTTTTCTCATGGCGTTATCCGTATCGCTTCCTGCGATGTCCGTTTCTGGACCCGATGTCTATCCCACTCCGCAAAAGGCCGGATTTACGGGCCAGTTTGTGAAGGCGGCTAAGGTCCAGATCGTTCATGGGAAAAAAACGCCGAATGCTCCTCAATTAAAGGATGTCCCAAAAATCCAGGGGGCTTATCGACTGACTGTTAAACCGGGATTGGTTACTGTTGCCGCGCACGATGATTTAGGAATTTTTTATGCCAAACAGACGCTGTCTCAGTTGCTGAAGGGAATTGAAAAAGGGAAATATGCTCAGAATGATCCTTTTGCCGGTAAAGAGTTGAACGATATCGCAGCTCTTGGGGAATTGGCAGAATGCGATATCATCGACTGGCCCGACGTTCTGAACCGTGGTACTGTGGAAGGGTTTTACGGCATGTACTGGAGCCATGAGGCCAGAAAGAAGCAACTTGAGTTTTACGGGCGGAACAAGATGAATACCTACATCTATGCTCCCAAGGACGATCAATACCATTCCCACCACTGGCGCCAACCTTATCCTGCCAAGGAAGCCGCCGAAATCAGAGAACTTGTCGAGACCGCCAAACGGAACCATGTCAATTTCGTGTGGGCTCTCCATCCCGGATTCAGTATCAAATGGACGGATGAAGACAGGAAGAATGTGTTGCAGAAATTGGAATGGATGTATGATCTGGGAGTTCGTTCGTTCGGTCTTTTCTTTGATGATGTAGGAGGGGAAGCAGCCCGCATTGACAAGCAGGTTGAACTTGTCAGCCTTGTCTATAAGGATTTTATTAACAAAAAAGGTGATGTAGCCCCTCTGATCTTTTGTCCATCGGGTTACAACAGATCCTGGACAAATGCGAACAATTTGTCGGAGTTGGGGAAAATGGAACCTTCCGCTCAAATCATGTGGACCGGCAATTCAGTGGTTCACGATATTACGACAGAGGGCCAGGAGTGGGTAACTGGCCATCTCGGACGTCCCGTCTATATCTGGTGGAATTTTCCAGTGACGGATTATTGTCATGACAAGCTTCTCATGGGACGTGTCTATGGGCTGAGCCAGGATGATGGAATCGAGAAAACCATGAGCGGTTTTGTTTCCAACCCCATGGATAGACCGGAAGCATCCAAAATCGGGATTTTCGGCATCGGCAACTATGCGTGGAATGTTAAAGGCTACGATTCGGACAAGACGTGGAAGGATAGTATTAAACGTCTCTATCCTCAGACGCATGAAGCCATACAGACCTTTGCCGACCACAATTCCGACATCGGCCCTTCGGGACATGGGATGCGGCGGGAGGAATCCGTCGATATTGCTCCGGCTGTGGCCAAACTCAAAGAAGATTTGAAATCCGGGAATAGGCAGGGCATGGTTCAGGGGGCTGTTTACGGCGAATATGAAAAGATTGCCAAGTCGGCCGATGTTCTGCTGAATTCCAAGGAGAACCCGGACTTGCTTCATGAGATCCAGCCCTGGGTGAAAGCATTCAGGCAATTGGGAATAGCCGGAATGGGCGCGATTAACGCTCTGCAAAACGATTCTATCAACGATTTGGCAAAATCCGTTTCTGCTCTGGATGAAATGGGCAGAATTCCGGATGATTATAAGCAGGTGGCGGATGGGAAGTTTTTGCGAAAAGGCCTTTCCACAGGGGCTTTGGTGATGACTCCGCTGGCCCGGGAACTTGTCCAAATGGCAGCGGATGAACAATTCACTGCCTTGACGGGCAGAAAGCCGATGCATGGTACATTCTCCGTTTCGGGAGGTTCTGACGCTGACTCTGAACGCATGATGGATGGCAAATCCGAAACGTTCTGGCACTCGGGTTCCTACCAAAAGCCCGGAGACTGGTATTGCCTGGATTTTGGACAGAATGTTCCGGTCAAAAATGTTCTTCTGACGATGGGCAGGAATGATAAGGACTCGGACTTTGTTGCCAAGGGGCAGCTCGAAGCCAGCAGGGATATGAAAAAATGGGTGCCTCTGGGCAAGGAAACCACAGGCAGGCAGGTTTTTTGGCAGAGTACGGTTCCCGTCCAGGCCAGGGCTTTGCGTTATCGTGTTATCGAACCCAATTTTGTCAACCCCGACAAAAAGGGTAATACGGTTTGGACTGCTATCAGAGAGTTCGCCGTGAATTGTCCGTTGCCGGCTATGGCTTCTTCAACGGTCCCGGGCCTGTCATCACTCTCTGTTCAGGAAACCGATAAAATGATAGGAATCAATAAGGTTATGGAGGTCCATTCCATGAAGAAGGGAGATTCCATTACATTGGCTCTGCCGGAACCGGTTGATGCGACGTGGATGGAAGTGAATCTGGACAACGGCAATCTGCCCCAGTGGGCGGAAGTTAGCGTGGAAACCGTTTCGTCTGCATCTCCGGTCGTTTTGAAACTGGAACCATACCAGAACAAGGCTTTTGTGACCAAGGGACCGGGACTTCCCAAGGGGATCAAATCCCTTCAATTGAGGAATAAAGGATCTCAGACTCAAGATATCAAACTGAACATGTTCAAGTTCGATGTCCCTCCCCGTAATATGACCCACAACAAATCTGCCGTCATGGATGGCAATTTGACAACAGTCTATCGTGCGGACGTACCTTTTGACGTGACTGTGGAAAATACGGATTATCCTGCGGCGACCAAGGTCATTATTGTGGGGACGGCCACCTACAAATTCCAGGTACAGGCATCCAACGGCTCATGGAGCAAAACCATGGGCAGTGTCCCGAATCAGGCCGTTACTACTTTCACGGGCAAGGGCGGGATTAAGGCTGTCCGCCTGATTTCGACAAATCCCCAGCCGGGCCAATCCATCCATGAAGTAATTTTCAAATAATTCCGTGGAAGGCATGATCTTTGATCGAAGATTCGTGTTGTAACAGTATTTGGCCTCCCCTCCTCGTGAAATCAACTGGTTTGCGAGGGGGGGAAAAACTTTTTTCCGTGAGATCTTTCCGTAAATCGATTGTTGCATGGAAGTACCAATGAGCCCGAAAAAATAGGGAAGGGCAGTTTTAGGCTTGTCATTGTACTGTGATTTGGTAACAATCTTTCTCCGACAAGTTTGCGCTTGGTGCGTAAACTTATTAACCGCAAGCAAAATTAGACCATCATGGCACGCCTTTTCGGTACAGAAATACCTAATGAAAAGCGCATCGAAGCAGCCTTGCCGTACATTTACGGTATTGGCCGCCAGACCGCTAAGAAGATCCTGGAACAAGCAGGAATCGACCCCGACATTCGTACGGGACAGCTCACGGATGAACAACTTACCAAAATTGTTCAGGCCATCACGTCCACCGGCATCCTCATTGAAGGTGACCTTCGTCGTGACAAGCAGGCTGACCTCAAGCGCCTTACCTCCATTAACTGCTACCGTGGCATTCGCCATCGTCGCGGCCTTCCCGTGCGCGGTCAGCGTACCAGCACGAATGCCCGTACTCGCAAGGGCAAGAAGAAGACCGTCGGTGCACAGGCCAAGAAGAAGTAAACCGCAGACATTATTATTTAATCACTAAAGTTTTCCTCCAATGGCTGAAGAAATCATCAATGACACTGCAGAACAGCCCGTGGCTCCCGTTGTAGCCGCAGAAACGGATGTTGCTGCTACTCCCGCACCGGCTCCCGCCGCCGAAGAAAAGAAACCTGAAGCCCGCCGCGATATTTTCGCAGAAATCGGATTGGGCGACTCTGCCGACCAGGTCAAAATCCTTAAGGCCAAGGGCAGCAAGAACATTTCCAGAGGGATCGTTCACGTTTCCTCCACCTTCAATAACACCGTTGTCAGCGTCACTGACGAACGCGGTAATGTGATCGGCTGGTCCTCTGCCGGCAAGATGGGCTTCAAAGGCTCCCGCAAGAGCACGGCTTACGCTGGTCAGGTTGTCTGCCAGGATGCCTGCCGCCAGGCGATGAGCCATGGCTTGCGCGAAGCTGAAGTCCGCGTTAAGGGACCCGGCTCCGGCCGTGAATCCGCCGTTCGTGCCGTCCAGACCCTTGGCATCGAAATCACTTCCATCAAGGATGTGACGCCGATTCCCCACAACGGTTGCCGTCCTCCCAAGGCTCGTCGCGTCTAATCCGGATACGTTGAGTACATTAGAATTTATCATACTTTAGATTACATATCATGGCTCGTTATACAGGACCCCGCGATAAAGTCTCCCGTCGTTTCGGCGTAGCTCTTTTTGGCTCCAGCAAGTCTCTCGAACGCCGCCCGTTCCCCCCGGGACAGCACGGCATGCGCGCTGGGCGCAAGAAGAAATCCGATTACGGAACGATGCTTGCTGAAAAGCAGAAGCTTCGTTTCCAGTACGGAGTACTTGAAGGACAGTTCCGCAAATACTACCAGGAAGCCTCCCGCCGTCGTGGCGTGACCGGCGATATCCTGCTTCAGCTTCTGGAACTCCGCTTGGACAACATCGTTTACCGCCTTGGTTTCAGCAATACTCGTGCCGGCGCTCGACAAATCGTCAGCCACGGTCACATCTTCGTGAATGGCCATCGCGTGAATGTTGCTTCCTACAATTGCCGCCCCGGAGACGTAATCAGCGTTTCTGCCAAGTCTTCCTCTCAGCAGCTCGTTACCCGTAATCTTGACCTTACGCAGATGATTGTGGTTCCCGACTGGCTTGAATGCGACAAGGACAAGTTGACCGGCAAGGTAGCGCGCGTTCCTTCCAAGGAAGAAATCGCACCTATCGTCAACGAACAGATGATCGTGGAATTCTATTCCCGTTAATCAGTTCAAAAACGATTTTTCAAGAGGCCGTCCCGTTCTGTGCGGGACGGTCTTTTCTATTTGTCTGGAGAAGCATCCTCCTGTAGCATAACAGCGGCATGGATGAAAATCGTATGGAAGGTCGCCGTCTGGCTCTGTTTGACATGGATGGAACATTGCTGGCTTGGGATACCCAGGTTTTGTTTGCCGGATATGTGTGCCGCCGGTTCCCTTGGAGGAGACTGTTGTTCCTGCCTTTCTTTTGTTGCCTGCCTCTGGCTACGTTGCGTCTTTGGGGGGATGGCAGGATGAAACGGATATTCCTGGGATATCTGTGGAGGATGCCACGAACCAAGCTGGAGGAATTAGCCATGGCGTTTGCCGATGAAGTAGCGGGGACTCTTATCTACCCGGAGATGAAAAAACGTTTGGATGCACACCGCATGCACGGAGACCTATGTATCATGGCGACCGCCTCCCCGGGATTTTATGCGGATGCCATCGCGGTGCGCCTGGGCTTTGACGATGTCCTCTCCACATCTATCGAGATTGGAGAACGAGTCCCCTTTTTCCCATCCATGCCGGGTGGCAACAACAAGGGAGAACGCAAGGTAGAGCGCCTCCGCGCCATGAAACTCCTCTCGGAAGATTGTGTGGATGAGGAAGATGTTTTTGCTTATTCCGATAGTTCCGCCGATTTGCCCATGTTGCTTGCTGCCAAGTGGAAAATTCTGGTCAATCCGTCTCCCCGTTTGTGTTCCCGGTTGGGCGGGGAAAGGGTGAAAGTGCTCGAATTTCCTCTTCCTTGGCGAGGAAAAGCAGAGAAAATGTGGAAATTTGCGGTGGAAATGTTTGGACTCCGATGATGTATATCTTTTTACAGTAAGATATTTATAGAAATATTTAGGTAAATTTTATTATTTACCTTTACAAATGTTACGATTTTGTCGTAAAAGGCAATCAAGAGCTCGAATCGGTATCCTCCCCCTGGGGTGGAATGTTCTGATGGAGGCTTTTATCTGCAATAACCAACAAGGAAACAAAAAACGATTATGCAAGCGAAACATGTTTTATCCGCAGCATTGGCGGTAGCAGCTCTGTCGAGCTCTGCCTTCGCAGGAACGAAATGCATTGAGCTTCCGAAAGCTCCAGTTGTTCCCGTTCCGGCTCCGGCGCCCCAGAAGATATTCAGCGGTGACTTGACAGTAGGGTATTCGTCCAATTACGACTTCCGAGGCTTGATCCTGAGGACGTCCGATGGAGAGAACATGACCCCGATCAAGCTTGATACTCGTACCCGCCTGACGGACAAAACCGACCTGACTGCCGGCTTGGGATACAAGGCTCTTTGGGACAAGGATATTCTGCAGGACAATGAATTCAACGTTAATTTGGGTGTAGAGACCAAATGCACCAAGGGGCTGACGACACGTCTGGGATACGACCTTTACCAGGGTGGTTTCCCCGGCTTGGTTTCCAAGGGTTGGAAGGACAATCATTCCGTAACCCAGGAATTCATGGGAGGCTTCCAATACGATTTTGGTGCGGTTGGCGCCAAGGGAGTATTTGTTGGAGCCAATGCCCATTATTCCTTTAACGGTGTGACCGGATGGTGGTTTGACGTTACTGCCGGCTACAAGAAACAAATCTCGGAGAAACTGGCTGCTATCCTGTCCGGTACATGGTGGTCGACGGCCAGTTATTTCGATGCACAGATGCCGTGGATGGCCAATGGTTCCCAGTCCTTTGCCCTTAAACTGGAACTGCCCTATCAGCTCTGCAAGCATCTGACCTTCACCCCGTTTGTCAGTACGGTATGGCTTGGTAACGGTGCGATGAAGACCAAGGGATGGGACTATTATGGCTCCAATGTTTACCGTAATTTTACGTTGGTTGGAGGAGCCGGCCTTACCTACTCGTTCTAAATAGGAAACACATATTTTTACAGGCGCCCTTCTTGACCGAAGGGCGCTTTTTTTCGTAAGAGTACGAGAGGAAAATTGTGTAGATACTGTCACATTTTGGTTCTTGCTTTTGAACGAAACCGGAACGGGGTTGATCTAACCCGATAGCACTCCCTCATAATAAACGGTATGGAAGTGCTCTTCTCGGAGATTGCTCCATACCGTTTTAGATTAACAACAATACAAACCTGTAACGATTATGCAAAAGAAACATATCATCTCCGCCGCTCTTGCAGTAGCTTCCCTGACCAGCGTTGCTTTGGCCGGGACCGCTGCTCCTGTCGTGCCTCTTTCGGTACCACCGGCTCCCAAGGTGTTTAGTGGTGCTCTGAATGTTGGCTATTCCTCCAACTATGATTTCCGTGGACTTGTCCTTTCCACGTCTGATGGTGAGAACATGACTCCGATTTCCTTGGATACTCGTTACAAAGTGTCCAGAACAACCGATATTACCGCGGATTTCGGCTACAAAGCCATTTGGGACAAAGATATTGTTCAGGACAATGAATTCGACTTCAATCTCGGTGTCGAAAACAAACTGAACAACTATGTAACCGCTCGCCTCGGTTACGGCTTGTTCCAGGGAGGTCTCCCCGGTATCATTTCCCAAGCGGAAGGAAACCACTCTGTCAGTCAGGAATTCAATGGTGGATTCCGTTATGACATTAATGGCATCGGCCAGGACGGATGGTTTGTGGGTGCCAACGCGCACTATTCCTTCTCAGGAATGACGGGCTGGTGGTTCGATGCTTCCGTCGGTTACAAAAAACAACTGACTCAGCGTCTGTCCGGCATTATTTCCGGTACATATTGGTCCACAGCCAGCTATTTCGATGCCAAAACGCCTGGCATGTCCAACGGCTCGCAGTCCTATTCTCTGAATCTGCAATTGCCGTATTCCGTGACGAAGAATCTCACATTCAGTCCCTTCGTCAGTGCCATTTGGTCCGGCAACGGTGCTCGTAAAGACGGCTCGGAACTCTATGGATCCCGTGCGATCAAAGATTTTACCGTCGCCGCCGGAGCTATGTTGAGCTACTCGTTCTGAGAGCGTCCGGAAAGTCCGTAACAACAAGAGATAAAGTAACAGAAGGGGCTGTCTCACTAAAAAGAGGCAGTCCCTTTGATTTTTGAAAAAAATCGTGAAAAATGAGAAAGACGGGTTCTCAAAAGTCCTCCCTCTTGTGAGACAATTCGATTTTGTCGGTTTTTTGCGATCTCTCAACCTTCCCGTTCAAATGAGGACTTCTTGGTTTGTTGGGGTGGAATTGGATATGCAATTCCATCAATTTTCTCTGGACGCTTTCTGCAAAGATCTCCAATCCCCCATCTGCATGCACGCGAATGGGGCGGGGAAGGGGAGGAATGGATGTTCTGGCTGAATGAACTGGCCGCCCGGAGATTCAACATGGTCGTATCATGCCCAAGCCGCATGCTCGGCTATTCGAGCATCACCAAATCGTAATTCCGGCTGCCAAGACCGATTTGTTCGGCGTAGTCCACGGTGTGACGACCATGTTTGCTTTCGATACGTTCGATGAGAGGCCTGTTGTCGTCTCCCTCGCTAGGGGTAACTGCAAAGACGAGATCAAGGCATGCCTGGTCAAGGGCGACCGGATCGGTTGAAGCTAAAATACCGATGTCTTTCATTTCGGGAGCGTGCGGGTGGGCATCGCAATCGCAGTCGACGGAAAGGTTGTTCACGACGTTGATATAGAGAATCTTCTCTCCGAAATAGTCTGCGACAGACTGGGCGGCTGCGGCCATGGATTCGAGGAAGGCGTCCTGCTCTCCGAGATTATCCCAGAGTTGAGAAACATCCGCTGTCTTGCCTGCGGAGTGAATGTAGGCCTTACCGTTGGCGGAAGCTACGCCGATTGACTGGTTTTTGAGCACTCCGCCGAAGCCCCCCATGGCATGTCCTTTGAAATGAGCCAGATTGATCATGAAATCATAATTCTTCAGATGCGATCCGACGAGGTTGTGTTTGATGTGTTTCATATCCCTGACCGGGAGTTTGATTTCTCCCTCGGTGTCCATGATATCGACCTGGGCTATGTCGAGGAATCCATGCTCCTTCGCCGCCTGCAGGTGGTCTTCAGTGCGGGAGCGTCTGCCGGCATAGGCTGTGTTGCATTCCACAATTGTACCATTGACATGGTGAACGAGATCCTTGATGAGGGCGGGTTGCAGGAAGTGATGGCCTCCGGGTTCACCCGTGCTGATTTTGACGGCGACGCGCCCTTGCGCCGGATGCTCCAGAGCCTTGTAGATAGCAATGAGAGAAGCGGGTGAGATTTCCTTCGTCATCCAGACTTTCGACGGTGCGTGGTCCGTTTTTACTTCCTTGCTATCCGCGGCGCAGGCAGGCAGCAGCATGCGATCCGCCGCCAGCAAGGCCAGTGTTGCGGTTGTGGATTTGATCCAGGATCTTCTCGTGATGTTTACTTTCATGATGATACTGTGTTTTTGTTTTGATGGAGGCACTCTTCAGGATAAGGCTGCCAGCTATGCCTATAGTTTCAAAATAGACCTTCTAGTTACTGTAAGGCAAGGGATATTATGCTCTTTGACTGGCCTACCGGGATAAACCCATCAAGGAGGATGCCATTTCCCCCTCAGTCGATTCTAAAGGGAAGGGGCTGCCTCTTTCGGATTTTGCAATCCTTCGTGAGGCAGCCCCTTGTTTCAGACTTTATTCAGGTCTTTTCGGATCATTCGCTGTTTTGGACAACGAAGTCGGATACCGCGAATTTTCAAAGTCTGTGTTTCATGGGACGAATCGCTTTAGAATGTATAGATGACTCCGAAGTTTGCCGTGGCATTATTGCTGCTACTCTTCACTTCGTAGGTTCCACCCATGAAGAATGAGGTATTCTGGTCATAGGGCATCGTTACATCCAATCCGAAGAGACCTCCGTAACGCGACATGTTAGACGGTTTCATGTTGAAGCGCATCGCGGGTTCGCTGATGAAGCTGGCATCGGTATCAGCACCGGTGCTGGCTGCATCGTAAGTAAACATGGCCTTCAAACCGTAATGGGCATCGGGTGCGTCGTCAAAGAATGACTTGAAGGTTCTGTTGTAGCGAGCACCTGCACCCAGTTTCAGCATCAGGGCGTGTTGTCCTTGTACATTCAAGCCTGCATTGCCGATCGGACCGTGTTCCGTGTAGCCGTCGATCGTGCTGTAGCCTGTCTGGACATCTCCGACAAACTGCAGGACGGAACGTTCCTCAATATCGAAGTCAAAGGCGACTTCGTAGTTGAGATAGACATTGTAGGCCGTTGTATCTCCTTCGGCTTTGTTGCGATAGTTGCCAAAAGCGATGTTGCGGTCTGTTGACAGATCCGTCTGACTTATGCCGGCGAGCGCGTAGTGATGCCAGCGGTGTACATCCTTGGCGAAATAGAGATCCAGATAACCGGTGTTGTTCCTGTTCTTATTACCCATGCTTGTCCAATCTTCCCAGTCATAGGTAAAGGCGATACCCGAGTGAATCTGGTTCTTGGCCGAGGTCCGTTCGATACCGACCGTTCCTCCCCAGGCATTGCGATTGTAACCGGAACCGTTGCCGTCTCCGTGGAGTTCGGAATGATCTCCGGAGGTGTGCGCCCATACCTGCATGTTCGGAATCTTCGTGTCCGCCTTCCACGCCGTGCTCGAAGAAGCAGTGCGCATGATGCGCATGTGGTTGTCCGAACGCGCGATCTGCATCTGCATGAGAGGAGTCAGGCAGACTCCGCCGATCTGGTCAATGGCGTCCTTGATTTCGTCGCGGTTGGTCAGATTATTCAGATTGTCAATTACTTTGTCCATTTCACCACCGGAATTATTGTTTTCAATATATTCGATGACGTTGGAAATGAATGTGTTGTTGTTGACTACGGTATTGTTGATCTGGTTGAGCCCCTTGTAGTTGAGGTTCAGCACCAGGTCCACTCTGTCGTCGTTGCCGTATTCAACCGTCAGGTTATGGTAGTACAGGTCGTGGTCGATCTTGAGGATGCCGTGAGAGACCGTTCCGTCCGCGGTCAAAACCGTCCAGCGCGAACCGTCGTCCAGTGCTTTTTCGTGTTCGTGGCCGGGATCGTCGGTTCGTACCTGGATCGTTGTACCGGTGAGTTCGGCGTCTCCCGCGACGTGGATCAGATCGGCATGGCCGACGTTGGCGAGATCCATATCTACGATGTAGGTGCTGCCGTAGTTCATCTTCAGGTCTCCTCCAATGTTCAGTGTTGAGTAATCGGAACTTCCCTGGGAAGGAATGTGTCCGACTTCAATTGTTGAACCGTGCTGGGCCGTCAGATTGCCCATGATCTCCATGCCATAGTTTGTTCCCGAACCGTACGAGCCGGACAGTATCGTATTCTGCTGGAGTTCCACATTGCCGCTGAAGAGGCGGTTGAGAACGAGGCCTCCATTCTTGATGTTGAGGTCGACGGCATGGGGGGCGGCGTCCACTGCCTTGTCGGTGGAGGTTTCCGTTGCCTTACTCACATTTTCGTCAACGTCGTTGGAGGTTTCCGGAACATTGGCCGAGGCCAGGATCAGGTCTCCGTCGCCCGTCTTGTCGATTCTGCCTTTGCCCGTCAGTTCGCCGCGCCATTCGGTATCGGCGAGTGTTTCGAGCGTGACGGCGGTAGTTTTGCCTTCCTTGGCGGATTCGGCGATATGGATGTCATTGTTAAAGACGAGCGTATCTTCCGTGTCCTTCGTACCGATGACGATGGCGGAGCTAAGGGACGAATCTTCGGTCCAGGCCGCAATGTCGACCGTGCCGTCACCGAAGGCCTGGGCCTGCTCTCCGACCAGCGTAGCGCCGCCCATGAGGTTCAGGATGCCGTGGAAATCGGTGTTCGACTGTTTCAACGTGACCGTTCCGCGGTTGGCGAGCGTCAGTTTGGAGTCGCCCGCAAGCTTGCCGGCGAGCGTGAAGTTGCGCAGCGGCGAGACATCCAGTGTTCCGTCCGCCAGCACATCGAGTTGACCGAAGAAGTCGACATCGCGCATCACGTTGATGGTACGCTGGTCTTCCGCGTTACCCGTGAGACTCAGTTTGACGTTATCGCCGAACGCAACGTTCGTACCTGCGATCGTCAGATTACCCGATTGCAGATCGAGGTTGCCGTTGACGGTGGCGTTGTCGTTCAGATTGACTTTCGCTGCGCTGCCGCCGATCAGGACATTCATGCCCAGTGCGGCTTCCGTGACGTTGACCGTACCGTTGGCCGTCAGCAGGGAGGTCTCGTCCTTACCATGGAGGTTTGCCTTGTCGCGGATAGAGAGGATCGTGTTTTCGTCAACATTCACGCGATCCATCACATAGTCTGCCGTGCTGCCTGCGACGTCGATCGAACCGTCCTTGAGGTTCAGAGTACCGACCGAGCCGGAACCGGAGAGCGTCAGCTTCGTATCGTTGTCGTTGCCTTGCGTCTTGTTCAATTCGGCGAGATCGAGGTTACCTCCGAAGATCGTGTTGTTGTTGGCGACGACGGTCAGAGAACCTCCGCCGGAAACGTTTTTGTCCATGGCGAGCGAACCGAAACCGTCGCGGTTATTGTCCATGATGAGCGTCGATTCGTGTTCGACGACGAGCGCTCCATTCGTGCCGAGCGCATTGCTGGCTGCAAGAATCAACTGGCCTTGGCCGGACAGGACGACATCGGAGCCGAAGTCCGTATTGCTGCCGGCGATGGTGATGGAGCTGTTTTCATCCACGGTATCGAGCGTTAGCGTGTGACTCGTTCCCTGCAGGGTGTTGGAACCTGCAATGGTGAGCTTCCCGCCCTTACCGGACTGAAGGGTACCGTCGGCATTGACGAATACCTTGTAGGCCTGGCTCGTGCCACCGATGGTTTGTTCGCCTTCGAAGGTAACTTTCGTCGTGGTGCCACCCGTCCAGCCTTCGGGTTTTGCGTCGAACGAGATGGAGCTCTTCAGGCTTCCTCCTTCTTCGACGGTCAAGTCGCCCGAGGGCGCGAGGGAGACGACGCCCGATTCGAGCGTAGCTCCGTCCTTGATCGTGACGTTGGCGTTTTTCTGGATCGTGGATGTGCCGCCGACCTTGTTCGTTCCTTCGATGGTGAAATCGCCGCCATTGACCGTGAGGTTGCCCGTGATCGAGGCATTGTTCAGGGATAGGTCGGTAAAGATTCCGTTGGCTGTGACGTTACCCTGAATCATGCTATTGTTAATTGCCGCATGTGCCCGGCCTTCGTCGCTGCCCTCGAGCACGAGGCCCGATTCATCGTTGAACTTCAGGTTGACGTTGTCGACGGTGAGGGAGCCGTTTGAATGCACGGTGGCCGAGTCGGCCGTGATCGTTTTGCGATGCAGGACATCTTCGACTTCACCTCCTGCGTGACCGAGAACCAGTTCTCCCTGGTCTTCGGTCGATCCCGTGATTGAAATGTCGCCCAGCGAGCTGTTGGAACCGGTGGCGACGAAGGTAAGATCGCCCTTATCGATTGCCAGATCACCCTTGACCTGCATCGATCCGGTGACCGTGTTGCCGTTGCTTTCGATCTTGAGGTTGCCGTCCGCTTCCAGGCTTCCCTCGACTGAGACGTTGTTCGCCGTGCCGGCGATGGCGATGTCACCGTCGGACGTCACATGGCTGTTGCCCGTCATCGACAGATTACCCGAGATTTTCATGTCTCCCCCGGCATGCAAGGTCGAATTGGTTCCGGTGACATCGGTGACGTCCATGTTATTGCCGGATGCCAGCATGCTGCTATTGCCGAGTGAGATTGTACCCGTCGAGACCACATCCGTATCCTTGCCCTTGTTGACATTGATCATTGCTCCGTTGTCGAGTACGAGCGTTCCGGCGTTCTCAATGTACGTGACATTGGAGGAGTGGAGACCGTCGAGAGTAACGGTCGAGTCTGTACCGGTGGTGATAAAGCCGGAGACATTGTCGTTCTGGTACAGAGTGATGCCGCCTGTATGACCGTCTGTCGCATGCGCCGCGACATTGCCGAAGCTGCTGCCTCCAGGTCCCGTGGTCGTCACGAGACCGTCCGTTACGCTCAGGGAACCGATGGAGTTGGAGTGCGCCAGATTCAGACTGCCGGTGACGTTCAATTCGTCGAGGCGGATTTCGCCGTACCAGTTGAGCGGAGTATCGGATTTCGTGACGTCGAGGTTGACGATGCTCCGGGTGCCTTCGGAAGAAGCGGCGAGCATATCCTTGTGCTGGTCGGCGGCGGCTTCCATGTAGAGGGTTCCCGCCGTGCGCAGGGAGCCGGAGATGCCGAGGGCATCCGACTGGTTCAGGATGAGCGAAATGCCGTCTGCCGCGTAGATGTCGCCGGAGTGCGTACCCGTGGCGTCGAAGACGAGCGTTCCCTTGGCTCCGCTGGTCGAAGCGTCGATGAGTCTCAGGTCGCCCATGCCCGATAATCCCATACCGATGAGCTTGTCGTTCATGCTGTCGGCGAGGCCTCCCATGATCGTCATCGTCAGACCGTTGAGGTTGATCGTACCCATGCCACCCATATTCAGGGCATGCACCTTGAGATCGTCGTCCATTCCGTTCCAGTCGCTGTTGAGAACGATCATGGCTTCATGAACGGTCGTTCCCTGCAGCATGACGTTGCCGTGCAGCACGCCGCCGTTGTAGGTGAATGTACCATGCGAAACGATTAGATCCTTCGTGATCGAGCCCGATGCGTTCAAGATGGCATCGCCGTTTTCCGTTAGCCAGAGGGTACCGTCGAGTTTGGGGGTACCGCCTTCCGTGGTGCCGATCACGACATGGCCGTGTTCCTGCACGATGGCGTTGTCTACGGTCAGCGTGCCGGTCTTGTCGTTCATTTCGACGTTGCCGCTGATATAGGCGTTCTTGGCGAAGTTGTCGCCCAGCAGGTTCAGTCTGCCGTTCGAAACCATCAGATTGCCGTCAATGTACGACGAATCCATCGTCAGTTCGTTGGCAGTCCCGCCGGCGGCCAGTTCGACTTGGCAGGAACCGCCGCTTGCCGCCGTCAGGAAGACGTGGTCGAGCGTCAGTTTGTTAGCCGTGTCCGGCTGGTTGATGAGCGTCAGAGAACCCGTGTAGCCGGTTCCGTTAAACGTCGAGGAGTCATCGAAGACGATCGTTGCGTTCTTGTCGCCGATCAGCGAAACGTTGCCGCCGTCGCGTACCGTCATGTTGCCGAGGTTGTTGAAGGAGGCAACGACGCCGGCTGCTGCATGACCGCCGAGAGCATTATTCATGTTTCTCGTTTCGAGAACCAGCGAACCGCTTACGGTACTCGTTCCCTTGACGTCGAGAGTGATGTTATGGCCTTGAAGCGTAGTGCCTTGGTCGATAGTCAGCGTGCCGCCGATGGTCAGTCTGGACAAGCTGCTATCCCGTCCGTAGACATCCAACGTATTCTGGGTGTCACTCGCATTCTGGGCAAGGTGCACGTTGCCCGTGACCGTTGTCTTGTCGGTCAGACTTAACGTGTTGCTGCCGAGGATATCGAGGTGACCGTTGAGAACGCTGTTGTTACTGAACGAGAGGAGGCCTCCGTCGAGCAACAGGCTGCCGCTGCCTCCGTCGAGCGTCAGATGGACGTTGTCAAGAGTCAGGGTGCCGTAGGAACCCGTACCGCTGTTGGTGGCGATATTGACGGAAAATGCGTTGATCGTGCGATGTGCTTCGTCGCTGCCGGCGAGCTTCACCTTGCCTCCTTCCAGGGAGACGACGCCGAGTGACGACAGGGAATTGCCCTGCACCTTGATCGACAGGTCGCCGCCGGATACCGAGAGACCCGTTCCGGCAATCACGTTGCCGGAGATGTCCGTCGTGCCATCCGTGATGGTGATGGAGTCCGCGGCAACACTGCCGGAAATACTGTTCGTACCGGCTGTGATGAGAAGCGTGTCGGAAACGGTAACCGAGTTGGAGCCGATCGACAGGTTGAGGTTGCCGTCCTTGCCGACCGTCATGTTCCTGGCTGTCAGGGACGAAGAAACGTTCCCGTCCATAGCGGCAAGGTCGCCATTGATCGTCATTAAGCCGTTTGTTTCAATGGAACCGTTGGTCAACCGGGTGTTGGCGATTTCCATATCCGTTGCCACGGTCAGTGAGCTGTTGCCCGTAATTTCCAGAAGCCCCGTCGAGGTGAAGTTCTTGGAGACCGAGATTGCCGTGTGGTCGTTCAGCGTCAATGTACCGTTGTTGACGACATTGGTGGTGGTGATGCCGGAATTCATCTGGGAGAGTTTAGCCTGGTGGCCATTCTCAATGACCAGGCTGCCACTGATCGAGCCTTTCGTGAACGAGGCATTGCCGCCGTTCAGCGTGACATCTCCGAAGGCGTTGTCTCCGACGCTACTGAACTCGCCGTTTGCAACCGTCAGAGAACCAATGTCGGAACGATAGTCTCCAAGCTTCAGGTGACCGTTTTGAACCGTCAGGGAATCGAGGAGGATCTGGGCGTTCCAGGATGTGGAGTCGTCCTGGATGTCTATGGCGACATTGTGGCCCTGGAGGTTTTTACCCTGGTCTCCCTTGACGATGAGAGTGACAGTATCTTCGGTAAACTTGCCTGGCATGCCGATGAAGAGCGTGCCTTCGGAACCGAGAGCGTTGTCCGTCAGCAACGACAGGGATCCTGTCGAACCGTAGTAGATCGTGCCCGTATGATTGCTGTTCCCGGTGAAACTCAGGTTGCCTCCGCCCTTCACGCGCAGTTCTCCCGAACCGCTCAGGATGCCGTCGATCGTCGTCGTCGTGCCTGCGCCGAGGTTGATCGTGCCCGCACCGTTCATGATGACCGCGTTGCCGAAGTTCCAGTCGTTCTTGACTGTCAGCAGGGCGTTGTCGGCCGAGACTCCGTTGAACGTCAAATTGCCTCCGATGGGCGTTTCGTCCGTGCTGTTGAGGATGGCTTCTCCGCCGATGATCGTCACGTTGCCAGTGACGTTGGCGTTGTTGTTGGAACCAAGGGCAAGCATCGCTCCCGTGCCGTCGAGCAGCACGGAACTGTCGAGCGTGCCGTTGACATCGAGTCGGCCCTCGGGCTTGACGACCGTTTCCCGGACCTTCAGCGAAGCGCCGTCGGAAATGGTGACCTGGGCCTTACCGCTGATGGTGGCCGTATCGGCAGTGTTCGTTCCTGTGATGGTGAATTTACCGCCGGAGACGTCCAGAAGGCCGTCGATTGCGGAAGACGCCATGTTGAACGTGTTGTTGTTGCCGGCGACAACGACGTCGCCCTTCACATTCACCTGCGTCAGATCGAGGTGGTTGTAGTCTTCGGAGAGCGTGATGTTTCCTTTGAACGTCAGGTTCTCGAGAATTGCGCTGGCCCAGGCATCGTCTACGCTCTTCGCGCCGCTGGCGAGAAGAAGATTGCCGCTGAGCGTGTCGGCCTGATCGTTGCCCTTCGCGGTGAAGTGGCCTCCGGCATTCAGGGTCGTCTGCCCGATGGAGCCGAAGTCGTGCGGAGTGCCGGTGTCGTTCAAGAAATTCAGGGAACCGTTGACGACATTGATCGTCCGGGTGTTCAGCGATCCCATGATGGAGACGGATGCGTTCGTTCCTTCTTCTTCTCCGATGCTCAGGGTTCCGGCTGCCAGCGTTGTCGGCGATTGGATCATCAGGCTGCTTTGGTCTGAAATGTCGGCGGCTCCCTGTATGTTGAGACCGCCGCTGCCTTGAAGCTCAAGATTGCCGTTGATCTCCATTCTTCCGGTAATCGTTGCCGGATCCGTCGTTCGAATAAGCTGGTTGTTCGTGGTTATGACATTACCCGCAATCGTTGCTGTGTTGAAACTGGCGCATTCTGTCTGTCCGTCGTTGCCTCCGTCCAGAAGAAGCGTTCCCTTGCCTCCGGCGAGTGAGAGAATGGCGTTCTCGAGTGACAGGAAGCCGGCTTCGTTTACCGTAATGTCGTTTGCTTCAATCGTCCGAACCGTCTGTCCGCCATTCAGGGAGAGCGTACCGTCGACTGTCACTTGACCCAAATTGCTGGTTTTCGAGCCGGAAGCCGTCAGCGTCAACGAACTGTCTTGGTTGATCTCAATATTTTGGGCTTCCAGAGAACCCGTGATTGTGGCTTCGCTCCCGGTTTCCAGCGAGAACAGCCCCGTGAGCAACACGGAATTGACTCCGGTGGAGAAGTCCAGACTGGCGTTTTGGTTTAGAACCATCTGATTGGCCTTAATTGAGGAAGCGCTGAGTTCGCTGGCGGACGATTGCACCGCTCCTTTCAGGGTCAGGGTTCCGGTAGAGATCAGCGTCCCGTTGTCGAGGGTGGCATTGTAGAGGTCGAAGTCACTGAGCACATTGAACGAGCTGGCTCCGGAAATCAACAATTGGCTGTCTTGTCCGAACTGATTGGCGCTATCCGTCGTGAGCGCGGTCTTTTCCTGCAGGATGAGCTTCCCGGCATTGGAGACGCGCCGGACATCGGCGGTCAGGCCGGTCAGCGTGATGGTGTCGTTTTGGCCGTTCGTCGTCAGGGAAGTGGCGATTTTGTCCTTGCCGCTCAACGAGACGGAGGCTGCCTTGCCCTCACCGTTGACGGTGACTTGCTGGAAGCTGTCGGCACCGGAACTCGTCAGGTTGCCTTCCGAAACAGACAGGAGGTCGATAGACGAACTTGCGCTCCCGAGGACGAGAGAAGAGGATCCTTTTTTGTCGAGGGAACCGAGTTGGAATACTCCGTGCCAGGTGGCGGCGGAGTGATCGGCCGTATCGACTGTCATCTCCAGGTTCTTGCCGGTTACGTTTTTGTTCTGGTCGGCTGCCGTGACGATGGAAGCATGATCTTCTGTCAGAACTAGGTTGCCGCTTGCTCCCAGTGCATTTTGCGCGTTCAGAGTCAATGTTCCGGCGCTGTAGAAAATGTTGCCGACATATTGGCTACTCTGAGAAAGAGCCAGGTTGCCCTTGCCTTCCACAGTCAGCGTACCCGCTCCGGAGAACGTTCCCTGGAATTCCAGATTAGCTTGCAGATCGAGTGTCCCGTAGTTCTGCATGTCGAGGACGTTGCTGTCCGTCGTCATGCTGTCTCGCTTGATGTGGACGACGGCTTCGCCGGTGGAAGCGCCGTTCAGAATGACTTTGCCTCCGATCAGGCCGGAGTAGTAATTGAAGTCTCCCTTGGTCACGGTCATGTTGCCTTCCAGACTGGTTGTTGTCGGATTGGAGACATTTTCTCCCATCGTGACCGTGCCTCCGTCGATGCGGACGTTGCCGTCCATCTTACCTTCGATGGTGAGCGAAGCGTCGGCATTGACGACTGTCGTCGTAGCACGGAACGTTGCTCCCTCGGCGACTACCATGTTGGCGTGTTGCCTCATGGAGATTTCCTTGGCCGTATTGATACCTCCGCTCACATTGAACGTGCCGCCTTCGAGAGTCAGTGTGCCGTTGATATCGGCATCGCTCATCGTTAGCGTATTATCCTTGTTGTCGGCAACGGTGACGTTGCCGTTCAGGATGGTATTGGTCAGCGTCAGGTTGTTACGTCCCGTGGTCAGACTGATGTCTCCGGCCAAAATGGCCTTCTTGGCGTTGTCGGTACTGGCGCCCGTCACGGTGAGGGTCGAACCCTGGTCGAGTACTGCCGTACCGAGCGTGCCGAAATTGTGGGCAAACTCGTCGGTATTCATCGTGATGGTGCCACCGTTGAACGTCGTTGTCCCCGAAACGCGGATGGCGCTCTCAAGTGTCAGTTCGGAACTGTTGCTTGCGAGGGCCAGGCTGCCGACATTCATCGAACCGGCTCCGTTCAGCGTGAGCGAGCCGTCGACGGTGAAGAGTCCCGAGACTGCCATAGTATCCTGGAGGGTAATCGTCTTGTGGCCCTCCATCGTCAGGTTGCCGGTGATACGGCTATTCTTCAGAGTGACTATTGCTCCCGTTTCGCTGTCATCGCCGACATGGAGAAGGAGCGTGCCGCTGCCGTCATTGAGTCTGAGGTTGATGTTATTCAACGAGAACGATGAGTTTTCGCCAATCTCCATCGAGAGGGCGCTGACCGTCCTCTGCGACATGCCGTCGGCCGAGATTGAGAGCCCTTTACCTGTGACGTTCACCGTGCCGAGCGAGCTGGATTTTTCGCCGAGTTCCTTCAAGGTCAGCATGCCGCCCTCAAGAGACAGCTTGCCGCCGACAAGCAGGTTGCCGGTGATCGAAGAATCCTTGGATTCTTTTTCCATCGTGAAACCTTGTTTGACGGTGACGATCGTGATCCCTGTGTTCAAAGCGAAGCTGCCGCCGCCGGCAACGGTCAAATTGCCTGCGTTGAGATTCGAGGTGAGGTTGCCCGGATCCGTTACCATGGACCCGTCGATTTGCATTTCGGAAAGACCTTCGAGCGTGGCGTTCTTGAGTGTCGTTTCTCCCAGCGTAGTCAACTTGGCGACGCTCAGGTAGCTGGAGTCGATGTTGAGTGTACCTGTCGAAATGAGATCCTTGGAGATTTCGATGTGTGACTGGTTGATCAGATTGAGCGTACCGTTGTTGTACAGCGCCTCCATGATTGTCGTCACACCGTTGAGCGTGATCGTCGACTCCGTGGAAGTCATGACACCCGATACGGTGTCACCCGTGCTCAGCGTGAGAGATCCTTTTTGCGTCAGGTCGATGTTGCCGAAGGAGTTACCTCCGTGGCTACTGTTGAAGATACTGTTGGTGATCGTGAGATGCTTGATGTCGGATCCGGCCGTCATCAGCTCCAGATTGCTCTGGGTACCGTTTTGGTCCGTCAGGCGGAAATCCGTCAGGTTCATGATACCGTTCCAGTGAACCGCTGTGTCGGTGATGCCGGTAATGGCTGTCATCCAGACGACAGGGCTGTTGGAGACGATGTTTTTACTTTGGTCTGCGTGGACATCGACGTAGGCTTTTCCTGCCGTTTCGCCGCTAGACGGCAACTGGGTCAGAAAGAGCGATCCGCTCTTGCCGAGTGCGTCGGCGGCATCGAGGACGAGGTGGCCCGTACCGCTGAACTCGGTGTTGCCGGAGTGCATGCTCGAAGCGGTAAAGACGAAGTTGCCGTCTCCCGTCATGATGAGCGTTCCTTTGTTCGACAGAGCACCTTTGAGCGTGAGCGTTGCTTCCTGGCTAACATCGATCGTGCCGAAGTTCTGCATGTCGAGAATGTTAGCCGTCGAGAATTCCGTGTCGTGCAAGACATGGATGTGGGCATCGTCCGCCGAACTGCCATTCATGATAATCCTGCCGTAGATGGCGCCTTTGTCCAGAGTGAACAGCCCCTTGTTGATGGTGAGACCGCCCGTGATGGCGAATCCACCGTGGGCTTCCGTGCCGTCCCGATCCGAGGCCATTGTGACCTGAACACCCGTACCGTCGAGGATGAGTCCGGCGTCGAGCTGGTCGGAAATGGTCATCTTCACGTTGTCCTGGAGGCGCACGTTATCGGCTTTGAATGTGCCGTCTACGATCCGGAAGACGGCGGATCCGCCGACCGTAGCCGTGCCGACGCGATTGGTTCCTCTGGAGTTGAAGGTACCCCCGGTAAGCGTCAGGTCGCCCGTAATCGTGGCATCCGTCATGTTGATGGCATTATGATCCGCATCGCCCGACATGGCTACATTGCCCGTCAGATTGACGTTCGTCAGTGCGAACAGGTTGCCGTTGCCGTCGAGCGTGACGTCACCCTTGATGATGGCGCGGAGGTCATGCCGGGAACTTTGAATCGTCAGCGTCGAGCCGTTCTCGACGAGCGTCTGGCCCAGGCCGCCGAAGTTGTGACCATCTTCGTCCGTATCCAGTTTTAGGTTCGAATTCGAGATCGAAGTGTTGTTGTCGATGTTCAGATAGCCATTGACGAGGCTTTCATACGGAGTTGTGAGAGACCGGATGTTGAGGGAGGTTGCTGCCATCATCGTATTTTGCTGAACGATGAGGCCCCCCTGGATGGAGACGTTTCCTCCGAGATTGAGAGAACCGTTCCCCGTCAGAGCGAGAATGGCTCCGTCTCCGATACTCATGTTGCCGGTAATCGACGTGAGACCGTTCAGATCGATCTTGTTATGGTCGTCAATATTCAGATTTCCCTGCACGCCGGCATTGGTGAACGTGACGAGCGATGCATAGTTCTGAACGTCGTCTTCCCGATTCCCGATGAGGTTCATGCTACCCGTGCCGGAATTGAGGACGAGCTGAACTTGATCGAGCTGAAGGTGGCCGCCGTCACCGATATTCATGGAAATCGCGCTGATACTCTGCGAAGAACCATGGAGATTGAGTTCCGAGGCTGTGCCGGAAATGGTGACGCTACCCAGAGTGCTGCGGTTTTCACCCATCACATTCAGGTCAAGAATGGAACCGCCTGATAGATCGGTTTTACCTCCGACGAGCAATGTCCCGCTTATATCAGCCTGGGCGTTGCTGCTCAACGACAGGTCTTTCGTGATATTGACCGTGTTGCTTCCTATGCCCATGGAGAGTTCCGCTCCGCTTTGTCCGTCGATAGACAGACTGTTGGCGCTGAACGTTGAGAGATGGTTGTTCGCAAGAGTCGTGACTTTGCCTGTGAGCGAGATGTCGAGGAAGGCCCGGAAGATGGCATCCTGCAACTGAATGCACCCCGTCGACGAGAATGTCGATTTGACATCGGGATCATGTCCCGACTCGATATCGTTGTTACCGACCTGGATTTCGGTACCGTTGAGAAGATTGATTGTTCCCGCGTTTGTAATGCCCGTGACGCTTGTGGCCTTCAGACCTCGGAATTCGATTGTCGATTTTTTCCCCGTCGTCAGCGAACCGTTGAGGTTATCGCCTTGGTTCAGGATGATGACGGCATAGTGGTCGGAAGCGTTTTCGTCGGTGGATTTAACCCATTCGTCCAGTGTTTGGGCCGTCAAGTCGCTGAAGGTATTGGTGCCCAGACTGATGAGCCTGCCTTCGACGACGGTGGCCGACCCGAGCATTGAGCTGTGCTGCGAGAAGGTCAGGTCGTATTGGCCCTTCTTGTACATCGATTTCTGGTAGAAGTTGCCGTCCCAGACGGTATCTCCGATCGTGCACATGTTCGCATTTTCGACAACGGCGTTTTTGGAGTGCGTACCCCGGTAGTACACGAAGGGCTGCTTGTCCTTATCAGGCGAAGTGATCAGAGATTCGTCGATTTGGAAATAGACGGTTCCCGTCTTCCCAAGTACGTCGCTCTCATACATGTAAGAATTGCCGATGGCTGTGTAATAGATGTCTCCCGAGTAGGAACTGGTGTGGTTGTAGACTATGTTCCCCTTGCCGGTAATGTGCAGAGGCCCTTCGCCTGCCAGTGCTCCATCGATGGTGAAGGTAACATCGTGATCGTCCGTGCCGTTGAGTTTGATGGTTCCGTTTGTCGTGGCCGTCACGTTGCCGACATGCCAGTCGTTGTCGACGGACAACGTACGGTTTTCGTACGACATATGGCCGGCGAACATGATGTTGACCAGAGATGCATCTTGTTTGGCTTTCTTATAGGTGAAGGTACCGTTTGCGATGCGCAGATCACCATTGAGAGAGGCCGTATCGGAGTTCAGAGAAGCATTGCCTCCTTCCAGAATGAGGGCGGAATTCAAAGTCCCCTGAATATCCAGATTGCCACCCGTTATCGTCGTGGAGATGCCGGCAGTGAAGGTGGAGTCTGCTTGGATCGTCGTGTCGGCGCCGATCATGGCCTGTTGCTTCACTTCATTGTTACCGGCCAGAGTTAGAACGCCGCCTTCCACCGTCAGAGTACCCGTGATGGTCGTGTCGCCCATGGAGAGTTCGTTCGTCGCGCCGAGGGACGTCACGTCGCCGTCGAGCGTACCGTTGCCGAGATGGAGGAAGTTGTGTGTTGCCTCTCCGTTGCTGACGAGCGTAATGTTGCTTCTGAGCGTAAAGGATCTGCCGTTTGTGTTGCCGGTGAGGTCGTCGACACCCAGGTAAAGTTGGCCTCCGTTTTTGACGTTCACGTTGCCGAGCGTACCGAAGTCGAATGATCCCGAATCGTCAGGATCGCTTGTTGCCTGGAGGCACATGAGGCCGCGGACGTCTGTCTGTTCCGAGATGAGGAAGCTGGTGTTGATGAAGTGGGCTTGCGTGCTCTGATGAGCGACCGTTACGGTTGCCGTCTGGATATAGCTGTCGTTTATGTTGCTTCTGCCGTTTTCATCAAGGAAGCTGATGGTCCCGTTACGAACAGTAAAGTGCGAATCCTTCATCGTGAATGTACCGGCCAGCATTGCGGAACCGACGAAGGCGATGTCGCTCTTATCGTCAATATTCAGGATCCCATCCTGGGCAAGAGTGAAGGAAGTCGTGCCCGCCTCTTCCATTATTGTATGATGCAAGTCGATCCGGCTGGCTGCCGAGATGCTGATTCCCTGTTCCAGAGTGGTGCCTGTAACCTCAATCTTCCCGTTATTCCTGGCAATCAACATGCCTTCGACCGTATCGTTTGTCAGGGAAACCCTGGGACCATCAATTTCGAAACCGGCAAGTTCGCTGAGGCCGTCGACGGTAACGTTGCCCGTGAACGTGATACTATGGAAGTTATCCGTCTGGAAAAGACCTTCTGTCACGAGCAGTTCGCCGATGCGGCCCAATCCTTGAATGCTCATCGTGCCCGCTCCCGTTTTGGTGAGCGAGGCGGGCGAACTGCCCGAGTCCGGTCCCATGCCGTTGACGGTCAGGATCGCGTTTCGTCCGACTTCGATATGGGCGTCGGAAATGATGTCGATGGCACTGATGGATGTATTGACCGTATCTTCCGACGAGGGATCGACTCCCTGGACGGTCAGGCGGCGTGTCAGGCCGGAAGCGTCCGAGAAGGTTAGCGTGCCCGCGATTTCAGCGCCGTTTGTGAGCGAGAGCGAGCCGTTCTGGATCGTGACGCCGCCGGAGGTTCTATCACCGTCTGATGTCACGCCCACTCCGACTGTGCCCGATAGAGTCAGCGAAGCTCCGCCTTGAATCCACATGGCGGTGTTCAGATGAACTCCCTCGCCGATTGTTGTCGAACCGCCGGTTAGATACGTGTTTTGAGCGATCAGATAGCTGTCGCTTTCCGGCGCTCCCCGAAGGAGGTTCATGCCGATGTCGCCGCTGAGGTAGAGGTTTCGGAATTCGTTGTGTCGATCAATGTTCAACTGACCTCCGTTCATGGTCACCGTACCCGAGATGACCGCGCTGTTGGAGACGTTCAACGTATCTTTGGTCAGCGTGACATCACCACGAAGTGCCGTATAGGTCAACGAGAGGGAACCGGCGCCTTCCTGCGTGTCGGATACCGAGCCGACGAGGTTGAATAGTTTGTCCGGAGCCACACCGAGGCCTTCCAGCGACATGTCGTGCGTATTGAGCTGGATGTTTCCGAGACTGGAGTTGCCGCTGGAGTTCAGGACGTGGAAGTCGGCTCTGAGAGTCGTGTTGTTGTAGATGTCGAGCGCAGCGTTTTGAATGTTCAGATCTGCATTGATAGCCAGATTGTTGGCCGTGATGGTGTTTTTCTGACCGGAGTTTTCGGAGAGAAGTTCCGACTTGCGGTTGAAAATGACGGAATCGGTTGCCTGAAGGGTAACTCCGGACAAGGTGAACGGGGTATTGCCGGCGCTTCCTTCAAAAGTCAGTAAGCCCTGGGTGCTGAGGGTTGAATTGAAGAGTTCGAATGCTCCGGAACCGTTGTATGTCAGGCTGCCCTGGCTGGTGAGGAGAGAGTCGTGAATACTGATCTTTCCTGAGCCGCCGAGCGTCAGGTTGCCCTGGGCTTGCAACGACGAGAGGTTGTCAAACGACAGATTGATCGTGCCGTCTAACGTCGCTTCTCCATTGACGGACATGGTCGAACTATCCATTGACAAATTGCCCGAGGACAACTCAACGCTGGAATTTGTGAGGATCTTCGATTGATTTTGAATGGTGATCTTCGAATCTTCCCCCGACATCGCCATGGTGCTGAGTTTCGTCGTCTGGACGACATTGTCGAAAATGAGTTCGCCTTTGGCGACGGAAGCCAATCCCGAAATGTAGGAGACCTGATTGAGGACGAGTGTACCATCCTGAACGGATATGCCGTTGAGGCGTGTTGAGTAACCGTTGGCTATACGGTTGAGCTGAATGACGCCGGAACCGTCTTTCACGAGGGAGCCGGAGTTGAGGATGGTACCCGTAAAGTTGACAGGTTGCCCCACGGTGCCGCTGTCGGCAAGAATGTGCAGGATGCCCGTCTGGTCGGTCATCGTGATGTTCTTCGCATGCTCCGTCGTGCCCGTGACAACCAGGGTACGTTCGCCCGTAGCGGTCAGGGTACCCGTTGTGCCGAGTGCATCGTTTTGTTGAAGCTCAATGATCGAACCCTGCCAGTCGATGTTGCCGGCGAAATTACTGTTTTCTTCGGTCAGGATCATCCTGGCATCCGTTGCGCTTCCCGTCAGCGTCAATTGGCGGTTGCCGGTCAGGGTGCCGACGGACAGCGCCGACCGGATGTTGACCGTTGCGTTGGCATCCATGGCGATGTTGAGATTGAGAGAGCTCAGATCGCAGATCACGTCCATCAGGCGGCTGGACGAACTGCCCGACATTGTAACGGTACCGCCGAAAGTCTTGATGTTATTGAGTGTCAGTGTTCCCGAGTGAAGGGTAATATTGGCGTTGAACTCCGCACCCTGTACATCCGGAGAGGTGTCGCCGATTTCGAGTTCTCCTTCGCTGGTGACGTTGCTCCAGGGCCTTCCTGTGGCCTGTTGGGCGGTAAATTGGCCCGTGACAACTGTTTTGGAGTCGGCCAGCAACTGCATGTCGCCGGTGATAGTTGTGTCGTTGAGGCTGAGCAGGCTGATGCTCTTGTTCGTGAGGGTGCCTTCGATGACCGCTTGGTCTAACGTTGCGGTAACGGAGTCGTTGAGCGTGATGCTGCTTTGGACCTTTGCGTTGTCAGACATGAAGAAGAGGGCATTTCCCGACAGCAACAGGCCGCCTGTTGCCGAAAGAGTAGTCCTGTTTTCTTGTAGACTCAGGGTTCCGCCGTTCTGGGAGAAGGAACCGGCGATGTCGAGAATCGAACTGCCTTCCAGAAGTATCGCCGATGAGGAAGCCGAAAGATCGCCCGTGTTCGTGATCGTGGAACCCGATTTCAGTGTCAGATGGCCCGTTCCGATCGCTATGCCCGAGGTGGCGAGGAGGCCATTCCTGATGATTAGCGAGGAATCGCCTTCGACGGCAAGTTTGCCCATGCTGCCGAATTTGATGGACTCGTCTGTTCCGCCGTCCAACGTGATCTGGTGGCCCGAGGTGATTTGCGTATTGGTAATGGAGAAGGAACTGGATTGACCGAATACTGTCTGCTCGTTCTGTGTTTGCCAGATGAGCGTATCGGCTGTGAGACGGAGATTGTCGAGCTGGTGATTCTCAGTACCCACCGTGCCCGTGAAGGCGATCTGGTGCGAAAGAGCGTTGATCTCCACCGTGTCGAATTTTGTCCACGTTCCTCCGAGGGTAATGTCGCCGTTGCCCGCCGTGATTTGGACATTGGTCAGATTGACTTTGTCGCTTTCTTGTGTGCCGCTAATGATGATTCCCGTCTGGGCGTCCAGTTTGGCATAATCAAGGTTGACGGAAGATCCCTGAAGCGTCAACAGTCCCATCTGGGATATCAGGTCTGCATGAACAATGGAAATTTGACCGCTGTCGACGGAGAGACCGTTGGTCGTGCTCAGGAAGGAGTGGTTGTCATGGTTCCCCTGGATGGTCAAATTACCGTGGATGGTGACGTCGTCCGAAGAGATTTTCGAATTGGTAAGGACGACGGAAGCGGCATGTTGTGAATCGGTGAAATCGGCCGTTCTGAGTGTCGTGCCAGAGCCCGAAGAGATGTCGTTGATGGTCAGCGTCGTGCCGGAGGCAAGCTGCGTGTGACCGAAGGAACAGGAGCCTCCCGTTTGCTTGCCGGTTCCATTGACCGTCAGGTCCGCGTTAAGCTCGAGTTTTTGGAGCAGAAGGCTGGAAGGCTGGTTGAGCGTGGCGTCGGCGTTGACTTTCCAGGTATAGGCGGTGATGGCCGAGTCCTTGCCCAGAACCATGTTTGCCGAGTTGGTGAACTCGCTGCCGTTGGAAATCGCCTTCACGGTCAACTGGCCTGTCTGGCCGAGATTAACGGCTTTTTCGAAGGTGATATTGCCGTTCCGGGCTTCGATTGTTCCGTTGAAATTACCGTCTCCGATGGCTTCCGTGACGTCGAGATCGCCGCTCGTCAAGGTCATCTTGCCGTTGGTGTGCATCGTAAGTTTTTCGATCGTGACGTTGCCCTGGTTCACTTCCATAAGAGAGGCGTCATCAATCTTCAGGTTGGCGAGGCGCGACATGTTGCCGACCGTCAGCTTACTTCCTTCGGCAAGGGAAAGGGTTCCTGCCTTCTCTCCTGTTTTCAAACCGGTGTCCATATTGGAAATGGAGACCTGCGCTCCTCCGCTCAGATTGAGCGTACCCGCGTTCATCGTCAGGTTGTCAAGCTGGTGGCTCGTGCCCCCATTCAACGTGAGAGTGATGTTCCCGTTGTTGAAAATGGTCTGGCCGCCGACTGCCGCTGTGATAATGGCGCCGCCGTCGACAATGGTCGCGTTGCTATTGACAAGCCATTTTTTCGCGCTGATGGACGAACTTCTGCCGAGTTCGAGGACTGCGTTGTTCGTGAACGTATCGCTCGCCAGGATGACATTGTTGACGTTGCCTGTGCCCGTGATGGCCGTGTTGAAGGTGATGTCTCCTTGCAGGGAATAGTTGCCCTGGCCCGAGGTCAGCACGTTGTTGCTGAACGATTTGATAAGAAGCGTGCCGGCCAGTTCGATGGAGTCGTACGACGAGAATGCGTTGTTTCCGAACGCGAGTTCCTGGCCGATATTTTGATGGGCCTCATTCTCCAGGCCGCGTATGGTCAGCGCGGCTGCAGTATCCGTGTCGACGCCTTTGACCGATGTGAAAATGTTGCCGGAAATGGTTCCGCCGAAGTCGAGCGTGATGTCCGCCGCCTTTTGTGCCGTCAGTTCGTTGTTGTTGAAGGCAAGTCCTTTTTGGCTATCGTAACCGGTGAAGGTCAACGTGCCGTATTGCGACGTGAAGGTGTTTTTCCTGGCATCCGCTCCGCCGACCGTACCCGTCGTGAACTCGAGATTGATCTTCATGTCCTTGTAGGACGAGAGCGTGTTGCCGAAGAATTCGGCATCGTCGAACGTGAACGTGTTGTCCTGCCAGCCGACGGATTTGGCAATGCCCGTGATGTCCATTCCGCCGGTCGTGGTGGCGAGCGTGGAATTCTGCATGACGAAGAAGCCTCCCTTGTTCTTGAGGGGATCCTCCTTGCCTTCTTCCGGGGCGGGGGGACGCGTGGCCGTAATGTCGCCCGTCATGGTGACGGAACTGTCCTTGATGAACAAGCGGCCTTGGGGCGAGGTGAACGTCCCCTTCATCTCGATCCTGCTGTTGTCGGTGATGTACAGGTTGCCTTCGTTGACGATATTGCCCGTATGGTTTGCCATCGACTGCATATTCGACAGATCGACGGAGCCGAACGTATCGTTGACGCCTCCCGAGGCGATGTAGCCGGAGTTGATATTGCCGAACAACTCGCCATTGGAGATTTTGATGTCGCCTTTGGCGACGGCATGAGTATCGGGATTGGTTTCTCTCGCGGCGGCATTCAGGTTGCCGTATTCGCCGTTCGAGGCCAGGAACAGGCCGTAGCCGGAGGAGGTCACGTTGTTGTAGTGGCTGCCGTTGCCAAGAGCGTTCTTGTCGATGACGTGACCGCTTCTGACATAGAGGCTGTCGATCGTCACGGCGGCAGCCGTCATGTCGAGTTCCGCCTGGCCCGTTTTGTCCAGCCTGTCGCCGGTGATCTTGCCCGTCAGCGTGAGATTGGTATTCGTCGTGATGTTCAGGTTATTGTCCGTTTGGGTCTTGAGGAATTCAATGTCCTTGTTCAAGACGATCGTCTCCGTGCCGGTGGGCCTTTGGCTGATCAGATTGAGCATCGAATTGTTTGTGGACAGAATGGTCAGCGTTCCCGTCGTGCCGATGGACTGGCTGTCGCCGAGATAGATGTCGCCCGCCTGCCACAGGATGTCTCCCGTATAATCCTTGTCGCCTCCCGTCAACTTATGGTTGAAAACTTTATTGCCGCCTCCCGTCAGGGTCAGGTCGGCGTCGCCGCGCAATTCGCCCGCTACCGTCAACGTATTGCCGGGAGCGACGTAAATCGTGCCGTCGGCCAGCATGATGATATCGTTCGCTCTCGCGTCGGTACTGACTGACAGGGTACGCTGGATTTTGCTTTCCAGGCTTGAGCTGTCTTCGAAGTAGATGGTGCCCGACGCGGCTTCGCCCTTGACGTTGACGAGATTCAAGACGCCGTAGCGCAACCGCACATCGCCGTTAAGATGAGCTTGAGCCCCCCCTGCGCCCGAGGTGCCCAAAGTGACGGACGCGCCGTTTTCGACGATGAAAATGGTGGTGCTTCCGTCTTCCGGCAGATCTTTTTCGATCAAATGGGTACCTCCGTTCCACCGGACGCCGGCCATATTGAAATACGTCATGGCTATATCGACGGTGGGAGAGGATTCGCTGATGTCGACAAAGCCCAGGACTTGGACTTTATTTGAAGTATTCCCTGTGATATTCAGCCCCTTCAGATTGACGTCGCCCTTGACGGTGCCTCCGTCCGTCACGTCGAGATTGATGGAGTAGTTGCCACTCGTACTGGTTCCTTCCGCCGACAGGTTGCCGGTGATTGTGGCGCCGCCGAGCGTCAGGGTGCTGTTATCCTGCAGATCGATGTTGTCCTGCCAGATGACGCCGGAATCGAGCGTCAGGTAACCGTTGTTGTGCAGTGTCGTTGTGGCGAGACGGTCGCCATGAGTGCCGAATTCCCACCAGGGAGTAGTATGACCGGTTATGGAAGCCTTGACGTTCACGGACGCGTTGGAGATATCCATGCCGTTCATCATCAAGGTCTGTCCCGTATCGGTATAACTGGTCTGGGATATGTTGACTATGTTGTCTACGGCCTTTTCTCCCGAACCCGAAATATTGACGAAACCGAGGTCGCCTGTAATGTCGGTGAGTGTGACGGAGTCGGCGTCTTTGCCGTTTGCGGAAATTTTAGTCGTCTGGCCGACCGTCAACGTGGACTTCGAGATCGATGTGTGCTGGTTCAGGTCGAGAACATCCGCCTTCAAATCGCCGCCTGTGACTTCTGCCTGGGCCGTGGCTATTTTGAGTGTTCCCGTGGCGTTGAGGATGCCGCCCGTCATCGTAAGCCCGGTATCGGGTGCTGCCGAAGTGATGTTGATGTCCTTCTGGGAAAAGACGGTACCGTTCGTCATATTCGTGGTACCATTGAAAGTGATAGAACCCGTTGATTTAATCTGCGAGGCGGCGGCGATGAAGGTCTCGTTGTCGACGCGCAGGCCGCCGTTGCCGATGATGAAGTTGGCCTGACCGTTACCGACGCCGTGCATCGCCAGTTTCCACGCGCGCGCTTCGGCGTTGTTCGTGTCACTCTGCGCGCTGACGGTGACGTTGTCTCCGTGAATGAACAAAGTTCCCTGATTGGGGTTGGAGGCATTGTCGAAAACGTAAATGTTCGTGGCATTGACTTGGATGTTGTCTCCGGCGACGATCATGTCATAATGGGTTCTGATCGTATTGTCCGCCGTGACGGTCAGTATGGGATGAGGCCCTTCTTTAGGCGCGTCGTTGCGGATTTCGATGTTGTCGTCGAGTACGGTGATGTCGGAGGTGGCCGTGACCGTACTGCCGTCGAGGACGACCAGTTTTCCCTTGTTGACCGTCAGACTTCCTCTTTCGGCGATGAGGTTGCCCTGGTTGCGGACGAGAGCGGCAACGTTATCGAAAGTCGTCTCGTGTACCTGAGCGACTCCGTCGGGATTATTTGAATCGTAATCCCCATGAAACGTCCATTTGACACCGTCAATATGGTTCGTGCCATTCACGGTAATTTGTTTTCCGGAGGTGATCCATGCGCCGTCGAGGTTGGCATAGCCTCCGATTTTGATTCCGTCGTCGCTGAAGGTTCTTTGACCACCCTCCATCTTGCCGCCTGTATGACCGATTACATTTCCGCCAATGACGATGTCGTTCGTCGCGAAAATGGACTTGCCGCCTTCGGGCGCAGCAAAAAATTCGACGTTGCCGCCGACGGAGATTTTCGATTTGTCGTTCTCGGTTCCGTTATGGCTTTGGGCCGTCAGGGAACTGTCCTTGTTGACCGTCAAATCGCCGTTGATGGTGATGGCTTCGGTATAGGTGCCGCCATCTTTGGTACCGGCCGCCTGCACATGGGCTGTGTTGGTTCCGTCACCGAGCGTGAGACCTCCGTTGGAGAGATGCAGCCATCCCCAGGCGGTGACGTCGGTGCTTGCCAGCACCAGAGAATCTGTTGCCGAAGAACCTGTTTGTTTCAGGAGTATGTTGCCGTAGGAGGTCAGGACGTTGTTGGTTCCGGAGACGGACAAGAAGTCGATCGAGAGATCGGTCTGACCGGGGATGTAGTTCTGATAGCCCAGAGGCTTGTCGGCATCCGAACCGTTGAAGAAGTAGTTTTCCTTGAAAGATTCCAGCGTCGAACCGTTCTTCAGGGTCACCTTATTGGCCGTGATGCCCGAATACGTTGTGAAGGTCGAGCCGTCGAGGTCAATGTTATTGAAGGTGAGATCGGCCGGAGCGGGATGGGTTTCCCCTTCTTCTTCAGTGTAGATTCTCTTGTCGGTGAGAGTCAGATCTGTGTAGAGCAGGGAAAGATCGCCTAACTGGGGGTTGTTTGTCTTCAGCGTGTGGGCGACGATGGTAACGTTGTGCTGATTTGAACCTGTGGTTGTGAGCGTACCGCCGAGGGTAAGTGTACCGTTCGCGGCGGAGAGGACGCTTCCTGCTCCAAGTGTGGTATCGCTCGTGATTGTGATGTCGCCGCCTTGTTCAATAACGGTATCCGGCCCCTCATAGACGTCTCCCGAACGAAGGATGGCGTCGGCGCCCAGTGCTACCGTACCGTTAATCACGATGTCTCCCGTATTGGATAGAATTGTCCCATTGTTCTGCAAATCACCGTTGATGGTGATGGCCTTGTCGGCATGAACTTCGCCCTTGTTCCGGATGTCGAGTGCACCGGTGGTGATAGCCCCCTTGTCAGCAGTCTGACTTGTCGCAATGAGAGACGCATTGTCGCCCGTCAGAGTAGTGGCGCCCGTAACCTGGATGTTGCCTTGGGCTGAGGACACTATACCTTGAGTCTCAAGTGTCCCCGTGACGGTGATATCGCCTCCTGCGGTTGCTGCCTGGTGGAGTTTCTTGGTGTCGTTGCTTCCTATTCCCAGCGATAGATCGCCATAAACGGTGAGGGACTTGCTGGATTGAATGGAGCCGTTTCCGGTGAGTGTAGTAGAAGAATTATCATCCAAACCCAGTTGGACGATATTATTTTGGCCCGAAATGAGGCCGCTGCCCTCTACGTTACCAAACACTTTGAGGGGGCCGCTGGAACTGATCTCGCCGTCGTTGTGTAGTGTTCCTGTGATGTTGACGGTGCCTCCGTAGACGGAACTGTTTGCTCCAATGGTTACGGTTACCTTGGCATCGTTTGGAACTTGAAGTTGACCTACTTTCAATGTAGCCCCATCCAGAAGCGTCAAAGAAGCGAAATTCCCTAAGTTCCCCGAGAGCTGCAGCTTTGTTCCAGTCAATTGAAGGACGGATGTAGCTGTCGTTCCTAACGTGTTTGCCGTGATCGAACCCTTCCCGAGTGTCCAGTCGGCGAGGCTGAGCTGACCGGAGAGGTTGATCTTTGTGTCCGCGTCGGTGGTCAGCGTACCGTTGGAAATAGTGACGGAACCTGCTTCAACGGTACCTGTGATGCTAGATGGACCGTTGGTAACGGTGATAGCGCGGTTGGGGGACTTGAGCGTGCCGGCGACGGTTATGCCGTTGACAATGGCGAGATCGGATTGAGTCGAGAAGGTACTGTTTGATTCGATTGCGAGCGAAAGAAGATCCATGGAGTCAGTACCCGATAGGGTCAGACTTGTGCCGTTGAGAATGAGGGCGGAGGTATTATTTGTCGTCAGCGATTTTGCTATAATCGTACCTTGGCCGAGCGTCCATGAATTGGCACTGAGGCTTTCTGTAAGGCCGATGGTCGTGCCCGAACCGGTTGTCAAATCTCCGTTCAGGGTCAGGCTGTTGCCCCAGATTTTGCCCAAAATGCTGGCGTCACCGGAGACAATGATGTTGTGTCCTTTGGCTCCCGTTTGTGTCCCTCTTGCATCCCAGGTGCTGCCTGATGCAATCGACAGGTCGCCGTTGATCGTGATAGTCTGGGGGAGCGATGGCGTTGCATTCGTATTGAGCCAACCTTGGCTGGAGATGGAGAGAGAACCCCATGTGAGATTTTCGTATGATCCCGTAAGGGTTAGCTTCGTGCCTGCGAGTACGAGCGTGGATACTCCGTCGGCTGAAAGGGATTTCGCCGTAATCGTACCCGCCCCGAGTGTCCAGTCGGCGAGGCTGAGTTGGCCGGTGAGATTGATCTTTGTATTTGTGCCGGTGGTCAGCGTACCGTTGGAAATAGTGAGGGAACCTGCTTCAACGGTACCTGTGATGCTAGATGGACCGTTGGCAACGGTGATCGTGTGATCTTGATCCGTCAGTGTGCCGGAGACTGTGAAAGCATTGGCGACGTCCAGGTCGGCGGCATAACTCAGGGAACTGCCTTTGTCTATCGTAAGCGAGTCCAGGGAAACAGCTTCGTTACCGGTGAGAATCAGGGTCGTGGATTGAGTTAACTTCAGGTCGGCGCTACCCTCTCGTCCGTTGAAGGAAGAAGCCGTAATCGTACCTCCGGAAGCGAGGCCCCAGGAGCTTGTCGTCAACATGCCCGACAAATTGATTCTGTTAATGGTGCCCAGTGAGCCTGCTCTTAAATTCTTGGCGCTCAGAGTACCGCTGGCTTGGGTCAACGTGCCTCCGACGACAGCATCCCCCAAAATTGTCGTATTCCCCGTAGCCGTTAGATTTCCACTTGTCTCAATGCCATCCGTGAAAGTGACTCCTGTACCCGTGCCCTTAATGCTGACGGATGTCCATGTTGATCCTGCGGTGGTAATTATCCATTCGAGATTACTGTCCAGGAGAAATTCTCCATAATTTTGTTTTTCGACGAATTCGACGGTCTGCTGTCCTTGTCGGGGTGTGTCGTTGGATGGATTGACGTTTCCGAAGGACGTGTTGTCACCAGGTTGAAGATTGGTTGGCGAACCCGTAAATGCATCCCCTTGCCACCATTTCTGGATGAACGTAGGCGGGTTGTCCGGATTCGTGTATTCTCCATACCATGTCAGGGTGGCGGAATAGGCGGTGACGGAAGCCCCTGCGCTCATACACGCGAGAAGGACTGCTCGGAGGGAAAGGGGCAAACGGATTTTCATAAGTTACAAAATGTTTTTTTTCACAAGAACGGATTTAGAATCCGTTATTGCTTACTGGCATTTCTTATAAAAAATAACAATTTATGGATACGCATAATGTGCATATAATAAGCTTATTACAATTTCATAAACACGCGTTTATTATTTCATGTTAAATATATGAATTCAAGAAAACAGATTCTGAGACGGAACAGAGGAATTCCATGTCTCTTCCTTGAAAAATTCTATAACATCCATTAAATAAACATCTTTTATCATCATATATATATGGCTTGAAATAATCTTGACAACGGATTCTAAATCCGCTATGCGATCTTTGAATCTTATATCATTCGCAATAGATTATATGGAGGCATTTCTGGGTGATTATACAGATGAAAATACTTAAATAATAATTAATGAATTAAATAATCTGAGTGAAGTTTATATAACAATATATCGATGATGTCTTATTGGTGGTTTGTTTGTATTTGTAACAATAAAAAACACAATCGTCTACATAGTATTTATTCTAATTCGAAGATTTTGCAAATTTCCCGGTTTTTATAAAAATTTGATCCTGATTGACGCCAATAATTACAAAAATGTATAATTAAAGTCTTTTTCTCGTGCTTGATGTTGAAAATTTGGCTTTGAATACCAAGATTTCGTAAATCGGTTGCGAACGTTCTCCTTTTTATCTGGAGCGGGGATGAACCCTGTACGAGAGGGGGGGATGCGGATCCGTCAAATCGGGGGGGCTCCTGACGGGGTTTTGAATGGTTCGCTTCAGGAAAAATGTATAGGCATCAAATCTGGGAACGCGTTTCGAGCTAAGATCGAATTGATTTTTCCAGGGCGTTTTTGAATATGCCGGTCCACCTGCAAATTAAAAGAGAAATGCAACATCAGGGAGACGCGGATGAGATGGGATAGGGCTCCTTAATGTTGATAAGGAGGGAAGTGTGTCAATCGTTGTCCACGGGCTGGCGGCGGATTGATTTGATTGACGAATGATGGTGTTTGTCGGCAAGGGTGCGCTGGCGCTGGCGGCGGGATTTGCGACGTTTTTGGCGGCGGAGTTTTTCGATTGCCTGCCGTTTGGCGGTGCGTTCTCCCTTGATGACTCCTTCGTAGGCGTCGCATAATTCGCGGCGGGCCAGGAAGCGGTTGATTTCCCGGGAGCGTTCCATGTGGCATTTGACGGCGATGCCGCTGGGGATATGCCGGAGGAAGACGCAGTTGTTGGTTTTGTTGACTTTTTGCCCTCCGTTGCCTGTACCGCGGACGAATTTTTCTTCGAGGTCGTCTTCCCGGATGCCCAGTTCGGCCATGCGTTGTTTGAGGGCTTCGAGTTTTTCCGGTCTGACCATGTGGGGAAGGGGATGAGGGGTACGGCCCCCGGAGGCGGTGTCCGGAAGCCGGAAGGGAAGGAGGGGGGTTATTCTCCGTAAACGCCCGGACGGAGGGTTTCCGTAGTGGAAGATTCGTTGACAAGATCGACGTCCCCCTGGAGGGTGCAGCCGGGTTCGAAGTGGAATGCACCCCGGATGGTGACTTTGCCGGCATGGAGGAGCGATGGGAGCCCGAGGGCGTCCAGGGAGTCCACGAGTTTATAAAGTTTGCCGTCCAGATCGACAATGGGGGCGGTGCCGTTGCGGGAGGGATGCAGAGAGACTTTGCCCGTTTTGTCGATGATGACGGCGTCGGAACGGAGCAGCAGGAGGTCCGAACACGTTTTGACGGGGAAGAACCGCGATCTGGGGACGTCGACGGCGCGTGCCCCCGGGAAGCATTCGATGCCGGCTCCCATGGCTACTTCGAGCTGGAAGACTTTGGGGGAGGATGCGTCGCGGGGATCGATCGTTTTGCTGTTGCGGATCATGGGCAGGGGCAGGACGCCTCCATTGGCATTGAGGATATCCTTGAGCGTATCCAGGCGGATCCACAGAGTATTGGTGTTGAAGTAGCGGTGGCGGTCGATGTCCTGGAAGGAGGGAATGTCTTCGTCCGGGCACTGGGCGACTTCACGGAGGATGAGCCGGTTGTCCGACTTGCGGACGGCCAGGTGGCCGCCCTTCTTGTCGGCTTCCGTGCGGCGGGTGACTTCCATGACGAAGGGGGCCCCGGATTCGGCAAACCAGCGCAGGAAGTTGAGGTCAAGCTGGGCGCCGAGGTTGTCCGAGTTGGAAATGAAGGCGTACTTGACGCCTTGGGCGAGGAGACGGTCCAGCCAGCCGGAACCGAGCAGGGCAGGGTAGAGGTCACCATGGCCGGGAGGGCACCATTCGAGGTCGGGATTGGCCGGCCAGACTGCCGGTTCCAGCGTATCGGCAAGGATTTTGGGGACCCTGTTTTGCATGAGTTCCACTTCCTGCGGGTTGTCGAGTCCGTCGGAAGCGTATTTGGAGAGGTAGTCGAGAGTGTCTTTGCTGGTGGAGAACGAGTCCATTAACAAGAGGCGGACAGGAGTACCGGAAATGGAGCGGAGGTGCTTGATCTGCCGGACGATGATATCGAGGAAGGTGTCCTGTTCTTTGACAGTCAGCAGGCTTTTGGCTTTTTGCAAGCCCATGCTTGTGCCGAGCCCTCCATTGAGTTTGATGCAGACGGTTTGAGCGATCAGATTGGCGTCGGCCGGAGCGGTGGAGGAGATAATCCCGTCCCACGCGTCGATGTTGTCCGCCGGGGCGATGGCTTTTTCGGGAATCATGCCGCTGTGGTTGGCGGCCAGGGATTCGTAGCATCGGCGGAACGCTCCGATGGCGGCGTCGCTTAGTCCGACGTTCCGCATCTTTTCATCAAAAGGGGCAAAGTTGCTCATGGCTCTTTTTTTCATACGGAAAGTCTTTCTGAGAGACAAGTCTATTCACCGTTTCCGGGGTTGAGGCCTGCGGAAAAAGAATCGGTGCGCGTGTCCGGGCGGGGAAGGAAGACAAGCGGATGGAAGGAAGTCAGGAATTCCGGGGCATGAAGAAGGCTTGGAGGATGCATAAGAGGTGCAGGCCGATGGGAATCGGCAGGAAAAGGAGCCACGTCATGGTTGCATAGGTTCCGGAAACGATGAGGAACCAGATGGCGGCCTGGATGAAATACCCTTTATAGAGTTGTCCCAGCCCGGGGATAAACAGGCTGAGGGCGGATGCCAGTATTGATTTTCCCATGGTGGCAGAACGATTGATTGCGAGGTATCCTATTCTGCCGCTCGTCGGGGAGGCAAGGATAAATGTTTACGAATAATTCTTGCTGATTATTCATCCATGAAAAATGCCTGAAGAATGCACAATAAATGCAGGAAGATCGGGATCGGCAGGAAGAGGAACCACGTCATGGTCACATAGGCGCCGGAAACGATGAGGAACCAGATGACGGCCTGGATGAAATGCCCTTTGTAGAGCTGACCCAGGCCGGGAACAAACAGACTGAGGGCGGATGCCAGTATTGATTTTCCCATGATTGAAATGCGGTGTGATGACAATGGAGCCGCACGTTGTGCGTTCCTGAAGTTGAGACCTTGCCGACGGGATTTCCGTTCATGAAGAAAAGGACATGTTTTCCCAAGGGTGGCATATGTTGTATGAGGAGCGTTCTTTAGCCCAAAATACCCCGTCAAGAGGATAAATGTCCCGCCGTGTGTCATTTCTGGCTGGACTTTAGGGACGTTCAGGAGGAAAATCGTGCCGTGCATTATGTTCGGCCGTTCATGCACACGCTGTTTGTTTGCAAGCAGCCCAAGGTAGGCCGAGACCCAATTGACTTCGCCATGCAACAGGGAAATACGCCAAACAATCCGGATATTGATTTCGGAGAATTCGCCCCAGCAACCTACGCCGAATGGCGTGACGCAGCCATCGCTGCCTTGAAAGGTGCTGATTTTGATAAAAAGCTTTTCACCAAACTTGTGGAAGGCATTACGCTCAACCCGATTTACAACCGGGGCGATGTGCAGGACAACGGAGAGGCCGCCGGCCAGTTCCCGTACCGTCGAGGCACAAGACCCCTCGGTTATGTGGAAAAAGAGTGTGAAGTGGCCCAGGGAATTCCTGCCGCCAATGCCGAAGATTTCAACAGTCGGCTCCTTCACGATCTGATGCGCGGACAGACCGCCGTCAACATCCAGTTGAACTGCAAGTGCGGCTTAAAGCTCCGCAAGCAGGCCGATTGGAATACCGCGCTCAAGGATGTCGTGCTCGACTCTCTGCCCGTGTACATCACGCCGGGCTCCTGCGGACTGGGCGTTCTTGCCATGTTCCTCAATACCTATAAGGCTGGCGGCTACGATGTAGCCAAGCTGACGGGCGGTGTGCTGTATGATCCGGTCGGCAAGACCGTGGGCAAGGGGTCGCTTTGCGGCGGCAAGGGTATTTGCGCCTATTACGACCAGATGGCAGCCATGACCAAGTGGGCCGTCGCCAATGCTCCCGGATTCCAGACGATCGGCGTGAGCGGTCTTCCCTATAGCGATTCCGGCGCTTCCGCCATCGAAGAATTGAGTGCCATGCTTTCCACGGCGGTCGCCTACCTGCGCGCCATGGAAGAACGCGGCATTTCCATCGACGATGCCGCCTCCCACATGCGTTTTACCGTTGGCATCGGAGCTAATCTTTTCCTTGAAGTGGCCAAGATCCGCGCTCTCCGCGAACTCTGGGCTTCCGTTGTCAAGAGCTGCGGCGGCAGTGAAGAAGCCGCCAAGATCAAGCTGCATGCCCGTTCCTCCTTCTGGACGATTTCCAAGGTGGATCCGTGGGTCAACATGCTGCGCGGCACGTCCCAGGCATTCTCCGCCTTCCTGGGCGGAGTGGATAGCTTGGACATCCTGCCTTTCGATTGCGCCGTCCGCATGCCGGACGAGTTCTCCCGCCGCATTGCCCGCAATACGCAGTTGATTCTGCTGGGCGAGTGCAATCTGGACAAGGTTGTGGATCCGGCCGGCGGCTCCTGGTACATCGAAAGCCTGACGAACGAAGTGGCCCGGAAAGTCTGGGACATGTTCCGTTCCATCGAACAGGAAGGCGGCATCATCAAGGCCCTTCAAGCCGGTACGGTACAGAAGCGCGTGAACGCCACGGCCGCCAAGCGCTACGAAATGGCCGACCAGCGCCGTCAGTCCATTGTCGGCGTCAACCAGTACGTGAACCTGGACGAGAAGAAGCTTGAAGTGACCGAACCCCTGGCCTGCGCTGCCAAGGGCCACTGCTGCAAGAGTGAAAATCCCGCCCTCCCGGAAGTTAGCATGTGTGTGAAATCCGTGGCTCAGGCGGCCGAAGAAGGATTCTCCACCTGCCTGATCAACAAGGCTCTATGCGCCGGCGTCGACTGCAAGTGCGGCGGTCCGTTGGAAATCGAACCTCTGCCTGTGCGCCGCCTTGCCGAGCGTTTTGAATCCCTTCTGGCCAAGGCTGATGCCTGGGTGGAAGCCAAGGGTTCCCGTCCGATGGTGTTCTTTGCCAATATGGGGCCGTTGCGCCAGCACAAGGCCCGTGCCGACTTCTCCCGCGACTTCCTGCGCGCAGGCGGTCTCGACGTTGTCTATCCCGCCGGGTTCCAGACTCCGGAAGAAGCCGCCAAGGCTGCCGCCGAAAGCGGATGCAGCGTGTGTGTGATCTGCTCGACGGACGACACCTATCCCGAAATTGTCCCGGCCTTCTGCAAGGCTCTCCGGGCGCTTCGTCCCGATATGATGGTTGCCCTCGCCGGGTATCCCGCCGATTATGTGGAGTCCTTCAAGGAAGCCGGGGTGGATGTCTTCATCCACGTCCGAGCCAACTGTTACACGACACTTGAAACCATCCAGAACAAAATCGGCCTTTAACCCCAACCTTTATTTCATATCATGAGCAATATCCCAGATTTTGCGTCTGCCAACTTCCCTGAAATCAAGGTTGGCACACCGCACCCGGCTAATCAGGAAGAATCCTGGATAACCAACGAACAGATCGCCGTCGATCCGGTTTACACCAAGGACGTGTACGACGATTGCCTCCACCTCGACTTTACGGCCGGCATTGCCCCGAACCTTCGCGGTCCGTATGCCACGATGTACGTTGCCCGTCCCTGGACGGTGCGCCAGTACGCCGGTTTCTCGACCGCTGAAGAATCCAACGCGTTCTACCGCCGCAACCTGGCCGCCGGTCAGAAGGGGCTTTCCATCGCATTCGACCTTGCAACGCACCGCGGGTACGATTCCGACCACCCGCGCGTCGTTGGTGATGTCGGCAAGGCCGGTGTTGCCGTAGACTCCATCCTGGATATGGAAATCCTTTTCAAGGGAATTCCGCTGGACAAGATGTCCGTCTCCATGACAATGAACGGAGCCGTCCTTCCCGTGCTGGCCTTCTACATTGTGGCCGCCCAGGAACAAGGCTGTACGCTCGACCAGCTTTCCGGTACGATCCAGAACGACATTCTGAAGGAATACATGGTACGTAATACGTACATCTATCCGCCGGATCCCTCCATGCGCATCATCGCCGACATCTTCGAATTCACTTCGAAGTTCATGCCGAAGTTCAACTCCATTTCCATTTCCGGCTATCACATGCAGGAAGCCGGCGCCACCGCCGACCTGGAAATGGCCTACACGCTGGCCGACGGCCTCCAGTACGTCCGTACGGGGATTCAGGCCGGGATCGACATTGATGCCTTTGCCCCCCGCCTGTCCTTCTTCTGGGCTCAGGGCAAGAACTACTTCATGGAAGTGGCCAAGATGCGCGCCGCGCGTGTCCTGTGGGCCAAGATCATCAAGCAGTTCAACCCGAAGAATCCGAAGTCCCTGGCTCTGCGCACGCACTCCCAGACGTCGGGCTGGTCCCTGACGGAACAGGATCCGTTCAACAACGTGACGCGTACCTGCATCGAAGCCCTTGCTGCTTCCTGCGGTCACACACAGTCCCTGCATACCAACTCGCTGGACGAAGCCATTGCCCTGCCGACCGACTTCTCGGCCCGCATCGCACGTAACACCCAGCTCTTCCTGCAGGACGAAACGACGATCTGCAAGGTCATCGACCCGTGGGGCGGTTCCTACTATGTGGAATACCTGACGAACGAACTTATCCGCAAGGGATGGGCTCATATTCAGGAAGTGGAAGCCCTCGGCGGCATGGCCAAGGCCATTGAAACCGGTCTGCCCAAGATGCGTATCGAAGAAGCGGCCGCCCGCCGCCAGGCCGCCATCGATTCCGGCAAGGAACCGATCATCGGCGTCAACAAGTACCGTCTGGAACAGGAAGAAAAGATGGACATCCTCGAAGTGGACAATTCCGCCGTCCGCGATGCCCAGATTGCCCGCCTGCACAAGCTCCGCAGCGAACGCGACAGCGCCGCCTGCGAGGCTGCCCTGAAGGCTCTTTCCGACTGCGCCCGCACCGGTGAAGGCAATCTGCTCGACCTCTCCATCAAGGCGGCCAAGGCCCGTGCCTCCCTTGGTGAAATCTCCTCCGCTCTGGAAGAACATTTCGGGCGTCATAAAGCACCAATCAAACTTATTACTGGCGTGTACGGTACAGCATATGGAAACGATCCCCTGGTGGAAGAAGTGCGCAAGATGACGAACACCTTCGCCGAACGCGAAGGGCGCCGTCCCCGCATTCTCGTCGCCAAGATGGGGCAGGACGGTCACGACCGCGGAGCCAAGGTGGTTTCTTCCGCCTATGCCGACCTCGGTTTTGACGTTGACGTAGGTCCGCTCTTCCAGACTCCGGAAGAAACGGCCAAGATGGCTATTGAAAACGATGTCCATATCGTGGGCATGAGTTCTCTGGCCGCCGGGCACAAGACGCTTCTCCCGCAGCTGGTGGAAGAACTCGCCAAGCAGGGTCGTCCGGACATCCAGGTCTTCTGCGGCGGCGTTATCCCCGCCCAGGACTATGATTACCTGAAGGAACACGGTGCTGTGGCCATCTTCGGCCCGGGTACCAACATTCCGGCTGCCGCCAAGGAAATCATGGAAGTGCTGGATCGGCAGTTCTCCATCGAGGACTGATTCTTCCTTCCTGTCCATGCCGGAGTTTTCGCCGGTATGGAGAGTTCCAACGAACCTTTCAAGTCTGCCCCTCCTGTGATGGAGGGGCAGACTTTTTGCTTGCATGCCATGTATCCCGGCATACAAAAAACCGGGTTCCGGATCAGATCGTCCGGAACCCGGTAAGGGAATATGGAAAGGTGGGAAGGGAGAAGATTAGAAACGGGGATTGATGCGTTTCCTTATCATTTTCTGGGTGGGCGCCAGGTGCCTGAGGGAGTCGGCATCCTGCTTTTGCATGATGTTGGCCAAGTCATGGGCGATGTTTTGCCGCATGCGGGCGACGAGTTCTTTGCCGGATTCCGTGATTTGGACCATGATTTTGCGGCGATCATTGGCGGCCTGGGTCCGGGCGATGTAACCCATTTCTTCCAGTTTGTCGACCATGCCGGTAGCAGCCGCGGTAGAGTGTCCCATTTTTTTTGCGATATTGGACATGGTGAGGAAGTCCTCGTTATCCAGGTAGGTCAGAAGGAAAAACTGGGGATAGGAGACACGACTGTCCGTCAGTTGGGGGGAGAGGTTCAAGATGCATGAACGCTGCGTAAAGATCACGAAATCAGCAAGTTTATTGGCTTCTTCCGAAACGGGGATGTCGCCCTTGGCTGGTGAGGTCTGGTGTGATTTCATCGTGAGATTCCAGGTAGTTGGTTCACGTAAGGTAATGTGGTTCCGGGATGATCGCAAGCAGGAAATGTAAATTTTTATTAAAATTTTATAAAACGTGATCATCAGCAATTGATAAAAGACGGTTGGAATAGAGAGGAGGCGAGGTGTTGTCGCCGGACGCTGGACAGAAGGGAAATGGACCGAAGGAACTCTAATTTGTAAAGAGATGGTTAATAATTTCAAATTGGATTGACATGAGGACAAGTTCAACCATAATCACCGATATAGTCTCCTTAACTTATGATCACCTTTTCTCTCAAAAGAATTCTCTCCTTTTTGTGTGCCGGAGCAGCTGTGACGACTCTTGTCGGCTGTGGCGGTAGTGGTACTGAAGAGCGTGGATTGGCGCCGGACAATATCGGTTCCTATGTTCTTCAGATTGACCCTTCCGATCCGATTTCGGGCGTTTCTCCCGGATTGTTGAATGTCTATGGTTCCGGCGGATCCCTTCAGACGGGGGTTAATACGGGTACTATGTTCACGGCTCAGGTTACTTATGTTAAGACCGGGAAGGATACTGCGGTGCTTTCCATTGGATGGTTTACACCCGATCCTGCTTCCAACCCGACGACGAGTACCTGGGAAGTTGATTGTTCCATAACGTTTACCGAGCAACAGCAGGGTACGATTCTTGGTACAATTACCAATTGGAATTACCGGTATGAATATGCTGGTTTGGAGGGGAACCAGAGCGAAGGTCACGGAACTTCCGGTATGGCCAAGCTTGTTCCCAGGTAAACGAAATCCCTTTCATTTTTTACGGGCTGTCTTCCAAGGTTTTGTAGACCGGCGGGAGACAGCCCTTTTTCTTGTTCTCTTACTTCCTTTAAAAAGGATATTGTCTAGTCCTGAAATAGCGTTTTTCGGGGTGTAACGCTATTTCAGGACTAGACACAGAATACAAAAAGGGCCGCACTCTTTGAGGTACGGCCCTTTGAATGGGGTCAATCAGGAAGGCAGAATGAAGAGCCGTTTCCTAGTGATGGTGGCAGTGATGTTTGTCCTTGCCGGAGCAGCAACATTTGGATGAATCCTTTTCGGAATTGCATGGGCATGTTTCCCCGCATCCGCTGCATCCTCCGCAAGAACCGCCTTTTTTACAAAATGTTTTGTAAATGGCGAAAGCGAAAGCAAGTAGCAGGAGAGCTCCGATGATGTATGTAGCCATATAGTTGTGTTGTGATGAGAATGAAGGTGGTGTTATTCGCCGGCCCGGGAGGGCTTTTTGACGAGAAGCCAGATGATGGATGCCAGCACGGCGAAGGCGAGTACCTGTCCGGCTCCGAATCCGCTCCCTTCATAAAGCCATGTGCCGAACTGATTGATCAGGAAGGCGAGGACATAGGCTAACAAGCACATGTAGCCTATGGCGAACCAGGTCCATTTGGCGCTGTTCATTTCGCGGCGGATGGCTCCTATGGCGGCAAAACAGGGAGCGCAGAGCAGGTTGAAGATCATGAATGAGAAGGCGGTAATGGTCGTGAAGGCTCCTGCCCGGGCGAGTTTGGAACCCGTTTCCTGGATTTCCTGTTCTTCTTCATCAATGTCTTCTTCCGGAGCGGCATCGGCCACGGCTTCTCCGGCTTGATGTTCCGTTTCCGGAGCGGCGGCCGGTATTTCTCCCTCTCCGTCTTTTTCCGCGAATTCAGAGGATCCTGCATCGGCATAGAGGACACCAAAAGTGCCGACAACGTTTTCCTTGGCGATTAAGCCGGTAACGGTAGCGACGGTCGGTTTCCAATCCCCCCAGCCGAGCGGCGAAAAGACGGGGGCGGCTGCATTGCCGAGGTTTGCCAGCATACTGTCGTTTTCTTCGACGGAATCCATTTTCCAATTGTAGCTGGAAAGGAACCAGATGAGGGCGCTGGCGAGGAAGATGATGCTCCCTGCCTTCTTGACAAAAGCTTTGCAACGTTCCCAGGCATGGACGATGACATTCTTCCATGCCGGGATGTGGTAGAGGGGCAGTTCCATGACGAATGGGCTGGGATCTCCGGCGAACATGGCTGTTTTCTTCAAGATGAGTCCGGAGAGGATAATGGCGCCTATGCCGATGAAGTAGGCGCTGGGTGCCACCCAGGATGAGTCCGGAAAGAATGCTCCCGCGATCAAAGCGATGATGGGGGTCTTGGCTCCGCATGGAATAAAGGTGGTTACCATGATTGTCATGCGGCGGTCTTTTTCATTTTCAATCGTGCGCGTTGCCATGACTCCGGGAACGCCGCAACCCATCGAAACGAGCATCGGGATGAATGATTTGCCGGAAAGCCCGAATTTGCGGAAAATGCGATCCATGATAAATGCGACGCGCGACATGTATCCGCAGTCTTCCAGAATACCGAGGCAAAGGAACAGGACTGCCATTTGAGGCAGGAAACCGAGGACGGCCCCGACACCTGCGATGATGCCGTCCAGAATCAGGCTTTGCAGCCATTCGGCGCATGCGACGCTTTCCAGGAATGAGCTTGTCCACTCCGGGATAAGTTCTCCGAAAAGAGTATCGTTGGCCCAGTCCGTACCGTAGGCGCCGATGGTCTGGATGGAGATGTAATAGACGGCCCACATGACGACGGCGAAGATGGGCAGCCCGAACCAGCGGTTGGTGATGATGCGGTCGATTTTGTCGCTTGTGGTCATGCCGCTTTGCCTGGCTTTGACCACAACGTTCGAAACGATGTCTGCAATGGCATTGTAGCGTTCCCCGGTGATGATGGATTCCCCGTCATCGTCGTACTTCTTTTCCGTTTTTCCGATGATGTCGTCAATGACTGCCTTTTCGTGGGGGGTGAGAGGCAGTTCTTCCATGATTTTCTTGTCTCGTTCAAAGACTTTGACTGCAAACCATTTGCTTTTTTCCCGAGGGCAGTAGGGGACAATGACTGACGAGATTTCTTCCAGAGCTTTTTCAATGTGGGACGGGAAGGGGAGAGGATGCGGTGCTGCCAGGGATCTGCCGGTAATGTCTGAGACAACCTTGTCGGTGAGTTCCTTGACGCCCGTGCCTTTCAAGGCGCTGATTTCAATGACTTCGCAACCGAGAGCCTTGCCGAGTTTTTCCGTATCAATCTTGTCGCCGCGCTTCCGGACGATATCGATCATGTTCAAGGCGATGATGACCGGAATGCCCAGTTCGCATAGCTGGGTCGTGAGATAGAGGTTTCGCTCAAGGTTGCTGCCGTCGATGAGGTTGATGATCAGGGACGGGTTGTCGGAGACCAGATAATCCCGGCTGACGATTTCTTCCAGCGTGTAGGGAGAGAGAGAATAGATGCCTGGGAGGTCCTGGATCAGGATATCCTTGTGGCCTTTCAGTCTGCCTTCCTTCTTTTCGACGGTAACGCCGGGCCAGTTGCCGACGTATTGGCTTGCGCCCGTCAATGCGTTGAAAAGAGTCGTTTTACCGCAATTCGGATTACCGGCGAGAGCGATTGTGATTTTACTCATAGGTGTTGTCCGTTGGTGGATGTTGAGGATGCAAGCAGGGGGGAAGGCGGGTTATTGCAAGTGGATGTGTTCGGCTTCCGCTTTGCGGATGGAGAGTTCGTAGCCGCGCACGGTCACTTCGATCGGATCACCGAGAGGTGCTACTTTACGCACGAAGATGGAGGTTCCTTTGGTGACTCCCATGTCCATAATGCGGCGTTTGATGGCGCTTTCTCCCGATAGTTTTGCAACCGTAACGGTTTCCCCGATACGGGTGTCTCTTAGGGTTTTGCTGAGTGTATTCATAAGATTGTGAAACAAAGGCGCAGGATCAATCGACAAAAATCTTTCCGGCAAGCACTTTGCTGAGAGCGATGCGGGTACCTTTGACTTTGACAATGAGGCTGCCATTGTTTTCGGAGATGACGGAGACGATACTGCCGGAGACGAATCCCAGGTTTTCGAGGAAGCGGCGGGTTTCGTCCTTGCCGTGGATTTTGTTGACTTGGCGGATGTCGCCGATGTTAAGCATGGAAAGTGGCATGATCTGTGTTGGATGGTGTTGTGAAATGGCCTCTTCGCGAAATATGCCTGCAGCCGGCGGGCGTGTGTTGCGACGGGCTTCTTTTAATCAAGCCCGTGAACAACACTGTGCAGCGGTGTCTTAGAAAGAGAGAATCCCTTGAATTGAAAAAACGCTGGCGACACTTCTATCCCGCCTCATGGCGGGATGCCTTGTGAGCTGATAGGATGGTTCGATGAAGAAGTAGGGGGTAACGGCACAGCAATAAACACACTGGAAGGTGATTTCACGATTGTGCGGCTTGATCCGTTCATCGCTTTCGTCGGATTCAAGAATACCGGCTTCCGGTTTGACGATGGCAAGGGCAAGGCCCAGGTAGTTGGAATCTGCCTCATTCAAACCGGTGATGATTGAAAAGGGCTTTTTGACGATCAATCCTCCGGAAACTTGTGCCATGGCTCCACCGGGATTGTCAGAACTGGCACAGCTCCAGCCTGCACGGAAAAAGACGGCAAAGGGGCTCTTCCCGAGGTCTTGTTCGGCATTGTACCCGATACCGGCATGATTTTCTCCGTCGGAATGGAACATGAACGGTTCCAGTCGATGCGTGCCGCGGCCTATGCCCAGGACATCTTCACTGGTCCAGGAGATTTCCCCGATCAGGTTGAAGGCTTTGCCTGTCGTACGGCGGAACGGATTCTGGCCGGATTCGCAATCCAGCATGTTTCCTCCGAGCTGGATGATCCACTGGTCTCCCATCTGGCGTTGGAGCATGAATCCGAAATTGCTTTCTCCGAGGGGCAGGACAAGATTGTTCACGAAAGGGCCGGCCGTGAATTGACCGAACGATGTGTTGGCGTAGGAATTGGTGTCGATATAATTCGTTTGGTTGACAACGCCCAGCATCAGGACGCTCCGTCCGTCGTCAAATCCCTGGGACAGCAGTAATTCGGGCATGTAGTAGAAGTCGTCACGGTAGATGTCGCAGTCGGTATTGCTGAGGCTGCCGAGGGTATCGTCCATGGTTGTTTCCCTTGAGCGAGAATCCAAAGCGCTCGACCCGGATACTTCCGCCTTGATCCAGGTACCCTGGTGCCTTTCGGAAGTGACGAGGTTCAAGCCGACGTGGGCATGCAGCTTGTACCAGTTTTGCCCGGAAGGGGAACCTTCCGCCGCATGGCCAAACCATGAACGGCTGTATGATTGTTCGATGAAATACTGGATACGGGATTTGGCAAGATTGGTATGGAAATCGGTCAGCCAATTGCTGACGGGATCGTGGGGGAAGGGAACGGAGTCATCTCCGTATTCGGAACCGATCATATCAAGATCGTTCAGAAGGGCTCCCGGAGTCGATGGGGCTTCGTCTGCCAGGGAATAGGAACAAAGAGCGAATCCGGCTACTGCAAGGAGGGGTAGGTTGATGTGCATTTGGGGCATGGTTAATTGTTCAGGTGAAACAGAAAGTTAGCTAAAACTAACATTATGTCAACCTTTTCCTTGCAAAAGGAATGGTAAAAACCAAGCCTATGCAAATAGGCTATCGTATAAACTCATGCTTGTCAATAATTTGCGGTGCACATCAATTTGTTCGTCCAGAAAAATAAATTTAGTCCAAACTAATAATGGGACGAGTGAAATCTGACGATGCTCCTTGGAGGGCGTTGTATCAGTCCAATTCCCGCCCGAAGACTCCGGAGTGGCGTCCGCTCAATTCCAGCACCATGCGGCGGTGGCTCGGGAGAGTATCGCGGGAGTATTCCGCGTAGTGGAGGCGGTCCCGGAAGTAATAGACGGCACTTTGCGAGAGAGCGAAGATAAAATGCATGCCCAGTTCCCGGGCCTTTTGTTCCGCAAAGGAGCACAAAGCCTTGCCGTAGCCGTGGCCTTCATGGCTCTGTTTGATATACAGGCAACCGAGTTCGGCGGATTTTTGCTCGGGATACGGATAAACGGCTACGCAGCCTATGATACTGTCGTCAAGGGTGAGGACGTAGTAATCCTTGAGGCGTTCGTGAATGTCTTCGTAACTGCGGTCGACGAGCTGGTCTTGAATGACGGAACGGGCGATCATGGAAAGCAGTTCGGGGATGTCTTCTTCATGAAGCGGACGGATTTCCCGGTAGGAGTCCGAGTGAACCATGGTGCCGACGCCTTCTTCGGAGAAAAGTTCGTCTACAAGGACGCCGCGATTACGACCGTCGAGAAGGTGGACGCGCTGGATACCGCGGCGGCAGACTTCCGCCGCTTCGAGCAGAAGTTCCTTGTAGGAGATTTCTCCTCGGATGTCGGCGACTTCGCTCTCCAGAATGGCGTGAATGGGGGCCTTGTCCCGCGTAGGAACCCGTTCGTCGTCCAGAAGGGCGATGAATTTGTTGGCTTTCAGGGCAGAAGCCATGCGGACGGTACCTTCGTCGAATGTCTGGTCGCAGCCTGATGCGACGACAGGGATCTGGCGGCGGTTGAGAATTTCTTCAACCCGTCCGATGACGAGTTCTCCTGCGGAGAGAGGCGCTTCGACGGCCGCAGATCGCATTTCACAGACGCGGGTTTCAGCATAAAGGCGCGAAGCGTCGCTGCCTTCGGCGACGAGTATCAGGCGGACGCCGATTTCGTGGAGGACGTCCAGGTCAAGCAGGGCATCGACAAGTTCTTCCGAATTGAGCAGATCCTGGGCGACGTGAACGACAAAGAGCTTCCCCCGGAAGTACGGTACGTACTCCAATACGGATCGGACATTCGGGACGGGCATAGGGCTCTTGTTGGGGGGAGGGAAGTTGTCTGGGGAAAGAGAAGTAGGCGAGAAAAACACCTCCGTAGGCTTTGATGATCGCCTTCCGGAGGTGCTGTCAAGGTAGGTATCTTAACGAGTCAGAGTTTCGCCGGAGTTCTCGTATGTGCCGAGGACGCTTCCGGAATCCATGGAACCGACGGTCAGGGACGGTTCCACGTTGCCGGCTGCTGCTGCCGGAGCGGGCGTATCGCCGGCGGTCTGGGGCTGGGTGTCGCCCTTGCGGCAGATATTGACCGTGGGTTTACGGGTAATCAGTTCAACCTTCGTATCCTGGCGCACAAGTACGGGATCCATTTCGGACGACGAAGCGGAAATGGAGATGGGCATACCGTCAGGCATCACGGGCATAGGGTGGCTGGCCGGGGCTTCGCGCCTGGGGGGAGCGGGAGTGCGTTCCGGCGTGGCATTGCGCATGGCTTTGGCAGAGGAGACCTGTTCGCGCAGGGCTTCCAGAAGGTTGGCCGGCATGCCGTCGAATGTGAGGTTCGGCTCCCCGTCGTCTTCGCTTTCGGACGTGGACTGGGGAAGGCTGGCAAGGAACTCTTCGAAGGCATCAAGGTTGGTCGTGCTGCTGAACATGTTTTTCAGGACGGTCTGGTTGATGTTGTCCATCAGCGTTACGAACATGTCGTAGGCTTCCTTTTTATATTCGATGAGCGGATCTTTCTGGCCCTGGGCCCGGAGACGCACGCCTTCGCGCAGGGAGTCCATGTTGTAGAGGTGTTCCTGCCAAAGTTTGTCGATGGACGTTAGAACCGTTTGGCGTTCCATGTGGTCGAGGTATTCGGCCCGTTCATGTTCCAGTTTCTGTTCATAAACGACTTTGACTTTTTCAATGATGAACTTCGCGCATTCTTCAGGGGTCTTTGTCGTGAAGCCGGCTTGCTCGTCGGTGAGCGCCAGCGGGAAGGTGGAGTTGACCCAGGAGAGGAGTTCGTCGGGGTTGGGCTGTTCGTCTCTGTCCACGACCATGTAGAACTGAACCTTGTCCATGACAGCCTCTTCGAGGACGTCGTAGATGATAGCCCGCGGATCTTCAGTGATGAGGACATCGTTGCGGAAGCCATAGACGACTTCTCTCTGCTTGTTCATGACGTCGTCGTAGTCGAGGACGTGTTTGCGCCACATGTAGTTGCGCTGTTCGACTCGCTTCTGGGCGTTTTCGACGGTTTTGTTGAGCCATCCGTGTTCAAGGGCTTCTCCGTCCTGGACGCCGAAGCGTTCCATCATCTTGGTCATGCGTTCGGCCGCACCGAAGTTGCGCATCAGGTCGTCCTCAAACGAGATGAAGAACTGGGAGGCACCGGGGTCGCCCTGGCGGGCGCAACGTCCGCGCAACTGGCGATCAATACGGCGGGATTCGTGGCGTTCCGTACCGAGTACGAAAAGACCGCCCAATTCGTTTACTCCTTCGCCCAGCTTGATGTCGGTACCGCGGCCGGCCATGTTGGTGGAGACGGTGACTGCTCCCTTTTTGCCTGCCTGAGAGATGATTTCGGCTTCCCTCTGGTGGTTTTTGGCATTGAGCACTTCATGCGGGATCTTCACGCGTTTGAGCATGCGGGAAAGCGTTTCGGAAGCGTCTACGCTGGCCGTACCGATGAGGATGGGCTGTCCCTTGCCGTGGAGTTCCTGAATCTTGGCGACGACGGCATTGAATTTCTCACGGCGCGTCTTGAAGATGAGGTCGTTGGAGTCCTTGCGCACGCAGGGTTTGTTCGTCGGGATGGGAAGGACGTCCAGCTTGTAGATGTCGTGGAATTCCGCAGCTTCCGTTTCTGCTGTGCCCGTCATGCCGGCGAGCTTTTTGTAAAGGCGGAAGTAGTTTTGAATGGTGATGGTGGCGTAGGTCTGGTTTTCGCGTTCGATTTCCAACCCTTCCTTGGCTTCGACGGCTTGGTGGAGACCGTCGGACCAACGGCGCCCGGGCATTTCGCGGCCCGTGTTCTGGTCAACAATGATGACCTTGCCTTCTTTGACGACGTATTCGACGTCTTTTTCGTAAATGCAGTAGGCTTTGAGGAGCTGGGAAGTGGTGTGAAGGCGCTGTCCGGTTTCGTCGAGGCGTTGGTAAAGTTCGCGCTTCTTGCGGGCCTTGTCCTGTTCCGTGAGGCGGGGATCTTCATCCATTTCCGCGATGGCGGTACCGATGTCGGGCAGGATGAAAGCCTGGGGATCGTCCGGTGAAATGAGCTTGCGCCCCTTTTCCATCAGATCGGCGTCGTGGGTTTTTTCTTCGACGGAAAAGAAGAGTTCTTCCTTGAGGCGATAAAGCTCTTTCTTGCGGGTATCCTGGTAGAGGAAGAGCTCGTACTTCTCCATCATGCGGCGGTATTCCGGTTCTTCCATGGCGCGCATGAAAGCACGGTTGCGAGGCTGGCCGAGCTTGACTTTAAGCAGGCAGCGTCCGGCTTCCTCGTTCTGTCCGTTTTTGGCCAGTTCCATGGCCTGGGCCATCAATTCGTTGCAAAGTTCCGTCTGTGCCTTGACAACTTTGGAGACTGCGGGGCAGAGGGCATCGTACTGCTGTTCGCGTGTAATGACGGAGGGACCGGAGATGATAAGCGGCGTCCGGGCTTCGTCAATGAGGATGGAGTCCACTTCGTCGATAATGGCGAAGTAGTGGCCGCGCTGCACCTGTTCTTCTGCGGAGGAAGCCATGCCGTTGTCGCGCAGGTAGTCGAACCCGAATTCGGCGTTTGTACCGTATGTGATGTCACAGTTGTATTGTTCGCGTCGCAGGTGGGAAGGCATCATGCTCTGGATACAGCCGACCGTCAGGCCGAGGTACTCGAACAAAGTGCCCATCCATTCGGAGTCACGGCGGGCGAGGTAATCGTTGACCGTGACGACGTGAACGCCCATACCGGTCAGGGCATTCAGGTAGACGGGCAGGGTGGCGACAAGCGTCTTGCCTTCACCGGTGGCCATTTCAGAAATATACCCGCGGTGCAGGGAGATGCCGCCGAGCAACTGGACGTTGAAGTGGACCATGTCCCAAGTCTGTTCCTGGCCGCAGACCGATTTGGTGAGTCCGCACAATTGACGGGCTCCGGCCTTGGCGACGGCGAATGCTTCTGGAAGGATTTTGTTGAGGTATTTTTCGCGCAATTTGGCGAATTCGGGCGTCAGTTCCCTCCATACCTTCTTGGCGGCTTCGATCGAATCAGGGGTGGATTCCACCCGGGGAAGGTTGGGAAAATCCGGTTTGAGGAGGTCGAACCGGTCATTGAGCATCTTGGCGATGTCTGTCAGTTGCTCTTTATCGGCGGATTCCACCAAGCGCAGGGGAGGGATGGCCATCGGCAGGAACCTGTGCAGGTAGGACTGCCATTCCCGCGTCTTGTCGATTAGAAATTGTTGGTCGATATGCTGGCCTTGCCACTCGCGTTCGATATTGACGATACGGTCCACGATGGGGCGCAGTTTCTTGATTTCGCGCTGGTTTTTAGAACCGACTATTTTGGTGAGAATCCACTTAATCATTGATATGGCGGGAAAATTTAATCAGACCCTTTGGAGAGAGCAACCCACAAGGTAGGGAGGAAAGTATGCAAAACACTCCCAACATGCAAGCATACACCTTTCTCCGGACGGGAAATGACGCAATACGCGGAAGGAAAACAATTCGTGCCGGTCAGACGGGATCCGCTTCTTCCGGATGGAAAAAGAAATTATCCATGACTTCCCGGTATACGTCCCGTTTGAACGGCGGCAACCAGGAAAAGTCGAATTCTTCCGGTTTGATCCAGCGGTAAGCCTTGAATTCTCGCTGGTCGAGACTGGGTTCCGGGGCGTCTTCCATGAGGCGGCAGAGGAAGTAGGTTTGTTCCTGTCCGACATAGGGCTTGCCGCGTTTAGCCTTGATTTTGTCGAGGACCGCGTCGGGATAGTCGTACCGGTAGCCTGTCCGTCCGGACTCGATTCTATAGTGTTCGGGCAGGAATCCGACTTCTTCCCATATTTCACGGCTGACTGCTTCCAGTGCATTTTCTCCTTCGTCAATGCCTCCTTGGGGGAATTGCCATGCGCCGTCTTCTTTTGTCCGTTCGCAAATCAGGAGGAGTCCTTGCGGGTTGACGATAATGGCGGCAGTGTTCGGGCGGTACTGTTTTTCTTCCATGCCCCGTTTGTATCATATCAACGATGGACATGAACTCCAAAATCGTACCTTCTCCATGAGATACGGAAAGACCTGGAAGATGAAGAAAAGAAAAATTAGTCCCATTATAATTGAACCTTTTTTGATATCGGGCTGTCTCATCTCCTAAGTTCACCTCATGGATACCTCGCAAACGGCGAGAGGCGGGGCTACCATAGCCTCCCGCAAGCTGTCGAGAGACTCCGGAATTTAACAAACACCAAACTATAAACGATCATCATGAATAATCCGCTTCAGTCCCCCTCGCATATCGGTTATGCCGATGGCAAGTATGTTCTGCCTCCTCTTCCGTATGCCTATGATGCGCTGGAACCTCTGATGGACGAAGCCACCGTACGGCTCCACCACGACAAGCACCATGCAGCCTACGTCGCCGGTGCCAATGCCGCTGCCGCCAAACTCAAGGAAATTGCCGATGGGACGGCGGATGCCGCGTTGACAACCCCCACGGTGCGTAACTTGTCCTTCCATACCTCGGGACATGCCTTGCATACGATCTTCTGGACGAACATGACGCCCACCCCGAAAGCGGCGCCCGCTGGTCCTCTGGCTGCTGCCATCGAAGCGAAGTTCGGCTCCCTGTCTGCCATGCTGACGGTGTTCAAAGCCGCTGCCGCCGGTGTGGAAGGTTCCGGCTGGGCTATTCTTGGCATTGATCCTGTTTCACGGGAACTCGTCGTCTGCGGTGCGGAAAAACACCAGAATCTGGAAATCCCCGGACTGGTGCCTCTGCTGGCATGCGACGTCTGGGAACACGCCTATTATCTGTTGCATCAGAACAACAGAGCAGCTTATATCGAAAACTTCGTCAAGCTCATCAACTGGGACGACGTCGAGGCCCGCTACGAGGCGGCAACCGCCTGAAATTGATCTCCATTCCTTTCAGGCTGCGCCCCGTCCGGAGTCAATTCCAGACGGGGCGCTTCCTTGAACAAGCGGTTTTCACGATGTGACGAAACGGTCACGCAGGAAACTGTTGACATTAAAACAAACCATGAGAACATACAGACACATGATTAAGAGAAATAACAAGCTATTCATGAGCAGGACTCAACGGGAGTCCGCCGATAGACGCAGAATAGCCTCCATGATTGCAGAGCAATCCGAAAACGCAAAGAAAGAGGAAGACAAGGCTTCCGAATAAAGGTATGTCCCCTCTTACCCAATCTATCATCAAATAGTCAACCGGCGGTTCTCCCCGCCGGTTTTTTTGTGCCCCAATAGGGACGAGTATATTTCGCCGGGATAAAAATGAGTTTTGGGATTTGCGTGTAATTCTGAAATTTTGGAAAATAAATTTTATCTCTTGACTTCATGTGATTTGTGTGTGGGAGTAGGTATAGTCCCGGAAGGGGTTTGATTTGTTGTGTTTTCCTGATTTTAACCATCTTACATCAATGACCCCGTCCAATTTTTCTCCATCCGACGCCTCTTCAGAAAAAGAGCCTCTGTTTATTACCATCAAACCAATCTATTATGAATTTACAGAGATTGGGGATTCGGAGCACTATTTCAGTGTTTCTACGAATGCCCTTCATTTCCGCATCGCCCGGGAAGATGTAGGAACATATCCTTGGGCAGTACCTTTGTATTATTCTAGTGAAGAATGCCCGGGGGGGAGGATTCCGGTGATTTGCGGCCTCAATGAGGGACCGGATCGATCGGGAGAATGGATTATTCAAGCCTTCGATGACGAGGCTGATTTTAATACGGAACGCGCCGTCAGAGGACGTTGCTTTATTAGCCAGGATGGATCATCGTCAAGCAGTAGTAGTAGCTCCAGTTCGTCTGGAGGAGGTCCTGGAAGCAGTAGTTCCAGCTCATCGGGTAGTAGTGGTTCATCATCGTCGAGTAGCAGTTCGTCGAGCGGTTCGAGTTCGTCTAGCAGCAGTAGTGAATCGAGTGGTTCGAGCTCGTCCGGTAGCAGCAGCAGTGAATCGAGTGGTTCGAGTTCGTCCGGTAGCAGCAGCAGTGAATCGAGCGGTTCGAGTTCGTCCGGTAGCAGCAGTGAATCGAGCGGTTCGAGTTCGTCCAGTAGCAGCAGTGAATCGAGCGGTTCGAGCTCGTCCGGTAGCAGCAGTAGTGAATCGAGCTGTTCTAGTTCGTCCGGTAGCAGCAGTGAATCGAGCGGTTCGAGCTCGTCCGGTAGCAGCAGTAGTGAGTCGAGCGGTTCGAGTTCGTCCGGTAGTAGTAGTGAATCAAGCAGTTCGAGCTCGTCCGGTAGCAGCAGTAGTGAATCGAGCAGTTCGAGTTCGTCCGGTAGTAGTAGTGAATCGAGCAGTTCGAGTTCGTCCGGTAGTAGTAGTGAATCAAGCAGTTCGAGCTCGTCCGGTAGCAGCAGTAGTGAATCGAGCAGTTCGAGTTCGTCGAGTAGTTCGAGCTCTTCATCAAGTAGCAGCGAGTCCAGCAGCTCCAGTTCGTCGTCAAGCAGCAGTAGTTCTTCTTCCTCAAGTGATCCTCCTCCGGATGACGATGACTGTCAGCCATGCGATTGTGATGATGAGGATTGTGAAGATGGTGATGGCGATACGGGGCAGACTCTCCCCATTGAAGACGGTGATGAGCCGGATAATTGCGAAAGTTCCGGCAAGGTTGGCGGGACTCCCAACCCATCCAATCCTTCTTCTTTCAGGGCGGGACGCAGTTCTGAACCGGATGCTCCTGCCATTCCTTTCCGTTTTGACAGTCAGATGGAATGGACGGCGAGTTTTGATGCCTTTTCCCGTCAGGTAACGATTTTCAAGGCTTCCGGTCGTTGCCTGTACTACAAGGCTGCTCCTCAGTCCGACCGGGCGGAACGCCAGGGAATTTCCCGTCGGGATACTTCGCTCGTCCAGCTTCTCAACAGCGATCTGACACCCTGCACGAATGATAACCCTGCTTATCTTTGCCAGGTGATGGCAGATGGTTCCAAACGCCGTTTTTCCGCGGAAACAGGCAAGGTGGTCTCCACCACGACGAGTTCCGGAGCGGTTGTCACGGCAGATGAATACGCCGAACGGCTTCAGGTGACGCGCGATACCGACGGAGAAGTCACTTCCATCTGGAGTTCCACGCAGGGGTTGTTCCTGCTGGAACGCAGTTTCAACAAGCTTGTCATCAACCACTATCCCGCGAATCAGGTTACCGGCGATGCCCGTACGGGGCGTTCGGCGTCCGGCACTCCATTCAAGACCTATTCCTATGAGTGCTGGCAGGATGGCTCCGCCAAAATGATGAAAATCATCAATCAGCGCGCGGGGCAACCGGCGACGCAAGTGCTTCGCCGAGTTGAGGATGGCCTGGTGACGGTTACGACAGGAGAGGGAGATGATCGCATCATCAAGACCTTTGCCCGCAATTACCTTCCAGGCGGCATGTGGGAAGAGATCAGAACTGTCCGCGGCATCGACGATGTGGCTCCTGTTTCCTGTGTCCGTACGGTGAAGAAGAATTCCGCCGGAGGCTGGCTGACGGTCAGCCGGACGGAGGGCTATGGCTCGTCCGCTTCCAGGACGACGACATGGATCCACAATGCACAATTCCGCCCTTCACTGGAAATCAAATCCGATGGAGGCTACACGCGCTACGAGTACGATGAGCAGGGGCGGGTTGTTTTGGAAGCCTCTCCATGGAGTTCTGGCTCTGACGAGAAGGTGATTCGGACGACGTATGCGAATCTGCGCTTCAATGACTGCCGCCCCTTGTTGACGGTTGAATTGATTCGTTCGGAAGATGGAAAAGAAACGGAATTGTCCCGCAAGTCATACAGTTATAGCGACTCTCCGCAAGTGAACCGCACGACGGTGACTCAAACGGGGCTGGGGGTGACTGGTCCCCGCGTCTCAATTCGCGAGACCTATGGAGAATTGGCGGCGTGTTCCTATGCTTGCGGACATGTGAAGCTGGAGCAGGATCACAATGGTGTTCAAAGGCGTTACTCATACGAACGCGCCTTGCAATACGGGGCTGTTTGGAAGGAAACGATGGAAACGGCTGTCAATGGGCAAGTTGTTTCCGGACGCAGCGAACGCAGAGTCCGCTATATTGCCGCCAATGGGGATACCATTCGTGAAGAAAATTATGTGTTTGTTGCAACGGGCTGGAAGCTCAAGGCGACAGCCGATTACGAGTATGATTTCGAACACAATGTAACGCGAAAGACGCTCGGCAATGGGCGTGAATCGACCGCCGAATGGATGTGTTGCGGCCCCTTGCGCAAGATCGATGAAGATGGCGTGATGACATCATACGGTTACAATACGGCACGCCAACTGATCGAAACGATTCGGGCTGCTACAGAAACGACGCCGGAAACGATTGTATCCTACATGCGCGATGCGGCGGGGCGTATTCGTGAGGAACGCCGGGATGTCGGAGCGATGACGACTCGGAAGGCAAGAAGCTACGACGGAATCGGGAGGGTAATTTATTCTACAGATGCCTTGGGCCGGGTGACGACATGGACATACAATGAAGCGCAGCGAACCACGACTCGGACGGCTCCGTCCGGGGCGACCTTGATCACGATCACCAATCCCGACGGAACTCCATGGGAGGAAAGCGGTACGGGGCAGAGAAACATTCGCTACGGTTATGAAGTCGTTGCGGATGGTATCCGGACGACGGTATCGGCGAAGACGTCCGGTGGTCAATGGGTAGCCGTGTCGCGTACCACCAGGAATGGCCTCGGAGAAACGATCCGTGAGGAACGGGCCGATACGCAGGGAGGATGGATCGTGACGGAGCATAGCTACAATGCCCTGGGGCAGCTCGTGCGAAGCCGGACGGGGCAGATGGCTCCTACCCTGTACGAGTACGATGTGATGGGGGAAGTCTCCAAACGGACCTTAGCTCTGGAGGATGTTCCCACCCCCCAGAACTCCCGGGTAGAACAAACTTCCCGGGCATACGAATCCCGTGCGGATGGGGTTTATGATTCGATTTCGACGACGACATACAACCAGAACGGGGATCCATTGGTTGAAACTGTCTCGAAACTCGTTTCTTCCTTAAGCCCGACTCTGGAAAGCAGGAAGGAAACGAAGGATATCTACGGAAAAATTACGGAAGAGTGGTCGGAATACGCCGCCCCAACCCAGCGAATGCAATATCTCAAGATTCCGACGTCGACCTTGGTGGCGTGTTCGGTGGTCGTTGATGGCTGGATTCGACAGGCAACCGACAATGTCGGTATTGAGACATCGCAGAGCAGGAGCTATACAATGACCGGCATGACGATTTCCCGTACGGATGGGCGCGGAAACACGACCGTGACGGAAGCCGATCTGGATGGGAGGACGATCAAGGTGACAGATGCGGCGGGAGCTGTCACGGTGACAGGATATGATGAGCGTTTTGATCTGCCATCCTGCATCACTAATGCCCTGGGGAATACGACATACTATGCCTACGACATCCGGGGACGCAAGACATCGGAATATGGTACGGCTATCAAGCCAGCCGTCTTCGGCTATGATGAGATGGATCATATGATTCGTCTGACGACATTCCGTGTGCCGGGAAGCGTGATCACGACAGATCCGAGTAGCCGCACCGACGGAGATACGACCAGTTGGACGTATGATGAGGCGACGGGACTTCAATTGAAGAAGACCTACGCGGACAACTCCCAGCTCGTGTACACCTACGATGCCATGAACCGCCAGAGTACACATACCCTGGCAAGGGGCATTGTCATCACCTATACTTACGATCCCTTAACGGGAGACATGACGGGGATATCTTACAGCGATGAAACCTCCAGCCGTACGTTTGTGTACAATAATCTCGGCTTGCTTGTGGAAATATGGACGGGAAATGAGATTAATTGCGAAATAAAAGTCTACAATGAATATAATCAATTGTCCTTGGAAAATTATTTCTTAGGAGAGGATGAAAGCTACCATATTTGTGCTTATGACGAATGGGGACGTATTGTTTCCGACAATTTACAAATAACGAGGAGCGGGAGTGAGAATATCTCCATCTATGAGACTAAAATTTCATACAACGAATTGGGGCAATTGTCGCGATATATCTACAATCCCGGTCAGGAGAATGAACGGGCATTTCAATTCAATTATCTGGCAGGGAGTCAATACGTTTCTTCAATCAACTTCCCGGATCCGCTTTCTTTGGAATACGCCTACGAAGTGTCGCGAGACATTTTATCCGGCATCCAGTGTCGCAATACTGCAGACGACAACGTCATTTGTAGTCGTGCTCAAAGTTATGACCTGCTTGGAAGACCGACAGGGAGAACGCAAATCCGCGAAGGTGTGACGCGCAACGACACCTTTGGTTACAACTCGTTGAATGAATTGAGCTCGGCTAATCTGGGAGGAAATCTTTTCAACTATGCCTACGATAACATTGGCAACAGAAAATCGTCGGACGAGTTTGAAGAAACCACCTCCTACCTTTCCAATAATTTGAACCAGTACACAAGCATTGGTAAGGAGGAAGAGCCAGTCTTCATTCCCACTTACGATGCGGACGGCAACCAGACAAGGATACGGACAACAACGGGAATCTGGAATGTGGTGTATAACGCTGAAAATCGTCCCGTACGGTTTTCAAGTTCCGACGGTACGCTCGTGATCGAATGCACCTACGACTACATGGGTAGAAGAACTCACAAAATTCTGAAGCGCAATGGCAAACTGGAATTCGATGAAATGTACCACTATAACGGCTACCTCCAAACAGCCGCGATCCGGGGAACAGAGATACAACACGTCATTCTATGGAATCCTACCGAAACTGTTGCCACGCGTCCTTTGGCGCAAATCAGGAACGGAAACTTCTATTACGCCGTACATGACTTCGTGAAGAACATTACCGAATGGATTACCGAGACAGGTAGTATTGAGGCAAGCTTCGATTATACTCCTTACGGTGCTATCATGAATGAAACAGGCGATCTAACACTAGGTTACATTGGGTTTTCGAGCGAGGTTATGGATAGGGAATTGGAATTGGTGTATTACAATTACCGACACCTGAATCCTATGGATGGAAGGTGGACGAGTAGAGATCCTCTTGGAATTATGGATGGCTCATTTTATGAGTATGTTTTTTCAAAAAATAATTGTATGAATCATTTTGATTTTCTTGGTTTGCTTGATTGTGATGGATCTAATGTGGGAAAAATGGAACTAACAAAAGCTTCTTTGATATTTATTATGATGAATGAAAAAGAACATTCTATAGAAGGAGAAGCAGAAGATAGTGCAAAGGATATTATGGGGAAAATAGCTGAAAATCCTAAGGAAGATATTAAGATGCCAACTATGAGTTTAGCTGGCAGTATAAAGCTTCCTGTTAAAATCATGGGAGCTATGGCAACTGCATCTTCTGGGGGGGTAGCATTACGATCAGTTAAAGCTGAAATGGAAATTGAAAGATGTTGTTGTGAGAAAGGAAAAAATGTTAAGAAAAAATTTAAGGGATCAAAAAAAGTTGATATGGGAACTGGAAGTATGGGATTTATTGATATATTAACTCAAACAATGATGGATGCTATGCTGGGAGCTGCAAATCAAATCCATGAAAAAATAAAAAATGAATGTGATAAATAAAATAATGAAAATTATTGTTTTTTTAGTTTTATTATTGTTTAATGTAAATGGATCCTATGCGATAAAATACGAGTTATTCTATAATCAAGAAAAAAAGTTTATTTCAACTCAAGATTATTTGGAATCAAGATTCTACGAGTCTGCGTCAGGATTAGCTTATTATTGGGGGGTGTTTTTTCCCAATCTTATTCTTAATAATATTAAGAATCATGACGAAAACAGTAAGGGAAAATATTTTTTATTTAATAAATTCGATGAAAATGAGGTTTTAGAAATTTTATTAGAAAACATAATTGAATTTTACAATAAATCGTATGAATACAAAAGTAATTTTTATATATTTAATTTAAATTCGGTGCTAAATATTGTTGTGCGTGGTGATTGTTTTTTTTCAGGTAATGAAAACAATGGAAAGAATTTAAATATATTGCTAAAAGATAAATTTAAGGAAAATAATAAATTTGATGATTTTTCAAAATTTGATAATTGGATTTCAAGTGATAAAGAAAAAAATGTAATGAGTTATGATGGAGGAAATCCCTCTAGAGAGGAAATCAGATTTTATTTTTGTATAATAGAGAAAATGTTTAAAATATATTTAGATAAATTTTCTGAAACATATGTAAACTCAAGTGATAGTGATAGGAGTTTATTTATTGAAGATTTTTCTAGAACTCTTATTCTTTATTGGATAGGAGTCAATGTTGGATGTATGGAAAGAGATGTTGAATTCGAAAATAATATGCACTCTCTTGTGTCTAATGAAATTATAAAAAAGGACGTTTTTGATTTTATCTATTATATGAAAAAAGGTAATTTTTTTAGGACTAAAATAAAGAATGGGTTAAATATGGAAATGTATCCAATTCCTGATATATTTGAGAGAGAAGACAAATGGAATGAGTTGTTTGATTCTTTCAGTGATTGGTTGATAAAAGGAAAAAATTGTTTAAATAATGACTGAAATGGTAGATTGCATTTTCAATTCAACTAATAATAAAAACGCAAACAAAATTTAAGTCTCATGACTAGCTGAGTAAATTCAATAATATTTATAATATATTCTTGATGAATATATTTTCCATTCACGGATTTCAGGGTATCAATTCAGCTGTCTCATTCGTATGTTTATTTATCGATATGAAAACAACTAAAATTACTGCTCCTGCAGGTCTAAATTACAATACAGTCAATAGAATCCTTAAGATGTTACGTACACGTTTGGCAAAACTTTGCGAACAGGAAAATACTTGCCGTAATGGGATCTTTGAATTGGATGAGTGTTACCTGGGTGCGAGAAGAGTACAAGGAAAACGAGGAAGAGGAGCCAAGGGGAAAACAATCCTTTTTGGAATCTATAAGCGAGCATTGAGATTGGTGTATTACAATTATAGGCACCTGAATCCTTTGGATGGAAGGTGGGTGAATAGAGATCCTATAGGAGAAAATGGGGATATTAATCTTTATAAATTTGTCAATAATTCTCTTATTTTATACATAGATTATTTGGGGCTTTATTCTAATCAGTCATCCGCAGCGAGAGCCGCCATACAGAAGTGGTCTCAAGATTCGATTAATAATGACCAAGAATATTGTGGATTGATATGCAAAAGAAAAGGGAAATCCGTATATATATATACTGAAGCTCCAGGAAACATTAATTCTTGTATTCTCCATGACGCGCCATGTCCTAAATGCTATCTTGAAATCGCGTATTGGCACACGCATGGGGCTTTCATAGACAATGATGGAGATGGTCTAGATGATAGGGAATATGAGACTGAAGAATTTTCAAATGCAGACTTCAACTATGCAAACTTTTATGACATAGATGGATATCTTGGCACGCCATTAGGAAAGGTCTTAATGTATAATCACAACAATGATAATGTAATTCCTAAAAAAAATTGGAATTAACAGCTATTAAATATATGAAAAAAATCTATTTTCTCATCGTCTTACTTGCAATTATGATTCCTCCAGCGTTTTCTTCAAATAGGAGCATTGATCTCAATGCTGAAATTAGTAAAGAAAAAATCTTTAAATGAGTATTGGGACAATAAAATAAAAGAAAAAGAAGAATGGGAGAATATAGAAATCGTCGTAAACAAGAATATATCATGGGTTGATGCTATTGCTTTTAAAAAAATTATTAAAGCAAAAAAAATTAAATATTGATTTAGAAAATTGTATCACTGCGACAGTAAAAAAGAAGCCTTCCGATGATAAAAAAGTCAAATTAGGGGGATGTAATTTCTGCTTTTTAATCGACAAGGAAACATATAAAGTACTATTTTTTTATCGGGATAAGTAAAAATAGAGACCTACATACCTGATTAACCATGAACACACTACATTTCCCTTTTAGAGCAAATCCGGGGCATGGACAGGTAATTGGCAGGGATCAAACTTTTAGAAAATCTAGGTCAGATGCAGAACAAATGTGCAATAATTCAAGTTGTTGCGTATGATTATGAATAAAATTATAAATATATGAAATTTGCATTATTAATAATAGTGAAGTTGGTATTATTTATTTTTGTTGATTTTATATTATGTTATTTTATATCAATGATTGATTTTAAATTTGATCCGTATAAATTTATTTTATATTTATTTTTTTATGGTTCTTTTCCTATTTTCCTTAAATTTAATATTCGTATATATGGATTATATGATTTTAAATTTTCGAAAAAGGCGAAAAGTATTTATTGGTACTCTGTTATTTTTTGTGGCGATATATGTGGGGTCATTATTTTCGGTATTTGTAAAGAATTAGGAATTATTGACGGTCGCTTTGCTAGTTCGACTTTTCCGCTTATATTAGTGCCGTGTACATTGATTTTATATAGTGCGTTTTTTCCATTGTTTGTCAAGATTGCTTCGAATGGTGATAGGAAGTGTTTCTAGCGTGTTGAACAAATAGATTTATCTAAACATCAAACGATTGATAAAATTATGATAAAGGCTGGAATGTTAAGGTTGTTCAGGAATGTTGATACGATCATACCTTGTTTATTATCGACGTATGAATTTTATGACAGGATTGCGGTTGTTTATCACGACGGTTCAAACGACGATGGTTCGGTTGATGCTGTGCGCTATGCGGTCAATAAATTCAAATTGGATAAGGTGTGCGATATCGAGTTATTTTATTATCCCTTCAGAACCTATTTTGTTGGTCATCCTTATTATGAGACACGCCACGAGGAGAAACAGCACAATTTCCAAAACTTTGGGATGTTTACTCAATTTGCCTTTAATGCGGCATTAAAGGGTCTGGACAGGAAAGAAGTCGTGTTTGCCAAGATTGACAGTGACCAGATCTATGTTCCGGGAAGGTTGGAGGAACGTTATGATATTTTAACAAGGAGGATGGAGGAGGATCCTTCGTGTGCCTATAAAATTAATGCCTACCATTGGTTTACGACGCCGTATGTGGATGGGAAAATCTATATGAACGGATGTGGAATAAGCTGTGGGTACGACAATTGTTTATATTCTCCGGATTTGTGCAATATCGGGTTTGATGTGAATTATTGGGTAGATTTCAGTTTTGTTGAAAATCCGCCCGGGAATAAGAAGATCGTCCATTTGGATCACGACAAGATATCATCGTTTGAATATAAATTGAAAATTCCGAAGGAAGGCTTCAAGGAAAAAGTAGAGCCATCCCGTCGGGATTTGCGACTGGTATCGACGGATCCTTCCTATGAAAAGATCCGAGACGATTATCAATTGATTTTGCCGATTATTGAGAAAGCGAATAGTCCTTTCCGGGGATATGTATTAAGCTGATTGTTTACGACAGCCCGGACTATTGGCGGGCTGTACCGCATGATGATGAAACGGAATATTGGATAGGAAACGTGAATGATGCACAAAAAAATATTACTTACGATTGCTACGGCCAGAGCTTACCGGAAGCGACGTGAAACTCTCAGGAAGACCTGGCTCCGGGATATCCGGGAGAAGAACCTCAATGTAGAGTATGTCTTTTTTTATGGAAAGCCGGATGGCGATACTCCAATGGAGGCGGAGGATGACCTTGTGGAGGTGGATTGTTCCGACAAGTATGAGTATTTGCCCGACAAACATTGGAGGATTTTTCGATATGCCCTGGAAAACAAGGAGTTCGATTATATCTTCGATTGCGATGACGATACTTTTGTCGATCTGGCGCGTTTGTGCCGCCTGGTTGATGATGAGGAGGATGTCGGATTGCGGGGAGAAGTTATCAGTGCCGGATACGACAATCGCATGACGATTTCCGGCGGTGCGGGGCTGTTGATTTCCAGGAAGAGGGTCAAGGAAATTGTCGAGGCACACTTGCCGGTACGCGGATGTGACGATCTCCTGATTTATGATTATTGCCGGGAGCGTGGATTGGATTATTGCGACGATAAGCGGTTTTCGCACGACAAATTCAGATTCCCTCTGGAATCAAACAATGTGATTACGTCTCATTGGTTGAAGATGCCGGAGATGGAAATGATTTACCGCGTTTATGACCGGGAAGCTTTAGTGACGAGCGGGGATATTTCCTGCTATGTTCGTGAAGGTCATGCCTATGCAGTCCGGAAAAGAAATGAGAACCGTTATCTTCTGGGAGAAATTGAGAGAAAGGGCGAGAGGCTCTTTTTCATCAAGTGGAATGATAAGGTTGTCTCATCAAGAATCGAAGATGAGTCCGTGATCGAAGCTTTGAGCAGGCTCAATCTCGATTTCCAGGCGGAGCCATTTCTCCCGGAGCATCCCCGTGTTGCTATCATCTGTTGTTCCTACAACCGTTTTGAGCACCTTGTGCGGCAGTTGTACTGGGCTTTGATGCAGAATTACGAGAACTGTCGTGTGTTCTTTGCCGTCAAGGGCCTGGATGAATACCAGTTTAATGTGTATTTGTTGAATGAGTTCAAGCCATTTATTGACAGTGGAAAGCTCGTTTTGAGGTTGTTTCCCAACAAGAATCAGTTATCCAATATGATTGATCCCATCCGTGATGTGGACCTGGATGAATTCGACTTGTTCGTGAAGATTGACGATGATGATTTCTATTCGTTGTCGTACGTTGGAGATTGCGTGAAATTGCATGAAAAATATCCGGCAGATTACTCTTCCGTGGTTTATAGCAGAAATTCTTTGACGAAGACAGATTATGGCGGGCTTGTAACCGGCAGTCACAACAGCAATGTTATTGGAAATGTATCCATCTTCTCAAAAGCCGTGATGAAGGAATTGGCGGATTGTGAGAAGGACAGCGAAAAACTCTCGGAATTGGCACAAGAGTATGGCTTGGATTCCGGCGTCAAGTTCGGGCAGAATGAAGACCAGGTTCTGGATATGCTCATGCAGCGGCATGGATTGTTCGACAGGAACGAGTCTTCATTCGGCAACTTCCATCTCCTGATCAATGCTTCCACAATTTCCATGATGCGTTCCAGTGAGCACAAGGCTTATTTGTCGGAGCGTTTCAAGCTTTGCAATTACACAATCAGCGATGATGAGGCTTGCTGGGAATATGTCGTCCGGATGAAACACCCTATTTGGGAAAGATCATATATCCTTTTCGGAGGAAATGGGTATCTTCTCAATGAACCCGAGACACGGCATTTTCATGTATTGTATTTTGACAATGAGTTTCTTGTCGTGAAGTGGCTGAGTTATGGAGTGGAAGCTTTTGGAAAGGATGAGAGCGGGAAGTTTGTTTTTCTGGAATGCAATGGTCGCGAACCGGAAGAAATCCCGAAAGAGGTATCTCTGAGAATCGGTAATTTCCTGTTCAAGTGTCAAAGACGCGGCAACAGGCTGTTTTGCGATAATTTCGTCAAACCGTTTGTGATCAAACGTGATGGAGGAGCCTTGCTGACCTGTGTGATGGATGCCCGGGAATACCTGCTGTTGAATATCCGCGATACGATGTACGTTCACGTTCAGGACCCGCCACCGTCTTCTTCCGTGTAGGGGGAAGCAGAGGGAGTATTTTCGCCATGAGAATTGATTGAATTTAGTAGGAAGTCACAAAGCCCATGATGTCGCCTTGCCGGGCAAAGAGTTCCATGTGGCGGGAGGAGGTTTCGAGGAGGTCGTCGGCGAGGCGGATGCGCCCCGGTTCGAAGAACGTCATGACGGTGGAACCTCCGAAGTAGAAATAGCCTTTATCATCTCCTTTGCGGACGGGTTCTCCGGGAATATAGGTTTGCTTGATGCCTCCGACGCCGGTAGCTCCTACTTCGAGGATAGCTACTTGGCCCCATTCGGCGCTTTGTACGAGGGTGAGGACTCGTTTGTTGGTCCAAAGCCAGGAGAGGCGGCAGCGCAGACAGTATGGGGAGACACTGGCGAGAGGACCGGGGATGGTGCGGGCTTTCCCGGGGATTCCGTCCGTGGGGAAGTGGAATCGGTGATAGTCTGTCGGACACAGGCGGGAGAGGATGACGGAGCCTTCGGCATATTGTTCCCCGAGAGACCGGCTGCCGAGAAGGGCCGGAAGGTCGAAGCTTTGTCCCTTGATGAAGACTCCGCGCATGTCGGCGGCACATTGCCAGCCCATGTGACGGCCGTCGGCGGGGAAGACGGCAGTGTCCGAGCTGGGATGGACGGGGCGGGCCTGGGGTTTGAGACGACGGTAGAAAAATTCGTTGAAAGAGCCGAATTCGTGTGCCTGGAGGATAGATTCCTCCATGGGAATGCCGTATTCGGCGATGAACGGTTTGATGTCCTTCCTGCTGGAGGGACGATTTTTCATATAGCCCAGAAGACGGGAGAAGATGGCTCTCTTAATGAGACCGTGCAGGGCGATTTTGCCGGTCGTGGTTCCATAGATCCAGCGTAGGGCGGCTTCCGCCATGACTTGTTCCCGGATTTCTTTGCCGGTGTACCTGTCTTTATAGATAATGGGCTTGCTGGCATGTGGATTCGTCATGAAGGCATTGGGGCTGGAAGTGGCGATGGAGGGAGCGGTGATATGGCTTTATCGTCCGAGCATGCGGTAGAATGCTTCCGTCTGGGAGTGTTCCGGGGCAAGTTCGACGATGGCGAATCCGGTTTCGGGCAGTTCGTCGAGCAAGCCGATTTCATCCGCCGAGTTGATGCGGATGTAAGCGGCATCCCAGAGGGAGGCGACGTGTTGGAAGGAAACGGACTGGGGCTGGATAAGCATGCGCTCCATGGCGGGACTGAGGGCGTTTCCTCCTGGGAGGCGCCGGAAGATTCCTCCTCCACGGTTATTGAGGACGACGAGTATTCTCCTCCCGGGGTCGAGTTGCGGAAGCAGGAGAGGAGCATTGGCATCGTAAAGGACGGTCAGGTCGCCCATGACGGCCCAGCTTTCTTTCATGCAGGCAGAGTTGCCAAGGAAGGTGGACACTTCGCCGTCAATTCCGTTTGCCCCGCGGTTGGCCCGGACATTGGAGGTCGGGATGCGATGCTGGGCGTAGGCGTTCCAGAGCCGGATGGCGTTGGAGTTGCCCAGGAAAACGGAATCGGCCAGGCAGGCATATTGGGAAATGGCACGGATGAGGGCGGGTTCCGAGGTCTCGCAGGCATTGATGGCCTCTTCGATGAGGGATTCGCGTTTCCGGGATTCGCGAAGCAAGTTCATGCCGTCACTGGCGGCATCGATGTCTCCCAGCGCCTGGATGACGGCATCAATGTTGCCGCAGATGACGGATGAGGGACGGGCAAGGCCGGAGAATCCCGTGCGAGTGATCGAGAAGACATCGGTTCCGGGCAGATCCTCCAGGTCGCGCCAAAACCGGCCGACGGGGACATCTCCAAGGCGTAGTACGAGAGGGGGAGGGGTGGCGCGCAGGACGGCGTCTCCATCCCGGAGGCAGAGTTCATCCAAGTGTTCGCGGAGGCCGGAGGTGGCATCCGCGAGGACGGGGGCTTTCAGTTCGCGGGCAAGCCAGAGGACGGCATCCTGTTCGTCCGGGTCGAGTCCGCCGATCAGAAGGGCCATGCCACGATCTCCCCGGGTACGGAGTGCGGTGGCAAGGTCTGCCAGAGCCGGCCGGGGGTATTCGATTTCCGGAGGAGGAGCCGGATAAAATTCTTCGACGCGGGCGGAAGGATGGAGGTCGGGTTCGGGTAGGCAGATGTTGATGTGGAGGGGGCTTCGGTAGTCCCATGTGTCTTCTACCAGCGATTCGGAGATATCCTCCGGTTTTTCAATGTCGACCGTAGGGGCGTAAATACCGAACATTTCCGCTTGTTCGATGGCCTGGGGTGCTCCGGAGCCCCGGAAGTCGGCGGGGCGGTCCGCCGTGATGAGGAGCAGGGGGCGGGCTTGGTAGTAGGCTTCTACAATAGCGGGATAGAGTTCGGCAACGGCTGTGCCGGAAGTCGTGATGACGGCTACGGGCAACCCTGTGTCCTGAATGCGGCCCAGAGCAAAGAAAGAGGCGGATCGTTCGTCGAAGTGGGTCCAGACCGTTAGTCCGGGACATGTGGAAAGGGTTTGCAGCAGGGCCGTGTTGCGTGCCCCGGGGCACACAACCCATTCGGTGATACCGGCTACGCAGCATTGGGCGATGAAGGAACGCATAGGAAAAGGAGCTTGGTTGTATTGTGCCAGCGAACGCGGGAAGGCTCAAGCCTTCTCGTGGACAGCCCCGGAGAAAAGATGGAAAATGTTTTGTTTTTAGCAAGTTGGGATTTGGACGAGAGAGACGTTCCTAAAGTGAATGATGATAAAAAACTTGTATGGGAAGCTATGGGAAGACCCTTTTTAAGCTTGATTTTCACGGGATGAAACGGTGTCTTAACCTCTGCATGCAAGGTCATATGGAACAGTTGATCCCTCTTTCCCGTCGTACTCGTTGGATGATTGTCGGCGGATTGGTTCTGGTGGTTGCCACTCTGCAGTATGGGACGTTCCGCATGGGATATAATCAGGGATGGGAGGAAGGGGCCGCGACGCCCCAGCAGAAAGTGATTCTCCAAAGCGATGAGAAGGCGATGAAAAATCTGGCCGGTTTTATGTCGGAATCTGCTTCCGGCCCCGATTCTCTGGCCAGTCTTGTCAAAAACAGGAAGGAGCGCCTGTCGTGGATTCACGACCCCGTTCTGTTCCGCGACGTGTCCTGGGGACTGGGGCGCGATTTGCTGACTCAGGGACGAACCGATGATGCCCTGGAACTCTTGAATGAATTGATGCCTGCGGATGCCCCTCTTACGGATGCTGCACGCTGGGCGCCCCGAGCCGATTTGACGGCTTCTTTGTTAATGCGTGAAAACCGCCCGGTCGAAGCCGCTTCATTCTTCCAAAGAGCTGCCGCCGGATACACGGAGGCTGCGCAAGCCCCCAGAAAAATCAAAGCTCTTCAGGCTGCCGGCGTTGCTCTGCTGGCGGACAATCGCCAGGATGAAGCTTTTAAAGTACTGGATATTGCCCGAGCGCAGGCGAAATCCTTGGACGGAGCAAATGGCCGCATGGTTCAGGCTCGTATCCTTTCCATGATGGCTCGCATCGAACGAACTCGCGGGAATGCCGACCGTTCCAAAGCGCTTTTTGAAGAAGCGCTCAAACTCTGGCCGGAACAGGATGGAAATGGAGGGTCGGATCTTGGCAGCGCCCGTGTATGCATGGGAGAAGCTTTTCTGGAATCCGGACGGCTGGACGAAGCGGAGAAAATGCTTCAAACGGGATTGCAGAATTTGCGGAAGAATGATGCCGACATCGGTTTTACCCTGGACGCTTTGCGCGGCCTTGCCCGCATCCGTTCCTCTCAAGGAGACTATGAGGAGGCTCTTGCCAACCTGTACCGTGCCGAAGGTGTTGCCATGGGGCGCGTCGATGTCAAAAACAATTTCTGGCCCTGTCTTTATGATCAGATCGGCTGGACTCACCTGTTGCGCAGCAAGCCTGCGGAAGCCATCGGGTGTTTTTCCCGCACGGTGGACTTTACAACCTGTCCGGAAGCCCAGGTTCAGTCTTGCGAAGGACTGGGGCGTGCCTATCTTGAACAGGGGGATCCGGTCAAGGCTCTGCTGTATTTGAAACAGGCAGCCCAGTTGAGGGAGTCGAAGTTTCCCGGAGAAACCGTTTCCCTCGGGCGCGTCTTCAAGAATCTGGGAATGGCCTATGATCTTAGCGGCAATACTCCGGAAGCTCTGGAGGCCTATGCAAAGGCATTCGATTACTTGAAGACGACACCTGAGAATCCTCTCTTCATGGAAACGGCTTTGTGCAAGGCCTACGCCCATATGGAAAAAGAGCAGTGGCAGATGGCCGTCGATACCTTTTTGGCGGTTATTCCTTTGATGGAGGGGGAAAAACGCTCGGAAAACCTCAAGAATATGGCAAAATGCTACGATGGTTTGAATATGAGGGATAAAGCGGATGCATGCTGGAAAGATGCGGGCTTCCCGCGTATTTCCGCTCCATCAAGGCGCTTGCGCCGTTAAAAGGCTTGATTCCTTCCTCTATATCTGACTCATTAAACTGCATGAGTTCCTACAGACCCAGAGTTAGCCACCCATCCCGGTTACGGGGGAAGCGCCCCATTTGGCGTCGCCTCTTCAAATTGTTTCTATGGCTTGTCATTGCCGGGTTTGTGTATTGGGGAATTGAATATTGCTATACGACAGTACGGAAGTGGAGGGAACCTCATTACATTACGGTCGAGAGCCAGAAGGAGGCAATGGACAAATTATCCTCCATGATGGAGTTGTGGAGCGGATCGAATGAAGAACTTCTCCAAGCGGCTACCGATTGGGAAAATCGTATGGCATGGATGAAGGACCCGAGAGCCCGCCTGGCTGCGACCCGCCTGCTGGCCGCCGAATTGGAAAACCGCGGTCTTCGTTCCCAATTCCGCAAGTTGCAGTTGTCATTGGTGACCCGGGATCTTGCTTCCTCGGCTTCTTTGCCTGCCGAAGAGCGAAAACTCGTGTTGAAGCATGCGCTTGATGTGGCCGGCTCCATGGCGGGACATGGCGATGATGCCGATGCTGAATCCCTGTATGGCGACATTGTGAAAGCCGGTTCTGCTTTTGATGCTCATGCCGTCGCCCAGGCGACGGATGCCCTCGTCGGCCTGGCAAGCAAGCGTGGCGCTACCAAGGAGGTTCAGACATTGATTGACTCATTGAACGGTAAGGTGGATATCAATGCGTTGAAGGAGCCTGATCTTATTAGGAAAGTGGCCGGGCTTTTCCTTCTTTCGGACAAGATTACCCGGCAGACGGAAGGAGGAGAGCCTCGCAAGGGCAGGGAACTGGCTAGAACTCTCCTTATCAATGCCAAGTTGACATCCAGTCCGGAATGGGGGGTAATCTCTCTGCTTGACATCGAACCCGAATTGAAAAATCCCGGCACGACAGGTATTGCCTCCCTGTGCAAGACGTTGGAGGATGCGTTAATTTGCTTCCGTTCCTCCACTTCCGAGGATCTTCGTTTCTGTCCGGAAATCATGCTGGCTATTGCCCAACTCAAGTTGCAGGACGGTCAGCTTGAACCCGCTATCCTGTGGGCAGGCCGGGCGGAAGGTGCGGCGCTGGCACTGGGTGTCGATATGCCCCGCATTCTGGAGGTCGGCAGCATTAAGAACGGAGTGGCTGCCCTACGTTCCGAATACAGACAGCAGATGGAGAAGAGGGCTGCGTTGAAGGAGGTGCGGGATTCGCTTCATGGCGCCGGAGTCAAACTGGCGGGAGAACAATGGGATTCCGCCATTGACGAAGCCAAGAAAACATCTGTACTGGCCGGCAAGATAGGTACGTTTGCCGATGGTTACATCCCGGCTTCTCTGATGGTGGTAGGCAAGGCCTACGAGGGCAAGAAAAAGTGGGAGGAGGCTGCCTCCGTCTATGCCGATTTGGCAAAGGGTTGGGAAAGTCTTGAGGGTGAGATCCTCAAGACAGCGGAGGAAAACATGGCTCGTCTGAAATATAACGATTTTTATAAAACGGTGATCCGTCGTCTTGCTGCTGTTTTTCGCAAGCAGGACATGATTACCAAGTCTAGGGAAACGCTGAAGCGCATCGGCGAGGGCGAAGGAGAAGAGGTCTCCCCGCCGGCGACGAGGGAAAGCCGGCGTTCTCGTAGAGGGTAATCGTTTTTTTACCTGACGTAAGTTCATCTCCGTTTCTGTGGGCTATGGCTCCCGTATGGGCGCGGATGCTCCGGAAACGGAGATGTTGTTTTATAGCAGGGATATTGAAACCTCAACAGGTTTCCTGAAGAATCTGGCGAATTGGATGAACGAGAAAGAAAAAAAGCCCCAATCTCAATGGATAGGGGCTTTTAAAATGAAATCAATTTGGAGGCGGGAGCGGGAATCGAACCCGCGAATAACGATTTTGCAGACCGTCGCCTTACCACTTGGCTACCCCGCCGTGGGGTGCGAAGAAGATAGGGTTTTCAAGAAGGAATGTCAACGATTTTCTGTCGAATTTGTTGGCAATGCCTGTTGAGCCGTATCGGGTGTTGCAGGGAGGAGCTGAACGGCTCCAATACTGGTACCCGGAGTTTTGATGGTCATTTCCAGAGCCAGATTTTCATAGTTATCAAGTTGTGGAATCTTGATGTTGATGGTTTGGGGGAGGCTGCCGGGGAAGAGGGAGTAGGGAGTGGCAATGGCTGAAATGATTTTGCCATTTTGCGTAATGTGGACATCGGATATCTGGCATTGCGAGTTGCCGCCGGTGCTGAGGATACGGAGAGAACCGTCACTGAGGGCTTGTTTGCTTGTCAGTGGGAAACTCATGACGGTCGGCGTGTTGGGCTTGACGTACTGTGTTCCCCAGAAACCGATGATGTCTGCCGTGGGGTCGAGGTGTCCCGTTTTGAAAAGAGGATTGGTGCGGGAGGCCCATTCGAGCATGGCTTGTCCGATTTCCAGAGACCGCGGAGTTCCCCAGCCCTGGGTGTTCATCAAGCCGAGCATGTAAAGGGCGTAGGAATCGTGGTGCTGTGTGGCCAGGCGCAGGAAGCTGGCGGCTTGGGCGTAGTCCTGGGGGATGAGGGTTGTTCTGACGGGAAGTCCGGGGTAGAAGCGCTTTTCTCCAAGGAGTAGGGAACCGAGTCTTCGCTGGGCGACCGGATATCCGCTGACAGCGGATTTATACAACCATTTGATGCCTTCCAGCAGGGTGGTTTCCGATTCTGATTCACCGGAAAGAATAAGGAACATTTTGTATTGGGCCTCGGGGTAGCCGATGGCAGCCATGGTTTTGATGAGCGTGAGGCTTTCGCTCGTGGACGGAAGTAGGCTGATGGAGGTTTGGCTGTCGGCGCAGGGCTGGCTGAGAGTACGGAAAACTTCTTCTTCTGCAATGGTTTTAATAGCAGGATCGGGACCGGCAGAGGGGGATGCACAGATGAATTTGATGTGAGGATAGGAGGGGATTTGTTCTTTGGAGACGAATCCGTTGTCCATCATGGAGAGGAGGACTGGCATCTGTTCACCATTGACCGTTTGAAAGGAATATGTGTAAATTTCCTCGGTTTTAAGTTCCGGCAGGGCAGGAAAGACATAGTTGACTGTCAGCCTGCCAGGAACAAGTCCCATTTGAGCAGCATTGTCGGATTGTGCGACAACGTTGCCGGCGGAGTCCTGAATGACGAGGTAAAGAGGCTGGTCCATTTTCAGGGACTTGAGAGAGTCCGGCTTATTGGCGGCTTTATTCAGGTAGATGGAACTGATGCGCAGGGTTTCCGGCCTAGGGGTGGGCAGATTGGATTGTGCCAGGACGGTATCGGACAATTTGAGTCGGAAGGAGTCGATGCTTTTGGGCAGGGACGGGCTGTCGGGAGGAATGGAGAGTGTCGGGATGGAGATGGCTGAGAGGTTCAGCATTTCCCGTGGTGTGTCGAGGCGGATGGTGGAGATGGTTTCTTTGATTGTGGTGCCTAGGGGTTCTTTCTTGAAGATGTCGGCGCCGATGAAAACGGAAACTGCAATGATGAGAACGACAAGAACGCCCGTGAAGATGGAGGAAAAGGACGGGCGGAGTTTGGCTCCGGAGCGTGAAGTTGTCTTTCGGCTGTGTTCCGTGTCGCTCTGCTGCTGGTGGGAGTCTGTTGAAATAAGGGGAAGCCAGTTGTTTTTTTCGCGGGCGATGCGGAGTTCTTCGTGAGAAACGTTGATGGTACTCAGGTCGTCGTTGCCGGTGAGATGGAGGGATTCCATCCATTGGGCGGCGTTCGCGTAGCGGTCTTCAACCTGAGGCATGAGGGCTTTGTCGATGCTTTGCAGGAATTCCTGTGTGTAGCATGCCGCCAGTTCGGGCATGGTGTGAAGCGGTACCATGGTGTCGGTCGAGAGGCGGACTTCCGCCCGTTCCGGGGGATTGCCTGTGAGGAGGGCGTAAAATGTGGCGCCGAGTGAGTAGAGATCGCTCCATGCACCGATATTGCTGAGACCGAGGGCTTGCTCCGGAGAGGAGTACCCGTGGGTTGTCAGGACGGTCAGGGAGGTGAGTTTGGAGGCGTGCCGCGCTGCGCCGAAGTCAATGAGGATGGGCATGCCTTCCCGGGTGAGGAGGATGTTGCCCGGTTTGATATCCCGGTGGAAGATGTCTTTGCCGTGGAGGTAGTGCAGGATGTCCAGAAGGCGGAAGAGCAGGCCTTTCATCTCGTCTTCCGTGTATCTCTTGCCGGTGGTCATCAAGCGGTCTCCCAGATAGTCGAGGGAGAGGCCGTTGATGTATTCCATGGCGAAGTAGGCGGTGCCGTTGGTCTCGAAGATGGAAAGGATTTTGACGATACCGGGATGGTCCAGTTCAGCGATGGTCCGGGCTTCGTTGAGGAAGTTGCGGAGTGCCCAGTTGTAGTTTTCAATGTCGTGCTGGTTATTGGGCACGATAAGGCCGCTCAACGGGTCGCGGTGGGAGTAGGAAGAAGGGAAGTTCTCCTTAACGACGACGTAGCGGTTGAGGTAAATGTCTCTGGCTAGATAGGTGATGCCGAATCCTCCATTGCCGAGGACATGGTCGATTTCGTAGTGTTCCAGTTTGGTGCCGGAGACGAGTTCCCGTTGGAAGACGAAGAATTCGTCTTTAGGGGGGGCGGCTTCGGATTGGGGGCTCCCTTCCAATTGATGAACATGGCTGGAAAGCGTTTCGCGAACAGGCTCCTGTTCAGTTTCAACATGCTTGTCTCCAGTTTGTTCTCTCATGGAAGTATCAACGGAAATTTGCTTTGTCCGCGAGGGAAACCTACTTCCTTTGTTTCCGATTTGCAAGAGAATCGGCTTCTGAATGTGTCCTATGACAGGGGGCAGCAGGACACATTCAGAAGGAGGAGGGGAGGCATTTATTTGGCGAACAGGGATATTTCCGCAGCGGAAATGTGGTTTTTGTCCAGTGCCCGTGTTCCGGTGAAACGGAAGTAGCGGACTTTAGTCTTCAAATTGGAGATAGGAACGATTTGTTCGATGGGATTGGCCCTGAGGTTGGAGAATTCGCCTTCTGCAACTTTTTTCCAGTGTTTGTTGTCCGGGCTGACTTCGAAGATGTACCGATCGGTCATGCCATGGGTACAGTTGTCCTGACGGGGGAGGTAGGAGAAGGCTGAAATGGCATGGGCTTTACCCATATCGACGGTGATGCTTTGGGGTGGATTCTTTTCACCGGTGTTTTCATGAGTGTGCCAGAAGGTGGAAGGTTTGTCGTCGATAGCCATTTCCGGAGAGGTTCCGGCCGTGGCGGAGATGACTTTCCAGTCTTTTTTTGAGATGCCGAAGCGGGTGGTGGCGTCCGGTCCGCTGTTACCTTCGGTGTCGAAGACTCGTGCCGAAACGATGCCGCCATTGGGCAGGCTGATAGGCTCTTTGAATATTGGGGATTGCGAGGTGGGTTGGGAACCATCTGTCGTGAATCTGATGATTCCTGTTGTTTTGGCGTCGATGGTGACGGTGTCTCCCTGACGGGTGATGGAGGGTTGAGGCAAGGAAACGGGGCGGAGCAGAAGGGAAAATTCCGAGATGCAGGGAACGGCTGGACTGGACGTGATGGTGAGGCGCAGTTTATCTGTCGTCACCGGGGCGGCCGTAGGAAGCATGACTTGGTTGCCTATGGTTTTGCCGTCGATGATTTGTTTCCATGTACCGTTTTCCCATGCATCGACGCGGAAGGATTCCACCCTCTGACCGAGACGGATTTGTTCACGGAGGCGGACGATGTCGAAGGTGGCTTTGCGGGGAAGGGTGATTTCGACGGACGGTGTATTGTTGCCATCATCGGTTGTCCAATAGGTTTCTATGTCGTTGTCGAAGAGGCTGGCGGGGGAAAATCGTTTGTCGTTTCCACGTGTGTTGGTGGCTTTTCCCTTGGCTCCCAGAGCGAAGTCTTTGGAGTAGAGTTTGTCCCTCAGTTTTTTGAAGCCAAGAAGAGCTTGGGCATCGGACGGGTAGATGAGACCCTGTTTGTCCGGAGGGACATTGAGGATGAGATTGGCTCCCCGTCCGACACTGTTGATCCAGACGTCGAGCAGGTGTTCGGGCGTTTTGACGGAATTGTTGTAACGTTCATGCCAGAACCAGCCGCTCCGGATGGAGGTATCACCTTCGGCGGGTACCCAGCGATTGCCGTGCGGAACGCCATGGGCCGCATTTCCCGGTTTGTCCGTGTCTTCAGTAGCCCAGTGCGGATAGCCGACATGTCCTCGTTCGGAACCGCCCCATCGGGCGTCTCCGACATGGCCGGCGCCCCAGATGATGCAGTTGGGCTGGAGACCGCGGATCATGTTGACGATAGCCGGGAAGTTATAATAATCCTGAGGAATTTTACGCGTGGTTTTTGCACCTCCGTACCAGCCGTCGCCGCCATTGGCCCCGTCGAACCAGATTTCAAAGATATTGCCGTATTTGCCGCTGAGGAGTTCACGGATTTGTCCGTAGTAATCTTTCAGATAGCCTTCTTTCCCGTATTCCTTGTGATTGCGATCCCATGGGGATATGTAGGTACCGAATTTCAGACCGTTAGCTTTACAGGCGTCGGCTAGTTCTTTGACGAGATCCCCCTTGCCGTTTTTCCAGGTAGCCTTGGTGATGTTGTGTTTCGTAGTAGCCGTTGGCCAGAGGCAGAAACCGTCGTGATGTTTGGCGGTAAGAATAATGCCTTTCATGCCGGCCTGTTTGAAAAGCTTGACGATTTGATCGGCGTTAAAGTCAACAGGGTTGAACAATTTGGGATTTTCATTTCCATATCCCCATTCATTACCGGTATAGGTATTGAGGCCCAAGTGGATGAATCCGTAGTATTCCATCCTCTGCCAGTCTACCTGCTGAGGCGTAGGGACAGCTCCGTAAGGTTGGGGCGGCTCTGCCGCATCAAGACCGGACAGGAACAGGGATATTGTTGCACAAATCAGTGATAAACGGGGAAGGGAAGTCATTATGAGTACTCTAGCGGTACATGCCGGGAAGGCAAGACGATTCCTGCATTCTTTTTGTAAGAATGACATGAAAGAATCCCTGGGCAATCCGGCATTCGCCGGACATCCCCTAGTTACGGATGAGCGTATCTGCTAATCCTTTGCCTCGGCAAGGGCGGCTGCCAGCATGCACCAAAGATGAAGACCTACTCCCAATGGCCGAAGGAAGTCAACCGAATAACAGAGAAGAATGATACTGCACCATGCTATCCCCCGGAGAACATATCCTCTGTAAGCCTGTCCGGCTCCGGGAAGAATCAAACTAAATAATGCGGCGAGAACTGGGTTGTAAGATTTTCTTGCAACCCAGCATCTAGGGTAAGGGTCTTCTGGCTGGTTCGTCATGGGTGAAGTAACAATATTGTCGATTAAGACGAAAGATCAACTAAAATCGTTCATATTTCCATGTATTTATGCCATAAGAAACTTTCTTGCAGTGAAATAACTTGGCATACTGTTGCAAATGCGACGAAGCCTCACTTTCAGTTGCACTACCTGTACTGTGTGTTGTATACTGTTGCCATTGGGAAACTATTACCCCATGTCACCATGATGAAAAATTACGGGAAAACAATGCTGGCTTTGGGAATTGTCTTTGTAGCGGTGTCATCGGTTTGGGCCGATTTCCCTGTTTATGCCGGTTCTTCCTATACGGTCGGGTCGAAAATGTGGAGTGGATTTTCGCAGGTTGAAGAAGCAGCGAACCAGAGTGATCCTCTTGCTTGTTTTGTGTATGCCTGGGCATTGGAGGAAGGAAGAGGTGTGCGTAAGAATGAAGCGCTTGCCCGGGAGTGGTATGCCAAAGCGGCCGACGGCCTCAAGAAACTGGCATCCCAGGGCAATTCCGATGCCATGGCTGCCTTGGCAGATCTTTATGAGGCAGGCAACGGTGTTCCGAAGAATAAAGTGGAGGCTGCCAAATGGTATGCCAAAGCCGCGGCAGCCGGACATGCCTATGCCCTCTATGCATTGGCGGAATGCTACAAAGATGGCAATGGCGTGCCGCAATCCACGGATAAGGCCCGGGAGTTGTATTCCCAGGCAGCGGAAAAAGGGTATTCTCCGGCACGGTCTGCTCTCCTGGACCTGGATGAGGAAGAGAAGTAAACCTGATTTTCCCTTATATCTTATAGCTCCTTCTATTCTGATTTATAGAATATTACGGAAGAGTGCGTCGACCTATAGCGGCATGGCCTGGCGCATCTGTGCGGTTTCTTTCCTGGGATGGATCAGGGATGAACTTGGCAGATCGGGGATGGGTGTGGTACGTTGCCCTGCATGAACGACATACGGACTGAACGCCTGGAATGGGTGGATACGGCGCGCATTCCTGCGATGTTGTTTGTGATTATCCAGCATATTCCGCTGGTGTGCCCATGGAATGATTCTCCACTGACGTCGTCTTTGGCGTTCTTCATGCTTCTGGCGGGGTATTTTGCCGGGCCGAGACTGGCAGCGTCTCCGCAGGTATGGAGTGGCTATGCCGGGAGGCGGGTCGTGAAGTTGATGGGACCGTATCTGGCATGGAATGCTATTTATTTGGCTGGTATGCTGGTAACTGGCGAGGAGCCCTTGCCGGCAACACTGACGGAATGGGCACACGTATTTGGACTCGGGCATGAGCCTTTACTGCTTCCCTTGTGGTTTATCCGCGATTTGGCGGTGTTCATGATCGTCGGTTCTTTCCTGGTTCGGGGGCCATGTTGGGTACTGGTAGCCGCGGCGTTGGCTGGATTGTGTTTCCTTCCTGTCGGTGCGGGCGGCGAGTTTTGGCCGAAGCCTCACATGTTCGGTAATTTTTGTCTTGGAATGCTGGCAGCAGGTGTCCCCGGTCTTTCGGGGCACTGGAAGGCATTGCCCATTGGGTTTCACTTTGGGATCGTTGCGTTTTACTTCTGCCTGGCCGGGTATAGTGCCTATGCGGGTGGTGTCGTGTATGGGCCTTTGACTGTTCCCGGGATTCTGGCCTTATTGAGCATGGGGATTTTGTTGGACCGGCTGCCTTGCCGGAGGATGTTGCAGACATGTTCCCGGGGAACGTTTTTTATTTTCTGCTTCCATACGTTTGTGATTGTGGCATTGAAGTTTGTTCTTCCTGTAGGAAGCTTCTGGTGGCTGGCTGCGGTCCCTGTGATCTATGGCGCGAGTCTGGTTGTATATTTGCTGATCCGCAGGTGGAGCATATTCCGTTTTTTGACGTGCTGACGTGAGGATAGGCTTCCTTTGCATGCGGTGGGTGTGGTAGGAAATATTTCATCTATGCCAGAATCTTCTTCGTCCCGCCATCTGCGTTCTTCTTCTCCGGTTTCAGCTGGTGCCGGATGGCGCTGGGTATGGCCGATACTTGTTGTGACCGTATTTGGCATGGGGGTAGTGACCGGCAGGTTAAGCAGGAACGATGTGACTGGAACAGAGGGGGCCGGGGAGACTTTTTCGGAAGCATTGGAACAGGAACGGCTGACGAGATTCAGTGCGGAAGATCGTGCCGAACGGGCTGAAAAAACTCTGTTAAAACTCGAACAGATGGAACGCGAACGTCTGGCTACGGAGAATTTAGCTCTGGCCGGACAACGGGATAAGGCTGCCGCAGGAGGGGCGGATGTTCCGGACGACCGAAAGATGGGGGATGATCATGAGATGTTGGATCCCACGGTTGTGGGGCGTCCCCTGGGAGATGTGATGGATGCCGTTGGCGAGGCCCCTCTCGAAAGTCCTCTGGGATCGGGAGATGCTCGGGAATGGCGTTCGAAATACAGGTATGCCGCCCTGAAATACAATCGCCTGGTGAGTAATTACGACAGACTCCAGAAGAAGTATATTGAGCTAACCGGAGCGGACGGAGGCAGGAACGGGATTGTGACGGGGAGCATGTTTTACAAAGTCCTCCGCCGTTCAACGCGGGAGGAACTCGACCGGGTGCGCAAGGAACTGAACGGGGGTGTTTCCACAAGGAGGGTACGCGATGTCCAATCCCATCTGGACGCTTTGAATGAACGGGAAGCTTGGCTGAAGAGGAAGGCTCGTGAAATGGGGATTGAATGAGAGATTCTTTTTTCTTCGTTCTTTAAGGCTGCTCTTTGATGCGGTCGGTGAAGAGAATGCCGTCGAGATGGTCGCATTCATGCTGGAGGCAGCGGGCCAGCAGACCATTGCAGTCCAGGGTGATTACGTGACCGTTCATGAGTGTCATCCGTACTTTGGCGTGACTGGGGCGGCTGACGGGTTCATAGACTTCCGTGATACTGAGGCATCCTTCGGTGAAAAGAGATTGAGGCCCGTAGGGCTCAATGGATGGATTGATGAAGTCGAGCGGCATGATGTCCTTCAACGTTTTAGGTTCACCGTTAACCTCGATGAAAGTGGTGCTTTCTTCTTCGGCGGGGATGTCGATGGTGACGAGCCGGACGGGATGACCGACTTGCGGAGCCGCCAAGCCGATGCCTCCCTGGGCGAGTGTAGCCTTCATATTGGCTAACAATGCCAGGACTGATTCATCAATACGTTTGATGGGGGCACTGATTTCGCGAAGGACGGGATGGCCAATTTGAAGGATTTCCAGGATTTTGGGCATGACTGCGATACTACCCGCTGTCCTCCGGGAGGGCAATGCATGGGTTTGTCAGAATTGTTGAGAGAGATTTGAGACTAAAAGGCTGAAGGCAGAGGCTTATTTGTCCCGTTTGCGGTGTTTTTTCTTGGAGACGGAATCTTTATCGGTGGTTTTGGGCGCCGGATCACCACACCATTGAGTAAGGAGGCTGGGAGTGATTTTACCGTACATGGAATTCGGATCGATCTGCTGCATGGCGAGGAGGTGCTTTCGCAGGACATTTTTAGCAGCGCCGTCACGTCGAAGCTGGCCGATAAGGATGCAGTAAGTTTCCTGGCGTTGGAGAGGGGAATAGGCTGTGTCGTTGACGATTTTCAGGACAGGAGACTCCAATTCTGTGGATTTGGCATCCTTGTGCTCTTCCTGAAATTTGCGGGGGTCGTAGTTCAGGCGCCTGACGTAGCCGCTTTCATCCTTGGGATCAAGTGTCCGAATTTGTTCGGCGGCATTGTGGGGAGGATCGATGCCGAGCGTGCTGGCTTGACCGATTAATTTGGCTTTTTCGAGTCCGGATGCCTGTTCGGCCTTGTTCATCAATTCGAGTTGCTGGGCAAGGAGGGCCTTGTTTTTTTGGATAAGCTGGCAGGCTTTGCTTCCGGAGAGTCCGTCGCCCAGGTCATCATTCCCGCTGAGGATGGCATAAGTCCTTCCGGTTTTATCCAGCATGACGACGGTAGGATTGGAGCGGTAGCGATGGGGCGGAGGTAGAGGGAAGCCTGACTGGATTTCCTCTTGTTCGGCCTTTTGTTCGTCCGTGGGACGCTGGTAGATAGGCAGGGCGACGAGGACGGAGTTGCCGGCAGCGCGTTCGAGTTCGTTTTTTTGCCAGAAAGACTCCAGCATTTTGACGCTTCGACGGTTCCAGTCAGGACCGTAGAGGTAGATCAGAACTCCTTCGTCTCCGGCTTTTTCCAGAGCCTCATGGTAGGTTTTGGCACGTTCTGCCGCCCAGGCCGACATGCAAGAGAAGGCAAGGAGAATCAGGACGGCCCGGGAAATGAAATGTATGCCCGTTGTTTTCATGGTGATGGGAACAGTTTGGATGAAAGGGATGAGGGGGTCAGGCAGCTTTTTGTCCGTAGACGAGAATAGCTCGCAACGAGAAAAAGTCTTTTTTGCCTCCGCGGACAACGCGAATGTGGCGTGCTATTGTGTTTTTACCTTTGAGATCAACGCGGATAACGGATTCTTTGACGGGGGAAGGCAGGGTTGCGGCCGGAGTCCATGAGTTGCCGTCCATTGAGGTTTCAACCTTCCAATCGTGGAGGCGGTCGTGGTTGTTTCCGGTCGTGGCGATGACAATACCGGAGAGTGTCCCGGGTTTGGACATGATGACTTCGGCCCATTCTTCTTCGTTTTTGTTGTCAGTATGGAAATTGCCTCCGCTTGTTTCGATGATGCCACCGTGTTGGAGCGGGTCTCCGTACTGTTGGGAGACGGAACTGAAGCGGACCAATCCGCCGGAAGAGAGCAGTTCTCCTGAAAAGGGCTGGAATTCCGGAAGGGAACCGGTAATACGGTCCTTATACTGTTTGCTGATACTCTGGAACGTGTCGATGTCGCGGCTGTTTTCCGCACCGATGAGGGCAGCGGCCTGCAATTTGTCCTTATCGGCTTTGTCCATGGTTGTATTGCCGACGGAGGACATGGCTAGCTCGGCAACTTTGTTACGGGTGTCGTCGTTAAGGGATTTTTCGTATTCCTGAGCCCAGGCGAGCGTTTGTGCTGCGTAGGCGGGTTTATTGAGGAGATGTTCGAAAAGGGTTTTGAAGTAGGCGACGACTGCAGGATCGGACGCCGAGAGGCTATCAGCCTGTTGCTTGAGGAATTCGTCCAGAGGCCATTTGTCGGATTCCGGCTGCTTGAGATTCTTCATGTAGGATTCGAAGGCAGTGATTTTGTCCTTTTCATCTTTGAGAAGGGCAAGCAGGCGCGGATAGACGTATTTCGTCAGAGTGACGGCACAGACTTCCGGGTGTTTGCCGGCAATGCCGAGGCAGATGCCTTCATTGAGTTTTTTCCATTTATCGACGTCGTCGGGGAAGGCTTTTTTGAGGAAGTTGGCATAGGATGTCCACGCGGCGTAGTTGAGCGGCTGGATGTCGGTGGCGAGTTCGAAAAAGTAGGGAGCCTTGGCGGCATTGTCGGTTTCGGCCATCATTTCTCCAAGGGCGGCGATCTGCATGGACAGGTTGGCGCGGTAGCCTTCCTGGAAAAAATCCTGGGTCAATTCCAGGAAGGACCATTGGGTTTCTCCCCACACGGTCCAGTGGCAGCTGTGCTTCCAGTCGATGGAGAAACAACGTTGCCATTTGTTATTCACGCGGATGGCAAATGCGCAATGGCCGGGTTCTCCCATCGTAAGGGCGGCGATGCCGTTGGCGCAGGCTGAAGACGTCCCGAAAGTCGCATTGCCGCCGCAGACGGAACCGATATCGCGTGTTTGCTTGCTGTAGTTTTCGGGGTAGATGGATTCGAACGGTTTGTAATAGTCCTGACCGTGGATACTGTCGCCGAAGATGTTTTCCAGACGGTAGGGAACCTGGCATGCGGCCATGGGATAGGACCCCTCCTGAAGAGTGCAGTTTTCCCGGAGCCACCTAAGAGTGGTGGCGGAACCGAAGCCGCTGTTTTGAGGACGGGTACCGCAGACGATGCGCATATCCCAATCCTGCAATTGGTCAAACGTAGCATTGAGCTCTCCTTCTTGCCAGCTGGAGGAAAAGTAGTCGTAACGGACTTTGGCCATGCTGTACGGATCGCTGCCTTCCTTGTCGTAGCATTCCGCCCTTCCGAATTCCGCAGCGATCGCCGTCGCTATTTTTCGCTTCATCGGGTTGGTGGGAATTTGCGGGTCGTGCGCAACGAGATTGACGAGGAAGTCGAGCCCTTGCGCCGTTTTCTGATTGGCTCCGGCATACACGAAACTTTCGATCCAGTTCAGATTGTTCATGAACTGGGAAACGATGGAGCCGTGTTTCGGATCCGATGCCAGTTTTTTGAAGAGCTGGGAGTCTGCATTTTTCAGGAAGATCCATTGGGCTATATCCAGCCTTGCCTGCGGTGAGTTGAGGAGCAGCAGGACATTGAGATCCTGATTCTTGGGATTCTTTACCTTGAAGAGGAGTCTGTCGGGGAGTTTTTTCAGGACATCCTTGGGGGTGGCCCAGTCTCGGCCGGTAAAGGATTTCCCGGTGAAAGGCGCGTTGGCTTTAAGGGAAACTTTGTCGATATACGAGAGGAGTTGAGCAATTTGTTCCGGAGTACGAGTCAGGGAGTGGATGGGGAATTTTTCGTATTTGGCAGCGAAGGGGAATTTCTTTTGCATCATGGCTTCGTGTTCCTTGCGGGCACGTTCCTCTTCCTGTTTGGCCTTTTCTTTTGCCTCTTCCTCTTCGCGTTCCCGGCGTTCTTCTTCCAATGCTTTTTTACGGGCGGCTTCTTCTTCTTCGCGTTCCTTGCGCTCGCGGTCGAGTTCTTCCTGTTTTTCGCGCTCCTTGCGTTCCTTATCCTCTTTGGCTTTGCGGGCCTTTTCCAGAAGTTCCCGTTCGATACGTGCTTTTTCTTCAGCCTTTTTCTGGGCGAGGGCCTGTTCTTTCTTGAGCTTCTCCTGATGAGCTATTTTATCTTTTTGCTGTTTACTCTGATAGATGTTGTAACCGACGATAGCAACTCCGGCGATCAGGATCAACAGAAGCCATATCAAGGCTGCACCCCGGCGGACGGCATGGGAAAAAGAACGTTGGTTCATGGGGAAAGGAAACGATAATTCTCGTGAATACTCACCCATCAGATCCTGTTCTGTCAATGTTATTCCTCGCCCTGAAGTCTTGATGAATATTCCGGTTTTATAAAGAGGGAAAACGCTGCCTGTTTCTGCATTTCTCCAGAAATATGCAAACTGACGTCATCCCGGTTTGAATCTTGTCCTGCGTGGAGTATGGACTTCGCATGTTTCGGACTAAAGATCTGCTCGTGGTCACCTCTCTCCCGGAGGAGAAAGTCCCCTTGTGGACGCGCGACTATATTCTGGCTTGTTGTTCCAACTTGATGATGGGTCTTGCCTTCTTTGAACTGGTTCCCGTCCTTCCCTTGTATTTGACGGGTACTCTGCGTGTCTCTTCCGGTTGGCTGGGATGGATCATGTCGATTTATGTGGTTGCGGCCATTATATCCCGCCCCTGGTTTGCCCAGAAGGTCGATACGGGGGACCGTAAAAGAATTTATATCGTTGTATATGTTCTTCTGGCCCTCTCCTTTTCCGGTTATGCTGTGGCGACGACGGCTTTGTTCGTGTTGTTGACACGTTTTGTCCAAGGGGTGATATGGGGAGGGATGACGACATCGGGGCCGACTTTGGCCGTCGATATCATTCCGCCTTCACGACGTGGGGAGGGATTGGGATTCTTCGGCATGACGATGACGCTGGGCATGTGTCTGGGACCTGTGATCGGTCTTGAGTTCTACCAGAAAAACGGGTTTGAATTTATTACGTGGACATCGTTGGTTTTGTGTTTGTGCGGCGCCGGGATTGCCTCTCTGATCCGTGCTCCGAGAGCTCCCCGTCAGGAAGCCGTCCGGGAAACGCCCGGAAGTGTTCTGGATCGGCTTGTGCTGCGTGTTGGTATTCCTTTGGCTGTCAATGTGATGATGGCTTCCTTCTCCTATGGAGTCGTAGCGGTGTATTCGGCCTTGTACGGCAAGATGTACGGCTTCCGTTATGCCGGCTTGTTTTATGCCTTGATGGGGGCAGGCATGTTGATTTCACGATTTATTGTCGGGCGGCAGATTGATCGTGGTCGAGTGGCGGAGTTGTCTGTCATTTCCCTATCTATTCTGACGTTTAGCTTTGCATCGCTTGCTTTGTTCCCTCTGGAGGGGATTTATTATGCATCGGCCATACTGATCGGCTTTGGATTCGGTATCTTTATCCCCACGTTTCAAACAATGAAGCTGAACATGGCGGACCGCGGGCATCGGGGCGCGGTGAATTCTACGTTCTTTACGGCTTTTGATATCGGAGTTGGGGCTGGAATGTTTTTCGGGGGGAAGATTTTTGCATGGTTGAGCTTGAACTGGGCATTTGGCGTGGGTGCCATGCTTAACCTCTTGGCAATTGTCTATTTTTATCGGATTTCCCTGGATCACTACCGACGGAACAAACTTGGCGTGGATTCGGAATGACCGAACTCTCCGGGAAAATAAGAACCCCGCCGAAATAAAGCCGGCGGGGCTCTTATTTACTACCTATGAAATACAGAGCGCCGAATAAAGGGGGAAACATGGCTCTCTCCTTCCAGACTCCCCTAGGTTCTCTGTTACTGCATTTGACATCGATTTTTTGGAAAATGTTCAAAAAAAAAGAATGGTTTTTTTTACTGGAGCAAATTCTTGACTACGGGGCGCGAGCCAGCATGATAGCCACGTTATGCGCATTTTGACCGGATTGCAACCTAGCGGAATTGTTCACATTGGCAATTATTTCGGAGCCATGGAACCGGCCGTACGCCTGCAGGAGCAGGGGGAGGCATTTTATTTCATTGCCGATTACCACGCAATGACGACTGTCCATGAACCGGAAAAACTCCGTGAGTTCGTCCGTGGTCTGGCGATGGATTTCCTGTCTGTCGGTCTGAACCCGGAACGTTGCGTCTTTTTTCGCCAGTCGAGTATTCCGGAAGTGAATGAACTGTCGTGGATTCTCGGTAGCGTTTGTCCGATGGGGCTTCTTGAACGTTGCCACTCGTACAAGGATAAGCTTGCCAAGGGTTTTTCCCCCAGCTATGGGCTTTTTGCTTATCCCGTGTTGATGGCAGCGGATATTCTTCTGTACGATTCAGACCAGGTGCCCGTCGGAAAGGATCAGAAGCAGCATGTAGAAGTGACTCGCGATTTGGCCGGCAAATTCAATGAACAGTTTGGCGAGGGATTGCTGAAGTTGCCTGATCCGATTATTGCTGAAAGCACGGCTGTCGTTCCTGGCCTGGATGGTCAGAAGATGAGCAAGAGTTACGGTAATACCCTTCCCATTTTCGGAGATGAGAAACCGTTGCGCAAGCTGGTGATGCGGATTCCGACGGATTCTACCCCTCTGGAGGATCCCAAGCCGGTGGATGGATCGGTTATTCTTCAACTGTACAAGCTGTTTGCCTCCGCAGATGACTATTCCTCCATGGTGGATGATTTCAAGAAAGGCGGTTGTGGGTATGGGGACTTCAAGAAGCGCTTGTTTGACGCTTACTGGGAGTATTTCCGCCGTGCTCGTGAACGGCGTGCCGAGTTGGAAAACAATCCGGATTATGTGGATGAAGTTCTTGCCCAAGGGGCGGAACGGGCGCGTGTGGAAGCGGCCAAGGTGATGGATCGTGTTCGGAAGGCCGTGGGGTTAAGATAAAAGCGGGAGCGATTTGCTCTTGATTTGTTTCAAGCGCCGCAGGGATCACTGATCTTCTGCGGCGCAATTTTTTTGAGGTATGGCGGAGTCTGCCTACCGGAAGAGTTGTTCCGACCGGTTGTCTGGAACTGGTGAGGGGATAGTATTTTTTGAAGCGGATGGATAATTTTATGTAAATATATATTTTTTCAACAACAGGTGAAGTTGTTTTTGAATTGCAGATTTTTATAATGAAATGAATATTTCCATGTGTTCGATTTGGAAATTCAATTTGATAGATTCGGAATATATGGATTTTTGATATTGGAGAAATATGCTTGTATTTTATCCATTTAAATCGATATTTTTAAAAATATTGAAGTTTTGTAAGCCTTATGTTGTTCGTATTTGGAAAGATATTTTTTGAGATATTTTGCTGTGTAATAACTAACTTATAATTATTGTGTTATTGTTTTTTAATGGGGTGTTTTATGGTTATTGTAGTATCTTACATTGAGGCTATTTTCAAGTTGTTGTTTATTCTTGATAATGGTGTATTAAAGTGTTAATTAAAATAAACAGTATTTTTCTTTTTGCGATGAAACTCAGACTACCTCTTCTTTTAGCTGCGGCCGTTATGGCTTGCTATTCCCATGTTTCCTTTGGTGCGGATCCTTCGTCTTCCGGAGGTTTCAGTATCAATATCTGTACGGGGGACTCTGCCTCCGTAAGCGGAACGGATGAAATCGGAATGGTCGGCGTTCAGGCCGATAACTGGTTCAATTGGACTCCTGCCGCAGCCAATACTCCCGTGGGTATCACCAAAGACAATGCCGGAGCAGCTCTTTCGGGGGTAACCATTTCGACAACAAGAACGAACACATGGGGACCGAGTTCGGCCAATAAAACGACCGAGACGGATAAGCTTCTCTCTACCTATCTCGATGCTGGTGCATCGGATACCTTTACTATCACGATAGCCGGAGTTCCCTATTTGTCTTCAACTCTCTATTTGATTATGTCCGGAGACGGAGGGACATTTTCAGCCGAGAATATCAATGGGACCAATTGGACCTACAAAGACGGAGCGATGGTTGAGGGAACGGAAGCCTGGGGAAATCGCAGTGCCAATCAAGGGGCTTTGACATTGGGAACTAATGTTTTGCAGGTTGATAATATTGCCGGTGGCAGCATTTCCATTACGAACGTAAGGAGTGCCGGGCGAGGGACGATTGCGGGGATACAGGTTGTCGATACATATGAGGGAACTTATTTGTACCGGACTCTTGACTCCACGGGAGGGGCGTGGTCCGATGCTTTATGGTCTGAGACGGATGGTACGACCGGTACTCTTGCCTGGGGAGGAACTGGAAATGGAGCTGTTCTCAAGGCGGACGCAGGCGGATCGACATTGACTTTGTCCGGAACGGTTGTATCGGACGGTGTTATCCTTCAATCCGGGAAATTGATTCTTTCCGGAGGAACGCTTAATATGACGGGACCGGCCGCGTTTGTGACGGGGCAGGCAAGCTCGATCAAGTTTGATGGAACCACCGTTACTTCAAGTGGTACCCTGGTCTTATCGGGTTCAGGCACATACGAGATTTCAGATTTATTGTACCTTCCTCTTTCTGTGGATGTAACGGGAGGTACTCTCAATGTTTCAGCGGGAGCGACGGTCCGGGATGGCAGTACTATACGTTTTGTCAATTCTTCGGTTTTAGATTCTTCTTCCCTGACCATTGAATCGGGAGGTTCCGTTCGTGTTGGTGCGAATATATTCAATACACTGAAAGTCGATTCCGTATCAGGCAGCGGGGAGCTTGCTTTGGATATTCCCATGGGGTTCGATAAGGAGAATCTTCCCGATCTGCACAGTTTGTTGGAGGATTTCGATGGGATGTTGACGCTGGGCAGTCCCGGTGAATATTATTTTAATTATACGGGATCGACAGATTTCAGTGCAAACATTCTGATTGGCAAGGAAGGGATGACGGTACATGTGGAAAAAGGTGCCACGTTTCGTCTGAACCCTATCAATAGTGGATCGAATACGTTCCTGAACGATATGATTCTGGAGGCAGGCAGCAGCTTTTACAAACAGGACTCTAGTTTGCTGAATTTAGCAGGCAATATCCTGATGAATGGCAATGTAACCGATTCCATTATCATAACCGGTCAGTGGGGGGCAAAATCGACTCTTTTCTCAGGAAAAATTTCCGGTCAAGGAACAGTTCAATTGAGGTTAAGCGGTAATCTTTCGGAAACTTTCAGGATCAACAATGCTACCAATGACTTTTCCGGAACCTGGCTGGTAGGCCGGAACGATGGAGGAGACAACATCACTCTCCAACTGGAAGCCGATGCTATTTCGATGGCTTCTGTAGAATTGACCAACAAAGGGATATTGAGAAACAATGTTGAAAGCGCCTCTCTTGTCAATTTGACAGGAACGATGGCTGATGGCCAGGTTACTTCCGGAGCGGCGGATGGGAGTTTCAATACTCTGATCGTCAAGGGAACTGCCAATTACGCCGGCAAGATCGGCAAAAACCTCAATCTGAACCTTGCAGGGGGTGTGGCGCATGTCCTGTCGGGAGATTTGAGCGCTTTCACCGGAACGATTACTGTTGCCGACAATGCTGCCTCCAATTTGACCCTTTCGGGAAGTTCTTCCGCCGATGGGGTCAATCTGTCCATGAGTCAGGGGAATTTAACGACGGGAGTGAAAGTGAATTTGCTCTCGGCCGATTCATCGGCTTTGACTCTATCTCTGACTGCCGGAGGGCAAATTGTTGTTACGGGAACTGCATCGGCATTCGCCTCGACGACGGTAACGGGTGCTGGAATGATCGGCATGGATTTGAATTCCTCGGCGGGAACTCTTGATTTGGGCGATTTTACCATCGGAGCTACAGGTGGTTTCCTGCGGATCGATCTGTCCAATACCGATGATCTCAGTCAGTTTTCCCTGACTGCTACGGGGACGTCTTTGGATGTTCTTCGAGGATCCTTGACGGCATCCGCCGGCAACAAGTTGTATGTGGCAAGCGGTTATACAGGGAATAATGTCTCCTTCTCCGAAATGAACCTTTTGGTGAATGAAAGTGAGTCCGGTGCCGACAAATACTATTACCGCAATGGAGGTTCCGTTACCCTGTCCCAGTCGGAATATTCGATGAATTCCCTTCTGATCAACGGTGATGCCGATGAGGCGACGACGGATGAAATCATCCTGAACGGAGCGGCTCTTTCTGCGGATTCTCTGACTTTTACCTCTTCCGACGCTTATGCAATCAATGATGGCGAGACTGCCGGTAGTCTCGAAGCGGGACAGCTTTCCCTTCTTGGGGCGGGAACACTGACGTTGAATACGGCGTCCACGATCGGGAGTATTACGGGATCCGGTTCACTCGTTGTATCCAAAAATACGATCATTCAGTCGGGAACGACAACATTGGCGAGTCTGAACTTTAATGGTACGACGTTGACTTTAGGGAATGGCAGTGATGAAAAAGCGGATATTATTTCTGAAATTCGAATCAATCAAACTGCAGATACCAATTTGATTCTGAAAAACGGTTCTTCCTTGACGTTGGAGGCTTTCCATTTGCTGGGAGTCGATTCGAAGGGATCTACCTTCAATTTAGGAGGAGAAGATGGAACTGACAGGGGGGTATTGAACATACAAAGATATGCAGGAGCTGATGCATACCTGTCAGGTACGACGGCTTTTAATATCAAGACCGGCAATGTGATGAACATCCTGGGGGCTGTTGATGGAACTTCCGGAACGGGAGCTTTTGTCCTTGGGCATTGGAATTATACAACGTCGGTCAATGTGTCTGGTGTTTTGAATATTTTGAATGCCCATATCGGCGTTGTGTCGGCAACGAATGCTACTCTCAACATCAATGAAGGCGGTGTTGTGAACATCAAAGGTCTTGATTTGGCATACAAACGCGATGCTGCAGCCAAAATTGCCGTCGTACTCAACGAAGGCGGCATGATTAATATGGGTGAGGACGGTATCGGCAAAACAACGGGTACGGCCGACGCGTTTACGCTCACCTTGAATGGAGGAACACTGGGTATTCTGAATACCGTGGATTCCTGGACCGGAGTCAAGGCAATGACTATCGGAGGTTCCGTCACGCTTAATACGGACAAATATACACCGGACACAACAGCCCAAGGTTCCGATTACGACGGTTATCTGGGAGGGGTGGGGACGATTACGATCAGCGGCGGCCTGACGGGCGTTGCCGGTACGGCCAACTTGACGATTGCGGGAGGAGGAGAAGTCGTTCTTTCCGGAGCCAACGATGATTATCAAGGAGGTATCACTATTGAATCGGGAGCGACCTTGACGGCTACGGGCGACAATAACAAGACCCTCGGCGGAGACAATGCCGTCGTGACTCTTCAGGACGAAAGCAAGCTTGTGTTCGGCGGTACGACCATGAATGCTGATTTTGCCTTTAAAGGCAACATTGTCGGCAATGGGAAAGGTACAATCGAGTCGTCTACCAATGTCACGCTTTCCGATATCAATGTCGATGTGGAGACAGTCAATATTACCGGAGGTAAATTGATTTGGGATAATCAAACGACTTCTGAAACGAATCTCCTTCTTGGAGCAACAGTCAATATTGGACCGAATAGTACGCTCCAGCTCAAATTCCCGGGATCTACCTCCAAGCAAAACGTTGTCCAAAGTGCCGTCAATTTATCGGAGGGAGGAACTTTACAGCTGGGAACAGGGTATGTAGCAGGAGGCGGCGCAATTGTCTTCAATATCGAATTTGCCCAAGGAATTACCATCCAGCCTTCCTCCGAAGCTGTCGTCGAAAAAGCTCTTCTCCAACTACCTTCCTGGGAACGTGTTTATTCCGTATCCAAATTGAATGGATCCGGTAATCTGGAAATTTCCAGGCAAGCCGGTGTGTATACCGTGGATGAAAACAAAAGTCTTTTCATTATCTCCGGAGTAGATGACGATTCTTCCAAGTGGTTTACTGGAACGATTTCTCTGACGAATGGAGATTCCGGCGATAATGAGGTTACCAAATATTTCAGACTGGTTCTCAACCACCAGAATGCCGCGGCCAAGGCTCTGATCTCCCTGGATAATGCCGCAACAAAGCTTCGTTTGGGGGTTGCAGATGTTACGATAGCCGGTCTGAGATCGGCAAAAGCGGGAGCGATGTTGGAAAAATCAGCATCTTTGACTTCTCCCTCCAATTTGACAATCAATTACTCCGGATCTGATGCCCTGACCTTTAGCGGAAAGGTGACGGATGGCGTCAACGTGATCAAAACGGGAACGGGATCCCAGATCTTTGATGGCGATTTGACCGCTTTCAACGGTACCTTTACGGCGAAGGAGGGACAATTGACGGTGACGGGTAAAACAACGGTTGCCGGAGCAGAAGAAGGGACGACTCTTCCCGTGGTGGGTTCGGGTACCCGGTTCAATCTTGACGGCGGCAAATTGAGTTTCCCGTCGTTGATCGCCGGTTCCACCTTGACGACGACATTGGCCTCCAATGGTTCGTTGACGGGGGCGTTATCATTGGACGGCGGCAGTGTCGTTGTCCTGAATGACCAAGTCAATACACAGTATGCCGTTTCGGACGGCGGCAGCATTACTCTTGGATCAGGTGTTGTCTTTGATCTCTCATCACTAGTCTCCCTGACAACAGGACACTATATCTATCAGATGTTTACGCTGGCCGGCGGATTTGATAAATCCAAAATTTCAAGTTACGGAATGGAGGTTGACGAGGATTCCCGTGACAAAATAGACTATCAGCTGGGGGCCGGCAATATGCTCCAAGTCGTTTTTGACAAGACGGATGTCACATTGACCTGGACAGGAGATGCCGATCTCTGGCAAACGAGGAATGATGCTTCTTCTTGGACTGCCGATATTCCTTCGGTGGATACCAGTTTCCATACGGGAGACAAAGTCGTCTTTACCAATGATGCCGCCGAGAAAACGGTATCAATCGTAGGAACGGTCAAGCCCAATACCATGGAAGTAACGGGAGGGGACTATACCTTCAATGCCGGGACGGACGGCACCATTGCCGGGAGTAGTTCTTTATCACTGACGGGCGGAAGCCTGACGATGAATCTGGCCAATACCGGATGGAACGGAGCCATTTCCGTCGGATCCGCCAAACTGGTTGCCAATACGGCCGGTGCCCTGGGAACGGGGACGCTGACCCTGAACAACGGTTCTACCCTGGGCTTTGTTTCCGAAGGGTTGGATTCCCTGGCTTCGATCAATATTGCCGACAGTGCCACGACAACTCTTTTGTGGTCTGGCGACCAGGGGACGCTGAATAACCGGTTTACGCTGGGAAGCAATTCCATTCTCAAAGTCGATGCCGGAACTACGGCCGCGGCAGGGTCGTTGACCCAGGCGCTTGGTACCGGTCAGACGCTTCAGTTCAAGGGTGACTTTACGGGAGCCACGCTTGCTGTGACCGGCAGCGGCCTTCTGGAATTGCTGGACAGTGCCAAAGCTGCAACGAGTCTCACAAACGGAGTCAGTTACCAGGTCGGCAGCAACGCCGTGTTGGCTTTGTCGGGAACCGGAACATATTCTTCCGGCAACCTGACTGGTTCGGGAATTATTGAGTTGACGACAACAGGAACAACTACGCTTTCCTCATCCGGGGACAATTCTTTCAGCGGTACGCTGGTACTTAAGAATGGCAACGGAACTCATCTTGTTTTGGGGGATGCTACCCCCGGATCCGGAACATTCAATCTCTCCGGACGTCCGGATGTTCAAATGGAAGCTGGTTCCAGCATGGTTCTGAACAGTCAGTTTTCCTCAACGGATATGGCTGTTGCCAAAACTAATGCCCTGACGATCGGCAATCTTTCCGGGACTGGCACGATTCGTGGAGACTGGAACACGAGTGACGGGGGGAACGGGCATAGGTTTATTTCAGTAACTCAGACGGACGATCTTGAGTTTTCCGGGACGATTATCAGTTCCGGGTCTATTGTGACCAATGTCGGCCTGTTGAAGAACGGCAGCGGGACATTGACTCTGAGCGGAGCCAACACATCACAGGCGGATCTGGACATCAACGCCGGCGGCATCATCCTGTCGGGTGCCGGCGTCTGGAAGGGCGCCATCAACCTGACGGCTGCCGGCTCTACTCTGACTTACGCCAATACCTCCGACATCACGCAGGGAACGGCGGTCACCGCCGCCGCCGGTTCGTCCATCAACTTCACGGGCGGACAGACCTACACCCTCTCCAACGAATCGAATGCCATTGCCGGCAGCGTCTCGGTCGGAAAGGCCGGAGACGCGACAGGCACGAAACTCGTCCTTTCCGGAGGATTCGGTGCCGGTTCCATCTCCCTGGCAACCGATCAGGATGCCCTGGAACTTTCCGGCGCCGACAAGGAACTCTCCGGCGAACTCTCCGGCAACGGTTCCCTGAGCGTTACAGGAGGCACCCAGACGCTTTCTTATGCCAATTCCGCCTTTATCGGCGCCGTCTCGGTCTCGGGCGGCACGCTGCGCGCCGGGTCGAACACGGCCCTGGGGAACAGCGACATTGACGTGTCGGGCACCGGCGCCTTGGACGTCAACGGAAAAACCCTCGCCAACAAAGTCGTCCTCACAGGCGGTTCCCTGGCGGGCGGCAACGCGTCGTCCATCGGCGACCTCTCCGTCAACGTGGCCGGAGCAGCTTCCGCCAGCGTGAAAACCACGTCCCTGACCGGAGCCCTGAGCGTCGACAACCTCTCCCTCTCCTCCTACAACACCTTCGCCGCGAGCGACAACCTGATCGTCCGCAGCACGATGACGCTGGGCAGGGGCGCCCGGGCCACCGTGGCGGGCAACCTGGCTCTCGGCGGCTCGCTGCGACTGGACAGCCTGATTACGTCCCCGTCCACGGCCTCGCTGGCCATCACCGGCACGCTGACGTCGACGGCCTCTTCCGGGAACCTCACCATCGACGTTTCCCGCACCTACCTCTCGCAGCTCACCACGGGCAATTACACCCTCGCCACCTATGCCACCCAGGGCAGCCTGACGCCGGAGCAGATCCTCGCCGGCAACGCCTACGCGGACGACAGCTCCGTCATGAACTGGAACGACGTTTCCAACGTCTACTCCTTCAAGCTGGACACCGCCTCGTCCGGCGGCATGACGACCCTCGCCCTCGTCGCCTTCGTCGATACGGACAAAGCCTGGGTATGGGATGGTGCCTCCGTCGCCACATGGGATCCGTCTGCCTCCAACTGGATTCCCGTTTCCGGGGATACGAGCGGCACCAACACAGGCAAGGTCGTTTACTTCGGCTCCCCCTCCATCGGAGAAACCGACCGGACCGTCAACGTAGACGGCGAAGGAGTTGCCCCCATCTTCATGATGGTAGACACCAATACGACCTACACCTTCACGGGAGACGGTTCGATTGCCACGGACGAACTTGCCATGACCGGCATCGGTACGACCGTCCTCGAGAATGCCAAGGCCGATGGGGCGTCCAATGCCATCAAGCGCATTTCCCTGCAGAAGGGTACCGTCAAAGTCACGTCGGATGCCGCCATGGGCACGCCGGAAAGCATCTCCTTTGAAGGAGGCGTCCTGGAATACGGAACCTCCGGCCTCGCCGACGTCTCCGCCGCCATGAGCGTCAAGGACGGCTCCGGCCTCAACCTGGCCGTCTCCGAAGGGGCTTCGGCCACCGTCGGAAAACTTTCCGCCGACCTCGCCTCCGACACCTCCCTCGTCCTCAACAAGTACGGAGCCGGGGAACTCGTCCTCGACCAGGACTTCGCCGGCACGGCCAACGTCACCGGACTCTACGATCTCGCCGACACGGTCAACGTCGCCCGCGACGACAATGACGCCGGCACGCTGACCCTCACCGACGGACACACCTACGGCGCCGTCAACGTCGGCTCCGCCCACACCCTCCGCATCGCCGACGATGCGGAAGTAACGGTGAACTCCATGATCGGCGGCATCGCCGACGAAACCGGCTCCACCGGCTACGGCACGGTTTCCATCGGATCCGGAGCCGTCCTCGCCATCGGCACGGCCGGAACGCTCTCCACGGCCCTGGAACTGGGCAACGGCTCGGGCCTCGTCCTTGCCGACGGAGGAGAAGGTTCCCCCAACACCCTGGCCGGAGCCATCACCCTCTCGACCGAAGGCGACGGACAGGCCCGCGTCACCGGCGGAGGTACCGTCCTGCTGGCCGGAACGATCGCCTCGTCCGACATTGCCGGCAACACCTCGGCCCTGACCCTCGAAAACGCCTCCTTCGACGCCTCCGGAGCCTCCTTCGCCGACACGGTCAACCTCACCCTCGGCACCGCCGACGCATCCGGCACCGCCACCCTCTTCGACCTCGGAAGCGACGCCTCCAAGGCCATCGCCCTGGCCGGACTCAACGTCCTCTCCGATGCCGCCGTCAAAGGCATCGCCGGGCAGACCCTCAGCTTCGGCTCCGGCTCGCTGGCAGGCACCCTCGACGGCGACTTCACCGTCCGTCTCACGGGAGGAGCCGACGGCGCCGGCAGCGTCTCCCTCGACGTGACCGACACCGCCGACCTGGGCGGCGTCCTCTTCTCCGTCGCCGGAGGCACGTTCGGACTCAACGGCCTGGCCGGAACCAACTCCATCGCCATCTCCGGGGGCAGCCTCACCGGCGCCTCCAACTGGACCGGACGCGTCAGCGCCGACACCACCTCGCAGTACGGCGACATCGACCTGGGCGGCCTCACGGCCTCCTCCCTCAAGGAAGCCACCCTCGCCTCCGGCTACGTCGTCAACGGCATCGGACAGGGAGCCGTCTCCCTCGACACCGCCGACATCGGACTCGGAGTCGCCAACACCATCTTCCGCCACGGTTCCACCGGAGCCACGGAAGGCGCCGGCGCCACCGTCCTCAACTTCGGGGAAGGAACCCCGGACGCCAACTCCGTCACCATGGCCGGGGACTCCGTCATGGTCCTGCGCTCCGACGACGAACTCAGCCAGTACTTCCTCGACAAGCTCGCCATCATGTACGGCAAGGACGAACTCCTGCCCGACTACGCCGAACCCGAAGAAGCCTCCAACACCATCAGCCTCACCCTCACCAACGGCGCCCTCAACCTCACCGCCGGACAGATCAAATTCGATCCCCTCCTGCGCACCTGGGGGCTGAAACTCGAGTCCGTCGACTCCGCCTCCGGCTCCATCGTCGTCAGCGGCAACCTCTCCGTCTGGCAGGCCTCCAAGGAAGGTAACATCACCGGGTACGACGACCTCGTCGACTACCGCGCCGTCTACGTCAACAGGGACATGAGCATCACCCTGCCCGGCAGCGACTCGGAACCCCTCACCGTCAAATACCTCAGCGGACAGAAGGGAACCACCCTCGCCATCGACAGCGACGGGACGGGCACCGCCCGCGTCCGCTTCTACAACGACCGTGACAAGGACGGGGAACTCGTCGACTCCGTCCTCGCCGGCAACCTCACCGCCGGGGAACACACCGCCCTCTCCAAGACCGGGGAAGCCACCCTCACCATCGGGGGCACCGCCACCCTCGGCGGCAGCCTCACCGTCGAAGAAGGCGGCATCGCCCTGACCCGTGTCGGAGCCGCCCACTCCATCGCCTCCCTCACCGTCGGCGACGGAGACGCGCAAGCCGCCACCTTCACCCTCTCCGGACAGGGAGCCTCGGCCGCCGTCGGCACCCTTGCTGTCGGCCGGGACGGCACCCTCGCCCTCACCGGCTCCAAGTCCGTCCTCGAAGCAGGCACCCTGGACGAAGCCTCCGGCTCCATCCTCCTGGGCGGAGACTCCACCCTGAAACTCGCCTCCGGCGCCGCCATCGCCGGCACCGTCAAGGCCCTCGGCGGCGCGGCGGGATCGGGCACCCTCGAACTCGGGGCGGGCACCACCACCCTCACCGCCGCGGGAGCCCTCGACGGCATCGCCCTGGTCACCGGGGAATCCACCCGCCTCATCCTCGACACCCCGGACACCTCCGCCACCCTCACCGCCTGGAACGGCCTGGGCACCCTCGCCGGAGAAGGAAACCTCACCCTCACCGGGAAAGCCTCCTACGCCGGCACCCTCGCCGACTTCGGCGGCACCCTCGCCGCCTCCGGCAGGGACGCCTCCCTCACCCTCGCGGGCACCGGCAGCAAGGCGGCCGCCCTCGCCGCCTCCGGAGGGGGCTCCCTCACCCTCGACTACACCTCCGGGGACGCCACCTACTCCGGCCTCACCCTCACGGGCGGCTCCACGGCCACCCTCATCGCTGGCAACGGGGACGGGACCAACAACACCCTCACCCTGCGCCGGGGAGGCACCGTCAGCGGAGACTCCACCCTCGGCTTCATCCTCAACACCGAAGCCTCCGGCAGCCTCTCCTCCACGAGCCCCCTCGTCACCACCGGAGGCAGGGAAACCCTCGACATCGCCGAGGGAGCCACCGTCCGCCTCGCGGCCGGAGACGGCCAGGAAGTCATCCACGGCACCATGCCCCTGCAAATCGCCCTGGCCTCCAAAGTCAGCCAGCAGGGAGGCATCAACCTCGTCTTCGACGAACTCTTCGGCAAATACTTCGACCCGTCGCAGTCCCGCGTCGAAACCGTCGAGGGCACCATGATCCTCACCACCGCCGCCAACCGCAACGGCTTCTACGTCCACCAGGCGCAGAGCGAGACGGCCCGCAGCGGCGGAGCCCTCATGGACAACGCCCTGGTCACCGTCAACCCGCAGACCACCGACAGGGACAGCACCCTCGCCGCCCTCCTCAACGCCGTGGACGCCTCCATCAAGGCCCACGACCGTGCCGGAGCCAGCCGCACCATGGCCGCCGCCGCGGGCAGCACGGTAACGAGCCTCCTGGGCTCGCTGCAGGCCGACTACCGCTACCAGCAGACCCTGGTGCGCAACCGGATGACCACCATGGGGCTGCCCGACGGGTACAGCTACGAAGGAGACCTCCCCCTGTGGAACACCTGGCTGCAGGCCACCGGCACCTACAACCGCCTCAACACCGACGGGGACGAAGCGGGCTACCAGTACAACACCTGGGGAGGCACCTTCGGGGTCGACGCCAACCTCAGCAGCAAATTCACCGCGGGGCTCGCCATGACGGCGAGCTACGGGAAACTCACCTCGACGGCGGCCGACTCCCTCAGCGGAGACATGGAAGTCTACTACGTGAACCTCTTCGGTCGCTACCAGAGCGGCAAGTGGGGGCACAACGTCATCCTGACGGCGGGGTGGAGCCAGAGCGACATCGACCGCACCGTCCCCTGCGGCTCGGGCAGCTACACCGGCCACGGCACGCCCGGGGGGCAGGTGTGGGGAGCGATGTACGAAGGCACCTACGACATCAGTCTCAACGAAGAGAACAGCGCGATCCTCCAGCCCCTCGTCAACGTCTCCATCCTCAAGAGCAGCGTGGACGACTACACGGAAGAGGGTGCGGGCAGCGCGGGACTCCGCGCCGGCGGCATGGACGCCACGACGGGCACCGTCTCGGCGGGAGTGCGCTGGATGGGCCTGACGGGAGGCAACCTGTTCGGTCGCGAATCCCTGGCGGAAGTGCGGGCGCAGGTGTCGCAGGACTTCGGAGACACGCGGAACGAAGCGCAGGTGGGCTTCGTGGGCGTGCCCGGCTTCAGCCGTGGAGTGAAGGGGAGCAAGGCGGGGACGACGGGCCTGCAATTCGGTGCGGGACTGAGCATCCCGACCGGGGACCAGGGCACGATCTTTGTGGAAGCCAACGCGGACCTGCGGAGCCGGATGACCTCGGCCAACGGGAGCATAGGCTACCGGTACAACTTCTGATAGGAACAGAAGACGCAATAAAAGAGAAACACAGCAAGGGCGGTTCTTCCACACGCAAGGAGGAGCCGCCCTTTTCCCATTCATTGTGCAAGGGAGGGAAGTTCTCTCCAGTCCTTGGCTAGATTCTAGAATAGATGAAGATTTTCATGGATTGAATTAATCTTGCCCGTACTGCTGTGAACGGGTAGCTTCCCGGCACGATGACTCGCCAAGACAGAATTGATTATCTGAAGAGTGAATTGAAGAATCGCATCGTCATTCTCGATGGTGCGATGGGAACAAATATTCAGAAATTCGGTTTGGTGGAGGATGATTATCGCGGAGCACGTTTTGCTGACAGGGAGAAGTTTCCCAAGGATCTGAAAAACAACAATGATATTCTGGTGCTGACGAGACCGGATGTTGTCCGTTCCGTCCATGACCGTTTTTTGAATGAAGGCTGTGCCGACATCATTGAGACATGTACGTTTGGCTCTACGGTGATCGGACAGCATGACTTTTTCTGGTACAAAGAACCTGAAAGCGGACATAAGACTCCGGCTTATTTCCGCAAGATGGCGGAAAACGAAGAATTCAGAGAGCTGATTCGCGAGATGAATCTTGCCGCTGCCAAAATTGCCCGGGATGCGTGCGAAGCGGCTGAGAAAAAGGACGGCAAGCCGCGGCTTGTAGCCGGTTCGATCGGCCCGATGCCGGTAACTGCATCGCTCTCTCCCGATGTCAATGATTCGGGGTTCAGGGCGGTAGGATTTGAAGAATTGCGTCTTGCTTACCGGGATCAGATCCATGCTCTTCTGGATGGAGGGGTCGACTTGCTGCTTCTGGAGACGATTTTCGATACGCTGAACGCCAAGGCTGCCTTGTTTGCGATGGAGGAGGTGTTTGAGGAACGTCCAGAAGATACCGTGCCGGTGATGATATCCGTGACGATTACGGATAGGGCGGGGCGCACTTTGTCCGGTCAGACGATTGAGGGATTTTGGAATTCCATCCGCCACACAAAACCTTTCTCCGTAGGAATCAATTGTGCTCTGGGAGCGGATTTGATGCAGCCTTTTGCCGCGGAATTGTCTGATTTGGCCGACTGCTGGTTATCCATCTATCCGAATGCCGGTCTTCCGAATCCGTTGAGTCCGACCGGATATGACCAATCTCCCGAGGATATGGCGGATATGATGAAGCGTTATGCTGAAAACGGGTTGTTGAATATTGTCGGCGGTTGTTGCGGGACGACTCCCGAACATATCCGGGCCGTAGCTCGCGCAGTCGCCGGAGCGGCACCGAGGATTCCCGTATGTCAGGAGCCGGCGTTGCGGTTGTCCGGTTACGAGGCATACGATCATACACGTGACAAGAATACCTTGTTTGTGGGGGAACGCTGCAATGTGGCGGGATCTCCGAAATTTGCCCGCTTGATTCGCGAGGGGAAGTTTGAAGAAGCCGTTTCCGTGGCCCGCCACCAAGTAGAGAATGGGGCTCTCGTGTTGGATTTTTGCTTTGACGACGGCTTGATTGACGGCGAGGAAGCGATGGTACGTTTCCTGAACCTCGTAAGTGCTGAACCGGATATTGCAAGAGTGCCTTTCATGGTGGATTCGTCGAAATGGAATGTACTGGAAGCAGGACTGCGATGCATGCAGGGGAAGGGGATTGTCAATTCCATTTCCCTGAAAGAGGGAGAGGACGAATTCCGGAGGAGAGCTCGTCTGGTCCGTCGGTACGGGGCTGCTGTAGTCGTGATGTGTTTTGATGAAGACGGTCAGGCAACGAATGAGGAAGATCGCATCCGCATTGCTTCCCGTGCCTATCGAATTTTAACGGATGAAGTGGGGTTTCCTCCGGAAGATATCATTTTCGACCCCAATGTGCTGACTGTCGGTACGGGGATTGCCGAACACGCCAATTATGCCCGTGATTTCTTTGAGGCGACGGGGTGGATCACGAGCCATTTCCCGAATGTGCATGTATCGGGAGGGATTTCCAATGTATCATTTGCTTTTCGCGGCAACAATCCGCTGCGCGAGGCGATGCATTCCGCATTCCTGTATCATGCGACGCATCGGGGATTGGACATGTGCATTGTCAATGCGGGGATGCTGGAGGTGTACGACGAGATTCCGAAAGACAGGTTGGAATTGATTGAAGATGTTTTGCTCAACCGCCGGGAAGATGCTACGGAGAGATTGACCGAGTATGCCGAAAAATTATTGGCCGAGAAGAAAGATGCTTCGGAGGAACATCAGATAGCCAAACTTGCATGGAGAGAGGAACCTGTCGAAAAACGTCTGGAGTACGCCTTGGTGAAGGGGATTACGGAATATGTAGACGAAGATACGGAAGAGGCTTTCAACAAGCTGGGTTCTCCCCTGGCTGTGATTGAAGGCCCCCTGATGGACGGTATGAAGACGGTGGGGCAATTGTTTGGCGACGGCAAGATGTTCCTGCCCCAAGTTGTGAAGAGCGCGCGCGTCATGAAACAATCCGTCGCCTGGTTGACTCCGTTTATTGACGAAAGCAGTGGCTCGGGAACCTCCGTGGCCGGAAAGGCGGTGATTGCCACAGTCAAGGGGGACGTGCATGATATCGGCAAGAATATCGTGGGTGTTGTTCTTGGGTGCAATGGATTTGATGTGAATGATTTAGGTGTCATGGTCCCCTGTGAAAGAATTTTGGATGTCGCCGAGGAAACCGGAGCGGACATCGTAATGCTCTCCGGCCTGATTACTCCGTCGCTTGAGGAAATGGCTCATGTAGCAGGAGAAATGGAACGCCGAGGGATGAAAATTCCCCTGATGGTGGGGGGGGCGACAACTTCCGATTTGCATACGGCCTTGAAGATTGCCCCTCAATACTCGAACCCTGTGGTGCATACGGTGGATGCTTCGCAGGTGGTGCCGGTAGCCAGCGCTCTTGTCGGTTCCGGCAAGGAGTCCTTTGTGTCGCAATACAGTCGGCATCAGGAGGAACTGCGTGCCGGGTATGCGGAAAGGAAACCGATCGAGGTGCTGCCATTGGTCGAGGCCCGTGCCCGTGCCTGGAAAGGTTCTTTGTCATGGGAAGAATACGTGCCTCCTGTGCCTAAATTGCTGGGCAATGTACTTGTGGGCGATGCTTTTGTCCATGGGACATCGTGTTGCTGTTGTTCCGGTGACGTGTCCCGCTTCCATGTATCGCTGGAGAATCTGATTCCGCTGATCGAATGGGCTCCTTTCTTCCACGCGTGGGAATTGAAGGGAGTTTGGAATTCGGCTCAGGAAGAATTTCGTTGCGCCGATAGCGTGAAGACGGAGGCGGCACGCAGCCTGTACAAGGATGCTCGGGTTTTGCTGGATCTTGCAGTCCGTGAAAACAGGTATCAGCCTCAAGGAGTGATTGGATTGTTTGCCGCTAATGCGGAGGGGGACGACATTGTTGTCTGGAAGGATGAGACCCGGCAGTCTCGTCAATGCATCTTGCATACGGTGCGCCAGCAAAAAAATTTCCCTAGCGGGGTTGATTTGGCTTTAGCCGATTATGTGGCACCGGTCGGAATTCCGGATTACGTGGGTGCAATGGCCGTCAGTATTCATGGTGCCGGGCGTTGGGCTGCCGATTTCGAAAAACAAGGGGATTCCTACCGGGCTCTGATTGTAGCGGCCCTGGTCGACCGGCTGGTAGAAGCTCTGGCCGGGTTTTCCCATGGAAAACTGCGCGAATTGTGGGGTATTGCCGCCGGGCAGGGGATTCGCCCGGCCTGCGGCTATCCCAGCCAGCCGGATCATCAGGAGAAAGAGACTGTCTTCGATCTTCTGGGCGCCCGAGAAGGAGCTGGCATGGATTTAACGGATTCCTGGATGATGACTCCGGTGTCGTCCGTTTGCGCTTTGGTGTTTTCCCATCCCGAATCCAAGTATTTTGCGATGGGGCCTATCGGATATGACCAGGTGGAAGATTACGCCCGCCGCAAAGGAATTGACGTGGAGCTAGCTGCTAAGCTCTTGAACGCGTGATCCCTTCTTGAAACAAAGACAGGAATCAACATGAAACGGACGGTTGGAAAACTCCATGCCGCCCGTTTCCGATATCAAGAAGAAGGGGGAATGAGAACCCCGGTCTTTTCATTTTATGGATTGACTTCCGGGAAGCAGGGCGTCTGTGTCTCGGGGACGACTCGGCCAAAGAGGGCAAGCATGCGGCCCGTATTGCCTTTTTCCATACGGTAAGAGTAGAACCTGCCCAGATCGGCGGCAGTGTCTTCTCCGGAATCATGGATGTTTTCCGGCAGGACGCCGCATTCGATTAACTGGGTTCGGATGGTACCGGGAATATCCATTTCGTAATGAGGGGGACGGATGCAGGGAGAAATGACGGCAACGATTTCCGAAGGAGTACCGTAGCAGAATTTACGGAGATACTCGACGCCATTGGAGACAATATTCAATTCCGTTCCGCGACGTCCTGAATGAAGCAATGCTCTGCCATGAGAAACTTTGTCGTAAAGCCAGACGGCGGCACAATCCGCCACGTAGATACCGAGGATGCAGTCAGCCTTGCCGGAGCACGCCAAGCCGTCCACTCCCTCAATGGGATAGTTGGAGCCGATGTCGCCGACGAGAGCGACTTTGTTGCCGTGTACCTGTTCCGCCCGTCGGAGGTATTTCCAGCGTGCGCCGAGGCGTTCGATCTCAGCCCGATGGGATGGTTCCAGAAATTCAATGATCTGGTCGCGATCGGAAGAACCCGGGATATCGGGGATGCGTTCGATGAATTGGACGATGACGTTGGGATATTGGCGCAGAGGCTTGAGAAAGGCTGGTATATCCATGGGGATGCGATTATTTTCGAGACATTCTTGGAGAAAGTTTCCAGGAGTCCAGCAAAATCAGTGCATGAGTGATAAAAATCATGCATCGCTTTTTCCTCTTTTCAGAATATCCCGGACATAATCCTCCGTGTGGAAGAGTAAACACGTTTAAAATCATTGGTCATTTCTTGAAACAACTTGAATGCACGATTTTAAAGGAAATAAAATTCTTATTCGTGGATTAGTGATTGATTTTTCTCCATTTATTTGCCTGGATACTTCCTTACAGAAACACATTTATCATGATTGATTTCAAGAACGGTTTTTTCAAGCTCTCTCCAGTTGATTCGTCAAGTGTCATGAATCGTATTGCTCCGATGATTATCGAAGGGGAGGATATTATCGCCTCTTTCAAGAGCGGGCGGGATTGCCTTGTTTTTACGACGAAACGGATCATTGCGGTCAACGTAAAAGGTATTACCGGCAAACAGGTGGATTATACATCAATGCCGTACAATAAAATACAAGTGTATTCGGTTGAAACGAGCGGTTTTCTTGATCGGGATTGCGAGCTTGATCTGTTCTTCAGCAGCATAGGTCGTATCCATTTCGAGATCAAGGGAAGTTTTGATATTGTAGGCTTTAATAGGGTAATCAGCCAATATGTTTTATAGATTCGCCTCTTTTGGATGAAGGAAATGTCCCGTCCTAAAAAAGCGTTACAAGGTTAGGGGGGGATGTTTTGCTTCGGTAAATTCCTCCCGGACATTGGTAGGTGTCAGCAACCGGATCGTAAGGCATGTTATCTGCCAGATAGGTATTGTTTCGATATTTTCTCTGACGGCATTTTTCGTACCGGGACGGTTTGATGAAGCTGGTGATTTGATGATCTTCAAGCTATGTGTAATTTTCTTCACTTTCATATCCGGCATCAGCTATGAGGCGAGCGGGAAGTTTGCCCGAGTGGAGCTCTGAGATTTTATGGAGTAGAGGGATAAGGGGGGGCACGTCGGAGTGCTGGGGGCTGATGTCGATATCCAGAATGTATTCGGCCTCCACTGCCAACTGAATGTTATAGGCTGGTTTGAGTTGACCGTTTTTCATGTGATCTTCCTTGAGATGCATGAAGGTAGCGTCCGTGTCGGTCTTTGAGAAACTATTGCGGGAACCGAATCTGGTTAGCTTCGTTCGATAGTCCTACAATTTGTTGAGGATGTATTCAAGTTGATCCGGGTTGTGGATGAAAATGCTTGGTGGTGATGTCTTCGTAGGCGATCTTGTATAGGTCGGCGACGCGTTGCTTGCGCTATTTGTTGGTTCTTGACCCGGATCACTTGCGGCGCTTCCGTCTTGACTAGGTAGATCAAGTCCAGTGACGGTTTTTTCTAATAAGAAATCAGTAAATTGAATACATAACCCGACAGAATGATAAACGCCGTGACCGTTCCGAAGAAAATACCAATCAGCTTCCAGGTCATCACCTTCTTGAGAAGAGCGGCTTCCGGGAGGGAAAGTCCTACTGTTGCCATCATGAACGCAATTGCCGTTCCGATTGGTACTCCCTTTGCGACAAATACCTCAATCACCGGAACAATAGCCGCAGCATTTGCATACATGGGTACCGCACAGATGACGGCGACAGGCACCGACCACCAGTTTACCCGGCTCATGGATTCTTCGAAGAACCCAGCCGGCACGTAGCCGTGTACTGCCGCCCCAATGGCAATGCCGATTACCACGTACAAGGCCACTCCTTTGACGATCCCCCAGGCATCACGCATGATCACGGGGAATTTGTCCCTGAAGGGTGTCTTTTTCCGCTCCCAGCCATTGCTCTCTGCATTCGACTGAACCAGCAAGTCACGTATCCAGGGAGACAAATAACGTTCCAGCTTGAATCTCTCCAGCACCACTCCCCCGACCATGCCCAGCAGGATGCCGGAAACAGCATAAATCACCGTGACCTTGAGACCGAATGCTCCGAGGAACATGGCGATAGCTACCTCATTGACCAAAGGAGAGGTAATCAAGAAGGCAAACGTCACCCCGAGGGGAATGCCGCCCTTCACGAATCCGATGAACAAGGGAATGGAGGAACAGGAACAAAATGGCGTCATGGCTCCGAACAGAGCCGTGAAGAAATATTGAAGTCCGTAAAGCTTCCTCGTCGTCAGAAACACTCGGATGCGTTCTACGGGGAAATAGGCATTCACCACGCCCATGATGAGGCTGATCGCGTATAACAGGAAAAGAATCTTTACCGTATCGTATATGAAAAAGTTGACCGCTTCTCCCAGTTGTGTGTGGGGAGTGAATTCCAATATCCTGTAAACCAGCCAGTCGGCAAAATCTTGAATCATATGATAAGAATGGATGATAAATAAACAATCAAACGAGAAGAATCCGGCTGAACAGCCAGTATCCACCAAGCAACAGGAAGAACCACCCCGTCACGAGTTTCATGATTTGCTGGATTTCAGGCAGGTGGCGTACCGTAGCTGCGGCTTTCTCCGCGCTGTATGTCAGCAGTAGGGCAAATACCACAACGGGCAGGGCCGTTCCTATACCGAACAGGGAAATGCCCAACAAGGGACCAGCACTCCCGGCCTGTATGGACAAGGGGACGGCCGTTCCGAAAAACAGTGCCGCCGAAGGAGGGCAAAGAACCAGGGCGAACAGAAAACCTAACGCAAACGCTCCCCAGACACCTCCTTTGGTCATCAGACTTTGCGCCGTTGCCTCTCCCGGTTTTTTCCCTAGGGAAAAGAACGGAATGAACCCCAAAATGACCACCCCTGCCATCATCATCACTGGGCCTAGGTACATAGGCAGCTCTTCTTGCATCCAGAATGATAACATGGGGGCTGATGACAAGCCCCGGCTTACCAGCCACCCGATCAGCACATAAGCACTCACGCGGCCCAGAGTATAGAGAAGCGAAGCCATAGCTGATTGATGACGGGAACCTGTACCACGGGAAATAAATCCCACAGCGGCAATATTCGTTGCCAAGGGACAAGGAGAAACGGCTGCCGCCACGCCTATAGGCAATAGAGATAAAAGAGGCCAGTCCATACACAGAAAATGTTGAGGGAAAGTAAATGGTCAATGAGCTTCATCCAGTGCTTTCCGAACGCTTTGGACCACATATGCCTTGAATTCCTGTTCCTTGTCGCTCAAGTCCCAGATGCGGTTCAGATTCACCCACCGCGTTTCCTTGCCGTCCTTCCAATCCTTGAGAATCAAGGATTTTGTTACCAATTCATACTTGCCGACAGCCTCCTTGTCGGCGGGAATGGCGTGGAAAGCCAGCTTGCCTTCTTCAAGCTGAACCGGAAAATTCTTTTCGACCGCTTCCCTCGTCCATGTCTCCATGCGAATGCAGGTCGGGCATCTCGCCCCGTATTCGTAATAAACCGCCTCGACCCCGGATTGCATCGTCACAGCCGTGTCGGCTGGTTCCTCACGGTTTTCTGTTCCCCGGTGGTTAATGATCTTGACGATGGCCAGCAGGATGAGCAGAACAACCACCCAGACGACAGCCTTTTTCCATCCGGAACTTCCCTTGGATACTTCACTGCTGCAATAGCTTCCACCGCAACAGGGTGCCTCTTTCGCATGAGAGCCATTTTCTTGAGGTAACGCAGGATCTGTCGCCCCGGAACAACAGCAAGATTTCTGCCGGGAAGAATCAACCTGAATAGCTTCCTGAAGAATCTTCTTGATCTCATTCCTGGAAGGAACTCTCCCGGAAACAAGTACCTTGCCGTCTATTACCAATGCCGGAGTCACGAGTACTCCCGCCACGGCAAATTGCATGGCATCCGTCACTTTTTCCAGAGAAGCGTCCAAATGGAGTTCCTGCATGGCCTGCTTCGTTACATCCGCCAGTGCAGTACACTTGGCGCATCCCGGTCCGTAAACGACAATATTGTTCATGTTATTATTGATTTAGATTTTGAAGAATATCAAATTGTTGGGCAGAGATACGGAAAAACTGGAGAGTCATGTCCTTATCTCTGAAAAATGGGACTTTCCTTCAAACAGGCTAATACTTGGCGAAGACACGGACAACACAGGGAATAATACACATTCTTCCCTCGCTGTTCACAAGAGAGCACACGGTTGTTCTTCAACACATTCAAATGGCTCGAAATTGTGGACATATCGCGTCCGGAATTCTTTTGCAGTTCGCAGACGCAACGTTCCCCATCCAGAAGCATCTCCACGATCATCAAACGCACGGGATGCCCCAATGCTTTAAATACACCGGCAAGAGGTATCAGATCCTTGACGGAGGAAGCCGGGAGCGAAGAAGGTGTGCAGGAGCAATCAGGCATAAGCGATAGATTTATTATTTTGAAAAACGTAAAAATGTCAATTTGATTTTATCTAATATGACAAATGCTGGATTGAAGATCTTCATTCTCTTGGCTAAAAAAAGCCATCCTGACGGCTGGCTTCTGAGTGGTTTCCACACTACTTTCTTCGTCACCTAACGCATTCCGTCCTGTACTGACACCAAGTGCATTGCATCCCGGATTGTAGATGAAAACGCTTGATGGTGATGCCTTCGTAGGAGATCCTGTACAGCTCGGCGACGCGCTGCTTGCGCTGTTCGTTGGCTGGTACACGGATCACCTGTGGAGTCTTCGTATTGACCAGGTAGATCAGATCCAGTGACGGAGGAGTATTCCCCATGGCTTCTTCGATCATCATCTGGTAAGTGACCAGCTGGAGTTCGTGATTGAAGGCAGCATGCCCGGCATCCGGCCTAGCGGCAGCAGATTTGTAGACCTTTGCCGTCAGGTCGTGCTGGACGAGCTCGATGACACCATACACAGGAACGGGTAGGTCGGGCATGGTGATCGATAAACCGACTTCCATTCCCAGGGGCATTTGTGAAGAAACCTCGCCGGAATCCATGTACGGTTAATCTTCTTATCGAATGATTAAAAATCTATTAACAAGAAGCAAATGAAAGCAGAAACCAAAATCATGCACCAGCGTCTCGAAGCGCTCAAACTCGCCGAAAAACTCGGCAATGTCAGCCGCGTATGTCGGGAACGCGGCATCTCGACAGCCCAATTCTACGAATACCGCAAACGATTCAGAGAACAAGGCTTTGAAGGGTTGAGAGACCTGCCCTCCATTCACAAAACCCACCCGCAGACAACTGCTCCCGAAGTCGAAAAACGAAACCTGGAACTCGTTGAAGAAAATCCTCAAAAAGGCTGTGGACATATCGAACAACTCCTGAAACTGGAAGGCAAAAACTGCTCGAAGCCAACGATCCAGAAAATCATGGAACGCCATGGACTGGGGAGTTGCTACCAGCGGTTCTTGAAGCAGGAAGCCCAACACCTCATCCAAGGAAAGCAGCTGAGCGAAGAACAGATCAAATCCATTGAAAAAGCCAACCCCTGCTTCAAGGAAAGGCATGTGGAGAGCAAAGCTACCTGCTTTGTCAGGACACCCTCTATGCGGGCAAACTCCAGGAAGTGGGAAAAGTCTACATGCAAACAGCCGTCGACACCTATGGCTCTTTTGTGTTCGGTTACCTGTACACGGGCAAGCTGCCCGATCATGCGGCACTCATCCTTCATAACGACGTACTCCCCTTCTATGAGAAGCATGGATTGCAGATAGAAGCCATTTTGACAGATAATGGCAGGGAATACTGCGGGAGGCTCACTCATCACCACTATGAAATCTACCTTGAACTCAATGATATTAAGCATCGGAAAACACGTATAGCCACACCTAGAACAAATGGCTTTGCCGAACGTTTCAACAGAACGGTCAAGGAAGAGTTTTTTTGACATAGCCTTGAGACAAAAAGTATACACGAGTCAGGAGGAGCTCCAAAAGAACCTTGATGAATAGCTGAAGTACTACAATTACCAGTGTCCACACCAAGGATATCGTAACATGGGAAGGTGCCCCATAGAAACAATTGAAGGATTCAAAAAAGCACAACAATCTGTCCGCAAAGAAGATTAACTCTACATTTTAACCATAAAAGGTATTGGTTCTCGTATAGCGATAGCTTTAATTATCGATTATCCGGAATTGGGTACATTAGGACGCAAGGAAGCTGCTGGCATTGCTGGCTTGGCTCCACGGGAATGGGAAAGCGGATGTATGCGCGGAAGATGTGCCATTCAAGGTGGACGACCATTATTGAGAAAACATGTCTATATGGCGGCACTTGTTGCTTCTCGTTATAATGAAGTTCTCAGACCCATTTATCAGGAGTTGCTACAAAAAGGCAAAAAGAAGAAAGTCGCTCTCATTGCGATAGCACGACGGTTGATATGTTATGCCAATGCCCTGATTGCTGGACGGTTTGCAGGTACGCAACAACCTTCATGATAATTTCCTATTAGTACAGTTGCTATACAACATATCGAAGCAAAACACAGGGCAAGTGGCAACTTGCCCTGTGTTTAAAACGGTTCTAAACATCCCCTCCAACCTTGTAACGCTTTTTTAGGACAGGACACCCGTCAATAATCAAAACGATCAAACATCGTCAAAATAGTGAATGGGATGCTCCGAAATCCTTTGAAAGACAATAAAAAAGCCGCCCGAAGGCGGCTGGAAAGGGGTGGTGGAGCATAGGAGGCTCGAACTCCTGACCTTCTCATTGCGAATGATGAGGATTTGATGATAATTTTATTGAATATTAACGATTAGTGATGACGTTGCCTCTTAAATATCTCTTAAAATCGGATTCTGTATTTTCTGGGAGCCTATTGTACGTATTTTATCAGGAGGCTTGGGATTTTGCAAGGGGGCTGTTTTCTGAGGGGGTGTTCGAGAGTTGGAACAAAAATGGAGAATGTTCTAAAATTGGAAAATATCTATTGACTATATTCCAAAATTGGAATATAGTGCCGACATGAGCAAGAAAGAGAAGCTGATAGCAAAAATCCTCAGTGGGGAGCATGATGGGAACGTTACGTTCGACGAACTCATGAATTGCCTTTCACGACTGGGTTTTAGCATCAGGAATACGGGGGGATCGCATTTTGTGGCAAGTCGTCCGAATGAATCTCCTCTGACTCTTCAACCAAGGAAGGATGGCAAAGCGAAGCCCTATCAACTCGAACAAGTCAGAATTCATCTCAACAAGTATGGGCTTGAAAAATAGCCCATACGATACAATCCAAGAAGATATAACCATCAAATGAATATGTATAATTACGCAATCACTCTCAAATGGTCAGACCAAGATCACGCCTGGGTTGCTCTGGTTCCAGAGTTACCCGGTTGCATGGCAGACGGTGAAACTCCGGAGGAAGCTGTTTCCGAAGTCAGGAAGTCTATTCAAGACTGGATTGAGGAAGCCCAGCGGGTTCAATATCCCGTGCCGGTTCCTCTGCCGTCTATCGACAATATTATCAAGGCCGGGGAATTGCTCAATAAGTCGGAGTTGGCCCGCCTGCTCGGTATCGGTACTCGTACTCTTAGCGCACGCATTGCCCGCAGGACTCCTTTGTCGGAAGATGAAAGCCGCCGCATTCAAAAGGTTCTTTCCGAGCGCGGTGTCTGTCTTATTTAAGTACCCCGTGACGCAGGCCCGGAGGGTGTGAGCCTTCCGGGCTTTTTTTGTACGATTGCAGGTTGATATGGACTTTCCATGAGGGATTTGTTAAAAGTGTTCAATGTTTTCCCGGTTTTCACCTAATTGTATTATGTGCATTATCCTGAGACATGTTGTTCTTCTCGCGGCGGCAGCGGTATTGCTTTCCCCTCATGCCTATTCCGGTTCCGACGATGTTGCCCGCTTTCTTGGGTATGGGCGTTCTTCGGATATTTCCCGGGCGGCGAAAGGGGTTCTGAATAGCAAGATTGATATGGGCACGCTCACGCCGGAAAGGATTCGCGAGGTTGCGAAGTCGCCGGAGGTGGCCGAGTTGTGTTATCTGGATCAGTTTTTTTCTCAGGCGGGTTCTGTGAGGTCGTTCGTTCAAGGGGAGCTTGGGGACAAGGAGTTTGTGGCATGGCTGGCAAGTCACGAGGATATTTTCAAGCAACTTGCCCATTCGGGGGGAGGGAGCAAGGAGACGCTCGGGTTTCTGTACAAGGTGTGGAAGGGTAATAACAAGACGCTGTCGAATGTTGAAATCAGCATGGCCCTTGGGGCCGGGCTGATTGCCGACAAGATGCCGCCTGATGACTGTCTCGCCAAATTCGAGTTTTACCGGACGTCATTCAACTCGGGCAAGTGCCATCCCCAGGCCGGGATGCTTGAACCGTGGGAGTGGGTAATTGTGCTGAGAGGCCGAGAGAGTATTCCGGATTTGACGTGGGCGCAGGAATTCATTGAGCCGAAGAATATCAAGCCGGAGAAGGCCGGGAGCCGCTTTGCCGGGTTTATCCCATACCGAAAGGAAAATGAAAAGGGGGTGAGCATTCACAAGGGGGCGGCGTTTTACGACCACAAGCCGATCACGCTGAAGCTCTATACCGAATACGGCGGTGTGTGCGGGGCGGTGTCGAGCGGAGCATCGGGGTTTTTACGGGCGAAAGGGGTTCCGGCCTATACGATCGGCCAGCCGGGCCATTGCGCGTTTCTGTGGAAGCATCCCAAGGGGCACTGGGAGATCGGGAACAATATCAGCGGCTGGAACTGGTCTACCGGGAAAAGCCAGCTCCCGTGGGGCGGCCCTGTTGCGTTCCACCGAACCTACAATTCTTTTTTAGGACATCCGAATGCGGATGAATCGCGGGTGATGTATTATCTTTCCTTTTGCACGCAAAAACCGGAAAACGCCGAGTTGCTTCTCCGGGAGGCGGTGGCGGCGAATCCGTACAATTATCCTGCCTGGCAACGCTATCTCACGGCCAAGGCGAAGAATGCGACTGACGAGCAAAAGATGGCCTATTTGAAGGAGTTTGCCGGGGCGATGCCCGATGAAAACAACATGATTTGGCATGTGGCCCAGAATATTTTGAAGATCAAGGAAAAACGAGTGAATCCCTATGAGCTTTATGCCTGTGTGGTCGGCCCGAATTGCACGAGGGATGCGGAGGAGTTTTTTACACGGCAGGTGTGGAACAAGCTTGTGGCCGATTGTCCGCAAATCAAGCCGATTGCGGAATACAAGGCCGGGTTCCGTGGGAGGTATTTGAGTGTCTTTGTCGAGAAATCCAAGGCCGCGAAGTGGAGTGCCAAGATGAAAAAGCATACCGCAAGCATGCTGGAGGAGTCGATCAAGGTGTTGCAAAATCAGGATGAGACTCGGAAGTATTATCTGGAAACGTATAAGAGTATGCTCGAAATCTGGAATGACAAGGCGATGGACGAGCGGTTTGTCGAATTTATGGGCAAGGTTCCGTCAGAGGGAGGTTCCTGACTTGTGACGGGTTTGTTTTAAGGTGACATTGTAAGTTTTTTTCAAATTAGTATTGCATCCGCAATACTAATTGTGTATATTGTGCTTGTTAACAGTAAGTTAACCAATAACAAAACAGTAAATGAAAGAAATCAATACGATGGAAAACGAAGTTGAGAGCATACAGGACATCCGGGACAATATCGAGTTGCTTGAGTTAAAGCAGAAGCAACTTTCCCGAAGGTTCAATCATACGGTCGGCGCAAAGGAAATCCAGAGGCTGATTGGAGAGATGACGGATATTACGACGCAGATTCGAGCGCAGGAAGAGAAGCTTGAATCTTTGATCGGCTAATATGAAACAGCCCCCCGACACTCGCCGGGGGGCTAACAAAACAGTATTGAAAGATCAATACCTTGGGTTAAGGTATCACTGCCACACGCCATGTCAATTGATTACGAACCTCCTCAACCGGCCCGCTATGTCGTCCACGGAAACGCTGTGTCCGCGCCCGACTGGGTCAAGGCGGTTATCAGCGAGATTGCCGCCACGCGATGCGGTGGCGGGTGGGGGGCCAAGGCGGCGGCCGTCGAGCTTATTGCCCGCCATACGGGCCGGAGCACCCAAACGGTGAAGCAATGGCAATCGGGAGCCAATCGGCTGGACGATGAGACGGCCCGAAAAATATTTGATTTGTTTTCTCAGGACGGGGTGAAATAGTCTTTTCTTTTGGCGGCCATGTTTTAGTTTTTTTACATGACCAGTTCCCGTACTAAAAAATGGAGTCTTGTTTCCTCTTTGGATGATGAAGAGCAGTTGTGGAGGTTTCAGAATGCCGGTACGACGGTTCCCCTGTCTATCGATCATGAAAAAGGGACCGGCCTTTTTGAAGGCAGTGAAGGGGAACGCTATGAGGTGTCTCTGACCCGGTGCCAATGCCGGGATCAGGTCAGAAGGAGGAAGCCTTGCAAACACATGTACCGTCTTGCTCTTGAGCTTGGCATTCTGAGACCTGACGCATGGAAGGAGGTTGCAGGCAATGAAAATGGGAAGAGAACGGAGGCTATTGTTGATGCCGGGAACCGTGACGAGGTTCCTCATGAGGGTAAGGCCAGATTGAGCAAGCTGTGTGTGTGGTCGCTCATTTGCGGTGTTTTTTCAATTCCATTTTCTCCGTTCATGATTTTTCAGGTGTTGAGTGTATGGTTTGGGATAAAAGGCATCATGGGGTGCAGGAGAGAAGGGAAAAGGGGGAAATGGTTGGGGGTTGCCGGTATTGCGGTGTCCTGTCTCTCGTGCGTGATATTTTTTGTCTGGCTTTTGTCGCCTGACAAGAAGAAGGATGTTCCCGTGGATTCCGCTGTCTCCGTTTCGGAAGCTCCTGTTCCGGCCCGGACGGCCCAGCCCGGCCTTGCTCCATCCCCCGTGGAGGAGGATATTTGGCAGGTGGATGAAACAAACACGATGACGGAGGATGAAAAGGAGAAGCTTTTGATTGAAGCGGGAATCAAGGAGGACAAGAAGGCCAATGCGGAAAGGAAAAAGAAGTTGCAGGAGGAAGAGGATCGGAAGAAGAAGGAACGTGAGGAGGAGCTTTCCGTACTGTCTCCGCATGACAGGGCTTTATTTGTTTTCGACGAGTGCCAGCATGCCTGCAAGTTTTTCCTGAAGAAGGCGATCAAGGAAGGGATGCATGATCCGGATTCATTTGAATTCGTTTCCCTCAGCAGGGAGGCGATCAAGGTCGGTGATAATCAGTACGATGTTCAGGCAGAGTACAAGTATCGGGGGAAGAATGTACTTGGAGCCAAGGTTCTCAATTCGATGAAATTCAAGTTCAGTACAGAAAAAGAGAATATGTACGATATTGAGGAACCCACGCTCGTCCATTAGTTTTCAGGTTCGACAAAGCCCTGTCCGTGATGCAGACAGGGCTTTTTATTCAAAAGGACGGAGTACGTAGGTCGGGGAATGAGTTCATCCATTCGGCAAGGTCGAAGCGTTCACCCGGGAGGAGGTGCGCTTCGATGAAGCGGCGCATGGCTTCGTTTTCGCGTTCGAGGTCATGCAAGCTCTTCTTCCTTGGTTGCCAGTCCCACAATAATGTTTGTATCAGAGGCTGGGCTTTTGGTTTTCTTCCTGACCTCAATATAAGCGGAAATTTTGTCGCTGTTTTCTCCGGCGTAGTTCATGGCCCAGGCTACCCATTCTTCCACGGACAGCCCGTGTTCATGGGCGAGTATGACGAAGCGGTCATAACTTTCACGGCTGACGGAGATATGCAGGGTTGAATCAAGCGTGACATTCACGACGGGCGGGCGGCCCGTCTCCGTGTCTGACGTTTTCATCAGGTGCTTGATGAGGTCGAGTTTCAAGGCCGGGATTTGACCTGACGCGAAAAACCACGAATCGACCGTTCTTTTGTCCACATGGCATTGCTGGCCCAGCCACTCCCGGTTCTTACCGATGCTCTTGAGCCATTTTTTTACATCATCCTTCGTCGGTGTCATGTGCCTAATATACAAGGCACTTTGTAATTGTCAAGCGGCGTTCAAAAAATAAATTACAAAATAATTTGTACATTTTTGTTGACTGAATACAAACTGCCTTGTATATATGGGCCTACACAACAGGGGAGGCATCCCCGCCAACAAGAAGGAGACCCCATGAACGAGATCATACAAATTCCTACAGACCAGATTACCAAGAATCCTGCTACATGCGCTTTCGTCGTCAAGGTGGCAGCATCCAATAACATCAGCATCCCCCAGGCATGCACAATGATTATTGATGCCGTCGCCGACATCGAAGAGGAACGCCTAAACAGGAAAAACGCAACATCCGAACGGGAGGCGGTCGGGGCATGAATCAATCGTCCCGGCCCACGGTGGGCGCCACGTCATAGTGTAGTACGGAACCGAGAGGCGGGAGGAATCCCCGGGACGACCTTTTTACAAATCACTTACAACATATCCATTATCATGAACGAACAATATACGCGACTCGGCCGCATTGAAGCCGAAACGGCCTGGAAACGGGGGGACGGCGATTGTGTCGCCCGTGTTGTCCGGGAGAATCTTGACCGGGAGGAGGGCGAGGATTTCCAGGGGAATATTTTCTGGTTTGCGGTTTCCGCACTGGTGTTCGCCGGGTTTACCGCGCTTGTGCTGACGGTGGTTGCCGGGGTGGTGTTTCATTTTTACCTGTCCTGACGATTATGTATTACGACGAAGAGGATATTTTGACGAGCGCCGAGCTTGTCCGGGAGTTCCCGAAGACGTTCCGGTCTCAAAATTCAGTGGCCTACATGGTCAACAAGTTCGGCCTGCCGCACCGGAGGGTGTCACCCCGCAAGTTGCAATTTTCGAGGAGCCGCATTCTGGAGTGGCTTGCCAACAAGGAACGAGGGTGCGGGGAAAGTCCATCCGAGAGCAAGCTTAAATCGAGGTTCGTTTCCTAACAACCGATTCACAATCTTCACCAAACACGCAAAAACCATGAATGAAGAAAACAAGAACCAATACAATCCCGGAGACCTTTTTATCAATGGTCTTTCGGAAATATCAGACGGCAAGCTCATGATTCAGGTCGATGAAAAATTCGCCGCTGTCGTGAGTGCCGTGATGAAGACGGGCAACCGTGGCTCTCTGCAAATTACGCTTGCTTTCAAGCGTAAGGGCGGGGAACGGCAAATCGAAATTACGCCCAAGATCAAGGCGAGTATTCCAGATGCGGATATCCCGTCACGCATTTTGTTTGCGGATATGGATAGCGGGACTCTCCATGTGTCCGATCCGTTGCAAACGACGATGAAATTTGATCCCGACCTTCCGATGAAGGTTCTTCCGAACCGACCTGCCGGGAGTGTGATTGATGTGGAGGGTATGCCCTCCAAGGTGGCGAATCTCGCCTAATAAGAACAATAATACCATTACTATTAAAATATTATGGAAGATACAGAAGAATTGCTGTCTGCCGTTCGCGTGCAGGAAATCTCTAATGGGCAAGCCGCCGTGGTACCGGATGGCTATGATATCAGGAATCTCGCCGTGTTGGGAGAGGTTCCCCCTCGGAAGGCCCAGACGGTTGCCGTGCTCGACATCGAAACGCTGATTGATTGTGTCAAACGCGAAGATGAGGATGCCTGCGACCGGAAGTCCGTCATTTATGTGAATGATGAAAAGGTTGTTGCCGTGTTCAATCACTATGATTCCGGCTCGGCGCCGGGATGGGGGGACGATACGGCGACGATGGAGCTACACAAGACGGTCGAGTGGGACAACTGGATGGGCAATAGCGGACAGGCGATGTGTCAAAAGGAGTTCGTGGAGTTTATCGAAGAGAATTTCAACGATATCAAGTCTCCCAATCCTGCGGATATGCTGACGATTGTCAGCAAGTTCGACATGCACCGCCAGGTTGTTTTCAAGTCTGCCTACCGTTCCAGCGATGGGGAAACGAAGGTGACCTACGATGAAAGCAACAACACGAAGAGCGGGGAGATTGATCTGCCGACCGAGTTCACGATTGTAATTCCGGTTATTCAGGGTGCCGAGGCGTTCACGACGTATGCGATCAAGGTGCGCCTGAAAGTACGGCTGACGAATGAAGGCCGTTTGTTCTTCACCTATACGCTGTACCGCCCTGACGTGCCTGAACGCTCCGCCGTGAAGGATCTTTCCGAGCGAATTGAAACGGCGTTGCCGGAAAACAGGGTTATCCGCGGGGCCATCGAGTGTTCGACGCACAGTACGTTTGCCAATTAGTGGCGGCAGTGGATCAACAATAAAAAAGGCGGCGCCACGTTGGCCCGTGGCGCCGCCTGTACCAGTACGCAAAAACCGATGCAAAACCAATACAAGAGGATGAATACGGAGTCTCCCACGGGAGTACAAGTTAAAATTGGAAGGGAGGCGGCATGAAGATGGTGAATGTTGCCTATTGCCGCGCCCTGGGGCACCTGCAGAAGCGTATTTCCGCAACGGACGGGTACCGGGCGGGGTTTACGCGATGGGGGCGGTGTTTCTACCAGTTCGATATTTCGCCTGCGGACGGGGGGCAGGCTATTTTCAGGGATGAGTCGCCGGGCGTTGTGTTCCGGATGGTGACGGATTTTGTCCGCATCAACAAGATTTTGGAAGGGGGAGACGATGATTGACGAGTTTACGATTTGCCTCCGGCATCCCGGCCAGGTTGTCGGCCTGAACGGGCGCGGGCACTGGGCCGAGGAGAAGAAGGAGAAGGACCGGGTGAAGGAGGAGACGAACTTCCGGCTTCTGGAACGGAGGCTTCCCCGGACGTTCAGGCCGAACAGATACCGCATTGTGTGGTATTACAAAGGCGAGTGCCCTGATGATGACAATGTGATCGGGCGCATCAAGTACGTCCGCGATACGGTGGCAAGTTATCTGCGGATGAATGACCGGGAGATCAAGCTTGGGGACGATCCCGTGAGGTTCGTGCGAGACTTAGCACGATGCCGTGAGGTTGAAGTGACTTTCTGGAAAAAGGAAGGAGGGGACGATGCCATCTCGCAATGATGACGGGGAATGGTGGACGATGCTGACTTCTGCCGGGTTGTGGGAGGGTACCGACGATTTGCAGGTTTTCTGCGAGTTCGTTGACATCATGTTCCAGACATTGACGGCGGGGCATATCGAGTGGGATATGCGGCCCCTGTTTGCCGACCGCCGCGACGAGAAGATCGACTGTTGCACACGGGCGATCACGATGCTCGGCGAGGAGATGGAGCGGCACCCGTTTTGCGATCGTCTCGGGGATTATCATCAGGAGCTTTCGGGGCCAGGCCACAAGGCGGCGCTGGGGTCGTTTTACACGCCCGAGTCGCTCTGCAAGATGTGCGCGGGGATCACTATCGACGTGGACGAGGCCAAAGCGAAGGCCGTGCGGGGAGAGACGGTCACGATCTGCGATCCTGCCTGCGGTTCCGGCCGACTACCGCTGGCTGTAGCGGAGATGCTGGCAGACGTCCGGCACGATCTGCGCATTACCTGCACGGATATTGAGCTTCTGGCATGCAAGATGGCCTATATCAATCTGGCGATGTGGGACGTGCCCGCAACGATTATTCACGGGGATTCCTTGCAGAATAAAGAATGGGGGGTATGGAAGACTCCGACCCTGATCCGCATCGAGCTTGCGGAGGACGGGATCGAGAAGTGGCGAAGCCTCATGCGGCTATTCGGCCAGCACGGCGCGAACGAGTGCCCCGAGGTTGAAACGATGCCGGAGGTGTCCTCTCCGAGCGTGCAACTGGAACTTAATTTTTAACTATACGACCAAGATGGATATTATGCTATCTGATAAAATTGAAGTGTCTGCCATTCAGCTTACCGTGTGGCTCGACAAGTATTTTGAGCGTGTGCTGGACTACGCCGATCGTCATGGCGGCGATGTTGATTCAACGCTGATTGCGCGAGATTTCGTCGCCGAAAAATTTCGCGAACGCCTGGAGAAAGGAGGCGAGCAATGAGAAAAATCCTACTTCATGAATTTTGTCCGAAATGCGGCCACCCGCAATGTTTTTTGGAAGATAAATTCGGATGGAAACAATGGGTTTGCCCGTCCTGTACATGGAAGTCAAAAAACTACCGAGGGATAAGTACTGAAAGGGCTACTATCGAGCTTGAAAAAGTCCGTAAAATACAAGCGAAAGGATTAATCTGATGAACATCACGGATATTTTAATTTCGTTTGCAACGGGGACGTGTGCCGTGCTCGCCATGTTGGGCATGTGTTACGTCTCATTCAAGGCGGGGTACATCAAAGCTGTCGGAGACATGGTCACCGGCGTACTCACGAAGAGAGAAAAGGAGGGAAAGTCCAATGACTAAAGAACATCCAATATTGATGTCCGCTCCGATGGTTCAGGCTATTTTGGAAGAGCGGAAGACGCAGACTCGTCGTACACGTGGATTTGATAAATTCTGCGCCAATGTCCCGGAAGGATTTGCCATAGACTATTTTGTAGAAGAGTTGCCGGGGGAATGGTTGGCTATTTCCTACCAAGAAGGCGGTGAGTTCCCATCATTCTTCAATCCTTGGATTAAATGTCCGTACGGAAAAGTCGGTGACCGCCTTTGGGTGAGGGAAACTTTTTTCGAGGTGTACAATGATCGGTTCCTGCCCACTGGAAAATATTGCTACGCCGCTACTCACCAAGGTTATGTAAATGTCTTGGACGAGGACGGAGGCATCAAAATTAACAAAGATGGTTCGGATGCGTCACCATGGAAACCCAGCATCCACATGCCCCGGAAAGCATCCCGCATTCTTCTTGAAATAACTGGGATACGTGTAGAGAGGTTGCAGGATATTTCCGAGGATGATGCTGTTGCCGAAGGCGTTTTGTTTAACGAAGATTATGAACTTTGGTGGGATTATCTCCGCGAGCAATGGATTTGCGTTGATTCTATTGATTCTTACGAGTCTTTGATATGCAAAATCAATGGACGCGATACCTGGGAGAGAAATCCATGGGTTTGGGTTATTGAATACAAGGTTCTTGAAGTGAAAGGGGTTGCGATGAAACTGACGCCTGAACAAGAAGCATTTTATCAGTATGGGGAAGCCGTGGCATCATTATCTTTCGCCAGAGATTTTCTAAAGCTTACCCCATCTGACTTAAAGAAATATGAAGACCTTGTTTCAAGGAAGCGGGCTGTGTGCCGGGCGTGGGTGCCGATGGAAAAACGATATTGCGGAAATTGCGAACATTTCGGGATGGGCACACAGGCTTATCCATGTCGGATTTGTCGCCCTCTTGTGTATCAATCGCTTTGGGACCCTGAAAGGAGGGGGAATGATGAAATACCTCTTTGAAATGCCAGCCCGTGATTTTGCGAGGAAGCCCTACGCTGTGGGGTTGGCTCCAGAAGTGGATGCCTGGGCTAAGTCCAACAAGCACCGCATCGGAACGCATCGATCGCGATGGGATAAACCGCAGTATTCCGCCTTTGTGGGTACTGTCGATATGATCGCAGAGTTGTGCACCCTGTATGATGACTATGGGCTTATTGCTTACGGCAACACCAAAGGAGCCGCCGTTCAGCAACTTTACAACAATCTCCAAATTCGGAAGGTTACCGTGGAAGATGCTTTGCGGTTTTTGCTTGGCTATCTCAGCGATGAAGATGCCGCGATGTACACCAAGGTTTTTTTAAGCGATGGAAAGGAGGCGAGCGATGGATACTAAACGACCACGCAAACGGGCTTTAGCGCGGTATCTTGGGGGTAAGAACCGAATCGCTCCATGGATCATCAGTTTTTTTCCGGAACACAGAATCTATGTTGAGCCGTTCGGGGGATCGGCCGCCGTACTTCTCAACAAGCAACCGGCATTTTTGGAGATTTACAACGATCTCTATGATCGAATTGTGAACTTTTTCGAGGTACTTCGAGATACGGAAAAGGCAGAACGTCTGGCCCGCCTTATCGAGCTGACTCCATACGCGCAGGAAGCCTATTCACGTTCTTTTGAAATCGCAGAAGATACAGTTGAAGATGCTCTCCGCTTTGCTGTCAACTCCATGATGAGTTATGGAGGGGGGATTCACAAACCGGGTTTCAAGCGCAACGGGTTACTCCGCACAACACCCTATCCCAAAGCATGGAGGGAATATCCAGACATTGTGAGGGAATGCGCGACCGAACTCCGTAACAGGAATATCGAGATCAACGAGATCGATGCCCTGGAAATCATGTCAAGGTACGATTCAGAAGACACGTTACATTATGTCGATCCTCCCTATGTTCAGGAAACGCGAGGAAATCGCGTGAGATATACACACGAATACAGCCTTGAAGATCATGAGAAGTTGCTTGCGTTCCTGAAGACATTGAAAGGCAAAGTTGTCTTATCTGGATATAATTCGGAGTTGTACGTCCGGCACCTTTCAGGGTGGAGAAAAGAATGTAAGGAAGCATGCGATACACAGGGGAACCACAAGACGGAATGTCTCTGGATGAATTATAAACCTCAAATGATGCTTTTTTAACACACGTTTTTAACATTCAACAACTATCAATTTTATATGGAATTTATCAATATTCGGACGGCGTTGTTTTCATCGCCGGAGTTTATCGGGGCGGAGCCGGTCCAGCGGGCGACTTGGATCGCCTTGCTGGCATGGTGCTGTGAGCAGGAAAACAACGGGATAATTCGCGATTGCCGCTCCTGGAAGGACAGGAGGTGGATGCAGACGTGCGGGGTGATGGCATCTGAGGTTGGTGAGGGGTGCGAGCTTTATTCATGGGACGGTGATGATCTGGCGGTGTTCGGGTATCCGGCCCAGATTCAGGCGAGCTTGAATATCAAGCGCACGGTTGCGCGGGAAAACGGGAAGCTGGGCGGGAGGCCGAAGAACTCGCCTACCGTAACCAACGCAGGAACCGAAATGGAAACCGATGGAAAACCTACGTTGGTTTCTGATGGAACGTGTATCGGAACCGACGTTGAAACCGATGGAAAAACCGTAAGGGAAGGTAAGGGAAGGGAAAGGAAGGTAAGGGAAGATGATGGGGCTTCCCCATCGTCCGGCAGGCGAAAGGATCGTCCGGCAGACGCCGAGGAGGTGAGGCGGTATATGGCGGCTCAGGTGAAACGCCCAAGCGATGAGCAACTGAGCGCTTGTGCCGAGAAGTTTTTCAACAAAATGGACGCGATCGGCTGGAAGACGAACAAGGGGTTGCCGGTGGACAACTGGCGGGGGGCGGCCCGGCAATATGCCTCCGACTGGCAGTCGAATGAGGCCCTGAACAGGTCGTATGGGCTGGACGGTGCGAAGCCCAGTCCCTACGGGACCGGGGGGGATCAGGCCGGGCCGGGGACGACGCTGGCCGATCCGAAGTTCAATTTCAGCGTCCGGAAGGAGGTTGAGAAGGCATGACGACGGTGTATACGCAGACTCAGGTTGAGGCCGAGAAGTCGGTGCTGGGGGTGTGCATCGCCAATCCCGCGAAGGTCGGGGCGTTGGCAGGCAAGGGGGTGACACGGGCGTTTTTTTACGTTCCGGCGCATCAGATGATTTGGGATGTTCTCGTCGAGCTTTCGGAGAGCAAGGCGCAGTTCAATCTCGTGGATGTGATGCACCGGATGGAGCGAGCCGGGACGCTGGACGGGGTTGGCGGGCATGCCGGGCTGACGGAGATCGCGACGGGGTATTCGTATTTGTTTTCTTTCGATTCGTCGGTCGAGTTGCTGGTTGAAGGGAAGAGGAAGAGGGATATTCTGGACGGGGTGCGGAATCTGAATGAGATGGCGATGGATGCTACAGTGAGTTCGGAGGCGTTGCTGGCGGCGACAGAGACGATGCTGACGGGCATCCGCAAGGCATGCGGGAATGCGGAGATCAAGAGGCTGGGCGCCGCCTCGGAGAAGGTTGTGGATGATTTGGAGTTCCGGATGCAACATCCGGGGGCGGTGCGCGGGCTGACGACGGGGATGCCGAGTCTTGATTGCGTGCTGGACGGGCTTCAACCGGGGGCGATGGTTGTCATCGGGGCGAGGCCGGGGGTCGGCAAGACGTCGATTCTGGTCAACATGCTTGAGCATCTGGCGACGAGCGATCCTGCCGTGCCGGTAGGGATGATTTCCCTTGAGATGCCTAATGCCCAGCTTTTGGAGAGGGTGTTGTTTTCCCGCGCGCACATTAATGCGGCGGCGTTGCGCAAGGGGGCCAAGCTGACGCAACGGCAGGGGCAGGAGTTTACACGAGGGCTTAAGGTGATGAGGGATGCGCCGTTTTACATTGCCGACAAGTCTGCGATGACGATTTCCGAGATTCAGGCGATCGCCCGGCAGATGGTTAATGAGTACGGCATCCGGTGCCTGGGGGTGGACTATCTGCAGCTTGCCCGGGGGACGAGCAGGCAGGGGGTGAATTCGAGGGAGCGCGAGGTGTCGGAAGTCTCGGCCGGGTTGAAGGCGATTGCAAAGGATTTGGGTATTCCGGTGATTGTGCTGGCGCAGTTGAACCGGGATGTGACGAAGCGCGGCGGTGCCGGCGTGGCGGCGGTGCCTAAGGTTTCCGACCTCCGGGATTCGGGTTCTATCGAGCAGGATGCCGACCAGGTGCTTTTGCTTCACAGGCCGTCGCCGGAGGATGTTGATGCCGATCAGACGGAGGCTGTTCTCATTGTCGGCAAAAACAGGTTCGGGATTGTGTGCAATATCACGCTCAAATGGGATGCGGCGTTCACAAGGTACAGGGAGGTATGATGAAGAAGCTGACGAGAGAGGATGTGTGCCGGAGGTTTCTCGAACGAGAGCCTGATGATGCCCTGGTACGCAATAATTGCCTGTTTTGCCTCCATGGACGAGGCTGGCCGGAGTACAGCCAAAATCGCTCGGAAGGGAAATGCGCGGGTTGCGAGTGGTCAAACGGCGCGACGGAAAAATCAAATTTCAAGCACTATAAAAACGATGAATAAAGAACAACGAGAAGAATACGGACGGATATATGACGAGGTCGAAAAAGCTGTTAGTGGCTGGGGGCCTCAGAAAAGGGAGGATGTCTTGATCGGCATTCTTTGCATGTATGTTGTGGGGGCCAACTGCGATGCAAGGTTTGGGAGAGAGCACCCTTTGATCTCAAAAATAACGGAGGTGCTGAGAAGACACGGGCTGAAAACAAAGGAAGAAATCATGAACGATGTTAAAGGGGGACATCAATGAAAAGGGAATGGAACAAGCTGGAAGCAAGATTCAGACGTTACGACAATCGATTTATGCGACTTAAGAGAGACAAGGATTTTTCGACGATGCGGAGGTACGCAAACCGATTATTGGGATTACGGTATGGGTACGTATGGAACAGGCCATGGATACGTATTGACGATAGGGGGAGGATCAAGAAATGAACGACGCCTTGACCCAGATGATCGAGGCGGCTATCGGCCATATGGCCGGGGGGATGTCCAAGGGAGACGCCTGCCTCAAAGCCGGGCTGACGGTGGAGCGGCTGGCGTATTACACGCGCCGCGATCCGGCGTTGAAGGCACGGGTGGACGAGGCGATGAAGAAGGGGGGATTCCAGCGGTCGCCAGGGAGCGTGTTTACCCGGAAACCGCCCAAGGAGAAACCGCCCAGGGAGGCTAGCCTTGCCGAGATTCAGAGGCGGTGTGACGAGAGACTGGGAAAATCTGGATAAACGAGCGTATTTGAGAACGAGAAAGTTTCATAGTGTTTTCATGTTGACTTTTATTTTTATTTTACGATATTTAATCTACTGTTCCGATTCGCTTGTTTCGTGATTCTGAACAAAGAAACTCTCATTACCGATGAGATTTATGGATCATATGAGAAAAAACGTGTAATATGAAAAAAATATTCCAACTTGCACTCATTGTTGCCGTGGGTATGAGCCATGCTTATGCAAAAGTATCAGAATGTCGATTGACGGATACCTTAAAGGTAACCGGATTCTCTTATAAGTTGCTTGTCAGCAAGGACGAAAACGGGAATGAATATCTCACTCCGATGTATAATCCTGACGGAACGCCGTTGCTGAACCCGGATGGAAGTCCGAAATATAGGCTGGCCAATCCTCTGACAATTATCTATACAATCAAGGGGACATATCAGATCAAGCATAAAGACGGGACGACGGAAGGTCCCCGTGATTTTTCAAAGGAACTGACTGGTGTGTTTCCACAAATTGTACCACCGGAAAGCATTAGTGCGGATCAGGCCGAAAAACTCGGTGAAACTGTAATCGAACAAGCCAGGCAAGGGATTAAGGAAGCCCTCTGCAATCTCAACAAATGCAATGAACAATAAAAGGAATTATAACAAATGAAAACATTATTTAGGGTTTTGGTTTCGGGAGCAATATGCTGCTTGTTGATGACAAATTATCAGGCATCCGGGAAAGATATGAAAGTGAAAATCATTCCCAGTGATCCGGATGGCATCATCAAGCCCATTGAAAAAACGGTCAATCTTGATGAAAAGTCTGCAACAGGCGGTTCTCCAAACAATCCTATCATTCTCGGGAAGATCAAAAATGTCCACGAGCTTAAGCTGAAACAGGAAAACTATATCAGGAAGCACTACGAAGGTTATCGCGTCAATGGAGATAGTTTGACCGTCAACAAAAAAGGCCGTATCATCCAAGGTTTCATGCTCAAAAACGATGATGGAGTATACAAGCATATCTATTTTGATGCCGATGATGCCTTAAGAAAGTACAATAGGCTGAAAGATAAGGGTTTGGCAGACATGGTAAAAGAGATATTGAAGGATGCAGAAGAAAATAAAGGAAAAACGAACAATCCTTATAAAGTACCGGAAGGTGTCATTGTGAAACCATAATGGGCAATGTTCAGGCATTGAACAGGTTGCTTTTCAGAAGGAAAAAGACCGTCTCTCTTGCGAGGGGCGGTCTTTTTTTCTTCATGTTTTGGGTGTATGCGCTTGGAATGGTCAATTTGGGTTGTTGTTTTTTTTCACGAGGGAAAACGAGGAGAAAAAAGGCCGTCCCCCTGATCAGGACAGCCTTTGTGTTTGGCCTTTTATGGCCGGGATGCTATGTAATCCGGCGAACGGTTTAGTCGCCGTTTATGGTTGGCGGTCTCCGGGGGCGGGTGCCTTCGGGGGCCGCCTTGCCACGCCGGGGTTTTTTCTTTCCTGCGCGTTGTGCGTTGAGGGTGTCGTTTTCGACGACGAGGGCCATCATGCGGAGGGATTGCCGGGACGGGCGTTGTTGACCGGAGAGCCATTGCCAAACGCTGGTCGGGGAGATGCAGAGGAGGTCGGCCGCCTGAATGACGGCCTGACGTTTTGTAGACAGCCCCCGGCTTTGCATGATGTGAGCGATGAATTCCTCCGGAGTCATAGAGGCTCATTATCATGAGCCGCAACGTTTGGCAATGAGTATTGGTTATTCCGTGAGGCCGGGGTCGTTTTCCCAGGGAGCATCGGGGGTTTTGCGGATGAGTGCCTTGGCGATGACGCCGTTTTCGTCCGCGATGATGATGGTTTCAAGCCATCCCCCGTCGTCCACGGGGCAGTCCATGGCGGCTCTTGTTGCCTGGGAGACGGTTTGAGCCGTGCCGACTGTGCTGTTGGCGTTGCTGGTCGTCGCCGTCCATTGGTATATTTCGTTCATGGGGTTTTAGTCGTGTTTATGGTTGGTGCCGGGCGCGGGCGGGATACCCGGCCAGGCGATTTCAATGTGCTCAACCTGCTTGAGCATGGCAAGTTTTTTCGTTTTCATGCCGCAATATTGCGTGTCAATGGATTCGAGGTGCATTTTTTTCTTTAACTGGCATGCCAGTTTCTTTTGAAGGTGGGTATGGAACAGGGTAAGAACGATGCTGTATCAAGGGCGGTTGCGGCGGGGGTGCCGGTTTTCTGCCGTTTTGACGAAATCAGGGCGACGGCCGATCTGGTGGAGAATCCGGACAATCCGAATATGCACCCGGATCATCAGGTGGAGCGGCTGGCCATCATTATCAAAGGGGCCGGGTGGCGGGCGCCGATCACGGTGTCCGATCTGTCTGGTATGATTGTGAAGGGGCATGGGAGGTTGAAGGCGGCCCGGCTGGCCGGGCTGGCCGAGGTGCCGATTGAAATCCAGCACTATGATACGAAGGAGCAGGAACACGCTGATTTAATCGCGGACAACCGGATTGCCGAATTGGCCGATCTGGACGAGAACGCGCTGCGGATGCTTCTTGAAGATATGGGGGACGACGAGGCGCTGGGGCTGACGGGGTTTTCCCAGGGGGAGATTGACGATCTGCTGAATGCCCCGCCTCCGGAGGTGCCGGACGATCTTGATCTTGACCGTGACGAGGCGGGTTCCACGTCTCAGAATTTCGTGAAGTTCGGGACGGTGAAGATTATTTTGAGCGAGGATGAAGCGCGGAGGTTCCGGGCTTTTTATGATCGTTATCTCGACAAGAACGGGAATACGTTCGGGATTTTCACGGAGCTTTTGACGAAGGGGGACAAGAGGTATGCAGGTTGAGTTCATCGAGCGTTACCCGATTGCGGATTTGAGGCCAGCGGATTACAACCCGCGCAAGCTGGACGAAGACAAGTTCGTGATGCTTCAGGAGAGCATCAGGCGGTACGGGGTCATCAAGCCCGTGATTGTCAACGGGGACAACGGTATTCTGACAGCGGGGCACCAGCGGACACGGGCGATGAAGGCATTGGGGATGACGCATTGCCCGGCTGTACGCATCGGGGGGATTACGCAGGTGGATGAAATCCGGTTCAATCTCTTTCACAACTCGATTGAGACGGGGAAGAGCAAGGCATGGGTGACGGGCGGGCTTGAGCCGGGCCGGTATCATGTTGTTGCACCCGGGCGGCTGGGCTATGAGAAGAATGACAATGCGACTGTGGTTTTCGAGATGGCCCGTTTGATGATGAAGTATGGCGAGTGGGGGTCGATTGTGTGCAATGAGCGGGGGGAGGTGTTGCTGAACAGCGACTATGCGGTCGCGGCGAAACAGTTACGGCGCGAGGTGATTTGCTATTGCATTCATAATGAGGATGAGGCGGGCATGATGGAGTTGCTCAATATTGAGTACGGGCAGTACCATTATGATGCGCTGGGGGTGAAGTCATACAATCAGTTGCTGTGCCAAATGCACCGGCTGACGCCGGGTGGGAAGCGCGATTTGGCGTCCACGACGTATGAACGGTATGTGTTCCCGATGTTGCAGAAGGGGATGCGGATTGTGGATTTCGGGGCGGGGCGGTGCGCCTATGCCCGGATGCTGGAAGGGAAGGGGTATCACATTTTGCCGTATGAGCCGCATTTCCAGCGGGAGGAGAAGTTGTGCGTGCGTGAGGTGGTGAGGCAGATTATGAGGCTGGAACGGGATATTGCCCGTGACGGGTTGTATGATCTGGTGGTGCTGGACAGTGTGTTGAACTCGGTGGTGAATTCGACGTTCGAGCATTATGTGCTGACGGCGTGCAATGCGCTGATGAATTGTGACGGCGCGCTTGTGCTGGGGACGAGGAACAAGGAGTTTCTGGACAAGGCTCTGAACTACAAAAAGCTGAATGCGGCAGGGCGGCATATTGAGTTTTTGGACAAGGAGAATTTCGGGGCGACGTTCCGGGCGGGGGTGTGGACGATGCAACATTTCCATACGTTCTCGTCATTGAAAAAGCTTTTGCTGGGGTATTTCGAGGATGTCGAGGTGATGGGGGTGAGGTCTGCATCACAGATATACGCGATTGCCCGGAAGCCGTTGCCGCTTGATCGGGGGAAGGTGCTGGACGCCTTGAATGTCGAATTCGATATGGAGTACCCTGGGGGCTACAGGCATCATCAGCATCATGGCCTCGTGGATGCGATTATCAAACGTCTTGACGAACGGGAACGATGAAGGCTCTGGATTTTGGTTTTGAATTGATGAAGAACGTGTGGGTCTTGCGTCCGGGGAAGAAAGCCCCGTTGCTTGATCTGATGATTCTTGTCGCCATTCAACGGGGGCATGTGACACGGAAAGCGATTCTTGCCAATATTCCGAGCAATGAGGGGTCTTTTTTTGGTGCGATCCGGTCGCTGGTTAGAAACGGCTATATTGTCCAGGTTAAGGATGGTGTCTCACGGTATGAGGTTACCAAGCGGGGGGAGTGTGTGATTGCCGAACTTTTTACTGTGAAAAAACATGAATATCACGCTTGATGCCTCGCATGTTCTGAAGGAGCTGAACGCCCTGAATGAAAAGGGGAAGAAGGTTGACGAATACACCGTGAAGGATATGAAACGCCGGATTCCGGGGGCGGTATCGACAGCCGTCTCGAAGGTCTATGCGATCAACAAGAATCGCGTGGCCGCTTGTTCATCCTACTACCACGACAAGACTGGGCGAGGGCGCAATTCCGGGAAGGCGAGCGTGAAGACAAAGTTCATGGGGAAGACGATTTCCACCCTGGCGTTTGTCTTTACGGGAAAGAAGGATGCCGAATGGAAAACTCTGCCCAAGAAACCGCCCAAGGCTCGTGTGACATCGAAAAAGAAGGGCAGGGGGGGGAGGGCTGTCCGAAAGCCTTATGTCGTGACGGTTGAAACGTACAGAGGAAAGCCCCAAGCGATTAAAGGGAAAAACGGGCACAGAGTCTATGCAATCGACGGAAGAAACAGGGCCTTTGTCGTGGGGCGTAGCAACAAGCCCATGATCCATGCATCATCATCCGTCCCGCAAGCAATTATGAATGAAAAGTCACAAAAGATATGGCGTCCGAAACTCAACAGCGAATTGGAAAAACGTTTCTTTCACCATTTCAACCGCCTCATGAAAAAATAAACGGTCAAGACCGGGCGGGCGACGTAGGTACTGTCCGGCGACCCTTTGATTGCGCTGGGCTCCATCCCAAATCTCGCGCATTTTCTGAATTTTTTTATGTCCTTTGGTTCACCCCCCTCGCGGTGGATTGGGGGCATGACCTGAATCGGATGGATTATGAAGGAACCTGATAAAAAGCCGGAGGAATCCGAAAGCAAGTATGTAACAGCGGAGAAATTGGCAAAACTGCTCAATCTCTCCGTTCGCCGTGTTCAGGCGTTGCGGGCTGACGGGGCGTTTGTTGTCGAAGATACTCCGATCGGGAAGCGGTATGTCTTCGGGGCTTCTCTTGTTTCCTATATCCGATATTTGCAGAATCGCCAGGACACGGCGTCTCTGGAAAGGCAGAGGCTTGAAGCTGATGTGCGTTTTAGGAATGCGAAGGCTAAGGTGGAGGAAATCAAGCTGGCTTTGCTCAAGGGGGAGGTTCACAAAGCCGAGCATGTCAGGATTTTGTTAAACGGGATGGTGCAGGAAACGAAGGCGGCACTCATGGCACTACCGGGACGTTGCGCGATGGATTGCGCCGGGGCGGCCCCGAACGAAGCGGCAAACATTATCAAGGAAGCGGTATTTTCTGTTATGGCCGACATGGCAACACGGACTTATGATCCGGAACGATTTGCCGCCCTCGTTGAAGCGGACGGGGATCAGATGGCAAACGGCGATGAGGAGGACGATGATTCATGAATGTTTCGGAACGACGCAATCTCACGAAGATTTACGACGAGGCCGCAAGTTTGTGGTTGCCTCCAGAAGACCTGACTGTTGACGAATGGGCTGACAAGTACCGCCGCCTTCCAGGCGGGTTGTCCGCAGAAGGCGGGCAATGGAGGACAGACAGAACGCCCTACATGAGGGAACCGATGCGGGCTTTTTGCGATCCTCTGGTTGAGGAGATTGTATTCGTTGCTCCGTCGCAGGTTGGAAAATCGGAACTGGAACTCAATATCATCGCCTACATTATCGACCAAGACCCGGGGACGATTCTGTATGTTCAGCCGAGGAAGGAGGACGCCCAGTCGTTTTCCCGTCTCCGCATTGCTCCCATGCTCAAGGCATGCGATAAAATCCGGGACAAGGTTCACGACACGGACAGGAAAGGGCGGGCGGCAACTTCGACAGTTTTACAGAAGGCGTTTCCGGGCGGGATGCTGACGCTTGTCGGTTCGTCGAGCGCAAGCGACTTGTCTTCCCAGCCCGTCCGTTATGTCATCGGTGACGAGCTTGACCGTTTCGCGTCCAGCGCAGGGCGCGACGGCGATCCGTGGGAGCTTGCCAAGCGACGACAAAATACGTTTTACAACCGCAAGCGAGTTGCCGTTTCGACGCCTACGGTCAAGGGTGCCTCCCAGATTGAATTCCTGTTTACTCAAGGGACACGGGAACGGTGGAAGACGAAGTGTCCATGTTGCGGCGAATATTCGGAAGTTCGGTTCGACGATATTCAGTTCAAGGCGTCGTCCCGCCGCATTGCCGGAAAGGTGGACTGGGTTGTCGATGTCAACGGCTGGAAGTGTCCTCATTGCGGCGACATTGTTCCGGAGCAGGATGTCAAAAAGTCGGATGCCAGATGGGAGGCAGAAAATCCGGACGCTATTCAAAACAACCGTTGCCGGTCATTCTGGCTTGGAGGGTTTTCATCGCCGTGGCGGCCATGGAAAGATATCATCCAGAATTTTTGCAAGGCGAAGGGGGATGTGGAACGGCTCAAGGTATGGAAGAATACGGATGTCGGCGAGTTGTGGGAAAACAGGAATTCTGCAGCGGATGAAACGGAACTCATGGCCCGAGCCGAGCAATATCCAGCGGATGCCGATTTGCCGGGGGAACCGGGACAAGGGCCTTTGATCCTGACTTGCGGCGTGGACTGCCAGCACAAATACATGCAGTATGAGATTGTCGGCTGGGCGCGGTACGGGGAAAGCTGGGGGATTCGGACAGGCTACATTCCCGGTGCTCCGGACGACGACAAAACATGGGAGCAACTCGACAGCATCATTTCTCGGGTGTACAAATTCCAGAACGGGCGAGGTCTCCGGGTCATGCTGACGTTTATCGATTCGGGCGACGGTAATTTTACGAACGAGATTGCCAAGCGATGCAAACGGCGCCAACAGGCCAATGTTTTCGCCGTCAAGGGTAATGGCCAGCCGGGCCGTCCGTTTATTACGCCGCCGAACCGTGTTCCCATTTCGGAGAACAAGAGGAATACCTACATCCTCTATAATATCGGTGTCAATGCCGGAAAATCGGCGATCATGAACGCCGTCCAGGTACAGGAACCGGGACCGAATTACATGCACTTTCCCGGAGAAGACCGAGGGTATGATTTGAATTTCTTTGCCGGGTTGCTTTCCGAGGTCGAAGTCGCAGTCGGGAATGTCATGAAATGGCAGAAGCTTCCGGGACACGAACGGAATGAAGCTCTCGACATCAGGAACTACGCACGAGCGGCCGTGAAAGTCATCAATCCTGATTTCGATGCCTGGGAACGAGCCTTAAGGACCGATCCCGTCAAAAAAGCCCGTGTCTCTCTTCCGCGCCGTCCCAGGCGACCGTCATTGCGCGATCAGCTTTTTGACTGAGCGATATACACGTTTTTTTTAGGCGTTGACTCCGCATCATGGCGTTAATGGCCTCCGAGCGCATACAGAAATTGAAAGAACGGCTGGAAGAACTCCAGACCGACAAGTCGGACGTCAAGCAAGCAATTAAAACTATTCTCTCCGGGAAAGCCCAGAGCTACGGCGTCGGCACACGAAACAAGTCGGCCTACAACATGAGCCTGGGAGAACTTCGCGCCTATCTCCGTGAGATTGAATCAGAAATCAACGGGATTGAACGGGAACTGGGCGGCTACGGGCGCAGAACTCTCATGGGATTTGTTCCGAAAGATTTTTGACATGGGCAAGAGATATACCAGAACGACCAGACGGGTGAGAAACTACGGCTACGGCGATGCCGGAGCCTCCGGAACGCGCCGGGCGTTCAAGCAATTCAGATCGATTTCAGGGTCACCGCATCAGGACATCGACCGTCACAATTCGACTCTTCGGAGCCGGGCGCGGTCTCTCTACATGTCCGCACCCATGGCAACGTCTGCCATCAAGAGCCTGAGAACATCCGTCGTCGGGCCGGGGTTGTACCTGCATGCCCAGGTAGACGGGAAATATCTCGGCCTGACAAAAGAAGAAACAACAACGCTCAACAACGAAATCGAAGCCGAGTTTGAATTATGGGCAGGAAATAAACGGTCTGCCTCCGTGACCGGGTTGAGCGATTTTTACGAGTTACAGCAAATAGCAATCATGGCCTGGAAAACGTCGGGGGACGTTTTTTGCCTGTTTGAACAAGGAAAGCCTGACTGGCTTCATCCGTACAGTCTCAGGCTCCGGCTCATTGAAGCGGATAGAGTATCCACGCCAGGTACGTCGAATGTCATTCCGTATCTGACATTTGGCATGAACAAAACGACCGGGAACAAAATTTTCGACGGCGTAGAAGTTGACCGTTACGGACAGGTTGTCGCCTATCATATCCGCAACGTTTATCCACAGGAAATTTCGGTCGATGAACCCGAATGGATCAGGGTTGAAGCTGTCGGCAAACGAACGCTCCTGCCGAATATCCTGCATATCATGGAAGCCGAACGTCCGGAACAGTACAGGGGTGTTACCTGTCTCGCGCCTGTCATCGAAAATATTTTGCAACTCGGCAGGTATTTGAACGCCGAGGAGGCCGCCTCCCTGTTGGAGACATGCCTGACCATTTTCGTCAAAACCGATGTTGACTCAGATGGAGTTCCGTTGCGGATGCCGACCGAAGCCATGTCGGAAGAAACGGAACAATCGGAGGATGATCGTGATCCCGCAGACTATGAACTCGTGCCGGGCGGGAATGTCGCTTTCTTGAGACCTGGAGAAGATATTACGTCCGTCGATCCCAAGAGGCCATCCACGGCTTTTGACGGTTTCGTGACGTCGGTTGCCAAACAGATCGGCGCCGCTCTGGAAATTCCTGTGGATGTTCTTGTCAAGAGTTTCAACAGTTCCTACAGCGCGAGCCGGGCGGCGTTACAGGATTATTGGCGCAAGGTCAAAAACGACCGCATCAGTTTCGCGGGAAGTTTCAACGCGCCGGTTTACGAAGTCTTTTTGTCGGAAGCCATTGCCCGCGGGCGGATTCTCGCACCCGGTTTCTTTTCGGATGCGAGAATCCGTGCTGCCTACCTGAATCACGAGTGGAACGGCCCGGCAATGACTCATCTTGACCCAGAGAAAGAAGCCAGGGCCATGAAAATCATGGTGGAAAACGGGTGGAAGACGAACACCCAGGCGACAACGGAACTGACCGGGGGGGATTATTTGAAAAATATCGAACAGCTTGCCAGCGAAACGCCTGCCATTGTTCCCATTCTTGCCATGCTCGCGGATGCGGTGGCCGCCAAAAAAGAAGAATCATCGTCACAACAATCTGAAAAAGAAGATATTAACAGCGAAGAACAATGAAACAAAATCAATCCACCAGAAAATTCTGGAATATTATCGCGGATGACTCATCCGATACGGCAGAAATCGATCTTTTCGGGGAAATTGTTTCCGAGAAGCCCATCGATTTTTGGACGGGGAAGGTTATCGAAGGAAACTATATTACTCCGGACGGATTCAAGGAGGAACTCGCCAAGTGCAAGAACAAGAAAAATATTCTGATCCGTCTGAACTCTCCCGGGGGAGACCTTTTTACGGGTATCGCCATTCATAATGCCCTGAAAGGTTTGTCAGCACATAAAACGCTCCTTGTTGAGGGCATCGCCGCTTCTGCCGCATCCGTCATCATGTGCGCTGGGGATGACGTTCAGGTCTACCCCGGAAGCATTGTGATGATCCATGGGGTATCGTCGCTGATCTACGACCTGATGACGTTGCAGGACGCAAAAAAACTCGTCAAGGCGATGGATTCCATGGAGGCATCCATTGCGGAAATTTATGCGGCCAAAACCGGGAAGGAAACCGATAAACTACGGAATCAGATTACGAATGAAACGTGGTTTACCGGCAAGCAGGCCGTTGAAGCCGGGTTTGCCAATACGTTGCTGGACGAGGAGTTGACGAACAAGGTTCAGTTCGTTGCCTGCGCCGGGGGCAAGTTCAGAGTCAAAACGGGCGATCTTCCCATTCCGCATAATTATTTTAATACCGTCCCTGACGACATGAAGGAATCCGTCGTGACAGAAGAAAATCCTGATACGGAGACGGAACCATCGGAAGACGACCTGAAAAACAGGCTCGCCCAGGCAGAGCAGGAACTTGTTGCGGCGAAGTCGGAACGCGACGCCTTGAAGAAGGAAGTCGAAGCGGCCAAGTCCGGCTCTGTAGAATCAACAGAGAATTCCGAGAAAATCAGGGTACAGGCCATTGCCGACGAACGGAAACGTCTCGAAGAAATCGATGCGATTGCCAGCGGGATTGATCCCGAACTTGTCCGGAAAGCAAAGTATGCCAAGCCGATGACGGCTCAGGAACTCGCGTTTGCCGCCCTCAAGGATGGGAAAGCGATTAATAGCGGGTTCCTGAACGCCCGTACCGCCGACTTGCAAGACAGTAATACGGGCAAGGTCGGTTCCGAATCAATTGAAACAAATACCGCCGATTCCGATCTGAAAACCGGGATTGATGCCGCCAATAAATCCACCAAATAACAACACAAAAATCATTAGACGAAAGAAAACATAATTATGGACCCAAACGAAATCACATCCATTGATCTTCGCGACCCGCAAACGCTGATTGCGATGATCGGAACGCTGGAAGCGGCGCCGAGCTTTCTGCTCGATACCTATTTCCCGTGCAATCCCGATACGGACATATTCAATACGGCGAAAGTCATTGCCGACTACGATTCCTTCAATCGCAAACTCGGCAATTTCATCAAAGTCGGCAGTGTAGGAACGGCTCGCGATCCGTTCTATACGGACGAATTCGCTCCTGCACGCATTTCCAATTCGCGCACTCTGACGATTGACGATCTTTCAAAGCGCGGTTTCGGCGAGGCTGTTTTTTCCGGCCTTACGCCAGCCGCCCGGCAGGTTGCCATTGTCGGCCGCGATCTTATCAACCTGATGGACATGTCCAGACGATCGCAGGAAAAAATGGCGGCCGACTGTCTGCAGAATGACGGCTATGACATGCAGTACGTGGACAAGGATGGGAACCCGACCGAGAAAGTAACGCTTGCCTTCCACGGCGATACAAACGACTGCCTCTACACGCCCGGCGTCAAATGGGACGCTTCCGGCGCAAAAATCCTTGCCGATCTCCGGGCCATGAGTCGAATTCCCATTACGAAGGGCTGTTCCGTCTCAGACGTTATTCTTGGTTCCGATGCCGCCGCCTTGTTGCAGGAGGACGAAAAAATCATGAAGATGCTGGATAACCGGCGTTATGAAATGGGGCAAATTGATCCGAAGCTTCAAGCGTCCGGGGCCGTGATTCTCGGCCTCATCAATGTGGACGGCGTTTTGCTCCGTCTGATCCAGTACATGAAGGAATATGAAGACGACAAGGGAGTCAACAAGCCGTTTATTCCTTCGAGCAAGGTCATCATGACGGCACCCGGAGCCGGAAAGGCTCTTTATGGGGCCGTGACGCAAATTGACGAGCCGGGCGGCCCGATGGTTACCCATCGAGGTCAATTCGTGCCGAAATACATTTCTGATCAAGAAAACGACATTCGCAAAATTCAGATGTCAAGCTGTCCCTTGCTCGTCCCCAAGAAAAAGGGGTGCTGGGTATGTGCCGATGTCGTGACGTCGGCCTGAACTGTTTTCGATTAATCATCAGAAAGGAAAGACAGAACCATGTATCTTATTAAGGTAAAAAGCAACTACGGCCAGCACATTGGCAATCGCGTTGTCCTCAGGCGTCCTCAGGACAAGGAACCGTTTGAAATCGACGACAAGAAAGGGCAGGAACTCATTGACCGGGGGATTGCCGAACTTGTTTCCAAAATCGAAGACGATGACTCCGAGCATAAACCGAATCTGGCAGACCTGAAAGTCACCGAATTGAAGGAACTCGCCAAAAGCCGGGGGATAGAAGGCGCATCTGCCATGAACAAGGCTGAACTGGTCGAAGCCTTGTCAGCAGTAGAGGACGATTCTGTTCCCGGTCCGCTCGGAAATCCTGAAAACGGCGTGGAATGAGTCTGAAAAGCGACATGGCAGTAGACATCTCCGAGGTCTTCCTGAATACGGAAGATTTCGGGGATGTACATGTCGTGGACGGGAACGAAATCGTCGCCGTGTTTTACGACGAGGAAATCCAGCCGAACGATCCCGAATTCGGCCTTGTCTCGAAAAAGTGGACTCTGCAAGCGTCTTCGGCGGATATGCCGCCTCCTCGGAAACCCGGCGCCACGCTGGAAATCGACGACAGGGTGTATCTGGTTGAAACATGGCGGGAGGAATTGGGCATGTCCGTTGTGTCCCTCAGCGAAAATTGTTAATCATGACGACTCAAAAGGCAATCGACGACATCGCGCAATGGATTCGCGACCATGTTGCGGGGGATGTTGAATACAAGGTTCCTCCGGCTTCCGGCCGGCCGAACAGCAAAAACTACGGTTACACGCTTGCCCATCCTGCCGTTTTGACGATGTTCGATCCTCCCGGCGACGATGATACGATCATTGCCCCCTGCATTGTCGTCCAGATGACGGACGGGGAACATGATGTCGTCCGTCAAAAGGGGGAGCTGAATATCAGGCTTGTCCATAAAATCTGGAATCCCGGCCTTCATACGCCGTCGTCATTCACGCCGAACGCCGAAGGCTGGCGCGATCTGGACTCCTTCATTGAAGTGACCCGTTCCCGAATCGAACAGGTTTTGATTCTGAACGGTCACCGGGTCAGGACGGAGACAGTTCAGTTCGGATTCATGAAAATGGAACAGGCCCTTGTGGACAATTACCCGTTTTTTTTCGGCCACGTTTCCTTTTCCATCGACTTTTTCAGCATGGTACGTCCTGCAATCCTTGAAAACATCTAAACAATAATACAATACAATGGCAAATACATATCTACACGGCGCATACGGAGGCATTGGGGCAACCCAGGCCCAAAGCGCCATTCAGGCCGGGACGATCCCGGTGTACGTCGGCACGGCTCCCGTCAATCTTGTCCGGGGGTATGCCGATTCCGGCATCATCAATACGCCGGTGAAACTCTCCAATTTCACCCAGGCGCAATCTGTGTGCGGGTATTCGGCGGCGTGGGGCGTTTATACGCTTTGCGAGGCCATGGCCGCGCATTTCAATAATCCGCTCGGCAATTACGGCCCTGTCTACGTCATCAACGTGCTTGATCCCGACAAACACCGGAAAAGCCAGCAGGAAACAAAAGCCCTGAGTTTTACGAACGGCCGTGCCGAATTCATCAGCGACGACATCATACTTGATACGTTTGCCATAGCCGATCTGGCCGAGGGTGTTGATTACGACCTGGACTACAATTTCACGAAATCGTCTGTCATCGTAACGCTCAAGGATAAAACAACGAAGTCGGCAAACGTCACCTATTACTCTGTGGATGCGACCACGGTGAAAGCGGCCGACATTATCGGAAGCGTGACGGCCGAAGGCGAATACTCCGGCATCGCGGCTTTACCTCTGCTGTACAATCTTGACTTCAAGGTTGCCAATCTGCTGGCCGCTCCCGGCTGGTCACATCTTCCGGAGGTGTACAACGCTCTGGTGACTGCGGCTCAAAAAATTAACGGTCACTGGATGGCGTTCGTGGTTGCGGACATTCCTCTGGAATCCGTGGACACGATCGAGAAGGCGAAGACATGGAAGCAAACGAACGGCTACACGTCGGAATTCTCGAAGGTCTTCTGGCCTCAGGCCAAATCGGCGACCGGGGAAATCTATCACCTGTCCACGCTGGCCGTCTGGGCGATGCAAAAGACCGATACCGGAAACAAGGGGATTCCCGGCGAAACGTGTTCCAACAAGGCTGTTCCCGTCATCTGCCAATGGTTCGGCGAGGATTCCAGAAACAGGGGATTTGACCAGGAGACGGGGAACGGGCTGAACGAATACGGTATTTCGACCGTCGTCCCGTTCAACGGTCAATTGGTGCTGTGGGGCGGCCATACGGCGGCGTTCCGCTTCGGCGCGACGTCGGACGCACTCTACATTTTCGACACCAACATCCGCATGCTGGAACATATCGTCAACAGCTTCCAGACGGAATGGATGCCTCGCATCGACAAGCCGATGACGATCCAGTTGAGGGACGAAATCATTCACCGCGAGAACGACAAGCTCGCCGGGTATGTGGCCCAGGGGTTCCTTGTCGGAAGTCCTGAGTGCATTTTCCTGCCCAGCGAAAATGATGCCTCCGACCTGATGAACGGCGATTTCCGCTGGAATCTGGCCGCCACGGTTACACCTCAATTCAAGAGCGGCACCATTTCGGTTTCCTATACGGATGCCGGGCTGTCCGTGTACACCGCAGAAGACTAATCCCCAACAGAAGAAAGAACAGAAACCATGACATTCCAAGACCTTTCGGGAGCCGTTATCGCGACTTCCGTTTATGCCTCCGGAACCCAGATTGCCGGAAATATTCCGGTCAAACTGCCGGAAATCACGCCCAAGCTCGTCGAAATCACGGCGGCTGGCGGGACGCTGGAAATTCCCGTCTGGCAGTTAATCGACGCGATGGAATCCTCCATCAGCAAGACCGGACTCGACAAATCCTATGCCCAGGTCATTACGCCGGAGGCATTTGATTTGATTATCAACATCGTCCAGCAATCCGTCAGTGCTGACGGCACGACGACGCCCCAACATATCAAAGCCTATCAGCGCGTGATTCCCAAGTCGGCGCCGGGTCTTGAACTCACTCCGGGGGAATCCGGGGAAAACGAAATCACGTTTTCCGTCCTGTCCTACCAGCTTTATCTGGACGGGAGCAAGGTGCTCGACATCGACGTTCCGAAGGGGATTTGCTTCGTCGGAGGCAAAGACTATTCGGAAGGTATTCGCAATATGCTGTAAATCAATAGATAATATATAAAATGGAAAAGATAGAATTAGATTATCCGTTTGAAATCAATGGGGTGCCGGTCACGGTTATCGAATACGATTTCAATCATTTCACGGCGTCGGATTATTTTGAAGCGATCAAATCACGGAAAGCATCCTCCGCGCAATCATCCGTCCATCCTCTGAACGACTACGACATGCACTATGCCATTGGAGTCAGGGCGATACTCGCTAGCAACAAAGACAAGGGATGGAGTGCGGAAGATTTTAACAGGATCAAAGGTAGCGACGTCTCCAAAATCATGTTTGCCGGACTAAATTTTTTTGGAGCAAAGCCCGACGAGCCACAGGAAAGCAACTCAGACGGGCAATTAGAATCTATTCGGAACGCTTCCATGCCTCCCGGCAAGAGCTGATGCAAATGCCTCTGGCTGAATTCTGGGAGGAGTTCCAGGATGCTGCCGAAGACGATGCCAGAAGAAGGGAACAAATCAAGAGGGAACACGCCCCACGAAACAGAAGGAAAGGAAGATAGAACATGCCGTCCGGAAAATCCATGACTGCCGTCGTCAGTATCGGCGGGGCTATTGATCCTTCCCTGCAAAGATCGATTACGGCGGCGCAGAACTCCGTAAACGGGTTAGGCGTCAAACTTGGCAAAATCGGCAGTTTCACCTTCAAGGCATCCATCGCCGGAGCCGTAGCCCTGGGAGCGGGTATCGCCGCTGTCGGGACTGCGGCGGCGGCGGCAGTCAATCAGCTTTACGATCTCGGTTCCGAGTTCGACGAGGCTGTTGACACTATCCGCATCGGGACGGGAAAGACGGGTGAAGACCTTGTCCGTCTTGATAAGTCGTTTGAAAAAATTTATGCAAACGCCATTCAGGGCAAGAAGGAGGTTTCATCGGTTGTCGCCGACCTGAATACGCTGACAGGGCTGGAAGGGAAGGTTCTGGAGGATTCAGCGGAAAGGATTCTCAAATCGTCTCAGATGCTCGGGATCGAATCCAAAAACATTGTCGATTCATCGGCCAGGGCAATCAATGCGTTCGGCGTTTCTTCATCGGAATTGCCTGATGTGCTGGACTATACGTTCAAAGTTGCCCAGGAGACGGGCGCGGGAATGGATGAATTGTTCAAAACGGTTCATGAAAATTCGTCTGCGCTGAAGACATTGGGCTATGATTTGAAACCGGCTATTGCCCTGATGGGGCAGATGCACAAAGGGGGCCTCGAATCGTCAAAAGTGATGATGGCGATGAATACCACCGCCCGAAATTTGCAGAAAAAGGGGTTCAAGGATTTGGGGGTCGGTCTCGCGAAAACGTATGAGGCAATCAAGAAAGCGAAAAATGAAACGAAAGCTTTTGAAATAGCTTCCGAAATTTTCGGCGCAAGGGGGGCGGCAGCGATCACAAAAGGAGTCCGAGCCGGAACAATCGGGACAAGAAAACTCATGGAAAGCATGGAAGCGTCGTCCGAAAGCATTCTGAAATGTTATGACGATACTGCCGATTTTCCTGAAAAAATGACGGCCTTGCGGCACAATATCGAGGTATCACTCCGTCCGCTGGCAGACAAGATTTACGATTCACTGAACAGGATGTTTCCGGCCATCGAACGGACGGTCAACAAGATTCTTCCCCTTGTCAAATCCGGCGTCGAGAAGTTGCTCCCCTATGTTGAAAGAGCCATCCAATCCATCGAACAATGGATCAACGGGATCAATATTGATGCGATTGTCGCGAAGGCGCAACATGCGGTCAATCAATTCGGAGAGGCTGTCAAAACCGCATTCGGATGGTTTCAGCAAAACGGGCCGTGGCTCTTGAAAATGCTGAAAAAAATAGGTACTGCATTCCTGATTTACAAAACAGCCGTAGTCACATTGACTGGTCTTTATAAGGCGTACAAACTGATTACGTCCGTTACGAAAATCTGGACGGTTGCCCAGGCCGCCCTGAACGTCGCCCTGACCGCGAACCCGGTCGGCCTTGTTATAGCCGCGATCGCGGCTCTGATCGCGATCGGGTATGTGCTCTGGGACAATTGGGACGTGATTTGCCAATGGTTCGGCGAGGCGTGGGAATGGCTCAAGGCCGGGTTTAACGTCATGTGCGAAGTCCTGTCCGTCGCCTGGGATCATACGTGCGATGCAATCAGTGATGCCTGGGACGCTTGCGGGGAATGGCTGTCGTCTGTCTGGGATTCGATTTGCGATTCCCTGAATGCGGCCTGGACGGCATTCAGTATCGCTCTTCAAGCCGCCTGGGACGGAATTTGCAAGGCATTGAAGGATGTGTGGAATGGCCTTGTCTCGTGGTTCAAGACAGGAATTCAGGTGTGGGTCATGATCGGCAACAAGATAGGGCAAGCCCTTAAGGACGCTTTCACGAGTGTGCGTGACTGGGTCATGCAAATTGTCGATTCCATTCTTGCCAAATTTACATCTCTTTTTGACGGCATCAAAAACGCAGGGAACAAAGTCAAGGGATGGTTCGGATTCGGCGGCAATGACTCCTCTCCGCTTCCGGCCAAGGCGGCGGGCGGGTTTACGTCCGGTTTGTCTCTTTGCGGCGAGGCCGGGCCAGAGGCAGTTATATCGTTCGATCCACGGTACCGAGCCGAAAACCGGGGGTATCTGATGACGGCGGCTGATATGCTCGGCATGGATTTGTCGGCGGGGGCATCCTCACGGCAGAGCGTTGTTTCCTACCATCTCGGCGGGGTGACGTTTGCGCCGGTCATCAAGGCGGGAGCCGGGACGACTTCCCAGGACATTGTCCGGCAACTCAAGGATGCCCTCCCGGACTTGCTCGATATGATACAAGACGGACTTACGGAAAGGAGCGTTGGAAAATATGCCTGACACAACGGGGATCATCTACACGGCCAAGGCGGGCGATACGTGGGACAGGCTCGCGTTCAACGCCTGGACGGATGAAGGACTCATGCACCTGCTGATTGCGGCCAATCCCGATCTGGCGTCAATCGTCGTCTTCGAGGGCGGGGAAAAAGTCCTGATACCGGACATCGAGGAACCGCAACATACGGAGTCATTGCCTCCGTGGAGAAAGGGGGAATAAATGCTGAATGCCCAGGTGACATGGCAACTTTTCCCGTTCGGGCCGTTACCCGGCCATTTCATGCCGGTGGAAGATTTCGAGGCATCGGCCGGGGTGAAAATCGAGAACGATTCGGAGGGGGGATCATCCCGGGTGACGGGCCGTGAATTGCAGACGTGCGCGTTTTCGATCCACGTCTCCAAGGTGACGGGAGGCAATCCCCGCTTGACCTATGAGGCGTTGCGGAAGCTTAAAGGAGTCAGCGCACCGATTTTCATCAGCGGCGGGACATCCATGAGCCTACCGAATACGGTGCTGGACTTGCTTCAAACGTCCGATTGGAAACAGGCCCTTACGTTCAACGGAGCCGTTACGCTGGCCAAAAGCCTTTTGCTCGGTTCGTCGCTCGGCGGTGTCTCCTACATGCTGACGGATGTCCAAATTGACTCGGAACTTTTGGACAAAAACGGGGAACTGATTGACGCGAGAATTCGCCTCTCGTTTACCGAAGACGCCGGGGAACGTCAGTCGGGCGGGTTGAAGGTGTTGATTAACGGCAAGGATATTACGGCCAGTATCGCCGTGACGGGGTGCGTCTACGAAATGCATGCCGAAGGGGAGGCCGACAGCCTCGATATCCGCTTTGCCGATACGCAAAAACGCTGGGTCGGCTGGAAGCCGAGCAAGGAGGGCGATACCGTCCAGATCACGGACGGAGTCATCAACTCCGGCGTCATGTTCATTGAATATTTGAAGCCGGAATCCGGGGAATATACCCTTCGCGCCTACAGCGTGCCGAAGTCTGGCCGCAACAAGAAAAGCAGAAGCTTTGAATCATTGTCCCTGCCGCAACTCGCCTCGACCATCGCCAGTGATAATAAATTGACCGTCAAAAACTACGGCGTTAGCGACATCAAATATCCGTATATCCAGCAACGGGGGAAGTCCGACCTCGCCTTTCTTCATGAGCGTTGCAAACTGGCCGGGGCTTCCTTCCTCGTTTTTAACAAGACGCTTTGCTTGTATGATGAAAAGACGATGGAGGGCAGGGATGCGGCGAAAACGCTTACCCTGGGGCCGTCCGTCGAGGCGAAATTCACGGATGACGCCCATACGGCGTACAGTTCGGCCACACTCCGGAATTCGGCCCATACAGGGACGAGCGAAGACGGGAATGTCAAGACAGGGAAGAATCTCGTGGTAACGGTCTCAGAAAAAACGACGGCCCAGGCCGAGGCGAACAAGCTTGCCCAGTCCATGCTACGGAACGCGAACAAGAACATCCGTCGAGGTGAAATCACGATGACGACGCAACGGGAACTGGCGGCGGGAAGCGTCGTCCGGATACTTGCGAACGGCTGGGCCGGGAACGCTTTCATTTACCGATGCCGCCATGATTTGAAGGCAAAAAAAACGCGCTTCTGGGTGCGTGAACCACTTGATTATTAATGAACGTTCAAAAAGGAACCATCCATAGCATCGAGGGCGGCAACCGGGCGAAATGCGTCCCGGTGAACGATCCCGGCATTGTGACCCAGCCCCTTGTGATCCCGTTTTACTGGCGCTCCGACATGGGCAATGTCCAAGTCGGTGAAGAGGTCTATTATCTGGAAGATGAAGCAATGGGAGGCTATATCATCGGGCGGTGCGACGGCGAGTGGCAGCATGCCATCCGGGGAGACGTCAGCATCGAGGGCGGCGTGACGGCCACGGGCGATGTTGTCGGCCAGGGAAAGAGCCTGGCGACCCATACGCATACGGATTCGCAAGGCGGGAAAACGTCTCCTCCGAACTGAGCGATATACACGTTGCCCGTCTTGTTGTCCGGCGTCACTCTGGCAATGATGTTAGGATTTTGGGGATCACATGTGTTTGACGCCGGGCGGCTGGCATTCCGGCCACTGACGGACGGCGTGTCCCTTAACTCACAGCTTGACGTCGAGCAAAAGGAGACGACGGAGGCGCAGAACCCGCTTGACGTCAAGGGCGGGGACAAGCCGCAGGGCTTTTCCGTCCCTATCATGACGACTCTGCTTGCCGGGGGGCTTGCCCCGGAAAAGGAATACAACTCGTGGGTGCGCGATCTGGGCCAATCGAATCCCTTCATTCTGGGCAACATGGTTTTCGGGCCGCCACGTTCCATTCTCAAAAACGTATCCCTGAGCGATATTGTTTTCGGCCCCAAGGGCAACATGATCGCCGGAAAAATCACGCTGGATTTCATCGAAGACGAACCCCTGTCCGTGACGGGGAAGGATGTCAAGGATGACAGGAAGGGGCCGAGCAAGGCCGAAAAGGCGGCGAAAAAGAAGAGTTCAGGCGCGGCATTTTCGTTTACCGAGGTTGACCGGGCCGAAGCAACACGATTGCAGAAGGAGGCAGGGATCAAATGAAAAGCTCGGGAAACGGATTGCCTCAGACTTGCATGGTAAACCTCTTTCGACTGGCTCAAGGGGAAGTGCGTTTTGATGTGTTGCGTGGCATTGATACGAAGATTTACGACAAGCCGGAAACGTATGTCGATCCCCTTCTCAGGGCCGAAGCCTACTGGCTTGTGTCGCAGTATGAACCCCGGATCACGTTCAACGGCATGGATATGGCGGGCATGCCGGAACCGGGAAATTTTGCCGTAACGGCATCGGGAGATATTGAATCATGACGGCAGACAACCAACTGAATTTTACGGAAATCGACGCCGGGAAGCTTAAAGACAAGCTGATATCCGTCATCGAAGAGGCGACGGGCGAACTCCTGTACCCCGGCGACGAACGCCGGATTTTCGTCGAAAATCTTGCCTATGCGCTGGCGACATTTGTGTCAGCGGAAAATGAAGCCTGTAAATCACGTCTGCTGGCCTATGCGCGGGGCCGTGAACTGGATGCGCTCGGCGAGCGCGTCGGATGCAAACGGCTGGAACCGACACCGGCCCGAACGACGTTGAAATTTTCGCTGGCCGCCGCCCGATCCGTGGCGACGATCATCCCGTCCGGTACACGATGCACGGCTGACAATACGATCTTTTTTGCGACGGACGCCGCCGCGACGATCCCGGCAGGAGACATGACGGTCGAAGTCCCGGCCACGGCGACGACCGGAGGGACAAAGACAAACGGCATCCCGGCAGGTAGCGTGTCGTCGTTTGCCGACGACGTGCCTTTTGTGGCAGGCGTCACGAATACAGTTGAAAGCACGGGCGGCGACTACGGCGAACCCTATCCCTCTGCCATTGACACGGACAACGGCGACGACGGCACGGGGGATGACAAATACCGCGCCCGTATCGCCCTGGCTCCGTCCGGCTTTTCGACGGCCGGGCCGCAAAGCGGGTATGAATATTTCGCGCGTTCCGCGACGTCGAATGTCGCGGACGTCAAAGTCATCTCGGAACAGGAAGCCGGAACCGTGCAAATCATCATCGTGGAAGCGGACGGGAAAGCTCCGTCTCAGGCCACGCTTGACGAAGTGTATGCCACATGCACCGCCCCCGACATCAAGCCGCTGGGGGACAAGGTGATCGTGAGCGGCCCCGTTGCCGTCGAATACGGCATTGAATTGAAATACTATGCCCTGGAAGCGGAAGAGTCGGCCACGGTCGAAGCCATCGAAGGACAGGGAGGGGCGATTGAACAATATATTGCATGGCAGGGCGGCGTGATCGGCCGCGACATCAACCCGGACAGGCTCCGGGCCTTTTGTCTCGATTCATGCGTCCGGCTGGAAGTGTCGTCCCCCGTTTTCACATCCGTTTCCGACAGCCAGATTGCCCGATGGAACGGCACGCTGACCGTCTCACACGAAACCGTCCAGGAATCATAATGCACCTGCAGAACATCAACCTCGGCGACATGCTCCCGCTCTTTATGCGAGCGGACGCCGATACCCGCGCCCTGGCGGCAGGGTTATCCGAGGTGTTGCAGGTGCTTGCCGGGCAGATTGCCAAGCTCTCGACATGGGATCATCTCGACAGTCTGACGACTGGGGAACTGGATGCCCTGGCCGATGAATTGCGCGTGTTCTGGTACAAGCCCGATTTGAGCGACGAGCAAAAGCGGGCCATCCTGCTTGACTCCGACAAGGTGTACATGCACCTGGGCACCGTATCGGCGGTACAGTCGGTCATTACCGACGTGTTCGGCACGGCGAAGGTGGAAGAATGGTATGAATACGGGGGGCGTCCGCACTACTTCCGCATCAACGTATCGACGTCGGAAACAATGACGAGAGAAAACGAGGCGAAGCTGATTGCCTTGATCGACAAGGTAAAACGCAAATCGCAATGGCTCGAAAAAATCGTCAATGAAATCAGGGCAAGCATGCAGTTGCATGTCGGCGTCACGCTGGCCGTCAGCAGACGCACCAGAATTACCATATCACAGTGGCAGGACAACACCCCGGCGACGTCGTACCGGGCCGGGACGACGACTGTCACCCGATATGCGGAAAGTCAGGAAGTAATACAAGGATAACGTTATGGCATCATTCAAAAATTTGGCTCTCACAACGGCGGGAGAAGAGTATCTGCAAGGCATCATCATGGGGGAAATCAGGGAACCCCTCACCTTTACAGGCATAGCCATTGGAGACGGAAAACTGGCATCCGGTGAAACTCCGGCCTCCCGGACATCGCTTGTGCATGAAGTCCACCGCCTGCCCATCGAAAATTTTGACAAGTCGGTACGGGGAAAGCTGGTGATGACGGCCCGGCTGGCAACGGATATACTGGCGGCCGACGTCCTGCACCGGGAACTGGGGCTTTATGCCTCAAACGACAACGGCGATCAAATCCTGATGACCTACGGGAACGCCGGGGACGAATACGACTACATCCCGGCCACGGGAGACAAGGCGGCCATTTACAAGACGATTACCGTGACATTCACGACAGGCGGCGCGGAAGTCACGTTTGCGGATTTGCCGTCCGATGATCTGGTAAGTATAACGGCCCTGAATGCACGCATTGCGGAAGTCCTGCCCCGCCTTGCCCGGGAAGCCGCCCTGGACGTATGCAACGATGCCCTGGCCGACGCGAAAAAGGCGGCGATTGATGAAATCAACAACGCATCGGCCGATGTCCTGAATGCGGCGAAAACGGCAACCGAGAAGGCGACGGAAGCGGCTAATAGCGCGACGGCTGCAGATAACAGTGCGAAGTCGGCGGACAGTTCCAAAAAAGCGGCGGCGACGTCGGAAACAAACGCTAAGACGTCAGAAACAAATGCGGCTAACAGTGCGAAGTCGGCGGCGGACAGCAAGACGGCTTGTGAGAATATCCTTTCTCAAATGCAGGGGCTTTTGAAGAACGTTCCTTTGCTTGATGCCGATAATATCTTCACCGGCATTAACCAGTTCCCAGGTATCAATATCAAAAACAGCGACAATGGTTCTGTTTACGGGTTGGGCTTTTTAGGTACAACAGGATCATTCGGTTTGATCTTGGCTCCTTATCAGGACTTCCAGAATTTAGGACAGTCCCCGTGGTATTATCAGGCTAATGGATTGTGGAACATGTATGGAGGCGGCGGAATCAATCTAGGAGGCAATCTCACCGTGACTCATCAGGCGACATTCAAGAAGGGCATCATCAATGAGAACGGTATTTATTACACGAAAACAGGAACGCCTGTGCAAATAGGCGCAGTGACAACAGCCGCAGATGGGGTTTACCATGGCTGGTTAGTGATGAATAACGGGGAAGTTAATGGAGCTCAATTGTCAGCAAAAGCTATGACTACTACAGGAGTATCACCTGATCCAGTCTTGGCGTTTGCCGATAGGACTGCGGTCCTGTATGAAGGAGGATTGGACATGAGGTCTCATAAAATTCTCAATGTCGCTTCAGGCACAGCTCCCACGGATGCGGCCACGGTTGCCCAAGCCGGAAGCGGTGGTTCGGTACCGGAAAATGTAATTACAACGGATAACATTGCCGAACATGCGGTAACGGGTCTTTTCTTCTACCCTGGGCAAAGTGATTCCATGACGGGAGACGTTGCGCTCCATCTTAACATTGAAAATGTTAATGGGGTGGAATCTTTGTGCCTCTCGTCAAATGAGGTTGGCGAAAGTATCCCGCTCAATCGTTTCGGTGGAGTTGATTTATCAAACTATCAGGGTCCTGTTAATATCAAAACTCCCAATGGCACGAATATTTTGAGGTATGATTCAAATGCCGACAAGGTTGTGATAGGCGCGGAAACCTTAACTGTTGAACTCGATGCATGGAACTTTGAAAGCCATGCGGATAATGGATGGAGCCAGTCTGTCGGGAGTCAGAAAACGTTTGAACTGATGGCATCAAACGGAGATTTCAAGGTGAAAAACGGCAAGGAAATCCTGTCCGTTGACAGCAACGGAAATATTTCTTTAGGCGATATGGATGCCAACATCAACATGATCGGGAATAATATTCTGACCGAAGCTTACATGTGGCGCGTTAATGCCGATTCGATGGTATCACTTGAACTCTGTAGCGATGGCGAATTCAACATGACCGGGAACATGATTAAGGCGACGGCCTGGTACTCATTTGTTGCCCAGGCCAATTCAACTTACACAATGGAAATTAATACGAGAGGTGAAATAAACTTTCATGCTAACTCGTTTGCTTACAATAATATGAGTGTTGTCACAAGCGGTTCCGTCAACACACTTGAACTTTGATCCAACAATGAAACCACGATTCTATATTTTTTGCTACAAGGGGGATGCCGAATTGCTCCCGGGACGCATCGACAATCTCCGCTGGGTTTTCCCGGAGGCTCCTATCCATTTGATCGACGATGCCGCCAACCCCATTCCTTCCGATTGCGCGGCATCGCTTGCCGCCCAGGGAGCATGGTACGAACAAACTGACTTTCCGCGATTCGGGAATCTGAACGGATATTATTGCATCCGGGGCATGCTGGACGTGTATGCGAAGCACCTGAAAATGGACGAGGTGGCGATTAAAACGGATGCGGACAGCCTGTTCCTGAACAGGGAGGAAGTTCGTAAAGTTGTTGATTCCGGTCTTGGATTTGCGGCGGTGCATGTGGCGCAGTATATATTCGGCGGGTATTTCTACATGATTCGGGCAGATGTTCTATCGTTTGTCCGTCAATGGCTTCCGCGATCGGGTGCGGTCCTGCAAGGGGCGCACGAGGATGTCACCATCGGCTGTCTTGCCTATGCGTGCGCGACCATGCTGAACTACCCCTGCGATTTCCTGACAGACAATCGGCTTGGAGGCAGGACGGGCGCGTTTGCCCACCGTTTCACCGGGGCGGACAGGATGGCGTACATCAACAAGCAACTGGACAACAAGGCGATCATGCTAACGCTCGGCAATCCCGGAGTTACGAAAGAACAGGCATTGACCGCTCAACAGGACGTCCTTGAATGCATCAGGAAACGGGAAACGGTGCCAAGCCCGGAAAAGATGGAACAATCAGCAGAAGACATGGAGGACGGAGATCATGGCGCAATTTGACAACATAACGGTCACCCGTGCCGGACGGGCCTATATGGCCGAATCGCTGGCCGAATCAAAAGCCCTGGCCTTTGACCACATTGCCGTGGGCGACGGAACCGCCCCGGAAGCCCCCGAAGACCTGACGGAGCTTGTCCATCTCATTGCCGACGTCCCCATCTCGAAAATCACGGACGACGGCGGCGGTATCGTCTCCATCAGGGGTAATTTCGTTGCCATCGGCGCCACGGGCGGCTTTTCCTTCCGGGAAGCGGGCGTGTACGTCAAGGCTTGGCGCGACGGCGATCCACCCGTCCTGTTTGCGTATTGCAATGCCGGGGATCATCCGGATTATATCCCTCCGGTTGGGGATACATCCATCATGGAGGAATCCCTGATATTTTCGATCGTGATCGGGGGAACGACCGTCCTGTACAACAACATTGATCCAACAGCTCGCGCCACCATACAGGATGTCGCCGACCTTGAAACAGAGCTTAAATCCATCATTAAAACTCTGAGCAATGAACTGTCGGAAACGAAAAAGGAACTGGATGCCGCAAAGGACTCCATTAAGGAGTTGACCACGAAATCGGAAGATTATGTGAAGCGGACGGATTACGCGACGAAGGACAAGGCGGGCATTGTGCAGATTGGGGCGAATTTATCCGTAGATACTGAGGGCAAAGTTTCTGTTCCGGTGGCGACAAACTCCACATTGGGCGTGTCTCGCCCGGGTAATGGCATGTCTGTGTCCAATGGCGAGTTGACTTATTGGCTCAACGGCCACCAGGAAGACTTCACATTGAAGAGTGCGAATGGATCGTCAATCTTTGAAATGTCTGCCAATACGGTTGATATTCGGGCGAAAACAGCGGTGAAGATGCGCGAAACCACAACAAATACAGGTCTCGCGGCAATGTATAAAAATGATGTCGGCAATGCCGGATTCACGGTTAATAGCCACGCCAATTACATCGGCTGGCTGGACAGCAACAAGAATCTGATGCTCGGACAGGATGCAAACCTTGGAACACATATTTATATGGCGAGCGCGGACGTGTTCACAAATGGAACTTTGAAGACAAATGCATCGGGAATCGTAACTACGAACTAAGTTTTATTATCATAATAAACAATAAACGAGAATGGAAACATACAATCAAAACGAAAGCGTCGCCCGCGACTTGTACACCGTGTATTGCGGTGCGGTCGGAGGACAGGCGCACGACGGAACCCTGTTGCCGGAAGCGCGGGAATTCTTTACGAATTTGGATACGATCAAACAGGCCGAAGGCTGGCGCACCGTAGCCGAGGAAGCCCCCGGCATCATACGCCGGCACGCGCTCAACAACGCATCGGCCACGATGAAGGACAAGGCATCGCAGTCTTCCGGCTGGAAAAAGCTCGTGTATATCGCCGGTTCAATCATCGCGGCTGGCCTTGCCGCCTCCTATCTGACCGGATGCGGCCTGACAAACCTGGACATGGCCGGGCAGGACGGAGGCTCCCTGTCGTTCCGGTATGACCCCGTGACAGGGCAGATCATCGTTGTCGGAACGCGCCCCGAACAGGCGGCCCCCGTCATCATCCAGAAGGGGAAATAAGAGTTTCCGGAGTTGAGAAGCCGGGAAAAAAAGAGAAACGAAGAAAGGAATAGGCCCCGGCGATGAAATGGAAAGCATCGCCGGGGCTAATCGAAAGAAAGGGAAACATCATGAACGAACAGGAAATGCGACGGAAAATCGGAATCTCCATCATCGAATCGGAAATCAGGCGTGACAAAAACGGTCACATTGCCGTATATCACATGCCGAAGGGGGACGGGGGAGGAACCTATGAAGTGGCTGGAATCAATAACAGATACCATTCCCAGGAAGCCGCCAAACTCAAAAAAATGATTGAAGCCGGACAGTATGCCGCTGCGGAAGCGGAAGTCGGCGATTATATCATCAGCTACACGGACGTTGTGAGGGGATGGCTCCCGTCTGGATTTTACCCGGCTACGGAAACCGTATTGCGTGATACGTGCTTCAACGCCGGGCCGACAGGTGCCGCCAAAGTCTTGCAAATGGCCCTGAATGTGGCCGTTGACGGCAAAGTCGGCCCCAACACGAGGGGAGCTACCGTACAAGCCCTTGCGTTGGGCGATACAGACCTTGCCTTGCGACTTGTCGGAGCACGATGGGAATACATGCACGGCAAGTCGGAAAACCCCGGGAAAGGGCAATTCTGGAAGGGGTGGCGCAACCGCATGACCAACTGCGCGAAATTCGCGCTATCCCTCGCCTGACATGTGTACCCAGAAGGAAGCCTATTTCCGCGCCCTGGAATGGGTGGACAAGCATCGCGTTACCATCACCATGGTGATGGGATTCGTTGTTGCGTGGTATGTAGGCAACCTCTACGAAAACAACAACAAAATGCTTGTCTCCATCATGGAAAAACAGGCCGCCGCCCAGATGGAAACGGCCAAGGCGTTGCAGGAAATGGCCGTCAGACAGGCCGAAACGAACAGCCGCCTTGCCGACATCGAGCGAAAGCAATAAATGGGCGAATCAACCCGTTATCAGCCCGCCTTGGATTTTCCCTTGGCGGGCTTTTCTTTTTTGCCGTAGGGGTCTTCTGGATCAATCGACCAGAATTCAAGCGCATCCGTTTTCCGAACGGCGGTCCGGTAGTGCTTGAACAAAACATCGGAATTCTTGGTGTGCCCCATGTTTTCACGGAGCCGGTCAATATTGGGATCGACGGCCAGCGAATAGGACGCGAACGAATGCCGTGGCGCGTCCGGACGGTTCTGCAGGTTGGCCGCCTTGCGGACGATCGCGGCTTTGCGCTTCCAGTTTTGAGGGATGATCTTGCCTTCCCGTTGCTCGACAGGGACGGATTCGAGATAGCGTCTCAAATTATCGTGCAGTTCGACATTTCGTACCTGATTGGTCTTTGCAATTGACGGGGGAACCGAAATAAGCTCTTTGTCCAGATGGATAAGGTCCCAGGTCAGTTTCTGCAATTCCTCCGGCCTGATACCGGCAAAGAGTAAAATTGAAAAAGGAAGAACGGCGTCGGAACAGTCAAGCTTGTAAATGGCGGCCACATTCCCGTTGTCGTCTGCCATCGGATGATCCGGCCCGGCAGAAAGGAACGGACGGCAGAAGGAAAGCAGACGTCTCGTTTCTTCTGGAGTGAAAACATCCACGCCGTCCGCTTGAACGACTTTCCGCTTTTCGATCAATTCGAACGGCGACCGTTTCAAAATCTCCTGTTTGACGGCCCAGCTAAACGCCGGGGAAATAACCGCCGTGGCCGAGTTGAAATAAGTCGCGCTGGCATAGTTTTCACCGAACCATTCACGAAGTTCCTGTGCCTGAACGTCGGCAATATTTCTTTCTCCGAAATGTCCGGTGAATTTGGAAGCGTAGAACCTCCAGTTCTTTTTGTGATTCTCAGACCAGTTGCGCCCGATCGAAGCATCTTTCTCATACTTTTCAAAAAGTTCCGAGACCGTGATCCCGACCAGTTGTGCTCGGCGTTGTTCCAGGGCGATCTGGACGGCATCGACAAGCGACAGTTTAATACCCGATTCCACGATGATTTCAAATGCTCGTTGTGCGTCTTTTACCTGCCCAGGCCCCAAAAGAAGCCCTGCGGACAATTCGCCGTTTACATATTTTTCCCGAAGGGCAGATTGATCGTTTTCTGCCGCTGTTTTCGTCTTGTAGTACAGAGCTGTTTTTTTCCCATTCGCTGAAAATTTTTCAGGAATCCAGATACGATAAAGAGTCTGTTTTCCCCTTTTCAGTTTTCCGATGGTAAATTTGAGAGGCTTACTCATAAAAGGAAATCTATGTCTCTTATAACTCTTATTTTGACAAATTCAACAGAAATTATTCTTTTGTGTCAAAATTGTTATCTATCGCAAACATCGTTGTAGGTAGTCAAAATAGGTAATAAGTAACTACGTAATGCATTGAAAATGCGACATTTTACAATAAAAAAGCCGCCCGAAGGCGGCTGGAAAGGGGTGGTGGAGCATAGGAGGCTCGAACTCCTGACCTTCTCATTGCGAACGAGACGCTCTACCAACTGAGCTAATACCCCGTAAACCGGGAGAGATGGAACAGTATTTGGAAGGCGAAGGCAAGAGAAATTTACATCTTATTTTCCGTCAGGAGCACTTTCCTGCGCGACGAAGGGTTCGACGAAGATATCTCCGATGGCCAGTTTGTGAGGCTGGGATTTTTGGGTCAGGATACGAATGGATTTAACGGTTTGTCCCTGGGGCCATTGGACGGTTGCGATTCCATCCCGGAAGGTAGCTGCATCGGTGAAGGTGGTTCCGTCGGTGGAGATTTGGAGGAGGGCTCCGTCGGCAAGGGCGTTTTCCTTGCCAGCGTCACGGCAGAAGTAGGGACCGGTGAGAACTCGTACCCGGCTCAGGCGTTCCGGGGCATTTAAAATCAGGGTGAAGTAGTCTCCTTCCTGGATGTGGCGGCTGGAGATGAAGCTGGTGGTTTCCCTTCCGTCGAAGGCGTATGGCGGCTGGAAATTGCGCGTTGCGGGGATGTTGGTGTCGATGGTTGCGGGGAGGACCATGGCAGCGCTAGGATTGGGGGGCTGCTCGAAGGCGATGCCGCTGTTTTCCCATCTCTTGCGGAGTTTTCCGAGGCGTTGCATGAATTGTTCCGCATTCTGGCGTTCCCGTGGAGTCCAGAGTTTTTCGGCAACGGCGTGGAGACGTGGGTAGATTTGGGCTTCGATGTCGCGGGAAAGGATGTTTTCCGTCCAGAGAGCGGCTTCTCCTCCCTGCAGGAGGTTGTGTTTGGATTCTTCTACCTGGTTGATGGGGATATCGTAAGCGTAGACTTGTTCGAGAGACAGGACGGGCATCCAGAGGGGCTTGGCGGTTTTAGGGTATCCCGGAAAGTCGAGATAAGCGTACCCCTTGCCTCCGCCATCGGAACAGATGGTTTTTATTCCTGCATTGAGGGCGGCGATGGTCTGGTTGGGATGACCTCTCCATCCTTGAGCGATTATGTCGGGCGTGAGACCTTTTTCAGGATGTTCCGCCCAGGTAATTGTCTGGATGCCGTGTTTGGCGAGGCGTTCGGAGAGTTGGCGGAGGAAGGCCAGCTGGAGTTCCTCCATACTGTTGAGGCCGCTTTGCCTGAGAGCGGCGGAACAGAGGGGGCATTTCTTCCAGAATTGGGTTTTGACTTCATCTCCTCCGATGTGGATGGTTTTGGTGTCGAAGAGTTTGGATGTTTCCAGATAGATAGTTTCCAGGAAGTCAAGCAGGCCGGGGTTGCCGATGCAGAGGACTTCTGTGTGGGAGAGGGAGTTGCTGCGCTGTGAGATGGGCGGGTTGTCGCGATTGGTTGGGCAGAGGAGTTGAGGATAAGCGGCGGAGATGGCGGCGGCATGACCGGGAACATCGATTTCAGGTATGATTTCGATGCCGCGGGCACGGGCGTATTGGACGATGTCCATGATTTCTTCCTCGGAATAGGAACCGTTGCGCTCCTGTTCCCGGTTGCCGGGGTCGGGAGTGCCTCCAATCTGGGTGAGGCGCGGGTAGGCGGAGATGGGAATGCGCCATCCTTCGTCGTCGGTGAGATGCCAGTGGAAACGGTTGAATTTGAGGTCGGCCATTTGGTCAAGCAGTTTCCGGATGGTGTCCGGGCTTTGCATGTGGCGTGCGGAGTCGAGCATGAATCCTCTGTATCGGAAGCGGGGCCTGTCTTCGATGGTTCCCTGAGGAATCATGCTGTTGTCATCCAGAAGCTGCTTAAGGGTAGCGGCTGCACGGAGGACTCCCAGCCGACTATGCGCCTCAATGCGGATGAGTTCAGGACTGACTGTGATCTTGTAAGCTTCGGGGTCTCCACCCAGGCTGGCGACGGGGAGCGGGGCGAGTTCCACCCTAGTGGGAGAATCCCCCAGTTGTTTCCAGTCTTCCTTGCTACGGATGGGAGCGTCGGGAGATTGGCGAGCCCAGGCTGCCAGCGGCCCCAGATCCCTGAATTCGACCATTCCGTCCTGCAATTGGATGGAGGAGGGCAGTGGGATCAATCCCGGCATGTCATCGGGCTGGGAGGCCAGAGAAAAGGGTAGAGTGAGTCCGAAGAACAGGCTGAATGATGCGGAAAGGGGGATATTCATGAGCGGGGAATGAAGCAGAGACGTCGACTGAGGGGAGGATTGAGTAGTTCTTCCGATTCAACCATATTTCTTCCGGAGACGGAAGGATGGATTTGGCTGGAGGTAAAAATTTTGAAAATTCCATCTACCGGATGGACGTTGTTGTCCTCGACAGACGTGATTTTTGTGATTTAGTGGTTTCTATGGAGCAGGCGGAGTTGCTATTCTGCCTCCGTACTCATCATTATTTCACTCTTTTTGTTTTATGATTAAAATAGCTATAGTAGGATACGGCAATATCGGACGGTATGCGGTAGATGCCATTCGCGCTGCCGAAGACATGGAACTTGCAGGCATTGTCCGCCGTCCGGGGAGTGCTCCCGTGCATGGCATCAAGACGGTCGCTTCGATTGAAGAACTGGGCCATGTGGATGTTGCCCTGCTCTGTACGCCAACGCGCAGCGTGGAGGCTACTGCTCTTCCTTTGCTGGAGCAGGGTATTAATACAGTGGACAGTTTTGATATCCACGATCAGATTGTGAACCTGCGCCGTTCCCTTGGCGACAAGGCGATCAAACATGATGCCGTGTCGGTTATTTCGGCCGGGTGGGATCCGGGGACAGACTCTGTGATCCGTACGATGATGATGGCGATGGCTCCCAAAGGAATTACATATACGAACTTCGGTCCGGGTATGAGCATGGGGCACAGCGTGGTTGCACGTTCCAAGGAGGGGGTTGCCGATGCTCTTTCCCTGACGATCCCGACGGGTTCCGGCGTGCATCGCCGCATGGTGTATGTCGTGGTGAAGGACGGCTTCCAGTTCTCTGATGTGGAAGCGACCATTAAGTCCGATTCCTACTTCTGTCACGATGAAACGCACGTAATCCAGGTGCCGGATATAGACAGTTTGCGCGATATGGGGCACGGTGTCCTCATGGAACGCAAGGGAGTGTCCGGCGGAACGCAGAACCAGATGCTGAAGTTCGAGATGCGCATCAACAATCCGGCTTTGACGGCCCAGGTGATGGTTGCTTCCGCCCGCGCCAGTACACGGATCCCCTCCGGATGCTATACCCTTCCGGAAATTGCACCGATGGATTTCCTACCCGGTGACCGTGAAGACCTGGTTGCCCGGCTGGTTTGATAGAGGCCTTTCGGATGCTATTAAGAATGGCGTCCTCCCATGGATATGGCGGGGACGCCGTTGATGATGAGGCGTGGCCTTTCTTTTTCGCGCTTGCCCGCTGGAAGCAATGCGCGTAATATTTTTGTCACATTTATGAACGCAGTACTATTGTTTTCCGGACAGGGTGCCCAGAAAGTGGGCATGGGCCAGGATCTTTTGAATGCCTATCCTACCGCCAAGGCGTTGATCGAACAGGCGGATGCCGCCCTTGGTGAACCCCTGACCAAGGTGATGTTCGAAGGGCCGAATGAAGAGTTGACCCGTACCTGCAATTGTCAGCCTGCCTTGTACGTTCACGGTCTTGCCTGTCTTGCCGTGTTAAAGGAACTTGTTCCTGCGTTGACTCCGGTTGCCGCAGCCGGACTTTCCCTCGGTGAGTTTACCGCTCATGCCGCAGCCGGTACTTATACGTTTGAAGAAGGTCTCCGACTTGTCCAAAAGCGCGGTGCGTTTATGGAAGAGGCCTGCAATGCTACCAAGGGCACGATGGCTGCCATGATCGGAGGATCCGACGATGCCGTGACGGCTCTTGCCGCGGAGTGCGATGTGGATGTCGCCAATTTCAATTGTCCGGGACAGACCGTCGTTTCCGGTACGGAAGAAGGAGTAGACAAGGCGATTGCCGGAGCCAAGGCTGCCGGAATCAAGATTGCCAAAAAACTTAATGTAGCCGGAGCCTATCATTCCCGCCTGATGCGGAGCGCTCAAATCAAGCTGGCTGAGGAGCTTGCCCTCGTGAATTTCGGCATGCCCTCCATCCCGGTTTATTGCAATTATGAAGCCCGTCCCGTCGAAAGTTCGGAAGATATTCGTTTGATGCTGGAGAAGCAGGTCTGCGGTTCCGTTCGCTGGACGGCTTCCATGCAGAAGTTGATCGACCAGGGAGAACGCCTGTTTATTGAGCTCGGTCCCGGGAAGACTCTTGCCGGCATGATGGGCCGCATTTGCAAGGAAGCCAGGGTGATCTCCATTGAGGATGTTGAGTCCCTCCAGGCTGCTGTGGAAGAGCTGAAAGGCATGTAAATTCCCTCCCTTTATTTATTTCCAAAATCAAAAAACTCCACCTTTGATCCAGGTGGAGTTTTTTTGTGCCCAAATATCGAATTTTAAAAATTATCTTATTTTTTTAACATATATAAACTATTGATAATTAATCAATTACAGTAATTTATTGAGGGGCTGTGCTTTTTTCTTGGTTCTCTCTTGAGAATGTTATTTTTTGTATACATCTGTTTTTAAATATGGGTGCTGACGGATTTACAATTCGTGTGCAACTTTTTTATGAGGGTTTAATTGCAAACAGTTGTATAATTTTTTATTGGAAATTACTATGGATAGCAGATGGTGTATATATTCATAATGTGTTTATTATCATATTATTATAATTCGTCTTAACGAATTGTTTTTTCGTTACTTGCCGTCCGGGCCGGAGGAAAGGGGACGAGGTGGTCAGGCCGGGGTATAGGTCCAGCCTTCGTCGCCGTGGTAGATCATGCGGCGGCTCATGCCGCCGTCGGCGGTAACGTTTTCACCCGTAATGAAAGATGCCTGTGGGGAACAGAGGAAAAGGACGAGGGACGAGATATCGTCCGGCGTTCCGGCACGTCCGGCCGGGTGTTGTTTGTGATCAATGTGTGAGAGGGGCCCGAAGGTTCCTGTGTCGATCCATCCGGGGCTGATTCCGTTGACGCGTATGCCGCGTGAGGCGAGACTCATGGCCATCCCGTGGGTGAGGGCGGAAATTCCTCCTTTGGCGGCAGTGTAACTTTCCGTATCGGCTTGAGACATTACTGACCTGGTGGAGGAAATGTTAACGATGGCTCCTCCCGGGTTGAAGGCATCGCGGAACAACAGAGTGAGCAGGTAGGGGGCGGCAACTCCGACTTTGAGAACATCCAGGAAGTCGTCGTAGGAACATCGGCTTTCCAGTCCGCCGTGACTGATGCAGGCATTGTTAACCAGATAGTCGACGGCTCCATATTCTTCCAGCACTCGGGAAGCAAACATTTCGAGGTCTTCTCGGCGTGTTGCGTCGGCCGTGATGAAAAGGTGTCTGTTTCCGGGAAGAGAGGCAACCGTTTGGATTCCAGCCGTTTCGTCTTTGTCGAGGATGGCGACTTGGGCTCCGTGGAGGGCGAATGTTTCCGCAATGTTTTTGCCAATGCCTTTTGCTCCACCAGTGACGATGGCGATTTTTCCGGTGAAGCTGTTTTCTGCATGGATCATATGAGCCGTATTAGCACAGATCCTGCCGATGGTGTGAAGGAAAAAATAACAGCGGTTCCGTTTTAGACCGGAACCGCCGATAGAAAAAGCAGGAATGAAGTTTTGTTGTCTTCTTTTATTCGAAAGAGGCGTAGGCGATGTCCGATCGGCGCTGAAAACCGTCGAAAGTGACCTTGTCGGTTTCGCTGTGGGCAAGTTTACGAGCTTCGTCGAGGGTGGCTCCCTGAGCGACGACGGCAAGGACGCGTCCTCCGTTGGTAACGTAGCACTGGCGTGCGTCGTCCCATTTGGTGCCGGCATGATAGACGAAGCCTCTGTCTACGTTGTCGAGCCCCAGGATGGCGTCTCCGGAATGGGACGACGCGGGATATCCGGCGGAGGCGAGTACGCAACAGACGCTCCAGCCGTTATCGAAGGAAATGAGCGATGGGGCGAATTCTCCCTGGGCTCCCTTGAGACAGAACTGGGCGAGGTCGCCTTTCAAAAGGGGCATTACGGCCTGGCATTCGGGATCTCCGAAACGGCAGTTGTATTCAATGACTTTGGGGCCGTTCGGCGTCAGCATGAGGCCGAAGTACAGGAAGCCGCGGTAGGGGAGGCCATCCTGGCGGAGGCCGGCGACCGTCGGGGCGACGATGTCGCGTTCGATGAGTTCCAGCATGCCGGGGGTGACGAGCTGGCGCGAGGCGACGGCTCCCATGCCTCCGGTGTTGGGACCAAGGTCGTTTTCCTGAAGGCGCTTGTAGTCGCGGGCGGGGCAGAGGATGAGGTAATGGTCGTCTACCAGGGCTCCGAAGATGGAAACTTCCGGACCGGTCAGGAATTCTTCAACCAAAAGACGACCGGGACCGAAACGATTGTCGGTGAAGACTTCCTTGAGGAACTCCTCGGCTGTTGGCTCATCCGGGCAGACGGCGACGCCTTTTCCGGCGGCCAGACCGTCGAATTTCAGGACTGTGGGGTAGGTGTTGTTGATGAAGGCCCGGGCTTCTTCAATGTTTGCGGCGACACGAGCCATGCCGGTGGGGATGTTGTGGCGGAGGAGGAAGTCTTTGGCGAATTCCTTGCTGGCTTCCAATTGGGCGCTTTCCTTGACGGGTCCCCAGCAGGGAATGCCCGCTTCGCGGCAGCAATTGGCGAGGCCTTCATCTTTGACCAGGTAGCTTTCTTCTCCTGCAACGCAGAGGTCAATGGTGTTGTCCTTCATCCACGCGACGAGTTCATGCATGTCTTTGACCGGAATTGGGGTAGCCAGTTTGTTGATGGCATCGCTTCCCGGGAAACTGAAGATTTCGGGAGAAGAGGGGGAATCCTTGAGTGCTTTGACGAGGGCGTGTTCACGGCCTCCTTTTCCGATCACGGCGATTTTCATACAAGGACGATTATGCAAATTTTATCCTGCCTTCGCAAGCTCTGTGTCCCGTTTTTCCCGAGCTTGATCGGAGAATGCTTTTTGCCTTTCCAAAGCGGAAGGAAAGCTGTTGAATGGGAACATGGCTCAATCATACCGCATTCTCCTGGCAGAAGATGATGAAAATATTCGCAATGTTGTTTCAGATGCTCTTGAAATGGCGGGATATTCCGTGATTGCTTGTGAGGATGGTGCTGTTGCGTGCCGTGCTATCCAGAGCGGAGGAGCGTTTGACCTGGCCTTGCTGGATGTAGGAATGCCCGGTGCGGATGGTTTTGAGGTGCTGGCTCTGATGGGACGGGAATGCCCTGGAGTGCCGGCTATTATGCTGACGGCCCGCAGTGATGAGGAGGACAGGATCCGAGGGCTCAAGCTGGGAGCGGATGATTATGTCGTCAAACCGTTTAGCATCAGGGAACTTTTGGCGCGTATAGAAGCAGTTCTGAGACGTTCGCCGGAACGGCCGAAGGCAGTACGGGAAGTCACGGTGCCGCATGCCCGCCTGAATGCCGTCCGCAAGGCGGTAGAGTTCGACGACGGGACGGAAGCGGCGCTGACGAGCCGTGAATACGATTTGCTGGTTTACCTCGGAACGCACGAGGGGCGGCTGGTGTCGCGCGATGAATTGCTGCGGCGCGTTTGGGATATGGATCCCCGGCTTGTGGAAACCAAGTCTGTGGAGATGACGATTGTACGCTTGCGCAGCAAGCTGGGGCAGGCAGCCGGGTGCCTGGAGACGGTGCGAGGACAGGGATATTGCTGGAAGACAGGACGAGGGGAATGACCACAGTGAAGAAAGGGCGTCTCTATCTGTTGCTGTTTTGCCTGGTTCCCGTTTTCGGTGTGCTGGCGTGGTTAAGCTGGTCCCTGGTTGCTTCCGAGAATGATCGGGTACAGGACGAGTATGGAAAGAGACTCGGCAGCTGGTCCCGTGCCGTGTCCCGGGAGATGGATGCCCGCATGAGTTCCCTGCTGGCGGCGGAGCAATCCCGGTGGGTTGACCTGCATGAGGCTATTGCCTTGAAGGACGGTGTTTCTTCGGCCCAGGGGGAGCAGGCCCTTTCCAACATGGTTCTGACGGCTTTGGCTCAGGAAAAACCGGCGTATGTCAGGGGATATCTGGTGGTGTTTCCGTCTGGAAAGATTTCTACGCCGGAATCCGATCCGGAATGGCTGGCTGCTGCCGTGGGAAAATCTCATTTGGGGGGATCGCTGTTGCAGGAAATGCGTCGTTTTTCCTCCGAGCGGACTGATGCCAGGTATAGCTCTGCTACGGAGGCGGCAGGTTCGGGTTTTACCGTTTTCTGGCAGGATGGGGATTTATTTGCTCTGCGTCCGGTGATGATGCCGGACGGCATGGGCGCGGAAGGGTTGGTATTCCGCTGGGAGAGATTGAAGGCGATGCTTCTTTCGACGGTGAATCCGATTTTGCCGGGAGGAGATCTGGTTCCGATAGAGGACGGGCAGGGCGGGTTTGTTCTAGGATCCCTGCCGATCAGGTTTCTTCCGGGAGACAGATTGGCCGACGGATATAGCCCGGGCATGTCCGTTCTGCGCTGGACTTTGGCGGGGGCGTGGGTTGTTGCTGTGTTGTCGGTTTCCGGATTGGTGGCTCTTTTGCTGGCGATGATGCGGTTGGAACAACGCCGGGCGGATTTCGTCGCTACGGTGACGCATGAGTTGAGAACCCCCCTGACATCTATTTCTCTTACCGCGGAGATGCTGGAGGACGGCATGCTGGCTCCGTCCAAGCTGCCGGAGTATTACGCTTCGCTCCGGCGCGAGTGCCGGAGGCTGGAACACATGGTTGAAAATGTCCTGGCCTATGCCCGTCTCCAGAAAGGAGGCGGTCGCCCTATGCGCGATACGGTGAGCGTGGAGGAATTGCTGGAACCGATTGCGGAGCGGATGAAGGAACGCCTGGAGAAGGCCGGATTCGAGTTTTTATGCTCTATTCCCCATGCGGTTCGCATCCGTCTGCTTCGTACGGACGTGCTGGCGGTAGAGCAGATCATGGATAACTTGGTAACCAATACAATCAAGTATGGGAGAGGGGATGCATCGATTGCGTCGGAAGCCCGATTGAATGTACAAGTCGGGGGCGAGTATTTGATGATGCATTTCCGAGATAACGGTCCGGGAATTTCTTCCAAGAATAGGAAATTGGTGTTCGAACCCTTCCGCCGTTCACGGGAAGCCGAACTGGGACGCAAGCCCGGCGTGGGACTGGGGCTTTCCCTGGCACGCGGCCTGGCACGTTCCCTGGGGGGGGATTTGAAGCTGGAACGGAGCAACTTGTCCGGTGCCGCGTTTCTCCTGACTCTGCCTCTTGGCGCCGGGACGGACTAGACGTACCGTCAACGGTGCAGGAAGTGGAGTCCGAGGTAAACCTTGGGATCCAGGATTTTACCTTGGGTCAATTGATCTGATATCCATTTGTCGATAGTGTCAAGCGGGACATGGTGGACGGTGATGTCTTCGTTGTCGACTCCGCCGCCGCTTGATATTTTCGTGAGACCGGTGGCCATGAAAAAGCTGATCATTTCTGTTGTCAGACCGGGCGATGACGGCCCCGTGCAGAGATGAACCATATCGCGTGCCTGGTACCCGGCTTCTTCTAACAGTTCCCGCCGTGCGGAGTTTTCAAGGCTTTCCGGGCCTTCGTCGCCGGAGATACCGGCCGGGAGTCCGATCGTTATGGAATGAAGGGGATACCGGTATTCTTCGACGAGGATGAGTTCCTTCTCCGGAGTGACGGCGATGACCATGACGGCTCCGTTGGCGCGGACTCGTTCAACGTATTCCCAGCGTCCTTCCTTGATAAGACGCAGGAATTTCCCTTCGAACAGGATGCGTGGGGCTTCCGGGTGGTCAGGATTCATGGGATGTCTTATTCGGTGAGGGCGGGACCAGATTGTCTTTGCGGAGATTGTCCGACTTGTTGGCTAAAAATTGTTTGCGAGTTCCTTCTGGAAGAGTGGAGAGGTAATCGTCGGCAATCTTTTTGATGAGCGGATGGCTTTCGGAGAACCCGAGTATGCTGGTTCTGGCCGTAAGGCGGTTGGCATCCTGTCCGTCGCCGGATGATGGCTCCGTGGCGTATTGCATGATGTAGCGGATGTATTCTTCCCGTCCCGAGGCAAAGAAAGACTGCCAGCAGAAGGGAACGAGGTCGTAGTTGAAGTCTTTAGCCGGGATTTTTTTCAGATTCTGAGGGGTGAAGAATTGGTCGTCTTCCAAAGACATGATGTTCTGATAGATCCTGCTTACCTCGTTGCCGTCGGTGACTTTGTCATCCAGAATGGCATTGGTTGTCGGCGTGTTGCACATACGCAGGGAGGCGATGAAGACAAGTTGCTGGCGCGGGGGGAGCTTGCCTGCTTCCTCCATCCATTCCGGTACCATGTCGTCGTGGTCCATGAAAAGGCGCGAGACAAAACCGAGGGTGCCCATCATGAAGTCGGATGAGTCCAGGATACCGGCGCGGGATAGTTCCCCGATTTTTTTTGTAAAGCTTTCAGGGTTGGGGTTCTTGTAGTAGTTCATCATCCAGGAGAACACGGCTGTTTGGCGTATAAGTTTCCTGTCTTCCTGCGATAGCACGGTAACCTCCGCATCCGAAGGGGCTTTTTCCCCGGCGGTTGGGGGAGCGGCACAGGCGGAGGGCAGGATGATGGTCGCAAGCAGCAGCAAGGGATGGAACAGTCGCTCGGATAACATAGTCACAATATCCGCCAATTCCGCAAGAAGTAAAGCGAGAAGGCCGTTCTTGCAAGGCAGTCTAACCCCTTGGATGAAAGCGGTGGTGGATAGAACGCAGAGCGGCATCGTCCACATGGGTGTAGATTTGGGTGGTGGAGATGTCGGCATGGCCGAGGAGTTCCTGGATGATGCGCAGATCGGCTCCGTTATGTAGAAGATGGGTAGCGAAGGAATGGCGCAGAAGGTGCGGGTAGACGTGTTCGTCCAATCCTGCGGCTGCGGCGCGTTCGCGGATGATCTGGCGGATTCTTTCGCGTGTGAGTGCCGTCCCCCTGCGAGATAGGAACATGTGACTCCTTGTTTTTTTACCGACGAGTTTCGGGCGGGAGCGTTCCAGGTAGAAGGCGATGGCGGCGGCGGCTTGTTCACCCACGGGGACAAACCGCGTTTTGTCTCCCTTTCCGGTGACGCGCAGAAAACGTTCTCCGGCATCGTAGTGTTCCAGGCGGAGGCTGGTCAGTTCACTGACTCGGAGTCCGCTGGCGTACAGGAGTTCCAGAATGGCGCGGTCGCGGGCGCCGAGGGGGAGGTCGTCCGGAGAGATACTTTCCAGAAGGATACGGACGGTTTCTTCGTCGAGTGTCTCGGGCAATTGTATTTCAGGTTGCGCGGAATCAAGGAGTGCCGCCGGATCCGTCGGAAGGAAATGCCGCATATGAAGCCAACGGAAGAAGATGCGGACGTGAACCATCTCAACGCGCCTGGTACTGCGCTTGCGGGAACCGTCCGCGAGAAAATCCATGAAATCGACCAGACGGACCAGAGAGATATCCTCCAGAGTGAGGGATTGGCTTTCCATCCATTTTGCGAGGTGTTCCAGGCTTTGAAGGACGGAAAGCTGGTAGGATGTACTTAACCCCCGTTCCGCGGCCAGGAACATTTGGAACTGTTCGATACGTTCTCTCATGGGGGTCTTGGGGGGAGTAGGAGGGGAGGTGTTAATGTCCCCAGCGTCTGGTAATGCCGCCGTAGGTTTCAATGCGGCGGTCACGGAAGAAAGGCCAGATGCGGCGGTGGTCTTCCAAGGCCTTCAGGTCGATGTTGGCATAGAGGATGGTTTCTTCGGAGACGGGAGCCTTGGCAATGATTTGCCCGTAGAAGTCCGAGATGAAAGTTTGTCCCCAGAATTCGCTGTTGCCTTCGGTTCCGACGCGGTTGATGGCGCAGACATAGCATCCGTTGGCGACGGCGTGGCCGCGCTGGACGGTTTCCCAGGCGCAGTGTTGTGCTTCGCCGAGCAAGGGTTTTTCTTCGGGGAGCCAGCCGATGGCGGTGGGGTAGAAGAGGATCTCGGCCCCTTCCAGAGCCGTCAGCCTGGCTGCTTCCGGGTACCACTGGTCCCAGCAGATCAGGACACCTATTGTTCCGAATTTCGTTTTGAATGCCTTGTAGCCCAGGTCGCCGGGCGTGAAGTAGAATTTTTCTTCGAATCCGGGGTCTTGCGGGATGTGCATTTTGCGGTACAGGCCGAGGAAGGAACCGTCTGCGTCGATAACCCAGGCGGTGTTGTGGTAGAGACCGGTGGCGCGTTTTTCAAAGCCGGAAGCGACGATTACGACGCCAAGCTCGGCGGCAAGGCTCTGGTGGGCTTCTGTCAGAGGACCCGGGAGAGGGTCTGCAAGGTCGAAGAACTCGCAGTCTTCCATCCTGCAGAAGTATTGGGTCGTGAAGAGTTCCTGAGTACAAATGATCTGTGCTCCGTTAGCGGCGGCCTGACGGATGGCATCCTCGGTGCGAGCTTTGTTGACGGCGGGTGATTCGTCTGCGGACAATTGGATGAGAGCGACCTTCGGCATATGTCACGATACCTACACTGCCGCACGGGTTTTTCCAAGCCCGGAAACGGACAAAGACAGAATTTCTCCGTGCCAAACTCCGGGGATCATGGTAAAGCGTCCGCATGATGCAATCCTCTTCACTGCCGACGGATGATGTGGAGTCCATCGATCGCCTGGGAGCGGTTTATGGTGATCTCCGCCGGGAACTTGGCAAGACGATCATCGGCCAGCAACGCGTGCTGGAACTGGTGTCCGTGTCGCTTTTTGCCGGAGGTCATGCCTTGCTGATGGGGGTGCCCGGGCTGGCGAAAACCCTGCTTGTCGGTTCTGTGGCTAAATCTCTTGATTTATCGTTTAACCGCATTCAATTTACGCCGGATCTGATGCCGTCCGACATCACCGGGACGGATATCATCCAGGATGCCGGGCTGGGGGGCAAACGTATGTTCGAATTTGTCAAAGGTCCGGTGTTTTCTCATATTGTGCTGGCGGACGAGATCAACCGTGCACCGGCGAAGACCCAGTCCGCTATGTTGGAGGCCATGCAGGAACACCGGGTGACCGTTATGGGACGCACGTTCGAGCTACCGCGTCCGTTTTTTGTCCTGGCAACCCAGAATCCCATCGAACAGGAGGGAACTTATCCTTTGCCGGAAGCACAGTTGGATCGCTTCATGTTTCTGATCGAGGTGGATTACCCTGGCTTTGACGAGGAATTGCGCATTGCACGGGAAACGACCGGAGGGGAGGTCAAGCCCCCGGCTCCCGTGTTGTCCGGTGAGGAAATCATCTTTTTTCAGCAATTGGTGCGCCGTATTCCTGTGCCGGAACATTGTTATGACTACGTTGTCAAACTGGTCCGTGCCTCCCGTCCGGGGCTGGAAGAGTCACCGGACTGGGTGAAAGAATTTGTCAGCTGGGGGGCAGGGCCTCGTGCCGTCCAATACCTGATCCTCGGTGCGAAGGCACGTGCCGCCTTGCTGGGCAGCTATATGGTGCGCCAGGAGGATATTGATGCCATGGCGGAACCGGTGCTGATCCATCGTATTGTAACGAATTTTGCGGCGGAATCCCAGGGATTGACTCCGGCTTTGGTCATTAAACGCCTCATCGGCGAACTGAAGGAGTAATCCTGCATGATGGAACGCTATCTGGATCATGACTGGCTGTCCCGCCTGGGGAACGTTCCCCTGGAGGCCCGCCGAAGTGTGTCCGGATCCGTTTCAGGACGTCATCGGAGCTTGAGTCACGGAGTTTCCGTGGAGTTTGCGGAATACCGTAAATATGTACCCGGGGATGATACTCGCCGATTGGATTGGAAGGCTTATGCACGTTCCGACCGATATTATGTCAAAGAGTATGAGTCGGATACGAATCTTCGTGCTATGTTCGTGATCGACGTGTCCGGGTCGATGGCTTTCCCTGGTCCGGGAAGCAAGCCGTCGAAATATGAGAAAGCCTGTTGCATGGCGGCTAATTTGGCCAGCCTTGCTATTCGTCAGGGAGATGCCGTGGGCGCTTGTTTCGCGGGAGCCGGAAGCCAGGAAGGTTCTTTGCGGCTCTACATGGCTCCGTCGCGGCGTCCGGTACAGCTACGGACAGTGATGGAGCAGATGGCCGGCATTCAACCGGAGGGAAGGACGACTCTGGCCCGTTCCCTCCACGAGTTGGCGGAACGGATGCCGGCGCGAGGATTGGTTGTGGTCTTTTCGGATTTGTACGAGGAGGCGGTAGCATTGAAAAATGCGCTCCGTCATTTGTCATTTAAAAAGCACGATTTGGCCGTGTTCCATTTCGTCGATGCCGTAGAGCGAAATCTGGACATTGATTGTCCGACCCGATTTGTGGATATGGAAGGCAGGATGGCGTTGATGACGGAGCCGGATCTGATCCGCGGCGAGTACGCTTCCATGATGCAGGATTTTATGAAGGCATGTTCACGCGCTTGTACTGATGTGCATGCGGATTACAATGTCGTGTCTTCCGAGTCTCCCTGGCAGGATACCCTGACGGCTTTCCTGATGAGCCGCACCGGCCAGTTGTGAACTGTGAGCGACCGGAAAAGAGAACAGGCGCGAGTTCCCTGTGTCAGGGAAAATCGCGCCTGTTCCTGAAAAGGAATCACGGGGGGGTTAGTGTCCCGCCTTCTTAGCAGCTTCTTTTGCCGCTTTTGCCGCGATTTTGGCTTTTTCTTCCTCAGAGAGGATTCTTGGGAAGACAGGGATAGCTTCTTCGCAGACGTTGTGTTCGTCGGGCAGGATACCCCAGCGGAGATCTGCAGGAGTGAGGCCCGTGTAGATTTCCGTGGCGTTGATCTGTCCCAGGATGCGTTCGGTGGCTTCCGGCAGGACGCAGGAGAGCAGAACGGCGGATTGGGCACAGCATTCGATCACATGGCGTAGCACGCAGTTGATGCGCGCTGCCTGGGTTTCGTCCTTGGCAAGCTCCCAGGGAGCCTGTTGCTGGAGGTATACGTTGCAAGCGGTCAAGTGGGCATTGAGGGCAGCCAGGGCCTTGGATGTCTGGTTGTCATCCATCAGGGTGCCGAATTGTGCCACGGTGTCCGCCATGGACTTGCGGAGTGAGGCGGAGAGCTCGTCATCGTAGTCTCCAACGGCTGTCAAAGAGGCAGCCTGGTACTTCCTGGTCATGGCGAGCGTGCGGTTGCAGAGGTTGCCGAAGGTGTTGGCCAACTCGGTGTTGTAGAGCATGACGAGGCGGTCCGCATCGAAGTCGGAGTCGTAGCCGCTTACGATATCACGGACGAGGTAGTAGCGCAGAGCTTCTTTTCCGAAGGCATCGATGAGGACATTGGGGTCAACGACATTGCCGATGGACTTGGACATTTTTTCACCATTGATGTTCCACCATCCGTGGACGAGGAGCGAGGGCATTTGCTCATCGCTGAATCCCATGGCATGGAGCATAGCTGGCCAGTAGATTCCGTGGGCGGGCACCAGAATATCCTTGCCGATGACTTCGCAGTCGGCGGGCCACAGCTTGTCGAAGTCAGGCAGATCGCTGCCGGGTTCCTTGAGGTAGCCGGCGAAGGAGATGTAGTTGATCAGGGCGTCGAACCAAACGTAGGTGACGAAATCCGGATCAAAGGGGATTTCGATACCCCAGGCCAGACGGGTCTTGGGGCGAGAAATGCAAAGATCGTATTCGAAAGCATCGTTGATAGCATTGATGACGGCCTTCTTGCGGAAATCCGGCAAGACGAACGTATCGGAAGAGGTGATAAAATCCTGTAACCACTGGGCATACTTCGTGAGACTGAAGTACCAGTTTTCTTCTTCAATTTCAACGACTTCTCCCCATTCTTCCCCGAAGCTGCCGTCTTCCTTGCGTTCCTTGTCGGTCAGGAATTGTTCCTGTCGAACGGAATAGAATCCCTTGTATGCCTTTTTGTAGAGGTCTCCCTTTTCGTAGAGGTTGGTCAGGATTTTCTGGACGCAGGCGATGTGACGGGGATCGCTGGTGGCGGCCCATCCATCGTATTGGAGGCCGAGCCGGAGCCAGAGGTCTTTGAATTTTTCCGTCATTTCATTGGCGTGCTGTTCGGGGCTGATTCCCCGTTTTTCCGCCGTTTGCTGAACTTTTTGTCCATGCTGGTCCACGCCGGTCAGGAAGAAGACTTCCTCTCCCTTCAATCGGTGCCAGCGAGCCAAAACATCCGACAATACTTTTTCATAGGCGTGCCCGATGTGGGGCGGCGCATTCGTGTAGTCAATTGCCGTGGTGATATAATACATGCCGGGGACTCTAGAAGCATGGACGGTTCTTTGCAAGACTTAACAAATTCTCCGGACGATTCCCGATATGACCAGTAGCCTTATACGGGGTATTTTTGATTTTATTCGACATTCGTATTCCCTCTTTGAACGTTATGATTGCCAAATAAGTCGTAATGGCATAGATAGAACAATAATCATGAAATCATTCCTACCATTCGCCGTAGCTGTCGCATGCATCGCTCCCGCTTTTGCCGCTGACGGCTGGTTGTCCGATTTGGACGAAGCCAAAAAGGCAGCTGCCGAACAGAATAAAAATATTTTAATCGAATTTACCGGTTCCGACTGGTGCCCTCCCTGCATGGCTCTCAAAAAGAACGTCATGAGCAAGGAAGAGTTCACGGGGCCTGCTTCGGAACAATTCGTTCTGCTGGAACTGGACTATCCCAGACAGAAAGAACAATCGGCTGAAGTGAAGGCCAAGAACCAGGCTCTTGCCCAGAAGTATGGCATTGAAGGATTCCCGACGGTCGTGTTCGCCGATGCCAAGGGTGTTCCCTTCGGTTCATTTGTCGGTGGTCGTGACATGGATAGTGTCAAGAAGGCTATGTCCGATGCTTTGAAAGCCAAGGTGGACATTGACAAGGCAATGGCGGAAGCCGGCAAATCTGAGGGGGAAGCCAAGATCAAGGCTCTCGGTCAGGTGCTGAAGCTGGCTCCCAAGGAATATGCGGATACCTTCTATGGCGACGTGAAAAAGGAACTCCTCGAATTGGACAAGGATGATGTTTCCGGTCTTCGCGCTGCGGATGCCCTTGCCAAGAAATTGCAGGAACAGGAAGTTGCCTTGATGAATGCAATGAATGGCCTTGGTAGAGATGCCTCCCCGGAAGAAATAACGAAGGCTCTGGACAAATTTGCCGAAACGGAAGGCCTCCTTCCCGAAACCAAGCAGAAGATCGGCTATTACCGTTTCCAGAGTCTGATGGGAGAAGGCAAGCTTGACGAAGCCATCGCCGTGATGGACGAAGCTATCAAACTATCCCCGGAGAGCGAACCTGCCCAAATGATGTCCAGCATGAAGGATTTCATCAGCAAGAATAAGGAACAAATCCTGAAGAAAATCCAGGAAGACAAGGCTGCCAGACAGGGACAGCCTGCAGAGGACAAGAAATAACAATTGTTTGTTCTCCGGGAGGCTGTTTCAGTTATTCCCCGGAATTTGGAAAGGCTGTCGGTAAAAACCGGCAGCCTTTTTCGTTGAGTTGAACGTGGAATCTAGCAGGTATGTTCCCATAGGATGCGGGTACCTATGCCGATGAGAACGAGTCCGGCCAGAATGCCGAGGAGTCGTGTGGGAAGGCGGTGCAAATATCCTGCGGAGAGAAATCCGGTGACTGCGCACATGAAGGTGACAAGACCGATAACGGTGGCCGGGATGAGTGATGCCGCCGGAAATAGAGAGAGCGCGGCTGATTGACCCGGTGTCAAACAGGGCTGGGTACTGAGGAGGAAGATACTTCCGCCGGCGACGAGGGCATCAATGCTGGTGGCGATGCCGATGGCAAACAGTGTGGCTATGGAAATGAGACCGGAAGATTCGTCGCGGATGTCGTCTTCATCGTCGGATGAATTCCGGGATTCCTGAATGACTTTCAGGCCGAGAAGGAGGAATACGCCGAAGGCGATCCAGTGATCCCATGATTCTATGATACCGCGGAGAGATTCGTTGCGGTAGGCGCTGGAAATGAGAGCAAATCCGATGACGGGCATTAAGAATTGACCGCAACCCGTGGTTGTACCCAGGCGCAGAGCATTGCCCAGGCGATGTCTCTTCATGATCAAACCGTAGGAGAAGGAGACGACGAAGGCATCCATGGCGAGAGCCAGGGCTAGCAGGATAATTTCCAGAAAATTCATGAGAGGCAGGTGTGGGAGTAATCCGGATAGAGGAGGGGAAGTTAGTCGACTTCCGGAATCGGAGTGTTATCATGTTCGTCCAGGTGGTGGTTCCAGAGGTAGTGCCGGGTATCGGCGACGATGACTCCGGAAAGGCCGATCAGGCTGATGAGGTTGGGGATGCACATGAGGGCATTGGCGCAGTCGGCGAAATTCCATACCATCTCGACTTTGGCGATGCAACCGACGAAAACGAGGATAACCCAGACGATGCGGTAGGGAAAAACGGATTTGATGCCGACGAGGTATTCCATAGCTTTTTCTCCGAAATAGGACCATCCCAGAAGAGTGGAGATGACGAAGGTCAGCAAGCTGACGGTCAGGAGTGGCATGCCGATGTAGGGTATTTTTGAAAAAGCGCTAAATGTAAGTGTTTTGCCATCGGTGAACGAGATGTCCGGATGGGCGATGACGCTCGTTGTGATGACAATGCCTGTCAAGGCGCAGATGATGACCGTGTCCCAGAACGGTCCGGTGGAGGAGATGAGAGCCTGGCGGACGGAATTGGCTGTTTTAGCCGCAGCCGAGGCAATCGGAGCCGAACCCAGACCGGCCTCGTTGGAGAAGAGGCCGCGCGATACCCCGGCGCGCATGGCCATCATCAACGTTGCTCCTGCGAATCCTCCTTCGACGGCTTCCCCGCTGAAGGCGGATTCCAGAATGAGACTGATGGCCGGCAGAACGTGGTGGGTCTGCATGATCAGGATGAACAGACACCCTCCGATGTAAAAAACAGCCATCAGGGGAACCATCAGGGCGCATGTCCGACCAATGCTCTTGATACCTCCCAGCATGACCAGACCGGTCAGGACAGTGAGGACTGAGGCAGAAAGCCAGGTGGGAATGGCCCATGTTTCATTCAGCAGGGTTGCTGCCGCGTTACCCTGGGTCACGTTGCCGATACCGAAGGCGGCGATAGCAGTCAGAATGGCGAAGACGATACCGAGGGATTTGGAGTGCATCCCGCGCTCAAGGACGTACATGGGACCTCCCATCATTTGTCCGTCACTGCTGCGGACTCGGTACCTGATGGCCAGCAATCCTTCTCCGTACCGAGTGGCCATGCCCAGGATTCCGGTGATCCAGCACCAGAAGACGGCACCCGGTCCTCCGATGGAGATGGCAAGGGCGACTCCGATAATGTTGCCCGTGCCGACAGTGGCTGCCAGGGCGATCATCAGAGCGCTGAACTGGGAGATGTCCCCTTCCTTATTGGCTTCATCACGGGAAAAATACATTTTGAGCGCCGTGACGAGATGTCTTTGCGGGAATTTGAGGCGGATGGTGAGGAAGATGTGCGTACCGAGCAGGAGGGTTAGCAAGGGCCATCCCCAGAGGAAGGAACTTAGAGAGGTAAAGGCATTGTTGAGGGCGTCGATCATGAGCGGGTTCGTTTCATCTACATGTTTCAGTGAGTTGCGGCAAGCACCTTTCCCCGGATATCGGAAAAATCCGTCTTGCCGGGTGGGCGCCGGAAAGGTAGTTTAAGGCGACTATGATTCGTCGTGCGTGTTCTTTGCTGGGCAAGTCTGTTCTGTTTTTGACTGGCTTATTGCTGGCTGTCTGGTGTGCAGGCATTGTCTATTACATGATTCCCGGAGGGGGGGGCCTGGTGTGGCTTTTTGCGGCGGATTCCGTGGTTTTGTTTTTTTTACGCAAGAAGTTTCGCTGGGCTATGCCTGTGTTTTGGTGCTTTCTGGGCGGGCTTCTCGGTTTTTATGCCTTGTACCCGGCCTCGAATGACGGGGAGTGGCAGGATCCGTGGGGAAGATTGCCCCGAGTAGTGTGGGATGGGCCGGATACGGCGACGGTGGAGAATGTGAGGGATTTTTCCTACATTTCTCCCAATGAATATAAGGTATGTTACCGGACAGAGACATTTCGCCTTAACGATGTGAGGACACTTGATTTTGCCGTGTCTCACTGGGATGGTTTGGAGATGGTGGCGCATACGATGCTTTCCTTCGGGTTTAGCGATGGCCGTTATCTTGCCATTTCAGCCGAGACGCGATTGCCGAAGGGCGTGGAGCAGGGCAGTATTCCCGGATTGTTCAAGCAATTCAACCTGATGTACATCCCGGCTACGGAACGGGATCTATTTGCCCTGCGTACCAATTTCCGCAAGGAAGACTTATATCTTTATCGGTTGAATTTAAAGCCGGAGCAAATCCGGGGCGTCTTGGTGGAGTTTCTCAAGCTTCTTCAGGATCAGAATGAGTCTCCGGAATTCTACAATACGCTGACTAACAATTGCACGACGGCTCTTCTTCCTCCATTCCGGCAGACCCTCAAGAGGAACAGATACGAATCTTCCCCCATCCTCAATGGTTTGAGTGACCGTCATGCCTTTGATGCCGGCAGTTTGCTGCATGATCCCGGAGAAACCTTCGAGGAACTCAAGAAGCGTTCCCGGGTGCCTCAAGGGTGCGAGGCGGATGACTTGAGTGATTATTCCAACGAGATCCGCCGGGAAACGGGTATTGAATGACGTCTTCGACCGATATATAAAAAGAACCGGAGGAAGTTTGGCTTCTCCGGTTCTTTGATCGTGTCGAATTGATCCGAGATCGTTTCTCAGGAGATGATGATGAATTTTTCCACTTTGGTTCCACAAAGAGGGCAGGCGGTCATGTCTTCTACGGTGCTGAACGTATCGCCGCAAAGGGGGCATATCCAGTACCGGGTGGGCAATTCTGCGGGTTTGCCGGCCTGCAGGGCTTCCAAGGCGATTCCGTAGAACTTGGCGTGTTCCTTTTCCGTATCGTTGGCCCAGACGAAGGTGCGTACGGCGGCTTTTTCTCCGGCAGCTTCCGCTTCGGCGATGAATTCGGGATACATGACTTCGAATTCATGGGTTTCTCCGGCTATGGCAGCCTTGAGGTTTTCAATAGTTGTGCCGGCTTTGATCTGGATATCAAAGGGTTCCATGGCACCTCCGAGTTTCACGAGCACTTTGTTATGATTGGCCGCGTGGATGGATTCCGCACGCGAAGCTGCTTCGAACAACTTCTGGATCAGTGGATACCCTTCCTGAGCGGCAATGGCTGCATAGGCTGCGTAAGTGGCGGATGCGGTGGTTTCTCCGATGATTGCTGCTTTGAGATTTTCGAGTGTTTTGCTCATTGCTTATTTTTTATAATCATTATTGAAATATAGCAATCCAATTGTTTCCGGGCATTAGATTTTTTTGGATTGCCAGTTTCCTCTTCTGAGGTAAATCCAAGCCATTGGGATGAGAGCAAAGCTGTAGATAGGGTCTGTAAGCCAGCAAATGGCGACGTCGGATCTAAGTTTGATAACGATGACGTAGATGGCCAGCAGGTAGATGGAAAGACAGATGAGTTCCATGAAGAAAGCCGTTCGCGTATTACCGGTACCCGAGACGGCACTGAACAGGATGAATGCCGGTACGACGAAGATGATGGTTGCTGCCATAACACGGATGACGGGAATGCTTTCTTGTGCTAGTTCAAGGTTGTTGGTGAAGAATCCGGAGACTAGTCCGGGGAATAGCAGGCAGAATGCGATCAGGGGTAGAATGAACAAGGAGGCCATTTTAATGCATTTGGTGCATATAGGGAAGATGTCGTTGCTTCTTCCGGCTCCGATGCTGTTACTGACGAGGGTGCTTGTCGTGGAGGCAAAGGAACTGACGATCATGTAGAAGACGGTGGCAGCGGTGCGCGTAATGTTAACCAGCGCCAGAGGGCGCTCTCCGAGATGTTCGATGGAGAGGAAAAAGATGAACCACATCGACATGGAAACGAAGTTCTGCACCATCATCCATGAAGAAATGGCAAGTATGCCTTTTAACAGACGCGGACGGAACCGGAAGGCATATGTGAAACCGTATTTCTCCAAATCCGTTTTCTTCCATGTATAAATGAAAAAGAATATGAGGGAGACGAGTTCCGAGATCGAGGATGCGATGGCAGCCCCGGCAATGCCGAGACGGGGAAAACCGAAATGTCCGAAGATGAGGGTATAGTTCAGCAGGACGTTGGCACCGACCATGATGAGCGAATTGGATGTCAGGACGCCGGTCCGGGTGATTCCTACGTAGAATGAGCGGAACATGATGGCGATGAAGGCGAAGAAGAATCCGTAGATACGCCAGTTCAGGTATTCCAGAGATGCATGGTAGATGGCGTCCGATTCGATGATGGAACGTAGAATGCCCGGCGTCCATATGCGGGAAACAGTGAACATGACGGCTGCCATGACGACCATGAAAAAGGCTCCCTGTACCATGACGGGGCCGATTTGGCGATAACGGCCTTCTCCGTTTCTCCTCCCCATGATAATTTGGGCTCCGATGCCGAATCCGAACGCAACCACGAACATGGCGAGATAGTAAACGCCTGCAATGGCGGATGCTCCAAGCTCGACTTCCCCGTATCGGCCAAGGAACATGGTATCCGTGATACCGATCATTTGCTCCATCAGGAGGCTGATGAGGATGGGGTAGGTCACGGACCAGATGTGTTTGTAGGAAACGTTGTTCATACGAAGGTGCTGCGGGTGATGATAAAAAATGCCGGATCAAGTTCCGGCGGGTCGGGTATTGTCCGAATTTGCGAAATGATAGTCAAGTATGGCGTAAAGCGGAACCGTGTCATGTATATGAAGAGATTTTGATAAAAAAGCACCCCGCTCCGGATGTGGACCGGAACGGGGTGACTGTGAAAGTAGAGTGTATTTCTTTTTTAGTGAGTGGTATTGCCAAGTTCGGCATCCATGGCGCGGTTCACTTCTTCATGCAGGCTGTGCTTGCGTGTGAAGAAGAAGACGCAGGCCGGAGCGATACAGATGGAAGCGTATGTGCCGATGAGGATACCGACAAGAATGGTGAACGAGAAGTCTTGCATGGCGGGACCGCCAAAGAAGTAGAGGCAGATAACCGTGCTCAATGTGGCTCCAGACGTCAGAATGGTACGGGACAGAGTGAAGTTGATGGCATCGTTCATCATTGCCTTTTCGTCCTTGTCGGGATCGGCAAAACGGATTTGTTCCCGGATACGGTCGAAAATAACAATGGTATCGTTAACGGCATACCCCGCAATAGTAAGAATGGCGCCGACATGGATGATGTTCAACTGTTCACCGGAGATGATGACGACTCCGAGGACGAGGATAACATCGTGCAAGATAGCGACCACGGCGGCCAGGGCAAACGACCATTCGAAACGGACGGCCATGTAGAGCATGATGCCGATGAGGCCGGCTATGATAGCCCACATGGAACTGTTGAGGAATTCTTCACCGAGGATGGGGCCGACCATGTCTACGCTTGGACCGGAGGCCTTGACAATCTGCGGAACCTCCTTCTGCACGGCCTGGGTGATTTTTGCAATGTCATCCTGATTGGCGGCGCAGCGAATAATGATGGAATCTCCTGTCGGCGTGGTGAACTCCTGCACGGTTGTCGTCTGGCTCAAGGTCAGTTTGGCAATGATTTTTTCAACATCCTTGAAATCGGTCTTGACCCCGTCGGGAATATCGTAGGTGATCGAAGTACCTCCCGTGAAGTCGATGCCGAGGCATTTGTCCTTCTGGACGACGGCAGCGACGAAACTGGCGACGATGCACGTGACGGAGATGGTCATGAAGATTTTACGCTTGGAAAGGAAGTCGAACTTCTTCATGCGCTTGAAGACGTTGAGGAACTGCATGTTGTGGAGCAATCCCGTCTTTTCCATCCAATAGAAGAGCACACGGGTGACGACGATGGCGCCGATCATTGACGAGAGAATACCGATGATGAGGGTCACGGCAAATCCCTTGATGGTACCGCTGGCCATGAAGAAAAGGATGACGGCGGTGATGAGCGATGTAATGTTGGAGTCGAAAATGGCGGAGAATGCCTTTTCATACGATTTGCGAAGAGCATAGCCAAAGCTGTTGCCCTTTTCCTTTTCTTCCCGCAATCGTTCGTTGATGAGCACGTTGGCGTCAACGGCCATACCGAGTGTCAGTACGATACCGGCAATGCCCGGCAGGGTCAGTACGAATCCGAAGAGGGACATGAGGCCCAACAGGATCAGGGCGTTGATGGTCAGGCCGACCATGGCGACGATGCCGGCGAAACGATAGTAGATGGCGACAAGGAGGAAACAGATGAGAAGTCCTGCTACACCGGCCCATTCACTTTGTACGAGGGCTGCCTTACCGAGGGAGGCGGATACTTGGCGTTGTTCAAGGATCTTCAGTTCGTTGGAGAGGGGGTTTGTCAGGGTTTTGGCGAGTTGTTCGGCTTCCCCGGGTTTATCGAGTCCGCTGATGCTGAAATCCTTGGAAAGGTTAGCCTGGACGACGGGCGCACTGATGACGCGACCGTCGAGAACGATGGCAAGACGGTCTACCCCTTTTTTCATTTTGAGAGTGGCGTTCCATAGTTTTTCAGCTCCGTCATTGCTAAGAGTTACTCCGATGTACCCCTTCTGGGCGTAGTTGGGATGGGCGCTTTTGATGTCCTTGCCGGTGAGCAGGGGAAGTTTGGTGAGGAAGAATTTTTCGTGAAAAACCTTGCCGGATTCACTGGTGAATTCGTAGTCGTAAAGCTGATAGCCGGGGACGCGTTCGATACCTTCGCTGATGAGGCGATGGTTGTCCGGGTGGACGGGAAGAATCTCCAGGTGGGCGATTTTAGTGATGATTTCGCGCTGTTTCTTGATTTTTTCCGGGTCCGTTTCCGGGATCTGGATTTGAATTTTATCCTGCCCCTGAGGCATGACTGTCACTTCGTTGGCACCGGAAGCGTTCAATCGTTCATTGATGGTCAGGCAAGCCTGTTCCATGGCCTGGGAGGAGAGAGGCTCCGGTTTGCCGTCGATGATGTTGGGTTGAACCTGGAGCGTGAAGGAGACGCCGCCGTCGATATCGATGCCGTACCGGATGCCGGAGGTCATCAGGGAAAAAAGGGAGAAGGCGGAGATGCCGATGATGAAGAGGGTGCCGGAGTTCCTCTTCATTTTGTCATCATCGGAACTCAGATACCAGAAGAAGAGCCCTAGAAGAGCCATGCCAGCGATGAAGATAAAAAGGGGATCGCTGAAGCAGTTGAAGATAAAATTGAAAAAGGGATTTCCCCCATAAAGGGCGGCATCCGCGTTCTGTGGAGATTGTGCCAACAAATTCATGAACAGGTATCAGTTGAGAGTATGGGGAAGGATTGTCTCCGTTTTGTTCACTAGGTCAAGCGCGCTTTGTGTTAACCGTCCGTGACGGTTATGAATTTTCACGGATGAAACGGAGAATGGATAGGGTAGATTGAAATGGGGATCTTCTGGGAATGGTTGTCAATCAACGTCGGCAACAAGAGGAAAATGAGCAGAAAGAGGGTAGTCGTTCACCTGGATGAGTTCCACTCCATACATGGCGGCGATGGCGGGGGCGTCGGATTTGGCATAGGGTTCGGCGTAGTAAATTGTTTTGACTCCGTGGGCGCACAGGGCTTGCATGCAGGACGTACAGGGCATGGTTGTGCAGGCGACGATTTTAGCTTCTCCACGGCGTATGAGGCTGCAGAGGTTGATTTCTGCGTGGAGCATGTATTTTTGGCGTCCTTCGCGGCTGCTCCAGAATTCGTCTGTGGCTTTGAAGCCGGGGAAGAGACCGTTGTAGGCGGTTCCGATGACGCGGTTGTCGGCATCAAGGGCTGCCGCGCCGACTTTCCGATAGGGATCTTCGGAGCGCAGGGCGGCTGCGTGAGCCAAGGTCATGACGTATTGGTCGATGGGCAATCTTTTTTGATGTTCCATGGGGGGGGAATAGGTGGAGACTCATGAATCCTTGGAATCACTCTGCAATTCTGCGAGGAATCCCGATTCATCAAGGTAGGTGTTAGGCGGGAGGGAGTAGGGTTCCTTGAGGGATGGCCCCATGATTTCAGAGGCATTGCTACTGGTCTGGTAGAATCCCGGCAGGAGACGGCCGAGGGTACGCGGCCTCATACCCAATTGGACGGTACCGTCGTCCAGTTTGAACACGCCGTGGCACATGGACATGGAGATGACGCAGCCTTTGTCGGAACAGAAACAGGGTTTCCATGTCGTGTTGGGCAGAGTAAGACTGGGCTTGTTGCTGAAGTCGTAGAACTGGAGCCTCCTGGGAGGAACAAGATCGTAAAGTCTTTTGCGCAGATGAAATCCTCCGGCTATTTGGCGGATGAAGGCCGGGATGGAGGAATCGTGGTCGTTGAGCAGGTAGACCGGCGTGTTGGTCAGAATGGGCCAGAAGATAGCGACGACCGCTTCCTGGTTTTCTCCGTTGCCAACAGTTGTCAACATGGTTTCCCCTGGCAGGAAGGAGTTGACGCGGTCAATTTGCTGAGCGTTGATCCACAACCTGTTGAGGTTGTCTCTGTCACCACAGCAGTCGATGAACTGCCGTACCCAGTCCGTGAGGACTCCCTTGTCCGGAGGAGCGCTCTCGTTGATGAGGTAGTGGGCTATGTCATTGCCTGTCAGTTCTCCGGTGTTGGATGTAACGAGCATGTCCGTGCCGATATTCTCCAGATGTGCCAGAATGCTGTTGCGCCCGATATGGGCGGAGACGTCGAGGCAATCCGCCGAAAGTCTGCGGAGGACATTGATGGCTTGGACGGATGTGACTGTCTGAGGATCGAGAGGTTCTCCGATGGCTGCTGTGAAACGGTAGGGAATTTGCCGGGGTTTCTTGGAGAAGAAACGGTTCCCGGAATAGGAAAAAACGCTGCCCCACAAGCCGTCCATGTAGATTGGGACGATCGGGCAGTGGGATTTGCGTGCCATCAGCTCCAGGCCGCGCCGGGCGGCACAGAGGGTACCGGTACGGGTGAGCTGGCCTTCGGGAAAGATGCAGATAACTTCACCGTCTTTGAGCGCCTGGATCGCTTTGGATAGGGCTTCACGTGGCTTGCGGGAAGAGATGGGAAGGCAGTTGAAGAGTTCCAGTAGCCAGCCGAGCCAGCGCAAAGTGACGAATTCCTCTGCAACGATAAAGCGGATGGGACGTGGAAAAACCATGGAGAGGAACAGGGCATCTCCATAGGTCACATGGTTGGATATGATGATGACTCCCCCGTATTCAGGGATGTTGTTTTGCCCCATGATGCGGGCGCGGTACACGAAACGCATGCCCCAGAGGCCGATCATGCGGATGAATTCCCGGGGGATGAGGCGCAGAGCGACGATGGTAATGCCCAGCCCGAGGAAGGAGAGGACGATGAATTGTTGCTGGATGGGGATAAATTCCTTCATCACCATTTGGAAACCGACTGCAATGAGTCCCATGAGCATGTCCAGGAGGTTGCCGGCGGCGATGACGTTACCTCGTGACGAAGGCTCACAGTTGTCCTGCAGGTAAGCGTTCAGCGGGACGAGGTAGGCTGAGGCGAAGGCACCGGTGATAGAGAAGCCGAGGTTGCTTCCCAGCGTCATAGGCTCGAAGAAGGAGGTAAAGATACAGCCGGCGGTCAAACCGATGGCTCCTAGGGGGATGAGGCCCAATTCGATTTTTTTATGGCAGATGATGGAGGCGATGACTCCGCCGACGATGACTCCTCCGCTAAGCCACGCCATGAGGATGGCTGCAACCCACCCGAAGCCTACATCGCCGCTGGTGACGTCCTTGGCTATTTGGATGGTGATAAGAATAAGGACGCCGGCAAGGAACCAGAAATAGGAAATGCCGATTTCGCTCAAACGGAGATTACGCTGGCGCCAGAGGAATTTAATCTGTAGGAAGTGTTCGTAGAAAAGGCTGATCTTGAAGGGCTTTTTCTGGGTGACAGGATAGCGGGGCAGGAAGAGGGAGGCAATGGCGACGGGAACGGCGACGAGAATCATGATCATCGTCGGATAGGCGGCGGCATGCCAACCGTCACCGGTACTTTGGAGCAGTTCGTCGAACCAGATAAAAATACCGATTTGCGCTGCCAGAATTGAGAAGATGATGCTCATTTCCACGATTCCGGAGGCGAAGCCCAGCTGGCGGGATCCGACCATGTCTTTGACGATACCCTTCCGGGCCGGACTCAGGATAGTGGCCTGGATGGCGAAGATGCAGAACCACAGGATGGCCCCGTATATGTCGTGTGCCACGAAGCAGTGCCACATGAGGGCCATAACTCCGATTTGCAGGAACGTCATGAACTGAATGATGCGCGCTTTGCAGAAGCAATCTGCCAGCCAGCCCACCAGGGGGGAAAACAGCAGGTAGGGAAGGCCGATAATAGCCCCCAGGGCATATTCCATGTTCCCGGCTTCGTTCCAAAGCCAGGCCGCTAGGGGGATCAGCAGGAATTGGGCCGCTTTTTCGTTGAAAGCATTCTGGGACTGAATCAGAATGAGCGACGAAAAGCTTAACCATTCTTTACGGCTGGGCGTTTTAGTCGCATGAAGATCTTCTTCCATGTGGCGTTCAGGTTATCACGATTTTATCAATAGGAAAGAGCAAATGACTGCCCCGGTCTGACGCCGGAGGCTGACGGCATATGAAAAATCCCCCCGTGGCGTGCGCTGGCGGGGGGATTTGTTCATGAGGGGAATACCCCCATTGACGGAATCAATGCTTTAGAACGGAATATCGTCGTCGTCTCCGAAATCGTCGACGGGGCCTTGGGCTGACTGGGGTGGATATCCGGGATTGCCGCTGCGGGGGGCACTGTAGTTGCTGCCTCCCTGCTGCTGGTAACCGCCGGATTGTTGACGGGGGGCGAAGGAATCTCCGGATCCGCCGCCGCGGGGAAACAGCTGGAGGTTTTCCCCGATAACACGGAGTTTTGTGCGTTTTTGTCCGCTTTGACGGTCTTCCCAGGAGTCGAGCTGGAGGCGTCCTTCGATGAAGACACCCTGGCCTTTTTTCAAATAGGTGCAGGCGATTTCCGCCTGGCGGTTCCAGAGAGTGATGTCCACAAAAGTCGTTTCTTCCTGACGGTCGTTGTTTTCGGGAGTTCCTGCAAAATACCTGTTGATGGCAAGGCGGATGTCTGTAACGGCTGTCCCTTTGGGAGTAGTACGGAGTTCGGGATCTGCTGTCAGGTTCCCCATCAGGAATACTTTATTGAGATTGGCCATGGTAGGATGGGATGTGAAGGAAAATATCGGGTGTAGAATGGGTATCCGTTTATGATAATGCAACGGATATGTTGTGCTTTATCAGGGAATTTTTACATAATTACAATCAAAAAACAGGACAGTCGGAAAGGCGTGGCCGCATCGCCTGACGCGACGGATGGAAAAACGGGTTACAATCCGTAGGTTTGCTTGGTGTCTCCGTAGAAGAATTTTTTGAGGGCATCGGGCATAAGTTTCCGGATGCTGCCTTCCTGCATGGGACGGAGGACGGCGTAGCAATGGTTGTCGTGGCCGATGACTTTGGCCATTTTGAATCCGGCGAAGTCCTTGACGGGCTGGTCGTCGCGCTTCAGTTTGCCTTCCTTGAGGAGGGCGTCGAAGAAGGCTTCGGCTTCGTAGGTCTGTGACAGGGAGGCTCCGGTATCGTCCAGGCGGACAATGAGAGCGCCTCCGTCTCCGATGAAGTTGACGCCAGCATGTCCCATGTCGGCGGCGGATAGTTTATGGGAGGATATACCGAAGAGCAGGGAACCGCGGCCAGTCAGGCGGATTTCTCCCGCTTTGGCTGTGGAGCCGATTGTGTACAATCCGCTGAAAACCCATGTTGTAAAGCGGCCGGCAACGGCTTCTGTCCGGACGATGCCGTTGCGGATGGTGAGGGAGGAAAGAGGATTATCCATGCGGATGTGGTGAGCCAGGAGCATTCCCTCATTGACTTTGACTGTGGCGATGTGGGCGGCGGGGTTGACGATGTCTCCCTTGCCGAAGAGGCCTTTGCCGCTGTTGATGATAAGAACTCCGTCCGCACATTTGCCGATGGTGAGGATGTTTCCCCCTTTGTCTCCGATGTGGCCGATCCAGGCATCCTTTTCTACTGTGACTCGCCCGGGATGAATGTGACCGGTGTTGGGATTGACATCTCCGATGGCAATGCCTTCATTGTTGGTACAAAGGCAGGAACCGGTTCCCAGAACAACGGTGGATTGGATGCTGGCCGCCCCGGCTTCGATTTCGGAATGAAGTGTCGTGGGGGAGAAATACCCGACCCGGTTGGGGGACGGAGTACTGCAGGAGATCATGCCTGCATAGGCAAATTTTTCCAGGTTGGTCATGTTCTTTGCTCCTTTTTTATTATCAATTGACGGCGAGGGGAATCCCTTTTGCCATTCATTGTTTATCTAATTCCCCGAGAGACGGAAAGTCAATTGAAATCAGGGCGATGGAGATACGATTTTCGTCAAAATTCGTGATCGTTGGACGTTTTCGTTCTGGCATGGATAACGAGCATGCCCACGCAGGTAACGATGAGCATCAGGAACATGAGCCCCAGCCAGGCATAGGTGCTTACAACGGGGGGAATGGATGCGATTTTGTCCGCCAGACTGTATCGGAAACCTTCGGGACTGGGGGTGACGTAGTCGAATTTGATGTTGCTGGACGGTGTTCCCAAATGAGGCATGGAGAGTTCGTCGGCAGCTTGTTCCATAGCGATTTCCTTGGGGATGGGGTTGATGATGAATTGGTCCGTAATAGCCGGTTCCGGCTCATAGATGCCGACAACTTTTCCATGATGGATGAGGGCTACCTGGCTTTTGCTGGCATCGGCATACCGAGCCATGGCGTTCATGCGGAGCTGGCCTGCTTCGGTGAGGGTGGCCACGAGGGAGTTTTTGCCGTGGGGTTTGGCGGTGAGGACGTCTTTGGCTGTGATGTGACTCGTTTCCGCGACATAAACAAATCCGTTTTTCCAGGGAAGTCTGCGGAAACCGGCCGGGGGTTCCTCCATGGGGTCGGTCAGGACGGTGCGGATGGAGAGGATATCTTCTCCTGTGTTGTCGACGGGGGGGCTTTGGATGGTTTTAATGATATTGCGGACTTGCAAGTTGCTTGACGGGTCGTCGGCAGGAATGGTGTGCGGAGAGAAGATGATTTTGGTGGAGAAAAGGTCTTTGGACGAATTTGCGTCGGACGTGATGGCACTGACTTGCTTGTTGTTGTGCAGGCGGTGGGAGATAGTTTGTTCAATGTTTTTGAGCTTATCGTGCTCATTGATAATCTTACCGTCCCATTCCAGGGTAATGCTGCCGAGGTATCTGTTTTGGGCAGCGAATTTTTCTTTCTGTTCCAGGGTGGATTCCATGAATGGATTGACGATGAATGACTGGACGGCAAGAAGGATGATGGATGGTACCAACAGGATGGAAAGGGAGTAAATGAGGAACTTTCCGGCTCGGCTGTTGATGGATTCGTTGCGGTCTCTCAGGCTTGTCCATATCAGAATGATGATGGCAATGCAGAACATGACGCCGATGGCAGAATAGAATGGAAAGTAGGAATCAGGCACGTCGTCAATCATACTGTTCATGGAGGACCGGATTCAAGCTTTGATCGCGCGCGTATCCGTGATCGTATGTATGTCGTACGTTCTCTGCATCTTGAAAGCAAACGGCGAATGACCTTCATTTGCTTTTTTTACTGAAAAGAATGTGGAAATTTCCCTGGAGGAAGAATCGGGACGCCTACTTGAACCGGAATGGCTGCCTCCGTCATGTAGCTGTACGATTGTTTTCCGCAATGGGAGAGAGGTTGCAAAATTCGCTCCACAAATGTGAGTTGTGCTGGCAGAGTGTGCGCATGAGATTGTCCATGATGATTCCGATTGCCGTGCTGCTGCTGTGTGGCGGTTGCCGTGACGGAAGTTCCGTGGATGAGGCAAACAGGAAGGGCATGCTGATCCTTGGCAATAATGCGGAGCCGCAGAGCTTCGATCCCCATATCGCAACGTCTGTGGCGGACAGCAAGATTATCAATGCGGTGATGGAGGGGTTGCTGCGCGGTGACGCTGCCGACGATTCCGCGTATCACCCCGGAGTGGCTCGGACATGGGAGCGGAACGACAGAGCGGATGAATGGACTTTCCATCTGCGGGAGGATGCCGTGTGGAGCGATGGGACTCCTTTAACTTCGGCTGACTTTGATTATGCCTATCACCGCCTGCTGCATCCGAAATTTGGCGGTCGTTATGCCGATATGCTGTATCCGCTGAAGAATGCGGAGGCGTATAACAAGGATCGCCGTGGCGAAATATTGTGTGGACCGGAATCGGGTTTCTCTGTTCCCTGGGAGCGTATCCGTGATGCCAACTGGGAGGGGTTGAAGGATGTTCCCGCGAGTCACCCGGAGCCGGAACTTGTCCGGAAGGGGTTGAATAGGATGACTGCCGGTGAATTGGTGCGCGTTTCTGCCGATCCCGGACTGCTGGCGTGGCCTTCTTCCTGTAGTGATGAAGATCGCCGGGCTGTGCTGGCGTGCATGCTGGCCGATGCCCGGGCGGGAAGGCCCGATTTGTGGGATAAGTCCCGGGTGGGCATTGTTTGTCCGAATTCCCGGACAGTACGTCTGGAACTGAGGGCTCCAATGCCGATGCTTCCCTTGCTGTTGCTGCATAATACGTGGTTTCCGGTGCCGGCTCATGCCCTGGAGGCGCATGGAGGGATGCTGGACCGCTCCGGTGCGTGGACTCGCCCGGGGGCGGCTGTCGGCAATGGTCCTTTTCTGATGGCGGAGCACAGGTTTAACGATTATGTGGAGGTGAGGAAAAACCCACGGTATCACGATGCCGACTCGGTGGGGTTGAATGCGGTGAGGTTCCTGCCGATTGTCAATGGTTTTACGGAAACTCGGATGTATTTCGACGGTAAGCTGCACGTGTCCAACAACGTGCCTGCCGAGATGACGGCCTATGCCAGGCGGAAGGGGGGGGATGAGTTCCGGCAAGAAGATTATTATACGACGATTTTCTACAGGTTAAACGTGAAACGTCCTCCTCTGAACGATGCCCGTGTCCGCAAGGCTTTATCCATGGCTCTGGATCGAGAGTCTCTCGTTCGCGATGTGGCGGGCGGTGCGGGGAAACCCTGTTTCGGTTTTACTCCGCCGGGTGCTGGGTATGAGACTCCCTCCGTAGTCGGATATGCGCCGGACGAAGCCCGGAGATTGCTGGCGGAAGCCGGATTCCCCGGCGGGCGCGGCTTTCCGAGGATTGAATTGATGACGACGTCCCGCGAGGTACAGAAAACGATGGCGGAAGCCATCCAGGCTATGTGGAAGAGCCAATTGGGGATCGAAGTCGATATCCGTTCCTGCGAATGGACGGCGTACAAGTTTGCCCAGAATACGATGAATTACGATATCTGTTCGTCATCGTGGTCGGGGGATTATCTGGATCCGGCTTCGTTCCTGGATTTGTGGACGCAGGATTCGGGCAACAACAACACTGGATGGACGGAGAAAGAATACGACGAGATGATGCGCCGCGCCCATGAAACGGGCGACATGAAGGAACGGACGGACTGGATGCGCCGGGCGGAATCCCTGATGCTGGATGGAGCTCCGGTGATTCCCCTGTATTGGTCACGCAGGTGCTATTTGAAAAGACCGGAAGTTCAGGGATGGCATGCTCTGCTGCTGGACAACCATATTCTGGAGGATGTTCACCTGAAAGGAGGAGATAAAGTTCGATGAAGATGATTCTCAAACGCCTTGCCCAGGGTGCCTTGGTGCTTTTCGTGCTGGAGACGATTACTTTTTTCCTGATCCGCATGCTTCCCGGCCATCCCTTCATGGGGGAAAAGAACCTGCCGGAACATGTACTGGCCCAGTTGCAGGCCAATTACGGACTGGACCAAAGCGCCCTGGTGCAGTACGGGCATTACTGGTGGAATATTCTGGCGCACGGTGACCTGGGGCCTTCGCTGGTCAAGGAAGGAGTCGGCGTGTCCGATATGATCGCCCAGGCGTTTCCGGTTTCCCTCCAGCTGGGCGTTTGGGCCATGGCTTTATCCGTGTTGCTGGGTATCCCTGCCGGCGTCCTGGCCGCCTTGTACAAGAACCGTCTGCCGGACTGGGGCCTGATGATGCTGGCGATGCTTGGCATTTGTATTCCGGCTTTTGTGGTGGCTCCTTTGCTCGGGGTGCTGCTGGGGATGAATATTCCGTGGTTAAGCGTTGCAGGGTGGGATGACCCTATGTGTCTGGTGCTACCCGTGTTGACGCTGGGCTTGATTAACGCTGCGTACCTGGCCCGTCTTTCGCGGGGGGGAATGCTGGAAGTGCTTTCCATGGATTTCGTGAGGACGGCTCGGGCGAAAGGCGCGGGACCGTTCCGGCTGATTTGGACGCATGCCTTGCGGGGGGGCTTGCTGCCGGCCGTGTCGTACCTGGGGCCTGCTTTTGCGGCTTTGATTACGGGATCGTTTGTGGTAGAGACGTGTTTCCAGGTACCGGGCATGGGGCAGCATTTTGTCAATGCGACGACGGATCGCGATTATTTCCTGATTCAGGGGTTGGTGTTGTTTTACGGATTGTTAATCGTCTTGGCCAATTTGGCGGTTGACCTGATTCAATTGGCTATGAATCCGCGCTTGAGGGCATCATCATGAGTGACAGACAGACATTTTCCTCGAAAATATCCGAAATGAACGAGCAGGGGAGTTCTCTATGGCGCGATGCCATGATCCGTCTCAGCCGCAACAGGGCGTCCATGGCGTCCCTGGTCATACTGGCTCTGATCGGGGCAGCCTGCTTTTTGATCCCCCTGCTGCCGTGGCTGCCGAATCCGAACGTACAGGATCTTTCCCGCATTGCGGAGGGCGTTTCCGGGGATCACTGGTTCGGAACGGATCAGCTCGGGCGCGACTTGTTCGCCCGTGTTCTGTACGGAGGGCGGATATCCCTTTTGGTCGGCCTGGTTGCGACGGGCGTCTCCCTGGTGATCGGGGTTGCTTATGGACTGGTTTCCGGCTATGCGGGGGGGAGGTTGGATGCTTTGATGATGCGTACGGTGGATGTGTTGTTCGCGTTGCCGTTTATTGTGCTGGTGATCATTTTCTCCCTGGCCATTCAGGAGCCTTCTTCACAATTGACTGCCTGGGTGACAGAGGTCACCGGGCTGTCTTCCGAGACGGTGGCTCCGATGACCGGGCTGATTCCGCTTTTCATTGCCATAGGCGCTTTGGGATGGCTGACATTGGCTCGTATCGTCCGGACGCAGACGATGGAGTTGAAGAATCAGGAATTCGTCGAGGCGGCTCGTTCTCTGGGACTGGGACATGCGCGTATCCTCTTTTTCCACATTGCTCCGAATTTGCTGGGACCGGTGATCGTCTATACGACATTGTCCGTACCGGGCATCATGCTACTGGAGGCTGTCCTGTCCTTTCTCGGACTGGGAGTGAAGGCTCCCAACTCATCGTGGGGGACCTTGATCAAGGAAGGAGCCGATCGTATGGAGATCACGCCGGAATTGCTTTTGTTTCCTGCCTTGTTTTTTTCGCTAACGCTTCTTGCTCTGAACTTTTTGGGAGATGGGCTGCGCGATGCGCTCGATCCCAGATCATCCAAGGATTGACGAAAGCCGGGAATTGCGTAACGTTTTTGCCGCCGTCCCTCATTGTGACGATTCTGCCATGAAGATTTTGTACTCGCTTATCCTGCTTGTGATATCCAACGGGTTGATGACCCTTGCATGGTACGGGCATCTGAAGCAGAACAGTAAATTCAGCGATAAATCCTTGTTGGTCGTGCTGCTGATTAGCTGGGGTATCGCCTTTTTCGAGTATTGCTTCATGATCCCCGCCAACAGATTGGGGCATTCCGCCGGAATGTCGCTGGCCCAGTTGAAAATTGCCCAGGAAGTAATTACGATTGCTATCTTCATTCCGTTCGCCCTGTTTTACATGGGGGAAAAATGGAAGATGGACTACTTGTGGGCTTTCCTGTGCATGCTGGGTGCCGTTTTTTTCGTCAACAGGGAAAGCCTGATGTCCTGACGTTACAGGCGGGTCATATTGGCGGCTTCTCCGATGTTACCAGGGTCGGGGGCCGTTTCAGGCTCTCCCGAATTGCCGATTTCCCTCACGACTGGCGTGTAAACGGCTTGAGTCGGCGACAGGAATCTCATGGAACCTTCGGTGCGGATGCTGGTCGATGAGGCTCCGTTGTCGGCGGACAGGGACATGGTGACGTTCGTCTCCTCTCCGTTTTCCTGAGCCGTGTAAGTCCCTGTGAATACCTGGGTGGACGTGCGGGCATTGACGGTATCCTGGGAACCGAAGGTGAAATAGGTATTGCCCGATTGCCAGGTTCCCGTGATCGACGACGAGGAATTGGAGTCGCTCCCTCCGCATCCGCCCAGCAACAGGACGGCTACTGGCAGAAGAAAGGAAAGGGGACGTAATATTTTCATGGCTTGATTGTTTGAAGTTTAACGCAAAAACGTTGCCGGGCAAGATTTTCCTTTCCTCATGCACTTGTAAAGGCATCCTTGATGTATGAAGCGGCACGATTGTCGAGGTGATTGCCGGGGATAGTACCGAATCCCGGCTTGATTTTCTGAATTTGGACGGGTAGATTACAGACTTCACAATTAATTACAGCCATGTCTGAACAAGTATATTTCTTTGACACCACTTTACGCGACGGAGAACAATGTCCGGGAGCTTCCATGAATCTCCGGCAGAAACTCGAAGTGGCCCGTCAGCTAGAAAGACTGGGCGTGGATATTATCGAGGCCGGTTTCCCCTGCATTTCCGACGGCGACTTCGAAGCTGTCAGTACGATTGCTTCGGAAATTAAAAACTGCCGTATTGCCGGGTTGGCCCGTTGCGTGAAATCCGACATTGAGGCGGCAGCCAGGGCTTTGGCTCCGGCGGGCGACCGGGCCCGTATTCATGTGTTTCTGGCGACGAGCAAACTGCACCGCGATTTCAAGCTGAAGAAGGCGGCGGATGAAATCCTGAAGCTGGCCGAGGAAGGGGTCGCCTATGCCAAGAGCTTTGTGCAAGACGTTGAGTTTTCTCCTGAAGATGCCAGCCGGACTGAACTTCCTTTCCTGGCCAAGGTTGTCGAGGGAGTCATCCGTGCTGGAGCCACGACGGTGAACATTCCCGATACGGTCGGGTACACGACTCCGGACGAATTTTACAACATCATACGCTATCTGAAGGAAAACGTGCCGAACATTGACGACGCCGTCATAGCCGTCCACTGTCACAACGACCTCGGTCTGGCTACTGCCAATTCGCTGGCTGCCATCAAGGCCGGAGCCCGCCAGGTCGAAGGAACGATCAACGGTATCGGCGAACGCGCCGGCAATGTCGCTCTGGAAGAAGTGGCGATGGCGCTGATGACCCGCAAGGGCGTGTTCGGCGATTTCTCCTGCAATTTGAATACGCGTGAAATCGTCAAGACCTCGCGCATCGTCTCCCGCATGAGCGGCCTGCAGGTGCAACGTTCGAAGGCTATTGTCGGTGAAAACGCATTTGCCCATTCGTCCGGCATCCACCAGCACGGAATTCTGAACAACAGGGAAACGTATGAGATCATCGATCCCCAGGTTGTCGGCTGGGGCGCTACGGAATTGCCCTTGACCAAACATTCGGGACGCGCTGCCGTCCAGGCCAAGCTGAAGCAGCTCGGGCACGTCCTCAGCGACGAGGAAATGATGGTCGTGTTTGAACGGTTCAAGAAGCTGGGCGATTCCAAGAAGTTCGTTTACGACGACGATTTGTCCGCTATTGTGGATACCTCCCTGCATGAAAGCCTCGGTTTGTGGCAGTTGGATTTCATCCAGTTTGTCGCCGGCAGCCATGCCCGGGCGACGGCGACGATCGGCCTCGTCAAGGAAGGCCGCAAGTTTGTGGATTCCGCCATCGGCAATGGCGCCGTCGACGCTGCTTTCAGGGCGATTGAACGCATAACGAAATGCAAGGGCAAGCTGGTAGACTATTCCGTCAATGCGGCTTCCGAAGGCAAGGATGCCTTGGGCGAAGTCACGGTTCATGTCGATTTCGGCAGTGGAACGCCTCTTGTCGGCAAGGGGGCCTCAACGGACATTATCGAAGGTTCCGCCCGCGCTTTCCTCAATGCTCTGAACCGTTCTATCCAGTTGGAAACGAATCCTCCGGTGAAGAACCTGGATGGCGGCGATGCGTGCGGGATTTGATCCTGGCGGCATGTCCTTGAAATTTCAGGCCCCTCCGCCCATGTCACCCCATGGCCGGAGAGGGCTTTTTCCTTTTTCGTAACTTCAATTCATGACTTCTCCCATCATTCTTCCGAAGATGATCGTAGGCCTCGGCAATCCGGGGAAGAACTACGCGTTGACCCGCCATAATGCCGGTTTCATGATTCTTGACAGGCTGGCTGCCCGATGGGGCGTTTCCTTCCGCGACGACAAGCAGCGCAAGGGGATGCTGGCTGCCGGACCTGGCGTGATGCTGGTCAAGCCGATGACGTTCATGAACGAATCGGGCATGTGCGTAGGACCGTTAGTCCGTTTTTTTAAGATCGATCCCCGCGCCGTGTTCGTGATTTACGATGAAGTAGCTTTTCCTCTGGGGACATTCAAATTGAAGGAAGGCGGTTCCGCTGCGGGTCACAACGGCATCAAATCCCTGATCAGCCACTTGGGCACGCAGGATTTTCCGCGTTTGAGGTTTGGAATAGGCGCGCCGGCAGGGCAGGGCAACATGGTGGGGCATGTCTTGGGCACGTTCCCTCCGGATGAACGGGATTTGCTGGAAGCGACCCTGGACAAGGCAGTCGATGCCGCCCTGTGCGTCCGGGAAAACGGCTTGGTGGCTGCGGCCAATGTTTACAATGCCGGCCCCCCCAAACCTCCCAAACAGCGCCGTCCCGGGACGGATGACGGCGAGGGAACGGAAAAACAGGAGTCGCCCCAGAGCCAGGGAGAAGATTGAAATCGGGTGACGGCCCCGCCCCTTTAGTATTGCAAAACGGGCCTGTATGCATATACTCCCGGCTTCATCGGAACTTATTATGGAGAAATTGGTCGTACATGGTGGCTGCACCCTCAGGGGAACCGTCAATATCAGCGGTTCGAAAAATGCGTCTCTGCCTATTTTGGCGGCGGCTTTGCTGACGGATGAACCGGTAATGATCCGCCGTGTGCCCGATGTGTCCGATACCAATTACATGCTCCAGATACTTGGTCAGCTGGGTGCCTCCGTCGAGCGGTACAGCGGCAATGTCCGTATCGAAGCTAAAGAAATTGCAGCCGTCGCCACCTATGAACAGGTTCGCAAAATGCGTGCCTCCATTTGCTTGCTGGGGCCTATTCTGGCTCGCAAGCACGAGTGTCATATCCCGCTTCCGGGAGGATGTGTCATCGGCGACCGCCCGGTCAATCTTCACATCCGGGCCGTTGAAGCGTTGGGCGCCAAAGTGGAAATTGCCAATGGTGTCCTGAAAATTTCTGCTGAAAACGGTCTGCATGGCACCGTTGTCGATCTGAGGGGGGACAACGGCCCGACCGTACTGGGGACGGATAATTTGATGATGGCGGCTGTCCTGGCCCGGGGGGAGACGGTGATCGAATCCGCCGCCTGCGAGCCGGAAGTCGTCGACCTGGCCCATTTCCTGATCCGCATGGGAGCCAAAATCGAAGGAGCCGGCACGAGCCGCATCGTCATTGAAGGTGTGGAAAGGCTTCATGGCTGCAACCATACCGTGATCCCGGACCGCATCGAAGCCGGGACATACATGGTGGCTGCCGCCATGGTTGGGGACGGGGTTACGATCCGTCGCGTCTGCCGGGAACACCTGCAGGCTATTACCCAGGCTTTGATCGATTGCGGGCATAACGTCCAGTTCAGCGAACGCGGCGACGTCGTTACCGTCGTCCCGGGGAAGGAACCGCGGAGCGGCAAAATTTTGACATCTCCCTATCCCGGTTACCCGACGGACATGCAGGCGCAGATGACGGCGCTTTTTGCGACGACTCCCGGCATCAGCGTGGTCAAGGATACGATTTTTCCGCAGCGTTTTATGCATTGTTCGGAATTGAAGCGCATGGGGGCCGACATCAAAGTGGATAACGGTTCCGCCGTGATTACCGGCGTGGAAAGCCTGAGTGCCGCTCCCGTGATGGCGTCCGACCTCCGGGCTTCCGCGGCTCTTGTTCTTGCCGCCCTTAAGGCTGAGGGAACGACCGAGATCCACAGGCTTTACCACATTGACCGCGGCTATGAGTTGATAGATGAAAAACTTCTGTCCATCGGAGCCGCTGTGGAAAGAAAGCCGGACGACGAAGAATAATTCCTTTTGCCGGCCTGGAGGAGACGTGTCAAAATCAGACGTTAAGAGTTGATTTTTATCTTTACAGCATACAATGCCTCATGTATTTCTGAAATCTCCTATGAACAAGGCTCAACTTATCGAAGTAATTCAGAAGACGCTGGGTGCCGATGCAACGAAGAAGCAGGCTGAAGAAGCCCTCTCCGCCGTTGTTGAAGCAATCAAAGTTGGTGTGCAAAAGTCCGGCAAAGTGCAGATTATGGGCTTTGGCACCTTTGCTACCAAGACCCGTGCCGCCCGTACAGGCCGCAACCCCAAGACCGGGGAAGCGATTACCATCCCCGCATCCCAGACGGTTGCTTTTAAGGCTTCTTCTTCTTTGAAGGCTTAATGCTGCATCGTCGCACATTTTTTGTGCGGATGATTGTATTTACTCAAGAGGCTGTCGCATCCGTTGTGGTGGGACAGCCTCTTTTTGTACGGAAATGCAAAATATTGTCATTTCCGTATATTTTCATTCCCGGCTTGTTTTTTTTCTTGCCTCAGCAGTGGAATAAATCTAATTCCTAAGAAGAGTCCGGGATGTTGTTTGCTTAGAAGAACCGGTATAAGGACTCGAAGTGGACTACCTATGAAAGATTTTATTAATGCCTCGGATTATTTGACGAAATTAATGGAGTTGGGGAAACCCCTTGTGGCGGACGATGCGGCAGCGCGCAGCAGACGTACTTTTTTGCTGGAAGCGGCGGCTTTGCTGATGCTGACGAGTTGTTCCGGTTCGGGCAAGGTCGGTCCTGCGCCAATGATCTCCTTCACTCCGTCTTCCGTGCCCTTGATCAAGCGTTCTCCCGGCCGTCTCAGGAAGGAATGCCGCATTGTGGAAAACATGATGATGTCGTCCAATTCCCGCCTCCGCAGGACAAAGGGACACTCGATGAAGCCGCGCTTCATTACCGTGCATAATACGGAAAATCCGAGCGCCGGCGCGATGCAGCACGCGCGGGCATTGAATAACGGCGCCTTGCGCAACAACTGGCATTTCACTGTCGACCAGGATCTTGTCGTCCAGCATCTTCCTCTGAATGAATCGGGTTACCATGCCGATTCCGGCGGTCCCGGCGATCGTTATTCCATCGGGATCGAAATGTGCGAAAAGCGCGGGGAGAGCATCGCCCGCACTTTTGACCGTTCCGTGAAATTGATCGCTTTTCTCATGTATGAGTACGACATCCCTTTGCGCAATGTCGTGCCGCATTATTACTGGACGGGTAAAAAATGTCCCCATCTTCTTTTGGACAACGGTGTTCCCCGGGCCAAATGGGCTTGGTTCATTTCGCGTGTGGACTATTACTGCCGTTGTATCAGATGAGGCGGCAGGCAAGGGGAGAACCCAGATCCGGCTTGATGCGACGGAACGCTTTCCCTTCTGTCGCCCACTCTCTTTGTTTTCCCGGAAAAAACTTGTCTCTGGCGTGAAACCTGCCTAAATAAGGTAGAAAGGTTTATTTGATGGAAACAATACTGGAACAGAAAAAAATCATACGCGACCAAATCAAGCGGGAATTGAAGCTTCTGGGTGCTCCGGAAGTGGCCAGATTGTCCCGTACGATCCGCAGACGTTTGATTCCCGTGATCAATGGGTTGAAAGAAAAGAAGGAATCTCCCGTCCGGGTCTCCGCTTTTGCCGCCAGGCCGTTTGAAGTTGATTTGCTTCCGCTGGTGGCTCTGATGCCCGAGGTGGAATGGTATTTTCCCCGGTGCATCGGCCCCCATGATATGGAATTCCGGCGCGTAACCAATACGTCGGAGCAACTTCTTCCGGGATATAAAGGAATTCGCGAACCAAGGCCGGATGCGGAGCTGATCGCACCCGCTCGGCTGGATCTCATTCTTTCTCCCGGCGTTGCCTTTACCCGTGACGGAAAACGCCTGGGATTTGGCAAAGGATTTTACGATGCGGTGTTCTCCCAATCTCCCGACAGCCTTAAAATTGGCGTATGTTTCCCATGCCAGCTCAGAAGCGACATTCCCCTTGATTCCCACGATTTCATCCTGAATGCCGTGGTTGTCGCCGGAGAAGGCCGCAATATTGATCTGCTGGAAGATTCTTCCCTGGGGCAGGAATTTGCCTGACGTTTTCTTCTTTTTTCAAACCGGCAGCCAGCCTCCGCACTTTCGTTTGCGGAGGCTGGCTTTTTTTGTACAAGCGGATCCAAAAACCGCTATTTTTCATGATAAGTTTGTCACGTTGAGTTAAATAACGATCGCGTTATTTTGACAATTTGACATTCCCGGGCAAGGTTGTAGAAATGTAAGTCGTTGAAAGAGAATATAGGTTCCAAAATGGTTTTTTTTGGTTGAAAACGGTTTTTGGATCTGCTATATATAAAACGTTAATATCTCTCGTAAACTATGAAATTGCGACTTCCTATTCCATTGGCGGCAGCAGTACTGGCTGCTATCTCTTCCGTCTCCTATGCTGCGACTTCCGGAGCAACGATCAGCATCAACTTCGATAAAGGCAGAGGCGAAGCTACTTCCACGTCCGGGCTGATTGATTCCGAATACTGGAATCAGATGGAAGGAGCGGTTCTGACAACTCCGACAGCTATGTTCAATTCTCTTAATGTGCAGACGGATATCAATCTCTCCTTTACATCCAAGAATACATGGGGGGTTGATAAAACAGATCCTCTGTTGAAAGGCTATTTGGACGATGGTACGGACGGAACCGGTACCAGCAAGGGGCCCCAGGTTCAATTGACCAATCTGAACACTCAGTTTTTGGTCTATGATTTGTACATCTATGCTTCTACCGATACGGGAGGTGCAAAATTTTCTGCCAAAGAAGTGAATGGTGTCCTGTATTCGATGGATGGAGACAAAACAATCGTTGGCGGGGGAATATGGGGAGATACAAATACAAATGCAGAGCGTCCTGTTTTAGGAGGGAATGCCATCCATATTTCCGGGTTGAGCGATGATGTTCTCGATATTTATGGAGGTCGCAATACAGGTGGAGGGCGAGGATGTATTGCCGGTATGCAGATTGTTGCCTATCAGGGGAAAGTGTTCCAAGGGAGTTTTACGTCCGGTACGGCCAATTGGGGCGATGCCATTTGGACACTTGACGATGCATCCGGGCAAACATGGAGTGATTCAACAGAAAGTGCCCGTTCAATTGCCTATATCTCCGGAACCGCTGCCGACGGCACTACCTTGAGCCTTGGAGGTAACACTGTGACAACGGACGGCATAATCCTCAAAGGAGGGCAATTGACTCTGGATAACGGATCTTTGACATGGACGGATTACGCACAGGGACGCCTGGATATCTCCCAAGGGACTTCTCTGACGATCAACGAAAATGTGACGGTAAGCGGTACGGTTAATCCCAGGGTAGACGGAACACTGACTTATAATGCCTCTTCTGCCCTGGGATCGGTGACGATTAACAATGGGGGCATTCTCAATTACAATTCCGAAGCTGTTCTCAATTCATGTGCCATTAATGCCGGAGCAACATTGAATTTCAATTCCGGCAGCATAACAAATGCCATCGTTTTAGGCCCGGGAGCGGAACTTAATTATAACGGAGGAAGCATTACGGGCAATATCTCCGGAAACGCGAATTTAAGACTCAACAATGAAGTCGTATTCAACCAGAACCAAGCGATCCTGACGGGCGCTCCTCTCCATATATCCAGTTCCACAGAACGAACTTGGAGTTACGAAACACTGACTTTTAATGGTAATTCCGGAATTGGCGTCGGTGAGGGCATGACGATTAATGTGACCAAGAATTTTGGAACCGAAGGGGGAAGTGTCGTTTCCATTGTGACCGGTACTCTGGCAATTGAGGGTGGTGCTTTCAGTGCGCAACGATTAATAACGAGTGATTACGCATGGGCGACTTCCATCCTACAAATTTCATCAGGTTTGCTTGATATTACGGGTACGGGGGATGGCAGTCATAAGGCTGCGGTTTATGCTGTGCGATTGGGACATTGGAGCTATGATTCGGTAACGAGATTCGATATGAGCGGTGGGGAATTCCGGGTTGTCAATGGGGCAGTCCGTACGGGGGATGATGGTTATACGATATGGAATATGACTGGCGGTACCGCTAACATGATGGGCTTGAGAGCAGCGGGAGCTTCAACATCCATTACAATGAGCGGTGCCGATACCCGGATGAACATCGGTGAATACGGAATTTCCGAGGGAGGCAATCGCATTTTGCTGAAAGGCGGTACGATTGGCGTCCTTGATGAAGGCTGGACATTGGATGCTTCTACCTCGTTGCGCATGGCCGGAGATGTAACCTTCGATACACAGGCGACTTATAATCGGCAAACGGATACGTTTGAGGCGGGCGGAGGAAAGACCGTGACTTTGAACGGGATTTTGTCTCAGGAACCGGAGGGTGAAGGTATTTCCGCCGGGAAGCTGATTAAGACTGGCTCCGGAACATTGATCCTGAATGGAAAAAATACTTATACGGGCGGTACGGAAGTCCTGGGTGGGACGTTGAATGTCCTCAGCGGCAGTATTTCCGGTCCCATCAAGCTGGGTACGGGAGTGACTCTCGGTTATTTCGGCTCGTTGGATTCCCTGCAAACGTCGCTTACGACGGATAGCGGGACGGGGAATACGCTTGCCTTGAAATGTTTTTCCTATTTCCTGGATGGAGCGACCTCCTACTTTGGTACACCCGAAACATTTTCCAGTCATTTCTCGGCAGGCCAGCTTGTATGGGATAGCCGGATGTCGGACGGAGAATATGTCTTGGGGGGAGGTTTGAACCAGGTGACGATTGTCGATGCCGGTTTTGCTCCCGTTGGAGGTGGAACCGGAGTTTTGACGGATGGTTCGTCATTGTCTCCCGATAAATACGGCACTTTGTCCTTGAATGGCAATACGCTGACCTGGGCTCTGAATCAAGCGGCACTTGAGAATGACGGCATGTCGATTATTTCCTGGAAGGATTCCTCCTGGCTGGCACAAGGCGCTCCAGGATTTGCGGCTCTTGCCGGAACGGGAGGAACGGTTGACGGGGATTGGGCTCTTTGTGCTCAAGGTGATGAAAAATTCTATTATTTAAATGGAGCCAACGCTGCTGCCGTCATCACCGGTTCCGGTGATACTCCGGCATATCTTGTCGGAGGTATGCTTGCTGCGGGAGACGACAAGACCGCAACAGTCCAGAAGAATGTCTGGCTGGATGTGAGAGGCGGGAACTTCAAAGGAATTTTTGGAGCGAACATGAATCAATGGTCTGAGTATAATCGGGCTTTTGTGGGAGATACACATCTTCAACTGATCGGCGATACGACCAGCAATCTCGTCATGGGGATGGGGCCGGCATATGCTGCCAGTATGACGGGCGATTCCTATATTTATATCGGCGAAAATGCTCAAATATTGAATGGAGCTTCCGGTTACCCCTCCACAATGGACGGCAATGTTTACGGGGGCGGTTACTCTCCGGACAATGTCAGTGTCAACTTTACCGGGGATACTCATATTACGATTGCCAATGTGCAAACGACCGCGGGTAACGTGTTTGGCGGTTCAACGATGAAAAACACTGCGTCTGCTCTGATTCATGGCGGAAGTACGTACATTACCGTGGATTTGGAGGCCGGCCAATCGGGAATCTTTGCCAAGAATATTTACGGCGGTTCGCATATCGGAGCAGAAGGCGGGGGAAGTCCCAATCTCACCATTAATGGAGATGGTAATGTATCGGTCACTGCACCGGCTGATGTGACGTTTTCCGGGGTGATTGCAGGCGGCGGCCTGATTTCGGGAGGCGGCAGTGCTAATGCTCAAGTCAATGTGCTGGGTGATACCCATGTGACGATTGACGGAGGAACGTACAACAATCTTGTTATCGGCGGCGGACACAAATCCGGCGGTAACGGGACGGTTTCGGTTGGCGGCAATACGAATGTTACGATCAAGTCGGGCACGTTCCGCAACGTGATTTACGGGGGCGGTTCCGGGGCTGGAGCGACGGTAGCCGGCAATACGAATATTGTGGTGACGGGCATCAGTTCTTCCAGCCGTATTTTTGGCGGGGGCAATTTGATATCCGTGGGCGGCAATACGTCGGTTTCGGTATCCGGCAGTGCGGACAAGCGGTTGATCATTGTCGGCGGCAGCCAGCTTGCCTCGGGGGCGACGGATGTGGGGGTTGCCGGCAATACGAATGTCGTGTTCGGCGAAACGTATGGTGCGGGAGCTGATCTGGATGCCGTGGATGCGGCCAACCAGGCAATGCGTATTTTCGGTGCCGGGTTGTATGGTGTTGTGTCCGGAGATTCGACCGTAACGTTCAAGAGCGGTACTTTGGTAGGTGAATTGGATGGATCCGGAGTTCCTTTGACGGGAGTCGGTGCCGATCTGGCCGGCGGCGGCTGGGCCGGAGGAGTGACCGGCAATACGACGTTGAATCTGGAGGGTGGCACGATCGACATGAATGAGGCCCGGCTGATTGTGGGCGGCAGCGCCGAGCACGACCGGGGCGTCGGTGGATCGACTCATATTTTCATCGGTAAGGATCTGCTGGTTAAGCACAACAACGCGATTTATGGCGGGAACTACGGGAACGGTACGATCGGCGCCGGTACGAACGTGACGATTTCGGACGTTGCAGCAGGAGACCGCTTCTATGATTACACGGGAACGATTTATGGCGGATCGGCGGGGACGGGTGCCGTGACGGGCGACAAAGTCCTGAATTTGGACAATGTATCGGCTCTTCTGGCGAAATTCTCGGGTTTCGATACGATGAACGTGAAGGGCGGGGCGGGGACGACGTCGGTTGTCTCTCTCGGTTCTTCGACGGTGAATGTGGTAACGTCCGGGAGAATCTTGTCGGTAGCGCTGGCTTCGGACGAGAGTATCGCGTCCTTGTCCGGAGCGGGTTCCCTGCTCTTGACGGGAGGGGCGCTTACCGTGACGGGAGCCTCCGACAGTACGGGCAGCATCACCGTCCAGGGAACGGGCTCCGTCCTGAAGGCGCAGGGCGCTTCATCCGTCGGCAAAGGCAGCGTCATGTTGAGCAATGGCGGTACGCTGTTGTTCTCATCGACGGCGTTTGATGCGATGGAGGCTGCGTCGAAAATCACGATAGGCGGTACGGATGCGGCCTCGTCGAAGGGGACGCTGAGGTGGGACGGCACGGGCAATGACAAGGATATCTCCGGTTTGTTGGATATCGCCGCCGACAAGGAACTGACGCTGGATACCAACGGCAATGAAGTGACCCTGTCCGGGATCATTTCCTCGGGGAATTTCGTCAAGACCGGAGCCGGGACGCTGACCATGTCGGGTGCCAGTACCTATGCGGGCACGACGACGGTTTCCGACGGGACTTTGAAGGCGGGCCATGTGTCCGGTTTCGGCACGGGTACGGTAGTCCTTGCCGGCGGAACGCTGGATCTGGACGGCAAAGCGGCAGCCAACGGAGTGACGGTATCGGGTACGGCCGTATTGAACGGAGGCTCCGCCTATGCGGGAGTGTTGACGCTTGACGGAGGTACGCTGACGGGTGATGCCGTCAATTTGGCGGAAGGCAAGACGGCTCAGTTGAAGAGCGGTTCGATAGCCAACGTTCTTTCCGGGGACGGAGGGATTGAGAAGTCGGGAGAGGGTACGGTCGTGCTGACCGGGGAGAATACCTACGCGGGAACGACGACGGTTTCCGGAGGGACGCTGAAAGCAGGCGGCCTCAAGGCTTTTTCCGGCAGTACGGTTACCCTTTCCGGCGGTACGCTTGATCTGGATAACCTGGCTATTGAGAATGCACTTTCGGTGACGGGCGAGACAACCGTTGCCGGCGGAAGCGCGTATGCCGGGACGCTGAAGATGGATGGCGGAACCCTGAAGGGGGACGCCCTCCATTTGAAGGAAGGTACGACTGCCCTGTTGTCTTCCGGTACGATTGAAAGCGTGCTGAGCGGCGGCGGTGCCGTCACGAAAACGGGGAACGGGACTGTGGTGATCAAGACCCAGCCGACGTATACGGGCCTGACGACGGTGTCCGGCGGGATGCTGAAGTTCGACGATACGGCGCTGGCTTCTCCGAGACTGGGGAATATCACGATGTCCGGCACGGGCGTCCTGTCCTCGACGAATTTGACGCTGACGGGCAATTCCGTATTGACCATGAACATGGCCGGCCGGGAAACCGGGGATGCGTCCTTCGTATCCCTGAGCGGCACGTTTACCAATGAGTCGACGGCTGACAAGAACCTCGTCCTGTCAGGGTATCAGGATTTGACCCCCGGAACGTATCAGTTGTTTACCGGGAATGACCTTCTGAGCCTTGGTGATTTCAAATACGTTTTGTCGGATACGAGTACGCGCGGTTTCCTGATGGACATGGTGGACAATACTGTCGTCCTCCGTGTTTCGACCATTGTCTCGTGGACGTGGAAGGGGCAGGCGGGAGATACGAATGCCGTATGGAAGGGTGTGAACGAAAGTCCGGGAGAGGTCTGGGATGCCGATGAATCGGAAAGTCTCCAGTATGGTCCGGATAACCAGGTGCTGTGGTTTGTCAGTACGAGCCAGAGCCATGACTTCAATCACACCGTCACGATTGTCGGTGACGTGACGCCCAAGTCGGTGACGGTGAGTAACGAGTCGGGAGATGCCAATTCCTTCGTCTTTGCCGGAGATTCCGATGCCAATATCACCGGAACCGCCATCCTGACAAAGCAGGGCGGCGGCCAGTTGACGATTGAAACGCACAATACGTACGAGGGCGGAACCCGTCTGGAGGGCGGTACGGTCGTTGTGACCAACGATGATGCTCTCGGCTCCGGACTGATCACGTTCCGGGCCAATGAAACGACTTCGGGCGGGACTCTCCTTGCCAAGGGAGACGTGACTCTGGACAACCGTCTTTCCGCGGAAGGCGTTTCCTTCTCGGTCGGCACAGTGGCAGCAGAAGACCGTTTGACCCTGACTCAGGGCGAAGACATCAAAGATGCCTCTATTTCCGTAGAAGGGGCGGGAACTGTCGCCCTGGCAGGAATCAATCATACCTCCGTGTTGACTGGTACGGTGAGTGTTGACGAGGATTCTACGCTGGCATTGTCCAATACGGGAGCCGATCAGGAAATCGCCATCGGCGGTCGCTTGTCGGGAATCCTTGGGACAGTGGAGAAGAACGATGGCGGCTCCCTGCTTCTGAAACTCCAGAACGGCGACGATACCTTTTCCGGCAAGTTCTCCATGGCTGACGGCTGGCTGGTGATGTCCGGTTACAAGCCAGACGGAATATCCGACGTTACTCTGTTGACGACCAATGACATCGATGTCGCCAATCTACGTCTGACGGCCAGCGCTACGCTGAAGATTGGATCGGCGGATTCGGAAGGCTCCGTTCGTGTGAAGGATTCCCTGGAACTGGGGACGGAAGGTTTTTCCGGCGCTCTGATTCTTGATAAGGGAACCTTGGACGCCGCCGATGCAACCGCCATTCTCGGCCAGAATGGTTCCGGACAATTGACGATCAACGGAGGCGAAGCTGCGCTGTCGGGCATCCAGTTCGGGTCGGAGGATTCGGCCTTGACCGTTCATGGAGGCAAACTTGTCTTGGGAGCTTCCGGTATTACAGGAACTCCCGGAACGGTGACGCTGGGGAACGGAGTTTTAAGTGCGGCGACCTCCTGGAGTTCGGATCATACGCTTGTTCTGGCCGGTACGGCCGACAAAGGCGGTTCTACCGTCGATGTGGGGCAGGGGCTTTCCATCTCCTTGTCGGGAGCATTGTCCGGCAGCGGAGTCATGACCAAGAGCGGAGCCGGTTCACTTGTGCTGTCCGGCACGAATGAAGGAGACACCCAGTGGGACGGCACCCTGACGGTGACGGAAGGCGTTGTCGAACTGAGTTCCTCCTCGGCTCTCGCCAAGGGCGGCCTTGTCGTCGACGGCGACTCCGCCTCGGCCGATCTGGGCGGCCTGGGCATTGCCAACGCCATCACGATTAAGAACGGCAGCCTGACCCGGGCCTCGGGCTATGTTTCCGATTCCAATGTCTCCATCCTGGCCCATGAAGGAGTGGCCGGCATTGATCTGGGAGGTTTGAAGGCATCTGCCATTGCCTCCATCCTCGTGCCGGTTAAGACGGATATTTCTCCCTACCGTGCCACGACGATCAGCGGCATCGGTTCGGGCAACCTGACGCTGGAAGGTCCGACGACGCTCATGCTGGGTGAGAACAACTATGTGCCCGGCTCTTCCGGACGCGCCGATGGCGTCATCGTCTTCGGTTCCGATGCCGGGGCGTCAGCCGCCGGACATGACGTCTCCCTGGGTTCCCTGACATTGGGCCTGACGCTCGACCTGCAGAAGTCGATCTCACGGAACAATCTGGAGGGCACGACCGTCCTGCTGCAGCTCACCAACGGCCGGCTCGTTGCCGATGCTCCGCAGACGCATAGCGCCACCTTCAACGGCTACAGCGATCTTTCCGAAGGATCCCTGGCATGGCTCAAGTCCATCCGTTTCAATCCGTTGCTCCAGTACCTCGGCTACGCCGTGAAGACGGTCGATATCAGCCAGGCCCAGTTCGATTCGTACCTGTCCGACGGCCAGGTGGCGATCACGGCGGGCGGAGACGTTTATTTCGCGTCGGACGACAAGGGTCAGCTTAACGCGGGCACGCATTACAACTATCTCGACGCGTACAAGGCGGTGGTGATCGACGAGGATCTGGACATCAGCCTGTCCGGGGCTCCCGCGGCGGGCAGCGGCCATCCCGCCGGGTTGAAGGTGGAAAACCTGCTCGGGGGTCTTGGCGAAGATGGAACGGTCTATACCATCACCGTTGCCAACGCTGATCCCGGATCCGGGGCGGCGAAGATCAACTTCGTCAACGGTCTGAACACGGAAGGCGAGAAGCTCGATACGGTCTATGACGGCAACATCGCCGGCGGCAGTGCGGACTTTATCAAGACGGGCGCGGCGGGATTGACGATCAATGGATCGTTTTCGACGAGCGGTACGGTAACAACGTCCGAAGGCACGCTGACGCTCAACGGGACGAGTTCCTTCGGAACCCTTGATACGGGCAGGGAGGGAGCCATGACCGTGATCGGTGGAACCGGCAAGACCGAAAGTCTGAAGGGCAGCGGCGCTTTATCCCTTTCGGGAGAGGCCTCCAGGCTGACGCTGACGGGAGCCGGCAATACGGTGCTCGATACGCAGGTGACGGGCTCCGGCACGCTGGACATGGCCGGCGGAACGCTGCTTGTCGGCACGGGAAGCCTGTCCTCCGATACCACGCTGAACCTTCAGGAACATGCCGGGTTGTACATCGGCGGCGGCGAAACCATCGAAATGGGCTACCTGACAGGCCCGGGTACGGTCGACTTCCAGGGAGTCGACGCGGCGCCTGCCGTCCTGAAACTCACAGGCAATGGCGAAGGAACGATTTCCTTCGCGATGGAAGGCCGGGGTACGTTGGCGAAGGCCGGTACGGGGACGCAGACGCTTGCCATGAGCAATGACTCGTTGAGTCTTGACGTCCAGGGCGGCCGCCTTGTCGTGGACCTCCCGTCCGGCACGGCTTCCTACGGACATCTGGCGGTGAACGACGGGGCGGAACTCGTCCTGAAGAACAACGCGAAGTCCTCCGGCCTTCTGGTCCATGGAGGGGGGAGCCTGGTTCTCGGGACATCGGATCCCGCCTCTACGGTGGGCCATATGAAACTGGACATCTCCGGGAACGCGGCCTTCGGCGAAGGCTCCCTCCTGACGACGGTAGCGGCTCCGGGGATCGACAACACGTCGGTATCCGCCACGGGTACGGTGACGCTGCCGGAACGCATGTCCCTGCGGTTCATCAACCACGATTCCGAAGGCTGGAATGCGCCGTTGTCCGACCTGGTCGTGATGGACGCGACGGGAGGTTTCCTGAACGTCTCCGGCCAAACGCTGGGAAGCGGGACGGATTTCACAGACTGGACGGTGACGTTTGAGAAGAGCATTTCACTGTTCTACACGTCGGCCGACCTCTCCATCGGCCACGACGGCCGCCAGCTCCTGGCAACCCCCGTCCTCAACAAAGTCAATACGCTGGATCAATACGCCGGATCCGAAACGGCCAAGGCCGGGGCCGGCCTCATTTGGAACGCCGGACTGCAGAAGAGCGGCAGCAATCTCGACTTGCTCCTCTCCTCCATCATGGACGACATCAAGACGGGCAGTGCCTCCTCGGCCAGCCACAAGATGGCCGCCGCCGCCGGCAGCACGGTAACGAGCCTTCTGGGAGCCCAGCAGGCGGACTACCGCTACCAGCAGACTCTGCTGCGCAACCGGATGACGACCATGGGGCTTCCCGAAGGGTACAACTACGACGGCGAACTGCCGCTGTGGAACGCCTGGGTACAGGCCACGGGGACGTATAACAGCCTGACGGAGTCGGGCGACTTCGCCGGTTACAAATACAATACCTGGGGAGGAACCTTCGGTGTGGACACGAACCTGAGCGAAAGGCTCACGGTGGGGCTGGCGATGTCGGCGAGCTACGGCAAGCTGACGTCGAACGGAGCCGACACTTTGAGCGGCGACCTGGACATCTACTACGCGAACCTGTTCGCCCGGTACCAGAAGGGCAAGTGGGGTCACAACTTCATCGTGACGGCGGGTTGGAGCGACGGAACGGTCGACCGTACCGTCAACTACGGAGAAGGCAGCTACACGGGACACGGCTCGACGAGCGGTTCCACGTATGGAGCGATGTACGAAGCGACCTACGACATTGCCTTGAACGAAGAGAACAATGCGATCTTCCAGCCGCTGGTCAACGTGAGCGTGATGCGCAATGAAGTGGACGACTACAATGAGACGGGAGCCGGCAACGCGGGTCTCCGGGTGAGCGGTCTTGAAGGGACGTCGGCGACGGTGTCCGTGGGCGGACGTCTGATGGGGATCATCGGCGGGAACGTGTTCGGTCGCGAATCGCTAGGGGAACTCCGGGTGCAGGTGGCGCAGGACCTGGGCGACACGCGCAGCGAAGGCAACGTAGGATTCCTGTCCAATCCCGGGTTCAGCCGGCAGGTGAAGGGAAGCAAGGCGGGGACGACGGGGCTCCAGTTCGGAGCCGGGTTGAGCCTGCCGTCCGGCGAAAACGGGACGATATTCGTGGATGCTACGGCAGACATCCGCAGCCGTATGACGTCGGCGAGCGGTAGCATCGGCTATCGTTATAACTTCTAAAGTAGACGCAATACAATAGAATACACCGGGGCAGTTCCATTAGTCGCAAAGTGGAGCTGTCCCGGACTTCTTGTTAATGCAGATGACTTTTGGAGTCCTGAACGCGTATTGACATTGGATAAATCTGTTTTACTTTTCCCCATGCAATTTGTTTGCCGTTTATTCGCTTTTTTGTTTGCCATTATTGTTTTGTCTTCATGTTCTGTTACTTATGGGAACAAAGAAATTCAAGATGAAGTGCTGGTCGCCAAAATCAAGGCGGGGGAATACAGTAAGCCCATGCTCTATGAGCGTCTCGGACAACCGTCTGATGTTAAATCCGGTTCCAATCGCGAAAGCCGGTGGATTTACCGTTTCCGCAAGGCGGACAATGACATGTTCGCCTATGCTCCGATGGGGGCGGGATTACTGATCGGAGGAAAGAATGGCGACGTGCTGACACGTACGTTTTACTTTAACAGCAACGGGATTTTAGAGAATGCTACGTATTCGGTCGAGAAACTTTATACCTCCAATTTGATGTCTCTGGGCAGGACGATTCGTGCAAATCTGGATTCGAACGACTCTCAGAAGAGGGTCGAGAATGAAATGAAGGTGATCGGGAAACCGTTCGATTTCGATTTGGCTGCTGATAATCAGAAACTTGAAGATGCATTGTCCTCGAATTGAATTCGTATGACAAAAGGAATTTTTGCCGATTGAACGAAAAGCGGGACAGAAGTGTCGAACCGTTATCAATGATGCTCTGAAGAGTTTGGAAGGAGAGAGCCGAATCTTTAGCTAAAAAGGCATTATTGAGTTTCATATATAGGTAGTAGTTGGGAATCCCGCAGATATAAGGTCAAGGCCGTCTGCGGGATTCTTTTTTTGCGTTGCCTGCCTGCCGGATTGACTGCCACCGTGCGGGAAGGCATGATGGAAATAAATATGAAGAGCAACGTTCTTGGTATAGCTTTGGTTCTGGCAATGACCGGAATGGCATCGGCCGACGAGGCCCGGATGAAGGATATTCTGACATCATGGGATTCCCGGATGACCGAATGGAATGCGGCCTATGAATTTGCCCAGCCGGAACGGCGTGCAGAACTGGAGAAGACGAAGCCCGATCCCAAGACGATCGTTCGTGCCCTCTGGAAGGAAACATCCCCTCTTCTTCAGAAGCCGGAATCATTGCCAGCCGTGGTGTGGCTGCTGGAACATCCCGAGGCGATTGCTTCATCATTCGATGCGGCTTCTCAGAAAAAGATCGCTGCTTCTTTGCTTGAATCCGTGGAGCATTATCTGGTCAGTTCTCCGGGTATTGGTCGGGTGGCTCCGGTGCTGGGACAGTCGAGTAATTTGCGTTGCCGTGAAATTCTGGAAAAGATCCGTACGGTGAACCAGAATCCCAAGGATCAGGGGATGGCGGCGATGGGGCTTGTGCTGTCCATGCGGGAAAAGAATAGCATGCTGCAGGATGATCCGAAGCTGAATGCCTTCCGCTTGAAATATTTGCGAGAAGCCATCCAGAAGAGTTTCGAGGAATCTTTTGGCGACTTGGGTAAAGTGAAAGATATTGCTCGGGAATTGCTGTACGACATTAACAACCTCAGTACCCGCCGCAAGGCCCCGGCGTTCAGTTTGCCAACGGCAGAAGGGGCTTTTGTCAGTATTCCCAAGGCTGTTCCTACGCTTCTTGTGTTCTGGAAGCCGGATTCCGTTCAATCTGCGTCTCTGGTGGCTAAATCCAATGTGCTGAAGGAGAAGTATCCGAATCTGGATATTGTGCCGATTTGTCTTTCTGAACCGGCGAAGGCTGCGGAGACGATCCGCGCCATGAATATTTCTATTCCCGGGTTGTATGATGCGAAGGGCAGTGTGTTCCAACTGTATCGAATTGCCCAGGTTCCGTCCGTATATTTACTGGACAAGGAAGGAGTGGTGCGTCTGAGAGGTGTGCCGGACATGTTGTTTGAATCAATTTTGGACCAGACGATGTCCCGGCTCAATAGCGGGCAGAAAGATCCTGCCGTCGTTCCTCCGCCTTCTGCCGCCTCTCAGCAGCAGGCCGTTCCTGTCGTCCCCAAACCTGTCGCTGTGCCTGCGCCCGTGCCGAATGCGAATGATTCTCAATCGAAACCGGCCGGACAGGGGGGACTTATTGCTCCTCCCCCTCTGCGGCCCATGCCGGAAGATGCGTGACCTTATGGATGATTGCCGATTGATTGAGTCAGCGCGCAAGGTGGCTATCCGTCTGCGTAGTGCGGGATATGTTTGCTATTTTGCCGGGGGATGCGTCCGAGACCGTCTTTTGGAGGTGCCTTTGCATGATGTGGATATCGCAACGTCTGCCGTGCCGGATGAGGTATTGGTTCTGTTTCCGAAGGGAAGGGCGGTAGGAGCCCATTTCGGTGTCGTGCTGGTTCCGTGCGACGACATTTACTTTGATGTGGCGACATTCCGCAAGGATGGGGACTACAAGGATGGGAGACGCCCGGAATCGGTCCATTATTCATCCCCCCGAGAAGATGCCTTCCGCCGTGATTTTACGGTTAACGGGATGTTTGAAGATCCGGAAACCGGGGAAATTATCGACTATGTGGGCGGCCTTGAAGATTTGGAGAAGAAGCTGATCCGTTGTATCGGTCATGCGGAGGAGCGTTTCCGGGAGGATTCCCTTCGCCTGATGCGCGCCGTGCGGCTTGCGGTAACGAAAGGGTTTGATATTGAGTCTTCCACCTGGGATGCGATCCGAGATCATGCCGACTGGCTGGGACGGATTGCTCCGGAGAGGATTCGTGATGAGTTTGACAAGATCCTGCTTTCGCCGCATCGCCGCCGCGGAGTGGAAATGCTGGTGGAGAGCGGCCTGATCAAATGGATCATTCCGGAAATCATGGAACTCGTCGGTTGCGACCAGCCGCCCCAATGGCATCCGGAGGGCGATGTTTATATCCATACGATGATGATGCTGGATCGCTTGGAGGACGATGGTACCGAGCCGTCGCTGGAATTGGTGCTGGCAACGTTGCTCCACGATATCGGCAAGCCTGCGAGCAGGTTTCTGGATCCGGAAGATGACCGCATCAGGTTTTCCGGACATGAGGCGGTGGGACGCGACATGGTATCCGGTATTTTGCGGAGACTGCATTATCCGAATTCTGTGGTGGATGCGGTTTCCTTCATGGTGGGGCGTCACATGCAGTTTATTAATGTGGACAAGATGAGACGCGGGAAGGTACGCCAGTTTATGGCGTCTCCCGTGTTCGATGATGAAATGAAGCTGCACCGCGCCGATTGCCTGTGTTCTAATGGAGACTTGGGACATTATCGTTTTTTGGAGGAAAGACGGCGGGAGATAGAGAATGAACCTATTCTTCCTTCTCCCTTCGTGACGGGACGGGATCTGATCGCGATGGGGATGAAATGCGGTCCCGTTTTCAGAACGATGCTGGATGGCTTGTTTCTGGAGCAGATTGAAGGACGCCTTAAAACGCGGGAGGAAGCTCTTGAAGCGGCCAGGCAATACTGGAAGTCCGGCAAGTTTCCAGGCACGGAAGGCGAACCTCCGGTTTGAAAAGCGATCTTGTCATTTTGAAAACGGGGTGCCTATTTGAATTGAATCTCCGGAGGGATTCTGTTAAGTGTAACTAGAAATATGTATCCGGAGATGGCGGTGTTTTGGATGATGAACGATTGACGCCGGCACCCATCCGGAGTTTCCCAGAAGGATTTTGTTATGATGCGCCCCGTTATTTATCAGCTTTTTGTCAGACATTTTTCCAATGACAAAATAGACGGCATCCCTTGGGGGAGGAAAGAGCAGAATGGATGCGGGACATTTAACGGCGTTACGAATGAGGCTCTTGACGGACTGGTAGCCATGGGTGTAACCCATCTTTGGCTGACGGGGGTGATCCGGCATGCGACGTGTACGAATTATCCCGATTTGCCGGCCCAGCCCGAGAGTATTGTGAAGGGATTGGCAGGAAGTCCGTATGCGATCGTAGATTATTATGATGTGGATCCCGACCTGGCGGAAAATCCCCTGTTACGGATGGAGGAGTTCGAAGATTTGCTGGCGCGCTGCCATCGCAAGGGGCTTGTTCCGTTGATTGATTTTGTGGGGAACCATGTGTCGCGCGGGTATGAATCCCGTCATGGCGACCATGACGGATTCGGGGATCATGACGATACGTCTTGTTTTTATCATCCGGACAATTCCTTTTTCTACCTGCAATACGGAATCGGGGAGGGCAATCCTCCTTTCCGCCTGCCGTCGGGGGAATGGAAAAAGGAACTTTTCATGGCAAGAGTGACGGGAAACAATGCCGTGACGTGGCAGCCGAGCCGGTATGATTGGTATGAAACCGTCAAATTGAATTTCGGCTTCAATTTTCTGGATGGTCCGGGGGTAGCCCGGAATTTGCCCGGAATAATGGCTGCCGGAAACCAGGTGCCCGGGACGTGGCGGAGCATGGATGAGATTCTCGCTTTCTGGCAGGCCAAGGGAGTGGGAGGATTCCGGTGCGATATGGCGCACATGGTGCCGATGCCGTTCTGGAAGTGGGCGATTGCCCGGGCACGCGTGCGTGACAGGGGCGTTTTCTTCATCGCGGAGGCGTATGACGACCATATGAAGACGACTGAGGGTGATCCTATGCCTGATTTACTCGATTGCGGGTTTGCTGCGGTGTACGACGCCGGCATGTACCATTTGGCGACGGATATTTACCAGAAGGGAGCCTGGGCCAACGATATGGACCATTTGAACAAGATGGGCAATATGTTTATGGAACGCGGGGTGAGGTATTTGGAAAACCACGATGAACCGCGCATGTCGTCTCCGGAGCATTGGGGAGGGAAGGGCCGGGTTGTCATGCCCGCCGTGGAAGCTGCTGTTCTGGGAGCGGGAAGAGGGCCTGTGCTGATATACAATGGACAGGAAGTGGGGGAGGATGCCCAGGGACCTTCGGGTTATGGCGGGACGGATGGCAGGACGAGCATTTTCGATTACACATGCTTGCCCAGGTTGCAGAAGTGGCTGGATCACGGGAGATTCGATGTAGAGAAGCTCCCGGAGGAAGACAGGCGGCTGCGGGAGTTCCATGTAAAATTCCTTAACTTGCTGAAACATCCCGCAATGGCGGAGGGAGATTTTTACGGTCTCAACTGGGCCAATATGCAAACTCCCGGATATGGCAGGGAGAAGGGGGAAAAGGTTTCCGGTCATTGGGTGTACAGTTACCTGAAGCATGATAGAGCGTCTGGCCGGAGCGTGCTGGTTGTGGCCAATCTGTCGCCGCACAAGAATTTCCCCGATCTGCGCGTATCCATTCCGGAGAATGCTTTGACGTGGTGCGGCAAGGCGGGTGGCGGGTATGTGCGATTTACCGATCTTTTGGAAGAAGAGACTCCGGCTATTGAGGTATCTGTCCGGGAATTGCTGGAGCCCGGGATTAGGGTGCCTTTGGATAGCGGGCAGGTTTGTGCGATGGAGTTGACCTGTGATGGGGAAGGAATAAGTACCGACTAAAAACAGTATCCCATGAAGAACAGGAATTACAGAGAATTGAAAGGAGTTGCAGAATCCGCCCGTCTGGCTCTTGCCCCGACATTGGCAACCAATGCTCTGGTAGCATGGGTTTGGACGGCTGGTCAGATTCCGGAAGGGAACGAGTGGACAGGGTGGTGCATGATTGTCTTGATGGGGCTTTGCTTCTATCTCTACGGAATGTGGGAAAATGACCGTCTGGATGTCCGCTGGGATGCAAGACATGGCTTGGATAGACCCGTACCCCGGGGCGATGTGAGTGTTTGGACTCTGCGGTGGCTGTCGATGGCGGACGGGACGCTTGGTCTGATTTTGAGCGGGGCTGTCGGGGGGAATGTCCTGCTGGGCCTGCTTCTGATTGCAGTGATCATTTTCTATAACTGGATGCACAAGCAGTGGTCGAAGGTGGCGCTTGTACTGATGGGGGGAAGCCGGGGTGTATGGGCTTTTCTGGCATGTGTGGCTGCCCTTGTGCAGATTTCAGGGATGAGCTTCGATGCCTTGATAGGAGAGAAGCTGCTGATGTATAACATTCTCTGGTACCCGGCGAGCCTGGCTCTTTATACGATGATTTGCACGTGGGTGGCTCAAGGTGAGACGGAGAGTCCGACGCGGAAGAAATTTGCCGTGGCCCTGCTCTCGGGAATGTGCCTTCACGATGCCGTGTGGCTGGCGTGTTTGCAGGCATGGAGTGCCTGCGGGATGGCTTTTGGAGTGTATGGTCTGGTTCTTTTACTGAGGCTTTTGAAACAGAAGGTTTCGTGACGGAATGGATGATTAGGTTTGTAATAAGCCTGTGGATGTGAATAATCAGTTGGAACGCGAGAACGATGACTGAGCTTATTGAACAAATAGGACCTTTATTTTGGGTTTTGTGCGCCTTTTCCCTGTATGGACTTGCCGTTGTGGCGGAGCGCTTCCTGTATTTTCACCGTGTACGGATTAATATCGGGGATTTCTTGAAGGGACTGGCACTGTTGATCAGAAAGAGGAATTTCAATGAGGCATACCATGAGGCATCCATGATGCCCGGCCCGGTAGCCCGCGTGGTGGAGTCGGTGTTGAGCCGTCCTTCCCTGCCTTTGCTGGAGCTGAGGTCTGTGGCGGAAGAATCCTCTCAGCTGGAAGTGTACAAGATCGAAAAGAATATTCGCGGCTTGCTGGTGGTGGCGACTTTATCTCCTTTGATCGGTGTGCTGGGAACGATTTTTGCGTTGGTGAGGTTTTATTCTCAACCAGGTGTTTTCGAGGGCAAGGTGCCGAACCTGGTGATGTCCGAGGCAATGTTCCAGGCATTGTTGTCTTCGGCATTCGGACTTTTGGTGGCTATTCCGGCCTATATTTTTTATGCTTATCTGTCGTCTCGGGCTCGCCTGGTGATTCACGAAGTTCAGCGTGCGGGGATGGAAGCGGTTTATCTGGTTTCCGATATGCGTCATGAGGAAGGTAGCGAGGCGATTGACGATGACGGGGATGAATCCGATGATGAGGAGAGAGGAAAGCCTGCCGGGGCTGTTTCCCGTGGATAAATTCCAGCTCTGTTTGCTATGAAATTGGAGTCCACATTGCCGAAAGGCGCTTTTTTCGTGCATCTGGCAGTTATCCTGGATGTCGTGGTTCTCTTGTTTGTAGTGACGTTGATTACGACGGGTATTGTTCCCAAGTACGGATTCAATGTGAAGACGCCTCCTTCCGAATTTTTGATTAATATCCAGGGGGAATACTATGTCGTATCGGTTACGGCCGGCGAATCTCCCGTGGTTTTCTTCGATAACCGCAGGTTGGAGAATGGCGTTGCCGGACTGGAGAAGGAATTGGATGATATTGTCGCGAAAGAGGGTAGCGAGGGAGCGGGCCGCATTACGATTATTTTGAATATGGATCAGGCTGTGAGTCGGGCCATGGAGCAGAAGCTGATTGAGATGGTGTTGGAACATGGGTTAACGTGCGCCGTGGCCGGATCGCCTTTGGATTAACCGTGTGTGTTGTTGTTCAATAGTTGTGAAGGGTTAAATCCGGTATGATGGTCAAAATCCCAAGGAAGTGGAGAAAGAAAAGGGAGGATCACAACGCCGGGCTGGTGTTCGACTGGAGGGGGACGGGATTTTTCTCCTGGCGGGTGGTTTTATTTTTTATCCCTTTTGCTCTGTTGCTGATTGTGGGGATGAATTGTGTCGAGGTATCCGTTCTGGATTCGAATTTACGCAAGTCGCATTATTCCGGGATGGTGTTTTTTTTGGAGTCGGACTCATCCGGGAAAACGATTCCGGGCAGAAACAATGCTTCTCCTATTCTGGATCGGACTCCGGTTTGGGCAGATCCTGCCTACTTGGGGAATAGCGGCGGTGCTTTTGTTCCGTTGACTGCCGGGTTGGGAGACCATGAGGCGCACCTTGTGGATGTCGACATGGGAACGCCCAGTAAGTTGCAGACATCTCTGTTGTCGCAATTATCCTATCCTTCCCCTTCTGTGGAAAAATGGCTGGTGCCGTCTGCTGACAGGCCGGTCGTTTTTATTCCGGAGGCTTCGTCTCCCGACGATGATTTGTCCGGGATGGAGCCGGTGGCTGATGTGAAGCCGACCATGGGCAGGAATTTCATGGGGCTTCAGACGTCGTTTTGGGTTGTCGTATCGCCGTGGGGTGTGCCGACGCATGTTGTGGTGACGGAAGGCTCGGGAAATGAAGCAGCCGACGAGGCGGCCATGGGGTATATCCGCGAGTTGAGATGGATTCCTTCCCGGAAAGACAGGAGCGGGATGATTATGGTAACATGGAAAGAGGAAGAGGAGGAGGGGATATGACGTTTCAGGTGGAGGAATTTCTGGTATTTCTTTTTTTGGCGGCGATGATCTTCTTCGCTTGCGTGTATGTAACGGCTTTGCTGTGGGATTGGTGGGCGAAATGGAGAAGAGGCGTTTCCCGTTGGGTTTGCAGGCTTTGCGGCATGCGTTTTTATGTACGTCGCGGTACGGGTACCCATGAATGTCCGCACTGTGGAGCGCTGAATAGTGGACAGAGGCGTTTCAGGCGTTAAGGGAGCGGGCATGAATTGTCCGGTTGTTTTTTGTGGATTACAAAAAATGTTTTTTGTGGTTGTGATCATTCGTTCACGGACGAAGGAACATCACAAATATGAGAATTTACATTAATCCTGATTACAGCATTGCCGGCGAAGAGCATTTCCGGCTATCGCGCGGCGACTCACGGGAATTGGAGGTCTTTTTCATGGAACCTTATCCCGGTACCGGATTCCGGAAACTGAATCACTTGACGATGCGCTTTGGCGCCAAACCGAAGGGAGATTACCAGTTCGATGGTTTTCTAGTTTATACGGATCATTTTGAATTAAGGGAGGATTCGAGGAAAAATCCGTACTACGCAGGCATGATTCATTTTGATTCGGCTGTTTTGTCCGATCTGCTGGCCAATGACGACTATGTAGAACTCATTGCCGAATTGGAACTGAAGATCGGTTCCCTGACTGTGACCGTGCCGACGAGGCAGTTGAACCTGCAAATTCATAATGATGTGATCAAGGGGACGGAGGGTCTGCCGGTACCGGTGCCTGAGTATGTGACGGAGGAATATGTTGCTTCAGAACTGCAGCGTCGAATAGATGCAAGCTTGGAAGGCTATACGGTTCGCCTTGAAGGGGCAACCGGAGAGGTTGAGGAAGCTGTCTCCGGTATTCGCGAGGTAAAGGAAACGGTGACATCCGCTGCTGCTGCTGCTGCATTGTCGGCTGAAGGAGCATCCGGTTATGCCGCAACTGCGCTTGCCGCCGCAAAGGAAGCGAATCAAGGGGCGGCTGTCGTTGCTGCGGCTTTGGCCGAAATGCAAGGACTGACAATCGGAACAGTAACGACTTTGGATGCGGGGACACAGGCAACGGCTTCCGTGGTAAATGGTAAACTGAATTTAGGAATTCCACGAGGAGAGGTAGGTGCTGCCGGTTCTCCCGGCGTACAGGGGCCCAAGGGGGAACCCGGGGCTCCGGGAGCCAGAGGGGAAACCGGAGCGCAGGGGCCGCAAGGCATCCAGGGCATTCAGGGCCCGAAAGGCGATCCGGGCGGAGTTACGTCGATTGGCGGGAAGACGGGGGCGGTTCTCCTGGGCGAGAATTTGTCGATGATGGGCCTGACGTTGAATGCGGCTGGCAGCGGGGAGATTGATTTGTCGAATTACGACGGGCCTGTCCACCTTTCCTACAAGGGGAAGAACATACTGAGTACGCGTGATGAAACGTGGGAGAGGACGTCTGTGCTTGATCTGGGGCCATTGAGCGGCAGCGGCAATGTGAGCGTAGCGGTTGGACAGGGAATAGCCGTTGCCGCGGGAATCAATGCATCGACCCTGGATGGATGGGAGGCATCGAGCTTTGTTCGCACGGCAAACATCGGGACATACGCGGTCACCTCATTTGGCGGTAAGAAAGGGGCTATTGGCGTCGGCTCCAACCTGAGCATGTCTGGAAATACAGTGAACGCCTCCGGAGGAAGCGGCGGCGGAGTATCATCCGTGAATGGGCTGACGGGAGCTTTGGAATTGAAGATGGGGACGATGAGTCACCCGGATGATTCGGAGGTCATGGCATTGTATGTGTATGCCTCTGATGAGTACGGAAATCGGTCGAATGCTTCCGATACGTATATGATGGGAATGTATGGGGCGGCGGGCGGCCCGTATACGCAGTGCCTGGATTTCTCGCACATTCCGGCGGACCTGTCGAATTACCAGGGGGAAGTGAACATCTGTGATGCCTACGGGAACCGCGTACTCTATGGCGCATCAGGCGAGGTGCATGTGGGCTCCGGTACTGGGAAGGTGGCTTTGTATGGGCCGGCTTCGACGCTGGAGGTGACGGGGGGCATCAATATTTCAACCCAGGGTGGAATGTATCTGAACGGGACGAAGATTCACAATTGAACAAGATGATGAAGAAGATGGAAAAGAAACAGACGGTGTGTATGTTCTGCTACAGGGGGGAGGAGGAGGTGATCCTGATGTCGGTGGATACTCTCCGTCGCCGGATGCCTTATGCGAACATTCATATATTCGATGACGCGGGGGATCCTCTCCCTGCCCATATTGTTGAAAGCCTCCGACGATCCGCCGGCGTGCATTACCACGTAACCGGCTTTGCCCGCGGAAGGAACCTGAATGGGAAGGCGGCGGTATGCGGAGTGCTCGACAGCCTGCTTGCAGCGGCGCGGGAGGATGGAAATGAGGAGGGGTATGTGATCAAGACGGATCCCGACACGTTGTTTTTGAGGCCGGACGAATATCTGGCGATGATGGAGTCCGGCTGTGCCTGGATGACTCATCCAGTGGTGGACCGTTTCTTCAGCGGCATGTTCTATGCTTTATCGGTGAAGTATTTGCCGCAGATATCGGCGAATGCTCATCTCATGGAGATGCCGGAAGATGCGCACGAAGACTCCGTAGTAGGGAGCCTTGCCAATATTGCCGTGCACAACAGTCCGGATGGATTCCATTGGTTCAATGTGTGGAATGAGAGACACCGGTACCGTTTTTGTTCGTTTGATCCGCACCGGATGGATGAGCGGGAGTATGTGCGCTATTGCGCGCGCTACGCGCATATCTTGACGGTAGGCAATACGGGAGTGGCAGGTCTTCCCCAGGCCTACCGGGTAAAAATGATGCGGGACGTACTGGATGAGTTTTACAAGATCGAACAATCGGCGTCCGGGTTCATGAAAGAGGAGGAGCTTGAACGGAAAAGAGAATAATTCGATCAAGAGAAAGGAATGGGCGTGAGGTATGTTAAAGTAGCCTGTTCCATGTAATGTCCGGATACGCATTGGACTGGAGGAAGGGAGAGCAAGGGATGGATGTGCGTATCCGGCTTTTGATGAAAGGTTGCCGTTTTTGGGATCGTATTTAATTAGTAAATGAAGAAGTTATTGTGGATTTCATGCCTTTGCCTTGCGATGGCTCTGTTTGTATCGTTTAAACCACGATATACGATATCGCTTTTGCAGTTCAATATATGGCAGGAAGGTACGGTTGTTTCTGGAGGTTTTGATACCGTTGCTGATGAAATTGCCAAGGCGGATGCCGATTTTGTGACCTTGAGCGAAGTGCGCAATTACAAGGACACCCGATTTTGTGACCGGATTGTGGAAAAACTACGAGAGAAGGGGAAAACCTATTACTCATTTTATTCCAACGATTCCGGAATTTTGAGCAAGTACCCGATCAAGGAATCTTCAACGGTTTACCCTCTCAAGAACGATCAGGGATCGATTTATAAGGCGGTTGTGGACGTGAATGGCCGGGAGTTTGCCGTCTATACGGCTCATCTTGATTATCGTCACTGTGCTTCCTACCTGCCGCGCGGTTATTCCGGGACGGATTGGCACCGGTTGCCGGAAGCTGTCAAGGATGTGGATGCCGTGCTGAAGGATAACCGGGATTCGCAGCGGAGTATAGCTATTGCCAAGTTTCTGGAAGAAGCAGCCAAAGACAAGGCTATGGGACGCATTGTCCTATTGGGGGGAGATTTCAATGAACCATCCCATTTGGATTGGACGGAGAGTACGGCCCGTTTGTTTGACCACAATGGTCTTGTCATACCGTGGGATGTAACGGTTGCTCTGGAGAAAGCGGGATTCATGGATGCCTACCGAGAAAAATATCCCAATCCCGTGACACATCCCGGCTTCACGTTTCCGACGGATTGTCCGGGGGTTCCTCTTCAGAAACTGGCTTGGTCTCCCAGTGCTGATGACCGGGAACGTATTGACTACGTTTTTTATCTTCCGGAACAGAAATTATCATTGAGCAAGATTCATATGATTGGCCCCAGCGGAATGGTGTGCCGCAATCAGCGGATTCCTGCCGATACCAAAGATCCGGTAGAAAAACCTTCCAATCTGCAAAAATGGCCAACGGACCATCGCGCCCTGTACGCCGAATTTGCCTATTAGACAATTTTTTTGGAATAGCAGCAGTGGATTATAAGAACAGCCGTTTCCGTTGCAAAACGGAGACGGCTGTTCGATACTAAGGGGCAATATATCGTTACGATAAGGTGGCGAATTGGAAGTGCATCCAATCGTAGTCGCGTTCTCGTCCGAGGGAGATTCCTCCTTCACTTTCGACGATCTTCCAGAATGTGTCGTATTCCGGAGAGGAAAACCTGGCCTTGGGGGCGTGGGTGTTGAGTCCGTTGTGGTCGGGATCCAGATCGATAGCTATACCAAAAGCATGCATGGAGAGGGATTTTCCTCCGACGATGGCGCGATTGGAGTAGCAACCTCCGTAGAGATCCAACCCCAGAGCTGAGATTCTATCTATGCCGTAGGCATCTTTCGTTTGTTGGAAGATGCTGGTGATGGCATCGGCAACCTGTTCGTGACAGGTGATTTTTTCTACACTGGTTCCGGTGTCCCAGGAGAGTTTTAGCGGGTAGGGTACACGAATGGTGACGAGGTGGGTTCCCGGTTGTCCGAAGATGGATTTGCCGGAGCGAACTTCGGCTTGGGTAGGCCAGTGGCGGGAGGTAGATTCGAGGTTGAGGGCTTCTGCGACGGCATGGAGGGTTTTGTCTCCGGGAATTCCGTCGGCATCAAGTCCGAGGTCGGTTTGGATATCGTTCCAGTTTCCCTGGGGGAGATCGAGGATTTTTGCGATGGCTTCCGCAGTCTTAGGACCGGGTATGCCATCGGCATTAATGCCGAGTTGGCGTTGTATGGTTCTCCAATTCATGAGTATATGCTGTAATGGTTGTGTGGTGGAAATATTCCCCGATTGAGTTGGGAATTGGTTTCCTTTCCTGTGAATATATCAAACATTGTGAAAAATCGGGACAAAAGTCGAGGAAGGAGAATATGTGTCCGGATTTGTTTATTCATGGAGAATGAGTTATTGCCGGCGGAACGGTGCCGAATATTTCCTTGGGAAACGAAAGAGAATGGCCAGGATCGCAAAGACCCCCATGACGAATGGATAGTACAGGTAGCGCATAATACCGACGGGGGAAATACCGGATAGACCAGTAGCCATGAGGAGTTGCGCTCCATAGGGAATAAGGGCCTGGGTCAGGCAGGAGAAGGTATCCAGCAAACTAGCGCTTTTGCTGGGATTGATACGGAATTTTTCCGAAATGTCTTTGGTGATAGAGCCTACGGTGATGATGGCTATCGTGTTATTGGCGGTGCAGAGGTTACAAAGACAGACGATGGCGGCGATGCATCCTTCGGCTCCGCGGCGTCCGCGAATTCGGCTTGTGAGTTTGTCAATGATGTAAGTGATGCCTCCGTTGAGACGGATCATTTCCAACATTCCTCCAGCCATGAGAGTGACGATGATGAGTTCTCCCATATCGGCAATGCCTTTGCCCATGGCGTTGATCCAAATCAGGGGCATGCATGACTGCGTAGCTGCTCCAATGATGCCCGTAGCGGCGATTCCGATGGCCAGGACGGCGAAGACGTTGATGCCCGCAATAGCCATTCCGAGGACGATCAAGTAGGGGAGGACTTTGATCCATTCCACTTGAGAGACGGGAACGACATGGCCCATTCCGGTGCCTTCATAAATGTAGAAAAGGGTGACGAGGAGAGCTGCCGGAATGACGATCAGGCTGTTGGCTTTGAATTTGTCGCTCATGGCGCATCCCTGGGTTCGTGTGGCGGCAATGGTGGTATCGGAAATGAAGGAGAGATTATCGCCAAAGAAGGCTCCTCCTACGACAATTCCTACCATGAAGGGAAGGGGAATCCCGGATTTTTCTGCGATGCCGATAGCAACCGGAGTCAGGGCTACGATGGTTCCTACCGAGGTCCCTACGGAAAGGGAGATAAAACATGCGGCGATGAAAATACCAGCCATGAGCAGATTGTCCGGCAGGATGAAGAGGGCCAGGTTGACGGTGGCGTCAATGGATCCCATGGCCTTGGCCGATTGGGCGAAGGCTCCGGCAAGGATGAAAATCCAGATCATCATCAGGATGTTCCTGTTGGCCGTTCCGGCGGAGAAATAGTCGATTTTCCGCGAGAGGGACATTCCCTTGGTGATGACGATACTCCAGGCACTGGCTAGCAGGAAGGCGACGGCTATCGGTACCTTATAGAAATCCTGGGCGATAAGAGCTATCAGGAGGTAGAAACCGGTGAAAACAAAGAGGGGACTGAGTGCCCAGAGGCTTGGCTTGGGTGAGGGGGGATTCTGGAGCGAAGATTGAGTCATGGGAAGGAACGAATGAGAACGAAGGAATGCGCTGGGAGATTATAAATGATGATATTTCCCTTGTCTGTCATGATTTTTTAATTCCTTGTCCCGTGCCCGAATGTCCCCAATGCCAGTTCCGGCAGCAATGTTGATTTCATCAAGGGACAAAACTTTTTCTTTTTCCTTGGAAGCGAGTTGTACAATCGTCTTTTGGAAGGTTGATTATTTCATTACTCTGCGAGAACGCTCATGTTAATCCGGTATGTATTCGCCGGAAGCGATGGCCCACAAGTAAAAGGAAGCGATCGAACAGAACGGGGAATAAAGCTCTTGGAAAGCCATAAAGCATTTTTTATCCAATTCTTCCCGGTGGTGGAGGAGTGTCAATCCTTTCCGAATCCCGAAATCTCCCCAGCTGAGAACATTCGGACGCTGGAGAGAAAAAATCATCAACATTTCAGCAGTCCAGGGACCGACTCCGGGCATGGATGTGAGGGTACGCAGGAGTTCTGCATCATTCATGAGACGGAGGGCTTCCCTTGTGATGGCTTTTTCGGCGAAGGCAGCGGCGATGCGATGGATGAAGGTGGCTTTGCGAAGTGACATGCCGCAGGATTTCAACTCTTCCGGAGAATGGGCAAGAATGGCTGGAGAGGTGACGGTTCCCCCGATGAAGTCAAGAAAGCGTTTGGATACGCTGTCTGCCGCTTTGCCGGATATTTGCTGGGCGATGATAGAGAAGATGAGTGCGGCAAGGGGATCCGGGGTGAGCTTTCTTTTGATGATTCCGAGAGAGGCGATAGCATGAGCCATGCGAGGATCTCTTGATGAAAGATGGTCGGTTTCCCTGGTTCCGTATTCAAAATAATTCATGAGCTTCGAGAGAGAGAAGTTGCCGTTTGATCGGGAGCCCGCCCGAGTAGCCTACGAGACTGCCATTGGTACCGATGACTCTGTGGCAGGGGATGATGATGGGGATGGGATTGCGTCCATTGGCCATACCGACGGCTCGGACGGCGCGAGGGTTTCCTATGGCGGTGGCAATGGTTTTATAAGAAACGGTTGTGCCGTAGGGAATGTTCCTGAGTTCTTGCCAGACGCAGAGCATGAAGGGAGTGCCCACTGGCGACAGAGGAATTGAGAAATCCGTTAGTTTTCCGGCGAAATACTCGCCAAGCTGGCGGCATGCTTCCTGAAGGATTGGCGATGATGATGCGGATACGATGGGAACGGTCGGATGTGTCGCTGCTCTGCCGGGCAGGAGGATACGGGAAATGGCTCCTCCGGTTTCTTCAATAAGAAGGCGTCCCAGGGGAGATGTCAGTTCGGCGATCATGGTGCTTGCAGAGAGTTATTCCCGGGTGGAGACGACACGTCCCCGGGCAGTTCTCATACTCGGTTCCTGTTCGGCGTCGCATGGGGCCGGCTGTTCTTCGGCAGATTCATTGGTTTGGAATGACGGAACAAAGGAGAGGAAACCTGCCAGCAGAGGAAGCAATGTAGCCAAAGGGGAGGGGATGGCCATGAGGATGGCAATAGCTAGTCCCTTGGCAAAGGCGGTCATGAAGCGGTCTCTGCCGCTGAACCACTGCCAGAGAAAGGCGATGGTTCCTATAAGTATGGAGACGAAGATGGAGATGATGAGGAAGAATCCCCCCGTGCCGGCTTCCCCTCCGGAGAGGAGGATATCGGTTGCTAGAATGAGGATGACCAGTCCTGGGGCAAGACCGAATCGGGAGAGGGTTTTCCTGTGGGTGGGGATGGATGCGGTGTTCATTGCCGTATAACGATTGCCGACAGAATGACGGCATTGTCTATTGGACAGGTTTCGGCTCTTTTCCGTTCAGCTCTGGCGGAGTTTCTTCTTGTCCAGAAAGTGCAGGGCAAGAGCAGCCAGGATGAGAGCCGACTCTACATAGTAAAAGAGGTACAGGGCTGACTTGGCATCGGAGAAGCCGTAGGAATGAAGGCCGACTCCCATGGTGTTGACTCCCCACCATGCGAAAGCGATGATGATGCCTCCGATCATGTTGCCCAGGTGGAGGCCGAAACTCTTGATATATCCCCCGGTTCGGGCGTGGAGAATAATCAATTGCCACAAGACGATCATCAGAGCTCCGTTTTCTTTAGGATCCCAGCCCCAGAACCGTCCCCAGGCTTCATTGCCCCAGATACCCCCGAAAACGGTACCGATCAGGTTGAAGAGGAGGGAGAAGGCGAGTGCTCCGTATGCCATGCGGGTGAGTATTCTGGATGTGTTCTCGGTGAGCAACCCCATGGGTTTGGAGAAGACGGCAACATGAGAAATGATGGCTGCCAGAAGCCCGGCGGCATACCCGAGGACGATAGTGATGACGTGTGTGGAGAGCAGGAAGTTGGAACGGAGGACGGCTACCAGCGGATCCATGTGGTCGGCTGCCTGGCCCGACTCGTAGAGGATGCCCATCTGGCAGGCGAGACCTCCCAGGACGAGTCCGGTGGCTAGGATGATGCCGCGTTTGCTGTAAGCTTCCATGACGAGGGAGACGATGACTCCGGCACAGGCGATGAAGGCGATTGTCTCATAGGTGTTGCCGACCGGGGAACGCAGGGTGATAGTGCTGCGGATGATCATGGAGACGAGCAGAACGATGGCTCCTGCCGCTCCCAGAAACCAGGCTCCATGGAGGCCATTACCGAAGACGAGCTTGTAAATCCTTGCTCCGAGTCCCTGTTTCCCCTGATCGGGAGATGGCAGGAGGCTGCCGATAATCAGCAGGACGAATCCGGCGACAAAAAAGGCTAGGGCCGTGTAGAGGGGATCCATGTTGTAGTAAATCAACTCGCGGTCAAGGCGGTTGCGGTAGCTGACGGAGGCAGCCGTGTTGTTGGCGACCAGGGTGAGGAGGAAGATTTGTTCTGCTTCATGCGTGAAGTCTTTGTCGTTATTGATTGCTCCCTTTCTTGCCTTGATTGCGCAGGAGGTAAAATTGGAGGCTTGCAATTTACTGGGGGAAGACGTCCAGTTGCCATTGATGCGATGGTACCACCTCGGGAAACCCGGGGCGTTCATCCTTTCGGGAGCCTGAAGAGCTATGACGGGCATGAACATCCACAGTTCCATTTGGCGGAGGTTCTGGGCCAGACCGGATATTTCGCGGCCGGTGGCATCGGTCATTTGCTGGGAGGCAATGCGGTTGGCATGGGCGTAGATCGTTTCCTTCAGAGGTTCCAATTGCTGGAAGGTATATTGCTTCCTTTTATCCGGCATGGGGGGGAGGCCCAGGCGGGTGACGGTTTCTTCACGATTGATGAGGAAGACGGGCATTTGAGAAGCAAATTCCGGGCGGAGCATGCAATCCAGTGCCCATTCCTCAGGGGAGAGTGTGATTTTTTTCCCGTTGGAGCGGAAGGAAACGCTCTTTTTTCCGTGGGTTCTCAGGAGGTTGAAGCCGGCATAGGTCGAGAAGGGTTTGATTCGCCCTCCATCTTCTACGGCGATTCCCGCAGCTGCTTCTTTCATTTCTTGGGACCAGGGAATATAGTGGTCGATATCGACTATGCGGACGGCAGGCCGGGCAGCCATCATGCCGATGGCAAAGACGGCCAGAATCCCCAGAACGATTGAGGTAAAGAGTAGTTTTTTCCTGCGTCCTCGCCCGTGGTCGGAGGATACAGGGAGGGGAGTGGCTTCTCCGGTTTTTTCTTCCTGTTTCGGAGAGATTCTTGCATTTTTATTTTTCAGGTATTTGGCAAACATCATCCCGTAATACAGGAGGAGGCCGAGAGTGATGATGTAGGAAGCCCATTTGGGACCTTGTTCCAGAGGATTGTGGGAGGCGCGCAGGATCGAAGTCATTTCTCCTCCATTGTTTCCCCAGCTCATTTGATAGAGAGTCCACCCGTGGATGCGGAAGGGCTCGTTCATGCGGATATGGATATGGTCTGCATCGGTGATCCTGTAGTCTTTGTCGGTGATACTGATGACGGATTCGTAGGATTTCGGTTTCTGGGTACCGGGATAGAATTCCGGCGTGAAACGGTGCAGCATGATGCCGAAATCCATTTCCGGGTAGTATTTGCATTGTCCCGGGGTGAGTGGGATTTCTTCGATGACCTGGGTTTGCCAATTACCCAGGGCGACGCAAGCCAGCAGAACGGCGATACCGGCATGTGCCAGCATGAGTCCCCAGCGGGAAAAGTTTTTGCGAAGCTGGATGATGCCGCCGATGACCAGGTTGATGAGTAAAAGAATGCAGGTGATCAACATTCCTGGCAGAGGAATGCCGAATGTATTGCTGTTACCTAAGGGGATGATGACGAACAGTGAACTGAAGAAAGAATCTGCCGCCAGTTCAGGCATGGTGCCTCCGGCATAGGATGCCTGGTAAATTGTTCCGTAAAACGTCAAAACCAATAGAATGCCCATCAGGATGATGCCGGTGAGCAACGAGCCGGACAGGCGCATAAGGAAAGCGGAGATCTTTTTGAGGGCTGAGTCTGGAGATGGCGTTTCTTGTTCAGACATGGAGGGAAGGTACACAGTTGAACCGGAAAGGGCAAGAAAGGAACTCCCGGGTTTGGTGAATTTGCCCGGAGGGTAGCCGGGATGGAAATGAGGTAAAAGAAACCCGCACCGCCGGGGAGCGCTACGGGTTTCGCAGAGAAAATAATGACGGAAATCTTTAGAAATTATCAGCCAGAAGTTCAAAGAATGCCTGGGGATGTTTACATGCCGGGCAAAGCTTGGGGGCTTCGGTTGCTTTTTCGATGTAACCGCAATTGCGGCATTTCCACCAAACTTCACCGTCTTTGAGGAAGACAGTACCGTCTTTGATGTTTTGGGCGAGCTGGAGGTAGCGGTCTTCGTGATGTTTTTCCACGGTAGCGATGCGGCGGAAGGATTCTGCTATGGCGGGGAAGCCTTCTTGTTCGGCTACGTCGGCCATGGCAGGATACATGTCCGACCATTCTTCGTGTTCTCCTTCAGCGGCGGCGAGCAGGCAGGCGACGGTATCTTTCAATTCAATGGAAGAGGCGGTTGTCATGATGTCCGCACAGGCGTTTTTAAGGTATTTGAAAAAGACCTTGGCGTGTTCTTTTTCATTGTCGGCTGTTTCCGTGAAGATTGCCGAGATTTGTTCGTAACCTTCCTTCTTGGCTACGCTGGCAAAGTAAGTATAGCGCATGCGAGCCTGGGATTCTCCGACAAATGCCTTCAGGAGGTTCTTTTCTGTTTCTGTTCCTTTGAGTTCTTTCATGATTACAGGTGGGTTAGGTTATGGGGGTAAATTATCACTCTTGATGATGAAGACAAGAATTATTCTAAATTATTTTTTCCAATGAAAATCAAATTATTGCTGTGTCAGGCGTAGTTTCTCCGGAGGAGGACGAAGTAGAAGAAGGTGATCAAAATGGCGTCGATTCCGATTAGAATCATGATAACGAGCGATCTGATTCCATGGATGGAGTTCTTTTGAAGGATGGTGTAGGGATGGCTTTCGATTTGAGTGACGATGGCTTGAAGTTCGTCGTGTTTTTTGTTGCGTTTGTTCGTCAGATCCTGAATTGCCTGGGTGTAGTTTTTGTTGAGAGCCCCGAAGGATGGGTTTTTGGCAAGCAGCTTGCGATAGTAGTTTGAGGAAATGAGGCCTTGCTCGTTGAGTGAGGATTCGGAAATTTGGGTGAGAAGCTGATCAAGCGTAGATTTCTCATCAAGAGCGTTTTGTTCGACTGCCTCGAATTTCTTTTTGAGATTCAGATTTGCTTGCAGGATTTGTTCATTTTTTTTATCGACCGTTTTTTTGAGCTGATTTAGCTTTGCTTCAAGAACATTACGTGCGGCGAGTTCCTTGCCTAGGTCGGGGTGTGAAGAGTAGTAACTGCCAAGTTTGTTACGTTCGGTGATAATGGTGTTGTCCAGCCGGGTGGTGTTGTTGATGATGGCGTCTTCGTTTTTTTGAATGGTTTTGTTAGTTTGTTCCCGGACCAGATTGAGGTGAGCGTCGATTGATTCGATTCGTTGTTTGATGGTTAATGTTTGCCCGGCAATGTCTTTTTCTTGCAATAGAGTGAGGGCAAATGATTCTGATGGGTTCAACGCAGAGCTTTTTTTCAGTTGGTCGGCAACTTTACCGATTTTTTCAACGTACTGTTTGTCAATGTCGAGAAGGCGGTTTTGAATATCCGAGATTTCTGTTTTCAATTTTTCCCGCGTGACTTGTTTGGGGGCGCAATCTCTTTGGAAACTGGTGAATTCGTCACTTTGCTCTTCATAGGCCAGACCAGCGTAATAAAGTCCGACGGTGGCTCCGGCAGTAAGGATCAGGAATAGAATAAACCTCATGATGTTCCAATGGTGATAGCAGCATACTGGGGCAGATTGCCCGGAAGTGCAAGATAATCGCATAGGAAATATGCCCGAGAGACAGGAATCCAAGCGGGATTTCATGTCATTTTCACGGATGTGGCAAGATCGTGCAGGCACGGGACGGAAAATGTGCTACAGTCCGTCGGGTTCTCTGGAGAGGAACGTTCTTTTTTTCGTGGAATTAGAATTTGTTTTTACTTAAACTTATTTAATATTAGTATATTATGGAAAACTCAAGGAGAATGTGGGCACATGCTGCCGCTTTGATGACCATTTTTATTTGGGGGACGACATTTGTGTCTACCAAGGTATTGTTGAGAGATTTTTCTCCCTTGGAGATTTTGTTGACCCGCTTTGTCATCGGATATGTTTTCCTCCAGGTGATTTATAGAAAAAAAATCATATGGGAAAGGCCGTCGCGGGAGATCTTTTACGTTTTGGCCGGATTGTGTGGCGTGACTCTGTATTTCCTGCTGGAAAATATAGCGTTGACGTACACGCTGGCATCGAATGTGGGCGTAGTCGTATGTGTATCTCCGTTTCTAACGGCTATTCTGGCATCTGTGTTTCTGAAAGGGGAGAAGCAGGGGGGATTGTTTTATGTGGGGTTTACCGTAGCGATTTCCGGCATTGCCATGATGAGTTTTAGTGGGAACAGACTGGTAGAGGTCAATCCATTGGGGGACTTTCTGGCTCTCCTGGCTGCTCTGGTTTGGTCTTTGTATTCTATTCTGATGAAGGTAATTTCCCGCTTTCAGAGCGATATGGTGGCGGCAACCCGCCGGATTTTTTTCTACGGAATCGTATTGATGTTGCCGGTTTTGTGGTTGGTGGACGAACCGTGGTCATGGGTAGCCTTCGAGAAGCCGGTTAACTGGATCAATATCCTCTATCTGGGGCTCGGGGCGTCGGCCATTTGTTTTGTCTCCTGGAACTGGACCTTGCGGATACTGGGAGCAGTCAAGGTGAGCGTCTATATCTATTTGGTGCCGGTGATTACGGTGATGTCTTCGGCCTTGATTTTGGGTGAACCTCTGACATGGATGTCCGTTTCTGGAACTTTGATGACGCTGGCCGGACTGGTCATGTCCGGTAGGAAACCGCGAACACGGAAAGCCTGATTGCTTGCGGCATTTGGGGAAAAACGCTCTAATTGGAGATACGCTCCAGGGGGGCTTCTTTGGAGGAAAGGAGGATGCGCAATGAGTTACGGTCAATTTTTCCCATGGGATTGCGCGGTACATCCATGACGGCTAGCCTGGAGAGACGTTGGAAGCCCGGGGCGAATGTATTCCATTGGTCGGCAGCTTTGCGCAGGGCGGCAGCATCGGGATGGCAGGCAACCAGCATGGCGCCGCGACGCGAACAGGGAAGGGATTCCACGACGACTCCCGGACACATGCCGGACATGGAGAGTTCCAGTGCATCGGGATCGACGAGTTCTCCCAGGATCTTGACCAGCCGGTCGGCGCGACGGACAAAGGTCAATGTGTTGCCGTGGATTTCTACGATGTCGTTGTTGGTCCACCATTCTCGTGGAGAAATGCTTCTCAGAGAAAAACCGCCCATACGGTTTTCTGTGACGACGCCGAAGAAGCGCCCTTCTCCCCGCAGGGAGAGACGTCCGTCCTCGGATTCGCGGACTTCCCAATGAGGCAGAATGGTGAGACGGTCGGTATGAAAAGGATCTGATGGTGAAGCGGTAGCAATTTGGGAACCGGCTTCCGTCATTCCGTAGCTTTGGACAACGGGCCATCCCAGTTCACGTGCCCGGAGACCATTGGCCTGCGACAGGGAGCCACCTCCAACAAGGACGCATGCCAATCCCGGAGGGGCGGTGATACCGTCCTGGACAATATCTACAACCTGAGTGGGCACAAGGGAGGTCCATGCAGCTCCGCATTGTCCAAGGAAATCAGTGTAGTCCCGAGCATTCCATTTACCTGTATAGGCGTGGACGTGGGTGCCGGCTATGGCGGCCCGGATGTATGTCATGGCTCCGCCGACATGCCAGGCAGGAAGCGGACAACACCAGTCTCCGTGGTCGGCTCCCATGTGTTGAATGGCTCCAAGCGCATTACATTCAAGAGCATCCCTGGTGAACAGAATAGCTTTCGGAGAACCGCCGGACGAACCGGATGTCGCAAAGGCGATGCAGCCGGGGGGGATTTCACCAATGAGAAAATCGGCAACGCTGTCTGCCCAAGGACGCATATGGGGGGCTGAGGCAAAAAAAGGACGAGGGGAATCCGCATCCGGAAGTGGCCATGGAAAAATGCGATCCTGGGCAAGCATAGCTTGAAGGGAAGGGTATCAGTGATCCAGACCTGTTTTTCGGAGGGAATGCCAGCGTTCTTCCATTCTGGGGCGCAAGGTTTGTTCGATCCAGGCGTAGGCGGCTTCCAAACCGTCGGATTTGAAGATACGACCAATCTGGGCTTCGACGCCGGTGGGGTTGCCTGTCCGGCGAAGGAATTCGTTACTGGTAAATTCGATGAAGAGTTTGCCGTTGATCTTATGTTCTTCGGAGAGGATCCATTCCCTGACGTAAAGTGCGAGGATGGCGTCGCCAACCCATGCTTCCACTCTCAGACGCTCTTCCGTAGCTTTGTCAATGTGATGGTAAAGGGTATTGTCGGCAGTCATACGCAGGAAGTAAGGAGGTTAGGTTGAAGATAAATAGGCTGAAGGAGAAGAATCATCCTGGCGATGGAAGTGGAACCGATTCCGAATGAAACGGACAATAGGACTTATGCCAGGGATCCGGACTGAGCCCCCGTGAAATTAGGCTGGGGAAGGCTTTCCGGAACACTAGTCGGCTGGGGTGCCGGTGGTGGGGTATTCTGAGGAGATTGCGGTTGGGATTCCGGGCTGGTGGGCAGTGTCGGAAGCGTGCTTGGATTCGGCGAAGCGGGAGTAGGGGAGAAGTTGGGGATGACGGATTTCTGTACCGGATTGCGGGGCTCTATTTTGTTGCGCAGAGCAGCTTCCGATTCCGAGTTCCAATAGCCGGAGTCCAGTTCGATATAGATGTTGGAATAGGGAAGCGCAGTTGTTGTTTTGATGACCAGGACATTGAATTGCTTGGTAGCATCTTCGATCTGACCGTTGATGATTTTACTGGGCAATTCGAAGTACATGCGCCCGGGAAGCATTTTATACACCTGGTTGCGGTATTTTTTGATGCCGGGGGCATAATCTTCCTCAATGCTGCGGAGCTCGGAACAGATCATGATGCGAGGCTGGACATGGCCTTCCGCCTCAATGGTGTCAAGTACCTGGCTGAAAACGACGTCGGATGGCTGGGTTGCCAGCAGTGTGATTACTCCGGTACCCATGTAGGCCGGATAGGAGGATTCCGCGATGACGACCCAGTTGCGCGCTCCCATCAAAGCAAGGTTGTCCGTAAGCTGAGCCTGCCAGACTTCGTCACCATACATGGGCGACTGGCAACCGGACTGGCTCAGCCCAATAAGGAGGCATGCGACAACTGTCTTGATGGGTGACATGAATCTACGTAGGGAGAACTGGCTTTCGCATCTTCGCGTGTATATTCCGGAATTCCCTCATTGCGACATGGGAGACCGTTAGATATCCATATGCCTGGAACGGGCTTCCCGGTCCTGAGCTGTTCCCGTTCCCGGAGTCGTGGCGAACGGCCCTCCGGCAAGCGGTGCTTCTTCGGCGAAGGCAATGCCGGGGGTTTCGACGGGAATTCCCTGAACGGGGAAATCCTTGCGAAGAGGGTGATAGGGATATCCGTCCCACATGAGGATGCGGCGAAGGTCGGGATGGCCTTCGAAAGGAATACCCATGAGATCCCAGATTTCGCGTTCCTGCCAGTTGGCACCGCCATACAGATCCGTGACGGTGGGGATGGATTCTCCTTCGTTGACGCGGACCTTAAAGGTAACATTGACTCCTTTTTCAGCCTGGGAAACGGTGTAGAGGACTTCAAAGCGCGGATCGGCGCCGAAGTTGTCAACCGAGCAGAGATTGACCAGGATATCGAATCCCAGGGCTTCACGGATCCAGCGGAGGGCTTCGTGGATGTCGGCGGCGCCAATGACCAGCGTCTCATCGCCCCGGAAGGAAACACGGTCAAGGATAACCTTGCCGAAATGGGCGACGATCTGGTCGGCTGCTTGCGTCTGGGCGGCTTGGATCTGTTGCATGGACATGAGTGAGAAAACGGATGTAAATTGTATAAGGAAAGGGAGGAAATTACTGAATCGGGAAGGAGGGCGCAGCCGGCTTGGGGGCGTTGGCGGGCTTGGGTTCCGATTTGACGAATAGTTCCTTGGCGGGTTTTTCCGTGGTGATCTTCTTCTGGAGTGTGATCAGGGCTTCAAGCAGTGCTTCCGGGCGGGGCGGGCAACCCGAGATGTACACATCGACAGGCAATAGCTTGTCAATCCCCTGGAGTACAGAGTAGGAACGGAACATTCCTCCGGTAGAAGCGCAGGCCCCCATGGCGATGCACCATTTGGGCTCCGGCATCTGATCCCAGATGCGGCGGACGGCAAGAGCCATTTTGTAGGTGACCGTTCCGGCCACAATCATGACGTCGGCTTGCCGAGGGGAGAAACGGAGTACTTCCGATCCGAATCGGGAAATGTCGAATCGGGATGCCGCTGTTGCCATCAATTCAATGGCACAGCAGGAAAGCCCCATGGGCATAGGCCATAAAGAGTTTTTATGCAACCAGTTAAGTGCTGCGTCAATGGTGGTGAAGACGAAATTGCCATCGGCATTTGAATCCAGACATCCGGTTTCCTGCGAGGTGGTGGTATCTTGTGAGCCCATAGGATAGATAAAACTGCTTGCAGTGAGATTAGCGACCTGTCCGCATCTCTCAAGCCTTAAATATCATTTGATGCCAGATAAGTCTTTTTTGTGTCACGGAGAGGAAGATTACAGGATTCTTCATCTCTCTACGCGCGCGATTATGAAAAATTTCCTGTGTTTGGGTCATTTACAGATTGACATTTCATGATCTCGTTAGCAATCTCTCCGAACCCCGTTCGCGTAGGAATTCTTTCATTGCGAAGAATGACGGCGCGTTCGCGGAGTGTAACCCAATTCGACAATATTAGCGACATGTCAACCAATTCCTGCGCGTCAAGCGCTTCCCCTGACAAGATTGTATACACCTTTGGCGGAGGGACTGCCGAAGGTAACTCCAGCATGAAAAACCTGCTCGGTGGCAAAGGTGCCAACCTTGCTGAAATGGCCGGTATCGGTTTGCCCGTGCCTCCCGGATTTACCATTACGACGGAAGTTTGTACGTATTACTACGACAACGGGTGCACTTATCCCGCAACCATGGAAGCCGACATCAAGGCTGGTATTGCCAACATGGAGGCTATCATGGGCACCAAGTTCGGCGATACGGAAAACATGCCCCTTCTCGTGGCTGTCCGTTCCGGAGCTCGCGAATCCATGCCCGGCATGATGGATACGATTCTGAATCTCGGCCTGAATGACAAGAGTGTTGCAGCCCTTGCCAAGGCTACCGGCAATCCCCGTTTCGCTTGGGACTGCTACCGCCGTTTTGTTCAGATGTACGGCGACGTCGTTCTCGGAGTGCAGAAAGCCCCCGGAGAAGATCATGACCCCTTTGAAGCCGCCATTGCCCAAATCAAGGTAGAACGCCATGGCAAAGCCGAAATCGAAGATACGAAACTGACTGCCGACGACCTGAAGGAACTCGTTGCCCGTTTCAAGAAACTCGTCAAGGACAGCGTGGGCAAGGAATTCCCGGAATGCCCGTGGGAACAGCTGCAGGGCGCCATCGGTGCCGTATTCAGCTCCTGGAACAATGACCGCGCTATCGTTTACCGCCGCAAGTACAATATTCCTTCCGAATGGGGTACCGCCGTCAATGTACAGGCCATGGTGTTCGGCAACACGGGTGAAGAATCCGGTTCCGGCGTCGCCTTCACGCGTAACCCGGCTACAGGCGAGAAGGAATTCTACGGTGAATTCCTCATGAACGCGCAGGGCGAAGACGTGGTGGCCGGTGTCCGTACTCCCGCTCCCGTTGCCGAATTGGCCAAGGTGATGCCCGAAGCCCATACGGAACTGATGCGTATCCGTGCCGTCCTCGAAGAACATTTCAAGGATATGCAGGACTTCGAATTCACCATTCAGAACCGTGAAGTTTTCATGTTGCAAACCCGTAACGGCAAACGTACCGGTGTTGCAGCTTTCCGCATCGCCTGCGAATTGGTGGAAGAAGGCCTCATCGACTGGAAGACGGCAGTCCGTCGCGTTCCCGCCGACCAGGTTGACCAGCTTCTGACCCCCGTGTTTAACCGGGAAGCCCTTAAGGAAGCAAAAGTGATTGCCTCCGGTCTGCCCGCAGGCCCCGGTGCTGCTGCCGGTAGGTTTTACCTGAACGCCGAACGTGCCGTTGACGCGGCCGAACGTGGTGAAAAGGTTCTTCTCGTCCGCATGGAAACCTCTCCGGAAGACCTTCGCGGCATGATCGCTGCAGAAGGCATCCTGACTGCCCGAGGCGGTGTTTCCTCCCACGCTGCCCTTGTCGCCCGCCAGATGGGCAAAGTGTGCGTTTGCGGTGCCGATGCCCTGCAAATCGACTACGTCGCCCGTACGATGACGGTTGATGGAGTCACCTACGACGAAGGCGACTACCTCTCCATCGACGGTAATACAGGTTGCGTTTTCGCCGGCAAGGTGGAAACATCTCCCTCTGAAATCATTCAGGTGCTCATTCGCAAGACGATGAAACCGGAAGACAGCCGTGTGTACCAGAATTTCGCCAAACTGATGGAATGGTGCGACGCATGCACCAAGATGAAGGTTCGCACGAATGCCGACTCTCCGAAGCAGGCCCAGACAGCTATTGCTTTCGGTGCCGTTGGCATTGGTCTCTGCCGCACGGAGCACATGTTCTTCGAAGGCGACCGCATCGACTTCATGCGTGAAATGATCCTTTCCGCCGGAGTGAGCGCCCGTGAAGCCGCCGTGAACAAGCTGCTTCCCTTCCAGAAAGCAGACTTCAAGGGAATCTTCAAGGCACTCAAGGGATTACCCGCTACCATCCGCCTTCTCGACCCGCCTCTGCACGAATTCCTTCCCCAGACGAAGGAGCAGCAGCTCGACTTGTCTGAAAAGATCGGTATGCCCGTGGAAGTAATCATGCGCCGTGTGTCGGAATTGCACGAATTCAATCCGATGCTCGGCCACCGCGGTTGCCGTCTCGGCATCTCCTTCCCGGAAGTGACGAGAATGCAGGCCCGCGCCATCCTTGAAGCCGCTGTAGAAGTGACTGAAGAAGAAGGCTACGACGTTATTCCCGAAATCATGGTGCCTCTCGTCGGCTTCAAGAAGGAACTCGACATCCAGAAGGCCATTATCGACGAAGTCGCCAAGAAGGTGTTCGAAGAGAAGGGTAAGGGCGTGACCTACCATGTCGGTACAATGATCGAAATCCCCCGTGCCGCCGTAACGGCTGATGAAATCGCCAAGACTGCCGAATTCTTCTCCTTCGGGACGAACGACCTGACGCAGACCGGTCTGGGGATGAGCCGTGACGACTCCGGTTCTTTCCTCGGCAGGTATGGAGATCTGGAAATCATCAAGAAAAACGTTTTCGCCTCCATTGATCAGGAAGGCGTTGGCAAGTTGATGGAAATCGCCTGCGAACTCGGACGCAAGACCAACCCCGATATCAAGTTGGGCATTTGCGGTGAACACGGTGGAGACCCCGCTTCTGTCAAGTTCTGCAACAAGTTGAAACTGAACTACGTGAGCTGCTCTCCGTATCGCGTGCCGACGGCTCGCCTTGCCGCTGCCCAGGCTGCCCTTGAGCAGGACGCCTGATCAACACCCCTCTGAGGCAGCGGGAGGGAGTTCTTCCCTCCTACTGCCCGATGGTTTTTTCCGAATCCCTGCGGGCTGGTAAAAGCCTGCAGGGATTTTTTTAACGAATTTTTTGTGTAAAATTTCTTGGCTTTTCCCCGAAAAAACGAATGATCCCCCTCCTCCCAGTAAGATGAACGAGAAACAGACAGGAAACATGGACCTCCTTGGAAAGCGCTCGGAAATGAAAACCATCATTTATTTGAGTATCCCCGTGTTGATTGCCAATTTGACCAACATGGGAATGGGGTGTGTGGATACGATTGTTGCCGGCAGCGCATCGTCCGTCGATATGGCCTCCGTATCGCTCGGAGCCTCCGTATTTATTCCCGTCCAATTGTTTGCCTGTGGCATCCTGATGGTGCTGGGACCGATCGTCGCCAATTACCGTGGCAGGGATGTGGCAAGGCGCAGCGGCTACGTCATGCACAACGGTCTCTGGCTTGCCTTGTTGCTGGGAGCTTGCGTAATAGGCATCGAATCCTTTGCCGGCTCGGTCTTCGATTGGATTTCGCCGGACCCGGCTATGCGCCGTATCGCAACGGGGTACTTGCACGCCATCCTGTGGGGGGCCCCGGCCAACTTGATCTTCGTTGCACTGCGCAGTTTGAACGAGGGTTCCAACATGACGCGTCCGGCCATGTTTGTAGGCATTAGCTCACTGCTGTTGAACATCCCTCTTAATTACATATTCGTTTTCGGATGGTTCGGGTTGCCGGCCATGGGGGGCTCCGGATGCGGCGCGGCAACGGCAGTCATTTACTGGTTTCAGGCACTTGCCATGTTCGGGATTGTTTATCTTCACCCGGAACACAGACTTTATCGCCGGCATATCATCGCTTTGAGGAGACCTGCGCGCGACATGTTGGGGCGCGTACTGAAAATCGGATTTCCGGTCGGGATATCCATGTTTTGCGAGGTACTCCTCTTTTGTGGTGCCTCCTTGGTACTGGCTCCTCTTGGGTACATTCAGGTAGGAAGTCATCAGGTTGCCTGTAACGTAGCCTCAATGCTATTCATGATTCCATTGTCCATTGGCCTTGCGGCTTCGATACGCGTTGCCTATCATAATGGGGCACGGGATAGGGCTGGAGCCTTGTCCGCCATTCGTTCATCCTATGCCCTGGTACTGGGAATTCTGGTCTTAAGCGCCCTGTTCATCATCTTTTTCAACAGGCAAGTTGTTATGCTGTTCAATGATGATCCTGCCATTGTAGGTACGGCATCAATGCTGCTCCTGTTGGGGGTTATCTACCAGCTGCCGGATTGTCTCCAGGTCGTGAGTGCAGGCATATTGCGTGGTTTCCGGGATACGGGAGCCATCAGCATTATTACCTTTATCTCCTACTGGATCATCGGGTTTCCGGTTGGATTCATCTTGTCGCGCACGACATGGGTGACATCCGAAATCATGGGAGCAAACGGAATTTGGATAGGATTCATATTCGGTCTTAGTGCGGCATCTATCATGTTGATATTCAGGGTTATTAAAACATGCCGGAGAGAATTTTCCCTGATGAGTGCAGAAACTCATCAATAAAATTATTCCGTTTTAATTAAAAAAATCTTGTCAAAATGAACCTATGTATGTAACCTATCGCCCGTCCTCGCCGGAGATGGTGAGCGACAAAGAAGGTGTTACGGAGTGGTAGCTCAGTTCGGTTAGAGCGCCAGCCTGTCACGCTGGAGGTCGCGGGTTCGAGCCCCGTCCGCTTCGCCACCACTTTTTTGTCAAAATCGCCGTCCTCTCCTTATGGAGAAGGGCGGTTTTTGTTTTCGCTTCCGGGCTATATTGCTTGTGGCATTTCCTCCGGGCTTTCTGGTGATCTTATACTCTTTATTTTGGACTGTAGTGTTGACAAACCCTACCCGTGTGTGGGAAGAATATACAACTCTTCATGATCCATTGCGAGCAATGGGGAGTTTCTGGACGATGCGAGGTTCTTTCCTTCTCGTACCGTTGTATTGCGTCTTCTGCTCCTGTCGGAAGGGATTCCGGCAGGAGTAGTTGAAGCTGATGGGGACAGGAAGAAGGAAAGACTTTTCTTGTCCTGAAAGATTTGGAAATTGACTTTTTAGCAGTGGGAGGCTATCCAATTCCGGCTATGTTGCAAGCAGGTATCGTAGGTCTCCCCAATGTCGGCAAATCCACTTTGTTCAACGCCGTTACAAGAACGCGCAAGGCCCAGGCGGCCAATTACCCCTTTTGTACGATTGATCCCAATGTCGGTATGGTAACAGTGCCGGATTCCAGGCTGGATGTGCTCTCGGAAATGTCCAAATCGGAAAAAATCGTTCCGACAGTTATCGAATTTGTTGATATTGCCGGCTTGGTCAAAGGCGCTTCCGAAGGGGCCGGCCTTGGGAACCAGTTTTTGGCCAACATCCGCGAAGTGGATGCTATTGTCCAGGTCGTGCGTTGTTTTGACAATGACGACATCATTCATGAACTGGGCTCCGTCGATCCTTTGAGAGATATTGAAATCATCAATTCCGAACTGATCCTCGCCGATATCACAGCTATGGAAAAGCGTCGTACTTCCCGTGAACGCAAGGCACGGGGAGGTGACAAAGAATCAAAAGAGGAAATCTCGCTGATCGATAAACTGCTTCCCCATCTCTACGAAGGCACTCCTGCCATCATGTTGGAGGAGTCTTTGTCGGACGACGAAGTGAAGCTCTTGAAGACCTTCTGTCTTTTGTCCGGCAAAAAGAGTATCTTTGCTTGCAACGTCAATGAAGACGAACTGGCTCAGGCCATCAATGATCCGGAAGGGCATCCATACGTTTCCCGCGTCCGTCAATACGCTGCGGAGCACCACAATGCCGAAGCTATTGTCATCTCCGCCCGAATCGAGGAGGAATTGATCGACATTGATCCGGAAGAAGCGAAAGAATACCTTCTGGACCTCGGAGTCAGGGATTCCGGCGTATCCGATTTGATACGTGCCGTGTACCATCTTCTGGGACTGAGAACTTATCTCACCACAGGCGTCAAGGAAACGCGTGCCTGGACCATTCCGGCCGGCGCCAAGGCTCCCCAGGCGGCCGGTGTCATCCATACGGATTTCGAACGAGGATTCATCGCTGCGGAAATCGTTGCCTTTGACGATCTCGTTGCCTGCGGCTCCAAAGTCCACGCCAAAGAACAGGGCAAACTCCGTATCGAAGGCAAGGAATACGTTGTTCAGGACGGGGATGTCATCGAATTCCGCTTTAACGTGTGATCCGCTGGTAAGGATTATTTCTTCCTCTTTTTTCCAGGAATCATAAAAAGTTCTGGACAATCGTTCTTATCTCATATATACACCCTTCCGCCTTCAAGGCAAAGCCCACAAAAGGCAGGATAGCTCAGTGGTAGAGCAGAGGACTCATAAGCCTTTGGTCGCGAGTTCAAATCTCGCTCCTGCTACCATTTCAGAACAAAAAAATCCCTTGGAATGAATGAATTCCAGGGGATTTTTTGTTTAGAAGGCATCCACCGCCTTTGACGAAGAGCCAATTTACTTCGGAGACCTACTTTTGAAAAAACTGTGCGTTTGCTCTGTCGATTGCTTGGTTGGCATAGTCCATGCAGACTTTTTGTAATTTTCCTGCCGGAGGCGGCGTATATATACCCGTGATACGCGATACAGTGAAATCAGGAAGAACGGATGCCGGAATGAACCGTGACGGCAAGAGTGGGGTGAAAAAGTCGTTGCGCCATGCATTGATGGCGACTGCTGTGGTTGTGGCGGCTTCTTGTATGTATTCCCAGGCCGGGGATGCCGCAGGATCTCCCGTTTTGGGGACTCCCGATATGCCTTTGGAACAGAGGATCGACAAAATTCTTGCCCAGTTAACGACTGAGGAGAAGGTGGCTCTCTGTTATGGCCGGAGCTGGATGGAGGCCGGGGAGGTAAAGCGCCTTGGTATCGGCCAGTTGAAAATGGCGGATGGTCCACAAGGGGTGACGCGATTTACGGAGCCTTGTGCATTGCCTGTGGGTATTAGCCTTTCCTGCACGTGGAATCCTGAGGCGGCGCATGAATACGGCAAGGTGATTGCCGAGGAAATGCTAGCTTTGAAACGTCACATGATTCTCGGGCCCGGAGTCAACCTGATGAGGACTCCGCGCTGTGGGCGCAATTTCGAATATTATGGCGAAGATCCCTATTTGAGCGGGACGATGGCTGCCGCCTATATTCAGGGAGTGCAAAGCCTTGATGTGGCCGCTTGTGTGAAGCATTTTGTAGCGAACAATCAGGAAAATCACCGCTGTTTGTCCAGTTCCAATGTTGATGAACGGACTCTGCGCGAACTTTACATGGTGCCATTTGAAATAGCTGTCAAGGAGGGCAAACCATGGTCGCTTATGTCGTCCTACAATCGTTTGAACGGGATTCATGCTGCTGAACATAAGTGGCTTCAGGATGATGTCCTCAAAAAGGAATGGGGGTTTGACGGTTTGGTCGTTTCCGACTGGAACGCTGTGGTCAGTGCGAAAGGTTCCGCACTGGGCGGACTTGATCTGGAAATGGGGTCAGGGCATTTCAGCAAGGATTCTGCGTTGTTGAATCTTGTCAAATCGGGCGAAGTTCCGATGGATGTGTTGGATGACAAAGTGCGCCGTATGCTGCGTCTGATGGCCCGGACGCATGTGCTGGATCCGGAGCTTCAGAAGACCGGGGAAGTCCAAACTCCCGCTCACCAGAAAAAGGTAAGGGAGCTTGCCTCCGAGGGCATGGTACTGTTGAAAAATGACAGGGGAGTGCTGCCTCTGGATGCATCGAAGTTGAAGAAAGTGCTGGTGGTCGGCCCCAATGCCGATAAGGAACATCGTGGTGGCGGCGGTTCCGGCGGCGTCAATTCTCCGTATGAAATTACGCCTTTACAGGGTATACGCCAGGTGTTGGGAGACAGGGTGGAATATGTTGCCGGCCTGACTTTTGACAATAATTCCGTGTTCCCCTCCCGCTACCTCCGCTCGGTTGACGGCCAAGAGGGGTTAACAGGAGAATATTACGATAATCCGAATTTGGAGGGGGCTCCCGTTGTCAGGGGGATTTCCAAGGCGATTGATTGTAAATGGGGCAAGGCCATGTTCGGCATTCCTTCCGATCCGAAGATGCCGACCAACCGGCTTTCCGTCCGCTGGACGGGTAAACTGGTTGCTCCCGTGACGGGGCCGATGAAGCTCGGCGTCAATGCCGATGACGGCGTGCGTGTCTGGTTGGACGGCAAGTTGATTATCGACCAGTGGAAACCCGGCATTCACAATCTGTTGGCTGATGTCAGCCTCCAGAAGGGTAGGGAATATGACCTCAAAGTCGAATATAACGATGTCGGAGGGGATGCTTACGCTCAACTGGTCTGGCAGGATCCCCGGCAGAACCCGGATGCCGCTGTTGCCGCCGCCAAGGATGCCGATGCGGTTATTTTCGTCGGCGGCACCCACCATGGTTATGACCGTGAAGGCGGCTGGGGTGAATCCAGTACGGATATTCCCAATTTGGAACTGATTGGTGCCCAGTCCGAATTGATTGAAAAGCTGGCCAAGGAGAATAAAAATATCATCGTTGTTCTCGTCAATGGTTCCGTTGTGAAACTGGATCCCTGGATCGACCATGTTCCGTCTGTCCTGGAGGCTTGGTATGGAGGGCAGGAAGCTGGGAATGCCATTGCGGACATCTTGTTTGGCAAGGTCAACCCGAGCGGTAAATTGACCTGTACCTTTGGGAAAGAGGAGAAGGATTATGCCTGCCATGCCCAGGGAACCTATCCCGGAACTCTCGGTCCCTTGTCCGTCGACCCCCATACCGATTACAAGGAAGGTATCTTCATCGGTTACCGCTGGTTTGACCAGCAGGGGATTGAACCGCGTTTCCCGTTTGGCTATGGCCTCTCTTACACAACGTTCACGATTGCTCCCCCTTCCGTGTCTGCCCGTGAGATCACCGCTGGCGATACTCTCAAGGTGACGACGCAAGTGAGCAATACCGGTTCCCGCGAAGGTGCCGAAGTTGTCCAGCTTTACGTTTCCGATCCCAAGGCGTCTGTGCCGCGTCCCCCCAAGGAACTGAAAGGGTTCCGCAAGGTATTCTTGAAACCGGGAGAAACAAAGACCGTGGAATTCGAGTTAGCCCCCCGAGCGTTTTCTTTCTGGGATACGGAAAAGCATGATTGGAAGGCGGAACCGGGAGAATTTGAAATTCGCCTCGGTAATTCCAGTCGCAACCTTACTCCTCCGGTATCCGTGACGATGAGTCGCTAGATGGCTGTACCAACAAGTTATCTTAATAATCCCGGGTGGCAAGAGGGCTGCCCGGGATTGTTGTTGAGGAGCGGGCGAGTCTGGAACAAGTGACTTTTCCAGATTTAGAGAAGCGAGAATGAAGGCGCATTCTGTAGGGAAAGACATGTCATTGACGGAATGGCGTGGATGGGGCTTGCCCAGCTGGAAAAATGTCAGTAAGTACGGGTTTTACATTTTTTTATGTTGAATACAATTTTATCAGGTCTGGGTACTGCCGGGGTTATCGTTATTGTGATCCTGTTGTTCAATTTCATGATTTTTGTTCATGAACTGGGACACTTTTTTGCTGCGCGGTGGAGGGGAATGTATGTGGACCGGTTCCAGATTTGGTTTGGCAAGCCATTGTGGAAGAAGACGATCAATGGCGTGCAATGGGGACTGGGGTGGATCCCTGCCGGCGGATTTGTGTCGCTGCCCCAGATGGCGCCGATGGAGGCGATCGAAGGAGAGGTGGAACTTCCCAAGGATTTGAAGCCGGTAACGGCTCTGGACAAGATTATTGTAGCGGCTGCCGGACCGGTTTCCTCGTTTTTGCTGGCGGTGGCGTTTGCTCTGGTGGTATGGGGATTGGGTAAACCGGGCGTAGAGTTTCCTGTGACGACTGTTGGGTATATTCCTGCCGATTCTCCGGCTGCTGCATCGGGATTGAAGCCGGGTGACAAGATTCTGGAGATTGACGGTAATCCTGTAACGCAGTGGACTGGTAATATGGAGGGGGTACGGGAACGTATTATGCTGGGTGAAGGGACGAAGATCCGTTTCCTTGTCCAGCGTCCCGGTGTGGACAAACCGCTTGAATTCGAGAGTGGGTTCAAAATTCCTGAAACCAGATGGTGGCAGAGAAGCGCAATGCGTCAGATAGGGATCCTGCCTGCCGGTTCCTGTGTGGTCGGTGAAGTCGTGGCGGGAAGTCCGGCGGAGAAGGCCGGTTTGAAGTCGGGAGATGTTCTGATGGCATTGAACGGTGAGAAGTTGTGGAGCCCGGCGGCAGTTGCGTTATCGGCAAAGGCAGGCGTTCCGATGAAGTTGACCGTGCGCCATGCTGACGGCAAGGAGTCTATCGCGGATGTGACCCCTGAAATTCCCGCGAATTGGAAGGGACATTCCGAGGCGCGGGCCATTACGGGAATTCAGTGGAAGTTGGGAGATGAGATCAGGGAGACGACTTTATATCCGACTCCCTGGGAACAGGTCGGACAGAGTTTGAAATGGATGGGGGATACGATGAAGAAGGTTTTTGCCCCCAATAGCGATATAAGTATGGAGCACCTGAGCGGTCCTATCGGTATTGCCGGGTATTTTTACAATATGCTTCAGACGGATGGAGGCTGGAAACTGGCGTTGTGGTTTGCCGTAGTTTTGAATATCAATCTGGCTGTCTTGAATATTCTGCCTCTGCCCGTGGTGGATGGCGGACACGTTGTTCTGGGGACGGCGGAGATTTTACTGAAGCGTCCGGTGAGCGGACGGATCCTGGATTTTGTGCAGACGGGGTTTGTGTTCCTGTTGATGGGCTTTTTCCTGTTCGTATCGTTCAAGGATGTGGGGGATTTCTTCAAGCCGTCTGATGCTGAAAAGGAATTGCCGGCTCCTGTGTTTGCTGCGGTGGCCGGATCTATCTCTTCGGGAACGGCTTCTGTTTCCCAAGATTGATTGTCAGGATTTTTGGGATTGAATCTCAATGAGTTCTCTCGTCTATTCGTTCGCCGTTTATACCGTTCTGTCGCAGTTTACGCCCGGCCCCAATAATTTGATGGCTATGGCGAACGCCTCCCGCCATGGTGTAGAGGGTACCCGTCGATTCACGATTGGGGTTGTGTTGGCCAATGTCGTGTTTCTGTCGGTATGTTGCCTGGCGCAGGAGTATCTGCGCCGTCTGATTCCTGAACTGGGACCGTGGATGAAGTGGGCTTCCTGTGCCTACATGGTTTTCCTCGGGATCATGATTGCCAAGGATGCCGGAAAAGGCGGGAATGGGGAATTGCCTTCCTTTTCCATCAACACGGTGTTCAAAGGGTTTATTTTGCAGACAATCAACCCGAAACTGATTCTTTTTTGCCTGACGGTTGCCGGAGGATATCTTATTCCTATTGCAGACGGTCATCCGTGGATTCTTGTTCTGTTGATTGCGTTTATGGGAGGTTCGGCCTACGTGGCGAATACGATGTGGGCTGTTTTTGGTGCCGGAATCGACCGTTTCCTGTCAAAGTTCAGGAAGGAAATCGATTGGGCGATGGCTATTCTTGTCCTGTTGTGCGCTATTGAGATGGCGACATTCTAATAAAAAAACCGCAAGGACAAAGATTCCCCTGCGGTTGGAAGTTGTGAATGATGGAGGGCGGTCGTCTTTGGTCCCTCCGATGTTTGTCAGGGGTTTATTCCAGCTTTTTCCAGGGAAGGGCGGCAAGGAGATCGTCATACCCCAGTCCTGTACCTTCCGGGACGGTGATGACGGGAGCAAGACCGCCCAAGGCTTCGATGAAGGCATCTTTTTTGAAGAGGAGATGAGTGCAGAGTCCGCAGAGGGGGATTTCTTCGCTGGGAGTGTCCTGATAGTATTGAGCTGCCGTGTAGGTGGCCCACAGCTGTCCGATGGGATGGTCCATGAACGAGGTGAAGACATGTTTCCCCGAGCCGGGAGACGGCATTTTTTCCCGTGCAGGTTTGATGATGCGGATGGGAGGGGACGTTGTATCCAAATGAGGCTGGTGGTCCAGGTCGGAGCCTTGATCGTAGGCTAAGCGCATGCCTTCCGACATGAGGCGGGACCAGCTTTCGCGGGTGTAGGGGCAAGGATCTTCGACGAAGTCGACCAGCTGCCGCAGGGAAGGGGACATCTCCCTCCAGAATTCATCGGCTTCCCGTTCGTTCAAACTGGAGTTGAAGTCGATTCTCCAACGCCAGTTCGGGGCGATGGATGCCAAAGTGGCAAGTCGTTCCAAGGTAGATTTCGGGCTCGACATCGCTTTGAGCTTACCGGCTCGGAAGCCATTGATACCCATGATGCGGACGGAAGCCGGGCTGACACACGGCGGCAGGGTTGCGTGGCTCTCCGGAATATTCAGTCCGTGCAGGAGGTTGATTCCCTTGTGCCGGGCGTCTGCATCGACATTGGCGCATTTCAAGGCACGCTTGCCGAGAGTAAGAGGGGAGCCTGCTTTGAGTGCTTCCAGTTCTTCATCAAGAGTCGCATCACCGAGTTCGGGCCAGGGATGGATACATCCCACGCCTCCTTCGTCCGTCATGATCAGGGCACCATACCTGTGGAATTCTGCTGCATGGGCATTCAATTGCCCTTCGGCGATCAATGAGTAAATATGGTAAAACACAGTTCTCCAATTACCATATATAAAAGAATTTGTCACGATTAAAAGGAAATCTGATGAGAGAGAATATCTGAATCCGTTCGTTTCTCCGTTAAAAACCCGGTGGGGAATTTTCTGAAAATTATCGCCAAACGTGACGATTTCGTGTAAAACCTCCGTGGCGTTGCACGCGGATGCCCTCCGCCCGCCAAAACCACTACCATATGGACACAATATATTGGATTATCATGATCGCATTGATGCTTCTGGCATCGTTCGATCTTATCAATGGAGTTGCCAACGATGCGGTCAACTTCCTGAATTCGGCTATAGGTTCCAAAGCGGCACCTGTGCGCGTGATTCTGACGGTTGCATCGATCGGCGTTTTGATTGGCGCTGTTCTTTCGAGCGGCATGATGGAAATTGCCCGAAGCGGGATTTTCAATCCCGGCATGTTCACCTTCCATGAGGTCATGTTCCTGTTTCTCGGGGTGATGATTGCCGAGGTGATTTTGCTGGATACCTTTAATACGTTCGGGTTGCCGACTTCGACGACGGTTTCGCTCGTTTTCGGATTGCTGGGATCGTCGGTGGCAACGTCCCTCTTCAAGATTTATTCCGATAGCGGCAAGAATGCTCTTGGGCTTTTAGAATATATCAATACGGACAAGTGCATTGAAATTATCAGCGGTATTCTGCTCTCTGTCGTCATTGCTTTTACCGTGGGCACCATTGTGATGTGGGTATCCCGCCTTGCCTTTTCTTTCCGCTATCAGAAACCGTTCCTCTGGGTTGGTTCCCTGTGGTGTGGTTTGGGAATGACGGCGATTTGTTATTTCGCTCTGTTCAAGGGTATGAAGAGCATGCCGATCATGAATCCGGAGTTCCTGGCGATGCTGGACAAAAACATGGGGATTTCCCTTCTGTTGACTTTCATCGGATGTTCCGCATTCATGGCTATCCTGCAGCATCTCTTCATGGTGAATATTTTGAAACTGACCGTTCTTGCTGGTACTTTTTCCCTGGCACTAGCTTTTGCCGGCAATGACCTTGTGAACTTCATCGGCGTTTTCATGGGAGGGCTTGGCGCGTTTCAGATTGCTATGGACCATGTGGCGGCAGGCGGCAGCCTTGCAGGACTGCATATGGGGCAGCTTGCCGGAGAGGCTCATGCGAATCCAATGATTTTGCTGACAGCCGGAGGCATTATGGTCCTAGCTCTTTGGTTTTCCAAGAAAGCCCGTAGCGTCATTGCTACGGGTGTCGAATTGTCCCGTCAGGGAGATGGAGGCATTGAACGTTTTGGTTCCGTGCCGCCGGCACGCGCAATTGTCCGTTCGGCCATTGCAATGGGAGCGGGAGTGAAGAAGTTGATTCCAGGGCGTATGCTCGTCCGGATAAACCACCGCTGGAATCCGGCCCCTATTCCGCTGGAATCCAAAGACCGGGTGGCATTTGACTTGATCCGGGCAACGGTGAATTTGACGGTGGCCGCCATGCTGATTACTTGGGCGACATCCTACAAACTGCCATTGTCCACAACGTATGTAACCTTCATGGTTGCCATGGGGTCTTCATTGGCTGACAAAGCCTGGGGCCGTGAAAGCGCCGTGTACCGGGTAACGGGGGTTTTGACGGTGATTTCCGGTTGGTTCATGACGGGGCTTGCCGCGTTTACCATGGCCGGCATCATGGCGATCATTCTTCACTACGGGCAGGGATATGCTATTTTCCCCATGCTGGCATTGACAGTGTTTATCTTGGTGAAATCCGCCGTGTTGCACCGCCATCGCGAGAGCAAGTTCTCCCAGGAACGTTTCGATGAAATTACGGAAGACAACATCATCGACGTTTGCAACAAGCAGGTATCCGACAGTGTGAGCACACTGACGAAAATTTATTCCGAAACCCTGGATGCCTTGATCCAGCAGGATCGCAAGGCTCTGAAAGAACTGGCCTCCGATGCGGAGGATCTGGCGACGACCAGCAAGGAACACCACAAGTACGACATCCTTCCGGTACTTTACAAGATGCAGTCCCGCTCGCTGGATACCGGCTATCATTTCGTCCAGGCACTGGATCATTTGAATGAGGCTGTGGCAAGCCTCCAACAGTTTACCGATTTTATTTTCTCCTATGTGGACAACAATCACACGCCGTTGACGGTTGACCAGACGTCTGATTTGAAAGAAGTGCATCAGGAGATGCTGAAACTGCTCAATGACGTGTCGCTGATGCTCAAGACGAGTAACTACTCCAAGTTCGACTTTACCGTGGTTGCCCAGGAGCAGTTGTTGCAATTGATTGCCCGTGCAACCAAGCGGCAGATCAAGCGTGCGCAGAGAAACCAGACGAGGACGCGTTCCTCGATTCTGTACCTCAATATGCTTCAGGAGATCCGTTTTATGGCTGTCCAGCTTAGAGCATTGGCCAATGACCAGCGCAATTTTGTGACGGCTTGATTTCAGTTGAGAATCCTGTTTTTCACAAGGGGTGTTCCATACGATAGATGGGACACCTCTTGTTTTTCCCCGGCTCTGGCAGGCTTTTCAGAAGGTAGACGTACGATTCTCCTGGAAATGTATGACAAATACATTAGCTTTATGAAATTTTTTGAAAGGTTCATTCCGATACTACGTATTTATGGATGAAGAGACGCCCCACGAAAGAGAATGAATTAAAGAGAGAGAATCATTCTTTAACAGTAGGTGTTTTTCATAGGTAGTAGTAGCTGAGTCTCAGTTGTAAGAAATTGCAACTGAGACTCTTTCTATTGTTGAGAATGACTTTTCCTTCGAGCCTGGCGAATTCCCATGTTTCGCCCGGACTGTATGGGTAAAGCAAAAGCCAATCGTCTCTTGCCCTGATGCAATGTCGTAGCAGCCCCCGTCACTGGAGTTGAGGTGTGGCCGGGCGAAGAAATCGTCAAGTCATACAGGTACGCTTTTTCCGGTAGGATGGAGTGGGTACTTTCTTCTTAGTGAGGAGGATAAGGGATATCATACGGGAAGGTAAAGGATAGGACAGAAAAGGCTTTTCTTTTGGGGGGCTTTGCGATACAGTATTTGCTCCGATATATTATTGGTTATTAACTCCATTATAATCTGCCATGAGCAAAAACGATACACACAACACCTGTCCTGCTGAAAAACAAATGACTGGAGCTGAAGTCCTAGTCGCTTGCCTAGTCCGCGAAGGTGTCGATGTCGTCTTTGCCTATCCGGGAGGTGCCAGTATGCCGATGCACCAGGCTCTCAGCCATGAACCGCGCATTCGTACGATTCTTCCCCGGCATGAACAAGGCGGCAGCTTTGCTGCGGAAGGGTATGGTCGCGTAACCGGCAAGCCCGGTGTGTGCATTTCCACTTCCGGCCCTGGGGCTACGAACATGATTACCGCTATTGCGGACGCCTATCTGGATTCAACTCCTCTGGTTGCCATTACCGCACAGGTGATGACCAGTCTGATTGGGCGCGGCGCTTTCCAGGAAACCGACGTGTTCGGCATGACGGCTCCAATCGTCAAGCATAGCTATTTGGTGACTGATCCGAACGAAATCCCTCGTGTACTCAAGGAAGCTTTTCATATTGCCCAGACGGGACGTCCCGGTCCTGTGGTGATTGATATGCCGAAAGATTGCCAGGAAAAATTGATTACTCCGGATTTCGATCAGCCGATGGATCTTCCTGGCTATCATCCGGTTCCTCCCTGTCCGTCGGAACGTCTCAAAACGATTATTTCCTTATTGCTTGAGGCCAAGCGTCCGGTGATTTATGCCGGCGGTGGTATCATTTCCGCCGATGCCTCCGGCGAGTTGCTCGAATTTGCCGAATTGGCGCAGATTCCGGTTGCAACGACGCTGATGGGCGTGGGGGCTTTTCCGGAAACGCACGATCTTTCACTGCGTTGGCTGGGTATGCACGGTGCCGTGTTTGCCAACAATGCGGTGAATGAAGCCGATGTGGTTATTGCTCTTGGAGCGCGTTTCGATGACCGGGTGACTGGTAGTGTGGCTCAGTTCTGTCCCAATGCTACGATTATTCATATTGATATTGACGCCAGCGAAATCAATAAGAACAAGGTGGTTCAGTACCCGTTCCGGGCCGATGTCAAACAGGCTTTGCAGGTGTTGATCGACGGCTTGAAAGATGCCGGTTGCCAGCGAAAGAGTTCTGGCTTCGACCGTAATCCCGACTGGTTCACGATCATCGACGAATGGAAGAAGCTTTGTCCTTTCACCTATGAAGAGCGTTCCGGGTATATTTCTCCCCAGTACGTGATTGAAGAATTATACAATCAGACGGCCGGTCTGGATCCCATTATCGCTACCGGGGTGGGCCAGCACCAGATGTTTGCGGCGCAGTTCTTCAAGTTTGCCAAGCCTCGGCGGTTGGCAACTTCCGGAGGGCTTGGCTCCATGGGATATGGACTTCCTGCCGCAATGGGAGCCCAGATGGCTTTCCCGGACAAGCTTGTCATCAATATCGATGGTGACGGTTCTATTTTGATGAATATTCAGGAACTGGCGACGATTCATGTGGAGCGCATGCCTGTCAAATGTATTATTCTGAATAACCAGCACCTTGGGATGGTGGTGCAGTGGGAAGATTTGAAGTACGATTCCAACCGTGCCCAGACCTTCCTGGCCGACCCTCATGACCAGTATGATCCTACCCACCACACCGAGGAGGTCATTTATCCCGATTTTCCCACGGTATGTGCCGGATTCGGCATTAAATGCGAACGTGTTGTGGACAAGGCTGAATTACCGGCTGCTATCAAACGCATGGTGGAAACGCCCGGTCCGTACGTACTTGATGTCATGATCCCTCATGATGTCCATGTCTTGCCGATTATTCCGGGAGGCATGTCCTACAAAGATGTCATTCTGGAACGTATCGCCGGAGACGGAACGGGTAAGAAGGCTTCCGATCTCGGCAAGGAAATCCCGACGGCTCTGTAAAGGGCCTCTCAAATAACGGTTTGTAGAATTCAATCAATCCCCTCTTTCTTTCTCCATGGAAAGGGGGGATTTTATTGTTATGATGTTTAGGGAGGGCGTTTTGAGGCGGTCCCCCCCCCCTCCTAAAGGGAGGTCGGATAAAACAATGAAAATCCTCTCATGCCGTCGGACTGAGAGGATTCTTTTCTGAAAACGGAACAATCAATTTTTCTTTTTCACAAAATCCGCAGGATAACTGATTTTGTTGATGATTTCATCGTTTTTTAGCCGTATCCAGGTTTTGAATCCTTTTTCTCCTTCGGTCAATTCAATAACTCGGGCGCCGTTTGCCAGATTGTTGTAAACGGTATTGCCTCCAGTGTAACGGCCATATGCCAGCAGGATGCCTTTCCAATCGACAGCATAATCATTGTCATGGTCGTGGCCGACAAATATCCCCAGGATGTCCCTCATTTCTTTCATGGAGGCAAACAGGCCGGAGTTGAGCTGGGGAGCGCAGATTTTTTCCTTACGCGTACCTACCAGGATGGCTGTTTCATCCGAGGCGGCTTGGCTGTATTCCGGTAACGGGATGTGAAAGAATGCCAGCGAGGGCAGAGGAGTACCTCCGTTTTGCTGAGTGTAGCGAGCGCTGTTGTTGCGATACCACTGAATTTGGTCGAATTTGATGTAATCGTAACCTCCTATTCCTTTGAGTTGTGAATTGGAGTGAGAGTCGAAACCGTACAGAACGGCTGTATCTTTTTTATTATCGGAAGATTTAATCGGCAGAACGAAATTGGTGACACCGGAGAGGCTATCGACGGTGGAAGTCATGTTGTACGGTACGGATTCGATGATCCTGAACAGTTGCTCCCGTGACAATCCCTGCTCGTTGTCATGGTTGCCAAATGTCATGGCAAAGGGAATCTTGCGCTTGGAGGGCAGATCCAGGATCGTCCGGAATCCTTCTTCCGCCGGCTTTCCGAAGATAACATCCCCCGTGAAGACGACCAAATCGGGTTTTTCCGTGTCCAGGACTTCATTGATTCTCTCTATGGCAATACTCGATTTCGGATTGTTGTAAATGTAATGAACATCGGTAAACTGGACAATTTTGAATTTGCCGTCTTCATTGAATTTCAGCGAGGGACTTAATGCTTGGGCAATAGGAAGAATTCCCAGCAGGAGAAGCATCCCCATAAATGCGGATTTTGTTTTCATGATCAATGTTTTTGAAGGACAATGGCTTTTTTACATGTTAATTGATGGTAATGTCGAATTGGTCATACTGTTCCGTTCACCCAGGCATTGTCGGCTAAACTGGCGAATGCTGGTAAAAGGCGCCGGATTGTGTTGTAAAAAAATCAGAAATAGTCCAATCTTACCCATATAAATTTATGATTGTTCCGATAGGATGTCAAGTCAAATGACAGTGGCATCATTACGTTGCTTACAGATGAGGTGGCAGTGCCTCTTAAATCGATTATCCCAGCATCACGGTAAAATATCGTTGGCAAAAAAGATTAAAGGTCTTCAACCGGAACTTGATCAAACTGTTGCATCTGGAACTTGTCCTCGAAACCTCAATTTTTGATTGATTTTGATTATCAATCAGTTCCAAGAAAATAAATTTTAGAATCCATATTGAATTGAAATTTTGAAATAATATGTTTAATTGTTTGTATCGATTTTTTCTGAAGGCAATCGATTGAACTATTAACCAGTATGATCCAGTCTATGAACTATTATTCTCTTGCGAAGACGCTTATTTGTACGGCCATAGTAACGGGCGGTACCGCTTATGCCGGGACGAATGCAACGATTGTTACCTACCAGTCGCCGCAACCCGTATCCAAGCTATTGGTGCCGGTGATACCCAAGGCAGGGACGAATCCATTCCAGGGTTCGGTAAGCGTAGGCTATGCAACAAAATATACGTCTCGTGGCTTGGCATTCAAGGACTCGGGGAGCGATAACGTTATTCCGGTGGAACTTCTGGGTAAATATCAGATCAACGACAAGTGCGCGGCGATTGCAGGTATCAAATATGTCTGGATGACAGCCAATCGGTTTGATCATGGTCGCGCGAATACGGGAGTGACGGATGAAGGTTCTGCTTTTATTGGAGGCGAGCACAAGTGGAACGATAAACTGACAACGTCCCTCTACTATTCGTTTGTCAATGGAGGGATTCCCGGATCCTTGAATGATTATGGTGCCAGAAAGGATAGTTCCGGCTTCATTTTCAATAGTTCAAAGTTGGAGGAGCATAGTGTCGTTGCCAATATTCATTACGATTTCGACAAGGCGGAGAACGGGTGGTTTGTCAATTCGAACGTGCGGTATACGTTTCGATGGATGTCCGGTTGGTGGTTCGCCAATACATTGGGATACCAGTATGAAATGACCCCGCAGATGTCACTGGTCGTCTCGGGCACGTGGAATGCTACAGCGGGGTATTTTGCCGGCAGTTCATTGAATGCGAATGGTACTCAGGGAATTTCCCTGGATGTGGCGTTGCCGCTTAAAACTACTCAAAACGTGACAGTAAGACCGTTTGTCAGCGCTCTCTGGCTGGGTAACGGCGGTATGGCAGCCAATCACCGTGGTGCAACGGAAAGAAAGCCGTACCACAAGGTGACGCAGGTGTACCGCAATTTTACACCTGTGTTCGGTGTAAACGTCATGTACAGTTTCTAACAGGCATTTCAAGATTCCTGTTCTATTCTACAGCCGTTTCGGAGGAGTTGTTTCCTCCGAAACGTTTTTTTGTCAATGCTGGCGTGCGGTTACGACGATTCCTTTGTTTTTATCGACAAAGGCGAAAATGATTGAACTGGCGAAAGAAAAGAATCCGATTGTCAGAAATGTTTTGTGGAAAGCTTGTAGGATGGAAGACGAACTGGTGTCTACTGCATTGCCATAGCCGTCCATAAGCAGGGAAGCGACGGCGATGCTGATGGCGATGGATAGTTGCATAATCATGGAGAGCAGGGAATTGCCGCTACTGGCGAACTCATCAGGCAAGTCAATGAGGGTGAGGGTATTCATGCAGGTAAACTGGATGGAATTGACCGTGCCGAGGAAGGCAAGCAGGAGGATGAGGATGATTTCCGGCGTAGCAGGAGAAATCCTGTAGAAGCACATGAGAAGGGAACCGATGAGCAATGTATTGGCAACCATGATGTTGCGGTAACCCAGGTGTCGGATCAATGGCGTAGCTATGGTTTTGGCAAGCAGATTGCACATAGCCAGCGGGATGAGCGAAAGTCCGGATTTGAAAGCAGAATATCCCATGCCTACCTGAAAGAAGAGAGGGATCAGATACGGCAGGCAGCTGCCCCCCAGACGACTGGCGAGGTTACCGGCGATTCCAATGGCAAAGTTACGGATGCGGAAAAGAGATGGGCTGAAAAGAGGAGTGTCTTTTCGCATGGAAAAAATCCAGTAGAAGATTTGCAGGAGTCCTCCGGCCGAGCACAGGATAGCCATCCTGGATTTATCGGCAAGTCCACCCTGTCCTTCGAGTCCCATGGAGACAAGTACGGCCGAGGCGGCAAAGACGAGGAAACCGGACCAGTCGAATTTCTGCTTTTTGACGGCAGTCAGGTTCGGCATGATCTTGAGTGTTGCCCAGAGGCCGACCAGTCCTACGGGAATGTTAATCAGGAAGATCCAGTGCCAAGTGGCATATTGGACAAGAACACCTCCCAGGACGGGACCGAGCAAGGGACCGAGGAGGCCGGGAATCGTGACAAAATTAAGGACTTTGAGGAACATCCATCGTGGATAGGACCTCAACACGACGAGTCGGCCTACCGGCATCAGGAAGGCCCCTCCGATACCCTGGATGATACGGGAAGATGTCATCATGCCGACTGAAGTGGAGAGCGCGGATAGCAGGGAGCCGAGCATGAAAAACGAGATGGCAAAGAGAAAAACTTTACGCGAACCGAATTTGTCCGAAATCCATCCCGATGCCGGGATCAGGATGCACACGGTGAGCATGTAGGCAATGACGATATTATGCAGTTTGAGCGGGTCACTGTGGAAACTGCGGGCGATTGACGGAATGGCCGTGTTGAGGATGGTGCCGTCCAGAAGCTGCATGAAAAATGCCGAAGCAACGAGCAGGGGCAGGTAACGCATGGCCTGGGGTGGCATTGGGAACTTGAACATAATTCCGGCGGCAGTATCGGTCTGAATGGAGGAGCGGATCAAGGGTGGTTCGTGTCTGACGAGGCGGAGGAGGAGTGTTTTCGTGTCAGCCTGCGGTTACGCAAGTAAAAAAATCCCCGGCTGTTGTTGCTCATAGGGAACGAAAACAGCCGGGGTGGGTGTGGAGGGAAAGATGCCTCTTAAAGAACCTCGTCCAAAGAGGCAATGATGTCGTCGATGTGTTCCAGACCGATCGACAGGCGCAGCAGTTCGGGGGTGATCCCGCAGTTTTGCAGGGCTTCTTCGGAGAGCTGTGAGTGGGTCGTGCTGGCGGGGTGGGCGATCAGGCTTTTGGCATCGCCAACATTGGCGAGGTGTGAGAAGAGTTTGATGTTGTCGATGATCTGCACGGCTTTCTCGTACCCTTCCTTGGGGCCGAAGACGACCATGCCTCCGAAGCCGTTCCTGAGGTATTTAGTGGCGATATGATATGATGGATCTTCTTCCAGGCCAGGGTAGCGGACCCATGCGACTTTGGGATGCTGCTGGAGGTGGCGTGCGACGGCCAGTGCGTTTTCCGAGTGTTTTCGTATGCGCAGGGGGAGGCTTTCTACTCCTTGCAGAAATTGCCAGGCTGAGTCGGGAGCAAGGGTTGCTCCGAGGTTGCGCAGGAGGACGGTTCTCATTCTCAGAATAAAAGCCAGAGGCTGGAGAACTCCCAGATCATGGGCGAAACGGAGGCCGTGGTATCCGTCGTCCGGCTCGTTGTAGAGAGCGAATTTGGGATCAGTCCAATCGAACTTGCCCGCATCGACGACGATGCCGCCTATGCCTGTTCCATGGCCTCCTATCCATTTGGTGAGCGAGTGGATAACGACATCTGCTCCATAGTCGATGGGACGGAGCAGGGTGGGGGGCGTGAAGGTGGAATCGACGATGAGGGGCAAATGATATTTTTTGGCTATGGCCGAGTAGCGTTCGATGTCCGCCGCATCAAGGGCGGGATTACCGATGACTTCAATGTAAAGTGCCCGTGTTTTCTCATTGATAGCGTCTTCCACGGCATTGAAGTCGTTGACTTTGATGAATTTTGTCGTGATGCCGTAGTTGGGCAGGATGGCATCGAACATGGTGTAGGTGCCGCCGTAGAGGTTGGAAGCGGCAACGAGTTCATCTCCGGCCTTGAGAATGTTCATGATCGTGTACTGGATGGCAGCCGTACCGGAGGCCAGAGAGAGGGCTCCGACGCCACCTTCCAGTGCGGCGATACGTTGTTCCAGTACATCGTTAGTGGGGTTCATCAGGCGGGCGTAGATGTTCCCCAGTTCTTTTAGTGCAAACAGGTTGGCCCCATGTTCGGCACTTTTGAAAACGTAGGAGGAAGTCCGGTATACGGGGACAGCCCGGGATAGGGTATCGCTTTCGACCGGTTGTCCGGCGTGGATGGCAAGTGTTTCTGGCTTGTAGTTCATTACAAATAGTGATAAGGTTAAAAGAACATTCAAAGGAATTTAACCGAGAAGTGCGGTTGTTTCTTCAGGAGTGATGGAGGTGACGGCCAAGTGCTCTGCAGCATTGCGGGAGTCTTCGGCAAGTGGTGTGGAGAGATAGCGCTCCGTAGCGGAAGCTCCGATGGCGACAATGTTTTTACCGGAGTATTCCGGCAATGAGGCCAGTTTCAGGGCCGCAGCAACGGTAGCTCCTGTCGAAATTCCTGCTGGTATCCCTTCGATGGTTGCCAGATTACGGGCTGTCGTAAGGGCTTCGTTGTCCGTGATGGCAAGCACTTCGTCAAGAACGGACAGATCAAGGTTACCGGGAATGAATCCTGCGCCGATCCCTTGGATTTTGTGAGGCCCCGGTGCTCCACCGGATATGACCGGACTGCCGGCAGGTTCAACTGCGATGATGCGAGCGCGTGTATGTTCCTTAAGGAATTTGCCCGTACCGCTGATCGTGCCGCCGGTCCCTACTCCCGCTATGAAAGCGGCTATGTTTCCATTGGTCGCATTCAGGATTTCCGGTCCGGTGGTACGGTAGTGGACCTTAGGGTTTTCAGGATTGTCGAACTGGCTTGGAATGAAGGCGTTACTTCCATATTGCTGCTTGAGTTTGCGGGCGATGGCGATAGAACCTTTCATGCCGAGGGAACCGGGTGTCAGGTAAATTTCGGCTCCCAGATGGAGCAGCAGGGTCCGGCGTTCCAGCGACATGGTTTCCGGCATTGTCAGGATCAGGCGGTAGCCTTTGGCGGCGGCAATGGCAGCCAGGGCGATACCCGTGTTTCCGGAGGTTGGTTCGATGATTGTGCCGCCCTGCTTCAGAAGACCCTGTTCTTCCGCTGATTCGATCATCGCCTTGGCTATTCGGTCCTTTACGCTGAATAGAGGATTGCGGAATTCAGCCTTGAGATAAACGGAGGCCCCGAGGTCTTGCGTCAGGCGGTTAAGCCTGACAAGAGGAGTATTCCCGACTGTGTCGAGAACCGATGGGTAGAGTGTGTTATTTGCCATGACTTAAAGTTGAGTATTTTGATTGATAAACTGGAGAACAGAGCTTTTTTGCCTGAGGCCAGAGAGAAAAGCAAGTAAAAATAGAGTAAATCTATTTTTTTTCTTCAGAATATGTAAAAACCAGTGTAAACCGATGGCATGAAGATCCCGCAGAAACTGGATTATGCCGTTCGAGTGATGGTGCAGCTGGCTCGCCGGTACGAACAGCCCGAATTGTCCCAGATAGACGTGTTGGGGGAAAGCGAGGCGATATCGGTTCATTTTCTTGCTCAGATACTGAACGAGTTGCGCAAATGCGGACTGGTGGAGAGCCGGAGGGGTAAGAACGGAGGGTATATTCTTGCCCATACCCCATCGTCGATTTCCCTTCTGGATGTGATTCATGCAATGGACGGAACGCTTCTCGCACATGACACGGCACAATCCGGTGAGTCTTCTCGTTCCGTCAGTGCGGCTTGGGAGAAACTTAATGCCGCAGCTGAACGCGAAGCCGGCAATATTACATTGGAGAATCTTGTCCATGATTCCCGGTTGCCCATGTTCTATATTTGAGTACAATGGCGACACGCATCATGAAAAGGAAGTTATTATTGTGTTCCGTTCTCGCCGGTTTGTTGGCAGGTTCTCTTGCCGCCCAGGAGCCTCATACTGACGGAATGACGGAACGTCAGGAGACTCCGGCTGCTGCCGAGGCCGGGCTGACGCCTGAGGAAGCAGCCCGGAAGGCCAAGGAGGAACGGTGGGATTTGATGCGCAAGATTTTCGGCTATTTTTTCCTGACCGTTTTGATTGTCTGGATGTTCTGGCCGAAAAAGCGCCATGAGGAGGAACTTGAGGATCTGGAACCGGCCGAGGATGAAACTACCGATGGTAATGATGAAGAATCACGATCCTAAGAGTACGTGAAAATTGAAGGAAGCGTTTCTGCTATTTGACGGAAGGAGCCGTCAGTTTCAGGCAGATGATTTGCGGCGGGCAGTAAATGCGGATGGGAAGGAGGCTGTACCCGATCCCGCGGGTGATGAGGATGGGATGACCGTCGATGTATTGCAGGCCGGAGATCACGTCATTATGTGGAATCTTGCCGATCAGGTCTCCCAATGGCCTGCCTCCCGGAAGGCAGATTTGCCCTCCATGCGTATGGCCTGAGACGGTTAGATTGACCCCGTCCGGGATAAGAGGGGCGATATTGTGGGAGTGGGACATGAGGATGTAGGGCATGTCTTTGCGTTCCCGTTTGGGTACTCCGTCCCTGATGACCATGGAACGTCGCGAAACGATGTCTCCCACTCCTCCAAGCTGGATGACGGCACCGTTTTTTCCGGTGATGGTTGTGGAACCCGGGTTGAAGACGCGGATGCCTGCTTTTTCCAGTTCTTTCTGGATGGCAGGCCATCCGTAATAAGTATCATGATTGCCGAGTACGGCATAGACTGGGGCTTTGCATTGTGCCAGCAGGGGAGCATAAACGGATGGAGCCATCGCGGACGATCCGTTGAAGCCGCTGGAGAAATCGCCGAGAAGGAGGACGGCATCCGGTTGTTGGGCATCGCAGATAGAAACGATCTTCAGAAGGAGGCTCTCGTCGCCGGGTGACAAATGGAGGTCGGAGATCAGGATGAGGCTTATTGATTTGTCCGTTCCCGTCCATTCCGGAATGTTCCATGTGAAGGATTCTTCCCTGATACTTAGCGAAGTAATCCATCCCCACAAGAAGATTGCTGCTATAATTGCCAATGTAATCCAAACTTTGCGAGAATAATGGGGGAGGGCAAATACGCGGAACATTGTCAAAGGCGGTAGAGGAGGGAATAAACGGAATAAGATTGCCGGCCAGGTTCTGTAAGCCAGATTCTGTCCACGTCTTTGCAGGCGCTGTGCGACCATTTTTCTCACCGGAAACCGGAGTTTCCGGCGCCCGCCCTTTTCAGGGGGCGGATGCGACTAATACCCGGAGATTCAGCGAGCAGGCTACTCTTCCCCTGTTTGTCTTGCATCGCGCGGGGTTTACCATGCCTCCTCGGTCACCCTTGGAGCGGTGAGCTCTTACCTCGCCTTTTCACCCTTACCCGGGCGAACCCGGGCGGTTTGTTTTCTGTGGCACTTTCCGTCCGGAAGGTCTTTGGACCTTCCGTCTCCCGCTTTCACGGGACACGCTGCCTTGTGATGTCCAGACTTTCCTCTATGCCTTCCCGAGAGAAGGTACAGCGGTCGCCCGAACCTGGCCGGCGCAACAGTTGATACCCGCTAGCCGGGACATGGTAAAGCACAAACTGGCTCTTTCGGTAGCGATCATGACGAAACGGCCTTTCCCGGGGCTGGGCGTTTTGAAACGAAGTAATTCCTGATACCGTCGGCGACGGAGCGAGCGTATTCCCGATAGATGGAGGGAAGCCTTTTTCCGGAAAAGTATTGGTAGCCGGCATAGTCGCCCATCACCATGCGACGTGCCGTGATGGAGTTGAGCATGGCATAAGGTTCGGTATAGATGACAGGACCGGGATAGAGGCAGTTTGCCAGGAGATTGCGGCACCAGAGGTAATCGTTGCCGGGGACTTCCTTGACTTTTTTGCTGGGAACGGCATACACGAATGGAGGGAGTTGCAGGCGCCGAACCATTGAGGCGGCTACATGAGCCGAGAGTTCCGCTTCGACGGGATGAACTTTACCCAGGAGTTTGGAAAGCATGCCCCGGCGCAATTCAGGATCGTCCAGTTCCTCGCGGGAGTAGGATCCGTTGAGGAGCAAATGGAGTTTGTCAACTGGCTTGGGGCCGGAACCGGCATCGAAGTGGATGCAGACGGTGAGATCGGGTTTGAACTCGCGGAGTTTGGCGGCGCGGGCATTGATTTCTACCCGGCGGACGAAAAACATGTCTGCTTCCCGTTGCAGGCTGGGAGTTACCTTGGTATTGCGCATTTTAGCAAGCCTTTTGGCAATGATTTCCGGGGTGAGGGTACTGACCGGCGTGGCGGAGTCGCGCAGGAGAAGGACATTCGCTCCCATGCCTTTGAGGTAGCGGGCGAGCAGTTCTGAGACGATGAGCGTGCTTGTGCCTTCGCGGACGGGATATTTGCCTTCGACGAGTGTTTCCCTCTGTTCACGGTAGGCCCACTTGCCGCCAAGATGTCCCGGATCAATGGCGATACGGACACCGTCGAGCGGTTTGCGTGATGTTTTCATTGGGGGGAGTTCCGACGGGGTTCTCCATGTTTTCCCAATGCCGGAGACCGGCGTATTCCATGGAATGAAACCATCGAACAGGGAGATGCCCCCCGATTTGGGAACAAGCCAGGAACGGCAATCCTCCGGATCGCAAAAAACGCGGTTCAGAATGCCGATGAGTTCCTGTTTGCTGGCATAGGGATTGCCGAGTGCCATGATTTCTTCCGGTGACGGACCACCGTAGGGGTAGAGGCGCTGGGAATCGTCTGCATCGGCTTGTCGGGCCGGGGCATGAACGGTCAGAAGCAGGACGGTGCACAGGAAGAGCAGACGCTTTTTGAAGCGGAGTGCGGGAGTACCGGGAACCATACCCGTTATGATGCCCTAAACTTTGCGGGCGTCAAGGGCTCCCTGATCCACCGTGATATGGAGAAGTTCACCGCAGGAAACGGCGTCGGGATTTCTTACAAGATTACCGGATTCCGTTCGGACAAGGGCGTATCCTCGGCGGAGGGTTTTCTCGGGGCTGGTTGCACGGATACGGGATTCCTGAAGGTCGATGGTAGCCTTGAGGGCTTGTAGTTTGTTGCGGACAGCTGTTTCGAGCTTTTGCCGCAGGACATCGAGTTGTTCTTTACGGTGTTCGTTCAGAATTTTGGGATGGCGGGATTTGATCTTAACTTCCAGGGCATCCAGCAGGTGGCTTTGCCGTGTCAGGCGGTTTCCGACGGATTCTCCTAGTTCATATTCGAGGGAGTCCAGTTCCTGGGCAAAGGGGGCGATCAAATCGGAGGGATGCGTCAATCGGCTGCGCTCATAGAATTCCAGATTGAGTCTGGCGCGGGAGAGCGTATGCGAAACCCTGGCCATTAGGGAACGCCGGGCCGTTTCGAGTTTCTGGAGAAGGGCTGGGCCGTCCGGTGTTGCGAGGACGGCAGCTGCCGTGGGGGTGGGGGCACGCAGGTCTGAGGCAAAGTCGGCAATGGTGAAGTCGATTTCATGCCCTACTCCGCTAATGACAGGGAGAGGACAGGCGACGATGGCTCGCGCGACGATTTCTTCGTTGAAGTTCCAGAGATCTTCAATGGAACCGCCGCCCCGGGCGACAATCAGGGTATCGATGGCGGGCAGTCCGTTGGAGGGAGCGTTGCCCCAGGCGCGGATAGCCGAGGCGATATGGACTTCCGCTCCTTCCCCCTGGACGGGGACCGGAATCAAATAGACGCGCACCCATGGGGCTCTCTCTTCAAAAATATGCCTCATGTCTTGCAGAGCGGCTCCTGTGGCGGAGGTGACCAGTCCGACAGCTTTCGGGAATGCGGGAATAGGTTTCTTGAGTTCGGGGGCGAAGAGGCCTTCGGCTTCCAGTTTCTGCTTCAATTCCATGAAGCGCATCTGGAGTTCCCCGATGCCGGATTCTTCCACCTTCGTCAGGTTCAACTGCACCTGTCCCCGTTTTTCATAGACTGAGGCTTCGCCAAAGACGCGCACCTTGAGCCCGTCGCGGAATTGGACTCGGCATGACGTAGCGCGGAAGCGGAAGAAGACACAGGAGATCTGCGCTCCAGCATCCTTCAGTGTAAAGTAGATGTGGCCGCTGGAGGGTATGCTGAGGTTGCTGATTTCGCCCTCGACCCATTGGGTGCCGACAGAAACGCGCACCGCATTGCCGATGCGGTCCATGAGCTGGGTGACCGATAGGGCGTTCCTGGCGGGATCGGGGGAGACGGAGCCCGGCTGTTGCAGGGAGAAAGCCATGGAGGGGGAATTAAATGTCGTGCTGGGTGAGCTTCAGGGCTTCGTAAGCGATTTGCTTGCACTTGGCCAGATCAAGCTTGCCCGTGGGCAGAATCGGGATTTCGTTGACGGGAATGATCTCCTTCGGACACCATATCGCCGGATTTCCTTGATCCAGAAGGGCATACCGTAACGACATGATTTGCTGGGGAATATACTCGCGAATGGTCGTGGAAAGCATGGCGATGGCCTCGCCTCTTTGCTGATCGGGGATGGAGACGACGGCTAGATGGCGTTCTTCATCTCCCGGATCCATATGGAAGGCTTGCATGAGGGCGGCTTCCACGACTTCGTGGGAAACCATTTCTCCGGCGATTTTCGAGAACCGCGCGAGTCTGCCTTCAATACGCAGGAACCCCTGCATGTCGCAGGAGCCGATATCTCCCGTACGGAACCATCCGTCCTGGAATATCTGGCGGTTGAGTTTCTCTTTGCCGAGGTAACCGCTAAAAATGTTGACCCCTTTCAGCCAGATCATCCCCTTGTAGTTCATGGGGAGGCGTTTGTCGCTGTATGGATCGGTGATGCGGACGGCAATTCCAGGCAGGCATTCTCCGACGGAGTTTTTTTTGAGTCCGGGGATGACGTGGGGAGAACCGGGAACGGGGTTCGGATTCTCGAAATTGACCGCACAGACGGGAGACGCCTCAGAAAGGCCATAGCCTTCCAGCGGAGTTACGGCAAATTTATCAGTGAAGGACTTGGCGAGATCCGCCGGAAGTTTTTCTGCTCCTACAATGAGGTACTGTACTCCGCTGAATGTGTCGGCTGGGCAACGACGCATGAATCCGCGCAGGAATGTGGGCGTTGAGACGACCAAGCCGGTATTATACAGCTTGATCAATTCTCCTAGACGCTTGGCTTCCACCGGGGAGGGGTAGGTGACGTAGTCGTGTCCGGCTATTAAAGGAAAGAAGAGCCCGATGGTAATACCGAAGCCGTGGAAAACGGGCAGGGAACTCAGGAAACGGCTTTTGGGTTTCAGGACAATTCGAGAGGCGCACTGGGCAATGTTGCCCATGATGTTGCGGTGGGAGAGAGGAACTCCCTTCGGTTCGCTGGATGAGCCGGAGGTAAAGAGGAGGATGGCCTCGTCTTCCGCTGAAAAGTCGTCGAGCTTCAACCATTTGATCAGCATGTGGGCCGGTGTGATGCGGGAGATGATGACCCAGCGGGCTACACTCTTGGAGATTCCCTGCAGTTCACGCTCAATGAAAATCAGGTCTCTCTGGGGCGGCCAGGGGAAAGCCTGGAGTTTGCGCATGAAGGTATCCGCCGTAATAAACCGTTCGATGCCCGATTGGACGACGGCACTTTTGAACGCGCTTTCCGAGTTGGCGTAGTTGATGTTGACGGGCACTTTGCCGGCGAAGATGCAGGCCAGGTTGGCGATGGTGGCACCCTTGCCAGGCGGAAGAATGATACCGATGCGGCGGTCGGAGGTAATTTGGGCCAGCCTTTTGGAAAAGGCGATGGAGGCGCCGAGGAGCTTGCCGAATGTGAGGGTGGAGTCGTCGATGCCGTCGATAATGCGGGCATCCATGTGCTGCTTCATTCCCGTAAGGATGGCAGCGGCCAGGGAGCCTTGCAATTGAGGAAGGGTGGCGAACTGGTCGGCGGAGGCTTCCATCCAGGCTTCGGCTGTTCGTGTAGCGATATCGGGTCCTTCCTCCAGCTTGGGGAGAATGGATATGTAGGTAGTCCCTTCAGATTCCGTAGGTACTTCAGCTTTCAGAATGGAGGATCCGTAATAGGCGACAAATACCGGAGTGGGAGGGATGTTGAAGTCTCCCAGGGCTTCTAGAATGTAGTCGGGGATATGGCAGAGGGAACCTTTGATTGAAGAGACAACGCCGGGAAGATAAATAATGGTTTTGTGGTCGGCGAGTTTTTCCTGGAGAAAATCCCGCAGTTTTTTTAGGTCGCTCATATCCACCCGGAAAGAAATGCCGGCGGAGGACTTTGCGTTCAGATAGTGTTCGACGGGAGAGTCCAGGGGGCATGTCTCTTCCATCAGGTAAAAGGCGTTGGCGGTTCCGACTTGTTTTTCAAGGGCGAGCAGAGCCTTGAGCGAAATTTTGTTGAGGATCAGGAAGTCTCCCTGTCCTGTCAGATTGTGTTGTCCTGTCAATGGCATGATGCAGATGTGGGGGAAAGTCGGTCTCGGGTCATTGTAACTGCATCCTGTGACAATTCAAGATGGAATGCCGGCGCATCCCGAATGACGGGGATGAAAAAAGACGGAGAATCGTGCTTGCCAAGGTCGTCCTCTCATGGCTTGATGCGGTAAGCCTGTTTCTGCATTAGCATTTATGATGACGAATCCATTCCGGAAGTTTGCCTTCAAACTCACATTTTATTCCTTATTTCTCCTTTATATAGTAGGGGATCTTTATGTATGGGACGGGTATCTTTCCGGGAGATTCCGGGCGCATTTCAAGCCGATGGACAACCCGTTCAACGATAATTCGGATGCGATCGCTCTCGTTTACGGGGAACCTATTACCAGAAACCAGCTTGAACGCCGCAAGGCGGAAATCGCCTACACGCGCGGATGGCGCCGGGGGTGGGATCCCACTTCGTCAGAAGTGTTGACTCCCCAGCAGCAGGAGACTTTGCGCATTCAGGCTATGTACGACTTGGTTGAAGCTGCCCTGTTGCGTTTGAAAACGCGTACCAATGACATGAGGCTGCCCGATCAGGGAGAATTGTCCGGCCGGTATTTTAAGGAGCTCCGAGCGCGTTTCCCAGAAGGGGAACAGGCGTTTCTTGAGGCGCTTCATGTGCAGGAACTAACTGATAAGGAGTTGGCTGACAAGATTACAGCTCGCTTGAAACAGCAGGCGATGCTAGTTCGGAGCATTGATGAGTCGGTGCCCGTGTCCGATACGGATCTCAAGGTTTATTATGATCGCGTCCGGGAAAAAATCAAGGTTCCCCGCCACCGTACGCTCAAACACATTTTCAAGGCGGGTCTGCACCATGATTCCAGTGAGGTCAAGCAGAAGATGGAGGCTGTGGCTGCCGAATTGCAAAGCGGAGTTTCATTTTCCGATCTGGCGGCAAGGCACAGTGAGGACACTGCCACCGCCAGGAAGGGCGGGGAACTGGGCGTGGTGACGGCAGACAGGAAGGATTTGCTGAAGGGTGTAGATTTATTTGCCCTCCCCGACGGCGAGCCAGTGCTGGTGGAAAGTCCTTTGGGCTGGCACATTTTCCAGGCCGGACCTGTTGTCGAGGAGAGAATCCCTTCTTTTGAAGAGGCAAAACCGACATTGAAGAGTGCGCTGGAGAGTGTTCGTCGTGATCGTGCGGCAAGTCTTTATGCCGATGAACTTCGGCGGGAGGCTCATGCCAAAAAGAGGATTATTGTTTCGGACGCAAAGTAGGTTTTTCCCTTTTTGACGGTTCCATGCAAACGCCCCCGGAGGAGACTTGTCCGCCGGGGGCGCGTTGTTGCGAATACGGGAACCGTACTCAAGTAGTTTGGGTGGGAGGCTCTTCGTTGGTTTCCGCTTGACGGAAAACAGGATTGGGTGGAGGCAGTGTCGCCAGGAGGTGGAGCAGGCTGTCCCTGTCCGTCCGGCGTTTTTTCTCGTTGTGTTCTTCCTCCTCCTGTTGAATGGCTGCAAGTTTGGTGTCTTCCACGAGGGCTTTGAATTTGTCCGCCTGGGAGTATTCTCCTGTTTCATTACGGAAGATGTCGGCGAGCCAGAGCCGTTTTTCCCTGATACTCAGAAGGTCGTTGTCCATGCTGTGCGACGGGGCGTTTTATCGATTGTTGTTGTCGTTGTTGTTTCGGAGCAGCCGGATGCAGATGGTATTGCCATTCTTCGTTGTGCGATAAACGTAGGGGCGTTCGTCTCCGAATTTACGGACGTATCCCTGGCCGATCAGATCCCTGAGGATATTCGTGACCGTATTGGGATGGAGCCCCGTATGCTCGACAATGGTGCTATGCCGGTGATGACCGGATACGATGGACAAGATCACCTGGGCGCTGCTGAGCCTGAAGTTTGCCAACCGGACATTGGAGGCAAAGTTCTGGATGCATTCGATGGCTTTCATATCGGTGTTTTTATTTGTGCCTCGGCATGAGGCCGTATTGTGGATAACTGCTTGTTCCGCGATGGGTGAAGATTGTTTATTCTCACCTTGTTCCCGTGTTATTCACAAGTTGTCCACAGTGCTTGAATATATTGTTTATTGTTGTTGGTTAGTGTATTATATTATGTTTTGATAGGAGTTGTTGCAATTATTCACATATCCGGCGCGGGTTATTCACACGGTTTCCGAGAATCCGCTTGAGCGGATGGGTATCGTTGGAATGTGACTGGACGGCATTGGTCGTGGCGGCCAGAGGCAGGATGACCTTGTGGAATTCCTGAGCAAGGCTTTGTCTGAGACTCTGGCTGGTAGTCAGAGGGACGGCGAGTTTTTCCGCCAGGTGGGTAACCAACGCTTCCGTGAAGAGCGGATCGAATAATTCTCCGTCTTCCAGATCGGCGATGTAGGAGATTCGGAGGCTGGAGGCACGCGCCAGGATCCGTCTTCCCTGGAGAGTCCAATCGTTGCAATCGACATCAAGTACGCGCAGGCAGTCTGATGGCAGATTGAACCGTGCCGCATAAGGCGAGTTGGTATCCATATCTGCTTCTGGGTACAGGGTGGTGCTGCGGGTGGCGAATGTCCACCTGGCGAGTGTCAGAGTTTCCCTTCGTGCCGGATGATAGTGGAGGTGGCAATAGCGTGCTGCCGACGATTGGTTGGGATTCAGCGATATCAAGGGTGCTTCGCCAATCCGGCTTAAGGCGGCGTTGCAAATGCCGAGTACGCTGTAGGGCGATTCTTCGTATTTCATAATGTTCTGTTGATCTCTTCCTTGACCGGAGACGGTGGGGGAACATTGACTTGGAACCCTCCGCGTTCCGGAATTCAGTCACTTTTACGGGAAAAAACAGAATTTGGCTTCTTGTATTCGAAGTGGGGAATACCTGCCTCCGGGGTGTTGTCTGCGGCACGTATTGCGCTGGTCTCAAATATGATGTGAAATTTGGAAAATATGGTTATTTGTTCAACGCATGAGCGAGAAATTGCCAAAACAGAAGATAAGATCCCGGAAGCAATCCCGCTTGATCCGGGAGAATGTACGTGTCGGAGAGACCTACCGTGCAACGGTGCTTTCTGGAGGTTGCCTGGAAGTAAAAGCCGGAAAAACGTCCGGGATTTGCTATGGGGTGGTCGTTGGGAAGACGAGTATTGTTTTCCGGGCCGTATCGCCCGTGCTGCAAATGGAGTGGTTGGGGAAGTCCGTTGGCAGACAGGAAGTTGTCATGATGGATAATCCTTATCTGGTATGAACGAAGAGTATTTCCAACCTCGCCCGGAAGACTGGGCGGATGCCCGGGAGATGACCAGGAGTTACTATGCATGGGCAGGCCGTTCTGCGGAGAAGGATTTCTTGCTTCACTTGGAGCGAGGAGTTCTGGTGAATGAGAGCGGACTTGTCCTGATGGCTCGTCCCGTGTTTTCCCGGGACTTCCGTGCTCATATCATCAACCCCGAATACAGTTATGATGAAAAAGGATGCGATGCCTGGTTCATCCACTTCATGGCGGGGAATCCTCTTCTGGTCCCCCGGTTTGTGCCGGATTACGCAAGGTTTCCTCTGGCTGGATTCATCCGGGGCGGGCGATTGCGGAACCGTCCTGCATTTTATCCGGTGGAACGGACTCTGAGGCTTGCCTGCCAAGGAAGAAGCATCTGCCATGACAACAACGATTCCAACCAATAATAACAAAAGAAAGAACAACACGATATGGGATTCATGAAAACACCATCCATACCTGTAGCCCCGACTCCTGCCCCCCCCGTGCAGAAGGAAGAGGTGCTGCAGGATACCGCCGGGGATTACAACGCGAGAGTCAGAAGGCGGAAAACGCTTCTCTCTACCGTGATGCATGACCGGGGAGAAGCCGAGGCCAGCCTTCGGGAGCTTTCTTCTCCCGGAGAATTAAGGAAAACACTCGGGTGACGATTTTTCGTCGCTCTATCGACAACTACGATTATGGTTCAATCCAATCAATTGGAATCCACCTTGGCTGCCTTCTCTTCTCTGAAGACAGCCCGCGCTCCCTGGGAGCCTTGGTGGGATGCCCTGCGGGAGTATGTCCTGCCCCGCAGGGTCTCGGAGGAGGAAGAATCTTCCTTTCCCGGCGGCACTGCCGGAGAACACCTCTACGACACGACAGCTGTGGAGGCATGCCAGAAGCTGGCTAGCGGGCATATGAGTTACATTACCCCGAGTCATGAAGTCTGGTTCAAATGGGCCGCTCCCGACGGTATTGGCGGGGATGAGGCGGAAAGCTGGTACAACGAATGTTCGGAAATTGCACTCAAGGAATTATCGGTTTCCAATTTTTATACGGAAATCCACGAATGTTTTCTTGACCGCGTCGCTTTCGGTACGGGGAGTTTGTACTCCGGTGTGAGTTCTACGGGGGCTTTGATGTTCACCCACATTCCCTGCGGCAGATTTTGCTGTGCAGAAAATGAAGAAGGAAAGGTGGATACGTACTTCCGCGAGTTTTCGTTGAGCGCCTACCAGGCGGAACGGATGTTCGGACGGAGGAACCTCGGCCCCAAAGCCCGCAAAATCATTGAAGAAGGCAATGACCTCCATACCGCCGTTTTGCGCTTCCTGCATGCCGTCCGTCCCAGAGTGTCCAGAAACAGGAAACGGGAGGATGCCCTCAATATGCCGTACGAAAGCCTTTATATTTCCCTTGATGACCGTACGCTGACGGAAGAGGGAGGATATCGGGAGTTTCCATACCTGGTAAGCCGGTTCTTGAAATGGGGGGATACCCCTTATGGACTGGCTCCGGGGAGGCTTGTTTTTCCGGAAATTCGGCAAGCTCAATTTCTCAACAGGATACTTGATACACTCGGTGAAGTGGCCGCCTTCCCCCGTATTCTGGAACTTGCTAACCAAATCGGCGAGGTCGACATGCGTGCCGGAGGCCGCACGGTCATTACTCCCGAAGCCGCTTCATTGCATCTGCCGAAGGAGTGGGCTACTCAGGGAAGATATGACATCGGCATGGATCGCCTGGACAAGAAACAGGATGCCATCCGTAGAGCTTTCTACCTTCCTATGCTGGAGTTGTGGGGTAGCCGGGCCGGATCAATGACAGCGACGGAGGTGATGGCCCGGGAAAACGAACGAGTTCTGATGTTTTCTCCGTCTTTTACATTGTTTGTCAGCGACCTGTACCCGATCATGTGTCGCATTTTCGCACTTCTTTTCCGGCAGGGAAAATTTCCCCGGCCACCCGAGGCTGTGATGAAGAAGGGAGCAGACGGACTTCTGGGTATCGGCGAACCGCGTGTCGTGTACCAGTCTCGGATTGCTCTGGTGTTGCGCCGTATCCAGAGCGAAGGAATCGACAGGAGCCTTCAGCGCCTGGGAATGATGAGCTCCTATTCTCCCGGTTTGCTGGACCATGTGGACTGGGATGCCTGTTTCCGTATGGCGTGCCGGTTTGACGGGGCGCCGGAGAAAATGCTGAAGAGTATGAAAGAGGTGCGGAAAATTCGCCGGGAACGAGAAGAAGAATCGCGCCAGACAGTGGCCGGACAAAACGGCGAATCTACCCAGATGCAGCAGGATGAAAGCGGGAATAGTGAAGCACTGGCCTCTCTCCTGGCCGAATTGACCGGACAGAGCGCATCTCCGTCCGTGTCTTCAATACCGGAAGGAGGCATGATGCCATGAATGAATATCCTGTACCGTATCGTACGGAGGGAAACGGAAAGGAAGGGATTCTGGAAGAATGCCTGTTCCTGCAAAAAAGCCGCCGCCGGCAGCTTTTACGTGTGCTGGGTTCCGAAGAAGGAGGGGAAGTACTGAAGGAACTGGAAAGACATTTCGAGGTTCATTTGCCCGTCTTTCAAGGGCAATCCGGCTCATTCGATCCTCTGGATGCCATGCGGCGTGATGCGTACCGGGAGGTCTTCCTCTATGTACGGCATCAATTGAATCTTGCCCGGAGGGAGAGGGAAAGCGTTCCTGAACCTTTGGAGGAAGAAATGGAAACGGAGGCCGGATTCCGGACTCCTGAACAATAAGCAACAATAATAATAATCAAATCATATGGAACAACAAAACCAAGATAAGGAACAACTCAGGAAAACCCTCCTGCAAGATGCCGCTGCAGCTCCCGAAGCTGAACAGCAGCCCGGGCTCGCATCTGCCGGAGAGGAAACGAATAACATGCCGGATTCTCCCGCCAGGGAGACCTCTGCGGATGTATCACCGGAAAATTCTTCGGATATTCCGTTCCCGGTCGTAGACGGCATTGTTACTCCGGACGGAAATTTCGTACCGGAATGGTATAAGAAATTCGAGGAGCTCAAGGATGTCGAGAAATCGCTGACTAAATTCCGTTCCCCGGCAGCTTTGGCTAAAAGCTATGCAGCCATGGAGAAGATGCGGAATTATCCCGGACATGATCAAAAAGACAGGATGGTGACCTTTCGCCGTATGGTGGGGTTGCCCGATACGTGCGAGGAATTTTCCTTGGAGTGTCCGGAAGGCATCTCTCCGGAGGAATGGAACACAGAGATGGCCCGTGACATGGCCGGCATTGCCTACGAGTACGGCGTGCCTCCACAGGCTATGGCTGCCCTTAGCCAGAGATATGCCGTGGAATACCAGAAGGCTGCTGCCGATGCTCAGGCCCGGCTGGAAGAACAGATGAACATTGCGGAACAATCTCTCCAGCAGGAGTGGGGAGGGTCCTATGAACGCAATATGAGGCAGGCGGCCACGATGGTGGAGAGACTGTCGGAACGCGCAGGCATTGATGCTTCCGAATTGATGGAGAATCCTTCTTTCGGCGGCAATCCCGAGTTCATCCGCCTGATGAGGGAGGTTGCTCTCATGGTTGGAGAATCTCCCTTGAAGGGAGAAAGTACTCCGACACCGGATTCCTCCAATGAGGCCAGGCGTATTGAGTCGGATCCCGCGCATCCACTTCACGATGCCTACATGAACGTCAACCACCCCAATCACAAGTTTGCTAACGAAACCTATGATCGCATGATCTTTGGTAGGAGGTAAGTTATTAAGGAGCAATAAAACACCACAGTTGAATTTTAAAATTCAACTGTGGTGTTTGTTTTCACTGGAAGGTTTATTTATGCTTTTTATGTCGCTTGACGAAAAGTTTGGCGGCAGCCATGTAAGCTTGGGAAGCGATACCGGCAGGGTCGTGTTCAAAGATGGTTCTGCCAAAGCTCGGGGCTTCGCCGAGGCGGATAGAACGAGGGATGACAGTGGAGTAGAGGGTGTCGGGCAGGTACTGCTGGACTTGCTCGACGACTTGTCTGGAAAGGTTGGTGCGACCATCGTACATGGTCATCAGCACTCCTTCATGCCGTAGGGTCGGATTGACGCCGGAAAGGCATATTTGTGAGATGACATGCAGGATTTTGGCAAGTCCTTCCAAGCCGAACCACTCGCATTGAAGGGGGGTAAGGACTTCATCGCAGGCGGCGAGGGATGAGGTCATCAGGACGCCGAGGGAAGGAGGTGTGTCGAGAATGCAGAAGTCGTAATTGTCTGCATCACGGAGAGGTTGGAGAGTTTCCCTGAGGCGGACGAGGTGGTTGCCCGACTGGGCAAGTTCGATTTCCACTCCTGCCAGATCCATGTTGGCCGGGATGAGTGACAAGTTTTTACGTCCGGTTTCGAGGATACATTCTTCAATGGACTGGGAACCGATCAGGGCCGGGTAAAGGCTGGTGCCTTCGGGGGCATCTATACCGAGTCCGCTGGTAGCGTTGGCCTGCGGGTCAAGATCGATAAGCAGGATCTTCTTTTTCAACTGGGCAAGGGCTGCGGCCAGATTGATGGCTGTCGTTGTTTTTCCGACCCCGCCTTTCTGGTTGGCAATGGCGATGACGTTCATAGTGGTGTGATGGGGAGGGTGGAGAGACTGAGCGCCGGACGGTTGTTGGGGGCAACAGAACCATCCGGCGCTCGGGATGTGGATAACTGGACTGGCCGGATGTTTTAACGGTCGTCTCCGTAGCCGTAGTGTTCAGCGACGTAATCGACGTCTTTGTCTCCGCGCCCTGAACAGTTGATCAGGATGGCTCCGGACTTCATGGTTTTGGCGAGTTTCATACCGTAGGCAACGGCATGTGAACTTTCCAAGGCCGGGATGATCCCTTCATAGCGGGAGAGTTTGAAGAAGGCGTCGATGGCTTCATCATCCGTGACTGTATCATAGGTGACACGACCGATGTCGTGCAGGTAGGCATGTTCGGGGCCGACGGACGGATAGTCCAAGCCGCTGGCGACGGAATGGACGGGGGCCGGATTTCCTTCTTCGTCCTGAAGCATGATGCTTTCGAATCCGTGCAGGATGCCTTTTTTCCCGTAGGTGATTGATGCGGAGTGGTCGCCGAGTTTCGGGCCTTTGCCGAGAGGTTCGACACCGTAGATGTCGACGGGATCACCAAGGAAGGCGGTGAAGAAGCCCATGGAATTGCTGCCGCCGCCGACGCAGGCGCAGATGGCGTCCGGAAGGAGTCCGGTCATTTCCAGGAATTGTTCACGTGCTTCAACGCCGACGCACATCTGGAAATCTCGGACCATGAGAGGGAAGGGATGAGGGCCTACGACGGAGCCGATGCAGTAGATGGAATCCTTGTAGCTTTCAAGGTAGGAACGAAAGGCGGAGTCCACTGCTTCCTTAAGTGTCGCATTGCCTTCCGTGACGGGGATGACTTTGGCACCGAGGATTTTCATACGGGTGACGTTGGGCGCTTGTTTGGCGATGTCGACGGCTCCCATGTGTACTTCACATTCCAATCCGAAGAAGGCGGCAGCTGTTGCCAGGGCAACGCCGTGTTGCCCGGCTCCCGTTTCGGCAATAAGTTTCTTTTTTCCCATGTATTTGGCCAGAAGTCCTTCTCCCATGCAGTGGTTAAGCTTGTGAGCGCCCGTGTGGTTGAGGTCCTCGCGCTTGAGGTAGAGCTGGCACGTACCCAGCAGGCGGGAGAGGCGTTCGCAATGGTAGACCGGCGTAGGACGTCCCTGGAACTGGCGCCGGATGCGGCGCAGTTCGTTGATGAATTGGGCGGAATGGCAGATGGCTTGGTAGGCCTCCGCAATTTCCTGAAAGGCGGGAAGGAGTTCCGGTGGGAGGTACATGCCTCCGTATTCGCCAAAATAGCCGTTTTCGTCAGGGAAGTTGCGCAGGTAGGTATTGAGATTGATGTCCATGTCGTATGTTATTGAAAATGGTGCGGAAGTCGGGAAAGAAACTCGGAGACGGGATGACAGAGCATTCCGCGTCAATGATGAATCGGAACGGGAACCCCATCTTCAAAAAAGGGAGACTGAAACAGTCTCCCTTGATGAAGGTTTGGGATGATGCATTTATTCTTCCTCTTCTCTTTCCTGAGAGGAAGAAGAAACGGATTTGCGTATATCCTGCAATGCTGCGATGAAGTCATCCAGAATTTCGGCGGGAACCATAATGCGGTCCCGGTTGGAACTGACCTTTTCAGTAATGCGGATTACCTGTCCTCTGGAATTCTGCTTGAGATCCAAAAAGAAAGTTTTGCGATCGGCTATGATTTTTTCAGTACAAATAATATCGTCCTCCACGGTCGTTTAACGAGCCTCCGGTTTGGTTAGGATTTCTGTATAAACCCGAAGCCCCCGCCGGGTCAAATCAATTTTCCTGCAGGCTGTGTCACGGTTTCGACGTGATGAAAACCTTTTGGACGGGATGACGGAGAAGGGGGGCCTTCTTACCGTGGCGTCATGTCTGACCTGACACAACAACAAAAGGAAAAAGTGCGGGAATACCGTGAACAGGCAGAACGGAAGTTGGCAGACCGCGGGATGAAACCCGTGTGGGCCAGGATTCTGTCCTACCTGATAGCGGCTTTGCTTGCCGGGGCCATAGGCTGGCTGTCCGGCTGCAGCGGATCGTTGACGTGGGATTTCCCAAGCGACGATGGATTGCCGTACGATGGAAAAACAAGACAACAACCGGTTGCGGAGGAGGCTTGAGAAGGTATGTGCGAATACTTGAAAAGTCTTTCCACCGGACAGCTGGCCAAAATGGGCGTCGGTGCCGTGTTTGCCGTCGCGTTCGGGGTCGTGTACCACGATTACCGGACATTGGCGGAGAAACATGCCGAGGTCTTGCGCGAAGCTTCTGTTTCCATTTCGGAGATGGCGCTGAGTATCAGGGATTTGGCCAATCGGGTCGATAAACTCGAAGGAAGGAGGGATTATTAGTGTAATTTGATGTAAAATTGTATGACAAAAAGCTAATCAAAAAAATGAACACAGGAATGTTTCCTGTTGTCTTACCCACATAAGCAACATGGTTTCCAAATGAAGGAGAGAGCATTTGGGGACCCTCACTAGAGAAAGTGTTGGTTTCATAGGTAGTAGTAAACGGATAACGCCTGTATGCTTGATGGCATGCGGGCGTTTATTCTTGTGGTCGTTGATGAAGTCAAAAACACGTCCTGTTTTTAACATGACTTCCAGAGAACTGGAATGATTCCTGGGAAAGTGCTAGCTTGCGCTCATGAGCAGTGACCGCAGGTCCATTTCGATTCGTGGAGCCCGAGAGCATAATTTAAAGAATGTTGATGTAGATATTCCTCTGGGGGCGTTAACTGTGGTAACGGGGCCGTCGGGATCCGGAAAAACGAGTCTGGCGATGCATACTTTGTATGCCGAGGGGCAACGGCGTTATATGGAAACGTTTTCCCCCTATGTCCGGCAGTTCATGGACAGGATGAAGAAGCCCGATGTGGACTCCGTTGGCAATATCCTCCCGGCAATTGCCTTGCATCAGCGCAATTCAATCCGCACGTCGCGCTCGACTGTGGGTACGATGACGGGACTGCATGAGTACTGGAAGTTCATTTTTTCCCGCCTGGCCGTAGGGCATGACCCGGAGACGGGGAGGGAGGTTCATCCGATGACGCCGGCCGAGATTTGTGACAAGGCTTTTGCCTCATGGCCGGAGGGGTGCAATCTTCTTGTGGCTTTTTGCGTTCGCAGGCCGGAAGGCATGGATGACGAAGCCATGCGCCGCGATTTGTCCGCGCAGGGATATGTGCGGGTTCTGGCAGCCGGAAAGCCGGAACGCTTGGAGGAGGATTCTCCTGCCGGCTTGGCGAGCGGAATTGCTTCTGCTGATGCCGAGGACGGCGTGGTGGTTATTCAGGACCGTATCCGCCTGGTGGAAGACTCCCGAAAACGCCTGATGGAGGCCGTGGACGCGGCGATGAATCTGGGAGGAAATGTCGTGTGGCTGATTCCCTCCACGGATGGAGCGGAGTGGGGGGATCCGGTGTCTTTCCGCGGTGACTGGTTCCCGCTGATGGAACCCGTGCCGGGGTTGTTTTCATCCAATTCTCCCCTGGGGGCCTGTCCGGCATGCAAAGGCTATGGACGCATTATTTCCATTGATTATTCACGGGCTATAGACCCGGCTCGCAGCCTGAAGGACGGCGCCCTGCACATTTTTGAATCAGGGCGCGTGGCCGAATGCAAAAAGGATCTGATGCGTGCGGTCAAACGCGTGGGCGGCATTCGAACGAATGTCCCGTGGAACAAGCTGACGGACAGGGAACGCAGCTGGGTGATGGAGGGAGAAACTCCCGATTGGAGGGCTGCGTGGGAAGAGGACAAGTGGTATGGCCTGGTCGGTTTCTTTAAGGCTTTGGAGTCCCAGACGCACAAGATGATGATTCGTGTCTGGCTGAGTAAATTCCGTGAATATTCGACTTGTCCGGAATGTTGCGGCAGGCGTCTGCGAAAGGAATCCATGTGTTTTACAATCGACGGAAAAACGCTGCCGGATCTTCACGGAATGCCTATGGACGAATTGCTCGCATGGGTGGATGATCACATTGTACCTCATGCCGGCAATGATTCGTCATTAAAAAACGCGGTTGCTGAATTGCGTTCTCGCATTGCGTATTTGAACGAGGTCGGACTTGGATATATCACGTCCGACCGCACGACACGTACCTTGTCCGGCGGGGAAATCGAACGCGTAAGCTTGACGACTTGCCTGGGGGCCTCTTTGACGGATACCCTGTTCGTGTTGGACGAGCCGACCGTCGGCTTGCATCCTCGCGACACGGGACGCCTGGTGGATGCCATGCGGCGTCTTCGTCACCGGGGCAATACGCTGGTAGTGGTGGAGCATGAGGAATCCGTTATGCGAGCTGCCGATTACCTGATCGATATGGGACCGGGTTCCGGAGCAGCGGGCGGGAAACTCGTATACTCCGGAGAACCGGAGGGAATTTCCGGTATCGATGAGTCCGTGACTGGTGCCTATCTGAGCGGAAGACAAAGTATTCCCATTCCGGAAAAACGCCTTAAGTCTGCCCGCTGGCTCCGTATTCGCGGAGCGTCATGCAACAATTTGAACGGCTTGGACGTGGATGTTCCCCTGGGGGTATACACCTGCCTGACGGGCGTGAGCGGTTCCGGTAAAAGTACACTGGCTCACGATGTCATTTATCTGAACAATTGCCGCTATCGCGGCGAATCGACGGAAGAACGTCCGGGCTGTGTGCGAGGCATTGACGGTTGGCAGCATCTTTCCCAGGCGGTCATGGTTGACCAGAGTCCGCTGATTCGTACGCCCCGTTCGACTCCTGCCGTGTACGCGGGTATTTTCGAAGATGTCCGCGCTTTGTTTGCCAAAACGGAAGCGGCCAGATCCCGAGGCCTGACAAACGGTTTTTTTTCCTTTAACCATGGGGATGGAAGATGTCCCCGGTGTGCCGGTATGGGGAGCGAAAAGGTGGAAATGCAGTTTTTGTCGGACATTTTCGTCCCGTGTCCTCTTTGCGACGGTACCCGGTATGGGCAGGAGGCTCTGTCCATCTACATCCGAGGCAAGAACGTGTCTGACGTGCTGCAGATGACCGTCCGGCAGGCGATGGAATTTTTTGCATGCGAACACTCGGCACAAGGCAGGCGCATCATGTCCAAACTCGACCTTCTGGTGCATGTCGGCCTGGGACATATTGTTCTTGGGCAGTCACTCAATACTCTGTCCGGAGGGGAAAACCAGCGGTTGAAGCTGGCCAAGATCCTGCTGGACGAAGATAAGAACAGCAAGGACGGCAAGGGAAAGGGTAAACTTCTGATTCTGGACGAACCGGGAACGGGGCTTCATTTCTCGGATCTTGACGTATTGCTGAAACTGTTCCGCCGCTTGACGGAATCCGGACATTCGGTACTGGTCATCGAGCACAATATGGAACTGGTCAAGGCCGCGGACTATGTGATCGACCTTGGCCCGGAAGGCGGCGTAGGGGGAGGCCGTGTCGTGAGTGTCGGTACTCCGGAGGAAATCGTTGCCGCGCAGCAGGGATTTACTTGGAAATTCCTAGGAGATGCCTTGGAAGGAAGACCCGCCGAGTTCCCGGACAACAGTGAACCGGGGGAAGTAGACGACATTCCCGAAGGTGTTCTGGCCTTGCGAGGAGCCCGTCATCACAACCTCAAAAACGTGGATCTTGATGTCGTGCGCGGCGATATGACCGTGTTGACTGGCCTGTCGGGTTCCGGAAAGAGTTCCCTGGCCTTCGACATCTTTTTTGCCGAAGGACAGAGGCGTTTCATGGATGTCATGTCTCCTTACGCCCGTCAGTTCACCGAACAGATGGAAAGCCCGGATATCGACCGTCTGACAGGACTGCCTCCGACTGTCGCCATTGAGCAGAATGTATCGCGCGGAGGAACCAAGTCCACGGTAGGAACGGTGACGGAAATCTGGCAGTTCCTGCGCCTCCTGTACGCCAAACTGGGAGTATGCTACTGCCCGAAATGCCAGGTGGAAGTCGGGCGGCGTTCCGATGGGGAGGTTGTCGAACTGGTTTCCCGCCTGTTGACGGAACATGGCAGAGTCGCCTTGGCGGCTCCCGTCGTTCGTGGTCGCAAAGGGCATTACAATGATTTGGCAAAATGGGCGGCAGGCAAGGGTTACAAGGCTTTCTGGATTGACGGTGCCTGGGTGGATATGGACAACTTTGTGCCTCTGGACCGCTACTCCAACCACGATGTCGATCTTGTCACGGGACAGCCCGACCGGACAACATCTCCGCAGGAACTGGCGGATATGGTGGCTCAAGCTCTGGAGCTGGGCGAGGGATTCCTCCATGTGGTAACGGGTAAATCCTCCCGGAAAAATCCACCTTTGCTCCTGGGGACCAGGCTGGCTTGCCCTCAGTGCGGAGAGTCTTTCCCGGAACCGGAACCTTCGACATTTTCCTTCAACTCTCCCAGAGGGTGGTGTCCGTCCTGCCGCGGTCACGGCTTTGTGGCCGGTGTTCGCATGAAAGAAGAAGGGGCGGAGTCTCTGACTGAAGCGGAGTTGCGCTACGACCGCGATGTCGAGCGCAGCCTTGGGGATGAAGACTCCTCCCTGCGTGTCTGCCCGGATTGCAGAGGCGAACGTCTGAATGCCTTTGCCCGCAATGTACGCTTGCAGGGGATGCGGCCTGGGGAATTGTCCGCATTGTCCGCCGTGGATGCCGCCCGGCTTGTCTCATCGTGGCATTTTGACGGGCGTGAGGCTGTCATTGCTCGGGATTCCCTGGCGGAAATCATCCAGAGACTCGAATTTCTGGATCGCGTCGGTCTTGGCTATCTGTCTCTGGACCGCAGCGCGACGACGCTATCCGGCGGAGAAACCCAGCGCATTCGCCTGGCGGCTCAGCTCGGTTCCCACTTGCGTGGCATCCTTTACGTATTGGATGAACCGACGATTGGCCTGCACCCTCGCGACAACGACCGCTTGCTGGGAACTCTGGATGAATTGAAGCAGCGCGGCAACACTCTTCTCATTGTCGAACACGACGAGGAAACGATGCGGCGCGCCGATCACATTGTCGACCTGGGACCCGGAGCCGGCATCCATGGCGGCCGAATCATGGCCCAAGGCTCGTTTGCAGAAATTGCCGCTATGCCGGAATCCGTGACAGGCTTGGCTTTCCGGGAACGGCCTAAACATCCCTACCGCGGCCGACGCAGGAAAATTCCGGCAGCCACGGACAAAACCGGATGGTTGTCCATTGAAGGTTGCCGAGTCCATAATCTCAATGATATCCACGCCAGGATACCGATCGGTCTTCTGACGGTCATTACCGGCGTCTCCGGTGCCGGAAAGACATCCTTGATGAACGATACCGTATACTGGGCGGCCCGTAGCGCTCTCGGAGAAAAGCTTGACCGTGAACGGCGTTCCGGCTGGGATACTGCCATGGGGTTCGGTTGCTTCCGGGCCGTGTACCAGGTAGATCAGTCTCCTATCGGCAAGACGCCGCGTTCGACACCGGCAACGTATGTCGGGTTCATGGATGACATTCGTACCCTCTTTGCCCAGACGGAGGATGCCAGGCGACTCGGTTTCGACAAAGGGCGCTTCTCCTTCAATACATCCCGCGGCGCCTGTGAATCGTGCAAGGGAACGGGCATGCAGAAACTGGAAATGGACTTTCTGCCTCCGTGTTATGTGAAGTGTCCCTCCTGCAATGGGAAACGCTACAATGACGCCACTCTGGCCGTCCGCTATAAAGGGAAGACCATTTCCGACGTGTTGGAAATGAATTTCGAGGAAGCCGCCGAATTCTTCGAATCCCAGCCGCGTATCGGCGCTCCTCTGCAATTGCTGGTGGATACCGGGTTGGGCTATCTGACTCTGGGACAGGCGTCCAACACCTTGTCCGGGGGCGAATCCCAACGCTTGAAACTGGTGGCTGAATTGATCAAGGGACTATTGATTTCCCGGCGAGCGACGTTGAAGGGCAGGGAATTGCCGAAAGACCTCTACCTCATCGAAGAACCTTCCATCGGGCTCCACCCCCACGACGTACGCCGTCTCATCGACGTCCTGCACCGCCTTGTGGATCAAGGCAACACCGTCGTCGTCATCGAACACAACACTGAAATCATGGCGGAAGCCGACTACATCATCGACATGGGCCCCGGACCGGGTGATGAAGGAGGCTCTATCGTAGCGGCAGGAACGCCGGAACGCATTGCCGGAGGTAAGTCACCTACGGCTCGCTACATTGCGGAGGAGTTGAAGGAGAAGGAGTAACGAAACGTTTTTCTGCAAGGCGAAAAAATGCCCTCCCGGGTTTTATCCGGGAGGGGGTGTTAAGCAAGAAGAGGAGAGAGTAAATATCGGCAGGGGACTGTTCTATTCCGTCGTCGTTTGGGCCATTTCCTTCATAAAGGGATGGTTTTTGATCGCGATGACTTTGCCTCGATCGTCTACATCGAATTCGTAGACGTGCGGGCCGACCGAGATTTTGGTGATGTAACCATTGTCATTGCGTTCCAGCCAGGAGTGTTGGACGTTGAATTGGACCCTGTTGGGGTTCTGGGTTACGGTGAATGAGTACATGGGAACCTTGTTAAGTCCGGCTGACAGGAAGTCCAGGAAGAGTACGACCTCGTTGATGTTGGCTTTGTAACCTCTGTTGTAGCGGTCAATGGCTCCCACGAGGCGGGCTTCCGAACCGGCCCAATTGTGGTTGGCCTGCGTTGCGAGGGTTTCCTGCTTGGCGGCGAGGAACCATCCTATGTTGCCGCGCATGAAGGTGAGATCCTTGTACGGGCATGCGTGCCAATAATTGTCCCAGGCCTGGTTCCAGGGGGTGATTCCGTCCCAGAGGTTTTTCTCTTTGAAACGTTCCCGGGTTTTTTCCTGATCGATCCAACCGTCTTCTCCGGGGACGACGACTTCCGTTTCCCCTCCGTTGTTGGCGGCATAGATGAGCATCTCATTCCATCGCTTGGCAAGATCCTTGTTTTTGCGTCCATAGACGTAAGCATCCAGGGAATGGCAGATTTCATGTCCCATGACGAACGTGAAGTAGTCTCCGGTGGCTGCGCCTTTACCGAGATATTTTTCGGCAGCTTCCTTGAGGTCTCCGGCGCTTTCACAGGCAGGGCCGCCAACGTCGTTTCCGAACGTATTCTTATTGGATTTGAAGACATAGGCCATGGCTTCGCGGCCGTCGCCCATGTTTTGGTCAATGGAGATGTGGTCGTCCGGGAAGAGGACACGCGGGTGGTATTTCAGGAAATCCCTGATAGCAAGGAGTTGGCCTTCCGTACATTTGTTGTTGTCAGCCAGGGCGAGGCCGGAGGCGAGATAGCGTTCGCGGTCCAACCCTTGCAGTCCCAGTGTATTGGCGACGTCAATGCGGTGCTCGGCGCTGTCGGGTTTCATGCAATGCAGAGTGACCCAGTTCATGACGAAGATGCCGGGAACATGATGCATGGGACCGAAAGTCGTGTTGCCGTCTTTATCCTTTTTGACCCATGCATCGAGCTTGCCGCGCTTGAGGAAGGGGAATTTGGCGATGTGGTTTTTGAGCATCTGGTAGGCTTTCTCCCGGTATTCGGCGGAGGGGAGGCTGACGGCCCAAGTGATCCATTCGCGACTCAGGTTGCGATATCTGTTAAGCAATTCCTGATTGTTGGCTTCGAGAACTTTGCCGAGATCTTTCTCGTGACCGCGGTAGATTTTTTCAATGGCTGCCAGGTTGCGGGCGGCAGCGTTGACGCTAACTCCGTTGGCCATGGAAAGCATGCCGTCGTTGTAAGCTCCCAATACGATATCGATAATACCGTCCCCGTTAAAATCATCCAATGCTCCGAAGGTGCCGTTCATGGCTCTCAGGACGGTATTGTCTCCTTTTTTGGGGATATTGCCCTTCTCATCTGTCAGGATGAGATTACCTTGGAGATCGGTGTCGAGGATGTTTTTTCCTCCTTTGTTGATCCAGTAGTGAATGGATCCCCAGTTGATCCCGTGAAGGAGGTCGGGTTTACCGTCTCTGTTCAAGTCCGCAAAGTAAGGGGCCAGATTGTATGAGTTGCTGACGATATGTTCCGCTTCGGTTTTCAGTTTGGTTTGTCCGGGCTTACCGACGTTTTTATGGAAGAAGAGTCCGGAACTGCTGTTGCCGACGAGTAGGTCGGGCAGGCCGTCGTTGTCAAAGTCGCCGAATGCGAGTGCATTGGACGGACATTTGAAATCTCCTTCCTGGTCGTTGACAATTGTACCCGTTTTCTGGAAGATGGGGGAATTTCCGGCTGAGGGCTGGAGTTCGTACGTATGCAATGTCCCGTCGTTGGTCCTGACGATGAGAAGAGGGATTTTTTTACGTGGCTGCGGCAGGATGGCGATGGATGCCGCTTCCAGTTCTTTTCCGGAATCGTCCTTGACGACGGAAGGAGCGGAGAATTGCCCCTTCTGATTTTTGTAGGCCCAGATGCGGTTGTTGCCGCAGACGAGCAGGTCGGGTTTGCCGTTGCTGTCCCAATCGAAGGAAACGGGGATGCGTGAACCGGTTTTCCCGGAACCCTCTCCGATGGGCGGGAGATCCCGGAACGAGGTGAATTTGCTGACCGGAGATTTGGGAACGGTTGTTTCGTCGCCAACGTCGATTCGGGTGGTGGAAAATCCGCCTCGGCCGTCTGCAACCGTAACGGAGAAGCTATCCCTGCCTTTAAAATCCGCTCCCGACGTGTAGGTGAAGGTGCCGTCGCCGTTGTATTTGACGGTTCCGAATTTGCCTTGACCGTACCGGGAAACGGAGAGTTTGTCCTGATCCGGGTCGAAGGTGTAGAGATGAAGGATACTGCCCGTCTGGGATGGTTTGCCGCGGGTGACAAGGGCGTCCTGGGGATACGCTTTGGGCGCGTGGTTGTCGAAGAGGACGCCGACGGCGTTGGTGTCGATAGGTTTATCGAAAAGATGGATCTGATCCAGAAGGCCTTTGTAGCCGCCTCCTCCTTGAATGGCGCCGAAACCGGTATATTCTCCCGGGAGAATTCCCGGGGTTCCTGTTCCCTTGCCGCTAGGCTTGCCGTCCAGGAAGATAACGACCTGGCCGCTGTCCGCCTTCCTCATGATCACGATATGGTGCCATTCGTTGTCGTTGACGGGAGCGGATGTTGTGGCAAGAACTTTGCCGTTCTGAACGACGGCCAGTTTGCCTTCAGGTGTGATGATTCCCCACTGCATGCCGGCCACATCTCCGACAATGCCGGGAGGGGAATCGGCGGTGCCTTCTGTATCCGTCTTTATCCAGTAGGAGAGGGTGGCCGAACCTTTTAAGGTATCCAGCGGCTGACGGGACTGGAGGAATTGACCGGGGGAATCGAAACGGATGCCGGAGAATTGCCGTCCGGATGCCCATGATTTTACAGGATCCAGTTTATCGTTGAGAGAGAGTCCGTTGGTTCCTACCGAATCGTCGGCGGTTGTAACCGGTTGAGAAAAGGGGAAGGGCATATTGTGCCAGTCCCTGGCTTCGTCGAAATTCCAATGTGATTTCAGCCCGGTCAGGTCTTCTGCTGCCGCGCCTGTATTGGCCGTGACAAAGCCGAATCCAAGAAGACCGACATGCAGGAGAAATTGTCGGGGATGGAGGTAATGGTGTAACATATTGATAGGCGATTAGGAACGCCTATCAATATGACAAAAATCAAGGCAAGATCAATGTTTTTTTGAATAGATATTCATGATGAAATCGACAATGGGAGCCGGATCTTTCAGGCTGTGAGGGTGGTGTCCGCAGCCCGGTTTGTGGATGACGGTGATGGGGCCTCCGAGTTTTTTGTAACGGGTTTCGACAATTGCCGTATTTTCTTCGACGGGTACGACATCGTCGGCATCGCCTACGACTGCCAGAATCGGAATGCGGGCCTTGGCGAGGACGTTAAGGTTATCGACAGGATTTCCTTTGTAGGCAAGAGCTTCGGCTTCCGTCATGCCGTACACTTCGAGGAGTCTTTTCCAGTCCTCGGGGGAACCGTTGCTTTTTCCTTTGCCGGCAGGCCAACTCTTGAAATCGCAGACCGGAGCGTCTACATACAAGGCCATGACTTGTCCGGGGTGCCTGGATGCCCAGTTGTAGGCAAAGAGGCCGCCGCGGCTGAATCCTTCCAGAACGGTTTTTGGGGAGAGACCGTAGGCTTTCGTGACGGTTTGGTAGTACTCGTCCATGATATCCAGTGCCTTGGGCGCTCCATACATGTTGCTCACATCGATATATCCGACGGCAAATCCCTGTTTCAGAAGAGCTTGGTCGGCTTGCGGTTCATGTCCGAAGAATTCCGTTCTCCAGATCCAGGGCTTTCCTTGAGCCCATTGTTGGGGGAGGACGAGGAGAGCTTGCTTGCCGGCTACTGTAAAGTCGTGGCGAATACCTCCTCCCCAGTTGGAGACGGTGGCTTTGCCGATTACATCCGGAGGAAGCTTGTCAATGGGAATACCTTGCGGAATTCCCGGGCGTTTGTGACCAGCGGCAGACAACCAGGCGAATTTGTAGAGTGCTGCGTTGTCGTACAATTGACGGCGAGCTGGAGCGTCGGGGAAATCCTGGGGCAGAGGAGTATTCCATACCGTCGATAAGCCGTCGATGACGGCATGGGCGATCATTTCATGGCCGCGTTCGGCGGGATGGACTCCATCTCCAGCGTACACGAAGTCTGGATGATCCTGTTTTTCCTGTTCGATATCTTTCTGAAGGGAAGGGCGGATATCGATGATTTTCCAGCCGGATTTTTTCTGATCGACGAGCCATGTACCGAATGTTTCCAGGACATTGTTATAGGAATCGGTATCCGTTTCGGGATGATCGGCCCTGAAAAGGGGTGGTGTGACGAAGATGATCTCTGCCTTGATGGCTTCCGCTTTCTTTTTCAAGAGATTGATTCCTTTTTGGTAGGCTTTGAGACGTTTCTGGTCCAGAGGCATGTAAATTCCGTCGTTCATGCCGTAGCAGGCGATGATGACCGTTGGATGGTAGAGCTTCAAAATATTGTCGAGGCGGTCATGCAGGCAGGGCCGGGGAAAGGCTCCTCCAGCATGTCCCGGCTCCGAGAGTCCGGAAACGGTTTCGCTCGGCAGACAAAAATTGACAATCTCCGCATCGGCGAACCTGGGTGTTTGGCGTAGCGCGTTTTCCACAAGGGCGGGCCATTGTCCGGCATACGGGATGCTATCCCCTAAAAATGCTACTTTTTCACGGGAAAATGCCGGTGTCAGGGCTAATAGTACAATCAATATCAGGGAGTATATTGCTTTCATTGCTTTCCTTTCATCTACGGCTTGACGGGGCGGGATTCAATCAAAAAGTGTATTTCGGACATTATCTCATGAGCTTCCGCTCTTTTTTAATCAGTCTGTTTCTCCAATGGTATATCAATATATGTCTTGTGCTTGAGGCTGATTTCCGTATAATTATTCCCCCGTTACATTAACATGGATCAGGTAGAGCAGAAAGAGAGACCGTTGCAATTGGGACTGGCCGGACTTGGTACAGTTGGGACTGGTGTTTACGAAACCCTTCAACGGAATCACGATATTCTGGAAGCGCGTGCCAAAATTCCTTTTTCCGTCAAAAAGGTAGCAGTGAGGGATTTGGACAAGCCCCGCGAGGTGGAAATCCCCTCCGGTCACTTGACGGATAACTGGCGGGATCTGGTGCAGGACCCTGATATTGATATCATCATCGAGTTGATTGGCGGAACGAAGGATGCCTATGACTTGATCGTTTCTTCTTTGAAGGCAGGTAAACCCGTCGTGACAGGGAACAAGGCTCTATTGGCCGAACGGGGAACTGAAATTTTCATGTTGTCTGCCAAGTTGGGAGTTCCCATTTACTTCGAAGCCTCCGCCGGGGGAGGAATCCCCATTATTGCAAGTCTACGTAATTCTTTGATATGTAATCATATTACGTCGATTGTCGGCATTATTAACGGGACATCGAATTATATTCTTTCCGCCATGGAAGATCATGGCGCCACGTTTCGTGATGCTCTTGCCAAGGCTCAGGAACTCGGTTATGCAGAAGCGGATCCCACGTTTGACGTCAATGGATGGGATGCCGGCCACAAGGCTTTGATCCTGGCGATGCTGGCGTACGGGATGACGATCAGCCCGGCAAAGATTTTTGTCAGTGGCATTGAAAATCTTTCTCCTTGCGACTTTAAATTTGCCGACAAACTGGGGTACACGATTAAATTGCTTGTCATTATAAGGAGCCATGAAAATGGTGAACTGGAGTTGCGCGTGCAGCCGAGTTTTGTTCCCAAGTGGCACATTCTGGCTTCCGTCTCCGGAGTATTCAACGCTATTGCCGTAACGGGTGATATTGTTGGGGAAACTCTTTTTTACGGACGTGGGGCCGGCAAGAATCCGACTTCCTCCGCCGTCATCAGCGATGCTATTACGGCTATGCGCGAAAGTCGCCACCCCAAGTATCATACGGGCTTCAACCCCTATGCTTCCGCCTGCAAGGTCATGGATGTGGATGATACCGTGACGCCCTACTACGTGCGTTTCCAGGTAGCGGACCGTGCCGGCGTTATAGCGGAAATGGCCGGCATCCTGGCTCGCCACGGTATTGGCATCTCGGCGACTTCTTCTTCGTTCAGCCATGTGGATGCAGAGGGAAATGTATGGAACGACCTCGTGTTCATGCTCCATTCCTGCCCGTGGGGGCAGTTGCAAAATGCCCTGACGGGGATTGTTTTGCTTGCCAATGTAGGAGCATATCCCAGTGTGCTGCGTATAGAACACCTTGTTTCCGAATCCTGATTACTCATTATAAGAAAATCCTATGTCACTGATCGTTCAAAAGTACGGAGGCACGTCCGTCGGCAGTATTGACCGCATCCGCAATGTAGCAAGGCGCATTCATGATTTGATCCGGGAGGGTAACCAGGTGGTTGCCGTAGTTTCCGCAATGAGCGGCGTTACCGACGGATTGATCTCTCTGGCTAAAAGCATTTCCGAAGCTCCCTGCGAACGGGAACTGGATGTTTTAATGGCGACGGGCGAACAGCAGTCCATTGCGCTTCTGACGATGGCTCTCCATGAACTGGGCATCAAGGCGGTTTCCATCACCGGTTCCCAGGCGGGGATTTGTACATTCGGTTCTCATACGCGCGGTCGTATCAAATCCATCGAACCGGTCATGATGAAGAAGTATCTTGACGAGGGTTACGCCTTGATTTGCGCCGGTTTCCAGGGCGTGACGGAAGACGGGCTGATCCATACGCTGGGCCGGGGCGGTTCCGATTTGTCCGCCATCGCCATCGCTTCGGCGATTAAAGCGGATATCTGCCAGATTTTGACTGATGTGGATGGTGTTTACACTTGTGACCCCCGCGTGGTGAAGAATGCTGTCAAACTGGATGAAATCTCTTATGACGAAATGCTGGAAATGGCCTCCAGCGGATCCAAGGTCATGCAAACACGCTCCGTCGAATTTGCTAAAAAATTCGGCGTTGTTTTTGAAGTTCGCAGTTCTCTGAATAACAACCCAGGTACTATCGTGCACGAAGAAATCCCCTCCATGGAAGCAATCGCCGTTCGCGGCGTGTCAATTGAACGTAACCAAGCCCGCGTAACAGTGGCCAATATCCCGGTTCAGAACGGTTATGCCGCCAAAATTCTGTCGGTTTTGGGTGATGCGGAAATCAATTTGGATATGATCGTCTCCAACGTGGCTCATGACGGTTTGGTTCGCCAGTCGTTTACCATGCATATGAACGATCTCGGGCGTGCACAAGCGGCTTTGAAGCCGGTGTTGCCGGAGCTGGGACCCAATGCCAACATAGAAACGGAAGCCGCGCTTGGCAAGATTTCCGTCGTCGGTATCGGGATGCGTTCCCATACCGGTGTTGCCGCGACGATGTTCCGGGCGTTGGCCGATGCCGACATTAAGGTCGGTATGATTTCTACATCGGAAATTAAAATTACCGTCACTGTGGATGAATCCGATTTGGACCGTGCCGCGCAGGTTGTTCACCAGGCATTTCATCTTGATGAAATCAACCGTTTGGCCTGATTGGTCTGCGAATAATTCAATTTGTTTTTTAGGTAGGAGCAGTCCGGTTTGTATGAGCCGGACTGCTTGTGCTTTATGTTCGTTCCATGAAGCTGAAACTTTCGGGAAATAGTAAAAATGTTTATTGGTGCTTGCTTGAGACACTTATATAGTGTAATGGCGGTCATGCGCTTGTTTGCCTTATTTGCCTGTTTGACCACGTCCCTGGGATTGATTGGATGTGAGTCCGTTGGTGGGCGGGAACCTGCCGTATCGTATATTCCGACCGCTACAGCTATTCCGGTTGCCGTTCCTGTGCCGGAGATGCCCGTTTCTCGTTCGCTTCCATCCAATTTCCCGTCGCGTCCTCTTGCATTGCCTTCGTCTCCTCCGCGTACACCCCATTGTGCCAGCGCATGCGTGATGGATGCTTTGACCGGGCGGGTTCTATACTCCCACAACGGTTCTCAGAGGCGCCAGGTGGCAAGTACCCAGAAACTGGTGACGGCTCTTGTCGTTCTTGACCACGGGTCTCTCAACAGCAATGTCGTAATCGAACCTTCCGATACGCATGCCGACCCGACCAAACTGGGATTAAGAGCCGGTCAAACCTATAACAAAGGAGAACTCCTCCATGCCTTGATGGTCAGAAGCTACAACGATGTAGCTCTCGCTCTTGCCCGAGATACGGCCGGTTCCGTTCCCCGCTTCGTGAACATGATGAATGCCAAGGCCAGAAGCATGGGGATGTATAACTCGCGTTTTGCCAATCCGAATGGATTACCCGCCGACCAGTATTCCACGGCGATCGACATGGCTCGTTGTGCCTATTTCGCCTACCGCAACCCGTCTCTCCGCAACATGGTCTGTACGCCGACATTTAATTTTTCCCTTTCCAGCGGTCGCAATACACTGCTGCGCAATACGAACAAGTTATTGGAAAAATATCCGTGGGTGACAGGGATGAAGACCGGTTATACAAACGCTGCCGGCCGTTGCCTGGTTTCCTCCGGAGGCGTCAACGGTCGTCATGCCATTGTGGTAGTTCTGGGGTGTAAACCCAGCCTGATTTGGCAGGAATCCGAGAATTTGCTGAAGTGGGCCTTGCAGATCTGAGATATTTGGGGCGTGTTGAGAGAAGTAGAAATTTTTTACTTCCTGGATGGTGTTTGGTGCGATGAAGTAGACTCCCGGATTATTAAACGCGTTTTCAGAATTCGTTCCGCAGGGTTCAAAACGATACCGGGATTGATCATTTTGTTGAGCAGGAGCTTGGCCGCTGTCTGCCCAAGCTTTGTTGAACCGTGGTGAGGGTAATTTCGGAGTTTTCATCCACCAATGGGAAAACGGTTCAGACAGTGAAAACCGAAATGTGTGATCCATTTTCATTGTTCCTTTCTACTTCGGAGTTGAAACGATGTCTATGAATCACACATGCATTTGAAACAAGCATCTCCCATCCCTATATCCCAATACTGCCGCATCGGTCAATCCATGACCAACTCTGGGATTTTTGTTTCGGGGTCATCTCCCTCCCGGGGGGCCGTCCATGCCTGGGTCGAAGACAAACACCTTCCTGTAAAGCGGATAGAAAAGACGATATTTATAGATATGAAAGCTCTATCCCAGCGTCTGGAAGGGCAAGTTCGCGTAAATGGGTTCCGATATGTCATGAGGGAAACTCAACTTGTCAAATTATCGCTTTTCGCTAAGGGAACCGACTTGTTTGAGGCTTCATCCTGCCCTTGCCGCAGAACAGTCTACAACTGGGAAAAAAGAGGCATTCTTTGTATCCTGGGTCTGGGAAGCAGTCGGTTTGTCGACCTCCGGGCGACGAGGGAGCGATTACAAGGGTAGCATTTATCCGCTCATTAACCTCGCTACCGTTGAACACACTTGATATTCGTCATCAATTCTAGCGATTTTTGCATCCTTATTTCATTTTAAATTGATTTTCCCTACAATTCTCGCTAATTTTTCTCTATTCGATCACATGGCTTCTTTCCTGTCCAAACAGTTCGGGACTGTTCCTGTCAACACACATACTCTTAAGTCCGCGCTTAAGGAGTACAAGGCGCCTATGGCCAAAATATCCCTCCTGCAGAGAGAAGGCGTCATTCTCAACCTTCGCCGGGATCTTTACCTGTGTCTTCCCGAAGATGGGGAAGGCACCTATTCGCGTGAGCTTGTCGCGAATCATCTTCTTCATCCCTCTTATGTTTCCTATGAAACGGTATTATCCCGGGCAGGAGTGATTCCGGAGCGGGTGACTCTCCTCAAGTCCTCCTGCATGAAGCGAAGCAAGGTGTTTGACAACGGGACAGGCCGCTACGAATACATTCAGGTGCCTGAGGCTTATTTCCCGATTGGACTGACCCGGCAAAAGACGGAAGAAGGGTATTTCTACCTGACAGCGACTCCCGAAAAAGCCTTGTGCGATCTGATCGTATCTTCGTCCAATCTCCGCATTCAGTCGATGAAGACCATGCGGTCTTACCTGGAGGAGTATCTGAGAGCTGACTGGGACATGATTTCAGAAATGGATATCTCCATTATCCGGGCATGTGCCGAAAAGACGAACAAGAAAAAGAACGAATTGAATTTTCTGGAAAGGACGATTTGCCGTGAACGTGTTTGATGAAATGCTGGCTTCCTATGAGACAGGGAACGATAACGACAGGCTGAACGCCGTGCATGAGGTCATGCAGCAAGTAGCTCTCGGAGGCCTTTACAATGGAGGATTCTTCAACAAGGCCGCTTTTTACGGAGGGACATGCCTGCGTATCTTCCACGGATTGGACCGTTTTTCCGAAGATATGGATTTTTCTCTCCTCGCCCCCGATCCCGGATTTCGTCTGGATCCCTATTTCGATGCCATTACCGCCGAGTTTGCCGCTTTGGGACAAAGCATCGATATTACGACCAAGGAAAAGACGGCGCAGAGTACGATCCAGTCCGCTTTCCTGAAAAGCGATACGGCCCAGTACGACATCCATTTGGGGCGCGACCGAAAAATCAAAATCAAGATTGAAGTAGATACGACGCCTCCTCTTGGATTCTCCACCGAGCAGAAACTTCTCTTGCAGCCGTTTTCCTTCTATACCAATTGTTTTACGCTGCCAGATCTTTTTGCCGGCAAGATGCATGCTCTGATCTATCGTTCATGGAAGAATCGTGTCAAGGGACGCGACTGGTACGATTTCGAATGGTATGTACGCAAAAACGTCGCCATGGACTTCAAGCATTTTTGTGAGCGAGCCTATCAATTTGGATCAGAAGAACCGGGGAGGCTCACACCGGATCGCTTCCGCGCAATCCTGAAAGACAAAATCAAGGAGACTGACATCCGGCAGGTCAAGGATGACGTCATGCCTTTCATCAAAGATCAGAACAAGCTTAATATCTGGTCAACAGAGTACTTCCTGCAATTAGCGGACATGGTGAAGTTGTCCTAAATACTCGACCTCATTCGACCAGCAAGCCCCTTATTGCATTCGTTTGATTTACTCCATGCTCGGGAATTCACTGATGCAGTAAATTTACGAATATGAAGTAAATTATCCGTAGGGGTTCGAGCCACCTCTCGAGTACCAATAATAACCCTCTTTAAGTGAATAACTTGGAGGGGGGCTTGTTGTTGATAGGGAAATGGTCAATTTCATGAAACGGACACAATCTGTGTACAAAATGTGTACACTTTGAGAGTGTTTTTAGTCTTATTTGACAAGGTATTTCTGTCATAAAGATCACACAAGACAATATGTTCGGGAATCCGTGTTTGATTTACCGCTCTGTACCTTGTTTGGGAGATACGGTTTCACAGAAACAGGAATCGGGAACATGAAATTGTGCCAATTTGAGTTAATTGGACGTTAATGCCAGATGCCTTGTCATATCTTATTGATTCATTTCTTTCCGTCGCCCTATTCTGAATCTGCTTTCCTGCAATAATCGTCTATTATGAGTAATTCTCCTTATTTTATTCATTGGTCCGGTTCTCCGGATATAGCTCCATTTTTGAATTATTTTATAGAATTGGGACTGCTCAAGTTTTCGGGGATCCATGAACATTCTCTGGATATGCATTGCAATGACGGGATTAAAATCTGTTATATTCTCAAAGGAACGCATACGTGGCAAGTCGATGATAAATGCTACCAGTTGTATCCGGGAGACGGCTTTATTACATGTCCCTGGCAACGTCACGGCAATCCCTTGGGCAGGCATGAACGAGGCGTTGTTTCCTGGATGATTATTCGTCCGGAAATCTTTGAAAGAAGCGGAAAAATGAAATTGGGTGAATGGTCTCGGCTCATGGCGACAACGCAAAACCATATCGGCCGTCTTTTTGCCGGTAACAAATCGGCTCTTATTCCCCAGGCTGGTTCTCTGCTTTCGTTCTACAGGAGTCTGAATGATGAACTCGTTTCTCATAAAACGGGATACGTGGAACGAATCAATCTTATTCTGGATTCCATGTTGGTGGAAACAGCCCGCCTTCTGGAAAGAACCAGTGTGGATGGGTTACGGCATGATGGCTGGCTGGAAACTCTGCAGGAAAGAATGAATTACTGGGCTTTCGAACAACGTGTTACGATGGATAAAATGGCGTACTCGTTCAATATGAGCCAATCGACCTTCGAGAAAAAAGTCAGATTCTTAACGGGCTTTACGCCAAGCGAGTATCTGTCCAAGCTCAGATTGGAAAAAGCCAAAATGCTTCTTGCACAAAATAGGTTGTCGATCAAGGAAATCGCAAGTCAAAGCGGCTTCTCTTCATCCCAGTATTTTGCCGTATCGTTTGCCAAGTGGCAGGGAATGTCTCCATCCGAATACAGGGAAAACATGAGGCGGAAGAAGGCTTCCCTGCATTCCTTGCGACAAATGGTGTATGAAGGGGAGGTTTCATGAAATTGAGCCACAAGTCCGACTTTCCCGTGACCTTTGTTATCGAAGCCAACCCAATCGGCCATGGCCCGTGGATGATCTACAAGACGGTGACCGTCAAGCCCGGAGAAGTTTGGGAACATGAGTTTCCGTCGGATTTTGATGCTCGCTGGATTCGTCTTTCGGGGGACAAGGATACGACTGCCACTGCGTGGCTGATTTATGAATGAAGTCTGACTCTGCTCATTTTAAGGGAATGGTTCGTGTTAGTTGGGCAGGACTGTTCGTTCGTTCCTCCCTGCGTCCTCATATTTTGAGGTAACCGGCAGCTTTTTCTTTTCTTCGCTTTTTCCCGGAGTTCTGAATCATGAGACAATACGATATCTAAAATGCAGATGGTAAATCTATTATAGTAATGTTGAGAGAAGATTCTCAATACTTATCCGCTTGATTTTTTGAAAGTCTCCAAGAAATTCATTGGAAGAAAAAACAAGATCAATCGGCGCTTTCATGCTTGATTGTATCTCAATCTCTCTTATATGGGATCGATATCCGGATCAGTTCAAGGAGATACCGTCTGGGGAACATGGAACGGACTTGAACCTCTTTCTCTTCTGGGATCTAATGCATTGCTTATCGAAGATCTGACGGCAGAGGAACTCACCATCGGATTTGCCGCCGGAAGCCTGGGCATACATTCGGTGGCTGGATTCCAGATCGTCAAATCTGTCGCTGCAATCAACTTGGAGGCCAAGACTACAGCCAACTGGTCGGACTCTATCTGGATGCTGAAGATGATTGCCTTGTCAATCGAAGCCAGAATGGCGGATTCCAATTCCGCTTATTATCAATGTAATTTACTTATTATCAGGTAATAATAATATTATTTTTCTTTGCTGCTTTTATGGGAAATGGTTGAGTAAGGTTCGGACAATTAATGTGTTTTTTTGCTTGATAGCGGAATTGGAATTCGATAGAAAAAAGACAATTCTATTTCTTTTTTCTATGAAACTTCGACTTCCTCTTTCTCTGCTTGCTGCCGTTTTGGGATGTTTTTCCTCGTTTATACCACAGGAATCCTCAGCAATGGATTATTCCTATTCCGAGGGTTCAGTGACTGATTACACGGAAAATTGGACGCTAGGGAATGATACTCTGACATTGTCTGGTACAGCCTCTCTGACTTTATCTGGTGGATTCAAAACAAACGGAGGAAACAACAAAACGGTTGTATTAGTGAAAGAATCCGCATCGCTGACTGCGGCAACGATGCAGTTGGGTGACAACCGTGCCTGGTTCACGTTTGAAATGACAGGGAATAGTACCGTTTCCATAACTTCGAGATTGGATATGTTTATGGCAATCCCCGACAATAACTATGCAGGGGAAAATAGTACTTTTACGATTGGTGGCGGTACTTTGAATGTTCAGCAGCTTAATATCGGTCGGGATAATAACTGGGGTAGCAATGGTGCTTTACCAGCTCCGGGGAATGAGCCAGTCGGCATGGATTATTTTTATATGACGGGAGGGAGGATGAATGTTGGTTCGGGGGGAGTTGATGCCAATATTCAAACGACAACGATATTTTCGGGGGGAACGCTTGGCGTTCTTGATTCTGACTGGAAGTGGAATGAAATACGGAAGTACAATCCTGATGGTGTGGTAAATGAAATCATGCTTGAAGGGAATACATTCACAATCAATACAGAAGCAACAAGAGATGGGACGGGAGACAATACGACCAAAATAGGAGATGGAAAAAAGATCATCCTTGGAGCTACGCTACGGGACAATGTTGTTATAACAGAAGATAGACAAGAGATTGTACGTACGGGCGGTTTGATTAAGGAAGGGGCTGGAACTCTGGTATTGACAGCTGCCAATACCTACTCCGGCGGGACAACCCTCAATGCCGGAGGTATCGAAATTGCCAAGGAATCCGCACTGGGCCAGGGCAACCTGACCATCAATGCATCGACGTTCCTCCTGCTTTCATCGAATGCCACTGTGGGTGGCAATTTGGTGTTGAATGGGAAGAGCACGATCACCATGCCCTCCGGCAATTTGCTGAAAGTCACCGGCAATGTTACGTATGGAACGGATGCCGTAACGACTTTGAAACTGACCGGGGATTTTACGACAGGCTCGTCCACTCCTACGATCCTCGTCCAGGCGGACAGTTATAATTTTTCAGATGATTCCTCCCATTGGAACATCCGGTTTACAAAGCGTTCCTCCGCCGATATCGTCTTCGGTAACGGGTCTATTTCCTTCACGGATCTTCAATATACGGCCGGGGAAAATATCACTTGGAACGGAGGTAATTCCGGAATGTGGGAATCCATCGGAAGTGGATGGTTCAAAACGGGAACGTCGCAGGATGATGTCTATTACGATGCCGATAACGTTACGTTCTCTCCCGATCATGCGGGAACGGTAACCCTTCAGGAACAACTGGCTCCGGGAAAAATGACGGTCAACGGCGATTACACGTTTTCCGGAATCGGCTCGTTAAACGGTTCCTTCGACTTGGAAGTCCAGGGGGGGAATGTGATCATGCAAGTACCGGTTAACCGTACGGGGGGCAATACGACTGTTTCCGCCGGATCCCTGTGGGTATCCAACGCTGACGCGGCAATAGGACAAATCACACTGGGAGCAGAAGGAACCTTGCAGCTCGGTAGTTCTTCTTCCATTTTGACGGATTTCGATCATCAGGAACTGAAAGAGGGTGGCAACTTGCAGATATGGGGTAGAGGGAACCTGAGCGCGTCGGGGGGGAACGATGGAAATAACACGACGTTCAAGGTAGGGGAAGGATTCCACGGAACAATCGAAATGAAGTCGGGATTGATCAATTGGGAAACTTCAGAGAATGTCCTCATGGGTAATGCAGAAGCCAACGGACCGACTCTTATCTTGAACGGAGGCGGTGTTGTTACGACGGGTACTCCGGAAACACAAGTTTATAATCCAATTACCATTGGTGAAAATGGAGCGGTTATCCGATCCTACGGAGCGAAATATGCCACCTACTACGGCCCCATTACGGGCTCCGGCAAAATATCCCATACGGACGGAGGATATGTAACATTCAAGGACATGACCGGTTTCTCAGGAGAATTTGTCAATGAGCGCGGTTCCGTCACTTTTGACTCTGCCATCCATTTTTCCAATCTGACTTCCAATTCCAGTAACGACAAATCCCTGATTACTTTGACGGGAAAAGCCGGTAGTTCCGTAACAGGAACCATCAAACTGGCTGCCAATTCATCCCTGACGATGGATATTGGCAAGGAAAATACGCTGGAAACCACTAATTTCCTCGTTTCCGGTACCGCCGCCCAAACGATTACGCTGACATCCGGCACCCTGAAGGTAACGGGCACCAACAATGCCCGCAAACAATCGGATCTTTCTTTCTCGCTCAATACAGCCGGTACGGGCAGCAACACGACAACTCTCCATATTGCGACCAATGCCGCCATTGATGCGGCCGACACGGTCCTTGCCACCGGATGGGAAGGCAACTCGACAATTAATCTTGAAGGAGGCACGATCAATGTCAAAGGGCTGTGCAGCAGCAATCCGACCAATGCCGTGGCCATCAACCTTAAAAGCGGTACCGTCAAACTGGGGGACTACGGTATCACGGACTACCAGTGGAGTGTCACCGGAAACCAAACCGACGCAAAGGTTTCCCTTACGTTGGGTACTGTCGAAATCATTGCTCAAGCCGATTTGAGTATTGATCCCCATCGTCTGGATGACAATGCCACGGATATCGTGACTTTGACGGATGCGGTTACCGGAACAACCTTTAACACCAACAACCATACGATAACGGTCAATGACTGCCTTGTAGGCGACGGCAAAGTCGTCAAAACGGGAGCCGGTACTCTCATCCTCCAAAAAGCAGGCACCTATGCCGGAGGTACCGTGATTAACGCCGGGACATTGCGGGCATCTCATGCCTCCGCATTGGGGGCAAGCGATGTTACTGTCAACGAGGAAGGTATTCTGCAATTGACGGCCTCCGATCCCTACTCCAACAATGTCGTCCTGACCGATACCGATTCCAAATTGCTGTGGGATACCGGCTCCGAAGGTACTCTGACAGGAACGATGAACGGTTCGATATCCGGTTCCGGAATTTTGGAAAAAACGGGTACCGGGACCATGAAGATGCTATCAGCCCAGACTCTGGAGAATTTCAATGGTACAATTCACGTGATCGGGGGGCAGCTTCAGTTGGGCAACGCCGTCAACGGTCAATCGGTTAGTACCGGCAAGTCCCGCATTATTCTGGAAACCGGTTCCGACCTGTTCCTTAATGGAGGAGACAATGCCAGGCATATTGTCGCCGGAGATGTTACCGTCCAAGGCAAGAGCCGGATTTCCCTTTATGCCGGTTTCAACGGTCAAATCGCGCTGGATCTGCAAGGAGCCATGATGCTGAACAATGATTTGACGCTCGTGAAAACATGGGCCAAGCAAATCGGCATTAGCGGTAAATTGTCAGGGAAGGGTAATCTGGTTTATGACCCGACGATTAAGGACAACGCTGCCTGGCAGGAAAACAACAAATTGATCATTTCCTCCGCCAATACGGACTACGAAGGAACGGTTCGCATGATTGAGGCGACCACCACGGCAAAAAAACGTCCGGGCTGGCTGATCCTGCAGAATGATGATGCCCTCTCGTCCGCGCAGGTGGAATTGGTTTCTACCCAGGCTTACCTCGTTGTGGATACGGGCAATGCTACGTTGAAAGGGTTGACGGGCTCCGGTTATGTCAGCTCCGGAGAAGGCAGCAACACATTGACTCTGGATATTACCGGTAGTCTTTCCAATGCCTTCAACGGTACCATCGGCGATAAGATGAAGACGACGGGTGAAAATGCCTATGCGGCCAATGGGAGCCTGTCTCTTGTGAAAAACGGCGGTGGTGAATTGATTCTGAGCGGTGCCAATTCCTACACGGGAGGTACCACCGTCCAGGCAGGAACGCTCACAATAACCAATGCTTCCTCTCTTGGCAGCGGCAATGTCCATCTGGGAAGCGGAGCCACTCTGAAATCCGGCATCAGATGGGACAATTCCCTGGTATTGGACGGAGAAGCAGCCGTGGAATCCAGTCATGACAACGCTCTGTTTGCAGGTTCGACATCCGGAAACAATACCTTTGTCAAGAAGGGGGCTTCCCTCCTTACCTTCTGCGATGCTTCCGCCGATGAACAGAACGATGGAACCACCGCTCACACTGCCATCTACCAGCATGGCGATACAATCGTCTCGGAAGGAGAACTCCAACTAGGTATTCTCTGGAAAACGTACGATCAAAAAACCGAACACCGTTTCGGTACGGGAACGGTTTACATCGAAGATACGGCCAAATTCAGTTTAGGCCTCAGTTACAACACGTATGGTACCGTGAAGTTTGCCTCGGACATCACCACGAAGAATGGAGGGACTCTGGAAGTTCTCGACGGCAATCACGAACTGACGGGAACACTGACCTTCGGTCAGCATGCCGGGGATACCACGACATTCCAGGATGCGGGATGGGGAGCCAAAACCTACGGCACTGTGATTTCCGGCAAAGTCTCGGGTCACGGAACGTTGAATATTGTCAACGGAGACCAGGAAGCTTCCGATAATTTGCTGACATTGAGCAATGCTTCCAATGATTTCAATGGCACCGTCAATGTTCATAACGTGCGGTTGCGCCTGAATTCCAGTTTGGAAGGGGCATCGATCAACCTCACGGAAAGCATCAAGGAAAAACCTGACAATACGGCATTGGTTGTCAATGGGGATGAGATTACAATAGGAGGCATCTCCGGCATTGCCGAATCCTCCGTTTATGCTCAGGGAGGAGCTAGAACCTTGACTGTCGAGACAGACGGTAATGCCAATTACGCCGGTATCATCAAAGACTGGTCCGGAGTCAATGACGGTTCTGTTTTATCACTGGTAAAGGATGGAACCGGAAAACAGACACTGGCGCAAGCGGCATATACCGGTTCAACTTCTATTCTGGATGGAACTCTTGAGCTTACCTCGGCTTTCACATCCTCTTCACTGACAATATCCGGCAACGGGTATTTGAAAGGAACCGATTTGACTCTTCAGGGAACCAAGTCTCTTGTTTTTGATCTCAAGAACAGGACGACGGCTGCTCCGGCATTTATCAACTTAAGCGGAAATATCACGGGAGATACAAATTTCAGCTTGGTTCTGCATAATTTCGGCCGCGATCAAAAGAATCAGGAAGGTGCCTATGCCCTCATCACAACAACAGGAGCGGCTTCTTTGAATACCCCGGAATATCTTTCAACATGGTGGACATACGATCCGCAATCCACGGATTACTACAATTACAACCTGAAGCTCGGCGACGATCGGAAAACGCTTTATCTTCAGTTAACTGAGATAGGTTCGTGGACATGGGACGGCAACTCGTCCGGAGATCACGTATGGAGTTCGTCCAATCAAAATCCATGGACACACGAAGCCAAATACTCGGAAGGTCCCGATGGAGTAAAGATCGTTTTTGACGATTCCGCGTCACCTTCCGTTCTCATTTCCGGTCAGGTCAAACCACGTTCCGTCGATGTCAACAATAGCACGATTGGCTACATGTTCTCTGCGGACGACCATACAGCCGGAAGCGGGATCGTGGATGCCGGGGAAAGCAGCAAGACTGCTTTGACAAAGAAAGGTGCCGGCAAGCTTTCTCTGGCATCCAATCTCAAGAATACCTATTCGGGAGGGACTTATCTCTACGACGGTATGATTGAAATGGGGAACTCCAATTCCCTGGGAACAGGGATTGTCGATTTCCTGGGCGGTACGTTGGGCAACGTCGCGGGAACGGATGTGACGATTACCAACGTGTTGACCGACGCCATTCCCGAATCGGCTATCGGCATCACGGACAAGCAGGCCATCAAGCTTCTTGCCGCTCTCGGAACGACACTGGCAGTAAATCATTCCTCGGGCGGAGGCCTCGTCTTCGATGACTCCGGTAGGAACGATGCGGCAGTCTCCATCTCCGGTACGGGACTTGTACAATTGTCCGGACTGGCTGGGGATGCGAAACTTTCCGGAACGGTTTCCGTTTCAGACGAAGCTTCGCTGGAACTGGTCAATGTAGTCCAGCAAGGTTCGGTCACCCTCTCCGGGAAGCTCTCCGGTGTGGCGGGTACCCTTGAAAAAACTTCCGGTACTCTCGTTCTGAACCTCCTCAACGAAGGGGACATCTTCGGCGGCACGTTGAAGGCCGCCGCCCTCACCGTCAGCGCCGTCGGTTCGACGGCGACCGACAAATCCCTGGGACTCTCCGGCACGATGTCGGCCTCCGGTCTGATCCTTTCCGATGGAGCCGAACTCAAGTTGCTTTCCAACGGAGAACTTGCCGTCGATGGGACCATCTCCGTCAACTCCGGTTCCGGCCTTACCCTCGCCGGCGGTACGCTGACGCTGTGCAATGCTTCCGGGGTTGCGACAGATGATGTCCTCTCTGGCACGCAAGGCACGGTCACTTTAGGCAACGGAACTCTCACCGCGGCCACAGGCAGCTCGGGCTGGACAGCCTCCCATGCTATGACCCTTTCGGGCACGGGCGAGAACGGAACGCTCGTCAGCCTCGGCGACGGACAGACTGTAACCCTGGGCGGAGTCCTGAACGGCTCCGGCCTCTTGACCAAGCAAGGGGGAGGCACCCTCGTCCTCGGCAACGGCGGCAATACCGTCTCCGGCGAGATCGCGCTGAAAGAAGGCCGTCTCGAACTTGTCGACGGAGCCAGCCTCGGCACATCCCATGTTACCGTCTCGGGCGGTACTCTCGAATTGAACGGCATGGCCTCCTCCGGATCCTCTCTGACGGTACGGGGCGGCGCCCTGTCCGGAGCCTCGAACTACGCCCCCGCAGGCGGAGTCACGGTCGAACTCACCGGCCAGGCGACACCCGTCGACCTGGGCGGCCTCAACGGCAGCGCCCTCACCAGCATCCATCTTGGCGCAGGGGCCTCCTCCGGCGGTCTCGACTACGGCAGTTCCATCACCGGGCTCACGGGCAATATCTCCATTTCCGGCGCCACAGACGAAGGCGGCGTTTCTACCCCCAACGTTCTCCTGACCGCCGGCAGCGGCAACGCCCTCATCGGCGGCAGCTCCGGCAGCGCTCAATCGCTCATCTCCTTCGAGACGCCGGGGACATCCCACCAAGTCTACCTCGGCGACATGCAGATCAACCTCACCGACGGACTGCTGGAAGAACTCCACGACCTCCGGGCGGAAGGCACCACCATCCTCCTCCAGCTCACCGACGGAGCCCTCGCCGTCACCGATCCTCTGACGCGCACCGCCAACGGCATCAGCGACGCGGCCCACGCATGGCTCAGCTCCATCCGCTTCAACCCCGTCCTGGAATACCTCGGCTATGCCGTCCAGCGCAACCTGGATGCCGACGCCCTGCAGGCCAACCTCGACGCGGGCCGTCTGGCCGTCACCGCCGGAGGGGAAATCTACTACGCCACCGACGCGACTCTCGACGGGAACGGCCGGCGGCGCCTCGACCTGAGCTACCGCAATCCGGGAGAACCCGAAGAAACGCCCGCCTCCACCCACTATAACTACCTCGACGCCTACAAGATGGTGATGATCAACGCCGACCTCAACGTCGTCATGAGCGGAGCCCCCGGCGACGCGTCAACCCTTGGCCTGCACGTCGAAAACCTCTCGGGTGGCCTCAACTCCGCCACCGGGGAACGCTACACCCTCGAGTTCGAAAACAACCTCGGCACCGACAGCGTCGCCCGTGTCGAACTGGTCAACGGCAGCTACGAAGGTCGCAACCTCGACACCGTTTACGAAGGCAACCTCAAGGCGGGCATCGTCGACTTCGTCAAGACGGGCAAGGGATCGCTGACCATCAACGGCGACGTGACCATCGACGGCGGCATCGAAACGCGGGAAGGCACCCTCGTCCTCAACGGGCATAACAGCCTCGAAAGCCTCACCGCCGGCACCGGAGACGGCCTGACCGTCATCGGAGGGGAAACCCTGGTGAAGGGCGTATACGGGCAGGGAGGCACCCTGGAACTGCGCGGAGTGGACTCCCGCCTGGTGGTCACCGGAAGCGACACGATGGACCTGGCCACCCACATCACCGGGGACGGCACCTTCTCGATGGCTTACGGGACGCTGCGCCTGGTGGACGGAGGCGACTTTTCGGGCAACTCGACGCTCGAACTCCAATCGGGCTCCGTCCTCGACGTGGCCGGCGGCAACGACGTCACCGTCGGCCTGCTGACGGGAGCGGGCATCGTGCGCTTCAACGGAACGGGCAGCACCCTGACCGTGAAGAGCGACCGCGACTCGAACCTCAGCATCGCCTTCGAAGGCCGGGGCACCCTCGCCAAGGAAGGCCAGGGCACCCAGACCCTCGGCGTAGCCTCGAAAGACCTCAGCCTTGCCGTGCGCGAAGGCACCCTTGTTCTCTCTGCACACGACGGTAATTACGATCGGGTCACGGTCGGCACAGGAAACGGGAAGGCCACTCTGCGTCTGGCGGAAGACATCCTCATTAACAGCTTGACTGTTGGTACCCATGGACGCCTCACCTTAAACCGTGGAGAAAATCGTCCGGGCATCCTCTCCTGCGCCGGCAACGTCGACCTGCAATCCGGCTCCACCCTCGACCTCGTCCTGCCCAACCCGATCGCCTCGATCGACGCGGACGGACACATCGCCCTGGGCGACGGCGTCACCCTCAACCTCGTCAACGGCAGCCGCGACGGGAGCTGGAAACCATCCGACACCGACTCCCTCGAACTCATGGCCGCCCACGGCGGCTTCCTCGACGCCTCCGGCAACCCGCTGGGCTTCGGCAGCAGCCTGATCACCTGGACGGTCAACATGGAACAGAGCCTCGGCCTCTTCTACACGGGAGCCAACCTGCACGTCAGCGACGACGGGCGTCGCCTGCTCGCCGACCTCTCGGTGAGCTCCGGCAACCTCCTCGAAGAAGTTGCCCGGAGCGGAGTCGCCAGAGCCGGTGCCGACCTCATCTGGCAGGCGGGCCTGCAGGAATCCGGCACCAGCCTCGACCGCGTCCTCTCAAGCATTATGGACGACGTCAAGGCGGGCAACCGCAGCGGAGCGAGCCGCAAGCTGGCCGCCGTCGCGGGCAGCACCGTCACGGGCATCCTGGCCGCGGCGAAGAGCGACCTCGCCTACCAGCAGAGCATGCTGCGCAACCGCGTAGCCGGCATGGGGCTCAACAACAACGACTACACCTACGAGAACACCCTGCCGTACTACAACTTCTGGCTGCAGGGGACAGGGAGCTACAACCAGCTCGACACGAGCGGCGACTACGCCGGCTACAAACTGGTCAACTGGGGAGGCACGGTGGGAGCCGACGTGAACGTCAGCAGCACCGTAACCCTCGGGGCAGCCTTCAGCGCGAACTACGGAGACCTGAGCAGCGACGGAACCGACCGCCTCAGCGGAGACCTGGACGGGACCTACATCAGCCTGTTCGGGAAGTACCAGGGACGCAAGTGGGGCCACTCACTCATCGTCACCGGGAGCCGCTACGACGCGAGCGTCGACCGGACGGTGAACTTCGGAACGGACAGCTACACCGGCCACGGGACAAGCGACGGGACAGGCTGGGGAGTCCTCTACGAAGCGACCTGCGACATCAAGCTCAACGACGAAGGGACGAAGATCCTCCAGCCCCTGTTCGGAGCCTCGCTGGTACACGTCGGCATGGACGACTACCGCGAGAGCGGAGCTGGGAACGCGGGATTGGACGTCAGCGACCTGGACGCGACGACGGGGAGCGTGACGGCGGGTCTTCGCTACCTGGGCCTTGTAGGGAGCAACGTCTTCGGACGGGAGGCGCTGGGCGAACTGCGGGTGCAAGTAGTGCAGGACATGGGAGACGACCGCGCGAGCGGCCAGGTAGGCTTGCAAGGCAACCCCGGCATCCGCCGCGAGGTGGAAGGAGCGAAGGCGGGGATGACAGGGGTTCAGTTCGGAGCGGGGCTGAGCGTTCCCGTAGGAGTGAATGGCACAATCTTTGCGGAGGCGAACACGGAACTCCGCAGCGGAGCGACCTGGGCGAGCGGCTCGCTGGGTTACCGGTACAACTTCTGATAGGAAGTCGGAAGACAAGAAAACAGGAGTCCGTCTTTCCCGCGTGGGGAAGGCGGATTCTGTTGTTTTATACGTACCGAACCAATAAAAAAAAGGCGCCTCGACAATTGAGACGCCTTGTAGATGGAATAGAGGGAAATCCTACCGAATTATTTGTCGGTCAGAGAACCGACTCCGGGAAGGATTTTCCCTTCCAGAAGTTCCAGGGAAGCGCCGCCTCCCGTGGAGCAGAAGGAGAGCTTGTCCTGAACCTTGAACTTTTTGGCTGCCGTGACGGAGTCGCCGCCGCCTACGATGGTGATCGCATTGCTGTTGGCCAGTGCTTCGGCGATTTCCTTGGTTCCCTTGGCAAAGCAGTCCATTTCAAACACTCCCATGGGGCCGTTCCAAAGAACGGTTTTGGCTCCCTTGATGATTGCGGAGAATTCTTCAATCGCCTTGTCGCCGATATCGATGGCCATGCCGCCTTCGCACACCTTGCCGCCTTCGGCGAAAGGAGCCGGACAGGTTGTTTCTGCGCCGTCTTCGAACTTCATGGCAACGCGGACATCGGCCGGAAGGACGAATCGAACTCCTTTGGCTTTGGCGTTGGCAAGGATTTCACGAGCGAGATCCAGTTTGTCGCCTTCGATTTTGGAAGCACCCAGATCGTAGCCTTCGGCAGCGAGGAAGGTATTGGCCATAGCTCCACCGATAAGGAAGGTGTCGGCTTTTTCCATAAGCTTGGAGAGGACTTCGATTTTGTCGGAAACCTTGGCTCCGCCCATAATGACGACGAAGGGTTTTTCCGGGTTTTCCAGTTTACCTTCAAGGTATTCCAGTTCGCGTTCGATCAGGAAGCCCATGGCGCTTTGTTTGGCAAAGTGCGTAACGCCTTCCGTGGAGGAGTGGGCGCGGTGGGCGGAACCGAATGCATCGTTGACGAAGATGGTGGCATTGCCGAGGAGTGCCTTGGCGAAGTCCGGGTCATTTTTCTTTTCACCGGGATAGAAACGCACGTTTTCCAGAAGGATTACGTCGCCTTCATTCATGGCGGCACGAGCTTTGTCGGCTTCGGCTCCGATGGCTTCGGAAACGAATGTGACAGGTTTGCCAAGAAGTTCACCCAGCCGGACGGCGGCGGGTTTCAGGGAGAAAACGGGATCGGGTTCGTTCTTCGGACGACCGAGGTGGGAACAGAGGATGAGCTTGGCTCCGTTGTCCAGAAGATACTTGATTGTGGGCAGAGCGGCAACGATACGGGCATCGTTGGTGATAGAACCGTCTTTAAGAGGCACATTGAAGTCAACTCTCATGAGGACTTCCTTGCCTTTGACATCGAGGTCGCGAACAGTCAGTTTGGCCATAATATGTGGTAATGTTTGAGATGGATGGATGATGAAAAAGAAAACGGGGGAGGCAATTGCTGCCTCCCCCGGATCAAAATGGAATCAACGGTTCGGGATGGAGTCCCTGATTTTCTTATCCGACAACGCCGGAACGGAAAGGATGCTCCAATCCGAAAGACCCAGTTGTCTTTAGAGGCTGTCGCCGAGCTTCTTGAGGGCTTCAGCAGCGCGGTTGGAGTAACCCCATTCGTTGTCGTACCAGCCGCACACCTTGACCATGTTGCCGCCGACGACATAGGTGAAGCCGGAGTCAAATATGCAGGAGTGAGGATCGGAAACGATGTCCTGAAGAACGAGAGCTTCTTCGCTGTAGGCGAGGATGCCCTTGAGTTCGCCTTCGGCAGCTTCCTTCATGGCGGCGTTCACTTCTTCAACAGTCACGTTCTTCTTGAGAATGGCGACAAAGTCGGTCAGGGAACCCGTCGGGGTCGGAACGCGGAAGGAAGCACCGTTGAGGAGTCCCTTGAGGGAGGGAATCACTTCACCGATGGCTTTGGCGGCGCCGGTCGTGGTCGGGATGATGTTGATGGCGGCGGAACGGGCGCGGCGGGGATCGCTGTGGGGCAGGTCAAGGATGCGCTGGTCGTTCGTGTAGGAGTGGATCGTGCTCATCATGCCTTTTTCGATGCCGAACTTGGCTTCGAGAACTTTCACCATGGGGGAAAGGCAGTTAGTCGTGCAGGAAGCGTTGGAAACGATGTTGTGCTTGGCCGGATCGTATTCGCTGTCGTTGATGCCGAGGCAGAACGTCAGGTCGGGATTGGTGGCGGGAGCGGAGATGAGAACCTTCTTGGCTCCGGCGTCGATGTGCTTCTGGGCGCCTTCGCGCTTGGTGAAGAGACCGGTGGATTCAAGGACGACGTCAACGCCGAGCTTCTTCCAGGGAAGGTTGGCGGGATCGCGTTCGACGGTGATGAGAATCTTGTGACCGTCGACAACGAGGTAATCGCCTTCGATGGCGATTTCGCCGTCGAATTTACCCTGAGTCGAGTCATACTTGAGAAGGTGGGCGATCATTGCGATCGGGGTCAAGTCGTTGATGGCAACAACCTTGGCGCGTTCTTCCTTGGACATGGCGCGCAGAACATTGCGGCCGATACGTCCGAAACCATTAATAGCGTACTTTGCCATAAGATAAGGTCTTGGTTTTTAAGTTTGATTTAGAAATCAGTCCCGGCGCCGACTTGGAACAAGGACCTGAAGAATGATAGAAGTGATTTGGGTGTCCGTCAATACTATTCTTGTCTTGATTTGGCATTCGCGAATGACGGATTTGTCACGCAGAGACTGGGGATATCGGTTATGATGGGGGCGAAATCTCTTGAAATTACGGTGTCGGAGGGTATGTTCTTCCGGACATGATGCATGAGATGATCATATTGTGGCTGGAGTGGGTTCACGGGATTGGGTATGTAGGAATTTTTCTATTGATGGCGATGGAGAGTTCTATTTGCCCGGTTCCAAGTGAGGTGGTGGTGATTCCGGCGGCAATAGCTTCTACGCAAGGTCATTTGAATTTTTGGGGAGTCATTTTTGTTGCCGCTCTCGGGACATGGGCCGGTTCCGCACTGACGTATTGGTTTGCGTTGATTGTGGGACGTCCTCTTATTTTGAAGTACGGAAAGTACATATTCATGCCTCCTGGTGAATTGGCGCGAGCCGAGGTGTTCATGGAACGCTATGAAAAGGGCGCTATTTTCTTTTCCCGCCTGCTGCCTGTCGTACGGCATTTGATTTCTATTCCGGCAGGGCTGATACGGATGAATTTCTGGGCATTTTCCCTGTATACCTTTGTCGGATCGTTTCTTTGGTGCTGGGTACTTGCCTGGTACGGTCAGAGGATGGGCCTCAACAATCCTCACATGCTGGATAACCCGGAAGAATTCATCCGCACAGCCAAGGCTGAAAGCCTCGAAATCACCATTTTGTCCTTTGTGATCGCGGTTCTGTACTTCGTGATGCTGCGTGTGACGGATCCTTCCCGTAAAAAGAAAAAGGAAGAGGTTGCCTCCAATACGGATTCTTCACTGTGAAAAACTGCATCCCACTTGTAGATGGAGATGCCTAAATAGATGATGCCGAGCAGGGGAAACACGGCCAGATACTTCAGATTCTTCCTGAAGCAAAAACAGATGAGATAACCACACAGGGTCCGGAAAAAAACGAATGACGACTGTTGTGGCGATAACTCCGGGTTAGTAAGTGCGCAAGGATGGGGAACATGGATGATTGTTATGTTACTCGTCTCTTGCAAGATGGCGAATTGGATGCCTTGTCATCCAAAAACGTTATCGAACATCTGCCCCACGCATCATTGACATGAGTTATCGAGATTAGGAACGTTTGTTAACAGAATCGGAATATACTGCTTCGAAAAAAATGCACCTTGACTTTTTTTGATTTGTTGTAATTGTATGAAAATTGACCTAAAGGAATTTTTGTGAGAACACAAAAATAGAGATCTGAACAATGATGGAAATACTCACCAACAAATATTTTTTATTCTCTGTTTGTATTCCGTTTCTTCTGAGTCATGCGCAAACGAATCCCCCGTTTCCATTTCAGCTCCGGTAGTTGACCGAACAAAAGTCGAACAGGTGAAAATGCCGCCTCCCGAGATTTCTACAGCTATTGCTTCAGCATGGATGGAGCAGCATATTAGAGAAATGGAATCAATTAAACCAGGCTCTTCCGTTGCTGAACTACAGAAGTTATTTGTGAGTGAAGACGGACTTTTTTCAAATACGCGTATTTTTAAGTACCGTCAGTGTCCTGAGATCAAGATTCAAGTAACGATTGATGAAAAAAATGGTAACGGAAGAGATATGTGGTCGAGTGATTCTCAAGTCAAGATACAAAAAGTTTCGTTGCCTTATTTAAGTGATTTTGTCGGTTTTCTGCAACGTGGCCTTTTAAACTGACCGTGTTCCGTAAACAAGCGTACGTTTGCCGTCCCAGGAGACGGCTTCGATGCGGGTGGAGCCTTCCGGGTAGGGAACAATGGTGTATGTTTTGTCCGGGGAACCGGTGTAGAGGATGGAAATGCGTTCCAGCTTGTCTCCTTTGTAGGTTTCAAAAACGGTGACGTTTTTCCAGGCATCAGCTGAAATATTCAAGTTGCCTTCTCCTGCGGTAATTCCTTGTTCGTATTGCCCTGAGACGGGCAATTTTTCCTTATAGGCTTTGACGCTTCCAGAGGTCATGTAGTGGATGACCGGGCTTTCGGGTTGGGGGTACTTGGACGCGTAGGCAACGACATCGTCGCAATCCTTCTGCGTGATAGTGAGTTGGTAGTCGCCGTAGTCACGTATGTTGCGGTCGATAGGCGTGAGCATGCCGCTGGCTTTGAAGAATCCGGTAAGGTTTTGCCGGGTAGCGTCGCAGAGGTTTTTCAGGAAATTGGTATGGAGTTGTCCGTGGCTTATGCCGGATTCATCCGTCTGGCGCACTTTCTGGAAGATGTCCGGTAGAAAATCAGGATTGCCCTTGCCGGCTACCTGGAAATAGAGCATGAGCTGCCAGAGCGGACAGAGCTTCACAAAGTGGTCGCCGTTGCCGCGTTCGTAGTCCTTCATTTTGTCCGGCCCCTTGAGAGCGATCCAGGGCTCTCCGGCGATGACGGCACTGTTAAGGTAGGCATTGAAGCGCCCTCCTTCGACGCGGTTGCCGAAGGTATCATCCTTTTTGTGATGTTCGAGGTTGATGTATTCCGGACTGAAGAGATACTTGGTCCAGATGGAATAGATATTGTTGGTGGTCTCTCCTGTGCCGGCCCATTTCATGCCGGGACGCACCTGGTTGACATGACCGAATTCGTGAGCGATGCCCCAGGGATCCTTTTTGATCGCGGCGATGTTGGCGAGGTTTTTCATGGTATTGTTGTGGAAGGCGGCTCCATAGCCGTCGGCATGCATGAATCCCTTCCAAATGACGCGTCCGAACATGTGGTTTTTCGGACGGCATTTATATTTGTCCAGTCCCATGATTTCCTGTTGAATGGAGATGATGCGGTCATAGATGCCGATGAGGCCGAGACCGTCGCCGGGGCATTGTTCCCGGAGGGCTGCGACCGGGTAGGCAAGCTGGACGTATTTGCCTCGGATGTCGAGAATGGGCGATGTGGCCGAGGCGAGAAGGTTTTTCCAGTCCCGGTTGGTGTGCCGGGAGGAATCGAAGTATCCGTTGACGGTGCCGCCGGCAATAGAGATGGTGACGGGGCGTGAGGTCTTGTATTTGTCCGTGAAGTAGCTGATGTAGCCGTGGCCGGAGTTTTTGGCGACGATCGTATTTTTTCCGCTTTTGAGGGGGTAGGAGCTGTCCTGCATGCGCTCCGTGCTGAAGTCCGTGATGCGCAATTCCAGCGTTTGTCCCTGAAGGGGGGCGACATCCAGAGTGATTGTTTCTCCTGCCGCGAAAGCAATGCCCGTCGGGTTTTCAAATTGACTGTAGGAATTTGTTTTGAGCTGTGCCGCAGTGGATTTGACGGGCGGGTAGGCGATATAACTCTGCGTTCTGAATTGCTTCTGGAACGGTGACGGTTCCTGCATTGCCGAAGTTTGAAGGGGAGTATCTGCCGCTAGGACGATACTGGAAGCAAGGATACCCGGGAGAAAGGCGGAAAGGAGAAGGAGGGGAAGAGAGGGTTTCATGAAAAAGAAATGGAAAGAATTACGTCCATAATACGGATGCTTCCTGGTAATTCTATCAGGCATGCGTGCTAGTTTTCAATTGCCCGTTGTACGGGGATGGGGTAGAGTGAACTTACTTATGGCAGGTTTGGTTGTAGCTCCACGGGCAAGAATATTTCAGGGTCACGATTGGGTGTATGGTACGGAAGTGCGCAAGGTGTTTGGGGATCCCCAGCCGGGCGATGTGGTTGCATTAAGGGATTTTAAGGACCACTTTTTGGGATCCGCGATTTTCAATCCTCATTCTCAGATTGTCGCCCGCAGATTTTCCCGAAGGAAGCAAAAGCTGGACAGGGATTTCTTCTTCCGTCGCATCAGCCAGTCGATTGATGTGCGCAACCGCCTGATGCCGGGCGAGAAATTACGCCGTTTGGTCTGGAGCGAATCCGATGGTTTGCCGGGGTTGATCGTGGATCAGTACGCCCGCTATCTTGTTGTACAGGCTCTAACGGTTGCCATGGAAATGCGGCTGGATTTGATTGGCGATGTGTTGCAGGAATTGTTGGAGCCGGAAGGCATCATCGTCCGCAACGATTCCCCGATGCTGGCCGCTGAAGGGCTGGAGCCTTTTACGGGAATGCTGACAGGTACGGCTCCGATGCCTTTTGAAGCCAGTGGACGCGGGGTGCGCTTCCTCGTGGATCTTGAGTTTGGTCAAAAGACGGGGCTGTATCTCGACCAATTGGATAATTACGCCGCCGTGGCCGAATTTGCCCGAGGCAAGCGAGTGCTGGATTGCTTCTGCAACCAGGGAGGCTTTGCCCTGGCCTGCGCCCTTGCCGGAGCGGAGCAGGTGACGGCAGTCGATGTTTCAGAGGAGGCGGTTGCCGCCGTGCGCCGGAATGCCACGCTGAACGGGGTGGAGGTGGAGGCCGTGGCTGACAATGCCTTCGACTTCCTCAAGAGCGAGTCGAACAGGGTGCGCGAAGGCGCCGAACCGAAGTGGGACTTGATTATTCTCGATCCCCCCTCGTTTACACGCAGCAAGAAGTCCCTCCACGATGCGATGCGCGGGTACAAGGAAATCCACCTCCGCGCGATGAAGATGTTGGCTCCGGGAGGAATTTTATCCACATTCTGCTGTTCTCATCATGCCAGTGCCGAGTTGTTCCAGGACAGCATCCGCGAGGCGGCAATCGATGCTCCGGCTACATTGCGTTTGATGGCGCGGCACGGTCAGAGGCCCGATCATCCGGTGTTGCTCAACTTGCCGGAAACGGAATATCTTAAGGGATTTACTTTCGAACTTCTTCCGGGGCGCTGATCCCCAGCCTCCTCGTTTTCGCTTCCATGGAGCCCGGCTGGACAATCCGTGAAATTCCCCCCGGTGAGCGTGAGCCATTCTTGCCTTTGCTGATTTTGGCCGATCCTGATGAAACCGTCGTACGGAAGTATTGGGAGGAGGGCTCTATGTGGGCTCTTTTCGTCAAAGGTGTCCCGGTGTGCGAAGCTCTGGTCATCCCGGGAGAAGGGGATGCCTGCGAACTGAAAAATCTGGCCACGCGCGAGCGGGATTGGGGCAGGGGGTATGCCCGTGCCCTGCTGGGGTACGTGTTTAAGGCCTGTTCCGCCTATTGGAAAACCATGTATGTGGGTACCTCCGACAGTGGCCGTGCATTTTATTCCGGATTCGGTTTTATCTCATCGCATGTCGTGAAGAATTTTTTCATCGACAATTATGCGGAACCGATCATGGAAAACGGTGTCCGATGTATCGATATGTTCTATTTGAGGAAGGAACTGGACTAACCCCGGAGAATATCAAACATTCAGATTACCTAAGGCCTCCAGAAGGTGGACATCCATGCAGAGTCCTTCATGAACATTGAATTTAAGGTCGGCACGGAGTTGTTCGACTCCTTTCATGCGCTGGAGGATTTCCGGTACGGGCATTGTCCGGGCTAGCTGGGTAACGCCCGGATGCATGGGTTCCGTCGACGGAGCCCCCGAGGCGATGGCGGCAGCCTGACCGAACCATAGAATCATCAGGTCGATTGCCTGGTCGCGTTCCGCCAGGTATTCGGTTTCAATCAACGCAGCATTCAGATCCTTGTTTTGTGACTCCCAGTTGGACGTATCCGTCGCTTGGGCGATGGCCTTGGATTCTTCCTTGAGAGACTGCGTCATTCTTTTGGTGATGTCCGCCTTTCGGCGTCCGAGTAGCTCCAGAAGAACTGAGCGGAATGAAAGGGCGGCCAGATCGTCTCCCATGTGTTCGGTGGCTTCTGCCCAGGCGGGGAGGATTTCCTGCTGGACGGGAGTAAGCCGGATACTACCTCCGGGAGAAAACAGGGGAACGTTGATGCAGCGCGATATGATCGTGGGAAGCAATTGCTCCGGTTGTGACGTTACAAGGATGATCAGCGTCTGGTTGGGAGGTTCTTCCAGAGTTTTCAGGAAAGCATTGGCCGCTTCGTCATTCATGCGTTCCGCTTCCAGGATAACAACGATTTTATGGTGGTTTGCATCGGCTTTCTGCTGGAGGAAGGGTTCCACGGATCGGATATCGTCGATCAGGATCTTTCTGGACTTGGACCTGGGACGGACGAGGCGCATGTATTCATCGCGGATGGCTTCCAGAGAATCTCCCTTGGTTTCCTCGTTAATCAGACGGATCATTCCCAGGACGAGCTTGTGAGTTCCGGAGGCCTCGTCCCCGATGACGAGAAGGGCGTGGGGGAAACGTCCGCTGGCATAGGCGGTGGAGAGGAGCTGGCTGGCCTGTGGTTCCGTGAACGACATGGGCACTATGGAAACGGTTTCATTGCGTCAGGGCAACAGAAAAGATTGGATGCTGGCAGATATTTCGTGTAATGAGTCTTTCGGCTATGGATAACAACAAGCAAACTGACCAGATCGTTTTTACGGCCCGAACTGCAACAGACGTGGAAAAAGGCCTTGATTTCGCTCCTAAATTTGATGCGAACGGATTGATTGCCGCAATGGCCGTGGATCACGTGACCCGCGAACCTCTGATGCTGGCCTACATGAATGAAGAATCTCTTAAAATGACTCTTGCTCTCGGAGAAGCCGTCTATTATTCCCGCAGCCGTCAGGAAATATGGCACAAGGGAGCGACCAGCGGCCATGTCCAGAAAATCAAGCAGATCCTTGTGGACTGTGATCAGGATGCCCTGATTCTTCTGGTAGATCAAGTTGGCGCCGGAGCCTGTCACACCGGCCACCACTCCTGCTTCTACCGTTCCGTTCCGTTCGGTAGCCAGGTCGAACCGGGTAAGCCGGTTACTCTTGCTCTGGCCGAGGAAGGTTTGGCTTTTGATGCCGAAGCCGTCTATGGGAAGCATTGATATCCGGCACTTTTGTCAACTCTGCTTCTCTGAAGAATCGGGCTTGATGCCGCTTCTAGATTCAGCTAATAAAAAACGTCCATGAACAAGGCTTTTCTGTTAATCGGTTGTTTGGCCGGTTCCTTTCTTCTTACCCAGTGTAGTTCGGATGCCCCGCCTCCTGCCGGGTCACTTCGTCTCATTGATCCTCTGGCTCAAAAATATTGGTCCGAGGCTCAGGCCTGCGAATCCAAAAATGATTGGAACGGCGCGATCAAACGATATAGGAGGCTGGCTCGGTACTGTCCTCTTGCCCCGGAAGCGCCTCAGGCCAAATTCCGCCAGGCCCAACTATATGAATCATTGGGTGAGCCCATGGATGCATTTGACACGTACCAATTCGTAATTGATCGCTATCCGAATACGCCTCTCTACAGTGCCGCATTGAACGCGCAGAAGAACCTTGCTTATGCTGCTGCTCGCGGCGAGTTGACCAACAAGGTTTTGTGGTTGTTTGACGTCGGCATGGATCCTACGATTGTGGTCAAGTGGCTCAACAGTGTTTGTACCAATGCCCCTTATGCGGATACGGCTCCCGAGGCCATGAATCTCCTCGGGGAATATCTGATGAAAAAAGGTCGTAATCTGGAAGCCATCGACACCTTCCAGAAGATTGTAGATAACTACCCCCATAGTCCCTATGCCCCTGGTGCCCAGCTCCAGGTGGCGGACTTGTACCGTGGTGCCCAGATTGAAGGCGACCGCAACCATGCCAACATCATGCGGGCCCAGGAAGCCTACGAAGATTATCTCCAGCGTTATCCCGATACGGCTCATTCGTCCCATGCCAAGTCCGGGCTTGACGACATTCGACGCCAGCTTGTTGACCAAAAACTGAAAATCGGAGAGTACTATCTGAATCGGATGAAAGATTACAACGCTGCCGTGTTTTGCTTCCAGGAAGTCGTTTCCCTGGAGGCGACGAACCCCGAAGCTGCCGCCAAGGCCAAAGATCATCTGAAATCCATGGGGGCTCCCGCCAAGTAATCTTCCTGTTTGCCTTCATGATGCCATCCTTCCGTCAACCCATGCGATATTTTCTCCTGTGCCTCCTGCCGGTGGTGACTGCTTTGTTATTCAGCTCATGTGGATACCATATCGGTGGGCTGAAACCCGTCGCCCTGAAGGATGTCCATTCTATTTCCGTCGGGGTGTTCACCAACAACTCTCTTGAACCTCGGGCGGGTGCTATGGTTTCCAGTGCTATTGCGGAAGAAATCCAGACGGAAGGTACCTATTCTCTGCTTTCCTCCAAAAAGGCTGACGCACGGTTGGAAGGCAGCGTGGCTTCCATTGATTACATGCAGCTGCGTTCCAGCTACCAGGATACCTATAAGAGTATGGAAGTCGGATTGAAGTTGAATGTCAATTACAAGATTATCGACAACAAATCCAACAAAGTGCTCTGGACCAGCTCGGCAACGGCGGTATCCAGCTTGTTTAATGTCGGCAATCAGCAGTCCGCCAAGATGAATGCACTGTCGTATGCGACCCGGCTGGTAGCCCACGACATTTGCGGAGCCGTCAGTAACGGCTGACGGAAGATCTACGACAACACCTGAAAGTATCATACGGAGAACATCATGTCCGAAGTCGCTTATTCCGTCTATTTCGTGCCCTTGCCGATCGGAAACCGGGAGGATATTACCCGGCGTGCTTTGGATGTACTTGCAAGCGTTGATACGATTGCCTGTGAAGATACCCGGCATACGGGATTGCTTCTGACCCATTATGGAATTCGCAAACCTCTCCTCAGCATGCATGAACACAATGAAGCGGCCAGGGCCGGGGAAATTGTCCGAAGGGCTGCAGCGGGAGAACGTTTTGCCGTTGTGACGGATGCCGGAATGCCCGGCGTGAGCGATCCGGGCTACAGGTTGATTCAGGCGTTGAAAAAATCCGACGTCTGTTTCACTGTCTTGCCCGGGCCGTCTGCAGTTGTGACTGCCCTTGTCGGTTCCGGAATGCCGAGTGACGCCTTTTTCTTCGGCGGATTTCTTCCCGTCAAGTCGGGCAGGAAGGCGGCGTTGCTGCAAAAAGCGGTCGAAGCGGATTTTACATCGATTTTCTACGAATCCCCGTTCCGTATCGTCAAAAGCATCCAGACCCTGGCGACAATTGATCCGGAAACTCCGATCTGCGTAGCAAGAGAATTGACCAAAACGTTTGAAACTTATCATCGCGGGACTGCTGCCGAACTTGCCGGGCAATTCGCGGAACGTCCTCCCAAAGGGGAAATTGTTCTCCTGATTGGGGGAATCAATGCCCGAGGAGGTAAAGCGAGGGACAACACAGAATTCTGACTCCGGGTTCGTGCCGAAGCATGATTCCGAAAGTGGAATGTCTCCTTGACTCTCCACTTTAAATGTGTTATACCGTAAGGTAATGGAGATTGGAAAGAATGGGCATATTCCGCGGCGCTCTCCCGATGCGATTCGGAGTGAGATGCTTGTCGTGTTGTCTTGTGCCGATACGATTCTTTTCAACGACATTTTTGAGGGAGTCCTTGCAGCGATGAAAAGCAAGGGTATTTCCACCGGAGGGGAAGAGATACTGAGGTTGCGCATCTACGAGAAGCTTCAAACGCTTGTTTCCCAGGGAGCTCTTCAGAAAAAAGGCAAGGAATACAAGGTTTTGGGAAAGCTTTCCTCCATTCGCGATGAGGAGGAAGAAAAGGGCTCCATTACTCCCCGAGGGTTCCTTTGAGATTCTCCCCGAATCATGGAGTACAGCGGTTGAGGAGTGTTCGTTTATTCCTCCGCTTCATATTGTCGGACAAGAATCAAGCGGAAGCCAATGGCTGGGTCCTTCGTACCCGGGGGCAGAGGGGTTCTTGCACGGATAGAAAGCTGGGCAGGCCGGAAGGAAAGGTAATTGCCGCCGCGCGCCGTATCGTAATCCTTGATCGGGATGAGAGCATTATCTCCTCCATATGAATCACCCACCCATTCTTGTACATTACCGTCCAGATCATACAAGCCGAGGCGATTGGGATCATACGACTTGACAGGAGCAAGTTCCGGATAGCCGTCTTCGTATGAGGTAATAACCCGGAAGGAGGGTAGATAGGACAATGCGGAATCATCGGCAAAGTTCCCCGTATTATTCTTGGGAGGCCAGGCGGTACCCCAGTAAAACGCAGGAGTCTCGTTCATGGCGGAGAGCGAACGCTCGTAGGGAGTGGTTCCGTTTTCAGCACGGATATTGGCAAGAAGGCTCCATTCCTCATCCGTAGGAAGGCGGTAGGTATCGGTTCCAGAGATGCGGCCGGAACGCCGTTCACGTCCAGTCAGCCATTTGGCAAAATGCTCTGCGTCCTTTTTAGAAACATTGGTGACCGGATAGTCGTTGCGGTCTTTCCATTCCGGAGGCTCCGGAGTATCCTTGGAGGTGGATTTGTGGAATGCCCGGTAATCCTTGATACGCACTTCATGGGCAAGCGCCATGGCATCGGAGGCAAGCGGGACAAATTCCATATCCAGACTGTTTTTCCATGGGGAATCGTATTCTACGGACTCGTCCTTGTCCAATTGGAGGGAAAGATAGAGGTTTTCCGGGGAAAGACCATTGCGCTCAATTGTAGCGAAGCCGTCTTTTTTCACCTTGACCGAGTAGGGCGACTGTGGAACGGAGACCTGTTCCAGAGGCGTTCGCCCGATGTATTTACCGTTCCAGAAAACACTGGCGTTTTCCGGTTGGGACAGGATTGTGACAGGAAGTTTCTTCTCTGGCTCTACGCGAATCCTGTAAGCCTGCATGGTACCGTTGCGTGTCGAGTACCCGGGAATGGGCAGGGCGGTCATGACGTAGTTGGAACTGAGAATCCCCTTCTTCATGCATGCGGAAGTAATCCATTTCAGATAGGAAATAATGCCTTCCTGATCAGTCAGGGCAAGTGGAGGCTTGCCGGTTGCAGGCGTTTCCGGCATTGAGATGACAGGGATGTTTTTTTTGTTCCCGCTTTTGGAGAGGAACTTATTGAAATCATCGATATTGAGGGGAGCTTCCGCCGTATGGCCTTCGCCATCGGGCATGAAACGGTTGTTTTCTGCATCAGTCCAGTATTCACCCTGAACCGGGGGATGGAAAGGTTTGAGAGTACCGCCGAGAACAAGAGTCTTGTTTTTTTCTACAACCCCCGTGCCCTTGATTTCTTCATATCCCGTCTTGCGTATGGAGTAGACGGGAGAAATACCTGCCGGCACGGCAATGGGGCCATACGGGGTTTCATCCAGATAATTGCCCTTGTCATCGTAAACGGACGCGCCTGCCGGAGAACTGGTGACCAGGACATAACCTTGCGAGGGCTGGGGCTTGGATTGCCAGAAGGGAGAAGCATCCTGCTGGGAGGATATGCTCGGAGCATTGACAGGTTGCCTTTGCTGGACAGGTGGGGTATCCTCCTGTTGTCCGGAAATATTCAGGATTTCCAGACTGCTTTTGGGAAGAAGATACCAAGCGACTGCAACGACAATGCTAATGGAAACGAGGGCTCCCGCAATAGCGGAGAGAAGCATGCGGGCAGTATTGCCCAGAGGTTTTTTATGCTTTTTCTTCTTCCGTTTTTTGGAACCGTATTGTGGATGAAGGGACTTGCCTCGAAGGGAATCGATAGCATCGGCCAATTCCTCCGCAGTAGAGATTGTACAACGGGAAGCATCAGGTTCTCCTGCTTCGCAGATAATGTCGTTGAAGGCCAGCCATTTTTTACGCTGGGCTCCGTCCGGAATTTTGTCCGGTAGTTCCGGGAAATCCAGTCTGTCCCTGCCGCTGCTGATTTCATACAGCACCTTGGCCAGCGCATAAACGTCTGCCCGTTTGGTTCCCGGACCATCTGGAGGAATGTAACCTTCCGTACCGACAAAACTGTGGTGGTCGTTTTTGGAAACAAGTCCGATATCGGCAAATTTCGGACGTCCATTGACGAAAACGACATTGGCCGGCTTGATGTCGCGATGGGTCAGGCCTTTGCTGTGAAGGTAAATCAACGCATGAGCCAGTTGGCTGCCTACTTCCAGACAATAATCCAAAGGAAGGGGGCGTTGCCCCGCAAGCTTCATATCCGTATGGAGCGTCCGGGGAATATACTCAGCAGGGTCGATATGAATGCCGGCCTGGGCATCGTCCCCGAGCTCCATCACATAATAATAGAACGGAGATGGACTGGACTTGAAACCGACATGCAGAATGTGAACCAGGCCGGGATGGTTGCGAGCGATCGGCTCATAATACTGGACTCCCTGGAATTCACGATTGAACGTCCGCTCGTCCTCAAAGTCGTCCCTGCATACGATTTTGATTGCTCTCCATGCACCGGTCATGGATTTGGCAAGCCAAACCTCTCCATAGGCTCCGCTGCCGATTTGGCGGACAACTTCGTGGTCCGGAATTTGAGGGGCTGGACGCAGTACCCGACCCGGCGAAACAACCGGAAGGGCTTTTGGCGTGGGAGGTACCGCGTCCATGATCGTTAATCAACTAAATGATCGGTGGGATGGCATCCCCCTGATCAGGAGATGACGCCAAGGTTTTTACCAACCTTGCAGAAGGCTTCGATAGCCTTGTCGAGCTGTTCTTTCGTGTGAGCGCCCGAGATTTGCGTACGAATGCGAGCCTGGCCTTTGGGAACAACCGGATAGAAGAAGCCGACAGCGTACACTCCTTCGTTGAGAAGACCCTCGGAGAACTTCTGGGACAAGGCGGCATCGCCGAGCATGACCGGGGAAATCGGGTGGTCTTTGCCGGAAATGGTGAAGCCCGCGCCAGTCATGGCAGTCCGGAAGTAACGGGTGTTTTCCTCGACCCTGTCGCGGGCTTCCGTGGAACGTTCCAGAATGTCGATCACCTTCATCGTAGCAGCGGCGATGGCAGGCATGATACTGTTGGAGAAGAGATAGGGCCTGGAACGCTGGCGGAGGATCTCAATGACTTCCTTCGGTCCGGACGTATAGCCACCGTTGGCGCCGCCGAGAGCCTTGCCTAGCGTACCTGTAGTGATATCGATCTTTCCGAGGAGGCCGCAATATTCATGCGTTCCGCGTCCCGTTGCTCCCATGAAACCGGTGGAGTGGCTATCGTCGAAGTGGAAAATAGCATTGTATTTGGCGGCTAAGTCGCGCACCTTGTCCAGCTGGGCAATAATGCCGTCCATGGAGAAGACACCGTCCGTAGAGATCAGCTTGATTTTGGCACCTTCGGCATCGGCCTGCTGAAGTTTGGCTTCCAGATCGGCCATGTCATTGTTGTTGTAACGGTAACGCTTGGCTTTGCAGAGGCGGACTCCGTCAATAATGGAGGCATGGTTGAGAGCATCGGAAATAATAGCGTCTTCAGGTCCGAGCAGGGCTTCAAAAAGGCCGCCGTTGGCATCGAAGCAAGAACCGTACAAGATGGTGTCTTCCGTACCCAGGAAATGGCTGAGGCGTTCTTCCAGAGCTTTGTGAAGCGTCTGCGTACCGCAGATAAAGCGGACGGATGCCACGCCGAAACCCCAGCGTTTGATTGCATCGCGGGCGGCTTCCATGACTTCCGGGTGGTTGGCCAAGCCGAGGTAATTATTGGCGCACATATTGATGACGGAACGGCCATCCTTGAGCGTTACTTGGGAATATTGCTGGGAATCGATGAATCGTTCGCTCTTGTAGAGGCCTTGGGTTCGCAAATCGGCGAGGGCTTCATTCAGCGCGCTTTTGAATTCTGCGGGGATCATAATGACGAGATTGTTTGAATTGAAATACCGCTGGAGAGAAAAAAGACTCCATCGGGCACTCCCCGACTTTACCACAAGAGAATCCAATGGAAAAGTAGAAACACTCTCCTGGGTAAAAGTTATGGGCACCACCTCGAAATTGATGGATGAGGCAATTTGTAAAACAAACAAAAAAGTCCTAAACACAATGTGTTAGGACTATTAGGAGCAATAGCTTTGGTACTCCCGACGGGACTCGAACCCGTACGCCGTTGCCGGCAGCAGATTTTAAGTCTGCAGCGTCTACCATTCCGCCACAGGAGCATTGATTGTTCGGTCAAGACCGGGGCTTACTATAGTGGCTTTAGTAAAAATTTTCAAGTAGGAATGGTCGAAGGATACAAGAAAAAGGCAGACATGGGGGAATCCATGCCTGCCTCGAAAGGATGAATATGCTTACACAGCGTTCAATGTTAGTCGGCTACTTCGACAACGAGGCTGATTTCTACAGCAACGTTGAGGGGCAGGGCCGAGACACCGACCGCCGTGCGGCTGTGCCGGCCTATTTCTCCGAATATTTCGAGCAGAAGGTCGGAGGCTCCATTGAGGACTTTGGGGTGGTCGTAGAATTCGGGACCGGCATTGACGAATCCGTTAAGGGCGACAATGCGGGTGATTTTTTCTAGGGAACCGACTGCTTGTTCAACAACGGCGAGGCGGTTGAGAATAGCGGCTCGTGCCGCAGCCTGGCCCTGTTCCAAGGTCAATTCCTGGCCTACTTTACCGTAGAAGGAGTCTTCTCCATTGACGGAGATGCCTCCGGAGAGGTGGAGGAGGTTGCCGGTGCGGACGCACTGAACGTAGGAACCTACGGGGGCAGGGGCCGGGTGAAGTTTGTAGCCTTTTTCTTCGAGTCGTTGACGGATAGTGTCCATGTCGGTAATGGGGGTGAATGGTGTATCGAGAGGTTGAAATATGCGCCGGAAGAACGGGACGAATAGACCGGTTTTGGCGGGCAAATATGCCTCTCAACACACAAATTGCACAAATTCATGGCGTCTAGCACGCAAAATGATTGCCATGCCTCATGTTTACTTGCTAATGAAACACGGACACAATCATGACCGAAGAAACATCCAAGCAGGATTCGTTTGATGACAACCTTGATCTGTCGGGGTTGACCGATTTCCAGTTCGGCCCGGCCTGGGCTCGTCAACGGGAAACCGGCGACAAGCCGCGACGTGCCGACTTTTCTTCTTTCCGTAATCGGGAGGAACGAGGAAGTGGGCGATTCAGGAAAGAAGGATCCGCTGAACGTGCCGGCGGTCGGGGTGGCGAAAGACGTCAGGGACAAGGGTTCCGTGGCGAACGTCGCGATCGCACGACCGGCAGAGATGACCGTCGAGAAGGCGGCCAGGGAGGAAACCGCTTCCGCCAGGGAGGACGCCCGCAGGGCAAGGGGGGACGTTTTGATCGTCCGCGCCAGCCTAGGGAGGAACTTGCCGAACCGACGCCGGGACTTCGCGTGGAGTTGCGTCCTGTCGATGTTCTGCTTGCGGTATGGGCGGCTGAGGTGAATAAACACAAACGCGCTGTTTCTCTGTTTGATTTCGCTAAAGTTGTGATGGGCGGTCGTGATCGGTACGATCTCGTCTATATGAAGCAGGAGGGAGGCCCTCAGTTGATTCAGTCCAAGAAGGAGGATCGTTCCTGCTGGATTTCCCGTGAGGAGGCTTTGCGTTTCCTGTGGGGAGCTCCGTGGTTTAATGAATTTTACAAGACTGAAGAAGAACCAGTGGATCCTCCCAAGGGTGATTTTCAGGGAATAGCAAAATGCCGTCTTTCCGGAGATTTGATCGGTCCGGTGAATTGGCACGGTTACCAAGCCGCTGTGGCGGCCTTGCACCGTGACAAGTTCTCCAATATGTCGGTTGACGATTTCCGCCGTACGATTGAAATCGTCAAGGATGAGGAAGTCGTTCAAAAGTGGTTGGCGGAAGCTAGTCGCCGTATCGTCTGGAAGCCTGTTCGCGAGGACGCCGGAGACGTTATTCTCGCGGATCGTGCCGCTGTGGAGAAGGATTTTAGCGACCATCATTTCGATGAAGTCTATCTCGTGGGAGACAAGGTGTTTGTCAATGGAGCGGCCGACAGGAAGCATCTTTCTCCCGGACTCTGGGCACACTTGGTGAAACTGGCCGATGTGACGAGAAAGCATCCCAGTATGTTGATCCCTAACCTTTGCCACGGTCTTGCCCGTCATCATATGCCCATTTTTAAATGGAATAACGGGCATCATACCGGTCCGAGCAGGCCGCGAACGGTTCCGTCGGGGACGGTACTTGCCGATAATATGACGGCTATTCTCAACTGGGTCCGGGAACATGCGGGCCAGGGGGTGGATGTCATGCTCAATGAACTCGGAGGTGTTTTACCCAAGGTTTCGGAAGAGGGTGCCAGGGAGGCTCCAGTGCCAGTTGATCCGGCTCCGACTGCTTCGGATGCGGGTGATCTGGAATCGGCGTCTGCCGAACCGATGGCTGACGAGGTTGTCGTTCCCTCCGAGGAGAAGGTCGAAGAAATTACTGCGGTTGAAACGGAGTCTCCGGTTACAGAAGTTGCCGTAGAACCGGTTCCTGCTGCCGTTCCATCGGAAGGAGAACCTGCTGAAGTGAAAGCGGCAGTTCCTGTTGTTTCTGAAGAAGATCTTATCAGAAACCGCCGTCAGGAATTGGTGCGCGATATTCTTTGGCTGTGCGAGCAGGGATATATCCTTGTCTTTGCAGATAGGACGGTTTTCCTGCCCAAATCTTCTGTTGAAGCTTAATTGAACAGCAAATAATAAAATCAAGCAGCCTCACCCGCGGTATGATTCCGGAAGTGAGGCTGCCTGTTTTTTTATTGTACCAATTTTACATCTTGGCTACCGGGGAATGCTGAAGGAAGTCTGACTTGTCGAGGTTATCTTCTGGAAGGGCGATGGTGGGAGGAAGGACCGAATGATCCGGCTCCGTCCCGCGAACTTGAGGATCTGTCAGACGAGGATGTACTGCTGGATGATGATGAATGGCTTGAATAGTAGCTGTCGCTGAATGGCCTGCTGCCACCGGATCCGGAGTAGGAACTTACGGGGGTATATGAACCTCCGCTGAAGGAAGGACGACTATGGCGACCGCTGTTTCCCGAAGAGGAGCTGGGAGCATGGGGGCGTGAAGAGGCTTCCGGTCGATTACTGACAGTCCATTGGGGATCGCCGGTCCCCGGGCGAATCGCGGAAGAAGGACGTCCCGGACGATTGCCCGATGGCCTGTTGTTATTTTCCGGTCTGTTCCAGGAAGGTGTATTTGGGGAGGGTCTATGACCCGCTGATGGCCTGTTATACGAGGGATGGGAAGAGTTGGGCCTATTGTTGTAGGAAGGGGAGGAGGGGCGGTGGGAGTTACTGCCCGGTCGTGAAGGAGGCATGGGCTGGGGCCTGTTGTTGGGGCGATGGTATACTAAGGGCCGACCATGATTCCACGAGGGTTTCGGACGTTCCAGATAACGGACTCCGTGCGGCCAGTGGTAGTGCCCTCGGTAATAGTATGCGGGTCTCCATGAGGGAACGTAGCAGTTGCTGTACAGGAGGTTGATGGAAAAGATGGGACTTCCGGCCGGGCTGTATCCGTAAACGGGTCTGCCCGCATAATAGCCATAGATGGGGAAACCGGCGCTGTCGTACATATAATTTCCATAGCCGGTATAGCTGTTGTAGCTGACGTAGTCTCCTCCGTATCCCGATGAGGCATAAGTGGTGGATACGGACATGTTGTCCCAATAGGGATCTGCAACGCAGCCGGAAAGAAGTAGGCATCCGGCTAGTATGCTGGCGAGAGCCCTGAAAGGCTTGGGAATGTGGATGAACTGTTGCATGGAACTTACTCCTTTACCTGTAAAGCGACACGGATCCCATTTTTTGTGGAATAAAAATTCGAGGCTTGGCTTTGTTTCTTGTTATAGAGCCACTCTTTTTCTAAAATTGCAAGCGATGACACGGGATAGGGAATGTTTAGTTGAAGGCAAAACGGTTGGGTTGACTGTTTTTTGCGATAAGGCGCCTCGGACGTTGGCACGGACGCTGGCTTCTTATGAAAGGAGCGGGTTGCTTCGGTTTTTTGACGATGTCTGTGTATTTTTTATCGGAGGGCACAATGGGGATTCTGCCGTGGCGTCCAAGTACGGATTGAGAAGTTTCATGATTGATGATGGACTGGGATTTGGCGGTGCTTTGAAGAAGGCCGTAGACGTAATGGATGCGGATTACGTGTTGATGGTGGATCATGATCGGGCTGTGTGGGGGGGGAGTACTGTGGAAAAGTTGCGTGAGCAATTGACCGAGGCGATGGGGGTGCTTGTCCGGGATGCTGCGGATGTTGTCCGGTTGCGTCATTCATGGATGGGTAAATCTCCGGTTAGTGCGGCAGCGGTTTATTCCTACTTTTATCCGGTGGATCAATTGTCCAGCCGATGGAAACATGCTGAGAATTTGTCGGATGCTCCTTCATGGATGAAATTTTTCAGGAGATTGATGAATCCTCTCCGTGCCAAGAGATGGATTGGGAGATCCGTTTATGTGGAAGAAAATCCGCATTTGAAATTTCCTTCATACATTCACAAGGATGGCAATTTGTTTATTGTGGATAGCGCCGTATTCCATTGGAGCAATCAACCGAGTCTTGTTTCGATGGGATTTTTAAAGAAGCAAATTATGGGAGCAACGGAGCATTCCCTTTTTTCACAATGTGTGACGGGGAGCGATTTGGAACGTCTTGTCAATTCTAGGAAATGGCGGAACGCGCACCATAGAATTGGTGTAGCCCCGGGTATTTTCCTTTGACTGTGTATCTCGTCTCCGGCATCCGGTTCGTTTGATGAAACCGGAGTAGAGACATTTAGCTGCTTATTCGCAGGATACGTACCGGATTTCCAGCGAAGGATTTGTCTTTCCGTATGAGGTAAGGAAGGAGTATTTAATCCTGCTCGAATACTGAGGCTCCCAGAATTCGTACTTCATCCATTTTCAGAATGAAATAATAGGGGAAATCACTCATTTTACCGAAGTAGAAAGAGGTATGCCCGGGTTCGCCGGCAGGAGCTATTTCGAGGATTTTTTCCTGAAGTTCCTGAGGAGGGGACAAAGTCTGATCGCCTGTGGTGTTATCAAAACTGTCGTCTTTGATGTTAATTTCCGCCTGGCTGGGATCCAGAACTATTTTGAGGCGGAAGACCGGATTTTTCAAAGCTTCTGCAGCATCCATATCGGTGAAGGGAAGCCAGCGGACGACTTTCATTCGTTCCAATTCGCTGAGATAGCGGTTAGCTCTGTTGTTGTCAATAATGACGGTGACGTCCTTGCCGTCCTGCGTGCCTTGCCAAGTGTCGTCAAGGTAGTCGTATTTGAGGATGAGCGGAGGCTGTCCGATCCTTTCCAAATACATTTTACTGAGTTCGAATCGGCTGAAATTAAACAATTTGTTCTGTTTCCAATACAGGGATTCAGTCGGGAAGGAATCGACATAGGCGGAAGAGATTTGGTAGATGCTGGGTTTTCCTTTCTCCTTGGCATACCAGGAACCGTCTTTGCCCGTCCCAAAGGAGAAAATGGTCAAGTCGTTATTGGTCTGCTGGATGGCAATAGACATGTAAGGCTGGTTTAACCCATAGTCGGACAAGTCTGACGGGTTGTCGGTAGCGAATCCAATGACCGGTTCTTCCAGAAGAGTTTTTAGCGACTTGAAAAGTTGGGCCTCATTGATGGGAGCTTGATTGACGTCTTCCGCAGAATATACCCATTCCGGAGCAGCTTTGTTACCTTCGCGGCCGCGAGGGAGAAGGCGTATGTCGATTGGGAAGCCACCTACTGAGCGGATGAAGAGGCCTTTGATCGTTTTATTGTCAATCGAGCAAAGAGTTTGGGATCGCAAACTGTTGAGGCTGAGCGGGAGATCTTCTGTACCGGGGAAATCAGGGTTAGTGGCAATGGGAAGTTCGAAGACGGCTTTGCGGTCGGAAACGGTAGCTTTGACCGTTTTGGAGGTGGGAGTATCGGACGGATAGAGTTTTAAAGTCAGAGGAGGGTCTCCGTCGAAATTTTCGAGGGTAATAGACGTGATGTCCGAATTCTTGGCATCAGGGAGTGTGACGTCCGAAGGATTATATACTCTGGAGGCCGTCAATTTGTGGAGACCGTTAAGGAGTTTGGTAACGGTTTTTTGGTCAGCTTTGACGGGAAGTGGTGTTTCAATTTCCCAGGGAGCTTCGAAGATGGTCCGGGTAAGGACAATCTCTTTGCCGCCGTGATGGATAACGATTTTTCTGGGTTGCGATGGAAGTTTAATGACAGCCGGGGGGAGCAGAAGGGGACGGTGGTCTCTCAATTGTCTGATACCTTCTTTAAACAGAGGAAGGATATTACCTGTGGTTACCAGGATGTTACGGTTGTTCCCGTAAAAATCCGTCCGCATGTAGGTGGTGGCATTGGTGTTGCCTTCCTGATCTTCGACGATCCACGGAGCGGTGGAACCGAGGATGTAACGGGCGATGGTGCTCTGTTTGTGCTTGCCGGAGTTGTTTTTGAGAGTCAGTTGGATGGGCGTAGTTTCGATCCCGAATTCCCGCATGGATCCTCTGACGGTGTTGTTGAGGGGAAGCTCGTCGACAAGCGCCGTGGAATAGGTGAACTGAAGGATTGCGGCAGCCGCGCGGGGATCCATACGGTCATTCCAAGGGGTAGAAAGCCACCAGATGCCCTTGTCGTTGATTTCGGCCTCTGCCATGTCATTGACGGTCCGGACGCGCATCCATGAGACGCTGTCTATTTCCTTTTTGCTGTAAGGGAAGATGCGTTCTCCTTTTTCGAAAACATTGTGCCCCGTCAGGCGGGACAGATTCCCGTCTATCGTCAATACGACCGTGGCTGCCAGGCAGACCAGTGCGATGATGCTTAGAAGGATAGTACGAAAGAGGAGCATGGGATCGTAAAAAAGATGGGGGGAAAAGGGCGGTCCTGTTTTTAACTACGGCGTGTGTTCCAAATGACCAGGGCGATCAGCAGAGCCAGCAGCGGAAGGCCGAGGTTGATCAACATCTGCAGGAATGATAGGGCGTTGCGATCCAGGTTGAGCTTGATAGTCAGGTCATGATTGGAACCCATGCCGGCGAGTTCTTCGCGGTCTGTCATCCAGGAAACGATGGAACGGATGAAGTCTCTCTGTTCCGGCTTGATCTGCTTCGGACGAAGGATGTCCACATTCCCGAAGACGGCCATACGACCGGTTTCCTTGCTGAGATTGATATCGCTCGTGTTGCCGCGGAGAATGGCTGCAGCGATCAGTAGAGGGCCGGGGTTGTCTTCCTGGGCGTCAAACTGAGGGTTGAGTTTGTTATATTTTGTTTCTCCGTAAAATTCGGATGTGGTAATGAGGAGAGGGAAGGTTTTTATTTTGCGATTGCCGAGTTGAGGATCTTCATCGGCGATTTGGAGGGAGATGCTTTCTCCTTCGAGGCCGGTACTGGAGTTCCAGAAGTCTTCCGTGCATTCCAGCCCCGGAGCGAAGATGGCGTTGATCTGATAGTAGGCTTGTTTGCGGTTGCGCAGGAGGATACGGTCATCCTGAGGGCGTATCCCTTGTTCGCGGAGGAAGCGGTAGAAGTATTTGTTGTCTTTGGCATTGGGATCAATGAAGGCAAGGACGGCGGATTTTGGGCGATTCCAGTAATCCGAGATGACGTCTACTTCTTCTTTGGTGAAATCGTACTGTGGGGCGACGATCATGAGACCCATAGCATCATCTGGTATTTTTTTAAGCCCATTGATAGCGAGTGGTTTGGGTTCAAGATTCTGGGAGAGGCAGATATGTTCCAGCGTACGGTAGACTGAGTCTTCGTTATCTGTTTTATCGGCGTTGAAATTGCTTTTGTCGGAAATGACGTATAGGGGACGACGAACGCCTTCCAGAGCACTGATGAGCCCGGCGGTCATCATGTCTTCCATTTGAAGAGCAACGGCTTTCATGCCTTTCCCGTCCTGACTCTTTTCGTACACGACGAAGGCGTCACCGGGGATGTGTTGGACATGGGAAACTCCTTCCCGTTTGCCTTCAAAGCTTTTGAGGGAACGGGAAGTATCCTGCCTGGCATCAATCACAACTTGATTTTTCTTGAATTCGAGGCCGTCGTAGATGAGGGCTATTTCGCGAGCCCGGTTGGGTTGCCGCAGGGGGTCGATGAATTCGACTTCGATTTTGCCGTTGGAATTGTGGACGTAATCTTCTAGAAGAGACCGCATGCGGGTGTAGTTCTGAGTGGTTCTCTGGAAGGCGAAGATGATTTTGACGGGAGTCTTCCGTTCCTGAAGGAGGTGGGAATTCAGGAGATTGATGGACTGGGACGAAATAACGTAACGCTGATCTTCGGTCAGATCCCGGCGGTAGTATTCCCGGAAACTGATATAATTGACGGCAAGGACGATGAAAACAAGCAGTGCCAGGTTAAGCCAGATTAGAAAACTTTTCCTTTTCCTGTGGGGCTTGGCGGCGGGGGCGGTTTCTGTAGATTCGGGTTCACTCATGGTGGTGAATAGAGAGGGGAAATAGGTTCGGGAATGACGGATTAATGTTTCCAGCGCCTGTGATCCACAACGCGGATAGTCAGGGCCAAAGTCAGGATAGTCATGCTGATATAGAAGATGGCTGGACGCGTATCAATCAAGCCGGCGGAAAAACGGTCCAGATGTTCGGAACACGAGATGTAGTGGAAGATACCTGCTGCGGGGAATTCTCCCCATATGACGGGAACAAGACCAAGGAAGAAGATAAAGACGAGGGTACCGATGGTGGTGATCCCCGAAATGATCTGGCTACTGGTTAGAGATGAGCAGAGCAGTCCGATGGAGGTGAACCAGGCTCCGATGAGCAGGATGATTGAATACGCCCCGACCCAATCGCACAGGCGGTAACTCAGCTGGATGCCGGTGTCGGTCGAATAGCCGTGGACAAGATTGATGTAAACATCGGATAGCTCGCCAATAAGGGGGTAGAGGAGCATGGGCAGCCAGAGGATTATATAGAAAGCATAGGCTGCCAGGAATTTACCGATGATTACCTGCGGCGTTTTGATAGGGGCAGTGAGGAGCGATTCCAGAGTGCCTGTTTTTTCTTCTTCGGCCATGAGGCGCATGGTGATGAGCGGGAAGATGAACAGGAAGTAGAACCAGAAGGTGGGGGAGTGGAGAATGAAGAACAGGATGCCTTCTTTTTGAGGGGCGATCTGGAACATCTTCAAAGTGGCGGACAGAGACACGCCTTGCAGCGCCATGACGAAGGCTAGAATGATCCAGCCGTATGGCGTCCCCAGGTAACTCCGGAGTTCTTTGCGGAAAATGGTGATAATGGATGACATGGCAGCGTTGGATGGAATGGGATGTCGGGAGAAAGCGGGGTAATGTGAAACGAAGCGGCGAATTAGTTGCGGCGGGTCATTTCCACGAAGACTTCTTCCAGATTGGGCACATGGCGGTACATGTGGCGGAGAGGACAGTTTTGCCCGACGATGATTTGGGCCAGTTTTTCCCGCGTATCGGTGCCGGCTTCGGCCCGGACGGTGACAGTGTGCCACCCGTCTTCCGAGGTTTCTTCGAAGATGACTTTCTTGACGGCGGGGATTTCTTCAAACATAGCGGTGATTTTTTCCAAATCGCCTTTAAATTCAAGATTGATGCGTCCGGCCGCGCGAAGGTTGGAGGTAAGGTTGGACGGGGTATCTTCTGCCTTGATAATGCCTTGGTCGATGATGATGACCTTGTTGCAAATCATTTCCACTTCACTGAGGATGTGGGTGGAAAGGATGATCGTATGTTCCTTGGAAAGTTCTTTGATGAGTTCCCGGATCTGGCGGATCTGGTTGGGGTCCAATCCGTTAGTTGGTTCGTCGAGAATCAGAAGATCGGGACTGCCGAGCAACGCATCCGCAAGGCCGACGCGTTGGCGATATCCCTTGGAGAGGGTTCGGATCATTTTCCGGTGCACGTTTTCCAATCCGCAACGTTCCAGGGACTGGGAGACGGAGTCCCAGATTTTCTTGGAAGGGATGCCCTTCAGCCGAGCCCGGTATTTCAGATATTCGGTGATGCGCTGGTCATCGTAAAGCGGGACGTGTTCCGGGAGATACCCCAGGTGTTTTCTTGCTTCCAGGGTTTGTTCCACGATATCGTATCCGGCGATGGTGGCGGAGCCTCCGGAAGGAGGAAGATATCCCGTCAGCATCTTGAGCGTTGTGGTTTTACCGGCGCCGTTGGGGCCAAGAAACCCGACGATTTCTCCTTTGTTAATGGTAAATGTGGCATTCTTGACTGCCTGGAAACGGCCAAAGGTTTTGGAGAGGTGGTCGGCTTTAATCATGGATGCTGAAAGTGACGACACTTATACTAGGCAAATCGTGGGGAGCCACAAGTCGATTTTTCCATGTAACCGCATCGGATAGCATGAAATACGTGGGGATATGTTTTCTCCAAATTTCGTGAACATGCTGAATGCTTGACTATTTCTCGGTTGGCGCGTATGCATCCGCCGGTTTCGTTTTCCTCAATAAATGACACAGGAATTGCCATCCGATTCACAGATTCAGTCCCAAGTCCCCCGTTCCGATACCGGGGAGGGGAGAGATCCCGACTGTGTTGGGCATTCCGGCGGGAAAAAACGAACCTCGTTCCAGATTTCGGCGGATGCGTTGCTGCACTATGCTGTGATGATGATGGCGGCCGGGGCGCATACGTCCCGTGTTGTCCGCAATACGTCGCGTATTGCGGAATCGTTCGGGTACAGTGTGGCTATTACGATTCTTCAGAAGTCCGTGATGATGTCGGTCAAGCGCAAGGAGGACCATTCCATCCGGCAGACACTGATCAAGAAGATCGAACCGGCTCCCATCAATTTCAGGACGATTTCACTTCTGAGTACACTGAGTTGGGAAGTGCATGACTGCCATTTGTCCGTGAATGAATTCCGGAGGAAATACAGGAAAATCGTCGCCATTCCCTCTATGTCGCGCTGGATGGTACTGATGCTGGTTGCCTTGGCCAATGCATCGTTTTGCCGGTTGTTTCAGGGAGACCTTATCGCGATGGTGGTTGTGTTTGCTGCAACCCTGTCCGGTTTTTTTGTCCGGCAGGAAATGATGAAACGGCATGTGAACCATTACATTGTGTTTACTGTCTGTTCCTGTGTGGCTTCTCTGATTGGCGGATTGGCCGTTTTCTTTCAATGGGGGACGACGCCGAGTGTTGCCATGGCGACGAGCGTTCTTTTTCTGGTACCGGGAGTTCCCTTGATTAACGGGATTATGGATTTGCTTCAGGGATTTGTCCTGATGGGGATTTCCCGGTTGGTGGGTGCGTGCAACCTGATTATTTGCATTGCACTGGGATTGGCCATTTCGTTGTACATCTATGGAGTGAACATGTTATGATACCGGATTTTGCACTGTCGATTTTGGCTGACGGATTTTTTGCTGCTGTGGCGGCTATAGGTTTTTCGGTGATTTCGAATCCTCCCCGGAAGGCGATCCCGATCTGTGCCCTGCTGGCTGCCGTAGGACACGGTCTGCGTTTTTTCCTGATTGAGAATACGTCGATGGGGATTGTTGTATCCACCTGTATCGCATCGTTTATCATCGGACTACTGAGTATTTTCTTCGCCAAGCGGGTATATTGCCCGGCAGAGGTATTTGCCTTCCCCTCTTTGCTTCCGATGATTCCGGGGATGTATGCGTATAAGACGGTGTTGTTTTTAATGCAGTTTTTCCAGACGGAGAATGAAAAAGTGCTTCTCGATACCTTGATCGGAGTTTTTGCCAACGGGTTGAAAACGGTATTTATTCTCTTTGCCCTGGTTGTGGGTATTGCCCTGTCTCTGTATAAGGAGCAGACGCTTATGATGACACGCCGCCCCATGGGGAACCCTTCTCCCGAGGGCAAGAAACATTAGGGTCCCTTTCTCGCCCGGCGGAAAGAAGGTCTTCATGGTGGGCAAAAAGAGGTGAATGTTCCGGAGGACGAATGTCGACAGGCAGTTTATTGTCAAGAAATTCGGCGCATGTAGCTTGGAATTCCTGCTGTGTTGCCACTCTGCGGATGGCATATCCAAAGGCATCCGGCAAGCCGCAGGTCATGTAGACCATGAATTTCTTCAACGAGTTGACGTGTTTTTTTTCATCGAAGCGATCCTGCGTGGCAGCAGTTTCCTCCGATAGGAGAAGGGCGTAGCGGTAAAGGTCTCGCCGGATGAGAGCAGGGACGGGCTTGCCGCAGAAACTTGCGCGTAATTGATCGAAGATCCAGGGATTGCGGATGGCTGCCCGTCCGATCATGAATCCGGCGGGGCGGCATTGTTCCATCCAGACGGAAGCTGTTGCCGGATCCACGATGTTGCCGTTGGCAATGACGGGGCAGGGCATGACTTCTACGGCATGGGCGATCCATTCCGGATGAACGGGACTTCTGTATCCTTCCCGGACGGTTCTCCCATGGATGGCGAGCCGGTCTGGACAGTGTTTGGCGATGATGCCCAAAATAGCGGAAAATTCCTGTGGATCTTCCCATCCAAGCCTGCATTTGACGGTGAAGGCACCTTCAGGCAGAGCATCTCTCAGGCCTCCGAGGATGGTATCCATCGTGCGTAACTTTCGCAAGAGGCCTCCGCCGGCGTTTTTGTGGCAGACGAGATGGGCCGGGCATCCCATGTTGAGATCGACTCCGGCAACGGGATGCTCCATGAGCAGGCGTGCATCCCGCACCAGGGAGTCGCGGTCACTGCCGACGAATTGGGCGTAGATAGGACATCCGGTCGGGTTCTCGTCGATAGATCTCAAAATTTTAGGATCGGGCTTACTGTGATGAGGGCTGGATCTGAAATATTCCGTGATGAAATAGTCGGGCAGGGTTCCGAGGGAGGTCAGGACACGGAGGAAAGCCAGGTCCGTGATGTCTTTCATGGGAGCCAGGGCGAGAAGCATGTGCGATGCATACAGGGAACAGCTTCTTGAAGCAAGAGACAATGACTTCTTGACGCGGAGGATTTCCTGTGGCCTCTTGTCGGCATGGATCGTCAGCCGAAACGCAATTCGCGAGTGAATGTCCGCCGTGCCGAAGTGATGGGGATTGTCCAGGAGAAGGTACGCCGCCATTACCAGAGCGCCCTGGTGGAATCTGTTCGTTCTTCCGGGAACCGTTTGGAATTGGGACATACGACTTTTGTGCTGGCTCCGGAGTTCGGGTTCTGCACCGGAGTCCAACGTGCGATTGATATTGCGTATGCCGCCCGGAATGTTTTTCCCGAGAACCGTATTTTCCTGATTGGGGATATTATTCATAATCCCGAAGTGAACCGCCAGCTGGCAGCAATGGGAGTGATTCGCCTGCCTTGGAAGACGATGACCGACGAATACGATGAGCTCTGTGAAAAAGACGTAGTTATCGTTCCTGCTTTCGGGGTTCCGGTTCCGTTTATGGATTTTTTGACGAACAAGGGGGTTTCCATCGTCGATACGACCTGCGGCGACGTTGTGAAAGTGTGGCGTCGAGTGAAGGATTTTGCGGCTATGGGGGTTACTTCTATCATTCATGGCAAGGCGACTCATGAAGAAACCCTTGCTACGGCTTCGCGCGCTCTCGGCGAGGACGGACGCGGGAAATACATCATTATTTTCACCGAAGAGGATACACGCGCCCTTGCGGATTATATGATGGGGCATGGGTGCAGGGATGAATTCATGAAACGTTTTGAAGGAGCCATGTCTCCGGGATTTGATCCTGACCGCGACCTCGTCAAGGTGGGGCTGGCCAATCAGACGACCATGTTGAAGAGCGAAACCCAGTCCATCCAGACGATGATCCGCAACGCGGTGGTTAAACGCGATGGCAATGATGAACGATATTCCGTTTTCGATACGATTTGCGGGGCGACGCAAGATCGCCAGAATTCCCTGTTCCAGTTGTTGGATGAGAAACCGGACATCATGTTCGTCGTGGGTGGCTACAATAGCTCCAATACGACTCATCTGGTGGATATTGCAAAGGAATCCGTACCGACGTTTTTCATTGAAGCCGCAGCTTGCATTCGTTCCCTGACTGAAGTGGAATGTTTCGATACCAGGCTTCACCGGATTGTGGAAAGTTCCTTTCCCGAAGTGATGGGGAATCCGGATGTTCCCGTCAAGGTGGGGATTACGGCCGGAGCTTCTTGTCCGGGCAATCTCGTCGAAGAGACGATTTTCCGCGTCGGCATGCTGCGGGGGGATTCGTTTGATTCCATCCTGACCGCTGCCGGCATGCTTCCCGGTCAGTACCAGTAACTGGCAGTCAGGAACCAGACGATCATCAGGGCGGCTATCCCTAATTTGAACAGGAATCCTGCGAAGATCCCCAGAACAGCCCCTATCCCGGAGGAAAGACTTTCCCGTATTTCCCGTTTTTGAAACCCGACCTCAAAAATAACGGCCCCCAGGAAAGGGCCGATGAGGATGCCCATTGGGAAAAAAAACCTCCGATGAGAAGTCCGATCAGGCTTCCCCAGAGACCGGCCTTAGTGCTGCCGAAGCGTTTGGCTCCCCAATAGGTGCAAATGTTATCTCCCAGCATGCCGATGATGCAGAGTAGGGCAAGAGCCCCCCACGTTACCCATCCGGGGGAATATTCCGGAGAGGAAGAGATGAAGGAGGCGGTCATGCAGCCCAGGAATATCATCGGGTGGCCCGGCACGACGGGGATGACACAACCAGCGAGTCCCATTCCGACAAGGATCAGGACAAGCAACGTCAATGCCGTTTGAAGGGAATACTGTAAAATGATATCCATGGGCGGAGATAAAAACAGACTAACCCGTATAAGGATTAGTCTGAAGAAATGCGAGGTAGCAGCCCCCTTGTTCGTCATGGTAGCTGCGCCTTGCCGATTTCCGACGAATTATTCGGAATCAGCTGCAGGAGCCTTCTTGGCGGGAGCTTTTTTGGCAGGGGCCTTCTTGGCGGGAGCTGCTTCGGTTTTAGGAGCGGCTGCCTTCTTCTTGGGCGCTGCGGGCTTCTTTTCCGAGTCGTCGTCCTTGGCAATGGAGACGGCAAGTCTTACAGGAAGGGTTTTGCTAGCCTGTTCAAGCTCTTTCTTGCGCTTGATGTAGTTGATACGGCGGCGGCGCTTGGTGACTTTGCGGTGTTGCTGACCCATGATTGGTAGTTTGTTGGTTCTTTAATCTGGATTTTCTCTTTCTGAGTGAGATGGGCTTATTTAGCTTTAACAGGGGGGGGTGGGCAAGGATAAATTTACAAGAGAACACGGAAGTTGCCGTTCATGTGTTTGTATTTGACGCGAAAGCGGGAATATTCCATCACTTGGATATGGATTTCAAATTGCCCAGAACGCGTTTTGCTCCCAGTCCGAGCGGATTGCTCCATTTGGGTCATGTACTGGCGGCCTGGAAAGCCCGAACCCTTGCCGACGAACTGGGCGGGGAATGTCTGCTGCGGATGGAGGATATCGACACGGTCCGGTGCCGGACGGACTGGGCGGACGGCATCATGGAAGACTTGGGCTGGCTCGGAATTCGCTTTGACGGAGAGGTTGTTTTCCAATCCAGTCGCATGTCTTTGTATGCGGCTGCTTTGGAACGATTGAAATACCTTGGGGTCGTTTACCCATGTTTTTGCACGCGGCGCGAAATTGCAGAGGAACTCGCCCGTTCCGGAGGTGCTCCCCAGGGAGAAGCGGTGGATTCCTATCCCGGTACCTGCCGTGATCTACCATCTGATCTCCGGGATGAGCTGATCGCTTCCGGAGCCGCTCATGCATGGAGGCTGGATTGCGCGCGGGCAGCCGCGTTGACGGGCGACCTTGCCTGGGTGGATCTGCGTTTTGGCCGCCAAGTGTGCCATCCCTGCATGTTGGGAGATGTAGTTCTCGCCCGCAAGGATTGTCTGACCAGTTATCATCTGGCCGTTGTGACGGACGATGCGGAACAGGGCATTTCCCATGTGACCAGGGGTGAGGATCTTCTGCCTTGTACAGGCATACACCGCGTTCTTCAGGAACTCCTCGGCCTGCCTGTTCCCGTTTGGGAACACCATAGATTGGTTTGCGATGACCGGGGAGTCAGACTGGCCAAAAGAAATGGGAGCCTGGCTATACGTACACTACGGGAACAGGGCCTCTCTCCCAGAGAAATCATGCAGATGATTTGTTAGGGAAAATGGCATTGACACCTTGCATGGTGGGGTATAAAGTCCACATCAATCCAGAATTAGTGATGAAGAGTTATCAACCGATGGCTGTCCTTGTGGCAGTAAGCACAATAGCCCTGGTTTCATGTGAGCAGCCTCCCCGTGTTGTGGACAGGCCGCTACCCGGATTCAATGGAACGCCCTATACGAATACGGAAACTCCGTCTGTGATTCCTGCTCCCGATCAAACGGAGCTTCTTAACCAGCTTCAGGATCCATCCTCAATTGGCATTGATCCCAATAATCAGCAGGGATTAGCTTCTGGCAATACGGGAGTCAATCCCGGTACGGGTACGATTGGGCAGATTCTTGCCAATCCCGGTACGACGCCTTCGCCGACTATTACCCCGTCTCCGACAGTCAAAACGCCCGTCCAGACGCCTAAGGTAAATCCCGTGACGCCTCCTGTAAATCCTCCCAAACCGGCCAATAACGAGTCGATCCAGACTGCATGGCCGACGGAAGATCCGATGGTCGTTTTCAGCCCGTATGACCGGACGAAAAAGATCCGTATTCAGAAACCTGACGGTACCCGTCAGGCTCCCGGTACAATCATGCGTGATCCTCACTTTCCGGATCGCAAGTTTATCGTGCCGTAAGTGCTCTTCCGGAGTTTTCCTCATGGAGGCAGATTCCCGATAAGATGTTTTTTCATACAGCACTTTCCTTTCGGGTCAGTGCTGTTTTTCTATACTTTTCCTACTCGTGATAGATTCCATCATTATCCGTACCGTATCGATACTGGGCCCGGGGCTTCTGGGCGGTTCGCTGGCTCTTGCTCTGAAAAAATACAGCCCCGGCATCAAGGTGCATCTATGGGGACGCCGGGAGGAACCGCTGGAGACAGCCAGAAAACTGGATGCTGCGGATTTGTATACGGTGGATTTGAATGAGGCCGTCCAAGGTTCTGACCTGGTTGTTTTGGCAACTCCTGTGGGAACTATGCGTTCTATGATGGAGCAAGTGGCTGCCGGGAATTTGGAACAGGCACTGGTGACGGATGTCGGCTCAGTGAAGGGGTGTGTCCACCGTGATGTGGGTTCGTGGCTTTCCGAACGCAACGTGGCATTCATTGGCTCCCATCCGATGGCAGGATCGGAGAAACAGGGCATGGAATATGCGGATCCGGAGTTGTTTTGCAATGCCATGGTTGCCTTGACGAATGAGGAAAATCTGTCCTCTTCGTTAGTTTCATCTCTCCGTCTATTCTGGGAAACCGTGGGAGGTCGTGTGATTGAGATGGACTCCGTTTCCCATGACCGGGCCGTGGCCAGGATTTCCCATATGCCTCATGCTCTGGCGTCTGTTTGTGCCAGGGGCTCCGGGAAGGATTGTACGGATATGCTTGATTCTCTGAAAGCTCTGGCGGCAGGGGGGTTTCGTGATACGACGCGCGTTTCGATGGGCAAACCTTCCATGTGGGCGGAAATTCTTATGGAAAACGGGGAGGAAGTCCTGGCCGCTTTGGATATATGTGCCGCGGAATTGGATTGCTTGAGGAATTTGTTGCGGAAAGGGAACAGGGATGCCCTCAAACTCTGGCTTCAGGGGGCCGGTGATATGCGACGGACAATTATGCATCCGTCGCCAGATGAAAGCGGGCTGGAATGATAAATGGAGAGGGGGGAAGCAAACTTACCTTGATTAGTCGGTTCTGCCCATCATGGAGCGGGTTTCATCAACCGTTTTGACTTGGTATTCTTTCAAGGAATAGACTGGAGGAGCGGCTAGATCGGCGCGTTTTTGGATGATGTTTTCGTTCAAATCCGTCTCGAAGGTTTTCTTGCCGTCCCAGGATTTACTGGAATCCCCGTATGAGCTGGTTGCGAAGCTGGCGTCTCCTCCCTGCCATTTGCGGTTATTGAAATTCTCGGCGTTCTTGATGAATTCCGGCGTTTCCACGGTCATTTCGTTGAGTTTGCGGCTGTCTTTCCATGCCTTGGTATCGAAGGCTTTTCTGGAAACGTCGGCGAGGGATGTTTCGAATCCCTTCGTGTCGAACTTTTTCTTTTCAAAGGCATCGTCATTGCCCGTATCGTAACGATTGCCTTCGAATGAGCTTCTGCGGTCCGAGGCAACCTGCATCGTGCCATCCGGCATTTTTTTATAGGAAAACCCGCCGGCATAATGTTCGCGGAGGTCCTTTTCCTGTCCAAAATCCTGACGTACCCCATCCTGTTTTTTTCCGCTGACCAGAGAGGTCTTCCGATCTGTTTCTACGGAACAGGAGACGGTCAGTAGAACGGCGGATGCCAACAGGGCAAATCGTAGGAAAGCTTTGCTCATAGATGCGGATTAACCAATATGACGCGTTAAATCAAGTAGAGAGATGAAAAAAGTGAGGGACCCTGGATTTTTTTTACCTCATGACGGATGCCGCCGGGCCGGGAACTCCGTAGGGAGATATCCCCCTGACGGCTAGTGAAGCGGCATTGCCGATGAAGGAATTGGGTAGTGTCAGCTTTGTTTGATTGCCCGGCAGGAGGCATAACGTGCGCCACTGGGAACCGTAGCGGGCCTGAATGGCCCATTTTCGCGCGGGACGACCGCTGGGTGTCCATGTGAGCGATGTAACGGAGGAGTTGCCCGTGGCACTGAGATTGGGCTGTCCCGGTTCTGCGGATCCCGACCAAGGCATGGCAGGAGGGATTGCTGCATCAGGATAAAGAGCCCGAATATGTTTCTGGATGCCGTCTTTGTTCTGAAGGATGGAACGTATGCTCCAGAAGCATTGACCGGGGGCCGTACGCGCCAGGGAGCGGGAGTATTGAATCTGTCTGGCAATTTCGGAAGCCGGTCTTCCTGGATCTTCAGAGCTCTTAATACGGGCTGTGGCGATGCCGGGCCAAACGGGGCGGGACGGGTTCTGGGCAGCCCACCATTGCATCAAGGCAGGAAAACTCTGCTTGGCCGGTTCACACCTCCAGTAAAGCTGTGGTGCCAGGTAGTCCACCCATCCCTTGCGAAGCCATTTTCTGGCGTCGCAGGCAAGGTTTTCATAGGCATCGACTCCGGCTTCGATACCGCTCGGATTACCGGGTCTCCAAATGCCGAACGGACTGATACCGACGCGTACCCAAGGTTTGGCCGATTTGACCATGTCATACATGTCGGAAACGAAGGAATCAATGTAGTCACGGCGCTGGGAGCTGCTCTTGCCGTCGCGGAGGACGGCGGGAGGATAGGGGTAGAAGTAGTCGTCCAGATGGATTCCGTCGATGTCATACCGTTTCACAATGTCCTCGACGACACTCAAGACATGGCTTCGCGAGCGGGAGATACCCGGATCCAGCATCAGGACGCTGCCGGCGGGCTTGATGATTTCCGGGTGGGAAAGGGAGATGTGGCCTCTGCCTACGCTGTGGTTTTTGTTGGCTTTGGCCCGGAATGGGTTGATCCATGCGTGGAGTTCCAGCCCGCGAATATGGGCCTGGGCTGTTGCAAAGGCGAGGGGATCGTACCCCGGATTAACTCCCGGGCCGGAGAGCCATTGGCTCCAGGGCTCCAGCGAGGAGCGGTAGAGGGCATCGGAGTTTGGGCGTATTTGCAGGAAAACGGCGTTGAGCCTCAACTGGGCGCAGGTGTTCAGAATGCGGATGAGTTCTGCCTGTTGGGCTGAAGCGGAAAGGCCAGACCGGGAAGGCCAGTCAAGATTGTGGACGGTGGCTACCCATGCAGCCCGGAACTCCTGCCTGGGGGGAGGTACGTTTTCCCGGGAAGGCTGCCATGCAAGAAGAGGGGTGGCGGCCAGCAGCAGGCTCAAGGCCGTTCCGTATATTTTGCCGGATATTGAGCGGATTTTCATGGATGAATGCAACTGCGACAGATGTACCCGATAGGCGGGAGAATGTCCATCAGTCATCGGGACTTCCCCTATGGTTTTTCCTGTCAGAAATGACTGGGAAAGACGTTTTTTAAACAAAAATGCGCTTGGGCGTCACTATACAGGTATATGAACGAACCGATGAAAAAGAAACTAAAATACGTTTGGCTCATTCCGTTGGCTGCCATGGCTTTTCCTCTGAGTTCCTGTACGACGGATGCCTACGGCAATACTTCGGTATCTCCGGGAGGAGCCGTTGCCATCGGTGTGGGAGCTCTGGCTGCCGGAGCCATTGCCGGTGCGGCCATCCAGAACAATCATGATCGCAAGCACCATTACGACGACCGTTACCATGATCACCATCACCACAATGACCATTACAGGCATGATTACCGCCATTACCATCGCTGAGGATGGCGGGAGTAATGATCAGTTGTTTCGAAAAACGTTTCCCGCCGGACAACATGCGGCAGGGGTTCCTTTTCTTTGTTGTATGGATTCTTCTAAAGAGGAATGGTAGAATGATGGCTTGATTCGGTCTCTTGAACGTGTTTAGTAACATTCATGCATTTTCGCTTGCCGGCGACTCTGGGACGAATGGCCTTCAATGTATTGGATCTTTTTGGATCCATGGGCGTCCTGTTTTTCGGTTTCCTGCGGAGTTGTTTGTATGGGAAGTTCCGCTACCGGGTGCTTGTCGATCAAATCATGAGGATCGGTGTCGGTTCTCAGCCTGTTGTCCTGCTGACGGGAGTTTTTACCGGGGCTGTGCTGGAGGCCCAGACTCTTTTCCAGCTTCAGACGGTGAAAATGGAGACGATGGGGGGGGCGGTCGTAGCCGTGGGTATGTTCCGTGAGCTGGGTCCCGTCATTACGGGGTTGATGCTGGCGGGACGTGTCGGATCTGCCATGGCTGCTGAAATTGGCACCATGCAGGTGACGGAACAAGTGGATGCTCTGAGGACGATGAATGTCGATCCTGTGGACTACCTCGTCAAACCACGCATCCAGGCGATGTTGATTTCCACGCCGATTTTGATGCTGGAGGCTGTTCTGATGGGGGTTCTTGCTGCGTATGTGATCGGCGTTGTGTCTTTCAACGTCAACGAGGCCTACTGGCTCCACTTTATGCAGAAGTTTGTCGCAATCGGAGACTTGGTTTGTTCGGTTGTCAAGGCTCTTGTTTTTGCTATGTTGATCGGGATTATTTCCTGCCGGGAAGGAATGGCTACTGTAGACGGTGCCGTAGGTGTCGGGCGTTCGACAATGCGCGCCATGGTATATTCCGCCGTTTCCCTGCTGGTTGCCAATTTCCTGCTGACAATGGTGCTGAACCAGATTTTCCCGATGGGGTTCATGCGTTAACGAAATGACCGGAAGACGAATTATGCAAACACCCTACATTGAAGTTGACGGCATTACCCAGTCTTTTGGATCCCAGCGTGTGCTGGACGGAGTCAGTTTTGAGGTGAAACGCGGAGAACTTTTGGCGCTCATAGGCGGTTCCGGGGCGGGCAAAAGCGTCATCCTCAAACATCTTGTCGGATTGCTGGATCCCAAGTCGGGAACCGTCATGATTGATGGCAAGCGCATGAGCAATGTTCCCGAGGCGGACAAGGCACCTCTGCGTTCCAGGATCGGCTTTATGTTCCAGCAGGGGGCTTTGTTCGATTCCATGAGTGTTTTCGAGAACGTTGCTTTCCCGTTGATCGAGCAAGGTATTAAAGACGAAAACGAGATACGCTCCAGAGTGGAGGCCGCCCTGGCTTCCGTGGAACTGGACGGGCATGGTGACAAAATGCCGGCCAACCTTTCCGGGGGCATGATCAAGCGTGTAGCTGTCGCCCGGGCCATGGTGTCGTCCCCCGAGTGCCTGCTGTATGATGAACCGACGGCCGGATTGGATCCGGTCGTATCCGACAATGTCAGTTTCATGATCCGCCGCATCTGCATTCGGGAAAACATTACGACGCTGATCGTTACGCATGACATGAGCAGCGTTATTCATATCGCCGACCGGGTGATCTTTCTGGACCGGGGTAAAGTCCGCTGGACAGGTACGCCGCTGGAATTGGTGAAGACGGAAGACCCTCTTTTGATGAATTTCGTCCGCGGCTCGTCGGGCGAGGACTGGAAAACCCTGCAGGGGGAACCCAGACCGAATTTTCAGGAAAAACTGATTAACGAAGCAATTCGAGAACGTTATCACATTTGATTATTTTTATGAGTAAAAAAACCAGAACGGAAACATGGGTGGGGCTGTTCCTGCTGATCGGGATTATCCTGGTGACGGTTGCCGTCCTCTCCGTCGGCAATTTCAAAACATCTTCGGATACCACATATCCTATCAGTATCATGTACAAGGATGCCGCCGGATTGATCAAGGGCTCCCAGCTTCGACTGGGGGGGGCTTTTGTCGGAGAGGTTGTGTCTCCCCCGGAATTGACGGAAACCGGCAACAGGGTCATCGTTCACGTCAGAATCAACAAAGCCGTCAGGATCCAGGTCGGTTCGGATTTTCGCATCGACATGCAGAACCTCCTTGGAGACAAATACATCGACATTGTTCCTCCCGAAGAACCGACTAATCAGTACCTGCCTCCAGGTTCCCTCATTATGGGACAGACGGAAAGCGATCTGAACAAGATCAAGAACAATGCCGTCCAGGCCAGTCAGGATGTGGTAAACCTGTTGCGCAAGCTGGACGAAAACTTCGACAATATCGAACGGGCGATCAACGATATTTCCTATGCGGCCAAAAGCCTGGCAGAAACAACCCGGAAAATCAACGAAGGGATCTTATCTACGGAAAACGTTTCCTATGTAAACGGAATCCTTAGAAATACCGACGAAACGACCCGGAAGATGCCGGAGATGATCGACGAAGCCCGCAACTCTCTGGTGGCGCTGAACGATACCATGACCGATGTGCGAGACGTAACTAAATCGATTGGAGAGAAACTCAATCTTCTGGATCCGGCTTTCCGGGATGCGGCTCCGACCATGGCTGCTGTCCGCCAGACAGCCAACAACGTTTCGACAATAACACAGGATATCCGCAAGGGTAGGGGAACCGTCGGAACGCTCATGTATGACAAGTCCTTCAAGGAACAGATCGAACAGTTTATCCGTAATCTTCGCGATTATGGCATTCTGCGGTACAGGAATCCCGATGAACCTCCGCCTTCGACCGATCCGCGAACAGGTTATTCCGGAAGTCGCCGTTGAGCGGAATGACAGATGATGGTAACATAGGCAATGAATTCAGCTTGCAAATCATCCTCGCCTCCGCCAGAATCCTACGTAGAAGAGAAACGGGCGAGACGTAAAAACAACGCTTTCTTTTCAACGAGAACCATTTTTTCAGCATCTAACGATTATGGACAATACAGAAACCAATACTCCGTCTTTTGAACACGCTAAGGATGAATTGAAGACTGCCGCAACGATTGCTGCCGACGCTATGACCGAAGCTGCCGATGTGGTTGCCATTCAAGCCGTTCAGGCTCGTGACGTGGCTGCCGGTCGTTTCAAGCAGGCTCGCGAATTTGCCGCTTCCAAGGTAAGTCAGATCCGTCAGGCTGCCGGAGAACAGGCTTCCGTCATCCGTGATTACGCTGTCAGCAAGGCCTCCATTGTCCGCCGCAAGGCTGGCGAAGGCTGGGACGATACCCGTGACAAAGCCAAGGAACTCCATTCGGCCGGCGAAGAATACGTCAAGGCTCATCCGACCAAGTCCGTATTGATTGCGTTAGGTGTGGGTGTTCTTCTGGGAGCTCTTCTGCGCCGCCGCTGATGGAACGCGCCAGAAGGGCACGAGTTGCTCAATTCTTTCTCCGGCACCTGATATTTCAAATAGGCAGGGAGGGGGATTGACTATACTTTGTTCCTTCTGGTTGTTACGCAAATGAATATGTCCAGTCTTCCCGGACGGGGAGGGTGAACTTCCGAAGGCGAATATGATGAATATCTTTTCCAGATTGTACGATTTCGTTCCCTTGGTTACCGGCTTGTTCGGAAGGGGGAACAGTCGAAATGAGGGAGAAGGAATGAGCCGTTCCCTGTCGATGATCCTGTCGGCAGGACTGGACCATGCTCATTCGCTTTTTTCCCTGTTCCTTCTGGAATTGGGAGAAGCGGCCGAGAGGTTGCGCGGTAAGGCAATCTGCCTGGCGGCGGGCGTATTCCTGCTCTTCTTCACCTACATTTTTTTCTGTATAACGGCAACGGTTCTGCTGAATATTTGGCTGCATAGCCTTCTGTTGGCTTGTACTATTATGTTCGCCCTGCACTTGATCGGCGTGGTTGTTGCCTTTGTGCTGGCCTCCCGCATCAAAGTCGGTCCGGTGGCGCCGGAAACGCTTCAAGAGCTTCAATCCGATTACGAATGTCTGCAAATTGCCATCAAAGAAAGCAGGAACTCCTGACCCGGTTGGCCGAATCCCGCGTTGAAATGCTGGATGGAGTTGAACGAATAACGTCCAGAGTGGAAACTTCTCTGGACTGGTTGGGAAATGTCCGGTCGGGAATCACCCGGCATCCGGGCATTTGGATTGGCGGTTCCTTGGTTTCCGGCCTTTTGGCAATCAAGATTCTTTCCGGCTTGTTCGGACACCGTCGTCGATGCTGCGGTGCTTCCGCTGAGGAGCCAAGAAGAAGAGGATTGCTTTCGGGGGCTTTGTCCGGGACGGTCAACTTATTGATCATGACGGCTCTTCCTTCTTTACGCACTTTTGTTCAGGAGTTTGTCCGGAACAAGATGTCTGCCTGGATCAAGGAGCGGTGATAATTCCGTGATATGTTTATTTTTTGTGCCGGACTTGCCGTCCGGCATTTTTTTTACGCTTCTCTCTGTTTTTTCTGGTCAAGAAGAAGGGTGATAGGTTAGTGTGCCATATTATCATCTTTGTTGTAATCAGGACATGAGTGAATATATTTTGCCACATGTGGACGGTTATCTGAAGATCGGGCAGGATTTCGATTGCTCCGATATTCATTTGGCCGTGAATACCCCTCCGACATGGCGTCGGTATGGACAGTTGATGCCGATTTGGGCAGAAGCTCCCAAATTGACTCCGGCTGATACGGATACCCTTGTCCGTAGTTTCCTGCTGGAGAGGGAATGGAACCGTTTGCAGGAACGCGGTGACGTTGATTTTGCCTATTCTAACGACTTTGGCCGTTATCGTGCTTCCGTCGTCAAGCAACGCCTCGGCTATGATCTCTGCTTCCGTATCATTAATACCCAGGTGCGCACGATGGACGAAATCGGGTTGCCTACGGAAGATATTATTCCCCTGACTCGTTTTAACAACGGCCTGATCCTGGTGACCGGTTCTGTCGGTTGCGGTAAATCAACCACGCTGGCGTCAATCGTCGATTTCATCAACCAGGACCGACAAGACCATATCATCACTCTGGAAGACCCGATCGAATACATCATCAATAGCAAGGGCTGCCAAGTCAACCAGCGAGAAGTCCACAAACACACCGAATCTTTCGCCAGGGCGCTTCGCGGCGCTCTCCGTGAAGACCCGGACGTCATCATGGTCGGTGAAATGCGCGACTTGGAAACGATTTCTCTTGCTTTGACTGCTGCTGAAACGGGCCACCTTGTGCTCGGTACCCTGCACACGGGATCCGCCGCTCGTACGGTTGACCGTGTTCTGGACGTGTTCCCCGTCGAACAGCGTGACCAGATCCGAATTATGGTCAGTGAATCCCTTCGAGGCATTATTTCCCAGCAACTCGTTCCCCGCGCCGACGGCAGAGGACGTGCTCTTGCCATTGAAATGCTCGTCAACACGCCCGCTATCGGCAACTGTATCCGTGAAGGCAAAACCTTCATGATCCCCGGTTGCATCCAGACCGGCAAGGCTCAGGGAATGATCCTCATGGACGACTCTCTGAGGGCTCTGCACAAGGCAGGCATTATCTCGACCGAAGAGTGCCTGTTCCGTTGCGATGACAAGACGATCATGAAAACCTATCTCGGCATCAAGGACTGATCAGAATCCACCGAATCACATCGATTTTTCAACCATTAATTTTGAAGGAACAATCAAGCCATGGCCGTTATTGACCAATATTTCCGTTACCTTGTCCAAGAAGGCGGGTCCGACTTGCACGTCAGCGAAGGACAACCCCCCAAGGTCCGTATCAACGGATCTATCGTCCCCATCAACGATACGCCTCTGGAAGGCGAATCGTTCAAAAACATGTTGGCAGAAATCTGCGATGCCAAATCCTTCCATACATATCTGGAAGAAGGCGATCTCGACTTTGCCTATGAAATGGACGAGAACTCGCGTTTTCGATGCAACTTCTTCAAACAGCAAAACGGTCTCGCTGCCGTTTTCCGTTTGATTCCGACGAAGATCGCTACGCTGGAACAGCTTGGCGTACCGGAAGCCGTCAAGCAGTTCGCCCATCTTCGCTCCGGTCTTGTGCTGGTAACGGGACCTACGGGTTCCGGTAAGTCCACGACACTGGCCGCTATCATCGACTACATCAACAGCAACCAGTCCCGGCACATCATTACGGTGGAAGAACCGATCGAATTCGTCCACAATAACAAATCCTCGATCATCACCCAGCGTGAAGTGCCTATTCAGACCCCATCGTTTGCCGACGGCCTCCGAGCTTCCCTTCGTGAAGACGCCGATATTGTGCTCGTGGGTGAAATGCGAGACTTGGAAACGATCTCTCTGGCCCTGACGGCAGCGGAAACCGGTCTTCTGGTTTTCGGTACCCTGCATACGAACAATGCCCGCAAGACGGTTGACCGTATTATCGACGTGTTCCCCTCGGAACAGCAGTCGCAGGTGCGTACCATGTTATCCGCATCCATTCGCGGTGTTGTCGCTCAGCTCCTGATGAAGCGCAGCGACAAACCCGGTCGAGTAGCCGTCAACGAAATCATGTTCGCTACGCCTGCCGTTAGCGCCATTATCCGTGAAGGCGCCACCCAGAAACTGGCCGACGTTATCGTCGGTGGCAAGAGCATGGGTATGCAGTTCATGGATGATGCCATCTGGCAGAAACTCCAGCAGGGCATTGTCTCTCCGGAAGAAGCCTACATGAAGAGTATCGATAAGGCTCGTTTCCGCAATTTCCTGCCGGCGGCGTCCAAAAAACTCGGTGATGCCGGCGGCGTCTAACTGCAAGAACAAGCATCAATTTTGTTAAACCCGAAGGGCTGTCTTTCTCGTGAAGGACGGTCCTTCGACTCTGATGGGCATCGACTTCTGGCTACTCCTGTCATCAATACGGTCAATACGCCGGATCGCCTGATGGGGATCGTCGGCGGGAACGTGTTCGGTCGCGAATCGCTTGGGGAACTCCGGGTGCAGGTCGCGCGCAGGACTTGGGTGACACGCGCAGCGAAGGCAACGTAGGATTCCTGTCCAATCCCGGCTTCAGCCGCAAAGTGAAGGGGAATAAGGCAGGGGCGACGGGGCTTCAGTTCGGGGCAGGATTGAGCCTTCCCTCGGGCGACCAGGGGACGATATTCGTGGATGCTACGGCGGACATCCGCAGCGGGATGACATCGGCGAGCGGTACAACTTCTGAAGTAGACGCAATACAATAGGAACACCCGGCCCCCCTCTTGCCTGTGTTTTTCAAGCGGGTCAAGAGGGGGGCCTCGTTTTATGTCCTATGAAATCGATCTATTGCAAAAAAGTCCATCCATGAAGAAATTTGTTCTCATCCCAATTCATATTTTCCCTTCTCGGAAAATGAAGAAAGGACTACCTACCAAGGTAAAAACCTTGGTGAGATAGTCCTCTCACTGAAGTAGCCCGGATCTCGAAGGATCCGGGAATTAATTAGAGTTCGGAAACTTTTTCCTTCAATTCCTTGCCAACCTTGAACTTGACAACGGAACGGGCAGGGATGGGAACATCCTTGTCCGGAGCTTTCGGGTTGCGGCCAACCTTGGCCTTGACTTCCTTGACATGGAAGGTACCGAAATTACGAATGACGACGCGGTCTCCGTCGGCAAGAGTGGAAGAAATGATGTCAACAGCACGCTGAATAACATCGAACACTTCAGTCTGAGTCAGTTGCGTTTCTGCGCTAATCTTGTTAACGAGGTCACGTTTGGTTAATGTGTTAGCCATAATATAAATTGATACTGTGTGGAGTGGATGTCTCTCTCTTATCAGACATTCAGTTTTTGTCATTCAAAAAAACAGCCATTGTGACATGAATGTGTTTTTTCCTCATTTTTGGACTAAAAAGTCTTATTTTACTTGACGTTTGAGGATTTTGACGTCTCGATAATGGAGGCGATTTGACTCGGCATTTCCAGGGAAAAAAACGACTTTCGGTATGGGAACAATTTCTACAATATTATTGACGGATGATCAGTCGGAACGTCTGCGTTCCCTATTGGAAGAGAATGGGTATGAATTCAGGAAAGTGCCTTATGCCCGGTACAGTTACACGCGTCCGGGATTGACGGTAACGGTTTATGAAAAAGGAAACAAGTTGCTTGTCCAAGGAAAGGATGCCGAGGAATGGGTGGAGTTTACGCTGGAACCGCAGATTTTGGGCCAGAGCATGTTTTCTCTTACAGCCGGAGGAGGAACTCCCGCCGGGAAACTTGAGCCGTGTACTCCCCATTTCGGAATCGATGAAAGCGGCAAGGGAGACTACTTCGGTCCGCTTGTCATTGCAGGAGTGTATGTCGATGAGGTTATCGCGGACAGGTTGACAACGCTGGGAGCATGCGACAGCAAACTCGTTTCTTCATCTTCCAGAATCCGTTCCCTGGCCTCTGCCATCCGGAAGGTGCCTGGCATCCAATATGTCGTCGTGAGCGTTGGTCCGGAACGCTACAATGAACTCTATGAGCATTTCAAAAATTTAAATACTTTTCTGGCTTGGGGACATACCCGTGTGATTGCCGGATTGCTGGAGAAGGTGCCTTCGTGTCCCCGTGCCTTGAGTGACCAGTTTGCCCATGCTTCCGTGTTGAAGAGGGCTCTTGCCCAACGGAAGCTTGACATTAAGTTGGAGCAAAGAACCAAGGCAGAGAGCGATGTCGCCGTGGCCGCAGCTTCCATCCTGGCTCGTGAGCGTTTCGTCAACTGGATGGACGAGGCTTCGCAGGCAGGCAAAGTGAAATTGCCGCTGGGGGCATCCCGACAGGTGATTGAGGCTGCCAGGAAACTGGTGGAGGTCCATGGGGAGGAAATGCTCTCCAAAGTTGCCAAAATGCACTTTAAAACAACGCAGTCCGTTCTTCCGGGCAAGTAGGCCTGTGGACGGATCCTGGACGTGGGGTAGGGAAGAATTGCAACGGATTTGTTTTTTTCGCTTGGTCGGCGAGTACAGTACTGCTATAGGGGCTGGACATGAAACGCAGGGCAGTTTATGCGGGCAGCTTTGACCCTTTGACCAACGGACACCTTTGGATGATTCACCAAGGGGCCGCGATGTTCGACCAGTTGATCGTTGCAATTGGGACGAATCCCGATAAAAAATACACCTTTTCCCATCAGGAACGTCTCGACATGCTCAACGGCGCCCTGAAAGACTACCCCCATATCAAGATTGCCGAGTTTCATAACCGGTTTCTGGTGGATTTTGCCCTGGATCACGGAGCGTCATTCATGATTCGCGGGATACGGTCCACGCAGGACTACGAATACGAACGCGTGATGCGTCATATTAATGCCGATATGGCTCCGACCGTATCGACGGTGTTTCTGATGCCCCCTCGCGACATTGCGGAGTTGTCTTCCAGCATGGTGAAGGGATTGATCGGGCCTGACGGCTGGGAGGAACAGGTTAGCCGATATGTCCCGTACAACGTGTTTGAATTGTTGAAAAAACGCCAATCTGCGCCTCATGACGAGGCCGTGTAAGGTCTTTATTTCCGCATTTTTTTATAGAGTCGCGGATTCCCTTTCTTGCCGGTGCGAGACGGGATGGGCTCGACATTCGACGGAAGGGAAGGTAGGTTTCAGGAAAGCGGTGGTCTGCCCCGCTAATAAATTTGCCGTATGAACCGTCCTCTTGTTCGTTATATCCTGCCTGTTTTCCTGGGTTCCGCTTGTGTGATGCTTTCCCGGAAAATCCGTCCCGGAAAGAAGGATCTTCCGAATATCCTGCTGTTTGCGGTCGATTCCCTGGGATGGCAGGATACGTCCGTTCCTTTTTCCTGTTGTGACGGATTGCCGGAGGCAATGCCGTTGAACTCTTTTTACAACACACCCGGCATGGAACTGCTGGCTCAGCATGGAGTCAGGATGACTCATGCCTACGGAGCCTGCGATGAACGGAGCGGAGTTGTTTCCCTGATGTCGGGATTGGATCCTGCCCGCTTCACCGGGCTTTCCCCCGATACGGAGATCGTCTTGCAGAATATGTGTTCCCCCGGTGGAAAAACAGATGCCGTCCGCATGGCGGATCTGGCTCATTTGATGAAAAAAGGAGGATACAGGACAATTGTTTCCGGCAGTACGGAGGAAGAAAAGCAACATGGTTTCGATGTTCGGAGATCGACAGAGGACGAATCCGGTCTGCATGAGGAAATCGGACGTGCCGTTCATGAAGGGATCCCGTTCTTTGCCTGTGTAAGACGCAATGTCCATTCCATGATGGGATCGTCCGTTCGTCATGAAGGATCTCTCCCGGAATTGGAAGAAAATATCAAGGTGGAGGGAGATGCCTTGCTCCGTTATGCTTCGTCTGTCGAGACAATGGATGCCTCTTTGAGAGGCTTGCTCCAGTGTCTGGAAGATCTTGGAGCCGCCGGACGCACGCTCGTTTTGTTCGTTCCTCTGAGCGGAGGCGATTCCCCCATTCAGAAAAGTCTGGCAGGCAATGTCTCCTGGGTGGAGGAGGTTGGGGCGGTTGCTCCTTTGCGGGGCAGGAAGTATTCCCGCTATGAAGGAGGAGGGCGCGTTCCCATGATAGTCTCCTGGGCGGAACCCGATCCGCAGGAACCGTGCCAGCAAGCCTTGCCAATTGTACCGGATTCTGTTCAGGAGGCTATTGTTTCCGTTCAGGACATTCTGCCGACGCTGGCTGCCGTGGCGGGAGTGAAAGTCCATGAACGTGTAGATGGCTACAATATTGCCGATTACCTTTCCGGTGCTTCCGAAGGGGAACGCCCCCAATGGATTGTCCGGCATTTCCCGTTTTCCCACCCCTACGGAAGATTTTATACATCGTTAAGGATCAGGGAATGGAAGGTTATTTACAATTATTATGACGACTATGCAGAGACGGGAAATCCCGCCTGGCAGTTGTTCAACCTGAAGACCGATCCTTCCGAAAGCCGTAATCTGGCGGACGACCCGTCCTGTACGAAATTGCTGTCCGTAATGTCGGGCAAGCTGGCAGCCTACTTGGAGTGCATTCATGCGCCTCATCCTTTTTTGACGGATCCCGAATCTCCCCGTGTAAACGGTCGCCGTACCGTTACGGGAACGGCCGTGATCCGTTTTCCGGGCGATACCGGGGCAGGGGTGCAAGCCGGATGACCTCATCGCGGCCGTTTTTTCTGTCTGTTGGAAGAAATGCCGATTGTTTCCATCCCAATTCTTGGTATGGTAAATTGCGTCTATGATTCGAGAACTGGTCGTTGAGGGATTCACTGTTTTTCCGGACAAGGAAAAATTTGAATTCGTTCCGGGAATCAACGTAGTGGTCGGGGGGAATGATTCAGGGAAGAGCCATTTGTTGAAGTTGTGTTATTCCCTGGCAAAGTGGAGTTCCGGCGGTGGCCGCAAATCCCTGCCTGACAAATGGGCGGAGGAATTGCGGCTGAGAAACGATTTGATGCGCGTGTTTTCATCCCGCAATTTATCCGGCTTGACCGCTCTGAATCGAGGAAATGACCATGCCGGCGTGTTTGCCTCGATGATTGGCGATGGAGTTCCGGATCGGATGGGAGACATCCGGTTCCGTTTTTGTTCGACGGAGGAGGAAGAGGGGCTGCACATTGACGAGATGCCGAAAAGGTTCCTGAACAATCCGGTCGTTTTCCTGACGGCTCGCGAGGTGTTCGCCATTTTCCCGAGTTTTGTCCAGTTGGGGGCCAAATTCCCAGAGGTGCTGGACGGAGCATGCTGGGATTTATGCCGGGCTTTGGAAATTCCGATGAAACTGTCGCCTGACGATGTGGCACTGGGAAGAGTGCTGGGAAGAATCCAAAAGATCCTGTCCGGCAATGTCATTTTTCAGGACGGAAGATTTTATTTGTCGCGTCCGGGACAGCAGGCTATGGAAATGAGCTTGGTCGCGGAAGGGTTCAAACGTCTTGGCGTGCTGGATTGTCTGATTAGGAACGGTACTGTAAACAAGGGTTCCATCCTGTTCTGGGATGAACCGGAGATGAATCTCAATTCATTCCATTTGCCTTTGCTTGTCAAAGTTTTGACAGGATTGGCGAAAGCCGGTGTCCAAGTAGTGCTTTCATCCCACAGCCTGTTTTTGCTAAGGGAGCTGATGATTCAACTCTCCGAACGGCGCAACGAGCAAGTCCCCCGTAGGTTTTTCGGACTCAATGTTCCCCATGAAAATCGGCTTGGCGTTCGCGTTAACAGCGGCAATTCCTTGGAGGATATCGGCCCTATCGAGTCGCTGGAGGCGGAAATTGAACAGGCCGACCGTTATCTGAAGCTTGTATGAGCGCCGGAAAAGACACATCCTTCGTCGAAGGCGTGCACCGTTTCTTGATTGATCCGGGGTATGTGGTGTGCCGCATCGAATGTTCGCAGTTTTATTCCCGGCAGTCCCAAAATTTTTGCGGTGGTTGTAAGGAAATGGACTTTCTCCTGTATCATCCGGGGAAGAAGGAGCTCTGGCTGATTGAGGTTAAGGACTATCGCTTTGACGCGCGTCCGAAAGTACGCGAATTAATCAATGCTCTGTGTCGCAAGGTTCGCGATACTTTGTTTCTTTTAAGGACAGCTGCGATCTGCTGCCCCGAGGAAACCCCTCTGGAGGGAATCTCCCTGCGCGAGTTTTCCCGCCTTTGCGAAGGTGCCCGGACGGTGCGCCTGGCTTTCCTGATGGAAATGGGGACGGATAAATTGTTCCCTCAGGGAACCTTGCTGGCCAACATCCGTACTATCCTTGCCGGGCACATGAAATTTATTGATCCTAACCTGATCTGTGCTCCGATTACGTATCCCGGCAGAATTGGACCATGGTTTGTGACTCCTGCCCATGGCGACGTCAGTAAACGCGTTGAAGTGCGGCGTAAAAAAGGGCGCCTCAAGGAGGAAATTGCCGGCGAGTTGAGACGGAGTCAAAAAATCGAAGAAGCCCGGGAAACTCCTGAAGCCCAGCCTCCGCTTTGGAAACGCCGCTTGATGGAACGGGAAAACGGACGGAAAGGCAACCACGCCTCCCGCCGCAAGGGAGAGTGATACCTGATTATAAGGGCTGGAGGGCATGCTATGGATTCGTTGCGTAGGCATTGTTTTACCTCTCTTTTCCGATTGTCCGGGATTGGAGCTTGTCTTCCTCCGATTCCCTGAGATGATATTGCTGCCCTAAGAAAGGCTTCATCATGAAAAAGGTACTTATTCCTACAAAGTTGGCCGGAGTAGCCGCATCCATGCTTCAAACTGCCGGATATGAAGTTGTGCAGGACGCCGATACTCCGCTCGCCGAGCAGGTGAAACAGCATCCCGATGCTGTCGCCGTGATTGTCCGCAGTGAAAAGGTGACGCCTGAAATTATGGACTCCCTCTCTTCCTTGAAGCTTGTGATCCGGGCCGGAGCCGGCTACGACAACATTGATATTGTCTATGCCCGCAAGAAAGACATCGATGTGATGAATACGCCGGGTGCCAACTCCAATGCCGTTGCCGAAGAGGTCATAGCCATGGTGCTTGCCCACTTCCGGCACATCGTGCAGGGAGACCTGACGACTCGCCAGGGACTTTGGGAAAAGAAGAATATGATGGGAACCGAATTGACTCGCAAGACAGTCGGCATTGTCGGCCTGGGCAATATCGGTCGTTCTCTTGTGAAGCGGTTGCAAGGCTTTGAACCGACTCTGCTGGGGTACGACCACTTCCTGGCCAAGCAGCGAGCCTTGATCATAGGGGTGACCCCCGTTTCCCTGGAGGAACTTTTTTCCCAGTCCGATATCGTGACTCTCCACGTGCCCGGCGGTCCCGCTACCAAAAACATGGTCGGGAAAGAATTCCTGAGCCTGATGAAAGATGGTTCCGTCATCGTGAACTGTTCCCGTTACGGTGTGGTAGATGAAGAAGCCCTGGTCGCCATTCGCGCAACGGGTAAAAAAATTGCTTATTTGACGGATGTCCACCCCCAGGATGCTCCAGGCGACAAGCCGTCTGCGGCCGTGGCGGATTTGATCCTGCCTCACTTGGGAGCCAACACGAAAGAAGCCAACTTGACCGCGGCACGTCGTTCCGCCGAGCAGTTGATTGCCTATTTCGATGAAGGGGACACCTCCTGCGTCGTCAATGCCGAATTCCCGTCTGGACTCAATCCCGCCCATCTCCGGCTCTCCATGATGCTGGGAACGCTGGCTCGCAAGGCTGGGGGTGAACAGGCCATCCGACGTATCGACTGCACATTCTATGGTGATTTGAAACTGTTCCGCAAATGGTTTACTCCCCACATTCTGGAAGGGGCTTTGCCCAATGCGGAAAAAGGATTGATGCCTGCCGCTGCCGATCAGTCGTTCAAAGAACACGGTATCGTTTTCAAGGCTCGCGAACCCAAGGACGATGTCCCTTACGGAGATTCCATCACTCTGGATTTCATGACCGAAGGTCACGGAGGCGAATCCGTATGTACAAGTGTCCGCGGGCTTGTGGCGGAAGGCGTTCCCATGGTGTCGCGCCTCGGTAATTTCAACGGCCTGTATTTTGACCTGCGCGGTCATTCCATCTTTTTCCGCTATGCGGACAGACCGGGGGTTATTGCCTGCATTGCCTCCGTTTTGTCGGACAACGGGATCAATATTGACAATATTGTCGCTCCCGGCGACAGCGTATCCGGAGAAGCTCTGGCCGTCTTGAAGACAAACAAGCCTGTTGCCGACGATTTGCTGAAGATGATTGCCTCGGCAATCGAAGCAAGAATGGCATTTTCTGTGGATTTCTGATCGACTGATTATTGTCTTAGAATCACCAACAGCCACCGTGGAAGAAAATATTCCACGGTGGCTGTTGGCATATTCAAAGAACATTGGGATAACCAGCGGATAAGCGGATTCACAATCCGTTAAAATTTCAAACAAAGTACTTAAAGCAAACGTTGTAACGTTTTTTAACGTTGCTGATCAATCAATATACCAACTGGTTTTCGTATTTGTAAAATACTCGTAATAAGCATTTACCATAAATGCATTACTAATTTTTGATATTATTCATTGAAAGCGGATTGTGAATCTGCTATTTTCTAACGTAACCTACTACTGAAAATGAAACTGCGACTTCCTTTACTACTTCTTTCAGCTATTTTAACGTGTTATACGAATGTTCATGCAGAGACAACAGCTGTCTGGATTGGTCCTGACGGAGACCATACTGCCGATGCATGGAACACGCTCGCTAATTGGAAAGACTATGTAGATCAGCCCAAGGGACCTGGAATCAATGAAGACGGGCAGAATGGAACTTACGATCCCATTGAGTTTGATGCGGCCGGTGTTCTCTCATTTACGGGTCTCAAGTTCGAAGGTTGGACGTTTCGTCTTGAATTAAAAAACCTCACAAATCTGACGTTGTCGGGAGAAACGAAAAAGATTCAAGGTGGAGGTTATTTGAAAGTCGATCAAAATTCCAAACTTGTATGGAATATCCTAAACAATGGGCAAGGATCAACGGGAAACGATTTTTCTCTCGACGTCCAATCATTCCAAGGAATTGAGTTCCAAAAATCTCTGACTTATTCAACCAAATCGCTTGGGACATTGACTGTTTCCCTGGGGTCGGTGGGAAGTATTCTTTCCTCTTCATCCGCCGCTTCATTACATGCCAATGTGAGCATCAAGTTTACCGACACGACACTGTTGCAATATGGTCAGGAGCATTTTTTGACAAATGTCGGGCAGTATGGCGTCAAGGAGCTAGCGGAAGGGCAGACAAATTATATCCTTTATACCCGCAAATTGTGGGATCTTTCAGGCAATGCGACCAGTACGGGAGGAACGGTAGCGGCTTCCGGACATTCTTTTACGTTGAATGATTCGACTTCGTTGACTCTTTCCGGTTCCGCTTTGTCCGCCGATGCGGATTCGGCGAACAAGTTTTATGTCTATCGTGGAGGAGATGGTGCATTGTATGTTGATTACGTGACATCATCTACGGATGTGTCCAATATGTTTTCAACATGGACGGGGGCAACGGGGACATGGAATGCCGCCAATACGAATTGGCACAATTCTACGGGAGAATCTATTCCTTTTACGCAAGGAAGCATAGCGCTGTTTACGAAAGATAATTCCGGGACCGTTACCATTGACGGAGAAGTCAATCCTCTCATGATGAAATTTACGGGAGGCAGTTATACCTTTAACAATAAGGACGCGGCTTCCAAAATTATCACGACGGGAGCTGTCCTCATCAGTGGAGATGCAGACCAGGAGCCTTATGTGGAATTCACCGGAGCCAATGCCATTACCGGATCGATCACTATTGAGAACGGCACTTTGAAATTATCTCACGCGAATGCTGTTACGTTTGGAAACATTAGTTTGAGAGGAGGGACTGTGCAGTTGAATGCCTCCGGATTCGGGGATTTCAAGACTGTTGCAGGGATGAATGGCACTTTGCTCTTTGATCAAGGGGCGACAATGGGAAAACTGACATTGGGTGACGGGGCTCTGACGATTGCCGGGAATGCTGCAATCGGTTCTCTTCTATTGAATGGATCGGGGACTCTCAATGGAGCAGAGGGATCGTCACAGATGATTGGCTCGTCAACATCGGCGGGGAGTATTGCACTCAAAAACGGAACGCTGGACGGAATGAATATTGATTTGACCGGTGGGGTCAATGGTCAGGGAGGAACTGTAACCATTAAAAATTCCAACCTTGTCATATCTAACTACTTCCATGCGGGGGAAAATGGATCCGGGGCCACTGTGATGTCCTTGGAAAATACGAATGTTATCATCAAGGGAAGTGGAGAGAATCAGGGCATTTCCTATTCTCTAGGATTGGGAGACTGGCACAACGCCGATCAAATGACGGTCAAAGGGGGAAAACTCCTGATGCAGTCGAACCTGCTGCTTACCTTAGACGGTGCATCTTCCTTAACCTTGCAGGACAATACATTTTTCGGAGCTCAGGGGATTATTATGTCTCGTGAGAATATAAAATCCACTTTTGTTCTCAATGATGGAACAGTCGTTTTAGGTAGCGGGGGCTGGACAAAGCATAATCCTAGTGCACCAACGGAGATTAACTTGCAGAAGGGAACGATCGGAGCATCCGCAAACTGGTCTTCTTCTCTGAATATGGTTTTGGGCGATCCCGATTCGGAAGGGATTGAAGAAGTGATTTTCGATACGGCCAAATACAATATTGATTCCGCAACTTATACTTATACTCAATCGAATGAAGGCGCTACGATAACGCTTTCCGGGGAATTGAGCGGAGAAGGCAAATTGGTGAAGAAAGGGGAGGGAGCGCTCATTTTGAGCAAAGATATCAATAAGTATACGGGAGGTACGGATATCCTTGGCGGTACGATTGTCATGGGGGCGGCAGGTTCCCTGAGTACCAAGGAAATTACATTTGATTCCAAGACAGGGGCGGCTCAGTTGACTCTGGCTGACGTTATCGGTACAACATTGACCAACGAAATCAAGGTTCTCTCCGGCACCAATACCATTTATCATACCAAGGAGGACATGGTTCTCTCCGGTCCGGTGACGATTTCCAAAGACGCTGCCCTTCAGATTGGCAGTTTGATGCAGGATACGATCAGTATTGCGGAGCTCAAGGGATTGGGAGAATTCAAGATCATCAATTCCCTGCGCGATACGACATGGGGTGGGACTAATCCAGACCATGGCAAGGAAGAAGCCAAGGGGGGCTGGGACTACTTCGTGTTCCTGACGGGGGCCAATGCCGGTTACTCGGGCGATGTCTCCATCGTGGATACGAAAAGCGAATCACCCGACAAGGTTTACGGCAGCCAGCTGGTTCTGGGCAATAGCGATGCTCTGGCCCGTTCGTCAGTGACACTGAATGGTTATTCCGCCTTGAACGTCCAGGCGGACAGCGCTTCCATCAAGGGGCTTTCGGGAGATGGCTGGGTGTCGACGTACAAGGATTCAACCGCAGGAAAGACCTATAAACTGACGCTGACTCCGGACAAGGATTACTCCTTCTCGGGGATCATTCAGGATAGTAACATGACGGGACTTGGCTTGGGTAAGCTTGCGTTGGAGATTAGCGGGAACGGTAGCCAGAAACTGACTGGCGAAAACACCTATACGGGGGGTACGATATTGACGGACGGAGAGTTGAGAATTGAGAAGGAAGCTGCTCTCGGCAACGGAGGAATGGTGACATTCAATGGCGGGACGCTGGTGGCAGATGATACTTTGGATATTGTCTCCCATACGGTCACGGTCAATTCCGGTAAGAGTGTCCATCTGGCTGCGGTAGACGGCAAGACAATTACTTTATCCACCCTGCAATTTTCCGGAACAACCAATTCCAATCATGTAATGGCCGGTTTAGCCGGAGCCAAGGGTACGGTGGTACTCGGCAATCTGACTAATGGCGGCGTTCTGGAAGGGACTCTGTCCGTGCTTGGAGATGTGACTCTCCGTCTGGCCAATGATGATGATTCGGGGACGGTAACCGTACGGCATAGTTCTAAGAACGGAACGCTGGATGCGATAGCCGGAACACTGGAGAAGACCGATGGAACGCTTCGCGTCGAACTGGAGTCCGACGGTAGTCTTTCCGGTCGTCTGAAGGCGGAGAAAGGAATATTGGAACTCGTCGGGACGGGATCTTCCCGTTCCCTGCTGCTAACGGGTACTCTTGAAGGAGATTCGATGAAGTTGGGGGCAAATGCGGCTGTAACCGTCGGTACGGACACCCAGTCCGGGACGATATCGGTAGATAACGTACTGACTCTGGATGGCGGAACCTTGAATCTGTCCAACGGGACGGTGGCCGTGAAAAACGTGAAAGCTCTGACCGGCGGTTCTTTGAATCTATCCAGTGGGTTGGTGACGGTGGAAAATGTGCTGACTCTGGATGGCGGTTCCTTGAATTTGTCCGGTGGTACGATGGAAACAGAAAATCTTGCGTTCGGAACATCGGCATCGACATCCACACTGGCCTTGTTGACTGGTGGTCAATTGACAGTTGGGGCTTCGGGCGTTACCGGTTCGGCGGGAACACTGGAACTGGGCGGCGGTACGCTCAAGTCGTCGGCTGCGTGGAGCACGACCCATGTCGCCGTGCTTTCGGCGACGGGCTCCGATGCGACGACGATCGACACGACGGGTGGGGACATCACCCTGTCGGGAAATCTTTCCAACAAATCGGGCGTGGCGTCCGTGAACCTGGTGAAGTCGGGTTCGGGCGTACTGGAGCTGGGCGGAGGCAATGCCTCGCTGTCCGGGAACATCAAGGTGACGGGAGGAACGCTCAAGGCGGCCTCCTCTACGGCCTTCGGGGCTGCGACCAACGAAATCCTGGTGGAAGGAGCAAAAATCGATCTCAACGGTCAGTCCCTGTCCAACGCGTTGGTCTTTTCGGGAGATTCGACGCTGTCGGGAACCTCGGCAGGCTATGCCGGAGCGGTGCATGCCAAGTTGGGAACGCTGACCTTGTCGGACGCCTCCGCCGTCCTGAAGGACGTAAGGGTCTTGGCTGGAGCGACACTTAAAGGAACGAATCTGTCGATAGGAGGCACGCTGACGCTGGACCTTTCCGACATGCTCACAAGGAACAATTCCCCGTATGTTCAGATGGTTGATCCTCTTGGAGGAACGACTTCGTTGAAACTGGACAACTTCCTCCGTACGACGGAGGATCAGGCCGCAGGTGCATACAAACTGATCTCCGTTACAGGGGATTCCTCCTTGGATGCGGGAGAATTTAGTTGGGAGAGGAAGGGGGTTGCGACGGATGCTTATCTTTACACGCTGGTAACTTCGGTAGATGGGGATACCAGCAACAAGAACCTCTACCTGCGCCTGGCCCGTATCGGTACCTGGGTCTGGAACAGCGGTAATTCCGGTCATACGGGATCGGTGTGGGCGGGAAACGTAGATGGACCATGGGATCAGCAGGGTTTCCAGGGGGGACCGGACGGACAGAAAGTTCAGTTCGACGATGCTGCCTCGATGAAAACCGTGACGATTTCCGGAACAGTGTCTCCCTGGTCGTTGGATATTATTAATAGCGCCGGTAATGACTATATCTTCCAAGGAGAAGGTTCCCCGAACAACGGCATCGGAAATTATGGAGAGCTCGACGTTTCTCTAACAAAGAAGGGGACTGGCAAGCTTTCTCTGGCATCCAATCTCAAGAATACCTATTCGGGAGGGACTTATCTCTACGACGGTACGATTGAAATGGGGAACTCCAATTCCCTGGGAACAGGGATTGTCGATTTCCTGGGCGGTACGTTGGGCAACGTCGCGGGAACGGATGTGACGATTACCAACGTGTTGACCGACGCCATTCCCGAATCGGCTATCGGCATCACGGACAAGCAGGCCATCAAGCTTCTTGCCGCTCCCGGGACAACGCTGATAGTAGACCATTCCTCGGGCGGAGGCCTCGTCTTCGATGACTCCGGTAAGAACAATGCGGCAGTCTCCATCTCCGGTACGGGACTTGTACAATTGTCCGGACTGGCTGCTGACGCGAAACTTTCCGGAACGGTTTCCGTTTCAGACGAATCTTCGCTGGAACTGGTCAATGCAGTCCAGCAAGGTTCGGTTACCCTCTCCGGGAAGCTCTCCGGCGTGGCGGGTACCCTTGAAAAAACCTCCGGTACTCTCGTTCTGAACCTCCTCAACGAAGGGGACACCTTCGGCGGCACGTTGGAGGCCGACGCCCTCACCGTCAGCGCCGTCGGTTCGACGGCTACCGACAAATCCCTGGGACTTTCCGGCACGATGTCGGCCTCCGGTCTGATCCTTTCCGATGGAGCCGAACTCAAGCTGCTTTCCAACGGAGAACTTGCCGTCGATGGGACCATCTCCGTCAACTCCGACTCCGGTCTCACCCTCGCCGGCGGTACGCTGACGCTGGGCAACGCCGCCACCTCCTCTGCAACCGACGTTCTCGGCGGTACGGATGGCACGGTCATTTTGGGCAATGGAACTCTCACCGCGGCCACAGGCAGCTCGGGCTGGACAGCTTCCCATGCTATGACCCTTTCGGGCACGGGCAAGAACGGAACTCTCGTCAGCCTCGGCGACGGACAGACTGTGACCCTGGGCGGAGTCCTGAACGGCTCCGGTCTCTTGACCAAGCAAGGGGGAGGCACCCTCGTCCTCGGCAACGGCGGCAATACCGTCTCCGGCGAGATCGCGCTGAAAGAAGGCCGTCTCGAACTTGTCGACGGAGCCAGCCTCGGCACATCCCATGTTACCGTCTCGGGCGGTACTCTTGAATTGAATGATCAGAATGTTGGAGGAGCTACCCTTACGGTTACAGGCGGTATCCTGTCCGGAGCTTCGAACTACGCTCCCACAGGCGGAGTCGCGGTCAAACTGACCGGTCAGGCGGCTCCCGTCGACCTGGGCGGCCTCGACGGCAGTGCCCTCACCAGCATCCATCTTGGCGCAGGTGCCTCCTCCGGCGGTCTCGACTACGGCAGCTCCATCACCGGGCTCACGGGCAATATCTCCATTTCCGGAGACGGAGCTACGCCCAACGTTCTCCTGACCGCCGGCAGCGGCAATGCCCTCATCGGCGGCAGCTCCGGCAGCGCTCAATCGCTCATCTCCTTCGAGACGCCGGGGGCATCCCACCAGGTCTACCTCGGCGACATGCAGATCAACCTCACCGACGGCCTGCTGGAAGAACTCCACGACCTCCGGGCGGAAGGCACCACCATCCTCCTCCAGCTCACCGACGGAGCCCTCGCCGTCACCGATCCGCTGACGCGCACCGCCAACGGCATTAGCGACGCGGCCCACGCATGGCTCAGCTCCATCCGCTTCAACCCCGTCCTGGAATACCTCGGCTATGCCGTCCAGCGCAACCTGGATGCCGACGCCCTGCAGGCCAACCTCGACGCGGGCCGCCTGGCCGTCACCGCCGGCGGGGAAATCTACTACGCCACCGACGCAGCCCTCGACGGAAATGCACAACATCGGGTTGATCTGACCAAAGAAGCGACTTCGCAAGATCCATCCACCACCCACTACGTCTACTTCGACGCCTACAAGATGGTGATGATCAACGCCGACCTCAACGTCGTCATGAGCGGAGCCCCCGGCGACGCGTCAACCCTTGGCCTGCACGTCGAAAACCTCTCGGGTGGCCTCAACTCCGCCACCGGGGAACGCTACACCCTTGAGTTCGAAAACAACCTCGGCACCGACAGCGTCGCCCGTGTCGAACTGGTCAACGGCAGCTACAACGGGCGCAACCTCGACACCGTCTACGAAGGCAACCTCAAGGCAGGCATCGTCGACTTCGTCAAGACGGGCACGGGATCGCTGACCATCAACGGCGACGTGACCATCGACGGCGGTATCGAAACGCGGGAAGGCACCCTCGTCCTCAACGGGCATAACAGCCTCGAAAGCCTCACCGCCGGCACCGGAGACGGCCTGACCGTCATCGGAGGAGAAACCCTGGTGAAGGGCGTATACGGGCAGGGAGGCACCCTGGAACTGCGCGGAGTGGACTCCCGCCTGGTAGTCACCGGAAGCGACACGATGGACCTGGCCACCCACATCACCGGAGACGGCACCTTCTCGATGGCTTACGGGACGCTGCGCCTGGTGGACGGAGGCGACTTTTCGAGTGACTCGACGCTCGAACTCCAATCGGGCTCCGTCCTCGACGTGGCCGGCGGCAACGACGTCACCGTCGGCCTGCTGACGGGAGCGGGCATCGTGCGCTTCAACGGAACGGGCAGCACCCTGACCGTGAAGAGCGACCGCGACTCGAACCTCAGCATCGCCTTCGAAGGCCGGGGCACCCTCGCCAAGGAAGGCCTGGGCACCCAGACCCTCGGCGTAGCCTCGAAAGACCTCAGCCTCGCCGTGCGTGAAGGCACCCTCGTCCTCGCCGCCCCCTCCGGCAGCTACGACCGGGTCACGGTCGGTACAGGAAACGGGAACGCCGCCCTGCGTCTGGCGGAAGACACCCTCGTCAACAGCCTGACCGTCACAGGCGGGAGCCGCCTCGACCTGCGCGGCGGGGAAAGCAGCGGAGAAATCCGCCCCGGCATCCTCTCCTGCGCCGGCAACGTCGACCTGCAATCCGGCTCCACCCTCGACCTCGTCCTGCCCAACCCGATCGCCTCGATCGACGCGGACGGACACATCGCCCTGGGCGACGGCGTCACCCTCAACCTCGTCAACGGCAGCCGCGACGGGAGCTGGAAACCCTCCGACACCGACTCCCTCGAACTCATGGCCGCCCACGGCGGCTTCCTCGACGCCTCCGGCAACCCGCTGGGCTTCGGCAGCAGCCTGATCACCTGGACGGTCAACATGGAACAGAGCCTCGGCCTCTTCTACACGGGAGCCAACCTGCACGTCAGCGACGACGGGCGTCGCCTGCTCGCCGACCTCTCGGTGAGCTCCGGCAACCTCCTCGAAGAAGTTGCCCGGAGCGGAGTCGCCAGAGCCGGTGCCGACCTCATCTGGCAGGCGGGCCTGCAGGAATCCGGCACCAGCCTCGACCGCGTCCTCTCAAGCATCATGGACGACGTCAAGGCGGGCAACCGCAGCGGAGCGAGCCGCAAGCTGGCCGCCGTCGCGGGCAGCACCGTCACGGGCATCCTGGCCGCGGCGAAGAGCGACCTCGCCTACCAGCAGAGCATGCTGCGCAACCGCGTAGCCGGCATGGGGCTCAACAACAACGACTACACCTACGAGAACACCCTGCCGTACTACAACTTCTGGCTGCAGGGGACGGGGAGCTACAACCGGCTCGACGCGAGCGGCGACTACGCCGGCTACAAACTGGTCAACTGGGGAGGCACGGTGGGAGCCGACGTGAACGTCAGCAGCACCGTAACCCTCGGGGCAGCCTTCAGCGCGAACTACGGGGACCTGAGCAGCGACGGAGCCGACCGCCTCAGCGGAGACCTGGACGGGACCTACATCAGCCTGTTCGGGAAGTACCAGGGACGCAAGTGGGGCCACTCACTCATCGTCACCGGGAGCCGCTACGACGCGAGCGTCGACCGGACGGTGAACTTCGGAACGGACAGCTACACCGGCCACGGGACAAGCGACGGGACAGGCTGGGGAGTCCTCTACGAAGCGACCTGCGACATCAAGCTCAACGACGAAGGGACGAAGATCCTCCAGCCCCTGTTCGGAGCCTCGCTGGTACACGTCGGCATGGACGACTACCGCGAGAGCGGAGCGGGGAACGCGGGATTGGACGTCAGCGACCTGGACGCGACGACGGGGAGCGTGACGGCGGGTCTTCGCTACCTGGGCCTTGTAGGGAGCAACGTCTTCGGACGGGAGGCGCTGGGCGAGTTGCGGGTGCAAGTAGTGCAGGACATGGGAGACGACCGTGCGAGCGGCCAGGTAGGCTTGCAGGGCAACCCCGGCATCCGCCGCGAGGTGGAAGGAGCGAAGGCGGGGATGACAGGGGTCCAGTTCGGAGCGGGGCTGAGCGTTCCCGTAGGAGTGAACGGCACAATCTTTGCGGAGGCGAACACGGAACTCCGCAGCGGAGCGACCTGGGCGAGCGGCTCGCTGGGTTACCGGTACAACTTCTGATTGGAAGTCGGAAGACAAAGAAAACAGGAGTCCGTCTTTCCCGCGTGGGGAAGGCGGGCTCTTTCTATAAGGAATAGGGGAAAAATTGAATTATCGACTCAGAATACGAAAAGATTATCGATGAAAAAAAGGAGCTGTCCGCACAAGCGAAACAGCTCCTTGAAAAATTCGAAGTTAGAGAGGGAATTTTACAGACCTTTGGCCTTCATGGCTTCAAGGAGTGCGAGACCCATTTGGGCTGGGGTATTGGCGATAACAATACCGGCATCTTTCATGGCTTCCTGCTTGGCGGCAGCCGTACCCTTGCCTCCGGCGACGATGGCACCGGCATGTCCCATGCGGCGTCCCTTGGGAGCGGTAGCTCCTGCAATGAATCCGGCGACGGGTTTTTTGCAATTGGCCTTGATCCATTCAGCCGCTTCTTCTTCTTCGGAGCCTCCGATTTCACCGATCATAATGAAAGCATCGGTGTTGGGATCTTCCGTGAAGAACTTGGCAGCATCAAGGTGAGTCATGCCGTGGACGGGGTCTCCGCCGATACCAATGCACATGCTTTGGCCCATGCCGAGATTGGTCACTTGCCAGACAGCTTCATAGGTGAGCGTGCCGGAGCGGGAAACGATGCCGATGCGGCCGGGCTTGAAAATGTAGGCCGGCATGATGCCGATCTTGCACTTGTCGCCCGGATTGACAATACCGGGGCAGTTAGGACCGATGAGGGTGATGTCCTTGCCTTCGATGAATTGCTTGACCTTCTGCATATCCTGGACCGGAATGCCTTCCGTAATGCAGACGATCAGCTTGATGCCGGCGTCGGCAGCTTCCATGATGGCGTCGGCCGCAAAGGGCGGAGGAACGAAAATCATCGTAGCGTTGCAGTCCGTCTTGGCTTTGGCTTCTTTGACGGTGTCGAAAACGGGGACTTTACCTTCGAAGATTTGTCCTCCTTTGCCAGGGGTAACGCCGGCGACGAGATTGGTGCCGAAGTCCATGCAGTTTTTGGCGTGGAAAGCGCCGGCGCTGCCGGTAATACCCTGGACGACCAGACGGGTGTTCTTGTCAATGAGAGTAGTCATTGTCGTATAAAATGGGATAAGGTTGTTTACTTGGCGGCTTCAACTGCTTTTTGAGCGGCGGTGTCGAGGTCGTCGGCGGAGATGATGGAGATGCCGCTTTCAGCAAGGATCTTCTTACCGATCTCGACATTGGTTCCTTCCAGTCTGACAATAAGGGGAATCTTCATGTCGATTGTTCTTGCAGCAGCAACGATGCCCTGTGCAATGACATCGCAACGCATGATGCCACCGAAGATGTTGACGAGAATAGCCTTGACGTGAGAATCGCTGGTCAGGATGCGGAAAGCGTTCGTAACCATTTCTTCCGTGGCACTGCCTCCTACATCGAGGAAGTTGGCGGGGGAACCGCCGTAATATTTGATAATGTCCATCGTAGCCATGGCAAGTCCGGCTCCGTTGACCATGCAGCCGATGTTGCCGTCGAGGCCGATGTAGTTGAGGTTGTACTTGTCGGCTTCGACTTCGCGAGGATCTTCTTCGGAAGTATCGCGCATTTCAACAATTTCCGGATGACGGAAGAGAGCGTTGTCGTCAAAGTTGAATTTGGCGTCGAGGGCGACGATGCGGTCGTCAGTGGTGACGACGAGAGGGTTGATTTCCACCATTGAGCAATCCAGGGAGGCGAAAAGCTTGTAGGTGTTGGTGATCAGCTTGGTGGCCTGGCGAATCAAAGCGCCGGTAAATCCAAGGGAACAGGCAACGTCCAGAGCCTGGAAGGGGAGGATTCCCAGAGCAGGATCAATGTAAACTTTCAGAATGGCTTCGGGAGAATTCTTGGCGACTTCTTCGATGTCCATGCCGCCTTGCTGGCTGGCTACGATCACGGGGCACTTGCGGGCACGGTCCTGAAGGATAGCGAAGTAGCATTCCTTCTTAAGATCGACAGCTTCGGCAACCATGACGGTCTGCACGAGCTTGCCGACTTCACCGGTTTGCTTGGTGACCAGAACCTGATTGAGCATTTTTCCGGCAACTTCGCCTACTTCTTCAGCAGACTTGACGACATGAACGCCGCCCTTGAAGCCGTTTTTGAATGTTCCTTTGCCACGACCTCCGGCATGCACCTGAGCTTTGACTGCGAACTGGTTCTGTGCCATTTTCCTGGCGACTTCAACCGCCTGTTCCGGAGTGGTAACGGCAATGCCTTGTGGGGTAGCTACTCCAAATCTCTCAAAGAGTAGTTTTGCTTGGTATTCGTGAATATTCATGACGAGTAGGCCAATAGGCCGATAATTGCGGAAAAATTTTATGACCTTGGGCACCCCTGGTCAAGGAACAATGAATTTTATTTTCAATTTTTTACCAAAACGGCATATATTCGTCGTCGTCCACGGAGGAGAACCCCTCTGCATGTCAGCTTTGTTCTTCCTGCTTGACTCGGAAGAATGTACATGGGAAGAGGAGGAAAGCAGTGATTTCGGATTATCCCGGATAGGTTCCGGGGGTGTTTTCCTGTAAATCACATATGTGTTCCGTTTTTCCTATGAAAATATACCGTCCCAGCGATCGAGAATTCGACCGAATGAAGAAGGCCATGAACAGGCGGGCTATTCCCGAACAGGGAGTCCGCGAAGCCGTAGCCGGCATTATTTCGGAAGTAGCCAGCCGCGGCGATGCCGCGCTGGTTGATTATTCCTTGCGTTTTGACAAGGTACATCTTACTCCGGCAGCAATCCATGTGACGGAGGAAGAACTCGCTGAGGCGGAAGCTGCCGTGCCCCTTTCTGTCAAAGAAGCTATCGCGATGGCTCTTTCCAATATTGCCTATTTCGCATCCCAGAGCTGCCGCAAGGACTGGAAGGGATACAATAATCAGGGGGTGGAAGTCGGTGAACGTTTTGTTCCGTTTGGACGCGTCGGCATTTACGTACCCGGAGGCAAGGCTCCTCTCGTTTCTACTTCAATGATGACCGGAGGATTCGCCAAAGCCGTCGGGGTGCCGGAAATTGTTGCAGCAACTCCATGCGGACCGGACGGTAAGGTAAATCCGTCACTCCTGTATGCCTTAAAGGCTTCCGGAGCCACGGAAATCATCAAGATCGGAGGGGCACAGGCCATCGCAGCCCTGGCTCTCGGTACGGAAACAGTGGCTCCTGTGGAGAAGATTTTTGGTCCCGGCAACAAGTTTGTTGTGGAAGCCAAGCGCCAGCTCGTAGGGGCGGTGGCCATCGATTTGCTTCCCGGCCCCAGCGAAGTCATGGTGCTGGCGGATGACTCGGCCGATCCCGAATTTCTGGCTGCGGATTTACTGGCCCAGGCGGAACACGGCCCGGATAGCGTCGTCGTATTTGTCACGGATTCCGAACAACTTCTGGAATCCGTCAATGCGGAAGTAGAACGCCAGGCTGCCCTCCTGAGCCGCGGTGCGATTATCCGGACAGTGCTGGACGACCATGCATACGGCTTCCTTGTCGGCGACATGAAGGAAGGAGCTGCTCTCGTGAATGATTTCGCTCCAGAGCACTTGGTACTCGTCGTGAAGGACGAAGAGGAAATACTCGATTCTATCCGTACGGCAGGCGCAATTTATGCCGGAGCCTATTCCACAGTTGCCTGCGGAGACTTTCTGGCAGGGCCCAGTCACACTCTCCCGACGGGAGGGGCAGGGAAGTCGTTTTCCGGGTTGCGGGCCGATCAGTTCCAGCGACGCACGAGCATTGTCCGTATGACGCCGGAATCTGCCGTTAAGTCCGCTCCTTTCGTAGCCGAATTCGCCCGTGTGGAAGGTCTTGACGCCCACGGACATTCCATGGAAGTCCGCGCGTTGCGCGCTTCTCAAGACTAAACGCGGAGAAAGGGAGTTTCCTCGGAGATTCCTTTTATTCTTTCCAGAGGGGCAAGCGTTTTTTTCATCCGTTCCCGGCGTACCGCATAGTCGCCGGGAACGGATATTTGTTGTTAGCCCAGATTTTCTCGTTCGTGGATCTTCATTTTTCTCAAAACCAGGTGAATGAAGAGCCACACCCCGATTAAGACGCAAATGAGGTTGCAACAAGAGGCCAAGAGCCAGATCCCCACAAAGGCCGGCAGAAGGAGAATGCCAGTCAGACGCCAATAGAGGTTCTCATTCTCGTACTGAGCAAACGGAGAAAGAGGCAGAAAGGTGACGAAATCCAATAGTAAATCAAGCAACATGATGGAATAAACGAAAAACTCCATTCTATATGCTTTATTTCGAGAATCAAGGTAGATAATATCTAGCACTTCTATGATGAACTTCCTAAAAATTACCGTCTTATTCCTACTTTGCCATTCAGGTGTCATAGCCGGGAACAAGCCTTCTGCCGAGATTCCGTTTGAGTTGGGACCGGCTAGTCGCATTTACGTGAAATGCCAGGTGAACGGAAGCCGGGAATTGCGTTTCCTGTTCGATACGGGTGCCACGGATATGGTGATCAATTCCAATATTTTGGATAAGGACGTGAACATGGATTTTGATTCATCCGTTGTCAATTATGGAGCTACCGGTTCTAATGAGATCCGGTCCAGCAGCAGCAACAGTTTCAAGGTCGGCATGATGGCGTTTACAAAGGTGCCTTTTATCGCCATTCCCTATGCCAGGGATCAGTGGGATGGGGTGTTGGGATTGTGGTTTATCCGCCGGCAGGTAACGGAAGTCAATTACACGGACCGGAAGATTTATTTTTATTCCAACGGTTCTTATATTCCTCCCCGTAATGCCATTCGATTGAAGGTGGAATATGTTATGGGTATTCCTGTCGTTCCTGTCGACGTCACGGTGAATGGACGGGAATACAAACTCAGACTATCGGTAGATACGGGGTCTGACAGGGTTCTGGATCTCAATTCTCCCTTTGTGAACCAGCACGGTTTGCTGGGCACTCAGAAACCGTTTGCCATTTCGGTCATTTCCAGTTCCGATTCGAATAGCGGAAGGCTCGAAAACGTGATTTTCGATGGCATCCGACTCGGAGAGCTCAATCTGCCCCTCATCCCGGGAGCCTTTTCCACCGTCAAAAGCGGTATACAAAGCATTGCGGAAATGGACGGAGTAATGGGCAATAATCTGCTCAAGAGGTTCAATCTCGTATGCGACCTGCAGGCGGGTTATATTTATCTGATTCCCAACAATCTTTTGTATTCTCCTTTTTACGATTCTCTAAGCGGCATGAATGGACTTTGAGATTCATCCGGCTGTGTGCCTCATTTAATTCGCAGGTGAACCGTATTGGGCATTGAACAGGTAGATGATTTATGGAAACTAAAGAACGTGTCAGGCAGGAATCAAGACCATTTGTTTGAAGCTTCATGGAAGCTTTGCGTCCTGATATCCCTGTTGCTCCATTTAGGAGGCATCGGTTTGTTGAGTGTCGTACCTCTGCCAGAGATGACCATGGATCAGAGGAAGGGGGGGCAATCCCGTTCCATGAAGGTGGCCGTGTCTCCTTCCATGGTGAAGAAGGTTCCCTTGAAGGATCGTACCCAACAAGAGGATGCCGAAGAGGAGGATAAGAAACGGCGGCGGCGTTTTGTCAAGACCTCCGCAGAACAGGAAACTCAGGAGGAATTGAAGAAATCTTTATTTGTCGGCGAACGACGCACAAAAGCCTCGGGAGGTCCCAAGGCTCCTGACGACATACGCGAGATGCCGGTTCAGGACGGTATTGAACCCCGGTTTGAAGGAGATCTGATCCTGTTTGATCAGGATCGCCAGGATGGAGACCTTGAACATGAGAAGAAAGGCAACCCCTCGCGGAATCCCCGTGTGGCGGTACAACGTATAATACCCCGCCGTGAACCTTCCCGGCAGGAACAACCCATTGCCCAAAACCAGCAACAAGTCCAGGCGATACCTTCCTTGCAGCAGCCTATTTTCCCTGTTCCTCCAACCCAGACGGCCGATTTATCCAAGGCGGATCCCGCCCTGAAGGATCGTCCGTCCGATCAGTCCCAGGCTGACAGCAACAGAGTCGATACCCGCAATAATACTCCACAGGATATCAAAACCCCGGAAGATGTCTCCGAGATGAATCCCCAATCCCGTCGCAATTCCCGCGAGCTGGCAGCCCGGGAGAATACAACCGATGGCGAGACTGCCGGGGAAGGAACACAAAAGGGGGCACTTAAGGATGTTCCCCGTCGCCAGGACAGCCGTACTGACAGCAACAACCGCAACGAGTCGAAATTTGATCGCAAGGAGTCCCTGGCAGAACTGATCGGCAAAGCCATGGAACCTATGGCAAGCGTCATGCACAACGAACGCATGATGCCCATGCCCAAGCCGGAAGCATCGAAAAATGCAGGAGGAGGGGCGGCCCCGATGCCGGCAATATCCCCCAGCGGTGCATCCGGAGCGGCGGCGGCAATTCCTCTTCCGGTAGAACAGGTTGAAACAGGCAGTTCCAAAGCACAGAAACGCGTGTATTACGATCCGGCTTTTGCCCCGGATTCCCAACCCGGATTCCGGACATTTGAACGTAAAACAAAAACAAGCGGGCGCTTTAGTTTCGGCCACCGGGCTTCCATGGATGTCGATGCGACGCCTACGGGGCGTTACATGGCCATGGTGTACCGTGCCATAGCAATTTCCTGGTATGCCCAGTGCGACCGGAATCGCGATATGATTGTGACGGGAACAGTTCATATCCGCATTTGGCTGGATGACCAGGGAAAGATCGTATCCATTCGGGAACTGGCGAGGGAAGGCGCCAGCGTCGCTCAAAAATCCTTTACCTTTGTTGCTATCCAGGAAGCTCCCATCCCTCCGATGCCACCTGATGTGCGAGACAAACTGATTGGCGGCAAGATGGAACTGTACTTTGATTTCTTCTTTTAATTTTACCCACGACAAACACTTATTTATGAATACGATTCAAGATATTGCGCGATTCTTCAACGAGGGCGGCTGGTTCATGTATCCACTGGCCTTGTGTTCCATCATTCTGGTAGCGGCAGTCGTTCACAGGATGATCAACATCCGTTCCTCGCGGATTGCGCCTCCGGCATTGATGGCTATGGCGGAAAAGTGCATAGCTGGTGGGGAATCCACAGACCGACTCCTCCGGTCGGTACAGGGGGGACGTTCGCCTCTGGCCCGGCTGATCCGTTTTGTGCTGGAGAGTGAAACGACGGATGCGGAATCCCTTTCCAAGATGGTCGAGGTGAAGGCGCGCGAAGAGTTTGTGCGCTTGCAATCCGGGCTTCCTCTGCTAGATATGATCATCATGATTGCTCCCATGTTCGGGATTCTCGGCACGGCATCCGGTCTCGTGATCGTCTTCAGCGTTTTCGGAATGGACGACAACAGCGGAAACATTGCCCGCGGCATTGCCAATGCCTTGAATACGACCATTGCCGGTCTGGCCATCGCCACCCCGGCTGTGATTGCCAACGTATGTTTTGCCCGTCAGATGGAACGCGTTTCCTCGTCCATGGAAGTGGTGATCTCCGAATTGGTTGCCCGTCGTTTTGTCCAATAATCGCCATCTTGCCGGATCACTATGCAATTCTATCGGAAAAGAGCCGTCTCAGCTTCGGTGCCTATTGTGCCGATGATTGACATTCTCACGATTTTGCTCATCTTCTTCATTGTCCATACGCAATGGAAAAAACCGCAGCACCTGTTGAAAATCGATGTCCCCGGAGTGGAATACATCGAAGGCGAACAATCGGCGGAACGACGCGGCGTCCTGGCTGTTTCCGCCGGTTCCGTGATTACTCTGGACGGGCAGGAAGTACCGCTGGAGAAACTGGCGGGAGCTCTGAAAACCTATTGCGAAGCCAATCCCGATAAAAAACTCCAGCTGGATGTGGACAAGGGCGCTTCATTTGGCACGATTGTCCGCATATGGGATACGCTGACGGCTGTTGGGGTTGACGCCAAAGAAGTTCCTGCCAGAATCGAAATCCAACAGGGCAACTAAAGCATTTGTCCCTATTACGCATTGTTTTCCCCTTTTATACCTCCCATGCTTCTCGAAATTGTACAATACGGCCATCCGACATTGAGACAAAAATGCCGTCCTGTAGAACATATTGATGATGATCTGAAGGATCTGGTCAGCAATATGCTCGAAACCATGTACGCAGCAGATGGCGTCGGCCTGGCCGCACCCCAGGTCAATGTCCCTATCCAGCTTATATGCATCGACATTCCTTCAGACGAAGACTCCGTCACTCTGCTGAAGGTGGACGGAGAGGATAAAAAGCTGGAAGATATCATGCCGCTTTCCTTCATCAATCCCACGTTGGAGCCTTATGGAGAAATGGAACCCTGTCAGGAAGGCTGCCTGAGCGTTCGTAAAGTCAGAGCTTCCGTCATCCGTCCCAAGAACGTCCGAGCTACGGTGACCCTGTTGGACGGCAAAACGGTGACAATCGATTGCAACGGTCTTTTGGCCCGTTGTTTCCAGCATGAGTGCGACCACCTGAACGGAGTTCTGTTTGTGGAGAGGGTTTCTTCCGCTCAACGCTTGACCCTGAAAGGTAAGTTGAGGCGGATTTTTGGTTGATCATTACTAAGAGACTGCTTTCCCCCAGTTGCTTTTTCTAAAAAACGGCTGTTTCCTTGACTTGGAAACAGCCGTTTTAGTTCATTAAAAACGAGTCAGAAACGCTTATTCGTCACTGCCAGGAGCGTCATCTCCGGGAACGGGAGGAGCATCGTTGCCGGGATGCGGATGGTGTCCACGGCGGCCACCGCGTTTGCCGCGCTCACCTTGATCTCCTTTAGCCTTGCGTTCGGCACGTTTGGCCTGGATGGCCTTTTTGACGTCTGCTTTCAACGCTTCCTTTTCGGAATCGGAGAGGATGCCGTCCTTGTCGGTGTCGTACTTTTCCATGATCAGGTCGTGACCGAGCATCATGACGGGATCCATTGCTCCACCGCGACGGGGCCCATTGGGAGAACCCGGGCGACCTTCACCGCCACGAGGTCCGCGACGTCCTTCTCCCATACCTGGGCGTTGGTCACGGCTGTTCTTCCAATCTTCGGCACGAGCCTTCTTTTCTTCATCGGAAAGCTTGCCGTCGCCGTCCTTATCGTACTTTTTCATCATTTCGGCACGACGTTCTTCCATTTTTTTGACCGCTTCGGGATGAGCCTTGGCCCAGTCGTCGCGCATACTCTGACGTTCTTCACGGGAGAGTTTGCCGTCGCCGTCCTTGTCGTACTTTTTCATCATTTCATCGCGGCGGGCTTTCATGCGTTTGTCGATTTCGGCTTTAACTGCGGCCTTTTCTTCGTCGGAGAGTTTGCCGTCCTTGTCGGTGTCGTACTGTTCAAGGACGAGCTGTTCACCGATGATGAACATGCCCATCTGTTCCGGATTCATACCGGGACGCTGGGGACGTTTGCCCTGACGGCCTTCATGGTGGCGAGGTGCATCACCGGGTGGCGGTGTAGCGGGAGCTTCATCCTGGGCGAAAGCGCAGGGAGCGGCGATGGCGAATGCCATGGCAAGCAATATGTTCTTCTTCATAATTGTATGCAGTGAATTAGGAGGGGATTAATATGGGTTGAAAAGCTAGAGGAATGGAAAGGTATTCCACGTCAATGGCTTTCATAATCCTTAAACACTGGATGCAAAAAAAAGTTGCAACTGAATTTCATTTTTCCCGGAAGAGAGGACCGGAAAGAACCATTCAGAAACGTCAGAAAATGGTCATGTTCGTCCCCTCGGGAACGAGATCGAAAAGATCGATCATATGGTCGGGAGCCAACCGGATGCAGCCATGCGAGGCCGGGGTTCCCAAAAGATCCTCTCTGTTGGTTCCATGTATGTAAATGTATCTATCCCAAGTATTTGCGTTATCCGGATCAAGTCCTTCCAGGCGCATGATCCGGGACATGATGACATCATCATCTCCTTCTTGAACATCATCCGGCCAAATGCCGCAAGGAACCCGTCCCCGAAAGACGGTTCCCGGGGGACAACCTTCTCCGATTTTTTTTGCAATGCGAAAGCGTCCGGTAGGCGTCTTGTTGGAGCCGGGAAGGCTTCCCGTACCATTGCGAGCGGTTGAAACGGGATAAAGGCGAACGAGAGATCCGTCCTCAACCTGTTCGAGGCGCAACCATTGCCTGCGGACGGAAACGCGGATACGGAAGGGGGACGCCGTCTGTTCCATAGATCAACTCCAGGATGATTGGATAGAGGCCAATTGTTCCGGAGAGACCCTATCCTGCAAGCGGCTTGCCATGCGGGCGTAATATTCCGGGATAGTCCACCCGTGAAGGTTCTGGACGGCTTCTCCTTTGAAATGCCACGAAGGAATCGGGATAATCACGTCCAGGACTTCGCCGGTGCGGGAAGGCATGCCCGTGAGACATGCCGTTACGGCATCCGCCAGGTCGGCGCGGGTTTCCAGCACGTCAAGAAGCCAGCTGCAGCTCAAGGCATTGGGCGTGGCTGTGGATTCTTTCAGTAACCGGGCCAGGCGGTTGTCGGGCAGGGAAGAGGAAATCCGCTGCAGGTAAGGCATGAAACGCAAGTCGGCCAGGCTCATGATCGTATCCAGCATGGCAATGGGGCTTCTTTCTTCCACGGGAGGACTACAGATAAGACGAACGAGTTCTGCCGCTCCGGGGAAGCGATCCGCTTCGGAGGATGGCGCCAGCGTCAGGGCGAGGAAGGCCGCCTGACGGCGAATGGACGGATTGGCATCGGCTACTGCAAATGGGAGCAGGGCCCTCCAGCCGTTACCCTGCCTCTGGCGGACAAACTGGGATAGCTGCATGGCGCATCGGGAACGGGCTTCGTCCGAACAGTTGGTCTCAAAGAGAGTGTAAATTTCAATTCCTTCCTGCAGGCGGTTTGTCTCATTACAAGTAACAAGACCATAGGCAATCATGGCAAGCGGCCATTGGTCAGGACCAATTTCCGAGCGACGCGGGGGATCCAGCACAAGGGCTGCAAGACGTTTGATTTCGGAGAGGGAATTAGTTTGGTCTTGGTAAAGTCCCATGGAGTGAATTGCTTGTTGAAATTAGATGGTGCGCCCGACAGGAATCGAACCTGCATGCCTTGCGGCACCAGAGCCTAAATCTGGCGCGTCTACCAATTTCGCCACAGGCGCACGAAAACTTGCGCATACTTTAGCGAAAGTCCGGGTAAAAGCAAGAATTTCGGAATCGGAACAATCGTTCGGCTTCAACAAAAGTTGTTCGATTCAGGGAAAAAGTCCTTTCCTCTCCCGGGTGGATGTAGTAGAAACGGGCAGACGAACCATGAATCAGGAGTTTTTTTCAATTCTAATCCAGGTGGTGGCTGCCTTCGGGTTTACGGGTTTTATCCTTGTTGCAAGCGTTCTTGCCGGGAAGCGGGCCCAGCACCGTACTCCGGCCGATGTCCCCTATGAATGCGGTATGATCCCGATAGGAAGCGGGGCTCCGATGTTCTCCGTGAAGTACTACATTGTGGCGATGCTGTTTCTGGTATTCGACATTGAAGTCGTATTTCTCTATCCGTGGAGCATCAATTTCCGCGATCTGGTTATCCACAATGCCGACGCATTCATTTCCATGACTGTTTTTCTGGGCGTTTTGGCTATTGCCTATGCCTATGCTCTCGGCAAGGGAGTCCTTGTCTGGCATCGCGATCCCAAGAACTAAGTTCTACTCCTCATTTGTTTTCCTTCATGAAAAAATCCCCGGTGCCGGATATGGCATCGGGGATTTTTTCATGAAGAGAGAATTTTCGGCAGCGAGTGCACCGGGGGAAGCTGTATCAGATAATCGCCAGGAAGAGTTTGAATATCAACCCCAGGGAAAAACCAGCCAGCAATCCGGTAATGATCTGCTTGCCTCCACTGATATTTTGGATGCGGAAAATGTCGGACGATGCCATGATAATAAAACAGCTGAGAGCAAGGAAAACCAAGCTGGTCACGGTTGTGATAAATGGAACAGCCAGAATCCCGAATATATGGAGGCCGATCCAATCTATGGCGTTCAGGATAACCAGGGCGGAGATGATCCGTAAGGACATGAGAATTCCGCAGACCAAGCGGTATTCCTGATCCAGAAGAACTCCGCATATCTTCGTTAGCACCCAGCCATGGGCAACAACGCTCAACCCGATAATCAAGGGCAGTTTGAACATGACGGGCCATGCTCCCCAGCTGGCGATGAAGAAAAAGGTCGATAGAACGGAATAAACCAAACCGTAAAAAGCAATTTTCTTTCCGTCCAGAATCAGTTGTCCATCCGGGGTAGAATCCTCCGGTTGGTAGCCGGCGGCCAGAACCTTGTAGCGTTTCCACAGAAACCAGGCCGGAATGGAACCAACCATGGGGATTAAATCCAAGGCACAGGCATAGAGCATTTTCTGGGCACGGATGTATTCGGGGGAAGCTTCTTCGTTATCATCATCGTCATCGTTGTCCGGTATGACTCCGTTGTCTCGCATAGTTTGAGACCGGGAGGATTGCGTTAACAAAGGTTTCGGCGTCGAAGAATGAGTACCGGGAGGGGGAATAGTAGGAGGCGGGAGGGTGGAAGGCATCGTGGGAGGGGGAATATCCGGTTTCGGAAGTTCTGCGACCATGTTTTCGATTTTCTTTTCCTCCTCCGTTTTAGTGGTACCCTGATCCAAAAAAGGTTTGAGAGTGTATTCTCCATCCTGGGCAAGAACGATTTCCGTACCGTCATAAAGACCTATGGCCCAATCCGTTTGGATGGTCGCTCGAGAAAAAGGACCCAGTTTTTTACCATTTTTCAAAACATAAAGCTGCTCGTACATAGCATCAGACTATTGGGAATTCCCCCAGACTCAAGGACGGGGATAACGTTACGCTTGTAAATCAAGGATAGGACTTGATCAAGATCAATCGCAAGCCAGGCTTTCCTGAGCAGATAATTTATGGCGCAATCTTGACCATTGGGGGCTTGTCTGCAACAATCCCGGCATGTCGAGCAGTTTTGGGCAATGTTTCCGCATTACAACGTGGGGTGAATCCCACGGTCCGGGCGTAGGCGTCGTGATTGATGGATGTCCCTCCCTGATTCCTTTGGACAGGGATGATATCCAGAAGGAACTGGACCGCCGCCGCCCCGGGCAAAGCGAAATAGTAACCCCCCGCGATGAGGAAGATTCCGTCGAGATACTCTCCGGCGTTCTGGACGGACAAACTCTGGGAACTCCGATTGCCCTGAATGTCCGCAACAAAGACCACCGGTCATCCGCCTACGATGAAATGGCACGGACTTATAGACCCTCCCATGCCGATTATACCTACGATGCCAAATACGGCATCCGCGCCTGGGCCGGAGGTGGCCGGGCTTCCGCCCGTGAAACCATTGGACGAGTGGCTGCCGGAGCCGTTGCCAGAGCTGTGTTGAAGACAGTTTTTCCGGAGATGGACGTAATTGCCTGGGTGGACAGGATTCACAATGTACAAGCCCATGTTGACGCCTCCTCCGTTTCCCGCGAACTGGTGGAAACCAATATTGTCCGGACTGGAGATCCCAAGGTTGCTGAAACCATGATCAATGCTATCAAGACAGCCAGAAGCGAAGGGAATTCTCTGGGAGGGACGATCTCATGCATTGTTCGCGGCTGTCCTCCCGGGCTCGGCGACCCCGTATTCGACAAACTGGATGCCACCTTGGCCCATGCGATGATGAGTATTCCCGCAGTCAAGGGCTTTGAAGTAGGTTCCGGATTTCATGCTCCCGATATGACTGGTCTGGAACACAATGATCTGTTTTTCATGGACGATGGTCGTGTCCGGACGCGAACCAATCATTCGGGAGGTATTCAGGGCGGTATTTCCAATGGGGAAACGATCCTGATGAATATTGCCTTCAAACCGACCGCTACGCTGATGGTGAGTCAAGAAACCGTCACGGACGATGGCAGGGATACGACGCTGAAGGGAAAGGGCAGGCATGATGCCTGCGTGCTTCCCCGTGCCGTGCCGATTGTAGAGGCCATGGCCTGGCTGACAATTTGCGATCATTACCTGCGCCAGTGTTGCCAGCGTGGCTGATTTTTCATTCTCATATTCCTGTGGATACATCCACCACCATCTATATTATAGCCGGAACGGTTCTGGCAGGGTTTCTTGTCCTGGCCATACTGAAAGGTATCATCAAAATGATCCTGTTTGGCGTAGGCGTATTGGGAGCCTTCCTTGCCTACTACTGGATCAGCCGGCATGGCTATACATACCTCTCCTTTATCACGTCCGATCCCCGGGAGTGGATGGTTACAACTTTTTCGTGGCTCTCGGCCGTATTTGTGTTTTCCGTATTTACCCACGGAATGTTTTGGTTCAGCAACGTATTTTCGCTGGGCAGCAAAATGGGATTCGGTGGGTTCAAGGGAATATTGACAACGATTCTAATGGTTTTCGTCCTTTGCTGGGCCGGCGTACTGGCCGTGTTTTATTACGGTGATGTCGCAGATATCAAACAGGCGCACCAAGCCGCCCTGGCGCAAAGCAGCGGAAAGAACGAAGCCGTTGCAACGGCATGGGTGTACGATTGGAAAAAACAAATCTGCAGTCATGAGTCCACACAATGGCTCATGAAACTGGATCCGATGAAAGACCCGGGCCGCGTTTCCCTGGCAAAAATCATTGCCTACCTATCTACCTTTGAACACGATCCAGCTGCCGGCAAATACGGGCAAATAGCTCCCTATATCCCGCGGCCCAGACGCCTGTGGACTCTATGCCGGGATGCGGGTATCCGAGCCATGGTAGAACGGCAGGACATGGCCGGTTTGATGAATCATCCGGAATTGACCAAATTCCTGAGCGATCCATCGTCACGGGACGCCGTGCTGCGGTTTCCTGTGGACCAGTTTATTGCCCAGATGTTTCCGTCCGTTCAGGGAGGAAAAGCTTTGCCTCTTCAGATTGTACGTCCCGAGACGGGAAACCAGCCTTCAGGTGCCGTGCCCCCTCCCGACAAAACCGTTAATCCTATTTCCAAACCAGTCCGGGTAGCTCAGTAAGATCCTTGCTCCGTAGAGGACTTCAAAAGGTTTTCCGTTGATTTTATGAAACGGCAGGTATGTCTCGGAAAGTTATTTGAAAAACTCAATCGGCCTGTATCATTTCCGCAAATCACGTCAAAAATCCGGGCAACGAAATATTTGTCCGGCTGTATTTTTCCATCTACACAACATGGCTGACAACATGCCTCCCAACCGCGACTTCAACCCGAACAACCCCGACCGTAACCCAGGAAAACCGAAAGGAGATACACCCAATTGGGGGATGTGGGTCATGCTGGTCATCGTTGCCACGATTCTTCTACTGGCCTTTACGTCTCCGGATTCCTTTGGCTTCGGCAAGCAAAAGGAATCCATTGCCCAGTTTGAAGAGGATTATAAGGATGGTCGGATTATCCTCAATCATCCGAAAAAGTATCCGATTACAGTACTTCTCTCGGATGCTTCCCCGGATGCTGTCATTATGGCTTCCCGGTACAAAAGCGATGTTTCTCCCGAGCTTTCCTATGAGCCTTTTGTCATGACTTTCAACTCCGGGCTTGTCGATGACAATTTCAAGAAGCGCCTCGACGAAGCCGGTATTATCCAGCCTTCCGGCCTGGCCTCCCCCGAGTCCGCTCTTACCGGCAAAAGCATTTCTACGGACGCATTCAGTCGTCTCGTTGCCGAAGGTCGCATCACCGGACGGGAAGGGGATAAGTCCCCCAAGATGTATTACGACGGATCTATTGCTACTCTGTCCGGTCGTATCGTCACCCGCAAGTGGCCCGAGGTCGGTGGAGAGAAAGCCATTATAGAACGAGTCGAAGTGCCTTTCAGCGTTCATTTTGACGGCAGTCGGATTAAAGATCTCTTGGGAGATACGGCAGAATACCGTACGGAAAGCAGTGGCTGGAGAACGTTTATTTTCTACTTCCTGCCGATCCTTCTCCTTATTGGATTGATGTTCTTTATGTTCCGCGCTCAAACAGGCGGGGCTAAGGGAGCCATGAATTTCGGCAAGAGCCGGGCCAAACTGATTTCGCCGGAGAAAAACAAGATTACATTCAAAGATGTTGCCGGTGTCAACGAAGCCAAGGAAGAAGTATGGGAACTGGTCGAATTTTTGAAAAATCCCGCCAAGTTCCGTGAAATTGGCGGAAGTATTCCCAAGGGAGTGTTGCTGGTGGGTTCTCCCGGTACAGGGAAAACCCTGCTGGCCAAGGCTATTGCCGGTGAAGCGGATGTGCCGTTTTATTCCATCAGCGGTTCCGACTTTGTGGAAATGTTTGTCGGTGTAGGCGCTAGTCGCGTGCGCGATATGTTTGAGCAGGCCAAAAAATCGGCCCCATGTTTGATCTTTATTGACGAAATTGATGCCGTCGGCCGCCATCGCGGCTACGGGGTAGGGGGCAGTCATGACGAACGCGAGCAGACTCTCAATGCCCTTCTAGTGGAAATGGACGGTTTCGATGCCAATGAAAACGTGATCGTCATTGCCGCGACGAACAGGGCCGACGTATTGGATCCGGCTTTACTCCGACCGGGACGATTCGACCGCGAAGTTGTCGTCAACCTTCCGGATGTTAAAGGCCGGGAACAGATTCTCCTGGTGCATGCCAAGAAGGTCAAGCTGGCCAAAGATGCGGATATGGCTCCGATTGCCCGTGGAACGGCCGGTTTCTCCGGTGCCGAACTGGCCAATCTAATTAATGAGGCAGCTCTCCTTGCCGCCCGCAAGGGATTGAAGGAAGTCCGCAACATTGAGTTGGAAGAAGCTCGCGACAAGGTCCGCTGGGGCAAGGAGCGCCGCAGTCTCACAATGAGCGACAAGGACAAGCGCATTACGGCCGTTCATGAAGCCGGTCATGCCATCTGCCTTCTTAAAACGGATAACAGCGAGCCTTTGCACAAGGTAACGATTATTCCCCGCGGTCAGGCATTAGGAGCTACGATGTGGCTTCCCAAGGAAGACAGGTACCATATGCGACGCAGTGAAATGCTTGACACCCTGGTTGTTGCCATGGGGGGACGCTGTGCGGAACAAATCGTTTTCGGCGACGTGACCAGTGGAGCAGTCGGAGATATCCGTATGGCCACTAATATGGCGCGACGCATGGTTTGCGAATACGGTATGAGCGAAAAACTCGGCTTCGTTGAATACGGTGAACAGACCGGAGAAGTTTTCCTTGCCCGTGATCTCGGGACACGATCTCGCAATTACTCCGAACAAACGGCTCAGACCATTGATGAAGAAATTCGGACACTGGTCGAAAACGCTTATACCCGCTGCCTGGCTATTCTTGAAGACAACCGCGCCAAGCTGGAGGCTATCTCAGAAGCTTTGCTCGAATATGAAACACTGACCGGTGAACAAGTGCAGGATCTGCTGGAGAAGGGATTTATGACCAATCCTCCTGAAAGTGTCGGCCCTCCTCCTTTGCCTTCTGACAATAGCGAACAACAACAGGACGATTCCTCCAATTCTTCGCACGGTGGTGACGGAGAACAAGCTCGGAAAGAGCAGGGAGACGATACGCCGCAAAACGACGGTAGTAGCTCTTCTTCCGATGCTCCGGAAGACGATTTGGATCCGTTCCGTAAAGATCAATCCTTTTTGAAATAATCATTTATTCTACCTACGAGTTCTTTCCCCCTCATCTATGTCTACATCTGAATCGCTGAAACTGGCCAAAGCAATCGCCCAGGCCGCTATTGATAATAAAGCGGAAAACGTATGTCTGTACGATCTTCGTGATATTTCATCACTGACGGATTTTGCCGTCGTATGTACGGGTTTGTCCATTCCGCACCTGCGTTCCATCATGAGGAACATCGATGCCGACATCTCGGAAAAATGCCATGCTGAACCCGTTTATATGGAAAAAAAAGCGGCCTCATTGTGGACGGTGATGGATTACATTGACGTTATGGTGCACATCATGGGACAGGAAACACGTGAGTTCTATGAAGTCGACAAGCTTTGGTCCAAGGGAAAGATTATTCCTCTGAAACAATAAGCCTCCACATTGGGTAATATAATATAACTTACTTATTGTCAACAGATAAAATTACTTTTTTGAAATTTTATCTGTTTCTTATTTTTATATCTTTAATAGCCTTCTTTGTTTTTTCTCTTCGCATCCTTGGCAAAGCAAAGCAGAGAAGGGGATGAAAGGGAAAGGAAAGGTGTGGACATGGTAACTGCATCGCATACCTAATCCTTGTAGAGGATTAGTCTGATGATGCTATTGATTCGAAATATACCATGCCTCAATGGCAGTTAGAAGAATTAACACTCTAAAGTAGGAATGAAGAAGATTTTTCCGAGAAACGAGTGTATCCAAAAAGAATGGTGTTTAGATACCGGAGGTAGGCTCCGCTTTCATGGTATGGTTTTGACTTATTCCATTACTTGAAGTATCATATTTCCCGCTTGAACCCTATTGACCATCAATCAGTAATGCACTATGTATTTTGCATTACATATATTATGCGAAGTACAAAATAGGAGAAATTCTTGCTCGAAATGCTCATTTCTGTATTGGGAATCAAAATTTCCCTTTGGAGGTGTTTCAGGTTCGGTTCGTGCAATTCTACACTCACGCTCCTTTTCAATAAATCATTTGAGAATTGAAAATTTGAGGATCGAGTACTCCGTTTGTCGTGATTTGAAATTCCCGCCGTTTATCTCAACTCTTCCTCGCTCTGTTATTTTTTTGATGGATGAGATACGCAGACTCTGGCCTGGCAACAATATCCGATTTAACTTTGGAGTTTTTCTCTCCGCATGATTTCAGTCAAGACCATGAACAAATCGGCCTTGTTGGCAACACCGGACATCTTCTTCGTTTCCGGATCAACGACAGCCAGTGACTCTGTTTGATCTTTTTTAGAGAATATTTCAAGAGCCTCCGGCAGTTTCATGTTGGGTTTAAGCGTTGGTAGATTGTTCCTTGAGACGTCTACAGCCAGGATAGCTTCGGCTAATTCCTTGTTTCTGGCAAACTCTTGGATATCGGATGTTACGATAGCTCCCATATACTTCCCTTTTTCCGATGCAACAAAAATGGTTTGTGCCGGATTTTTCAAGAGAATGGTTGCAACGGTTCCAAAATTATCATTCGGTAGAACAGTTGGTGGTAATTTCCTTGCAATATCCTTGACATAAACGTCTTGTAGAGATTTATTAAAGATACTTCTCGGTCCCGCCGCCAAGGAATCATGATACATGGATTCCACTTTCAGGAGGCGGGCAACACTGTAGGAGACGACAACTCCTATGAGCAACGGGAACATGAGCTGCCCTGCCAATGTAAACTCAATGACAAGTAAAAGAGAGGTAATGGGAGCATTGGCTGCTGTTGTAAAGAAAGCCGCCATGCCGACCAATGAGTATGCAATGGCATAATCTCCGGGGAATCCCAGCTGAACCATGCAGGTGCTGAAGAGGAAACCGACGATGGCGCCAATGGTCAGACTGGGGGTCAAAGCCCCCCCTACGGTGCCGACCCCGAATACAATGGCAACTACTCCTACTTTCAACAGCAACAAGTAGAGGGCATGTTCCGACGTAAATTGCAGATTGACCAATCCTCTGATCATGTTGGCTCCGTTACCGACAATTTCCGGAAACCAGATGGCGACCAGCCCCACCAATGTCCCGGCGAGAGCGAGGCGGACGGGTAGCCAGTAGCGGGAACCGTTTAAAAAACGTCGGGATGTTTTAAGGAGCCAGAGCCACCCATTGGCACATAGAGAGGCGACGATACCCAGGATGAGGCAGCTGATTGCTATCCGAGCTCCATCGTTTCCCAAAGAAATGTTACCCATGACTTGATAGATCGGGGTGGGATCCGTAAAGTAGCTGAGTGTCAAATATCCGGCGCAACTGGCAATCAGAAGAGGCGCCAGCATGTCGAGAGTCAGCGTTCCCAGAACGATTTCTCCGACAAAAAGCCCCCCTGCCAGAGGTGTGTGAAATGCAGCCGACATGCCCGACGCGGCTGCACAGGCTACAATGAGCCTCAATCGCGGTGCAGATAGATGAAACCGTCTTCCAATGACGGATGCAGCTACGGCCGCCGTCTGGATCAACGGACCTTCCTTACCGATAGATGCTCCGGAGCCTATGGTAAATACTGCGGAAAGACTTCTTAGCAAACTGGGTTTGGCCGGAACATAACCATCTCCCAGAGCTACGGCTTCCATGTATTCCGTGGCTTTGGCAGGAACAAAACGGTGAGTAAACAACAAGGTCAGGCCGGCCAGGAGACCGCCTATTGTCGGGACGAGGATACGAAGCCAGTCCGGGATGGACGAAAATGCCTGAATTTGAGTCTTGCCGTGCTGCCCTGTCAAGGTATCTTGAACGATACCGACAGCGTGTTCGAAAACAAGAGCAGTCAAGGCTCCGATGACTCCAACGCAGAATGCCCATATAAGAATGACCTGCTTGTCTCCGATATGGAGGATTTCCCGGAGTTTCAGACCGAATCTGAGCCATGACAGAGACTTGAGCTTTCCTCCCTCGCCATGTAGCCGGTCATTCATGATTAATGGTTTTCTGTTAGGATGTTTATCCGAGAACGTCTCTGAGTTCTTTTTCCAGCAATCCGGGATCCGTAATATTGCCGGAGGCATCAATCAATTTGCTCTGTTTGTGCCAGCGGAGGATTTTCTGCATCATCACTAAATAGCCGGTAATCATAGAATCCGGAACACCTAGCATGATGATTAGGTGAGCTTTGCGTCCGGCATCGGGCCATTGGATTCCGTTTTCGTTCAGACCGACGGCAATGACGACCTGGTCCAGAGAATCAATGCGTCCATGAGGGACTGCCAGTCCTTGATCCAGATATGTTGATGATGCCTCTTCCCGGATCAGGACGGCTTCCTTCAAATCTTCCAAAGTTTCCGGGGCCAAATCCGTTTCCAGCGAAGTAAACAATTCCCGGAAAGCCGGCAAGGGTTGTTCCGCATCGGATAGTTGCGTAATTTTCAACAGCTGAAAAGAATTCACGGTACAAGAGAGGCAGTGCAGGTTAAGGCTTTAGAATAATGCGAATGCCCCTTATATACAAGAATTTTTCAATGCTATTTCACCAAATTCGTTACGGTTCCTGTTTCTCCGCGTTGAAGACGGGTTAATCAAGAATACCGTACTGTTGCAGGGCTCCGACAACTCTTGCCGCGACGACATCGCGTTCGGCATTCGCATCTACGCGCAGCATCCACGGCTCGTTAATACCGGCAAAGATGTTTCGGCACGAGAGGAGAGCTTCTTCGGCTTCGAAGGCATCCCGTTCACCACGATTCCCAATGCGCGACAGAGCGGTCTCCACGGGGATATCAAGCCAGATGACGGCATCGGGAATCGGAGCAAATTCTTCATTTAACGTGCGGATTGTCTCCACATCCATGCCTCTGGCTCCCTGGTAAGCCATCATGGAAAGGTAATAGCGGTCAAGCAAGACCCAGGCGCCACGTTCCAAAGCCGGAGCAATAAGGGTGTGGACATGATCCTGTCTGTCTTTGATGAAGAGGTCAATCTCTTCATCCAGTGAGAGTCGTCCCGTGACAGCGGAATCCCGCAGTTTGGCTCCCCATATCCCGCGTGTCGGTTCGTAACTTTGTACGACTTCTATTCCTCTAGCTTCAAGAAAGGTTTTCAACGCTCCGATGTGAGTTGATTTTCCGGTACCGTCAATACCTTCAAAAACAATTAATTTGCCGTTTCTGACACCTGAGAAGCTCATGGTATGGGGCTCTTTGTTATATATATTAGTTCAACAGATAGACCTGCCCGGCTTTCGGGACAATGATCTTTGTCTGCGGGAGTTCCAGAGTCAGCCTCGTACGCATCCATTCGAGAGCTTCTGGATCTCCATGGACAAGAACGATCTGGGAGGGATTCAACTTTTTGGCATAGCCGATCAAAAGTTCCCGGTCGGTGTGACCGGAAAAGTCGAAACTGTCGATTTCACAATTGACGGGTACGGGATGGGCATTCGGACGGAGTTTGACCGTTTCTCCGTGAGGAATTGTCTTTAGTAAACCGGCCGGAGAATCCGGGTCGCAATAGCCGACAAAGAGAATCGAGTTTTTCGGGTTGGGAAGAATCTGGTCGGACAATGTGTTGGAGAGAGTCTTTTCCGTCATCATTCCGCTGGAAACGAGGTAGATGTTACCAGGTTCACAACGCATTGGTCCGCGAGCCTTTTTAGGCAACGGGGTAATGACTACTTCATCCTTGATCAGGAACCCGGCATCCATCCGGCGGGTTTTGGAGTCGAACAAATCATACAGTCGCGTCACCTTGGCACTCAGTCCTCCATAATAAACCGGCGTTTTAGCCGGAATCCACCCTTCCTTCTTGAAGCGGTGGAGATTATAGAGCATTTCCTGGCTTTTACCGAGAGCAAATACAGGAATCAGAACAATGCCTCCACGGGCCAACGTATCGGAAATCCTGGCAGCAAACCTTTTCAGTTCCCCTTCCCTCGTGTAGCCCTCCGGGCGTTTTTGGAGTCCGCGCGTGCATTCCATGATCAGGGTATCGACTCCGTCTTCAGGGAAGTCCGCTCCGGGAATCAAACTTTGGTTTTCAAATTGGACATCGCCTGTATAGAAGATCGAATGGCCAGTTGCGCTTTCCAGATAGACGCCGGCTGATCCGAGGATGTGACCGGCATCATGGAATGTAGCCAGAACGTCCTTGTTGAATCCGACGCGGAAGGCTTCATTACAAGCCTTGGTCTGCCAGCTTTCCGACAAACGGTCCAATTCCTGATGCGTAAAGAGGGGGTATTCGACGATGCCGAACTCCAGTCGCTTGGAACTCATGACATTGACGGAGTTATGCAGCATGACCTCTGAAACGGCTGCCGCCGCTGGCGTCATAAATACTTCCGCTCCCGGCTGTTTATCCTGCAAAACGGGAAGTGTGCCCAAATGGTCGAGATGGGAATGTGAAATGAAAATTGCTTCCAGAGAACCTTCGTCAATCAATCCGAATTCAGGGATAGCCGCCAGTCCTTCCTTTTTAGGGTGCATACCGGAGTCCAGCACCACTTTGGTTCCTTCAATGTCCAGCAGATAGCAGTTGGATCCGATTTCCTCGGCACCGCTAATGTTCGTAAAACTAATCATTATGAGCTAAAAAGCATAGACCTGCCCCCATCCTTTGTCAATCCGGGCGCATGACACCATCTCAATTTTAGCGGTTCATCTCGCTGACTGGCCCCGTAGCGTTGTGCTCGTCAATAATACGGTCTATTTCCTTGAAGTCCGATGAAGGGAGATCTCCCGGCACCGTGTTTTTGACACTGGATGTAGCGTTCCCGAATTGCATGGCCTTGAACGGATCCCCGTATTTCAGCAATCCGAAAAGAACACCCGATACATAGGCGTCACCGGATCCGATGCGGTCAATGACGTCAATTCCCTGGTACGGTTTTTCCGTGTAGAAGGTATCCTCTGCGGCACTGTAGAGAACCGAAGTGAAATCGTGTTTGCGCGGACTGATGACAGTACGCTGGGTGGAGGCGATGATCTTGATGCCGAATTCGTCGGCATAACTCTTCATGATATCGTGGAGGGTTCCTATTTTCCGGAACATGCGACGACTGGATTCCTCGGAAACAAACAAGACATCTACCATCGGGAGGATACTCAGAATTGTTTCCCGGGCCGTGTCCTCATCCCAAAGGTTGGCCCTGTAGTTGACGTCGAAGGAAATCATGGCGCCCTGCTCTTTGAAACGGCGGATCAATTCCACGGCGACATGACGCATGTTTTCGCACAGGGCCAGACTGATGCCGCTTGTATGGAACATGCTGGCGGAGGAATAGACGCCATCCGGAATCTCATCCAGGCTGATCCGTGTGATGGATGCTCCCTTGCGATCATAAACAATCGTTGGTTTCCGTGGAGCGGCTCCCATTTCATAGTAATAGGTACCCAGACGGGCATCATCCGATGAATCGTACAGGAGGAAATCGTCGGATACTCCGACGAAACGGATACGGTTCTTGATAAACGTACCGAGTTCGTTCTGGGGCAGGCGGGAAATAATCCCCGTTCTCAGTCCCAGAAGAGCAACTCCCGAGACGACATTCAACTCAGCTCCCCCAGCCCGCTTTTCGAAAATATCACCGTCCACAATACGTGCATGGCGTGGTGGCGAAAGGCGCAGCATCACTTCCCCGAACGAGATCAGATCAAATTCCTTGGTATCCATAAAAATCTTTGTTTTTTTACCGCAAACCGTTCCGGGGAACTGCGGTAACGCCCTTAAGTACATAGTCCAATTCATACGGATGTACAGATTTTTTCGATCATGCGCACGTGAAAATTGGGTTTTCTCTTTGAGAGAATCGTGGTATACATGAAAGTCACATGTCCGAGGAAGAACCGCATCCTGTCTTAACGTTGGAAGTGCCACCGCAAAAGCGAGCTGTCTGGGAAACGTTCATGGAGGAATATTATTTGTTGACCGGGCAACGCAAAATATCAATCCGGAACTACAGGGTTGCAGGTTGCCTGCTTATTGCGGCTTCCATCATGAACGACATCCCTTATTCTTCCTGTTTCCCCATCATTTTTTTTGGGTTAGGCCTCGCATTGATTATTCTTTCGACTTTGCCTCTTCATGCATGGAAATGGGCTCGTCAATATGCCTCCTATTTGTCGAAAGGGAGTTACGAAAAACGGTACTGTTTCGGGCATGATGCTCTGACCGTGACATTCCATGATCTGCTGTCGGAACGCATCCCCTACCCTCGTCTGTCAGGGTATGTCAGGCTTCCATCCGGGATTCTCATTAAATATGGAAAAGCCCGCATTATTGCCGTGCTCCCATGGGAAATCCTGACGGAAGAAACAACAAACCAGCTGAAAGATATTCTGGAATTCCATTCCATCCAACGGGAGACCCTGCAGATATGAAATTTCACATTCCACCATTTGACAAAAAAGCCTTCCGAGGCTTGTCCCGCATTTGGGTAGCCCGCCGCAGGAAGCTTCACTTGACTATTTCTTTTTTTATTGTTGCCGCTTTTTGTGTTTTGTTCAGAAATAACGGATATGGCATGCATCTGTTGATGCCTTCGGTAGCCTTGGTTGTTGCATGGTGGCGCCTCCAGCAGCTTTACACATGTGGAGGTATTCAGGCGATGAATACGGAATGCATTGGAGAAATCTCATACAATGTGGAACTGGATGAAGAAAAAATCCGACTCACAGCAAGTGACGGCCTGCATGCTCAATACAGTTGGGATCTGTTCACTTCCGTACGAGAAACGTCTGGCTTGTTCGTTTTACTCATTGACCATTTCCCCGTTCTGACTTTGACCAAGGCACACATCACTCTGGAACAGGTAGATGAACTGCGGTCTCTGGTTAAACGGCACAATCTTTCCATCAAGGGGAGATCGATACCGGATAAGTTGTTGTTCTCAATCATGACGATCATGATTATCGGATGTTTTCTGTGGATTCCGGAATCTTCCACCTCCTGTGAAGAACTCATGGACAAGGGCAACATGTGGGTAAAGGAAGATCCGACAAAGGCGTTGCAGTATTACGAAGAAGCGGCAAAACAGGATAACTTCCGTGCAATCAAGTCCGTGTATTCCATAAAATCCGACCCGGACACGTACCCGGATTTGTACGACCCGGAAGGAGCTCTCGCCCAACTGAGGCATGCCTCGGATCTAGGAAACACCTGGGCTGATTTTGAATTGGCGGACTTGTACCGCGATGGCCGCATGGTCGGGCAGGATATCTACGAAGCACTGAATATTTGGAATCTATATCCGAGGGTTTCAAAATCCCTCTTGAATATCGGTATCTGCGCTCGCGACGGCATTGGCATGGACCAGGACAAGGAGAAGGCTTTGATCATGTTTTACAAAGCATGGCTCAACCGATCGGGAACCAGTCTCGACGATGATATCCAAAATGCCATTGCTTCCATTCCGGAGAAAGAACGGGAAGTTATTCTTAAAAAGGGATTGGCCCAGGAAATGACCTGGGCCAGGATGATGCAGGTTATGGAATGGCAGGAACAGGGGGGTGAGGAAACCAGGAAGAAATCCTTTGATCTCCTTCAACAAATTGACATTGTTCCCAATGTGATGAAGGATGCCTACAAGTACGCCATGGGTATGTGCTATGACCATGGCTGGGGAACGCCGCCCAACCGGGATGAGGCCATGAAGTATTATATGGATGCCTTCTACCCGAAAACGGAAGAGTGCATGCGGAAAATTTTCGTTGCTGTTCTGAAAGAACGCGGTATTGTCGGCAATCAGCTGAAGGTTGATTATTCTCTCGGTGATGGCGAGACGAATTTCGTCGGAAAGTTGTATTCGAATTCTTCCGATGTCTTCTACGGATTTGAATTTTCCAAGGATGGGCGGCTAGTCCAGGTATTCCGGGAAGAAAACAACGTCAGGACACCGGTCATGCCGTCAGGGAAATAAAGCTTGCCATACCTGGCCCGTCCATGTAGGTATCGCCCCGTCATGACTGAGCTTTCATTCATTCCACCGTCAGACGGACAGGCAATTACCATGATGAACGGGCAGTTGCAGGTGCCCGACTGTCCTATTGTTCCTTTTATTATTGGCGACGGTTCGGCCCCCGACATCTGGGCTGCCGCATCGGGCGTGATCGACGCAGCTGTAGACAAGGCCTATGGCGGGAAACGGCAGATTGCCTGGTATGAGGTCTATGCCGGTCAAAAATCTTTCGATAATCTTGGGACCTGGCTTCCCGACGAGACGATGGAAGCGTTTCGTACGTATCTTATCGGGATCAAGGGACCGTTAACAACGCCTGTCGGCGGCGGTATCCGCAGTCTGAATGTCGCCCTGCGCCAGGGACTTGATCTTTTTGTCTGCCAGCGTCCCGTACGTTATTTCAAAGGAATTGAAACTCCGGTCAAGGCTCCTGAAAAGGTGGATATGGTCGTTTTCCGCGAAAACACGGAGGATATTTACGCAGGTATCGAATTCAAGGAAGGTTCGGAAGACTGCCGGAAGTTCATCTCCTTGATGCAGGAAACCTTCCCCGATCGATTTTCCAAAGTACGTTTTCCGGAGAGTTCCGGGTTCGGGATCAAGCCTGTTTCCCGTGAAGGAACGGAACGCCTCGTGCGTTCCGCCATCGACTATGCTCTGGCCAATGACCGCAAGAGTGTTACCCTCGTGCATAAGGGTAACATCATGAAATTTACCGAAGGTGGATTCCGCGACTGGGGCTATGCCGTGGCGGAACGTGAATACGGTGCCGAAAAGATTGGCGAAGGCCCATGGATGAGACTGCCTAACGGCATCCTTATCAAGGACAGCATCGCTGACGCTTTCCTGCAGGACATTCTCTTGCACCCCGAAGAATTTGACGTCGTCGCTACCCTCAATCTCAATGGAGACTATATCTCCGACGCTTTGGCAGCCCAGGTCGGAGGCATTGGCATTGCCCCCGGAGGCAACATCAATTACCTCACCGGACACGCCGTCTTCGAAGCTACGCACGGTACGGCGCCCAAGCTGGCCGGTTTGGACAAGGCTAATCCCAGTTCCTTCATTTTGTCCGCTGAAATGATGCTCCGTTACATGGGGTGGACGGAAGCGGCCGACCTGTTGATCCGGGCTATCGACGAAGTTATTTCCCGCAAAACCGTTACCTTCGATCTGGCGGAAATGATACCCGGCTCACGGGAGCTGAAATGTTCGGAATACGGACAGGAGCTGATCAGGGCTATCTTCTAGGTTTTCCATTCATTATTGGGGATTTCTGCTTTCTGAGAGAAGGAGGAATCCCCAATTTCTATTTCCGGCATTTTCCAATTCCGTCGGATTCTTTGTAAACAAGGACAAAAAAAACGATACTTTGACTTGCAATGAATTTGCGTTGTTACGGGATGCCGTGCTATTCTGAGAACCGAGATGTTCTTCAAGGGTAAGCAAATACTTTTCTATTCCGGAACAGTTCTGCTGATGATGTCAGCAGGCATAGTTTCCTCGTCCTTTGCCCAGCAACTCGACCAGGCGTCGCCCCAGGCCGTTCCTACATGGAAAGAAGTATGTCAAAAACTACCCTATTCCGGCTGGAGTACTCTAGAACTTCAAAAAGCCGCTCAGGAAGGCGACTACATGGCAGCCCTGGTTCTTGCACGCCATTGGATGCTTCAAGGCGATATGGGAGAAAACCGTTCCCCTGAAGCGATGGAGGCTAATTACTGGGCTGTAAAATGGCTGAATTGCGCCAAGCCATCCGAACATCCTGCTGTTGCTCTTTACCTGGATGCCTTGACCCATCCCGATGCATGGAAAGCGGAAAATCCCGAGGAGGAATCGGCAGAAATCAAAAAGCTGGTAGAAGCCTGCCGGGATCTGGCTCGTCAGGGAGACGTGTATGCGATGGATGCCCTGATCTCCCTTCTTCCCCCTCCTGAAGAAGAGGAATTCATCCACTGGGCACATGCTCTGACCAGTAAGGCGGATCATGGAGATATCCGTGCTGCCGCTTCCCTGGCCTATCTGTATCTTTTCAGCCAAGCCGCCGATGATGGAGATATCCAAGGAGGCATCAAATATGCCCGGGAAGCGGCAGAGGCAGGAGACCCGGAAGGCATGACTGTTTACGGCAAGGCTCTTCTGTATGATCTCGACTCGTCGAACCGGACGAAAGAAGGTCTTGAGTGGCTCCATAAGGCTGCCGACCTTGGGCAAATCGATGCGATTGAAATTCTCCTCAATACCATGCGTAATGCCGAAGAAAACGATCCCGAGGCTGAAGCCGCCGCCAAAGATCAGGAGAAAAAGTGGATACGCGCCCTGTGTGACCGCGGACAGCTGGATTTGCTCCTCAGCAGAGGTATTGAGCTGGTGGAGGAAGACAAGGACGCCCCGGGGGGGATCAGCATGTTGACCAGGGCGGCAGATCAGGGTAGCTTCGAAGCTCTCGATACTCTTTCCAAGTATTATCAGGATAATAATTACAACGTGCCGTGCGACGAGGACAAGTCCGTCCGCTACGCAACGGTTCTTGCCAACATGGGAGGAGTCACAGGCATGCTCAAGCTTGCAAAATACTACGAAATCGGCTTCGGTGTGCCACGCGACATCAATACGGCCCGGGAATGGGTGGAGAAAGCCGTCGCCCTCGGGTTTCCGGCAGCAAAGGTAGAATATGCCCGTTACATGATGAAGGGGATGGGAATGAAAGAAAATCCGGACCAAGCCTTCACGATGCTCAAGGAGGTGGAAGCCGGTTACCCCGACACTCCTTCTCTGGATTTCATGCTCGGTTACATGTACGAAGAAGGCATCGGTACGCAGCGCGATTTGACGACGGCCTACAAGTATTACACCCAGGGTGCGGAAAAAGGAGATACCAAGGCTATGAACAATCTTGCTTCCATGTGTGAACTCGGCTCCGGCATGCCCCGCAATCTGGAAGATGCCATCAAGTGGTATGGCGAAGCCGCCAAACTCGGCAACAAAGATGCCGAAGTCAACCTGAAGAGAGCCAAAGTGGCGGCGAAACGCGCCGGCTTTGTCGTGGAACAACCATGAAAACAACGAGGCAATATATTACAGACACATTCCGAAACCTCGTCCTTTTTACCCTACCCCTCGTTGTTGCCCAGCAGATCCTTCAGTTCGATATTGATATTTACTTATCCCTTCTGATCGGGATTGCATTCGGCATTCTGGAGGCATGGATCCTTTGGAAGTGGACTTTTCCCTGGGTGGGTGAGATCGTATCCGGTTTCTTTTATTCCTCCCACTCCAATGCGGGAGAAGACATCGAGGTAGAGGCAGCCCGACAGTTGGAACAGGCTGGCGACATACCCGGCGCCTGCCGGATTCTGGAACATTATGCCGAAACGCATAAAGGATTCATGCGGGCATGGGACATGTATATTTCCTTTTTAATTGATCCGATGGAGGACTATGTCCGGGCTATCGAAGTCTTGGAGAAATGCTCCCGTTCCCGTCGTTGGAACCGGGAAGACAGGGCTTTCTTTCTTTATCGCATCGGAAAAATCTACAAGACCCGTCTGAACCGTCCCGATAAAGCGGCCGCCTATTGGAGGGAAACCGCGAAACGGTATCCTAAAACGGCATTCGGACGAGAAGCCGCCAATAAACTGTAATCTCCTCTTCCCTCATTATTTCATTTTCCTATTCCCATCTTATGAGCGACGATTTTTTCGACTTATTCAACCCACCCGAAAGGCAGATGTCCTCCTCTACCCCTGTTGATCCTGCTCAATCGGTCTCCCAACAAATCGCATGGCTACGCAGTGAACTGGAACGTCATAATCGCTTGTACTACGAGGATGCTGATCCGGAAATATCGGATGCCCAGTATGATGCCATGTTCCGCGAACTGGAGGATATGGAGAAAGAGCATCCGGAACTGGACTCCCCCAATTCTCCTACCAGGCGTGTGGGAGGAGCTCCTCTGGAAGGGTTCAACCAGATCCGCCATGCAGTCCCCATGCTGTCCATTGACGATGTATTCGAACATCCGGACGAACTGGTTCCCGATGCAGAACTCATCGATTACTACGAACGCACGGTTAAAACCCTGGGGGTAGAAAATGTCCTGGTAACGGTCGAACCCAAAATTGACGGTGTCGCCGTTACCCTGATGTACAGGAACGGTTCCCTTGCCTATGCGGCTACCCGGGGGGATGGGGAGATAGGGGATGATATTACCTCCAACATCAGGACGATACGGAAAATTCCCCTGATTTTGCCGGCAGAGGCTCCCGAAATATTGGAAGTCCGGGGAGAGGTCTTCATGCCCAGCGAAGGCTTTGCCCGGCTTAATGCCGAGCGCGATCTCGAAGGATTGCCCGCTTTCGCCAATCCACGCAACGCGACTGCTGGTACGCTGAAACTTCTGGACTCCCGGCAAGTAGCCAGGCGGCCTCTATCCTTTATTGCCCATGGACTTGGCGATTACCATGGACCGGAACTGAAGTCTGCCTCGGATTTCTGGGCTCTCCTTCAATCCTGCGGACTCCCCTGTAATACTCCGGTTATCGAAGCGGCAACTCTGGATGAAGTACGGGAAGCAGTACGGCGCATTGACCGCGAACGCCATGGATTCCCTTTCGGTACCGATGGGGCTGTAGTCAAGGTATCCGATATGGGATTGCGCTTGAAGCTCGGAACAACGGCCCGTGCTCCAAGATGGGCTGCCGCCTACAAATTTCCACCGGAACAGAAGGAAACACTGTTAAAGGACATTTCCATCCAGGTCGGCAGGACGGGAGTATTAACCCCGGTGGCGGAACTGGAACCTGTCAATCTTTCCGGTTCGACGGTTTCGCGCGCCACTCTGCACAACCAGGATGAAATCGCGCGCAAGGACATTCGCATCGGCGATACGGTTCTTGTCGAAAAAGCGGGAGAAATCATCCCGGCCGTCATCAAAGTCAACATGGACAAACGTCCTGCCGGTTCTCAGCCTTATTCTCTCGTAGAAGCCATCCATGGAGTATGTCCGGCGTGTGGAAGCCCGATCTCCCGACAAGAAGGCATGGTTGCCTGGAAGTGTACCAACTTCACCTGTCCGGCCCAGGCTGTTTCCCGCATTTCCCATTTCTGTTCACGGGCAGCCCTGGATGTGGAGAGTATCGGTACCAGCGTGGCTGAAGCCCTTGTCGCCCGAGGCATAGCGCACTCCCCCCTGGATTTATTTTCCCTGAAACTCGATATACTTGCCAATTTGAACCTTGGCACGGAAGACGAGCCGAGACGATATGGAGAAAAGAATGCATTAAAAGCACTGGAGGCGCTCCGCCTATCACCCCATCTGGGTATGGAACGCTGGTTGATTGCTTTCGGTATTCCCCAGGTCGGAGAAGTTGTCGCCAAGTCCCTGGCGGACACACACCGCGATCTGGCAGATTTGGCCTCTTCCCAGTATCTGAACGACCTGCTTCGCCTCGACGAATTGGCAGCACAGCTCCAAGAAGCCAATCCCAAGACGCGAGCCAATAAAAAACGCATCAAGGAACATCCTGAGGATATGGAGACCATCCATGATGAATTTGCCCATCTGCTGCAAGAGTATTCCTCCCTGGCCGTCCCCTATTTGGAACGCGGCTACATCCGCGAGTTGAAGGGGAAGCAGGGGGGGATTCCTGCCTATGGATCGGATATCGGGCCGGCAGCATCACGGGAAGTACTGAACTTCTTTTCCTCCCAAGCCGGGCAAGACGTTCTGCGCCGGTTAAAGGAGTTCGGCATTGAGCCCACCTCCCAATCCTACAGATTCAATTTGCTGGAAACTCCGGCAGGCGCCTTGTCCGGCAAAAGTTTCGTCCTGACCGGAACTCTCAGTCAGCCCCGAAGTCATTTTGAGAAACTGATTACCGACAATGGAGGGAAAATTCTCTCCGCCATCTCCAAATCGACAGGTTATCTCCTGGCTGGAGAAGGTGGAGGCTCCAAACGTGACAAAGCCGTTAAGCTCGGTATTCCGATCCTCTCCGAAGAAGATTTCATGAACATGCTCAAATCCTGATCCCCCTCTCAATTCACCATGGCTACCATTATTCTAGGAGTCACCGGCTCCATTGCAGCATACAAGGCTGCCGACATTTGTTCCCGTCTCGTCAAATTCGGTCACGAAGTCCATTGTGTCTGCACGGCGAAAGCCCTCGAATTCATCACACCCCTGACCCTGCAGACTCTTTCACGAAACCGGGTGTTTTCCTCCTTTGAGGATGAGAAAGACGAGTGGATGCCGCCCCATATCGATCTTGCCGTCAAGGCGGACTTGTTTGTCGTCGCCCCTGCATCGGCCAATACCATCTCCAATATGGCGCGAGGGGCCGCTCCGGACATGCTAACATCTACTTATCTGGCTACGCGGGCTTCCGTTCTCATCTGCCCGGCTATGAATACATGGATGTGGGCTCACCCCGCCACTCAAGAGAACGCAAGTATTCTGGCCGCCCGGCCCAAGCACCACATTCTGGGACCGGCAGAGGAAGGAGTTCTCGCATGCGGAGTACGGGGTGCTGGAAAACTCGTCCCTGTCGACGACATTATCCTGAAAATCCAAGACCTTCTTTCGTGAAGAAAGCCATAAATAGCTCACTTTTTCCTTTTTCCCGTGCTTATGATTGCCTATCATCGGTTTCATGAAAGCACTGCCTCTTCTTCTGACGTTCGTGTGTTTAAGCTCCTGCGAAACGAAGTTTCCCGTCAGTTTCCACATGGAAGATACGCAGGATATCGGAAGAGCGTTCGGAACGAACGATAAATTTACCATTCGTCAAGGAACTCAGACCTTTGAAAAAGCGCCGTTTATTTCCCAGAAAGATTTCGAAAGCTACCGTTCCTTCCGGGCAGAAGATGGAACATTCGGTGTTGTCTTCAATGTGAAAAAGCCCCTTTGGTCACGGGTGGAAGCCACCACAACACAAAATCTCGGCAGCAATATTTTGCCCATGGTCAACGGGCACCCCATGGAATTGATCCGTCTCTATAAGGAACCTATCAGGAATGGCAAACTTGTCGTCTGGGGTGGTTTTACTCCTGCTGATCTGGCAGTCCTGGCCGAAGTCGTGCCCCCTTTGGATCCCGAACGGGAAAAACCCGTACTGGATCAGGCATCTTCCTCCAAACCCAACCTGAGTATCAGCCCGCAGGAATGGGCTGAAAAGGAAAAGGAAAAAAACGAACGTAAAGTTATCTCCGAAAAACGGGGACGGTTCTAAATATCCGCTCGTTTACCCTTCCCACATTCGTACTTTTAGTTTCCCGTGGCTTCATTCAGGAATATTCTTGCCGGAATCAGCATCACCATTGCAGCATCCTGCATGGCGGTTCCGGCTCATGCCATCCTGTTAAGGCTGCCTACGGCCAATGACGCACTCTTTCGCAACAAGCCGGAAGATTTCTTCATGTATGTCGACCGTACGTTCGAGGGCGTCAAAAGCAAACCTTGGGAGGGTGGCCAATACGGCTTCACCCGTACTCTTGTCCGGACACAAGCAGGGCCGGTCGCTACAAAATTTCATGAAGGCATTGACATCAAACCTCTGAAAAGAGATGCCACGGGTGCGCCTCTTGACATGGTGCACCCTGTTGCCGGCGGACGCGTCGTCCATGTATCCGACAACCCAAGGGACAGTTCCTATGGGCGTTATGTCGTTATCGAACACACTCTGCCGGATGGCCCTCTTTACAGCCTGTATGCCCACCTGGCCTCGACGAATTGCAAGCCTGGAGATGTCGTTGGTACCGGCAATACTATTGGGAAGCTGGGGTATTCCGGTGTCGGTATCAACAAGGAGCGAGCCCATGTTCATTTGGAACTCTGCCTCCTGCTGAACAGGAACTTTCAGAAGTGGTACGACGGGCGTAAACTCGGCACACCAAACAAGCATGGTATTTTCAACGGATTAAATCTCTCCGGATTCAATCCAGTGGATGCCCTCATGATTTGCAAGGACGGAACACCCTTCAACCTAAGCCAATACATTTCCGGTCTCCCTCCCCAATATACGGTTCGCGTACCTAATGCGGGGACTCCCGACATGGTAAAACGATATCCATTTCTGCTCAAACAGGGATCGAACAATCCCGCTTCCTGGGAGATTGCCCTGACTGATTCCGGAGTACCTGTTTCCTTCACGCCTTCGGCGGAGCCATGTGCCGAACCTATTGTCATTAGTGCCGTGCCTCACCCCTTTTCACAGCTTTACAGAACGGTCAACCGAGTGAAGGGCTCCAGCAAAGCCCCCATCCTGACACCCTCCGGGAAAAGTTACATCAAACTGTTAACCATGAGTGCTCCGGAAAACTCGTCGGACAACTGACCACCAAGACAATTCGTCCATGTACCTACTGCTTTCATCACCCTATCTCTCCACGGCAACCAGAAAAGCAGCACATGCCTGTCTGATCGGCATGATGGCCGGCCTCTATATGGCTGTGGCTCTCCCGGCACAGGCCGAACCGGAACAATCCGAATCAGGAACGGCAACGGGAGACGGCATTAAAATCCCCGGAGCTTCCTTTCAGGAAGGATTGAAATCACTCCGCAGCAATGTCCCTCTTGTTGCAGCTCGCCATTTCAGGAAATCGCTCGATGCCAATTCTAAAAATTGGTCACGGGAACAGATAGTCATTGTCAGTCAATATCTAGCAGAATCCCTGATCCGCGGAGGGAGCTATCAGGAAGGGTTGGAACTCCTTTCTTCCCTGCCTCAGAATCCGGCCAACAACTACTGGACTGCTATCGGATTGATTGGACAGGGATCTCTGTCTAAAGCCCTCCAATGGCTCGTACGGACGGACTTGTCTCAATCTCCGGAATGGGTCCCGTACTTTCTCCAGGTACGAGCGGTTATTGCCGGTCGACTGCATGATTACCAGTTACTTCAAGCCAGCCTGGCTTCCCTGGTTGCTCTCAATCAAGGGGAATTGTCCGCCCGGGCCGCTGTCTGGCTTGCCGACTTCCAGATCAGGAAAAAAGAATATGAGCAAGCAGCAAAAACTCTGGCCCCCCTCCTGAAATCGCCGTCTACTCCCGAGGCTGGATCCGGACAACCGACTCCCCGTGAAGAACCTTCATGGATGGCCGTCATCAAGCCTCTTGCCCAAGTCGTACATGCCAATCTTCTCGCCAGCCAGGGACAATGGGACGAAGCCCAAAACGAACTGAAAACGCTTGCTTCTGCCAAAAATGCTCCGGACAAGGTAAAAGACTTGGCTCTTGTCGCCTCCGCCTTTCTGAAAATCGAACGGGAAAATGCATCTTCCGGTTCGGAATCCTCCTCCCCTGCCCCTGCTTCTACGGGAAGTGCAACTACGGACAATACGGATTATATGGGAGAAGACCAACTTCTTGCCTTCATTTCCAGCAATCCTGATTCCGCTCTTTTGACGGATGTCTTTTTAGTCCTGATGCGGGAAAAAACGTTTTCTTCCAATCCGCAGGCTTTGGAAAAGCTGACGTCTTGGGCGAACGGTTCCGACAATACCCGCCAGCCTCTGGCTGCCTATGCCCTGTGCGATGTCCTGGCAGGAAAAAAGGACTATGAGGAAATAATCGACCTGATCAGGAGAACTCTTAAAAAATCTCCCGCCAATCCTGTTTCCGAATCACTCTTGTTGAAAGCGCTCGGTATCCTGCTCAAGCAGGGACTTGTCGATCAGGCCGATGCGTTGATCAAAGAATTTCCCGGCTTCAAATCCGCTGCAGTCCGCTTCGAGGCCGGACGGATTGCCTATGAACAGCAGCGTTTCGATGATGCCCTCAATGCGTTCAAATCCGTAATTAGAACCGGAGGAGGAGACAATCTCATTTCCTCCGCCCTCTACAATGCCAACCTGACGGCACTGGAACTGGCGGATAAGAGTTCCCTTAAGGATGTGATGCAACAAACGGTAATGGACTCCAAATTGCGAGAAGCCCTTGCCTATGAGCAGGCTCACTATTCCGCCCAGAGGATGATGCCGGAGGCTCTGGAAGAACTTCGGAAAATGATCGCCGACTATCCCTCTTCACCTTGGGTGATTCCTGCCCGCCTCGACATGGCGGAAGTCATGCTGAACCTCAATCCTCCGGATGTAGACGGAGCCGTCCAGCAAATATCCCTGCTGAAAGAGGACGACATGGATGAAGAACAAAAATTGCGCCTCATTCGCTTGAATATTATGGTTCCGGAAATCCGGCAAAATTGGGCGGAAGCTATTTTTACCGCGCGCAAGGCTTTGAAACAGTATCCCAACGCTCCGTGCGCCGATGCCATTCAATTGAAACTGGGAGAACTGCTCTATAAGAACGGCAGCTTCAACGAGGCTCTCCTTGTGCTGCAGCCATTCGCTTCACAATATCCCGATTCCGACTTGCAACGCGCAGCCCTGTTTCTCGCAGGCAAAGCTGCGGAACAATGCAATACTCAGAGTTCTCTGGATACGGCCCTGACCCTGTTCCGGCAACTGGCTCATACGCCGGGCAAGCTGGCTCTCTCCTCGGAACTGGAAATTGCCACCCTCCTCCTCAGAAGCGGCAAGTCCCGCGAAGCTATTGCATCCTTGAACGAACTTCTTCAGCGTAAATTACCATCGACCATCCGCCTCCAGGCACTTTCCACAGAAGCCGATGCCTGGGCCTCTCTGGGAGAATCCGATCCCGAATCCCTGACCAAAGCCCGGGAATTCTGCACGAGGATGCTTGAGATGCCTAACATTCACCTCTACTGGAAATTTAAAGCGCTTTCACAACGAGCCCAGTTTGCCGAAAAGCAAGGAGATATGGAGGCCGCCCTGCATGATTACTCGACTATTCTCCAATACAAGCCCGACCCTCATTCCGTGGATAAGCGCGATTGGTACTGGTTCTACAGCGCCGGTTTTGCTGCCTTGCATATCCTCGAGCTGCGTCAAGATTGGCAGGCTGCCTTGAATCTTGCCGTCCGTCTTTCCAAAACAACCGGACCCAAGGCACGTGAAGCCGCCAACAAGGCACGCCGCATCAAGCTTGAGCATTTCATCTGGAACGATCCTGAAACGGATGCCGTATCCCAGCCAACCGAGGAGGAAACGAAACTCGCCCCTCCTGCGGCACAGTAATATCCCATTTCTCCGCCATGATTCAAGACCCCAAAGGCAAATCCTGGAGGCCGAATGCCGCCGCTGTCATTCTGAGTACGGATGGCAAGGTTCTCCTGGGCAAAGATGCAGGACGTAATACTTACTGGCATTTCCCCCAGGGAGGTGCCGTCAAAGGAGAAACCATCGAACATGCCCTGGCCCGGGAAGTATGGGAAGAAGTTGGTTTACGCCCGGGTGATTACATTATTGCCAAGACGCTCTCCGGACTGAGATACAAGTATCCGGAAAACAACAGTAAAAGCGGCAAATGGATCGGTCAGGAGCAAACCTACTTCCTGCTCATTTGCAAAAAGGACAATCCCAAGACATCCGTCAACAGGAGCCCCGAATTTTCAAAAATCAGATGGTTTGACCGGAAAGAATTGAAACTCAACCTCTTCCCAAAATTCAAACGCTCGGTTATCAAAAAGGTCCTCGATGAATTTTTCCCGTCTGTCAAATTGACGGCACCGTCCAAATCTCCGCTTTTTTCAGAAGCCCAACATATTTACCCTATTAATCAATCTCTTCCCGTTATGGACAGATATCTTGTGCCGGCCGGCATCAAACTCAATCTCAAAGACTATGCCCCCGATGACAAATCACTTTTTTCCGGGAGCAAGGAAGAAGCTCTGATTGAGTTTGACACCCTCAATAAGGAGTTTCAGGAATTACAAAGGAAGATGTATGCAGAAAACAAACACCGTATTCTCGTCGTCTTCCAGGCCATGGATGCCGGAGGCAAGGACGGTTGTATCAGAAACGTCTTTTCCGGTATCGATCCCCAAGGCCTCCGCGTCGTTCCTTTCAAGAAACCCACCGCAGACGAATTGGCCCATGACTATCTCTGGCGCATTCATCGGGAAGTCCCGGGAAATGGGCAGATAGCTGTTTTCAACCGCTCCCATTACGAAGATATTATCGCTGTCAAGGTGAAGAGGATCTTCCCGGACGAAGTCTGGAAAAGAAGATACCGCTCTGTCATTGACTTCGAACATATGCTGGCCAGCGAGGGTACGGAGATCATTAAAATATTCCTCAATATCTCCAAGGGCGAACAAAAAGCACGCCTGGAAGGTCGCCTGCGCAACCCTGACAAGGTCTGGAAATTCCAAATGGACGACCTTGATGACAGAAACAGATGGGACGAATTTCAGGGCGCTTATCGCGAGCTAATCGAGGCGACTTCTTTCCAGCACGCTCCTTGGTATATTATCCCCGCCGATCGCAAATGGTACAGAAACCTCATAGTAACAAGGATTCTTGTCGAAAAATTGCGCTCTCTCAACTGCGAATACCCTCAATTATCCTTCGATCCATCCACCATTCGAGTGAACGATTAATTCGATTTGATTTTCTGCCGAGCTCTTCATGCTAAAGTTTTCTCAAAAAATAGTTTGAACGTTTGTTCTTATATTGTATTCTAACGTGTGGAGGATCTGGGAGAGGAAAATCCGATCCCAAGGTAATCTTACACACATACACACGCAACCTAACATCGTACATGAAAGGCAATTCCAAAATAATAAAGAAAGGGGCAATGCTGCTGGCATCCGAAAGAAATGAATATATCTTGAGGCTACTGGCAGAACAAGGGGCAGCAAGAACCACCCAGCTTGCTAAATCGATGAACGTTACCGATGAAACGGTGCGAAACGATTTAATCAGACTTGAGCAAAGCGGTCTTCTCGTGCGAGTTCATGGTGGCGCTGTTTCGTTGAACAAAAAGACGAGCAATGAAAACCTGCTGAAGCATACGACCTATGATGTGGAACTTGCCAAGGCGGTTGTCAGACACATGCAACCTCATTCGACCATCTTTTTGGACGGAGGCACGCTGGGTAATCTCATCGCTTCCTACCTTCCGGCCGAAGATATGACTGTTGTATCCAATAGCACCACGGTGATCGAACGTCTCAAGTCCAATAACAATATCGAAGCATATTGTACCGGAGGATTGCTGGATCGCAAGTCCGGCCTTTTCATCGGCCACAGGGCTGCCGATTCGCTCGGACACATGGGACTGGACAACATCATCCTCATCGCCGATTCGTATTCGGCATCGCGCGGTCCCGGATTTTCCAGCCAGGGCAAGGCGGAATTCTTTGAAAAGATTCTTCCCTTCACGAAATCCCTGTGCGTCGTCTGTCCTTCTGCAAGCATGCAGGGACCGTCCTCCTACTACACCATCCCCCTGTCGAAAGTTAACCTTTTGATCACGGATGAGAATGTCGATGAAGAAGAACTTCACGACATCGAACAAACCGGGGTTGTCGTCGAACAAGCCTGATTCCCTGAACGAAACCGTTCTTCCTCGCAGGGCTGGGTGTTCAAGCATCCGGCCCTGCTTTTTTAGGCTCGTTTTGTTTCAAAAATGTATGACAAATTTGTAATATATCAAGTTGATATTCCAAATTTGTCATTCATTGTTTCAAGGATAATTATCAATAATATCACATAATTAATTCATTATCAGTACTCTCTATTAATTTTAAAAAGTTGGCATGGTATTTGCAAATAAAAAAGCGTCCGGACAAGAAACCGGAACACTAATTCAGGAACACAATCCCCACTATGAATATGGAATCAATCCCTGCACATCCCGCCTCCGGTTTATCCCGCATTGAAGAAATCTACGGGAAAGACGTCTTCGGCCTCAGCACAATGAAGCGTTACCTCTCCCGGGATGTGTACAAGAATCTGCTCAATACGATCAAGAAAGGAAGCAAGCTGGATTCCAGCATCGCCGACGAAGTTGCCGAAGCCATGAAGCAATGGGCTATCAGTAACGGAGCAACCCATTATACGCACTGGTTCCAGCCATTGAATGACGCGACGGCCGAAAAGCACGAGGCCTTTTTGGAAATGGACGGAGGAATGGCCTCTCTTGAGTTCTCGGGTAAGAGCCTGATCCAAGGAGAACCGGATGCATCGAGTTTTCCCTCCGGTGGCCTTCGCGCTACATTTGAAGCTCGCGGCTACACAGCCTGGGATCCCACCAGTCCCGCCTTTATTAAAAGGACCAACGGAAGTGCAACTCTGTGCATTCCGACCGCATTTTGTTCATACACGGGACAGGCTCTCGACAAGAAGACCCCCCTGCTCCGTTCCATGAAAGCCGTTACCGGGCAAGCCCAGCGCATTCTAGCCTGCTTTGGAGAAAAACCGGATATCGTGGTCAATTCCAGTCTCGGTGCGGAACAGGAATACTTCCTTGTGGATCTTAAACTCTACACTCAAAGACCGGACCTGATCATGTGCGGACGAACCATTTTCGGCAATGTTCCTCCCAAGCACCAGCAGATGGAAGACCACTACTTCGCCAGCATTAAGGAACGTATCCTGGAGTTCATGTCGGAAGTAGACGAATCCCTGTGGCGTCTCGGCATTCCGGCTAAAACACGCCACAATGAAGTCGCTCCGGCACAATTTGAAATCGCTCCTATCTTCGAGGGAATCAACTTGGCTGTGGATCATAACATGCAGCTCATGGAAGTTCTCAGCAAAACAGCGACCAAGCACGGTTTTGCATGCCTCTTCCATGAAAAGCCCTTCGACGGCATCAACGGATCCGGCAAACACAACAATTGGTCCCTGGGTGCCCCCGGATTCGGCAGTTTACTCAACCCTGGCAAAAGCCCGCATGAAAATGCCATCTTCCTGACTTTCCTGTGCGCCGTGATTGAAGCAGTGGACAAACATGCCGATCTTCTGAGAGCTTCCGTCGCTAAGGCAGGCAACGATCACCGCCTCGGTGCCAACGAAGCCCCCCCCGCTATTATCTCCATTTATTTGGGCGATCTGCTGGACGAGATCATCAATCAGATCGAACAAGGACAGACGGTGGCATCCCGCCAAAGCGGAGTCATGAAAATCGGAGTCGATTCCCTGCCCGAGTTCCCTCTGGATACATCGGATCGCAACCGCACAAGCCCGTTTGCCTTTACCGGCAACAAGTTTGAGTTCCGCGCCGTCGGTTCCTCTCAAACCTGTGCCTGGCCGATGACCGTATTGAACTTGATTGTTGCGGAAGCTCTTGATCGCATTGCTTCCATTCTGGAACCTGTTGCCGGCAAACCCGAATTCCGCAGTACACTGCAGGAAACACTCCGGGACATCGTGAAGAAGCACAAGAGAATCATCTTCAACGGAAACGGATACAGTGACGAATGGATCAAGGAAGCGGAACGCCGCGGCTTGCCCCACCTTCGTACAACCCCGGAAGCCCTGGCCATTTTGGAACTGCCGGAAACAGTGAAACTTTTCAGCGATTACGGAGTCATGTCTCCCTCCGAATTGCATGCCCGGTACGAAACCCAAATGGAAATCTACGGTAAGGAACTGGACATTGAGGCAAAAACAGCAGCGGAAATGGTGCGTACACTCTACATCCCGGCTGTTTCCAAGTACCTCTGCCAGTTACACAAGACTATCGCTTCCATGTCCGCGAACCATGTGTCCGCCGGAAGCGAATGCCTGGCCGGCATTGCCGCCAGCATCGGCAAACTCTGCGATGATCTGCCTGCCCAGCTGGCAGCGCTGGAACATTGCGACTCATTCGAAAGCCAAAAATCGGCAATGGCCACTCTGCGATTCACCATCGACAGCCTGGAAGCGCTAACCGACCATTCCGTCTGGCCCGTGCCGACATACGCCCAATTACTCTATATCCGATAACCATCAACATCACTGTCGGCCCGCCTGCTCGCCCCTTTCCCGGCTGCATGCGGGTCGACCGTACCCCACCAGCCACATGCAATTCAGTTCATACCTCCCCCAACCACAAGGACTTTACCATCCTCAACACGAGCACGACGCTTGCGGCGTCGGCATGGTCTGCGATATTAAAGGCCGAGCTTCGCATGACATCGTCCTCAAAGGCATGACCGTGCTGGAACGCCTCCTGCATCGCGGGGCCGCCGGCAGCGACCCGGACACCGGAGACGGTGCCGGCATCCTCATTCAGCTCCCTCATGCGTTCCTTGAGGCCAGTTGTCCCGACATATCTTTCCCAGAGCCGGGGTGCTACGGTGCCGCCTGTGTTTTTCTACCCACAGATGACTCTCTGGCAAGCAGATGCATGAAAATCGCAGAAGATTGTATTCTCAAGGACGGATTCCGTCTCCTGGGATGGAGAACCGTCCCCGTCAATCTGGATGCCATTGGTGTCCAAGCTCGTCTTTCAGCTCCATCGATCCGCCAATTTTTCATCGTCCCCGGTAACGAACAACTCCGGGGGGAAGATCTGGAACGATCTCTTTATATTCTCCGCCGCACAATAGAGCGAGCCATGGACGAGGCTCTGCCGGAACTGGGAGACAGGTTTTATATTGCCAGTCTTTCGGCCCGAACCCTCATCTACAAGGGGCTTTTGAAGGCTCCTCAGCTTCCCCGGTTTTACCAGGATTTAACGGATCCCAGGCTTGTTTCCGCAGTAGCCGTCGTCCACCAGAGATATTCGACTAATACATTCCCTTCCTGGCCCCTGGCACATCCCTTCCACATGCTTGCACACAACGGGGAGGTTAACACAATCAAAGGCAATATCAATCAGATGAATTCCCGGGAAAACTTTTTGTCCTCCCCCTTGTTCGGGGAAAACATTTCCCGCATTCTGCCTGTCATACGTTCTGGGCAAAGCGATTCCGCCTGTCTTGACAATGTTCTGGAATTGCTTGTCCGAGCCGGCCGCAGCCTGCCTCACGCCATGATGATGCTGATTCCCCAGGCATGGGGAAGCCGTCATTTCATGAGTGAAGATGTCAGAGGATTTTTCGATTTCCACGCCGGTATCATGGAACCATGGGACGGTCCGGCTGCCGTTTGCTTTACGGATGGACTGGGCGCCGGGGCCATGGTGGATCGCAACGGTCTGAGGCCGGTGCGCTACACGGTTACATGTGACGGATTGCTTGTTCTGGCATCCGAAGCCGGCGTTCTGGACCAGGAGCCGGCTCTGGTGATCAAACGCGGATGCCTGCATCCCGGACAAATGCTCTGGGTCGACTTTGCTGCCGGACGCATTGCATATGACAGCGAGATCAAAACCCATGTTTCTCGCCTCCAGCCCTATCGTCGCTGGTGCGAGGAAAACCGTATCCATGTCCACGGATTTTTCGATTCCGTTATGGCACCTACCGTCAACCGTGAACTTCTGCCCAGTCGCCACGCTCTATTCGGCTACACGAAGGAAGATTTGGAACTTATCCTCTCCCCCATGGCAAAAACGGGCGTCGATCCCATCGGTTCCATGGGTAACGATACGCCCCTGGCAGTCATGTCGGAACGCCCCCAACTGCTATTCAACTATTTTAAGCAATTGTTCGCGCAGGTTACCAATCCTCCGATTGACCCGATCAGGGAAGAACTTGTCATGTCGCTCACCACCTTCATCGGCAACCCACCCAACATCCTGGAGGAAACTCCCGCCATGGCGCGATTGATCAAACTGGATCGTCCCATCCTGACATCCGGAGATCTGGACCGCCTCCGAGAGTGCAAGGAACCGGATTTTCGTTCTCTCACCCTGGAGCTTTCATTCGATGCCTCGGCTCCCGACTCTTTGGAAACAGGTCTGGACGATCTTTGTGCACGGGCGGAAAAAGCAGTGCGCACAGGGTATTCCATTCTCATCCTCTCCGACCGCAATCTGCCGCCGGACAAAGCTCCCATACCATCGCTTCTGGCAGTATCCGCCGTCAACGCCCACCTCGTCAATCTGGGACTTCGTACGGGATCCGGCCTAATTGTCGATACCGGAGAAGCTCGTGAAACGATGCATTTTGCTCTGTTGCTCGGGTACGGTGCCACGGCTATTTGCCCCTATCTCGCCATAGAGACAATTACGAAATTGTGGCAAGACGGAGCACTGGGAGAATCCATTTCCGAAGCCCGGGCGCTTACCAATTACATCAAGGCCCTGGACAAGGGATTGCTTAAAATCATGAGCAAAATGGGAATTTCCACTTTGCGCAGCTACCGGAGGGCTCAGGTTTTTGAAGCTATCGGCCTGGATCGTTCGATGGTGGATCGCTACTTCGCCGGAACTGAATCCCGAGTCGGCGGAATAGGGTTAAAGGAAGTGGGACGAGAAACGCTCATGCGCTACGAAGCATCCCGCCAAGAACATATCGAACTGGAAAACGCCGGAATCTACAAGTACCGTAAGGGAGGAGAAAAACACCTCTGGACATCCGAACTCATCGGACTTTTCCAGCGTGCCGTCAGGAATGCCGACTACGGCAAATTCAAGGAATTTACCGCGAAAATGGACGATGCTTCGCAGAACCTTTGCACTTTGCGCGGATTGTTCCGGTTCAAGGAGACGACGCCAGTCCCACTTGAAGAAGTGGAATCTGCTCTCCAAATTGTCAAAAGATTCGTCAGCGGCGCCATGTCTCTGGGTGCTATCTCCCGGGAAGCACACGAGAGTATCGCCATTGCCATGAACCGCCTCGGCAGCATGTCCAACTCCGGCGAGGGCGGAGAAGATCCAGCCCGCTACATCCCCCTGGGAAACGGGGATTCCCTCTGCTCCGCCATCAAGCAGGTTGCTTCGGGCCGATTCGGCGTGACGGCAGAGTACCTGGCACACGCCAAGGAGATACAAATCAAAATTGCCCAGGGAGCCAAGCCGGGAGAAGGAGGTCAACTTCCCGGAGGAAAAGTGAATGAAGAAATTGCCCGCGTGCGTCATTCCACGCCCGGAGTAACCTTGATTTCTCCGCCGCCGCACCACGACATTTATTCCATCGAAGACCTGGCTCAATTGATCTACGACCTGAAGAATGCCAATCCGGAAGCCCGGATATCGGTCAAGCTGGTCTCCGAAGTCGGCGTAGGAACAGTTGCGGCAGGTGTCGCCAAGGGTGGGGCTGACATGGTGCTGGTTTCCGGTCATGACGGAGGCACGGGAGCTTCTCCCCTGACATCGATCATGCATGCAGGCCTCCCTTGGGAGCTGGGACTTGCAGAAACCCAGCAAACTCTTGTCCTGAACAATCTGAGGGGTTCCGTCCGCCTGCAGACGGACGGTCAGCTCAAGACGGGGCGCGACGTGATCATTGCCACTCTTCTGGGAGCGGAAGAGTACGGTTTTGCTACGTCGGTTTTGATCGCCATGGGGTGTGTCCTCATGCGCGTTTGCCAAAAGAATAGCTGCCCGGTCGGTGTGGCCACCCAGGATCCGGAACTCCGCAAAAAATTCCGTGGAAAGCCCGAATATATTGTCCACTTCCTCATGTTTGTTGCAGAAGAAGTCCGGGAATATCTGGCTCGGCTCGGATTCCGTTCCATCGATGAAGCTGTAGGAAGAACAGACCTGCTGGACATCAATCCGGCCATTGAGTATTGGAAGACGAGGAATCTCGATTTCTCGTCCATTCTGTCTCCCGTTGCCAATCAGTCAGGACATCCCGTTCGTTTCACAACGCCGCACGACCACGGAGTCGAACGTTTCTTCGACGGCAAATTCATGGAGTTTACCCGTCCGGCACTGGAGTCGGGCCGCCCGGTAGAAGCCGCTTTCCCGGTAGCCAACACGGATCGTTCCGTCGGGACCATGTTGTCCGGCAAAGTCGCCCTGGCTTACGGTCATGAAGGATTGCCGGATGATACTGTCCGTCTCCATTTCCGCGGTACGGCAGGACAATCGTTCGGAGCTTTTCTGGCTCACGGAGTTACCTTGACCCTGACAGGGGAAGCCAACGACTACCTGGGTAAAGGGCTTTCCGGAGGCAGAATCATCGTCCGCCCCTTTGAAGCGGCTACCTATTCTCTGGAAGATAACATCATTGCGGGGAATGTCCTGTTGTATGGAGCAATCAACGGTACGGTATTTATCAATGGTGCAGTCGGTGAACGTTTCGCCGTCCGCAATTCCGGGGCAACAGCAGTCGTCGAGGGTACAGGCAATCATTGCTGCGAGTACATGACGGGCGGTACAGTCGTTGTCCTCGGACCGACGGGGGTTAACTTCGGGGCAGGCATGAGTGGCGGTTTTGCCTATGTGCTGGACGAAGACGGTTCATTCGACCGCCGCTGCAACCTATCCACTATTGACCTGGAACCGGTCAAAGCACCGGAGGATGTGGCACGCCTGCATTCCCTGATTGAGGAACATGCGGAACTAACCGGTTCCCCTCTGGCCCGCCGTATCCTGGAATCATGGGATGACGTATTGCCAAAGTTCGTCAAGGTGTTTCCGATGGAATACCGGCGGGTTTTGAGTACAATGAATGCACAGGAAGTCCCTGCCCCTCAATCCGTCCACATTCGGCATTAATCTCCAGTCACTCATTCCACTATGACGCCCCATCCTACGCTTGCCGGAAACAGCACCGAACTGGAAATCCTGCTGGAAATTTCCAAACTCCTCGTCCGGCGCAATCATATGGATGAACTCTGGGATAAAATTCTGGAGGTACTCAGGGGAAGGCTGCCCATCACACGGGCAGCCCTTACCCTCCGCCATAGCCACGAACTTGTCATTGAAGCTTCGTTCGGATTGACGGATTTGGCCCGTTCGCTCGGCAAATACAGAATTGGGGAAGGTGTAACGGGGAGGGTCGCCCAGTCGGGAAAACCGGAGGTCATTCCCGACACGACAACCGACCATACCTTCCTCAATCGAACGCGCATCAGGAAGGAAGACCAACCGGAATCTTTCCTCTGCGTCCCCATCATCCATGACGAAGTCGTCATTGGTACATTCTCGATCGATTACCCTCAGCAAAGCCCGGAGGAACTGGATAAACTCCTGAACCTGATGATTGTCCTGGCGAACATTATGGCCGATGCCGTGGAGGCATTCCGTGCCGAAGTCGAAGAACGCGAGCACTTGCAAACGGAAAACGACCGTCTGCGTCAACAACTCGGGCGCCAGACCCGCCTGCCGGGACTCATCGGCAATTCATCTCCCATGCGGGAGATTCAGTTGCAGATCATCCAGGTAGCCCGTTCTTCTGCAACAGTCCTGATTCGTGGAGAATCCGGTACGGGCAAGGAACTGATCGCCCAATCCATTCACTACAATTCCGACAGGAAACAGGGACCGTTTATTGCCGTCAACTGTGCGGCTCTACCCGAAAACCTGGTAGAATCCGAATTGTTCGGCCATGAAAAAGGGGCTTTCACCGGAGCCCACAAAATGAGGAAAGGACGGTTCGAAGCCGCTTCGGGAGGAACGCTCTTTCTTGATGAAATCGGGGATATCTCACCCGGGGTACAGGTCAAACTCCTCCGCGTGCTTCAGGAACGAATTTTTGAACGAGTCGGCGCCCAGGAACCAATCCGTACAAATGTCCGCGTCATCGCTGCCACAAGCCGCAATCTGGAAGAAAAAATGCAGGAAGGCAGCTTCCGGGAAGACTTGTTCTACCGGTTAAACGTTTTCCCCATCATCGTACCTCCACTGCGATCGAGAAAATCGGATATCGTTTCCCTGGCCGACTACTTCCTTGGCAAGTACAATGCCTCGTACAACAAGAATATCCTCCGTATCTCTACGCCGGCAATCAATATGCTCATGTCTTACCACTGGCCGGGTAATGTCCGTGAGCTGGAGAACGTTATCGAACGGGCTGTTCTTGTTTCCGACAATGGAGTTATCAATTCCTTCGACCTCCCTCCATCCCTCCAAACCGCCATTGCCACCAATACATCCATAAGCACGATCCCGGGGACTTCGACCGGGATGGACGCCCAGATAGCTTCCTTTGAAACGGAAATCATCACAGACGCTTTGAAACGCAATCAGGGGAATGTGGCGGCATCGGCTCGCGACCTGCAAACCACAATCCGTAAGCTCCATTATAAAATCAACAAGCTCGGAATCACGCCTCCTTCCTACAAGTAGCCTCATGAAAATCGGCATCATCCAACCCTATGTAACGCCAGGAGATTTTCCCCGGAATGTCCGGGCTATCATCGAAGCCTACCGTGCATGCCTGGACGATGGGGCCGACTTGGTCGCCGCCCCTGCCATGAGTTTGAGTGGGCCTGAACCTGAAGGGCTGCTGCATCGATCCGCTTATGCGAGGGAACACGAAGACGCGCTTCGTTACATGGCTTTGGAAATGGGGAAAGTGCCTCTCATCATGGGATCAGTGGAAGGACTGGATGGTGCGGAACATCCATCCCGCCGGTTTTATGTACTGACGCAGGACTCCGTCTCGAAACTGGATGAATTCCCCGGAGTCATCGATGTCAATAATATCGGGGTATGTCTTGTCAATGGACGGGAATCTTTGGAAGAAATCTCTTCCCGGGTACATGCCGAACTTATCCTCTATTTTCCGGAAGCCCCATGGAGCATGGAACAGACTGTAAATATAGTCGAGGCAGCGCGCCGGACGGCCACGGGATTCCATCTCCCAGTCGGTGTTATCCGACATGCCGGAGGACGTGGCGAAACCGTCGATGCGGGATCCTCTTTCCTGATAGATGGTGACGGCAGGGTGTGCGGCGTTTTGGCCCCGTTTCTTCCCGATGAACGCGTTGTCAATACGATCAAACCAGGGAAACCTTCATTCCCAGGTGCCGGGACTGCTCTAAATTTAGCCATTAAGGCCGGTATTCGTGATTTCATTTCCAAAGGCGGCTATGCCGGAGCCGTACTCATGCACGCCGATACTCCGGAGTTCCGCTTGCTGGAATCCCTGGTTACCGAGGCCCAGGGAGAATCCCCCTGTATCTGGGAATCTGCCCCGGATTTGGAGAATCCTTTGAACCGTGCGGAAACTGCCAATCTTCTGCTGCTTTCCCCGTGCCATAAAAACGCTCTGTTTCATGGAGCCAGGCCCGAAGCTCATTATCTGCCTTTTGGTGATTTGTTTGGTAGTGATCTGAAAGGCGGACGTCCGGGACATTTCCGCAGAGGTTCCGAAGATGACATCCTGCATAGCCTGGTTGACCTCCACCGTTCCGGGACTGATCTGATCACGGAAGGGTACTCGGAGATCGATGTCCGCAGTTGTCAGAGAGCTGTGGAACGTTCCGCCTGGTCCCGGAGGCAATCTCCCCCCCTCCTTCATTTATACGGGATGCCGGTACCCTGTCCTCTTCTGCACCGGTTTTCCGATTAAAACGGTTTTTTCCTGATAGCTTTCCTCTTGGCCTTACGTATAATGTGAGCATGTATTTCTCCTCTCGTTTCGGTGTTTTCAAACACGTAATATCCCGTCCTGTACTGGGAAGCCTTTGCTCCGCTCTGATTTGCTTCCCTATTGTGTACGCCGCCCCTCAGGATGACGGCAAGGGTCCCGACGGCCCCGTCTATTCTCCAGGAACCCATTCCATGTACAAAGATGGTTGGATAGACTTCAATAAAAACGGGAAGAAGGATGTTTACGAAGATCCCCTTGCCAAGATTGACGATAGAATCGAAGACCTCCTCTCCCAGATGACTCTGGAAGAAAAAACCTGCCAGATGGTCACCCTCTACGGTTATCGGCGAGTTCTGCCGGATGCTCTCCCTAAACCGGAATGGAAAAACAAGATTTGGAAGGATGGCATGGGAGCCATTGACGAACACTTGAACGGGTTCATCCAGTGGGGACTCCCTCCGTCGGACAATCCCAATGTCTGGCCCGCATCCCGCCATGCATGGGCCCTCAACGAAGTCCAGAAGTTCTTTATAGAAGACACGCGCCTGGGCATCCCCACCGATTTTACCAACGAAGGTATTCGCGGCGTGGAAAGCTATATGGCCACCAATTTCCCCACCCAGCTCGGCATCGGCCATACATGGAACCGACGGCTCGTCCGTAAAATCGGTGAAATCACCGGACGGGAAGGACGCCTTCTCGGCTATACCAACGTATATGCCCCGATTCTCGATGTAGGACGCGACCAGCGCTGGGGACGCTACGAAGAAGTATATGGCGAAAGCCCGTACCTCGTCGGAGAACTCGGTGTGGAAATGGCCAAAGGGATGCAGAAAGACTATCAGGTTGCCGCCACGGCCAAGCATTACATTGCTTACAGCAATAACAAGGGGGCGAGAGAAGGCATGTCCCGCGTTGATCCACAAATGTCACCCCGCGAAGTCGAACTGATCCACGTATATCCCTGGCGGAAGGTTATTGGCAAAGCCGGTCTCCTTGGAGCTATGAGCTCCTATAACGACTACGACGGAGAACCGATCCAGAGCAGCAAGTACTGGCTCACGGACCGCCTCCGCAAGGATTTCGGATTTAAAGGTTACGTCGTTTCCGACAGCGATGCCGTCGAATATCTCTATCAGAAGCACAAAACCGCGTTGGACATGAAAGACGCTGTCCGGCAAAGCGTCGATGCCGGGTTGAACATTCGCTGTACTTTCCGGTCTCCGGATTCTTATGTCCTGCCCCTTCGCGAACTCGTGCGTGAAGGAGGATTGAGCATGGAAACCATTGATGAACGCGTCCGCGACATTCTCCGCGTCAAATTCCTCGTCGGCCTTTTCGACCATCCCTACCAAACCGATCTGGCCGCAGCCGACAAGGAAGTCAATTCCGAAGAAAACCAACAGGTTGCCTTGCAGGCTTCCCGGGAAGCCATCGTTCTGCTCAAGAACAAGGACAAAACTCTGCCTCTCGACGCAAACAAACTCAAGAAGGTGGCCGTTATCGGACCGAATGCCGATGAAAAGGCTTTTGCCCTGACTCACTACGGTCCTTTGGCCGTGGAAGTAACCACTGTGCTCGACGGGGTGAAAAAGAAGCTCGCAGGAAAAGCTGAAGTTGCCTACTCCAAGGGGTGCGATCTTGTGGACGCCCGTTGGCCCGAATCGGAAATCGTCCGCATGCCGCTAACAGCCGATGAACAGAGAAACATCGACCAGGCCGTCGAAACCGCCAAGGACAGCGACGTTATCATCGCCGTACTTGGTGGAGGTCCCCGCACATGCGGCGAGAACAAATCCCGCTCTTCCCTGGATCTTCCCGGCAGACAGGAAGATCTCCTGCGCGCTCTGCACGCTACCGGCAAGCCCGTCGTCCTCGTGCTGATCAATGGCCGACCCTTGAGCATTAACTGGGCCGACCAAAACGTGCCCGCTATCGTCGAAGCATGGTATCCCGGTTCTCAGGGAGGGACGGCGATCAGCGACGTCCTCTTCGGGGACTACAACCCGGGCGGTAAACTGACCGTCACTTTCCCGAAGACCACCGGGCAAATTCCGTTCAACTTCCCCTCCCGGCTGGCTTCACAAGTCAACGGAGGAGGCACTCCCGGTCAGAGGGGCAACCAGTCCCGTGTCAATGGTCCCCTTTATCCGTTCGGACACGGTCTGAGCTACACGAGTTTCAAGTACTCCGACTTGCAGATCGAACCTCGGGTCGTGACGCCCAATCAGAAAGTCAAAGTCAGCTTTACCCTCAAAAATACGGGAGACCGTGAAGGGGATGAAGTCGTCCAATTGTACACGCGCGACATCATTTCCTCCATCTCCGGTTATGAAAAGCTCTTGAATGGTTTCGACAGAATCCATCTGAAACCTGGCGAATCGAAGTGTGTCGAACTGGAATTGGATCCGCAGGATCTGGCCCTCATCAATGCTCACCGCGAACGTGTCGTTGAACCCGGAGACTTCGAAATCATGATCGGCGAATCCTCTGTCAAAACGAAGTTGAAAGGTACTCTGACGGTCATTGACGCCAATGACCGTCAGGCTCTCTCCCGCCAGCAAAACAAGCCGGAAGGCAAACTCCTCTCCAATATTCTTTCCGCTTCGACCGGACAGAATCTTGCTTCCCGAGCCGTTGACGGAGACAAGACCACATCCTGGCCGGCCAGTGCAGGCGATTATCTGACCCTGTCACTCAAGGAAGGTTCCCAGCCCCGTGAAATTCAGGTAACATGGGGAAAAGGCAGCAAGGCCGATTTCATCATCCAGGTTTCGTCAGGAGGAGGTCAGTTCCTTGATGTCGTGAGCGATACCATCCAATGTGATGCACCCGAAACGAAAACTTACAAATTGAAAGGTACGACGGCCAGCGACGCCCGCATTCTAATATCCCGGGGCAAGGCAGGCATTGCCAATGTGTCCGTTGCCGGATTTGAAGTGAAATAAATTATTTCATCCCGCCCGTCAGCCGTAAATGACCGGTTGGCGGGCGCTTTTCTTTTCCATTTCCTGGCATGATTTCCTACTGTACAAACATTTATCCTGCCGAATCCTGGCAAGAGACTTTTGCTTCTCTGGAAGCCGGGATACCCTCTATTCGCCATTATCTGGAAGAATGGAAATCTCCTGCCCTAAACGCCCCCTTGGGCATCGGGCTCCGGTTGTCGGCTAAAGCGGCGACCGATTTATTGACATTTCCTGGGGAAATAGAACGTCTCAAGCTCTGGCTTTCCGAATGGGATGCCGTCGTCCAAACAATCAACGGATTTCCCTATGGCAACTTTCACGAAGGCCGTATCAAGGAGCTCGTCTTCAAACCGGACTGGACGACATACGAACGGTTCGAGTACACGGAAAAATTATTGAATATTCTGGCACGGATTTCCCCGCAAGAATACATACCTTTGACAGTCAGCACCCTGCCTGGATCTCACAAATATTTCCATGCCGATGAAGAACGCATGTTTGCCTATCTGGATTCCTTGTGCGGCTTGATGAACCGCATTCATCAGGAAACCGGCAAAATTCTAACAGTCGGTCTGGAACCGGAACCTATGGGACATTTCGACGATACCTACGGAACCATCCGATTTTTCCATCGTTTGCAGAGTGTTTCCCGCAGGCCGGAATTGATTCAAAAGCATCTGGGCGTTACCTACGACACATGCCACTTCGCCGTCATGGGAGAATCCTCGGACTTCTCTCTCTCTGCCTGGAATGAATACGATATTCCCGTTGTCAAGATTCAGTTTTCCAACGCTTTGGAACTCAATGTTTCTTCACCAGGAGATCTATCCATTCTCCTTCCCTATGCAGAGCAAACCTATTTCCATCAAACAAGTATCCTGTTACCTGATGACAATACCCCCATGCTCTTTGCCGATTTGCCTGAAGCCTTGGAGTGGGCCAACCGGCATCCGGAAGTGCTTCATGGTTCCCGATTCCGTATTCATTACCATATTCCCCTCGGAGCCACCCCGGAAGCACCGTTGGAAAATACTCACGAGCTAAATCTTGCCGTAGTAGAATATCTCAGAAGTCATCCTCATTTTCGGCCTGTCCTTGAAGTAGAAACCTATACATGGAATGTTCTGCCTCCGACTTTAAAACAGGATATTTCATGCCAAATTGCTTCTGAAATTGACACAATGCAACGTCTTATCGATAAATATCCCTTTCTTTGAAAAACAGGGCGTATTACAGTTTATCCTCTTGCGCAGAATAAATCACCCATGATAACTTCTTCACTGATATGAACAAAGCAGAGCTTATTGAAGAAGTGCGCAACCAGCTGGGCTGTGACGGTAGTTGCAAAGCCCGGGCGGCTGTAGCAGCCGTGTTGGGCAGTATCGAAGAAGCCCTCAAAACGGACGGTTCTGTCCAATTGATCGGTTTCGGAACATTTGCCATCAAGGAACGCCCCGCTCGTCAAGGCCGCAATCCAAAAACGGGAGAAGCGATAACGATTCCCGCCGCCAAGATTGTAACATTCAAGGCATCCAAGAGTCTTCTTGACTGATTTGTCTTTCTAAATTTCCTTTATTTCATTATCTTGAAAGGCTGCCTGAATCCAGGCAGCCTTTTGAATTTCTCCAGGACACGTATAATCGTCCATGATTCTACGAACGCGATAATTCCCTGTAGAACAGGAATGCAAGCTCGGCCATGGCATGTTCGATTTCCTTGGGATCTTCTTTGCAATCAGAGACGAATATGCTGATAAACAGGTTCCCTCCTTCGGACAATCTGATAACACCGGCATCGTTCAATGCACTGACAACTCCTTCGGGAGAGATATCCGAAGTTCCTGTCTTATGAGCAACAACCGTTTCCTTAGGCAATTTCCCCTTGAGACGGCCCGCTCCGGTTACGGTCTGTTCCAGAACATCCTTGAGAAAGCGGGTTGATTCCTTTCCGAGCATTTTTCCGGAATTCCAGGAACGAAATAAAATGTTCATCGCCAGCGGGGTTGAGGAATTGGCGTATTGGAGTTTATTATCGCGATGCATCTCTTCTTCCGTTGAACAAATGCGAATGTCTGCGATTCCTTTGTTCCGGAGGTAGTTTTGGACGGATTCGACGCCTCCGACCAGACGAAACAGGATATCGCAGGCATTGTTATCACTCTCCGCTACAGAGTAACGGATCAGCTCCTTTAAGGGAATGGTTCCTCCCTGAGGATACTTTTCCCTCATAGGACTCCAGGTATTGGAGTGGATTTCATCCGGACTCACAAGGATAGGATCATCCAATTTCATGCTGCCTTGATCGACAAGATTTAAAACAGCAAGGGCCAGAGGAAACTTGAAGACGCTTTGCATCGGAAAAGCTTCTCCGGAAAGATGGCTGTATAACAGCTGGTCGTCCAGTTCGACAGCAATTCCAACACGTCCTTTCAGCGATTGGACAATAGCGTCTGCACGACGGAGCGTTTCCGGGCTGCAGACGGTGGGGCCCGATTGCCCTTTCCGGGCAACTGATACATTCTGCTGAGGGTGCGACCATCCCGGCAAAGGAGAAAATCCTAAGATCGAGGCGATAACAATGGAGGGAAAAAGGGATTCCGTCGACATAATGGATTCTTCCCTACCATGATCAGGGCATAGGAAAAACCGTAAAGTCCGTATGCAGAATAAAATCCTGAGGAGGACTATAATAACTATATTTAATTATATAGTTAAACTATCTTAATATGCTCTTTTTTATTGCTTTGCTCTTTCGTTTTTAGGAGAGACAAGAATTGACAACGCTCCATCTCCAGTGACATTGCAGGCTGTACCGAAACTATCCTGAGCAATGTAGAGAGCAATCATGAGGGCGCATTGAGCATCGCTGAAATGCAACATGGATTGCAAAATTCCGAGAGCTGAAAGGACAGCACCGCCGGGAGCCCCCGGGGCGGCTACCATCACGATTCCGAGGACGAGGATAAACGGCAGAAATGCGTCAAAAGAGGCGGGCACATGGTGGTTCGTCAGGAACATGAGGGCCAGTGAACACGTTGAAATTGTGATGGCGGAACCCGACAAGTGGATGTTGGCGCAAAGCGGGATCGTAAAGTCGGCAACGTGAGGAGGTACTCCCGCTTTTTTGGCTTGGCGCAAGGTGACGGGAATTGTTGCTGCGGACGACATGGTACCCAAAGCCGTCAGGTAGGCAGGAAACATGGTCGCTAGAATCTTCCAGGGAGGTTTTCCACTTTTAATTCCGGCAAGCGTATACAGAACGCTGAGCCATAGAAAGTGGAGGCATACTGCCAGGCAAAGAACGGAAAAAAAGGTACCGAGCATCCGTACGGCCTGCCCTTCTGCCGCAAGTTTGGCGAATTCTCCGGCGATATAAAAAGGCAGCAAGGGAATCACCACGCTTCCCAGAAAGAGTTCAACCACACTTTTCCCTTCATCGGCAAATGATTTGATGGAAACCAGTTTAAGCTTCTGGATAGAAAGTCCGAATACGAACGAAAGAGCGAGAGCCGTCATAACTCCCATTAAAGGCGGGATTTCCAATGTAAGAAAAGGAGCAAATGCTCTCTGTCCGGCAGGCACTGGAGGAAGTTCCTGCCCCACAAGGGAGGGAATCAATGGCGAGGCTATCCAAAAAGCCATGGATGCTGCCAAAACGGTTGAGAGATAGGAAATGCCGACCGTTTTTCCCAACATTTTTCCCGCCTGGTCCGGCAAAGAGGAAATTCCCGAGGTAATAAAAAAGAAGACGATCAAGGGAATAACGAAAACAATCAGCTCGTTGATCATTGTTTGTACTGTCACCATCAGCCGCACCAGCCATTCGGCTCCCATTCCCGGAGCAAAACTGCCTATGACCATGCCCAGCAAGATACCGGCCACAATTTTCAGGATAAGTCTCATGGTGAACTTGTATGCCAAGTGTCTGATTCTGTAAATCTGTAAAATAGAACCTGGCATGTGATGCGAAAAATCGTTTGGAGAAAACATGTTCCTCCCGTTTTCGCAGCAGTTCGTTTTTACTATGGCAGACATTGCTGTTCCCAAGAAGGTATTCCTATTTACAATCCTTCGCATGGCATGAAACCGACTCATGGTTCTCATCCCCAGTCCCAATTACCATCTATCACCATGGAAAAACTCGTATCCTGCGGAATTATCGATTCCTACTTCGACAAGCTGAAAAGCAATCTGGAACTTGATGCAGCCATCGTCGGAGGAGGACCATCCGGCATTGTTGCAGCCTACTATCTGGCCAAAGCCGGGAAAAAAGTCGCTCTCTTCGACCGCAAACTCGCCCCCGGCGGCGGTATGTGGGGCGGGGCCATGATGTTCAACGACATTATCATTCAGGAAGAAGCCCTTTCGATCGTTGACGACCTGGAAATCGGCTACAAGAAATACGCGGAAAACGCCTATGTCATCGATTCCGTGCATGCGACATCCGCCCTGCTTTACCAGGCGACGAAAGCCGGAGCTACCATCTTCAATTGCTATTCCGTGGAAGACGTCGTTTTCAAGAACGACCGTGTCTCCGGCGTGGTCGTCAACTGGACTCCAGTTCTTCTTCAGCATATGCACGTCGACCCTCTGACGATTCTGGCCAAAGCCGTCCTCGACGGAACCGGGCACGATTGCGAAATCGCCTCCACCGTCGCCCGCAAAAACGGGATCAAGCTGGACACTCCCACGGGAGGGGTCGTTGGTGAAAAATCTCTTTCCGTCGAAGAAGGAGAACGGACGACGATTGAAAATACCAAGGAAATCTATCCCGGGCTGTTTGTCTCCGGCATGGCAGCCAACGGCGTCAGCGGCAGTTTCCGCATGGGTCCCATTTTCGGAGGCATGCTCATGTCCGGAAAGAAGGTGTCGGAATTGATGATAAAATCAATGGAGTAATACCCGAAGGTCCCCCGACGGGATCGTTTGATTTCCCCCTTTCCATATTCCCTGTGTTTCCTCCGTGAAGCACAGGGAAGTTTTTTGAAATTATTTCAATTCACGGAACATCCTTGCCAGAGAGGATGCAGCCCCGACTATATCCTGCCGGGCAACAATGGCGGAAACAACGGCAATTCCGTCAATGCCGATGCCGTGAAACAAAGGAAGCGTCGCAGCATTGATTCCTCCGATAACCACCAAAGGAACAGAAACAGCTTCCCTGATCCGCACCAGCTCCTCCATACTTACAAGTGCGGCGTCATTCTTCGTCCCGGTAGTAAACATCGCCCCTACGCCCAAGTAATCCGCCCCGGCGCATACGGCTTTCAAAGCCTCCTCCCGGTTGGTGACGGACACTCCGACTAAGGCATCCGTTCCCATAATCCGTCTTACCGCTCCAGCGGGTAAATCCTTCTGCCCGACATGCACCCCGGAGGCTTCAACTGCCAGAGCTATATCTACACGGTCATTGATAATAAGCGGGACGCCATGGGCATCCGTGATCGATTTCACGCGGCAAGCCAGATCGTAAAATTCGCGGGACGAACAATCCTTTTCCCTCAATTGGACAACCGTGCATCCTCCGGAAACGGCTTGTTCAACGCATGCCTCAAGAGAGTCCGATGACATCAGGCTGCGATCCGTACAAAGATAGAGGGAATAATCAGGAGAAATTTTCATGAAATCTTGCCCATTGCTCCATTGTACTTTGCTCCATGATGCTCAAGGCATCCATGAGAGCTGTACGGAATGATCCGGTGCCCTTATCCCCCGTCCGTTCCCAGGCAAGTTCTCCGGCAATTCCCATGGCAGCCGTTCCGGCCAGGGCAGCCAGCAGCATGTCATCCGTTGCTCCGGCACAAGTACCGACCAATGCGGAAGCCATGCAACCGGTTCCCGTCACACGGGCCATCATCGGATGACCGTTGGCAATGCCAATCGTTTTCCTTCCATCCGTAATCACATCAATGGCTCCTGTCATCGCGACGGAGCAATTCCACATTCCTGCCGCTGTCCGGGCTACGGCAGATGGATTTGCTCCGGCTTCGGTTTCTCCGGAATCTACACCGCGCGTTACGGCCTTCAACCCTGCGATAAACGAAATCTCGGACAAGTTGCCTCGCACAACCGCCATCTTAACTTCCTGCAGAAGCATTCGTGCGGTCTCGTTGCGCAAGGATGTCGCCCCGGCACCAACAGGATCGAATACCACGGGGATCCCCCGTTCATTCGCCCGTTTACCGGCTGCGACCATTGAGTCGATTGTCCGCCTGTTCAACGTCCCCATATTCAATACCAAAGAAGAAACCATCCCGGCCATCTCTACGGCATCTTCGAATTCATCGGCCATCACGGGAGCACCGCCCAAGGCGAGCACCGCATTGGCAACGTCATTCACAGTCACATAGTTTGTGATATGGTGGACGAGCGGTTTATTGTCCCGTACATCGTCGATCAATTTTCCGGCTTTGCTGGCGTCAAGGTCCATAATTTCCTTTATCTCCTACCCCGGATGGGCAGATTCCACAAGTCTATTCCCTGCCTTCGGTTTATAATCCGGACGGGTGAATGAAACCACAGGGTTTCCTTTTTTATATTATAGAAAACCTTGCCTCAAGGTCGTCTTTTATGATACAGCAGTTGGTGATGCAGTTCTCCCTATCCCATATTGCCCTGTGCATGACAGCCCTGTGCGTATCCCAGGCTTTCGCAGCACCCGTAGATACAACACAAACGGAAACACTGGATTTCGGATGGAAATTCGCTCGTTTCGGCAAAATGCCTGACGGTACGGTCAAGCAAGAGCCGGGCAAGTCGGCTTCCATGCTGATTGCCGATAGCGAAGAATCAGGCAATCCTGCCTCCAACGCCATGGACGGAGACCGCAGTACCCGCTGGTGCGCGGCAGACAACAAATCCGGTCACAATCTGACGATTGACATGGGGCGTGCAGTCTCTCCCCAAGAAGTAAAAATCATCTGGGAAAAACAAGCCAAACATCTTTTCACTCTGGAGGGATCCACCGACGGACGCAGTTGGAAAAAGCTGGCTGAAGTCTCTTCCGGTGACAATCAAACCCAGGAGGATTCAGCAAAGATTAGCGGCACCTATCGTTACTACAAGCTGACAGTTAAAGGCAACGGAGGAGCCAACTGGGCCAGCGTCCGGGAGATTTCCCTGCTTGACGAGAAAGATCAACCGCTCTTGCCCAAGGTATCGGGCAATAACGCGGACAAAGATCACCCGAAGTCTATTTCTTTCAATGACAGCCAGTGGCGTTCCCTGAACCTGCCGCATGACTGGGGTATTGAAGGGCCCTTCCGCATGGAACTGGAAAACGAAACCGGAAAGCTTCCCTGGGTCGGTATTGGCTGGTACAGGAAAACGCTTGATATTCCGGCCAAGACTTCCGGCAATCGCTTTTATCTTGATTTCGACGGAGTCATGTCTCGTCCGAAGATTTATGTCAACGGAGAACTCGCCGGGGAATGGAAGTACGGCTATTCTTCCTTCCGCGTCGATATTACTCCGTATATCCGTGTCGGACAAAGAAATACGATTGCCGTCCGGGTAGACAATCCACCCCATTCATCGCGCTGGTACCCCGGCGGCGGCATTTACAGGCATGTCTGGCTGAACATTTCCAATCCGGTTCATATCGATCAATGGGGTGTCTTTGTTAAAACGCCCGAAGTGAGAAAGGAATTGGCCCAGGTCGATGTGGAAACTTCCGTTGTCAACCAAACGGATGCAGTCGTAACCCCTGTCGTCAAAGAGGAAATTCTTCAGGGAAGCGACGTTGTTGCCTCCCAGGAAACCGAAGGAGCCCCAATTTCTCCCGGGAAAAAGGGATCGGTAGCAACCCGATTGGAAGTCAAAAATCCCGCATTGTGGACCATGAAATCTCCGCACATGTACACCATCCGTACAACGGTTATGGTAGATGGCAAGCAAGTGGACGAACGCACCACGGACTTCGGTATCCGTACGGTGGAATGGAAACCGGACGGCTTCTACTTGAACGGCGACAAAATCAAGCTCAAAGGCGTTTGCCAGCATGGAGACCTCGGGCCTCTCGGTACTGCCGTGCACAAGGCCGGCTACGAACGCCAGGTCCGTATCCTCAAAGAAATGGGCGTCAACTCCATCCGAACAAGCCACAACCCGCCAGCCCCGGAATTGCTGGAAGCCTGCGACCGGAACGGCGTCGTTGTAATCGACGAGCTTTTCGATATGTGGCATGAACCCAAAAAAGGACAGGACTACCACAACTACTTTGACGAATGGCACGAACGCGATCTCATCAACTTCGTCCACCGTGACCGCAACCACCCCTCTGTCGTCCTGTGGAGCAGCGGTAACGAAATTTCCGAACAGCATACGGCAGACGGACCGAAGTATTCCCAAATGCTCACGGATCTTTTCCACAGGGAAGACCCGACCCGCCTCGTTACCGCCGGTTGCAATGTCGAAGCTGCAGCCCGCAACGGCTTCGGTGACACGGTAGACGTGTACGGGTTCAATTACAAACCGTGGGCTTATAACAAATTCAGCAAAGACCGTCCGAACCAGCCCGTGTACGGCAGCGAAACGGCCTCCTGTGTCAGTACACGCGGGGAATATTTCTTCCCAGTACCGGAGAATTGGGACAAGAACAAAGGCTTTTACAACTTCCAGGTCAGTTCCTATGACTTGTTTGCGCCGGGTTGGGCCTATCGTCCCGACGTAGAATTCGCCGCTCAGGAAGATAGCCCGACCTCAGCCGGAGAATACGTCTGGACAGGATTCGATTATCTGGGTGAACCGACTCCCTATAATCTCGACCAAACCAACGCAGCCAACTTCACCGATGAAAAGGAACGGGAAGCCTACATGAAGCTTCTTAAGGAAATGGGCAACAAGGCTCCTTCCCGCAGTTCCTACTTTGGCATCGTGGATCTTTGCGGCTTTCCCAAGGATCGCTTCTACATCTATCAAGCCCATTGGCGCCCGGAACTTCCTGTCGCCCACATCCTGCCCCACTGGAACTGGCCGGAACGCAAGGGACTTGTCACTCCCGTCCATGTATACACCAGCGGAGATGAAGCGGAACTCTTCCTTAATGGCAAATCCCTCGGAGTCCGTAAAAAAGGCAAGGGTGAAAAGGACCGTTACCGCCTCGTCTGGAATGATGTTGTCTACCAGCCCGGAGAACTCAAGGTTGTCGCCCGCAAAGACGGTAAGGAATGGGCACAGGAAACCGTCCGCACCACCGGGGAACCGGCCTCAATCAGAGTTCGTCCGGAAACCGACAGTATCGTCGGCGACGGAAGAGATCTTGCCTATATCACGATTTCCCTGCGTGACAAAAATGGTCTTATCGTGCCGACTGCCAACAACGAACTCGCGGTTAAAGTGACGGGAGCCGCCGACATTGCAGGCATCTGCAACGGAGACCCTACCGACTTCACCGTCATGTCCAACCCGAATAACAGTTCCATTATGAAAATCAAAGCCTTTCACGGACTGGCCCAGGTCATCCTGCGTTCCAAACGGGGACAGAGCGGCAAAGCCATCCTCCAGGTCATCTCCAAAGGACTCAAGCCTTCGCAAACCGAAGTAATTGTCCGGGAGGCAACTCCCGAACAATTAAAGAAATAGCCGACTACGCTATGAAACAAGGGAAAAACGACTCTTCGTCCGCTTTTCCCTCTCTCTCCACTTTGTCCGGTTCCGTCCACAATATGCGGAACCGGACAAAGTTTTTTTCTCCCTCACAGGAAAATCCTGACAAAGACAAGAGCCATCAGTCCATCTTGAGCCTTGCGTTACCAGACGGATATGTTATTTTTCCGCCGTCTTCCAAGGCCTTCCCTTCACATGAAAACCGTTCTTCCCTCCCCGCTGGAAAATGCCTCGCAACTCATCTCGTCCATTTACGGTCAAGACGTTTTCAACCTGAAAACAATGAGGAACTACCTCTCCAAGGATGTTTATAAAAAGCTCCTTGCTACGATCAGGAAAGGCCACAAGCTTGATCCCGACATTGCCGACGATGTCGCTGTCGCCATGAAGCAGTGGGCTCTTGAAAAAGGGGCCAGCCACTACACGCATTGGTTCCAGCCGTTAAACGGTTCCACAGCCGGCAAGCACGATTCCTTTGTAGAAGTGGACAATGAAGGCAACCTGGAACTATCCTTCTCCGGCAAGAACCTCGTCCAAGGCGAACCGGATGCCTCCAGTTTTCCCTCCGGCGGTCTCCGCGCCACCTTTGAAGCCCGCGGCTATACGGCATGGGATCCTACCAGCCCCGCTTTTATCAAACGTACCGGACACGGGGCGACATTGTGCATTCCCACGGCTTTCTGTTCCTACAAAGGAGAAGCGCTAGACAAGAAGACGCCCCTTCTCCGTTCGATGAAAGCCGTTGCCCTTCAAACGCAGCGCTTGCTTGCCTGTTTCGGGGAATCTCCCGATATCCGCGTAACGCCCGACCTCGGAGCCGAACAGGAATACTTCTTGGTTGACAAGAAACTCTTCAGCAAGCGTCCCGACCTGATGATGTGCGGGAGAACACTCTTCGGCACCATCCCTCCCAAGCACCAGCAAATGGAGGACCACTATTTTGCAGCTATTGAAGATCGCGTTTTGGAATTTATGGTCGATGTGGATGAAGCTCTTTGGAAGCTTGGCATCCCAGCCAAAACCCGGCACAATGAAGTAGCTCCCTGCCAGTTCGAAATCGCCCCGATCTTTGAAAGCCTCAACCTGGCCGTAGACCACAACATGTTGCTCATGGAAGTCCTTCGCCGGACTGCCAACAAGCACGGTCTCGTCTGCCTGCTTCACGAAAAACCGTTTGACGGAGTCAACGGTTCCGGCAAGCACAACAATTGGTCTCTCGGAGCACCCGGTTTCGGCAGTCTCTTCAACCCGGGCAAGAGCCCTCACGAAAATGCTATTTTCCTGACGCTTCTCTGCTGTATCATTATGGCCGTCGACAAGCATGCCGACATCCTCCTGGCTTCCGTGGCCAAAGCGGGTAACGAACATCGTCTTGGGGCCAACGAAGCTCCGCCAGCCATTATCTCCATCTATCTGGGGGATCTTCTGGACGAAATTATCAAGCAGATCGAAAACGGAGGTTCCGGTTCCGCCCGCAAGAAGGGAGTCATGAATATCGGAGTCGATTCCCTTCCCGACCTTCCCCTGGACACCTCGGACCGTAATCGTACAAGTCCATTTGCTTTCACCGGCAACAAGTTCGAGTTTCGGGCCGTCGGTTCCTCCCAGACATGTGCCTGGCCCATGACTGTTCTCAATACCATCATGGCCGAAGCCCTGGACGAAGTCACCACGATTCTGGAACCCGTGGCCGGAAAACCCGAATTCCATGAAGTCCTCCAGAAAACCCTCCGGAACATCATCAAGCGTCACAAACGCATTCTCTTCAGCGGAGACGGATACTGCAAGGAATGGGTCAAGGAAGCGGAACGCCGCGGCCTGTACAACCGTCCCGGAGCTCTTGAAGCCCTGGCCGCTCTGGAAGAAGAAAAAGCCGTTTCCCTTTTCGACAAGTACCAGGTCATGTCCCCCAGCGAATTGCATGCCCGCTACGAAGTTCAGATGGAAATCTACCTCAAGGAATTGTGCATCGAAACGGAAACGGCCATCCTCATGGCTGAAACCATGTACATGCCGGCTGTCGCAAAACAGCTTTCCGAACTGGCCGACACCATTGTCCGCCTCAAAAAAGCCGGACTCACAGCCGGACTCAATACTGCAATCGAACGTGCATCCCGTATCGGAGAACTCTACGATTCCATCCCCGGATGGGTTCAATCTCTCCGGGAAGCCCGCAAAGCCAAAGACACGGACGCCATGAAATTCGGCATGAGTGCCCTGCGCAAAGCAATCGACTCTCTGGAAATAATCACGGATTCTCAACTCTGGCCTGTTCCGACTTATTCCGAGCTTCTCTTCCTGCAGCGTTAAGAGGCTTTCCAAAATAACTTAAAGGCAGGGCCGTCTCGAATTCCGGCGAGGCGGCCCTGCCCTTTTGTCGTACTGTCTCTGTTCGGAAACAGAAAGATTGAATTACCGGCCTACTTGAATGCTCTTTCTTACAGACGAGGCATCACGGGACGAATTACCGAGGATCAATTCAAATCGACCTCCCTCCAGCGTCCAGGTCTTCTCCTTGTCGTCGTAATAGGAAAAAGCGTCCTTGCCTAGTTCCATGATTACCTCACGGCTTTCACCCGGCTTCAGAAAAACCTTGCAAAACCCCTTGAGTTCCTTCTCCGGACGAAGCACCGACGACTCCTCGTCATGTACGTAGAGCTGAACAACCTCCGCACCGGGAACCGCCCCGGTGTTCGTCACCTTGCAAGTGACCTTGACCGGTTCGTCGACACCGTAGGCATCCTTGTCCGTCTTCAATCCGTCGATTTTGAATGTCGTATAGGAAAGTCCGTGTCCGAACGGGAAGCGTGGCGAGATCTTCTTGGTATCCAGCCAACGGTAACCGACAAGGATATCCTCCTTGTATTCCTCCTTGCCATCCTTGCCGGGATAGCAAAGCTCGTCGTAAGAATGGGCGCCTATGTCCGTCAATTTTACCGGAAAGGACATCGGGAGCTTGCCGGACGGGTTCACCTTGCCGGAAAGGATATTCGCCAAGGCGTTTCCTGCCTGGGAACCGCCATACCACCCTTGCACCAGAGCCGGGACTTGATCAATCCACGGAGTCTCCACGGCATTGCCGGAAATGAGAATGACCGCCGTTTTCGGGTTTGCTGCCACAAGTGCTTCGATCAATTCATTCTGATAGTACGGCAGGGCATAACCTCCACGGTCGGCCCCTTCGCTGTCCTGCCCTCCGTTCTTGTTCAATCCTCCGAAGAAAAACACGACATCGGCTCCGGCAACTGCCTTCACCGCATCGTTGCGGAGTTTTTCCGTATCCTTGCCATTGGAAGCATAACCCGGGACATAGTCGACCTGACTTTTCGGGAAAGCCGTTTTGATTCCGTCCAGAGGAGATATCTCTTCCTTGACCTTGAGTTCGGAGCTGCCGCCGCCTTCAGTCATTTTTCTCACGGCATTCTCACCGACGACAACAATTTTTCCCACCTTGCCGGGATCAGCAGGAAGCAGATGACCGTCGTTCTTCAACAGCACAATACCTTCTTCGGCAATCTTCCGCGAAGCATCGGCATGTTCATCGGTAGCAAAACTGCCCCAGGGACGGTTCGGATTCAACGCCGTCCGATAAGCAAGCCGCAGGATGCGGCGCACTTTGTCATCGACGACCGACTCTTTGATTTCACCCTTCCTGACGGCTTCCAGCATGGGGGTACCCATAAAGTTTTTATTGGGATCCGTACTCGTTCCCATTTCGATGTCCAGCCCGTTTTCCGCCGCCTTTTTCGTATTGTGGGTCGCTCCCCAGTCACTGATCACGACACCGTCGAACTTCCAGTCTCCCTTGAGAATTTTGTTCAGGAAGAGGTCGTTTTCACAGCAGTAATCACCGCGGAATCGGTTGTATGCCCCCATAATCGCCCAGGCTCCTCCCTTGGTGACGGCAGCCTTAAAGGCGGGGAGATAGATTTCATTCAGGGCTCGGTCACTTACCTGAACGTCAATACCGCTGCGGTGGGTTTCCTGATTGTTCAAGGCATAGTGTTTGACGCAGGCGGCAATTCCGAATTTCTGTGCTTCCCGGATATACGGAACGACCATGACGGAGGACAGGAAAGGGTCTTCTCCCATATATTCAAAGTTTCTGCCATTCAAAGGAGTACGATAGATATTGACCCCCGGACCAAGCAAGACATCCTTTTTACGGTAGCGGGTTTCCGCTCCAATAGATTTCCCGTACAAGGCAGACATGTCGGGGTTGAAAGTGGCCGCCAGACAAGTCAAAGCCGGAAAAGCGGTACATTTGTCATTCGTCCATCCGGCACGTCCGAAATTGTGCCAGTTTGTTTCCGCACGCATACCGTGCGGACCGTCGTTCATCCAAAGCTCCGTAATGCCGAGGCGTGGGACACCGGGACTGCTGAAGGTAGCCTGACCATGGCACATGGCTACTTTTTCTTCCAGAGTCATCCGCGAAAGAGCGTCCTGGATTCTCTCCTCCACCGGTTTGGATTCATCCATGTAAACGGGCTTTTCCTGAGCCAGTGCCAAACCGGAAACGACTAGGGCGGCTCCGGCAAGGGCATTTCGGCTCCATGTTGTCAAATGCTTCTTCTTCATAATGTCGATAGAATAGAAATTATACGCCCATTTCCAAATGGGTCTTTCAGGAATTTGGGGGATTCCCGGCTTTCCATGCTTTATTCCAATCGTGAACACATGTTCGTCCATCCCCTATATCGACAAAATCCATCACCCAGAAATTGGGTTGCCTCCCCCACCTCGCCTGAATTCGCCGAATCCGCTCCTGTAGAACACCTGCAGCATTGATTGTTTCTGCTGTCGCTCGCGAAGGACGGAAAGCCGATACCAGGTGATTAACGATAAGAAAACGGTTTTTCTCTCTTCCCCGCCCGGGAGCATCGTCCATGGCGTCCGCGGATTTATTCTTCCACGGAGTTTCCACACAATGTTCCCAAACGGGCATCGGCCATTGTCCGACACCATCCGGCCTGTCCGTCAGCATCACCAGGCGTTTTCCTTGAGCTCTCATTTCGCCCAAAGTAGGCCATGACCCGTTCACTGGCAGGACGGTACAGAAATCAGAGACGCCGGCTTCTCCCGCAACTTTACGGATAGATGCATTCGGGACGTAGGATTCCAAAATCAGCGTTACAATCGCCCTCGGATTGTTTCGCAAATATTCCCCCACCATTCCGAAAGCCCTCCGCAAAGGAATCGCACCGGGAAAGGATGCCGTTTCATTGCCATGGCGCAAGACAAGTTCTTCCCCCTGAAGCCATACATCCCACATCTGAGCGTGGATTCCGGCTTGGAGCTGAGAGGGGATATTCCAGTTCTGATTGGGGCATACCCAGCCATCCATTCCATTACTCATGGCATTGTGCGAACAGAGCCAGACAACCTTGTCATAAGGCATGGCATCCGGCAAATCCAGAGGAGAAGGCCAATCTGCGTCAAGCCCCTGTAATTGCAAAGGTTCAGCTGGTAGCTTCGAATCAATCGGCCATTTGACTCCCATCCAGAAGATCAAACCTACAATTCCAGGAATAACGAGTGACATCCCCCAGCGCCTCAAACATTTCCGCATCCATGTAGAGTTGCTGTCCATTCTGTTAACCCTCCTTAAGATTCCCGTAAAATAGATTGATAAACAATGGGTTCTTCTCTTCCCATAAAATCCCGCCTACACGATCGGCTACCTTCATGGATAGGCGTTCGTGGAAGCACATGAAGGGTGATACTTCGTCCAGCCTGCCCGTCGAAGCATAGTTGGAGCAACCACACCAGTTGACGCAACGTTCCTTTACAGGGCAGCTTTGGCAGGTTTCCGTCCTATTGCCACGGCTCATGATGATGGACAGTCTCCGTGCTATATCAAAACCAGTAAAGACATTGCCGAAGCAAAGTTCTTCCCGATCGTCGTCGCCCACAAGACGTTCGCAGGGGTAGAAATTGCCATTGACCGAGACAGTGAGTTCCGTTTCGCCCATCTTGCAATGATCCTTTTCGTGGTACCCACCGCAAAGGTGAGTCTTGATCTTGGAGTCGATCACGTTAATCCTACGTGGAGTTCCTTCGCGAAACCAATTGAGCCAGAGCTCGCCCATGTGATCAAACTCCCGGTTCATCGTCGAGCAGGCCTCCTCGGACCAATCTGCTGAAAAGTTACAGTTCACCACAATTCCGTAGGGAGAAATACCGCCCAGAAAACGTACGGATTCCGATAGATAACCAACCTGTCGCGGATCCACCACCATAATTATCTCCGCCCAATCGCCGGATAACTCCTTGACGTACTCCAAACCTTGCAGGCAATCCCCGTGGCTCTTTTCCCCACTGGCATACTTGCGCCAAGTATTGTGCATGGCAGCACAACCATCCAGAGACAAACCAAGGTGGTACTTGTGCCTATGGAGCCATGCGCTCTTATCCGGGGTAACCAGAGTCAAATTCGTCGTCAGCGTATGTCGCATGTGGATACCCAGTTGTTCGGCACACTGGCTGGCATAGTCGTCACAGCGTCGCAATAGATCCCATTCCAGGAGGGGTTCTCCCCCGAAAAAACCTAGAATCATCTTCGGTTCCCTGCCCGTTTTTCCCGCCTGAGCCAAAGTTTCGACCATCCCCAGATCAATGGCTCGCCGCGCTACATCCCATTCCATAGCACGGGCAAACTTGCGGCCTGCGTAGCAATAGCCACACCGCAAGTTGCAATCACGTGTCAGGCAAAGGGTCAAATACATGGAATCAAGATTGATGGGACTGTTACTCCTGAGAATTGACGGCCATATCCTTGGCTTTCATGACTTTTCCGGTTTGGGGAACGGCATGAAGAAGCCAAATGACTTCATTGACTACTCGCTCAATTCACAGGCCGACGTCAAGGATGGATAGTGTGATTTCTTGTGGGTGTTTAGATATCGAATCTTTATCATGATTCAATTGGACGATGATTGTTGATCCTTACAGTCAGGCTGTAGTGGATCAGAGCGAACCTTACCCATTAATCGAATGGGGGGGTGCCTGGGTATTCCCTCGGAATCAGCAGAATTTCCGTCAGATTGACCGGGAGAAAGAGGAGGTACTCCCGGAAGATCCAGGCTTTTTTCCTGCTGAGAGCATCCCATAAAAGAAGAAGCCAGCAACACTGTTAATGCACTTTTGGACAATGAATTCCAAGCGGGATAGGAAGGTTGATCATTATCGCCATGGCGAATTCCAGATTTCATTCTGCTTACTATCTACAAGAACAATTCTATCCGCGCAAGCCAACGTTTTAAAATCATCAAGATACACAAGAGCCGTCCCCGGGTATCCGGAAACGGCTCAGGCGTTCAAGATTGGCAAAAAAGCCTCAGGCTTCCTTGTTCTGCTGCTCCTTCAGGAGCTTTTCAGGCAGTTTAACCTGAATGTGAATATCGCGTAGTTGCTTGAAGTCTACCGTCGCTGGGGAATCGCTCATCAGGTCGGCACCGCGGTTGTTCTTCGGGAAGGCAATCACTTCACGAATCGACTCAGCTCCGCAGATCATCATCACCAGGCGGTCAAGACCGAGGGCGAGACCGCCGTGGGGAGGCGCACCATAGGAGAATGCGGAAAGAATGTGACCGAACTGTTCCGTTGCTTGTTCTTCCGTAATTCCGAGAGCGCGGAACATAGCCGCCTGGAGATCGCGTTCGTGGATACGAATGGAACCGCCGCCAAGTTCGACGCCATTGAGAACAACGTCGTAGGCCTGGGCGCGGAGTTCCGTACTGAGTTCTCCCTTGAGGAGTTTTTCCTCGTCTTCCTTGACAGGACGCGTAAAGGGATGGTGGATGGCCGCCCAGCGCTGTTCTTCTTCGTCCCAGCCGAGAAGCGGGAATTCAATCACCCAAAGGAAATTGCGTTCCGTGTTGCCTTTGAGGATTTCCATGAAATCGGCACACTGGAGGCGAACGCGACCGAGGATATTGCAAGACTGTTCCCAGTCTCCGGCGGCAAAGAGGACAAGATCGCCCGTTTCGATATTCAGGCGTTCCGTCAGAGCCTTGATTTCATCTTCGGAAAGGAACTTCGTAATCGGACTCTTCCAGCCGTCTTCGCGTACTTTGATGTAGGCCAACCCTTTGGCTCCGGCTTCCATGGCCGTCTTTGTAAGGGAATCAATCTGACCGACGGAGGGATTTGAAAATCCCTTGGCATTGATCGCCTTAACAACTCCGCCATTCTTGACGGCACCGGAAAACACCTTGAATCCGCTTGACGTGAAAATGTCGGACACGTCCGTCAACTTCATGTCGAAACGGCATTCCGGTTTATCGGAACCGTATTGATCCATCGCTTCCTTCCACGTCATGCGGGGGAACGGAGTGGGAATGTCAACGCCGATGGCTTCCTTGTAAGCTCGTTTGAGAGCGCCTTCCGTCAAGGCATAAATGTCTTCGGGAGTAATGAACGAGGCTTCGATGTCGATCTGGGTAAACTCCGGCTGGCGGTCGGCGCGCAAATCTTCGTCGCGGAAACAACGGGCAATCTGGAAATAACGTTCCATCCCCGCAACCATCAGCAACTGCTTGTACTGCTGGGGAGCCTGGGGCAGAGCATAAAATTTACCGGGGGACAGGCGGGAGGGTACCAGGAAGTCGCGTGCGCCTTCGGGCGTAGACTTGGAAAGGACGGGAGTCTCAATTTCAAGGAATCCTGCTTCATCCAGATAGTCTCGCATGGACTTGGTAGCACGGTGACGGATCATCATGTTGCGGGCCATCTCCGGACGGCGCAAGTCAAGATAGCGGTACTTGAGGCGGATGTCTTCGTTGGAAACCGTACGATCCAGCTGGAAAGGCAAAACTTCGGACTTGTTGATCACGTTCAGGGAGGTGGCCGTCACTTCGATAGCCCCCGTCGGCAGATCGTCGTTCGTCGTATCGACGGTATCCGTTTTGAGACGTTCGATCACCTTGCCGGTGATTTGGATCATGTCTTCGGAATGGAGGGATTGGGACGCCTTGGCTGCTTCCGCATTCATGTCGGGATGGAACACCACTTGGGTGATGCCGGAGCGATCGCGAAGATCGATAAAAATCACGCCCCCGTGGTCGCGGACGGAATCCACCCAGCCGATCAGGGTGACATCGGTTCCCACGTCGGACAGGCGCAGATCATTGCATGTATGGGTACGGTAACTGTTCATATCAGTAAATTTTTTGAGGGAGTATGTAAAAATGAAGGAGGATTAGCGGTCTAAAAGCCCGGAAAGGATATCCAGGAGTTCGTCTGCCGGAACGGTCTGAGCCGAACGGTCGGCCATGTTCTTGAGTTCGATTGAGGGGTAATCCCGTCCGATCACGATGGCGTATTTGGCTCCGGAACGCTCGGCCCGCTGGAACTGGGCTCCCATCTTCGTCCGAGATAAAGGCATATCGACGCGGTAGCCGAGGTCACGCAAGGCGGAGGCAAGGGACAGCACTTCGCGGCGGCGGGAATCATCCGCCTGCAGGACATACAAGTCGCAACCGGACGAGGCAATACTTGCATCCATCAACGCCTTGGCATGCGGAGTTTGTTCAATCAGGTGAGTAATCACCGCATCCCCCATGGCAAAACCGGTGGCGGGCATGTCCACCGCATTGTCGGACAAACCGGCAATCAAGGCATCGTAGCGACCGCCTCCGGCCACAGCACGAAGCGTGCGGGAAGAATCGAAAATCTCGAATACAAGACCAGTATAGTACGCAAGCCCGCGGACGATGGAAAGATCCAGTTTGACATATGCTTCCAGCCCTCTGTCCGTCAGATCCGCCACCAATTCGTCGTAGCGGGGTGAAACTCCGGCTGGAGGGTTCCCGATGAAGGAGACCAATTCGTTGCGTTGAATACCGAAAGCGTCCAATTTAACCTGGCATTCTTCCGGGCGGTCTCGCTCAAATTTATCCACCACGCCGAGGAAAGCAGGCACATCCTCTTCGGCAACATGATGATCGGCAGCAAAGCGCAGCCATGCTTCCCGGTCGGACACGCGAACGATAAAGTCCCCTTCCCTGAAACCGAGTTCGCGCATGCAATCGATAGCCAGGGAAATCAATTCGCTGTCAGCCCCGCATCCGGCTTCACCCAGAATGTCGGCATTGAACTGATAGAATTCGCGCATGCGTCCCTTCTGAGGCTTTTCGTAACGGAAGCAGGAACCGATTTCGAACCACTTCAAGGGCTTGGGATATTCCCTCTGGTAACCGGCAGCTATTCTGCCCAGGGAAGCAGTCAGTTCCGGGCGTAGTGTGATGTCGCGTTCCCCCTGATCCTGAAAGCGGAACAACTGGGTAGGCAACTCTCCGCCCGTCTTTTTCAAATAAAGTTCAGTTGCCTCGACCATCGGAGCTTCCCATTCGCAAAATCCATACCTGCGCGCCACATGCCGCCACGTATCGAACAAATAATTGCGAACAGCGCATTCCGCAGGAGCAAAATCGCGGAATCCCGGCAATGGTTGGAAACGTGCGTCTGGCATAGTGATCAATACGGTAAGTTCAAACGTAAGGACGAAAAACTTACAGCATTTTCAGCCAATGGCAAGTGCATGTTTCCGAGAAAATCCTGTTCCATGTTGGAAAAACGCAAAGGAAGAAAACAAGGCACGCCTGTCATGGCCGTTTTTCAGCAGGTCGTTTCCAGCCTCCGCCGAGCGCTTTGCAGAATTTGACGATGGCATTGAGTCGCATGCGGGAAGCATCTGCCATGTCCAATTCTCCACTCAAAAGGTTGCGGTGCGTATCCAATGTATCCATGAGACCGACATACCCGGCTTCATATTGCTTGGAAGCAATATCCCAGCTGCGACGAAGATATTCCACCTCGTTTCTGGTCGATTCGTAAATTTCCGCACTTTTGCGCCGTTCTACCAAAGCATCCCGGATTTCCCGGAAGGCATTCAGGACAGCCTGTTCATAGGCGGCTTCCGTAGCGGCATAGTCAGCCTCAGCCATTTGGACGACAGCCCTCTTTCTTCCTCCGTCGAACAAGGTTTGCATCACGCTTCCACCGGCATCGAACAGGCGTGATGGCTGGTTGAGCAGACGGTTCAGATCCGTACTGAGCTGCCCCATGGATCCCGTCAGCATCAGAGACGGCAACCGATCCGCCTTGGCTGCTTCTTTTCCGTAAAAGGCCGATTTCAGACGAGACTCCAACTCGCAAATATCCGGTCTCCTCTCAATGACATCGCTGGGAATGTTCGACGGTATGGAAGGAGGGGAGGACAAAAGGGACGGATTCCCTCCTCTCCGACTACTTCCTTTCATAATCTTTCGGGGACTATCCCCGACAAGAACAGCTAAAACGCTTTCCGCCCTGGAAAGTTCATTTTCTGCCAAATGGAGCTGAGCCAAAGTCTTGGAACGTTCCGCCTGTACACGTCTCAGGGCCAATTCAGGGTACTGCCCCTGCTGGAAACGTTTTTCATACATGGAACACGTTTGTTCATAGGAAGCATGAACGTTTTTGATGATCCGGCATTTTTCTTCCCATGTCCTGACGTCGATATAAGCTGAAGCCACTTCCCCAGTCAGGCGAAGAAATACGGCATCCCGTGCCTCGGCCGAGGCCAGTAATTCCGCATTTGCCGCCTCGGATCGTGAACGCAGCTTCCCCCATAAATCGACTTCGTACGATAAAATCCCCGACATTTCCCAGACATCCCTTCCCCGGTACGACAAATTCTGTGAATAGCTCTGTCCCTGAGTCAGCTCCTGCTTTTTCGCTCCGGCTTGAAATCCGGCCTGAGGAGCGAGAGACGCTCCGGTCTCGGCAGACATGGCCGCCGCCCGGTCAACCAATGCAGCCGCACGAATCAAATCCCGGTTACACGCCAGAGCCTGTTCCTCCAGCCGTTCAAGTACCGGGTCGTGGAAAATACGCCACCATCCGGTCCCGACGGGAGAATTGGCAACCTTGTCCCCCTGCTCCGGCGAACCGGTCGGCAACTCCATCGCAGGTCGTTCAAACACAGCCGGTACCCTGCAGGAACCCAGCAACAGGCAGGTCCCCGCAAAGAGCGGAATCAAAAGATGGATAGATCTCTGAATCATGAATTGCTCGTTCGTTCCTGGTTGACTTTGATGCAAAACAACGCAAATAAAATACCCGCCGCCCCAACCATCATGGCACATAAATAAAAGTAATCGGCTGAAAACACCTGGCTTTGCAAGGAAACGGCTTTTTGTACCATGGCATGAACCTCCGAATGAATTTCAGAAGGTGTGGCACCAGTCGTTGCAAAATGATCCTGCCACTGGTCCAGCGTAGAAAGCGTTCCGGGAGCATCGTCGCGGGTTCGTTCAGCGACGGTAAACCTGTAATCTTCCCTCATGTGGGCAAGCACTGTACTCACACTACTGACATACATGGCTATAAACACATAGCGCAACGTATTCAGCAACCTCGACGAAGAGGCAAGCAAACGGGGATGGACTCCCCTCAGGGCAAGAGGCGTTCCCACATTGATGCAAAACGCATACCCGATGCCGAATACGCCCAAAGGCCATGCCACGTCCATCCACGAACAGCCGGAATTCAGACGGGCCAGGAAAAAAGCAGAACCGCCCAACCCCATCAATCCAGCCATCATACCCACCCTCAGGGCAAGTACGCCCCGGTGCAGAAGAGGGAGAACGATGATTGCTCCCGCAAAAAAACCGGCCACGAGAATCATGAAGACACATGCGATCATGAATGGGTCATAATTCATCACATTGCGCATAAACTGAACGGTGCCGGACCTCAACCAGCATACGCAAAATATGTTGCACAAAGACGCCAGCAGCCCGAAAGAAAACCTCCAGTTGCCCAGGATCCGGAAATCCAGCAACGGGCTTGAATGATTCATGCAGGAAATGACAACCAGAACAATCGCACAAAATCCCCCATACATCCACACCAGAACATTCGGGGCCGTCCATCCGTCGATTTCACCGTAAATGATCACCATGAGGATGCACATGCACCCCATTCCCAAAGCCAGAAACGAAAACCAGTCGAATTTTCCGTTTTTAGGCACTTTCTGGTTGGGAACCAGAAGAGTCGTCAGAATAGCCAGAACCATGGAAATCAGTCCCACCATGACAAAGAGCCCCCTCCAGTTCCAGTATTGAACGAGTATACACCCCACGATGGGACTGACACAGGAAATAGCTCCAATGGAACACAGTCTCAGTTCCATGGCCAGTTTGCGCGATTCTTGAGGCAGGGCGGCATTGATCAAACCCGTTCCGTAGGCAAGAGCCAGTCCCCCGCCTATCCCTTGCAAAAACCTGGCTCCGATCATGATCATGAAATGGTCGGCAACCAAAGCAGCCAAAGAACCTCCAGCAACCAGGAGAAGGGCCAGCCTCAATGCTCGCCTCAACCCAATGCGGGACCACAAATAGGCGGCTCCCGTAAACGACAATGCCGTCCCAAGCGGACAAGCTGCCCCCGACCACGACACATCCAGCGTACCGACGACAAACGTCCCCGATAAATCAGGCGTTGCCGCTACAATACATCCCATGTTCAAAAATGGCAGAACAGAGCATACGAAAGCCATCGCCACGAGAATCCGTACATGCAGGCGAGGTACTTTTTCCATGGAAACCGGATTGCTCATGTGTTCTCGTGATCAAAAATCGATTTTGGCCGTGCCCTGCATCCCCGGCCTGAAGACGACATCCGACGTATCGTCCGGTAAACTCACTTTAATCGGAAATCTCTGCATCACTTTGGTGAAGTAGCCGCTGACATTCTCGGTCGAAATCAGGGAAAACGTCGCACATGTTGCGGCGCCGATCTCATAGACTTTCCCATGGAAGATCTTGCCGGAATACCCGTCCAACGTAAACTGGACATCCTGCCCCACATGGATACGGCCTATTTTCGTTTCTTCCACACGAATGTTGAGCCAGATATCGCGGTTGTTTACGATGGAAAAGAGCTTTTGTCCGGCACTTACCAATTCCCCGTTATTGACCAGCTTGCGGGCAACAATTCCTTCCACGGGTGATTTGATAATACATTCCTCGCACAAGACTTCCAGTTCCTGCAATTCAGCCTTGGCGGATTCCAGTTCCGCCAGCGCGGAACGCTTTTCCTCTTCACGGTATCCCTCGATCTTCAAACCCAGATTCTGCTGTTCCGCCTTTTCCAGGGCCTGGGCTGCCAGATAAGCGGCCCGGACGGCATCACGGTCCGCGGAACTAATCCCGGCATGGTCGCGTACAAGTTTTTCAATGCGTTCATAATCGCGGCGGGCATGTTCCAGATTGGAAGAAGCCTGGGCCGTCTTGGCTCGCTGGGACTCGATTTCCTGCGGTCTGAATCCCGTCATCATCTCATCGTAACGGGCTTGTTTCAAAGCAACCTTCGAATGGGCAGCCATCAGGCGGGCACGGATACTCCTTTCATCCAGATGGGCGAGAATTTGCCCGATTTTGACAGAATCGCCTTCCTCTACATCCACGCTCACCACGCGTTCCGCAAGTTTGGAACCGACGGAAACAATACTCGCCTCCACCCGTGAATCGTTCGTCGATAAAAAATGACCTTCGCGGAAATGCCAAATACCCCATGCGATACCTCCCGCAGCGACCAATGCCATGCTGCCCAGAGAAATAGCCTTCAAATGTTTGCTCATTTCGCGTCGGTCTTTGTATCGGAAGAATAGGCATGCACAAACACCTCAATCATCCATTTCATGGACTTCATTTTCACCTTCCAGACTTTTTCATCGTCATTCAGACAGTACATGAGCATGTATCCGTGCAGGGTGTTGACAAATGCCTGCACCATCGTACCGGTATCTCCGGCTTTTACCTGTCCTCGCTCCTGCATGGCTGACAAGTAGTCGAACAGGAAATCATATAGTTCCCGCGAATTCCTCAGATAATCGTCTCCGTTCGTATCTACGGAATCCAATGCACTCAAATACGCACGGAAGGCGTTCCTTTTGCTTTTCGTCGCCTCGAAATACAATTGAGCCGCAAGGTGAAGGTCTCGATCAAGATTCCAGGTCCTCTTCCGTTCGAATTCCTCCTTCAATTCGCTGGCGTACTCCCTGTACTTGATGATGGCATCCAACAGGGATTTCTTCGTGGCAAAATACCGGAAAACCGTTTTTTCGCAAATCCCGGCCTTTTCCCCGACCTCCTGTACGCTGACCCGGTGGAATCCCCTTTCGCTCATCAACTCAATTGCAGCCTCCACAATCTTACGTTGCGTATTCCGCTGGGTTGGGGACATTTGCTCCATATATGTCTGTCAGTCTAACGGACATTTTTGAACAGTCAATCCTCTATATTTCTGCAGGCCGGTTTCCTTCTGGCAACATTCTTATTTCGACAAATAATTGGCCGCATTACCGAAACTACCCAGCAACGAACCCGCTGCCGACAGTTTTCCCGCCCGTGCCTGCACGTTTCCCTCCCATGCAGCCAACCGCCCCTGATGCCTCAGTTCCTGAGCCTTGAGTAACGACTGCCTCGCCTGATCGCGGATTTCCGTTTCCAGCCTGTTAGCTACGGCTTGTTCCCTGACGGCCACCGAACCTTCGGTCGCCAAACCGCTTTTCCCCGCATCGGCATGTAGCTGTCCCATAGCCAAGGCAGCATTGTCCCTGAGCCGGGAGGTATTTTCCCGCTGTTCGTCCATGGTCAAGCGCGACTGTCCGGACAAATTCTCTTCATTGGCTCGTCCAATGGCCTTTGCTGTTTTTGCTCCCTGATACTGTGAAAGCGCCGATGCCGCGCCTCCCGCCAACTGTGATGCCGCTACTACCGCAGCAGTAGCGCTTATTGGTTCAAATCCCATGCGCAAAAACATACTTACCCTTCTCCGGGATTTCATCACGCCTGATACGTGATGAAATCCCGGAAGGCGGGAAAGCGTTTTCTCGTTTTACTCCTTGATGTACGGCACTAAATTTCATATCTTTAAATTGATCTTTTTCTTTTCTATGAGTCTCCACATCAGTATGACGGAGGACGCTGACAAGGCGTACCGTTCCCAAAAAACGCGTAATTTCCTTGCAGCCCTGTTCACAGCTTTGCTAGCCACCGTTCTTTTCGGTCTTCTCCTGTACGCAGTCGTTATTGTCATCGCCGAACCGGACAAACCGGAAGTCGTCGCCTATGTTACATCCAATGAGGACGGGCCCCCCACCGATTCTCCCGTAACGCCCGAGCGAGTCACGACCCGTCCGGTGGCATCCGTCCAGAACCACGCCAGCATCATTACCTCCAACTCTGTCAGCGATGTTGCCATAGCTTCGGTCGACATTGATACGCCCGATATCTCGGATCTGGGGCAAAGTCTTGAACTCGGCGTTGACTTCGGTGCCGGAGTCGGAGATGACCTCGGAGCGGAAGGGGGAGGATTCGGCAGTGACTCTCCCGGAGGGAGTTCTCTGGTTGGTACATTCTACGACCTCAAGCAAACATCTTCCGGCCAACCGCTTAAAATTACGGACGGAGAGCACTATGCTATCATGAAAAAATTCGTCGATTCCGGATGGAAGGAAAGCACATTGTCGAGATACTTCAAGGCCCCCAAGAAACTTTATAATTCCCACATCTTCATTTCCCACCGAAGCGCCAATGAAGCTCCTAAAGCTTACGGTTGCGAAGACAAGGTCAAACCCAGTCATTGGATTGCTATCTACAGAGGAAAAGTCGTAGCGCCCAAATCCGGTACATTCCGTTTTGTCGGCATGGCTGACGATACGATCACCGTTCGCTTCAACGGCAAGGAAGTCTTCGACCATGGGTATTCCTATGCGTCTCTCGGGCTATACATGGCCAATGGGAAAAACTTCAAGGTCATGGACGGTACGACGAAAAACGATGTCCTAAAAAGACAAATTCAACGTTCCGGCATTTACAAAATTCCGGTGACTTTCTACAAGTATAAAACCATGGGGCACTACAATACGCGGCTCAACGGCATGGCTGCCGGAGCGGAATTCACGGTAACGGCCAATGAAGTCTATCCTATTGAAATTCTGATTTCCGAAGTTCCCGGCGGCGGTTTTTCAGCGTTTCTGCTGCTCGAAGAAATAGGAACCAAGGATATGAAGAAAGACAAAGAAGGAAACCCGATCCTGCCTCTGTTCCGTACAAATTACGCCCTGCCCGACCCCGCTTCCAATAAAGGGATCCGCCCTCCATTCGACCCGATCGGCATCGTTTGGCCCTGCGTCAAGTAATTCAGGTTTATCTCATCCGGGCTCTGCGTCTTCCGACTGTCCCGGGGGATATGGAAGTCATGAAACCATGGGACCATGCTTCTGCCAGAGTTCTTGCCGCATCTGCCGTGTGCGAATGTTCGTCGTGAACGGGTTCCTCCCGCAAAGTCCCGGAAACTCCGGGTGGTCTGGAATGGTACAGTTCCAAATGCTCCAGAGCGGAAGGCTCCGATTCCCCTTTGATATTCACGGGGCGAGTCAGAGTCCTCTCGTGGAAGAAACTCGACTCCAGTAGCTCTCTCAGAGAATTGATTCCCAGCCAGATATCTGTCGTTCTGGGAACAACTCGCACTCTCTCGATTCCTTCACGGGCCAGATTTTCCACATACGACTGCCCATGGGCATCCCTTTTGGAAGCATCATGTGGTAAAAAGTGCCAAACAACGGGACCATACGCTTTTTCCCATACCTTCATTTTTTCTGCATAATGGGCAATTCCCTGTTGGTTGCAGGCATAATGATCCAGCCAGTACAGTTTTCCTCCCGCCAGACGCACCAGCCAGATAGCCGTGTGGTCACTTAATCCGAGATCCCACGACGTGAACATGGGATCCTTCCGATCACCTTCGCAAACAACGCCGATCTGTCCGCGTTCGCGAATAGCCGCCATGACGGAGCCATAGATACTCCCCTCTTCCCCCGAGAGGAAAGCCTCCTGCGGTGTACTGGGATACTCTTGCTTCATGGCCCGTCCCATAACGCGGTTCATCCGGGCATACCACCTCTTTCTATCCGCATCCAGACGAATTCCGTGTTTGGACTCCAATTCCGTAAAATAGATATCCAAATCTTTATTCCACCGTTCCTTTCCGGAGAGGGCATATCCTTCATGGTCGAACCAACTGAAAAAAAAGAATCGGAAATCCAGCGGAGACAATTCCTCCTTGGCGTTGTTTTCCATTGCCTGGCGCGTCAATTCGTAATTCACCCCGAACCTGCCTCCCTCATGGGTGCTTTCCTTCAGTATGTATCCGCCGGACGGGACCGTATTGATCGCACCCGTGCGGATATCGCGGGCTCTCCACGGGGCATGGACGGACACATGTGCCAGTTCCGAAACATGGAGGAACTGGATTGTCCCCCCTCGCAGATTGGTTCCGATACGAATATCGCTGCCGTTGCTCAACCCGAGTTCCGTCCGTGTATCGACGGGTAGTTTCCATCCGGACTTGCCGGGAATACCGGTCCGTTCCTTCACGCATTCTCCCAGCCGGGAAAGAATCAATTCCTCTTCGTTCCCGTCCTGGGGCATGTAATCAAGATGATCCCAGGCAAAACGGATTTTAGAGAGTTTCTGCCGGGCATCCGGCAGGGTCTTGTCAATAATGCCGCAATGGAAATTGCTTCTGAACAGGCACATATCCAGCATCAGCAAAGCCGCATAGGTGGAAATCCCCAACTGACGGGCTTTCAGGACATCATTGCGGAACCACAGGTTGGCATGTAACCTCCGTTGCGCCGAATTCATTCGGAACCGTTGCAAATTGCCCGTCTTGTTTTCAATCCAATAGAGATGTTCCAACCTCCATTGCTGATCGGCAAGATGTTCGAGCCAAGCTCCCGGAATATCTTCCTTTTCCTGTTTTTTCGTCATCGCTTCTATAAAGGATTATCTGAATAAATCTGGTAAAGAGCGGCTCCGTCTCCGATGGCCGACTGGTGGTTGCTTCCGTCGTACTGGTCGAACGAATACAAATACCCCGGCTTGCTCATCAGCGGCAGAATCATGCGCAGCATTTGGATGAAGCGAGGATCGTCCTCCATCATCTTCCCTTGCTCGACGGCATGGCCGATTCCGAGTTCCTCGTACAGGCGAATCACGGCTTCCTGATAGGAACTGTCCCCCATCCCCGGTGTCCACCAACGGCGCTGGTGCAGAGACATATCTCCAAGTTCCTCCAGATAATGGTGGAATGCCATGCGGCGCCAGACATCCAACTCTCCGGGAGACATGTCGCAATCGACCTTCGCACCCCGAAAACATTCCAGAGGAATATAACTGCGTCCCGGTTCTTCCGGAAAAACCGGTCTTCCTTCCGCATCCAGGAACACGCCATGGTACTGGTGAACGACAAACGGAGCTCTGGCTTCCGGTAAAGGAGCATGCGGAATTCCCGGCATGAGACGTACCGTATGCATGGGATCTTCGGGATCCCGGAGCACGCACATGGACCCCGTCGAGGCTTGCAGTTCCTCGGTGGAAATTCCTCCAGAATCAGGAACTCTTATACCTGCAATAACCTCCCCGGGAGGCAATGTCCCCCACCGGGACAGCACTTCCGAGAAAACGGGACGGGCCTCCCAATCCGTAGAAATCCCATATGGGCGTTCTTCGCCTATCGGCAGGAACAAGCGTTCCCCCCAGACAATACCGGCGGAGGTCGGAACCGGACGGCTGGCAAATTCCTCCCGAATCATCTCAAGAGTCCTGAATGCCAACAAGGTTGATGGCGATTGGGTAATCCTGTCCGGCAATGTATTGCGCACGTCCAAGGTATAATCCCTGCCAACGCGCGGACCGTAGCCGCTCATCACTTTTTTGCCCGTCACGGGCGTGTCCCAATTCCCCGAATCCAGAGTCGGGAATGAAGCATTCGCCTCCCCCAGTTCCCCCAAAACGGCATACGTTCCATCGCTCCGGGACTTCCAGAGCGAAAGTTCCGGCATGCGTTCCAACTGGATAGACAAATTGGCCAAAAGGTTTTCTCCGTGATCCAACCCAGGCAGAGCAACCTTGGAGGGTACCGGAGGCAATTCCGTCAGACGAAGTTTCAAATCACCGAGAATATGACCCGGTAGAATCTCCGGAAGCCTGTTTCCCAGAATCGCGTGTACATACCGTTCCATGGCCGGGTAGTAATGGAATTCCGCTCCCGTCGCATCTCTGTATCCTTCCGCCAGCGCATTGAGCAGAGAGTCTTTTCCTCTACCGTCCAATGCCCAAACGCGTTCCGAACGAACAATGTTGTTCATCCCCGTCGAGTCAGCAATCATGCCGGCAAAAAATCCGGGAAGTCCCGGCTTCTCCCATGTCTTCATTTGTGCCGCATCGACCAGATTTCTAACTTCCCGTGTGTCCATTGCCATAGCCCATCTCCGCAACTGCTCTTTTTGAGCGAACGTCAGGCTATCATCGGGCACAAATGCACATTCTTCCACGGCGGCTTGCAGTCGGGACATTTCCCTCTTGTCGGGGAATGGTCGCACAGCCGTGTATTTAAGCCACATAGGTACGGATTGGGGAATGCTGGCATGATCCAAATGAGCCATGTAGTATTCCTTGGACAACTGGGACAATTCCTCGACCAGAAGATGGGCATTCCTGGCAAATTCCGCTTCCGGAATCATGGTTCTGCCGCATTGGGCAAGGATCCTGCAGCCTTCATCCACAGGCAGTTGCCCGGTGGCAAGCAGACGGCTCCAGATAACTTCCGCCTTATCCTCAATCATTGCCAGAGGAGAAAGGTGATCATAGAGGACAATGTTATTCCACAAAATGCCGTCCGCTCCGAATCCCATGCCATTGGCTGCGGCACATCCCATGTCTCTCACGGGACCGACATACTTGCGGTATATCTCCTTGCGCATCTTTTCCAGAGTCTGGTTCAAAAGCCCGGTTTTGCTTCCCGTATCATTCGGGGCGATAATAATTTTTTCACCCGGAGAACGGAAGGAACGCTGTCCATATCCGGCTTCTACCAATTCCGCCACAGCATGCGCAGTAAGCTGCTCATACAGACTGCCTCTGATATTCGGAGACTTGAGCCGGACCACATTGAAGTCGTCCATACGGAACACCATCCCCTTCTCCACTGCAAACAGCGCCCATTTCCTGGACATGTCCCATTTAACACTACCCTCCGGAGAAAACATGATGGCCATATGAGCCGCCAAATCTTTGATGGCATACTCTTTCTTGGGATGCCAGGGAGAAAGATTCCCATCCGGATACTGTACCCTGAAGAATTGGGATCTGCTCCCAATCCGCCTTACCGTTATGAAGTCGGGAGTCAGCATCTCCAAATACTTAACGGCGGGTTTCATATAATCGAAAATTTGGTAAACATTCAATTCTTCCTTACTCCGCGAAATCGATGAAGATAAAAAATCCTTATGGATTTGTTCCGGCTTCAAACGCAGTTCTCGAAGAGTGAGATCAGCATAGCCATCACGCGGAAGCATGCCACGGATTACAGTCAAGTCAAAGTCCTGCAAGCCGGGGATCATCTCCCGGAGCGTGCGCGCATGTGCTTTGAGAGACCACGAAATCCGGTTTAACGCCTTCCAATTCTCCGGCATGAGTTCCCGGACAGAGGAGGGAACGGCAGAGGCCCAGTCCTCGGCAACGACAAGGTAATCCACCATCTGTTCCCCGGATCTCTCGACGGAAGGATCGAAATCGCGGCAAAGCCCCAGTTTGTCCCGGTAGCTTTCCGGACATTTCCTGTTCAGTTCATCGATCCACTTCGTCATTTCCTGGACTTGGCTGGGAGAGGCATCCTCAACCCATGTACGCCAGAACTTCCTGGTAATATCGTAATCCACTTGGGGAACCGATCGCTCGTCTGCAAGCTGCAAGGCTCCGTCGAGAACGATTGTCTTGAGCCGGGCTTGCATATTTTCCGTACATTTATCCCATGCCTCCGGTTTGCGTTGGACAACATCGGGGACCAGATCAGGATCCGGATATTTCAACAGGAGCATCCTGTAGGCATGTTTGACAAGCGTTTGCGCGGAGTCGTCCAAAAACGCTAACCGAGCCTTCTGCAAATTGGGGTGGAATCCTCCTCCCTCCCGCAAAGCAAGAGGAAGAACCGACTGGTTCGGATCAGAATTGAGGATGGAAAGGTTCCTCTGTTCGGCCGCCTGTTCTTTCCGGAACCAGTCCGTCAAAGAATGGTCATCGGTTTCCTGAAGAAACCTTTTTCCCTTTTTCCGCTGTCCATCGCGACGAACGGTCATGTCCGGCAAACCGGCACGAATCATCCATCTTTCCCTCGCCACATGAATAGCCATGGTTTCATCGGGAGCTTTCCGACTGCCGTACCATAAGTCAGCCAGTTCACCGGAAGGTTTCCATGGCTTTTCGACCGTTACCGGGGTCATGTCCATAAAGTCCCTTACTTCATCGGGAGACGAGAACAGGGGTTGTTTGGGATTTTCCAGCAAACAGGCCCATTCATAAGCTTTTTTACCAAGAAATACTGTTCCCCAAACCGGACGTGTTGCAATAGCATGTTTCAACATGGAAGTTTGAGTATCCATGTCCGGTTCGCGACGGATTCGATCCGCTATTTTTTCAGAAATCCCGAATCGTCCTAAAGCTTTCCTGTTGTTGAGAATGCTCTCCGGATTCCTGAAATGCCGCAGCCCGATCTTGCCTGCTCCCAACAGAATGTATGGGAACATGGTGGCCGCCTCTTTCAACTGGTCGTCCAGAGACAAATTCCTTTCTTTCCAGGCCTCCCAGGGCACGCCGGATTCTTTCCCCGATACCAATGCCGCAGCTTCCTGGCCTCCATACTGAACCAGCTCTTGAAGCTTGTTCTCAGCAACCATCATCCCCGTATCAAGGGCTATATTTCCCCCTTCTCCGGCTATCGTACGGAGCTTCTCTAAAGAGGAAGCCATCCCGCGTACCGACTTGAACGTATGGAAAGCCGTTTCAGCCATTTTCTGTCCCAGCTTCGTCATTCCCAGAGACAATAAAGCACTTGCCAATCCGGAACCGGTAGCTCCGCGCATCTGTGCTTCGTAGTCTCCATCCGGGTTCATCTCGCGGGCTTCCTCCATCTGTCTCCCCGTTTCGGCAATGGACAACAGGCCGATACCTGCCCCGCCGGCAAAAGCCAGTGCTGCCGGCGCGGCATTGTAGGCGCCATCCACGAGCAAATCATCAATCCAGCTGGCATCCTTGGCATGAACGGGGAACATTCTGTCTTGGGTCATTGCGCGTAGTTCATTGAAAATACGGGCTTTCTCCGCAATTTCATTTCCCTTTTTTTCTATTTTGGCGCTACTTCCGGGAAAAGCCTTTTCCCAGGAATCTTTTTGTTTTAACCAAAATAAGGCATCAGAATTAACCTTGGCCAGATAAGCATTGTAGGCAGTGTTCATCAGCCCTCTATTCACGGACCGGGTTATACCTTCCGGTAAAGATACCCGTTCTTTCATCCGGGGAGCCAGCATGCTATAAACCTTCTGCCTGTCCTCCTCATTCAGAGACTGGAGAACCTCCGTCGCCTTCCCTATATCCGGAGTATGCCACAGGGCTCGCATCAGAGGATTGTAAGCTATCTTTGAGAGGATGCCTTCGTTCTTGTCCTCTTCGTCCACATCGACGCCCTCATAAAGCATAAAGCTCTTCATGCCTTCCCATACATGGTTGGCGGACGTTTCCAGACGTCGGCGGTCATCCCCTCCTTCGTGGAGCCCGCGGCGAATGACCTGTTCAGCGACTTCATGCAAAGTTTCTGGCAGGGAGGCCTTCCAAAAACGTACCTGTTCATCATCGGTTCCTTCCTGGTTTTGCAAGGCTTTTTCATAGGCTTCGACATACAACTTTCCAAGTTGTTCCCTGTCATTGCGTTTCACCCGCGCTTTTTCCGACAAGACATAAAACAACTCCCTGTCAGAAACACTCGCACGCGTCCCATTGCCTCCGGCAATTTCTCTCCGGATTTCCCCCCAGTCCGACATGATTTTCTCTTTGGAATGCCGCGTATGATCCACCGCCCAGGATCGCACGATATGCCCAGCCAGCCGTTCCTCATCATCCTCTCCGGCAGGCAAGACAATACCGGAAGCTTCACGGACATCTTGGGGAATCGTAGAGACATCACCCGTCAACACCCGGTTCCAGTACTCCTCGCGCTCCATGTCACGTTTCCCGTTCTCGGACTCCAAGACCGTCATATTTTCATCCGACTCGTTCATATATTCGTTTTTTTGTTATCTTGTTTCGCTTGCATGGAGGAAAAATCCACCCATGAAGCCCCCTGTTTCATCCTTTCTCTATCAATCAACTCATCCGCCTTTTCCCGAGTCGTATCCGAGGGTTCCTGGACAATCGCGTCCATCACCTCATCTTGCATGCGTCTCCAGGCTTTAAGAGCCACGTCATCGCCGGGAGCTCCCCATAAACCATTTCTATACATGGCACTCAATTCACGCGAAACGTGTTTTCGGATTCCGTCCGGTACAGAAGCCGTCTTCAGGAAACGTTCATGAAGCGCAACAAAATCGCGACGAGGCAATCCCGCCGTCGCCAGAGAAATCAGAAACTCCGCTTCGCCTTCGCGAGTCACATTCCTTTCGTCGATTCTTCTCCGCCATTCACACAAGTCCGCCTCCGGTGCCTTGAAACGGACTCCTTCCATCATCTCTCTTCTCTTTTGAGCCTCTCCGTCCAACAGACTACGTACCTGTTCCGGTTTCAAAAACATCCTTTGTTCTGCATTGTAAACACTTTGTGGATCAAGAGGCTCTCCGTGTGACAGAGCATTGGCATAGAAAGCCCCCAGGTGTTCCTTGACAACAAGAGCCTGCTCCGTGCATTTCGCTTCCAAATCAATGGCTTTATCCTTCCTGTTCGAGAATGGGTGCCGTCCATCATCCAGCTCGCGCAAAGCAACAAGAGGATTCCCAAGACTCTCCCTCTCAATGCCTGAGTCCTTGCCCGCCTGCAAAAGCTCTTTCTTGTAGGATTCCCCTGCCGAAACAGGGATGAATACCCCGGTTCCTTCTTCCAGTCCTTTCTCCAAAGCCGAAGAATCCCCGCTCCGGGCCGCGACCTCCATACCGGCTTTCCATGAAGAACGTGCTCGTTCTACCATGCCCAGATGGGCCATTTCGCGGACTTCAATGCCACCCGTTACTCTTAATTGCCGGATGGCTTCATCCAAATCCACCCGAGTTGTTTCACTCAGATTTCCTGGAAAATAATCGGGCAGTTTCGTGGCAACGGCATCTTCCCAATCGCGGGAAAAATTCTCATAGTCATTCCGCGATTGGAAAGCGGCCATCGTTTCCCGATGGAAGCGTTCAAGTCCTTTTCTCACTTCTGCCCGTTCTCCGAGAACCTTCAATTGCTCGATTTTACCGGTAAGTGCCGCCGAACCAACAACGGCATCGGTTACTCCATCCGCCAGCCTTGATGCTCCCTGGGCCAGGACATGAGCGTCCTGCAGGGGAATCAGTCCCCCGCCATGTGCACCGGAAGCAGCCATTCCGTAGTCTTGTATGTGAATTGCCATAACGATGGCTCCACATACAACACATTCCCATGACCCCGTCATCCCGTCCAAAACGGGATGATGACTCATCTCCCCTATAATACAGGGATACAATAAAAATCACGACAGCTTAAAAATCAATAACTTGATACGCGAAATTCAAATTCTTCCACTCGCCCGCGTTCCAAGCAGGCAGCCATCCAGTCAAAAAGCGCTCCGAACTCGCCACCGACGACCTCTCCCATCTCCGCACCACGTGGCTTGGCTCGTCCCGCCGCCAGGCGTACAGGCTCCATACCCGCCAGCAACAGAGCACAATGGGCATCGTCTGCGCGAAAAATCTCCTCTGCTCCGGGCATTTCCGCCAAACGCTCTTCGGAAACTTCCATGCAGACAACCCCAACTCCAAACTCTGCCGCCAAACGACGCAGCTCTGCCACCTCGCCGTCATCCGGCATTTCTCCCACAATGATCAGTTCTCCCGTCTGCGCCCAACATGACGTAGACAAGGCCCGGAAAAATTCTTTTCGCAGGGAATCGGCCTGCGGCATGTAGGCGACACAAACACTCTGCAACTCAACTACAGGAGCTCCCACCATTCTTCTGCGTTCCAGACCGCTCTTGTCAAAGACGAGGGAAGATCCTTCCCATTCGCCTTCCGGCCAATCCACAACTGCCAATTCGGGTTTATTCCACGACGGACCGTATTCACCGGGAGCAAATACGAACACACCGCGTCCGGTCGTATCATACTGTCGTACGACAAGAGCCAGGGCTCGCGCCTTCATGGATTCCATATCCGTCTGGGTTTCTCCAAGGAACAAAGGCAAAAGCCCCTTAGGGGACATACTTGTGTCCCTCTCCCGGGAAGGGATACGCAGGTAATACCCCTGTCCTCGCTCCACTTTGGCAATGCCGGAATCAGGCTCCGCCGCCATGAAAGAAAAATGGTAACGCAGGGAAGCATCGGAATAGTCTCCACCCAGGCGCATGCGGACAAGCCGGATCAACTCCGTCCCCTTGATGGCCTCTTTCGGGTCAGTCGGAAGGATTTCAGGCAACAGTTCTTCCAGCTGGGATCTTAAACTCATTATCCGAGGTATTGGCAAAAAATGGCATGATGTATCGTTCTGCGTCCGCGACTCATTCCACGGGGAATGGCTGAGGAGCCGCCGGAGGCACCCAGTTGTCATCAAGGCTATGACCCGATGTATCCACACGGGGCTTGCCGGAAGCCGGTTCGATATCGCTGGCGGGTACGGGAGCCGGTCTAGCGGCAGGTTGGTATGCGGACGAGGCGGTCTGCCGGGCAGCAGGCTGATCTACCTGTTGTTGAACAGGAGTGACTATTTCCGTCAATTGCTCAGTAAGCATCTGGCGCTCCTGAAGGCTGTGCGAGGCGGGAAGATATTTGTCCAAAGCTTCTTTTTCCTGCTTTTCCTGTGCCACTTCCGCTTCCATTAATTTCAGTCCGAGCGGATCGCCGAATCCAAGGCGATTCTGAAGAGCCTCCGGAAGATCGGATGGATCCAAACGTGTAGCCCCTCCCGCATGAACGATCGAAATATAGGAATCCGTCACACGCTGGATACTAACGTCCAAATAGGTCTTCTTCGTCTTCTCCGTCATGATCGTGTCGAAGTGCAGATTGCGGGCCTTGCGGCGCGTATCAGCCTTATAGCGCTGGAAGTAAGAACGCATTTCACCCCGGACCCCTAGAATTTCACGTTCCAGATCACTGATTTTCTTGTTTTTCAGATCGACGTTCTGTTCGAGGATAGTAACTGCCTCCCCTTTTTCAATCAGAGCCTTGTTGCGAATTTTCCGTTTTTCCACATCGAAGAATTCAAGTTTCTTCTTGTTATATTCATTCCGCACCTGCTCGAATTCATTATTGGCCTTTGTCAACGGATCCTCCGGCATAATCTTGGACTGTTCGTAGATCATATAGCCCATACCTCCGACCAGGCCGATACCCAGAATGATGCAAATATTCCAGAAAAGGACGGAAGAAAAATTGCTTGAAGCCTCAGAAACTTCCGGTTGTTTGTTGCCCGAATCCTCAAGAGCATCCTCATCAGAACCTGAAGGGGGCACGGGAGGCGAAGGAGGTTCTTCTGCAGCAACAGGAATGGGAGCCTGAACCGATTTTTTTTCAACTGGAGAGGGAGAAGAAAGAGCGACTCTCACATCCTCGGACACAGGAGAGGAAGCAACACGTACCGGTTCCTTTTTTACCTCGGCAGCCGGCTGGCGCACAGGAGCTTCCCGATGAGGAGATGAGGACGAAGAAGATGCTGGTTCCGACGGCGAAGCAGCCATTGCCCCAGTCGATGCTACCGTTTTCCGAGCAATTGTTTGACCACTGGAGGCAGGCTGGAAGTCAACCTTGAAGAAATTGTTCTTGGGTGCGTATTTGGATTCGCTGCTCTGTTGCCGGGCGGAGCGTTCCTGTTGCGCCTTGGCCGCTTCGGCATCCTGCCTTGCGATTTCCTTCTCCAGATCGGCCAGTTTTTCCGATGGCTTGTCGAGGAAGCGTTCCTGTAAATTTTCCTTGCGGGACATTTGATAAGGCAATTAAAAATTAATCAATGGGGTGGCTTGCGCGGAATTCTTCTAGTTTAAGGCGGAGAGCATCACGCCGAAGCGTCAGAGCTTCAATATATTTATCCAAATTCTTTTCCTTGCGGGACAGAATCTGAATATCCTTTTCATAACTCAGGGAAAGTTTGTCGATATGTGGGATAGAAACGACTTTGGCAGCCTCTGTTTCCATCATCTTGATCTCCTGAAGCATCTCCTGCGTCTGTTTTTCAATCAGTAAAAGCTTCTCCTGTTTTTTCTGTTCATTTTCCATACAGGACGTCAGTGTACAGACTGCGACTCCTGCCCAAAGCAGTGCCTTGAGAGATGGTTGAAGATAGCTCATGTCCGTATTATGCAGGAAAAGAACCATGCAAGTCAATCGGTTGGTCGAACAGCAGACAAAAATCCTTCTAATTTTCTGACTTACTCCTCCTTTTCGAAGCCCCCACCTGAATTTTCTGGTGCCCTCCCCCTCATCTCCCTACAATAGCCCTACTAACCATGGACTTTTCTACAATCGGCCAAAACCTGATCATCCGCACTGGCATCGACGATTTAATGGAAGACCTTTACAAGGCTATCCACTCGGGAAATCCCGATATTTGCCAGCTCAACGGCGGAAGCCCCGCCTTCTTCCCGGAAGTGAGCGCCCTCTGGCATGAAAGCCTCAACAAAATGGCCGCCTCCGGGGAATTCGATTCCCTCGTAGGTACTTATGCCCACCCTCGCGGCGACGCCAAATTCATCCGGGTGCTGGTCGATTATCTCAATGACAAATATAACTGGCAATTGACGGAAAAGAATATCGCCGTCACACAGGGCGGTCAAATGGCCTTCTTCCTGCTCTTCAACCTTCTGGGGGGACCGGCAACCGGAGGAGGATACCGGGAAATACTTTTCCCCATCTGTCCGGACTACATCGGCTACCAGCCCCAGTCCGTCTTCGGGGCCGCTGTTTTCCGCGGAATCCGTCCCAAAATCACGATTCTCGACAAGCACTCGTTCAAGTACGGTATCGATTTTGAGCGACTGAAGATTACGCCTGAGACAGCAGCCCTTTGCATGTCACGGCCCACCAACCCGACGGGCAACGTCGTCACGGATGATGAAATGGCTCGCCTTCACAAGCTAGCCGCCGAAGCAGGCGTGCCTCTCATGGTGGATGGAGCCTACGGGGCTCCCCTGCCCAACATTTGTTCCGTCAAGGCTACCCCGGTCTGGGACGAAAATGTCATCCTGACCATGAGCCTCTCCAAAATAGGCCTCCCCGGTACGCGCACCGGCATCATCATCGCCCGGGAAGAAATCATCGACGCCATCGTCCGCACAGTTACGACATCCGCCCTTTGTCCGAATAATCTCGGACAAAAACTCATTGCTCCGTACATCGAAGACCGTTCCATCGAGCGCATCTGCGAATCGCTCGTCGTACCTTTCTATCAGCAAAAAGCAGAGTTTGCCATCAGGCTGATTCACGAACTCATGCCCGACAACCTGCCTTGGAAACTCCACAAAAACGAAGGAGCCATGTTCCTCTGGATGTGGATGGAAGGCCTTCCCATCACCTCCCAGGAACTCTATGAACGTTGCCGGGAACGCGGCTGTTTCATCAATCCGGGCCATCATTTCTTCTTTGCCATGGACAAGGAGGAATACGACTCCTGGCCTCACACACAGGAATGCATCCGCATCAGTTTCACCCAGTCAGACGACATCCTGCGCCGCGGATTGACTATCCTTTCCGAAGAAATCATCAAGGCTTACTCGGAACAACACTAACGCTATTTCCCAACTTCACCATGAACAGCATGACCGGCTTCGGCCGAGCACAGATACAAACGGCTGCCAGCTCCATCAAAGTCGAACTATCCGGAGTCAACCGCAAGCAGCTGGAAATTGCCATCAATATTCCCCGGGGATATGCCGAATGGGAGCAATCCATCCGTCCCGTCATCCAGAATGCCGTTTCGCGAGGCAGAGTCTCCGTTTCCGTCACAGTAGACCGTAATCCGGATTCTTCGGAAAATACCATGTTCCTTGATGAAACACGCCTCGCCGGATGCATGAAAACTCTCGACCGAGCCTCGGAAGTAGCAGGCAGAGATCTTCCCCTCACCGTATCGGACTTGATTCGTCTGGAAGTTATGACAACCGCCCAGGATGCGGAAGAATCCGCCGAAGAACTATGGCCTTTGGTGGAACCGACTTTGCGCGAAGCCCTGGACGCATTCCTCTCCATGCGCTCCGTCGAAGGAGAAAATCTCAAAAAAGACCTTCTGGAAAAACTCTCCAACCTCGAAAACTTCCGTTCGCAAATAGCCGACTTGGCCCCCTCCGTCCCTTCCCGTCTCCGCGACTCCATGGTCAAGCGCCTGGAAGAAGCAGGCCTCCCTGTGGACCTCGGTGATGACCGCATCATCCGCGAACTGGCCGTCTTTGCCGACAAGTGTGACGTCACGGAAGAAATTACTCGCCTTGCCTCGCATTTCTCCCAATTCAAAGCCCTGTGCGATTCATCCACTCCATCCGGACGACCGCTCGATTTCCTCTGTCAGGAAATCTTCCGCGAATTCAACACAATCGGCTCTAAAGCCAACGATGCCACGTTGGCCCATCTCGTCGTCGCCGCTAAAACGGATCTGGAAAAAATCCGCGAACAGGTGCAAAACATCGAATAACACACTTTCCCCCCTACTATCTTTTCTCTCCATGAACCAACTGGGATCCCTCCTCGTCGTCTCCGGACCGTCAGGTTCCGGTAAAACAACCCTCTGCCGCCGGGCCACCGATGCCGGTCTCTGCCGTTACTCCATCTCCTGCACGACACGCCATCCGCGCGAAGGAGAGCGTAACGGATTCGATTATCACTTCCTCACCATGGACGCCTTCACAGCCAAGACGGACTCCGGAGAATTCCTGGAACACGCCACCGTCCACGGCAATTGTTACGGCACGCTTAAATCGGACATCATCGACCTCCTTCAACAAGGCATCAACATTGTCATGGACATCGACGTCCAGGGTGCCGGCCAGGTACGCGCCTGCGATGACCCCATCATCCGCAAAGCCTATGCCGATGTGTACATCCATGTTCCCCAGCAAGAACTCGAAGCCAGGCTTCGCGGACGCAATACGGACTCAGACGATATCATCGCCCTGCGCCTCTGCAATGCTGCCGAAGAAGACGCCTGCATCGGCAATTACCAATATGTGCTGACTTCCTCCGACCGGGAAACCGACTACGCTTCCTTCTCATCCCTTCTCATCGCTCTCGGTCTACGCAGAACGCTTATATTGGAACCGTAAGGCGGCCCCCACATCCCACCTTTATCCCTTCCTGCGTAGCGACGCAGGAAGCACCTTCATCTGCTCCCTGTACTTCGTCACCGTGCGGCGGGCAATCCGGATACCCCGGTTTTCCAATTCCCGGGTCAGGGCAGCATCGCTGTACGGTTTGGAAGAAGGTTCTCCCTCCAGAATTTCTTTCATAACGGTCTGGACCGCCACCGCCGCCAAAGCATCTCCGTCACCGGATTCTCCTCCATGCTCTCCTGCTGCTTGAACGCCCGAGCCAAAAAAGCTTCTCAACTCCCTGTAGCCCCATTTGCAAAGAAGGTACTTGCCCGCCACAGCGCGCGATACGGTCGAAACGTGAACTCCCAGTTCGTCCGCAACCGCTTCCATACCCAGCGGGACAAGGAAACGGTCTCCTTTCCTGAAAAAAGCTTCCTGCTTCCGCACCAGCACACGGGCCACCTGAAGAATCGTCTCCTGTCGTTGCGCAATAGCCCTGATCAAATTGCGCCCCTCGCGAAAACACCGTTTCAAATAATCCCGTACTTCGGCATTTCCTCCGTATTCTGACAATGCCTCTTTATACGAATCGTCCAGACGCAGACGGGGAACGTAATCCCCGGTTAGCAACACATCAAACGAACCGTCTTCATCTTCTTCAACAAGCACATCGGGAGCAATGTAGGGATTCGTCTCCCGGCTGAATATTGCACCGGGATTGGGATTCATCCTGGCGACCTCTTCCATGGCCTCGGTAACTTCATCCGTTGTTGCCCTAAGCTTCTCGGCAACTTCGCGGTAACGATGCCGTGCCAGATCGTCCCAGCAGTCGCGCACCATCCGAAAAGCCAGGGACTTCCCCGCACCTCCATGCTCCAATTGAATCATCAGGGAATCCCTTAAATCGCGAGCACCGACCCCGTCGGGTTCCAGCCCCCGAAGTACTTCTAAAGCCTCCTTCAGTGTCTTGCGCGACACCCCGTTCTCTTCGGCAATCTCCTCCGGATCCTCCGAAAAAAAACCACGCTCATCCAGATAATCAACCAGTAACAAAGAGGCACGTTCCACATCACCGGGTAAGGACTCCCGAAGGATTTGCTCGCGCAGATAACCGGACAAGGATTGAGATCCGGCAATGGAATCGTATGCAAAATCATGACGGGCAACGGCATCGCTGTCATATCCGCCCGCTTCCTCATCCCGATCCATTGCATCATCGGTCATATACGATTCCCAGTCGTCACCGGTACCGTCCGACCAGTCATCCCGTCCTTCATCGAAGGGTTCTTCCAGAGAAACAAGATCATCCGGACGTTCTTCCTCCAATGCTGGATTGCTCTCAAGAACCTCCCGGACAATCTGACCCAGTTCCATGGACGATGCCTGCAGGACACGCACCCCCATCTGCATGGCTGTTCCGGCAACCATGCGCTGGGTCATTCCTTGCTGCAGGGATCCATCGCTCACACGCCCGGAAGCCTATCCGTAACGCAGATTCTGTGCAAGATCGATGTTAGACAGAGGAATTCATGACCGCTTTCATGGAAAAGTCCCCCAATGGATCAAGATTCTCTTGCAATGAATGGATTGGGCCATTAGATTGTCCCGGCTTAAAACTGATGAAGGCAATCCTCGCACTTGAAGACGGTACAATTTTTGAGGGTATAGCATTCGGAGCCTCCGGCACGACAACCGGGGAATCCTGCTTCAATACCTCCATGACAGGGTATCAGGAGATACTCAGCGATCCTTCCTATCGTGGACAAATTGTAGCAATGACCTATCCCATGATCGGCAATTACGGGGTCAATGAAGAAGACAACGAATCCTCCGGCCCTCAAGTCCGCGGCTTTGTCATTGAAGAACTTTCTAAAATTCCCTCGAACTGGCGTTCACAGGAAAGCCTTGATACCTGGCTCGCCCGCCACGGCATTCTCGGTATCCAAGGCGTCGATACGCGGAAACTTACCAAGCATCTGCGCTCCGCGGGAGCCATGAGAGCCTGCATCTCCACCGACCTTTCCGCTGCCGAAGCCGTGGAAGCCGCCCGTCACAGCGCTCCCATGGAAGGCAGCGACTTCGTTCAGGAAGTCTCCACTTCATTCAACTACCACTGGGAAGACGAATCCCGTAATTGGGTATTGCCCAACGTTTGCGCCGGGCAATCCGGCAACTACGAAAAACTGCCTCCCGTCAAATATAACATTGTCGCCTACGACTTCGGAATCAAGCGCAACATTCTCCGCAGTCTCCGCAGGGCAGGATTCGACGTAACCGTCGTTAACTCCAGGACCAAGGCCGAAGAAATCCTCTCAATGGACAAAGACGGCCTCTTCCTCTCCAACGGGCCCGGCGATCCGGCTGCTCTCGGCTACATCCATGAGGAAATCCGCAAGTTGCTTGGCAAACTGCCTATCTTCGGCATCTGCCTCGGCCACCAGATCCTCGGCCATGCCTTCGGGGCCAAAACCTACAAGCTCAAGTTCGGCCACCGCGGCGGCAACCAGCCCGTCAAAGATCTTCGCTCCGGCAAAGTCGCCATCACCTCCCAAAACCACGGATTCGCCATTGACCCCGATACCCTGCCGGACGATGTTGAAGTCACCCACATCAACCTCAATGACGGCACGATCGAAGGCATCCGTCACAAGTCCCTGCCCGTCTTCTGCGTCCAATACCACCCGGAAGCCGCACCCGGTCCTCATGACGCGAACTACTTCTTCGCCGAATTCGCCGGACTTATCGAAGATTTTCGTTCCGGTTCCAGCAACCGGGCTTAAAGCGACAACAAAAAAATTGATTCTCAAAAAATAACGACCATACTGGTTTTTTTACCATGAACACCATCATTATCGGTTCCCAATGGGGGGACGAAGGAAAAGGAAAACTCATCGACTTTTTAACAGAAACCGCAGACGTTGTTGCCCGCGGACAAGGCGGTAACAACGCAGGGCATACAGTCATTGCCAACGGTCAGAAATACATCCTGCACCTTGTGCCCTCAGGCATCCTGTGGCCCGGTAAACTGTGTGTAATCGGCAACGGTGTTGTCCTCGACCCTATCGGCCTCGTTGAAGAAATGGAAACCCTCCGCAAGCAGGGTATCGTCATCAACTCGGAAAACCTCCTTCTCTCCGACCGCGCCCACCTCGTTCTTCCTTTCCACAAGGAGATGGACGCCGCTTCCGAATCCTCCCTCGGCAAAAAGGCCATCGGTACCACCAAGCGCGGCATCGGCCCGACCTACGCCGACAAAGCACGTCGCATCGGCGTTCGCGTAGCAGACATGCGTTGCCCGAAAATCTTTGAAGAAGTCTTGCGCAACCGTATCCAGCGCGCCAATATCGAACTCCAAAACATGGGGGCCGCTCCCATGGACGAAGACAAAATGATCGCCGAAGTAGAAGCGGCAGCCAAGGTGCTCCGTCCCCACATCGCCAACACCATCCCGGTAATGAACAAGGCGATCAAGGAAGGCAAGAGTATCCTCTTCGAAGGAGCCCAGGGCGCATTCCTCGACGTTGACTTTGGTACCTATCCTTTCGTCACCTCCTCCAACACCTCGTCTGCCGGATCATGCACCGGAACGGGAGTGCCGCCCCATAAGATCGACCGCATCATCGGCGTCTGCAAGGCTTATACCACCCGCGTCGGTTCCGGGCCTTTCGTCACGGAAGATGCTGAAATCGCCGACTACCTCCATGGCCTCGGACGCGAATTCGGAGCTACGACCGGACGTCCCCGCCGCTGTGGCTGGGCTGATGCCATCCTTCTCCGCTTCTCCGCCATGTTCAACGGTTTCGACGAATTGGCCATGACTAACCTTGATGGGCTCGATCAGTGCAAGACGATCAAAATCTGCGTCGGTTACGACCTCGACGGTGAAATCCTTGAATATCCCCCTGCCCGTTGTGAAGAATGGGAACGCTGCAAACCGGTCTACGAAACACTGCCCGGCTGGATGCAGGACATCTCTTCCTGCCGTTCCTGGAAGGAAATCCCGGAGAACGCCAAGAAGTTTGTCGCACGCCTGTCCGAACTCATCGGTACTCCGATCACTACAATTGGTGTCGGCCCCGACCGCGAACAGACAATTGCCGTCGAAGCCTGATTGACGACACGATATATTCTTGAATCATCCCAAAGCCGTTTCCCCAGCCCGCAGGAGGAAACGGCTTTTCATTTTCTTCCGAATTCCTTACCATTGCTTTAGAAATGAAAAAAGAAGTTCTCTTTGTCCTGCTCCCCGACTTTGCCGACTGGGAAATCGCCTACATCGCGGCATTCCTGAATTTCGGTCTGGAACCAGGCCGCGCAAAATACACCGTCAAAACACTTTCGCTCAGTAAGGAACCCGTCGTGTCAATCGGCGGGCTCAAGGTTCTGCCCGATTACAGTTTAGAGGATGCACCATCAGACTACGCAGGGCTGATTCTAATAGGCGGCATGAGTTGGTTCACATCCGAAACCGTGAAAATCGTCCCTTTCGTCCAGACAGCTATCGACGACAACAAAATCGTGGCGGGCATCTGTAACGCCTCTGTGTTCCTTGCCATGCATGGATTTCTCAATGAAGTGAAGCACACCAGCAATGGATTGGAATATCTGAGACAATTTGCCGGAACCAATTACACCGGCACCGCCAACTACCTCGATAAACAAGTTGTCAGCGACCACAGTATCATCACAGCCAGTGGTCTCAATCCCCTTGAATTCAGCAAAGCCATCCTTGCCGCACTGGAGGCCGATACCCCGGAGATGATCGAAAAGAATTACCAAAGGTACAAAACGGGGATTTGGATACCTTGACATCCGGGACTCTCCCTCCACCATCCAACAAAAAAACCGGCAGAAAGGGAAACACCCCTCTTCTGCCGGCTTGGATATATTGGATTAAAACAACTTGTCTCCGTTCCGGAGATCAAATTCCGGGTGAAGGCCAGCCCTCACGACGCCGGCCAGTTCCCCGGTTACTTTAGCGGATTTCTTCAGCGCCGAAGTACGGCACCAAGGCTTCCGGGATACGGATTGAACCGTCGGGCTGTTGATAGGATTCAACCAAAGCGACATACAGGCGGGGAAGAGCCGTTCCGGAACCATTCAACGTGTGGCAGAAACGGTTTTTTCCGTCGGCATCCTTGTAGCGCAATTTCATGCGGCGAGCCTGATAATCGACAAAGCAGGAGCAAGAGGAAACCTCCAGATACTTGCCCTGTCCCGGCGCCCAGACTTCAATATCGTAGGTCTTGGCAGACGAGAAACCGAGATCCCCCGTACACAGCTCAATCACACGGTAGTGAAGTCCCAGCTTCTGCAGGATTGTTTCCGCATCGGCCAAGAGAGATTCCAATTCGTCAAACGAATGTTCGGGGGAAACAATCTTGACCAATTCAACCTTGTCAAACTGATGGATGCGGATCATCCCCCTGTTGTCGCGCCCGGCACTGCCGGCTTCACGGCGAAAACAAGGCGTATAAGCCGTCATCTTGATGGGAAGCTGGTCTTCGGAAACGATCATGTCGCGGTACAGGTTCGTGACGGGAACTTCCGCCGTCGGCACCATGAAATACTGCTGGTTTTCCGTACCGTACATGTCATCTTCGAATTTCGGAAGCTGACCGGTGCCTTCCATGCACTCACGCTTCACCATGAAAGGAACCCCCACTTCCTGGTATCCGTGTTCACGGGTCTGGGTATCCAGCAGGAAGTTGATCAGGGCACGTTCCAGCCGGGCTCCTGCGCCACGGTACACGACAAAGCCGGAGCCCGTGATGCGGGTAGCATCTTCAAAAGAAATCATTCCCAGCTTTGTGGCAAGTTCGACATGGTCTTTAGGTTCGGCGATTGCAGGTTTTTCACCCCATTTTTTAATTTCGGGGTTACACGTTTCATCAAGACCGACCGGGCATCCTTCATGAGGCATATTGGGAATACCCATCAGAAGCTCTTCCTGTTCCAGAGCAGCCTGAGCAGCAATAGCGTCAAGCTCCTTGATTCGCTCGCCTATGGTACGCATGCGAAGCTCCAGCTCGGAGGAATCTTCGCCATTTTTCTTCATCATGCCAATCTTCTTGGAAGTGGCATTCCGTTCGGACTGTAAACTTTGCTTTTCCGTTTCGGCATTGCGGCGGGACTCGTCGCACTTCAAGACGGCATCCACCAGCATCCATGCCTCGCCGCCACGCGGTTTGAGGCGTTCCTTGACCATTTCAGGGTTCTCACGAATTATGCGAATATCGAGCATAGCCCGCTCAGATTGCACTTCACACACCCACGAAGCAAGTCCGAATTCCGTTTCTCATCGGACAATTTTATTTCTTTTCCACGGGAAAATTGATAGGATATAAAACCATACCACGTAACTGTTGTACTCATGATCACCGTCAAAAACTTTGCTCTTTTCTCTTGTTCCCTTTGCTGCCTGGTTTCCGGAGTCGAAGCTCTCGACATCGTTTCCATTCCTCAGCCGCGTTCCGTTACGGACGCTCCGGGGCAGTTCAATCTGTCATCGACGGCTACCATCGCCGCCGGCAAAGAGTTGCACAATGAACTCATTTTCCTGGGAACTGCTCTCAAAAAATTCGGCATGCAGGTCAAAACCGCGCCGGACACCTCCGCACGATTTGTTCTCAAGGTAGGAGACATCCCCGGCAAGGAAGCCTACAAACTAACTATTTCACCCAGGCAGGTCATCATCCGGGGAAGCGATCCGGCAGGTGTTTTTTACGGTATCCAGACCCTCCTGCAGCAAATGGAGGACGCCTCCGGCAAAGGTATAAAAAATCTGGATTGCGGCATCGTTGAGGATTCTCCCCGCTACGGATGGCGAGGATTCATGCTGGATGAAGCACGCCATTTCTTCGGAAAGGAAAAAGTCCTTCAAATCCTGGACAATATGGCGAAATACAAACTCAATAAATTCCACTGGCATCTCACCGACGAACCCGGCTGGCGCATGGAAATTAAAAAGTATCCCAAGCTTGCCACAGTAGGCGGCCAGGGATCCTGGAGCCGCCCCAATGACAAAAACGTCCGTTATTATACCCAGGCTGAAATTCGCGATATCATCAAGTATGCCGCCGACCGCCACATCGAAATCATTCCTGAAATCGACATGCCAGGACATGCCACTGCCGCTAACAAAGCCTACCCCGAATACTCCGGAGGCGGTACCAAGGACCACCCCGAGTACACATTCAATCCCGGCAAGGAACAAACTTACTCCTACCTGACCGATATCCTGCAGGAAGTTGCTCACATCTTCCCTTCACCTTACATCCACCTCGGCGGTGATGAAGTCGCCTTCGCCAGTAAATCCTGGGACGATATCTCTGAAGTACAGCAACTCAAAGAGAAAGAAAAGCTCAAATCCAACAAGGATGTCGAACGCTACTTTGTCCATCGCATGACCGACAATCTCAATAAAAAAATCGGTAAAACCGCTATCGGTTGGGACGAAATGCTAGAAGTCCACGCTCCACAGGATCAAACAATCCTCATGTGGTGGCGCCATGACCGGGTTCCGATCCTGAAGAAAGCCCTTGAGGCCGGTTATAGGACGATCCTCTCTCCGCGCCGTCCTTTGTATTTCGATTTTACCCAGCATCAATCCCACAAATGGGGACGCACATGGAACGGGTTCTGCCCTCTTCAGGACGTCTATGAATTCCCGGACAAAGGCCTGGAGCAGTGGAAAATCCCGTCCGATCAGCAAAAACTCATCATGGGTGTCCAGGCCAATGTCTGGACGGAACGCATTGACACGCCCAAGCGCCTCGACTTCATGATCTGGCCACGCCTCTGCGCCGTCGCGGAATCCGGATGGACTGCCCCGGAAGTGAAAAACTACGACAATTTCCGCAAACGCATGGAAAATGCCTACGCCTCGTTCGACAAGCAAGGTATCTATTACTTTGACGAACGCGACCCGTCCCGTACTCCGGAACCCGTCGGATGCAACAAGGATAACAAGGTCATACCCATGGATTTCCGGGACTGATTTTCTCTCCCGTACAAGGTATTTCCGGGAACGTGCTAATTGCGTTCCCGGAAACCTCGGGTATTGCACCTCCGGAGTCCTGCTGATAATCTTGCCGAAGATGAGTGATCCCGCCCCCAACCGATTGTTCCTGCTGGATGGCATGGCCCTGGCCTACCGCTCCCACTTTGCCTTTATCACCAATCCCATCCGGAATTCCAAGGGGCAAAACACGTCTGCTATCTTCGGATTTGCCAACACCCTTCTCTCCATACTCGACCAGGAAGCCCCTACCCACCTCGCCGCATGCTTTGATACGTCGGTTCCTACGGAACGCCATATCATCTATCCGGAATACAAGGCCAACCGGGAATCCATGCCGGAGGACCTCCGTGCCCAAATCCCGGAAATCATCCGCATGCTGGAAGCTTTCCGTATCCCTATTCTCCGGATTGACGGTTACGAAGCGGATGACACCATCGGCACCCTCACCCGCATGGCGGATGAAACGGACGGCTTTGCCTCCTACATGGTTTCGCAGGACAAAGATCTGGGCCAGCTCATTTCACCTTCATGTTTCCTCTGGCGTCCCGGCAAACGGGGAAATGAACATGAAATCATCGATGTCCCCACTCTGCTTGAACATTGGAATATTAAGGAACCTTCCCAGGTCATCGACATCCTCGCCCTCATGGGAGATGCTTCCGACAACATCCCCGGCATCCCCGGCATCGGAGAAAAAACGGCCAAAACCCTCATTGAAGAATTCGGCTCTGTTGAAAACCTCCTTGCCCACACGGATCAACTCAAAGGCAAACGCCGGGAAAACGTCGAGGCCAATGCCGACAAAGCCATCCTCTCCAAAAAACTGGCCACCATCAACCGTCACGTACCGCTTTCCGTCGGACTGGATGCCCTCGTTCGTCAAACTCCCGATGAGCCGGCTCTGCGCAACTTCCTTCAGGAATACGAACTCCGTACCATCCAGGCACGTCTCTTCGGCAAAAATCCCCCCCGCAACGCTCCCGCCAATCTTCCCCCAGACGACCTCTTTGCTCCGGTCCGTTCAGCTTCCGAGTCCCTCGACGATTCTGCGGGTCATCCCGTTACGGTACAGTCCGATGGGCAGCTCACGCTGTTCGAGGACCATCCTGTAAAAACCGTCAACGATATCCCCCACGACTACATCCTCATCAACACGGAGGAAGAACGCCTCCGCCTTGCCCGTCTCCTCGAACAGGCTCCCTCCTGGTGCTTCGACACGGAAACGACCGGATTGGATCCTCTGACGGATTCCCTGCTCGGTATCGCCTTCTGCATGGAACCCCACAAGGCATGGTATGTCTCTATTTCCGATCCATCCGATCTGGAACCCTTCCGTAGCGTCTTTGCCGGACCTGCGGAAAAAATCGGGCATAACCTTAAATTCGACATCAAAGTCATGCGGGCGGCCGGCATCAAGGTTGCGGGCCCCTTCTTCGACAGTATGCTGGCGCATGCCCTCGTCAACCCCGGACTGAAGCATGGCATGGATTCTCTCGCGGAAACCATGCTCTCCTACCAGACCATTAAACTTGCCGATATTGCCCCTCCCGGAGAAGGCAAGGGAGTGTTGGATACCGCCGCTGTCCCTGTCGAAACCATGGCTCGTTACTCCGCCGAAGATGCAGACATCACCTTCCAACTGGCTGGCCTCCTTCGTAAGGAAGTCCGTGAAAGCGGTATGGAACCTCTCTTTATGGAGATCGAAATGCCTCTCCTGCCTGTCCTTGCCGACATGGAATTCGAAGGAGTCCGCATCCTTCCCAAAGCCTTGGAAGACGCTTCCGATGCCATGACAGGCTACCTCGAAGATCTCATCCGAAAGGTCGAACAAGCGGCTGGGCACCCGCTCAACCTCAATTCCCCCAAACAACTCGGAGAATTGCTCTTCGGAGAACTCAAATTGGTCGAAAAACCCAAGAAGACAAAAACCGGGCAATTCGTCACCGATGAAGAAACCCTCTCCACTCTGTCGCAAAAGCACGAAGTCGTTCGTGACATTCTCGCCTACCGTGAAGCAGCTAAACTCAAAGGTACCTATCTCGATGCCCTGCCCCGTTTCATTTCTCCGGCAGACGGACGCATCCACTCCCAGTTCCACCAATTGCTTACTGCTACCGGGCGTCTCGCCTCGCAGGATCCCAACCTGCAAAACATACCTGTTCGCTCCGATCAGGGTAAATTGATTCGTAAAGCATTCGTCCCGAGATCGGATGAATACCTCATCCTCTCCGCCGACTATTCCCAGATAGAACTGCGCATCATGGCGGCCCTCTCCGGAGACGAAGCCATGATCCATGCCTTCCGTGACAATCGCGACATCCACACCGAAACCGCCTCCCGCGTTTACGGAGTCGCCCGGGAAGACGTCACCTCGGACATGCGCCGGGCCGCCAAAATGGTCAATTTCGGAATCATCTACGGCATCTCGGCATTCGGGCTTTCCCAGCGACTTGGTTGTCCGCGCGCGGAAGCAGCCGCCCTCATCGAAAACTATTTCACCCAGTTCCCCGGAGTCAAAGCCTACATGGACACCTTGATCGAAAAAGCCACCCGCCTCGGCTATGCCGAGACACTGTGCGGCAGGAAGCGCATGCTCCCCGATCTCCAGTCCGCCAACAAAAATATCCGTTCTTCCGCCGAACGAACGGCCATCAATACCCCCATCCAGGGCACGGCGGCGGAAATGATCAAAATCGCTATGATCCGCGTCCATCGCCTGCTTGAACAAACCCGTTCCCGCTTGATTCTGCAGATTCATGACGAACTTCTGATCGATCTCCACAAGGAAGAGCAGGAATTGGTCTCTCCCATCGTAGAAACCATGCGGACTGCACTCGTCCTCCCGCATGGCGTCCCAGCCTCCGTAGAGGCCCAGACAGGAGCAAACTGGCTGGAAGCCCATTGAATCCATATCTACCCTTCCCTCTCCCTTTATGATCGAAATTATCAAACCCACCCCTTCCGACGCCGCCACCAAACGGATTCTCATCGAATGGTTCAAAGCCGCACGTCCCAAATGGAAACTACCGGCCGATATTTGCATCGGTACTTTCTTTACGGCCATGACCATCTATTCGTTCATGCAGACTCCGGTTCCCTTCTTCACATGGCTGGCTCTGGGGGGAGCCTGCCTCTCTTTCCTTGCCGCATTCGCCTACGTTCCTTTCCTGGCAACCATGGCCCTCAATGCCAATAAAAAGCTTCCTTCTTATTTCAAGGAAAAAACCTACCGGTTTTATCCGACCCATCTTGAATATTCCTATGAAGGAGCCCAAACCGTCACCATTCCATTGGAAAAATTCACGGAAGTCCGCCTCACGGGAGACTTCGTTCTCTTCCTTATCGGTGACAAACTTGCCCTCTGGTTCTCCCAAAATGACGTAGGTCGCGGGGACTGGGATACCATCCTGCGTTTCCTCAACAACAATAACGTCGTCATCAAGGGAGAGCTCTCCCCCCGGTAATATCCGGCTAGCCCTCCGTACCATTCTCCATGTTGATCTGCTGCCTTGCCCCTCTCCCCGGTTCAGCGCCTTGCGATATTCGTTCCATGGCTGAATTCGTCGTTCGGGAAAGCCTCTCCGCTCATCAACACGGTGCATCCGTTATCCTTTGGCCGGAATACCTCTGGGCATTCTGTTCCGATGTCAATACTGCCACTCCCGCGTTACTCGAATCCCTCCTTTCTCCACTCAAGAAGGAAAAACTATTCGTCCTCGCGGGAACTTTGCAAATCGTTTGTTCCGAGGGAAAAGCTCCCTCCAATACCGCCCTGATCCTCAGCCACGGCCAATGGTATCTGCAGGACAAGATCGCTCTGGCTCCCCGCGAAGCATCCATGACTTCCACACACGCCATCCGTCTTTTTACTATCAATGGATTGCGTATTGCCACCCTGATCTGTATGGACGTGGAAATGCCCGAATTGGGAACTCTGCTCAAACAGCAATCCGTCGATATCCTGCTCGTTCCCTTCTGCGTAGAAGACGAGGAAGGAATACGCCGTATTGCCGTTTGTGCGGAAGCCCGGTCCATCGAACTGGGATGCTACACTGCCATCTGCCCTCTCCTGGGTACTCCCCCCGGCAATAAGGCCGAAGCCATAGGCGACATCCAATTCTTCCATCCGGCGCAAAAGGCTTTCGCCAATGTTCCGCCTCCCGTCATCGAACGTACCCAAATCCTCTTGACGGGAACTTGCCCGATCGATTCCAAAGCTCTGCGTCTTGCCCGGCGCAACTGGATGGAATCCACTCCTTCAACATCCTTCTGTTCAGGAATATCTGTAAAATCATCCGATTCGGAATCATGAAAAAGGGCTGCCCCAGCCTCATTCCGGCGGGACAGCCCTTCCACTCCCTGGGTGTTCCTATTGTATTGCGTCTACTTCAGAAGTTGTACCGGTAGCCGATGCTGCCGCTCGCCGATGTCATCCCGCTGCGGATGTCCGCCGTAGCATCCACGAATATCGTCCCCTGGTCGCCCGAGGGAAGGCTCAATCCTGCCCCGAACTGGAGCCCCGTCGTCCCTGCCTTATTCCCCTTCACTTTGCGGCTGAAGCCGGGATTGGACAGGAATCCTACGTTGCCTTCGCTGCGCGTGTCACCCAGGTCCTGCGCCACCTGCACCCGGAGTTCCCCAAGCGATTCGCGGCCGAACACGTTCCCGCCGACGATCCCCATCAGGCGACCGCCCACGGACACCGTCGCCGATGTTCCTTCAAGACCGCTCACCCGGAGCCCCGCGTTGCCGGCCCCCGTCTCATCGTAATTGGCAACTTCGCTCCGCATCACGCTCACATTGACCAAGGGCTGGAAGATCGCATTGTTCTCCTCGTTCAAGGCAATGTCGTAGGTCGCTTCGTACATCGCTCCATACGTAGAACCGCTCGTCGAGCCGTGTCCCGTGTAACTGCCTTCTCCGTAGTTGACGGAACGGTCGACCGTTCCGTCGCTCCAACCCGCCGTCACGATGAAGTTGTGACCCCATTTGCCCTTCTGGTACCGGGCGAACAGGTTCGCGTAGTAGATGTCCAGGTCGCCGCTCAAAGTGTCGGCTCCTTCAGAAGTCAGTTTGCCATAGCTCGCCGACATCGCCAGCCCCACCGTGAGCCTTTCGCTCAGGTTGGCATCCACACCGAAGGTTCCTCCCCACGTGTTGTACTTGAACCCGGCAAAGTCCCCCGAATCAGCCAGACGATTGTATGTCCCCGTGGCTTGTACCCAGGCGTTCCACAGCGGCAGTTCGCCGTCGTAGTTGTACCCTTCGGGAAGTCCCATGGTCGTCATCCGGTTGCGCAGCAGGGTCTGCTGGTAACGGTAGTCCGCCTGCTGGGCCCCCAGAAGGCTCGTTACCGTGCTGCCGGCGGCGGCTGCCATCTTGTGACTGGCCGAGGAAGCATCGCCTGCCTTCACGTCGTCCATGATGGAGGAAAGGATCAGGTCGAGGTTGCTGCCGCTCTTCTGCAATCCGGCGTTCCACAAAAGTTCGGCCCCGACTCTGGCTGTATCGCTCTGGGCATAGTCGAGCAGCTTGTTGTTGTCGCTATGGACCGGATTGGCAAGCAACGTCTTTCCATCGGCTCCGACGAAAACGGTCGCCGTCGAGTAGAAGAGAGAAATACTCTTCTCAAGAGAAACCTTCCATTGATCCATGACCGTTCCGGCGGCAATCGCGTGATTGTCGGCAGTATCCAGAAAACCGTTGCCTGCCGACATGATCACAAGGTCTTCCAGGGGGAAATTCCAGCCTTCGGAATCATGGTTGATTAAACTGAGATTCATCTCTCGGGACAGGGAAATAGTTCCCGTCGTGGTGAGGCCTCCCTTTTCGGATGGAATAACCATTCCGAATGTACTCCCCTGCCCGAATGAAGCGTTTCCTTCCAGTTTCAGCGTAACGGATGCCACAGCCAGTTCGGGATCGGTCGCCCCGAGAATCAAACTGCTCCCCGAACGAACAGTCAGTTCCCTCGCCGAAGTATCGGTCAACAGGGAAAGAACCGCCTTACTCCCTTCTACGGATCCCACCGTCATATTCTGGAAAGCCGCTCCGGCAGGATCGATACTCAGGCCGCCTTCCCGAACATCAAGCTCAATAGAATTCTGATCCAAGAGACCTGTACTCCGGTCAAGATTCAGTAACTGAGTACCTTGCCCCAGTTTAACAAGCGTTCCTTCACCGGACAATTTACCTTCGAAAACGGCATCTTCATCCGTATCGATCGTCACGGTAACACCTTCATTCAAAATCAGTCCCGACTGACGGGAACCGTTCATGCCGGCCAGTGACAAATCGGAACCGGCATCGATATACCAGCTCTTTCCCGTCTTAATGGCAATGCCTTGTTCAAGAACGGAGCCTTCCGAAAGAAGCAACGAACTTCCTTCTCCCATGACAATTGTCCCCGTCCCCTTCAAAGAGGCGGAATTACCCAGCTTGCTGGAATTGTCCGTTCCGGTCAGGAGAATCGTTCCTCCTTGCAGCGTTGCCGTCGTATTGCCGCTCATCACCAGATTGCCTGTTGCCAATTCACCTCCGATGTTCAGCTCTCCCTGATCCCGGACAATAGTTTGGCCTCCTACTTCCGTCATCCTGCCGAGAGACAAATTGGACGTTCCCTCTACCACAAGATCGCCGGAAACCGACGAAACGCCGCCAATGGACAACGCCCCCTGCTGGACAGTCAGATTGGAAGCACTTACATCCCCGGCGATATCCAGTGAGAATTCACCTGTTTTGACAATTGCGGCCGCCCCACTCATGCTTCCGGCATAATCCGTATCCATCACCGCATTCTTCAACTCAACGGTGACGGCCGAAGATGTCCCCGTATCGATCAAAGCTCCGGTGGCCCAGGTATCGCTCTTCAGTTCCTTGGCAACAAGTCTCTGACCGTCTTCGAGTTCCAGAGTAAGATGACCGTTGACAAAGAGTGAGGGATATGGCGACAACGTATCGGGAGTCCGGATAACTTTGTCATCGTCCTTTCCGACAATATAAGGATAATCAACATCTTTTCCCGAAATGGTAACGGTACCTCTATCAAGTCCCAGAAAGCGGTATCCGAGACTTTCCAGATAGGGATCGAAGGCAATGTCGCTATCCGTCACAGCTCCGGTAATGATACCATTGGTCAGCATAACGTAGTACTGGTCCACCTGGGTTGTCAGGAAGGATTCAATGGAGGAAACATTCAATGTCAACGCCCCCAGATTGAGCTCGCTGGAGGAATTATTGAATTTAACAATGGGAAGAGCCATCGGATTTCCCTGCGTATACAGGTTGGCTTCTCCAAGCGTCAATGTTGCAGCATCAAGACTGATGCTCCCATCGACACCGGAAATGGAACCTCCGGCTTTCGTATTCAGGGATTTAATATTGGAACCGGCAAGATTGCCCAAATCCGACGCGGTCGAAGTCAGGACATCGACGTTCTTTCCTCCCGAGTAATTCTCCATATGGTGGAGATTCCCTCCATTGACAACGATGGTATTGGAATAAGCGAGAGATGAAAAATCCAACCCTCCGCCTGAAACCGTAATACTTCCCGTGTAGGAAGAAGGAGTATCGTGATTGAGGACAGCTTTTCCGGTTCCCGTTACATGCAGGTTCAGGACACCTGAAACACGGGACAAATCCGTAGCTCCAGCATTGTTCACAACGAGAGTGCCATCCCCTTCGATCGAACCAAGCCATGTGCTATCCTGCGTTCCGTTGCCAAGACGGACTTCCTTGCCTCCATCGATCGTTAAAGTTCCGAACGATGTATTGTTGCCGCTCAGGGTAAGCGTTCCCTCACCGGATTGACGCAAGGAGGAACTCCCCGTTACGGAAGCGCCCAGTTCGGCATCTCCGGCATAATTGACGACATACTGGGCTCCTCCCCCCAATTCTACGGCCTGCCCCAGAAGTACGGAGGCCTCGGCGTCGCTGTTCAGGAATGAAACCATCTGCGACGCAGAGAACTTCATATCTCCGGCAAATCCGCTGACATTGCCGGAAAATGTCACGTGAATTCCGGAATCATCCAACCCGGAAAGCATGCCGTTCCCGGTCAATATACCCGACAACACAATGCCATTGGTCGCGCCGCCATTCGCGTGGAATGCCGCCCCATTGTCGCCGATCTCAATATCGACAAGCACATTGGCCAGTCCCGATGCGTTGCCGAAGAAGACAGCCGCACCGTCAAGAATAAGCTTCGAAGCGTTATCGAACGATGCCCCTCCAACATTGAACAGGTTATTCGATGTCAGGACACCGGGGGTCGATACGGATGACCGAAGTTCAAGTTCACCCGAGAATCCGGAAAAACTTCCCGTCAGGCTGGTTGCCCCGCTTGTCCCCTTTTTCAGGATCGTACGTGTTCCGGCATCCGATTTCAGGAGGGAAATGTCCAGAGAATCATTCCCCAAATCCAAGAGAAGGGCGCCGCCTTTCACGGTCAAATTCTTTGTCATGGATCCTCCCGACATAATCGATAACATGCCCGCCCCCGTCTTCTCCAAAGCAAGTCCCGACTCGGCAAGCCCAGTTGCCCAGACGACGTTATGCGAGACATCGCCGCCAACGCAGATTTTTACCGCGCTCTTGGAAAGGGTGTCCAGGATCCCGGAAATATCCTGATTGCCGGTAGTTCCATAATCGAGGACTCCTCCATTGAACGATATCTTCTGGTTGTTACCCAGCGTCAGCATATGATCACCGGCAGAACCTAGCGTCAATGTCCCATCATTCAGGACAATGGAGCCGGTTCCCAAACCGCCGGAAGAAACAAGAACGATTTCCCCGCCGCCAAGAGTAACTCCGCCGGAGAAAGTATTGGCAGCCTTCTGATCAATAGTGAGTTTTCCCGTACCGCTCTTGTCGAGCATGCCTGTTCCGGCAATAGTTCCTTCCCCCGTCCACGTATAATCGGTGGATTCGGCATCCATAATGATTTTTCCTGGGGAGACACTGTCCCCGGCCCCGGTTCCGATCGTAATCTCGGAGGAAGCCACTCCGGCTATATCCGCAAAATACGCTTCTTTGGAATTGGCGAACTGCTCGGAACCATCCATCCAACCTGCAGCATTGGTACTCCATGTCCCATTTCCGGACGCATCTCCCGTCCAGCTCAGCGACGTCAGGCCGCGAACACTCAGATAAAGAGTATCGTTGATACTGGAAAACGTATAGTACTTCCGGATACTTTCATCCAGAGCAGTCGCCCATGAAGCAGACGCGGCCAACGCATCATATGTTGTACCGTTCAACTGTCCGCTCAAGAGGATATACTTTCCGTCGGACGAAGGGATCACGGCTCCTTCTCCGGAATTATCCAGCGTCACCGTAAATCCTTCTCCAACGCTCAAGGAACCGTTGATCGTCAGAGCGGCGCCGTTGGAGCCGGACATCAGGGACGAGGAGGAAATACTCAAATTGCCTGTCCCCGTCGACAGAGAACCGTCAACAACCTGCAGGGATTCCGCCACGACGAAATCCGCATTCCCGGCATTGATACTGCCTCCGAAAGTCCTAGAGCCCACTTGGGATGCAAAGCGCACCTTCTGGACATCGGTCAGAGTCAGCTGCCCGGTGTATTCCGATGAATCACCGGTAAATGCCAGCACTCGCGTACCCGTTGCCGAAGCATTGAGAGAGATCGCCAATGGACCGTTTCCGGCAAGCCCGCCGGCAAAAATCAATTCCCTGGAGCCCTTTAATGTCAGGGAGCCTCCCTCACCGCCAAAATCCGCCGTTACACGCCCACTCAAAGTCATGGAGGAGGAAGCCCCCGAAAAAATCTGAAGCGTCGTAGCCGAGGCACTGGCTTTCAGGAAAATATCATTGTTGATCACAAAGCCGAAAGTTGTCTGGGCAGCGGGCAGACCGGAAAAATTGACCGAACAATTCTTCGCATTGTATGTAGAATCCGTACCTCCGATATAGACATTCCCCGTCCCCCAGGGCGTCAACGTCTGCCCCTCCGTCAAAACAACATTGTTTACATTATATTCGACCAAACTAACCTTGTCGTTTTCGGAGTAGAAACTGGTATCGCCTACATAAGAGTTGGTGATCCAGCCTCCCCGTTGCCGGAAAGTGTTATTTCCCTGGTCATTGACGATATGGAGATTGCCAGTTCCCGTAATCGTTTTGTCGTAATTGATCGTACCGTATGTCAATCCGTCAATACGGACGGTTCCGCCGGTTCCGGCATCTAGAACGATCGAAAGATTGTTGCTGCGGGAAGAACCATTGCCATTCACCAGGGAAAGGCGAGTCTGGTCTCCCATCGTCAACGTTCCCGTTCCGCTAATGTTCGTTGCTGATCCTGTAACGCTCAATCGCGTACCCTCTCCTTTCAGGTGGATATTCAACGTCCCGGAATAAGTAGCACCCTCTCCCAAGACAACAGTTCCCTTCTCGACGGTCAGCGTGGAACCGGATGAATTACTAAAAGCGGCGGAAGTCAAATTGAGCGTCTCATCCCCCGTCTTGACGAACGAACCGGCCAACTTGGAAGTAGCCGTCAATGTCGTTGCCGCACTGGTATTGAGAATGATCGATCCGGTACTGCTCGTCAGAACACCGGAATACGACGTACCGTTCAATGTCAGATTCCCGTCACCGGACTTCGTAATGTTATGTGTATAAAGCGTTTCGTCCGTCGATTCCAAAGTAACGCTCAATCCGGATCCCACTTCGACGAGGACATCCCCCGTACCTTCCGTCTTACCCAGATATAAATCATTCTTCAATCCGAGAATCCCGCCGGAAAAGTTGATACTGGCGTGGGTTCCCAACGCATTGGCTGCACCAAGGACAAGTTTACCGTCGGAAAGAACGACGGAACCGGTATAATCGGGATTCGACATATTGATCTCAACCGTGCCGGTTCCATTCTTATACATGGTAAAACTCCCGGACAATGCTCCGTTCGTTCCGCTCTTCTGATTGAGCACGTAAGTATCCTGGTTATTGTCGAAGGTGACGATTCCTGGCGCAATATTCGATGCCACTTCAACCGTATTGGCAGCAGGCAGCGTACCGACATCGCCGAATGTCACGACATTGCCGTTCTGGAACTGAACGGCCGTTCCCGACGAATCTCGCCAATTGGAAGTTGTCGTATCCCAGATTCCGGTTCCCCCATCGAGATTCCAGAACAGGCTTCCGCTGTTTTTTTCCACGGTTAGAACCAATTTGTTGGCCTCCGGAGTCACCGAATATGTGTAGTTCTGGGCAATCGACGAATTCAGGAACGCCGTAGACAATGCGCCGGACGCCCACGATGCAACGTCAAGTGTCCCGGTGGCCAGAACGTAAGTGCCATCCAGATCCGTATGAACCAGCGGGTCAAAATCTCCGCTCAGGCTGAAACTGGATACTCCGGAAGAAGTAATGTTGCCCGACACGGCCAGCAAGGCCGTATCGGTTCCTTTCAACCCTGCCAGGGCATCGACATCGACGGTAAGCATGCTTCCTGTATTCAACGCCAATCCCATCGAGAGATTGGCGCTTCCAGCCGTCCCGGTAATATCAAGCCTCTTACCGGCATCAAGCGATAGAACTGGACTGACAAAGCTCTCGGTCGCGGCGAGATTTCCTCCCCGGTAAATCGTCGTCACTCCATTGCCCAAGGCTGCTACGGAGGCTATTTTGAGCGTCCCTCCGGATGTGACGATCGTACCGCCGGTATGCTTGTTCTCACCCGTTAAAACAAGGGATCCCGCACCGCTGGTACTCAGCCAGCCCGAACCTGACAAAACTCCGGAAAGAGTAATTTGTGCAGCTGTCGCCGCGGTTTGCGTACGTTCCTGAGTCTCACTGTTGACATCATATTTCGTCGTGTCGAAATTGACGGGAGCTCCGCTTCCTTCCACAAGATTGATATTCAAGGCGCATTCCCAATCGGCAGACGCAGCCAGAGTGCCACCTGAAAGATTGAGGGCGTAGGATGATTTTGAATTCTTGGGGGCATACCGGATCCCATTAACGCCAAGAACGACCGTTCCTCCGTCCAGATTGAACACGCCATTAGAACCATCTACATCGCGATTGACATAAATACCCTTGGCCCCCATGAAACCGTCGCCGGATACATGCAACGTTCCGGTACAAGCGCCCTGCGCTAAAATCACCATATCCTCCAGAAGAATACTCCCCGATGCCAAATTCAATGTGGAAGTTTTCCCCCAATTGCCCAATTGAATCGAAAACGTCGTACCACTGTTAGTGTGGGAATCATGCCCCAGGACAGTCAGCTTCCCCCCGTTCATATTAAGCGTCATCGCTCCTCCCCCATTCTGTCCCAAACCTAAATAAATCTTCAGGGACACATCCGTATTCTCCGAAAAATTCAGAGTTCCGGTGTGCATAATCAACGAGCCGTTCACCGTTGCGCTCCCGGTCAGGTCAAACGCCGTCGTCGCATTTGCCGTTTTTACGTAAATCCCCCCGAAAGTTCCATTATTCAATTGCGCCGAGCCGCCATTCAAATTCAATGTCGTGATCGTAGAACCAGCCGTATTGAGAACGTTGGTTCCCGATGTGAGATTCATTGTCGTAATCGTCGACCCGGCAAAGAGGGACAACGTCGCCCCTGACATAGTGGCGGTAGCGGCAGTCGTCTTGACATTGTTAAAAATCAATTCTCCTGTGGTCAGGGTGAGCGCCCCCGTCAAATTCAGGAGGGTAGTCTCGGACGTTCCCGTCGAATCGACAGTCAGTTTTCCTTCGGACAATGTCAAATTGGTACCGGCAATGGTCGTCTCATCCGTAATGCTGAGAGTAGAACTGTCCGCAGCCGCCTTGACCGTTGCAGAATCACTATCAGCCCAGGCGGCGCCATCGTTCCAGGCAGTCGTAGTATTCCAAGTAGCTGTTTTTGTATTACCACTTAAATCCAATGACTTATCAGCTGCATAGGTGACAGATAAGCAGGCGAGAAGAGCCGATAGAAGGTAAACAGGAAGTCTCAGTTTCATAGGAGTAAGAGAAGATGGTAGTATCTCAATCTATCGATTTACTCATCCGCTGTCAACTATTCTTCTTACAATGAGACAAAAGTATAATTATATGATAATAAGTATTTTACAAAACGGATTGTTTTTACAGACATAAAAAATAAATCTATCATCATTCATTTTACATGATTATTATCAATATGTGGTACTGAATTTGAGCGGATGAGTAATCCGCTATACATCTTTCATTTTTTGCATTATCAAAATAATACAAAATTTTATCAAATACGAGAGAAATTTCTCTTCAGCAAATGTTTTAAACTCCAGGATCTTTCTCGACCTGTAATTCAGATTTGCTGGTAAAAGCAGGATGCTAGTTCCCTTATGCGGCAAATCTCATACCGACCTCCTTCATAAATTCGTCTTTCCATAGGATGATGTTATGAGACTGTTCTCCGATATGTTTCGCTTTGTCACAGCCAGAATGTATGCGGAACTCTTCGACATCCCCTATCTCTTCCTTAAGCTACGACAGAACTTTCACAGAGAATCTGGTGCAAAACCATCGATTTGATCATCCGCTGTCAACTGTTCCTCTCATAACGATAAAAAAATGGAATTGAATAATAATAAGGGATTTGTAAATCCATTATTATTACCCGCATGAAAAGGAGAAGCTATAATTCACCTATTTTACATCATTATTATCAGCATGTAACATAAAATTTAAGCGGATGATCAATCCGCTATTGTCTAGTTATGTCCGCATAAAAAACGGAAATGCGGAATTTCCAATTTTATCGAATTTATGAGAGCCAACACCACCTATTATTTCTTTGTGAGTCTGTTACTCCTATTCATTTTGGGAGAACTTCCTGCTTTTTCCCAGGGAGCTTTTGGAGTTACCCGGGAAGCACTTGATGCGTCTTTCAAAAGCGCCAAAGATGCCAACGGCAATCCCGTAACAGTTCTTGTGCGCCCCAGTGATCTGTTTGGCAAGGAAATCACTACGGACATCCGTTCACTTATCCGATCGGGGGAGTGTCAACTAAGTGCTTCCAGATACCAGCCGATTGTCTCTCTGAATGTACCGGGATCGTCCTGTTCCGGCTCTTTTCAAATACCTGTCCGAGGGAAGTATAGACTCGAATTGACGATTGGCAATTCTTCCAACATATCATTCCCGTTCGATATCACGGTAGGCAATCAAAAATATACATGGCAATCACATAACGGAAAACTCTTTGGACTGTTCACCTTTATCGTTTTGAGAAACATACCGGTTGAAAAAGGGCCATGCACCGTCACCATCACACGGTCCGAAAACGAACAGGGCCCGGGAGGACCTCTAGTCATTTCCTCGATCAGACTCATCCCGGAACAAATTTCCGAAACATGCGTGACCATACGTCCGGAAGCTGCCTGGGTAGAATCGAAAGGCCCGCGCCGCCTGTTCCAGGACAATACAGCAAGCCTCGGAAAATTTCAGGAAAAAGGAGCCGGTGCTGACTGGGAAATCAATATACCGATTTCCTCACTCTACGCGGTTGAAGTCGATTACAAATCGTCCCTCTCCTATGCAAAACCGTTCTCTTTCCGGTTACACAACTGGAATCGTCAAGCAGGCTCCGTCCCTTCCTTTCAATGGAATGCCGAACCAACAGGCGGAAAATACATCACAAAAACAATAGGTATCGCTAATCTGATCCAGGCCCCCAACAAAGCCAGCCTCGTTCCCGAAAGCAGCCCTTCTCCTTCGGAACAGGACGACAACCCAGCTATTCTCGCCATTAAATTACGCCCCATTTCGGAACAGGATGCCTCCACGCTCCGGCAGTTGCTTTCCAAAAACATGCCTGCCGGAACATCCCCTTCTCCCGCCAGTAAAAAGGAAGAAGAATTTGGTATAAGCACGTTCCCGGAACTCTCCGCTCCACCTGCCATGAATGGGGAAATGCCATTCCTTCAGGAATTTACGAAAAATTATGAAATGCGAACCAAAAACCTGAACGACAAATACGTCGCATCTCTTAAAAAACTCCAACAGAAATATGTCCAGAACCAGGACTTTTCCGCTGTTGCCGCTATTCAGGAACTCATTTCCAATCCGGATAACTTGATCCCCCCTCCAACCAAAGATATATCCGAGGCTCAAACATCCTCCAATACTTCCGTTCCGACAGATAAACAGGATTCTGCAACCACCGCTACCCCTAAAAAAGAGGTAGTCTTTGCCATGAGCGATACATCGTTTCTCGGTCGCTGGAAATCAACAACCCAGGATACCGTTTATACATTCTGGACTCGAAAACGCGTCAAATGTGTCGAAAACGGCAAGCGCAGCAAGAAAGCGAAATCGTATTACCGGTACGGCAATTATTTATCGGTCTTATCTGACGAAGGGAATTTAACCACAAGAGTTTATCAAACAGACAAGGATACCCTCAATATCGAAGGGAAAGAATTCAAACGATTGAAAGGAGAAGAATAACCATGAAACTCGCACCATCATTTCTTAACGCCGTTCTTTGGACAACTGTTTCCGTATCGCCTTCACTCCTGTATGCCTCCGACACAGACGACCTGCCGAAAGAAGCCTTGAACATGGCGCGTATCTACGCCAGTCAAAAAGCAAAACTGGAGGAACAAATCAAGCAATCCTATCTCCAGCTCCTCCGTCAACGACAAGCCGAATATGCTCAAAAGCAGCAATTCGATCAAATCGCCGAAATCCAGAAAGTGATCCAGGCTGCGGAAAGCATGCCTCCTTCGGAACTCTTCGCGCCTAAAAAGCAAGAAATACCCATCCGCCATCTCGTCGGAACATGGGAATACATTCACAACGGTCAACCAACTATTTCCATTACGATCAATCCTGACGGAACATGCTCCCGATACAACAAAGATCAAAAAGCCGTACTGGGAGCATGGCAGTGGGCATTCCAGGTCAGAAAAATCGGAGAAAATAAGTTCATTTTCTACTCTCCTAGTACCAACTCCATCTTAGGAAGATTCCACTTCGTCGATGACGATACGATTGACATGCCATACGGTGGATCTGCCTTCTTCAAAAGAAAAAAGCAATAACATGCGGCACTTAACTCATACCCAGCACTACATCCATGAATCAGAAAATCAGATGGACTCTCTTCATATTATGTCTGCTTTTCCTTGGTAGCAGTTTACAAGTAACCTATGCCCAGGGATTTGGCCGCACTAAAGAAGAACTTGAACAATCCTCTCAAAGGGAGCGAACTCGCCAGCCCCTCAAAAACATATCTCTGTTCCGCCCCAGCGAACGATACAAAGCTGAAATTCCCCTGCCTCTCAAATCCCTCACATACGAACAAGGAACCAGGCTGGAATTTTTCCGATTCCTGCAGGTTGCCGGGTACTTTGATTCCAAAGGCTCAACCGTCAGAGGAAATTTTAAAATTCCCGCTGACGGCACCTATAATCTGGAACTGCTATACTGCACAAAACCGTCTCCCTCTCCCTTTACCGTTAAAATCGGGAACCATACCTTCAACTGGGCAACAGAATTCTCGTACTCCTTTCAACCCTATACGATAGGTCCTTTGAAGCTTCCCGCCGGAGAATGCCCTCTGGCTATCATCCAGCAAAAGGATCAACTCAGTTCTCTTTACCTCACTTCAATCAGGTTGCTTCCGGCACATATTCCCTCGTCGCCACTCGTGCTGAGAGCCGAAAGCATCAACATAGAGGCAGACGGACCGCATTGCAGTTCTCAGGATAACGTCCTTGTCTTGAAAAATTTCAAGGATAAAAAGCGAGGAGGTTTCTGGGTAATCGACATTCCGGAAACGGGTTCGTACGCGGTGGAAGTCGACTACCAGTCCCGACTGGAATCTCCCAAGGATTTTGTAGTTTCACTCCCCTCCAATTCCACGAGTATTCCTTGGAAAGCGGAACCGACACAAGGACGGTTCATGACGAAAACAGTCGGCGTTCTGCAACTGGACAAGGGTAACTGCAAAATTTATCTCAGCGCGGAAGAACCTGTCATGGAATCCGATTTCGGGATCCTTCTTCTTACGTTGAGGCCTTTATCCTCCCAGGAAGCCGTCGCCGTGAAGGAAACCCTCAGACAGGAAGCTCCTGCCTCTACTGTCTCCTCCTCCCCTGCACCGACTCCTCCCCCTCCTGCTAGAAAAAATCTCGATTTCGGAGTAGCTGTTTTCCCGGAACTTGCAAAACAACCCGAAACTGAAAAAGATCTCCTCTCCCTGGATCGTTTCACAGAAGTTTACAAAACAAAAACAGAAAGCTTAAGAAACAAATACATCGCCACGTTGAAAAAGCTTCAACAAAAATATGTGCAATATCAGGATTTTGCGGCTGTTGCAGCCATTCAGGAAATTATCAAAAATCCGAATACTCCGCCAAAAGATACCGGACTCCCCAACGAGGCAATCCGCTTCGCCAAAGCCTACGAAATTCAAAACAATCAGCTTGAAGAACAAATCAAACAATCCTATCTCCAGGAGTTGAGACAGTTGCAGGCCGGTTTTGCCGAAAAACAGCAATTCGACCAAATTGCCGAAATCCAGAAGATCGTCAAAAACGTGGAAGAAAAGTCGCCGAAAGAACTTTTCACACAACAACGGGAAAAATCATCCATCCGTTATCTCGTCGGAACATGGGAATGTATAGACAAAAACAACATCCGTACATCTATTACGATTAATCCGGACGGACAATGCACAAGACTGGATAATGGACAAAAACCAAAGGCTCAATGGGGATGGGCTTTCCAAGTCCGGAAAACAGGTGACAATCAATTCATCTTCTTTTCTCCATCCATCAAAGAAATCCTGGGAAGATTCCACTTCGTCGATGATGATACGTTCGACATGCCATGGCATGGTTCATGCCTCTACAAAAGAAAAAAGGAATAGTTTGTGAAAATCTTTTATTGCGCCTTCTATTCCTTCTTCTTGTCACAAAACCGTCATTATTCATCCCCCATTCATTACCATGGTCAACATGTTCTCCTCTCCACATTTCCTTCTCTCTGCCTCTAGGAATGTCCTTGTTTGCCTGATGATCATATCACCAGGATTATCACATGATCTCAAAGCAACGGCAACCAGACCTGGAGAAGAACATACGGTACAACAATTCATAGAATCGCAAGCCAAGCCATCCTCTCGAATCAAGCGTGAAATCTGCCTTCATCCTCTCAACGTTACACTGTCCAAAGGAGCCAAGCAGGAAACTTTCTGTGGTCAGTCCATTACCGGAGGATGGAATTACAAGGGAGCATCAATGAAAGCCAAACTGCCTATTCCTGCTACAGGAACCTACGTTATTGAAATAACCTATACGAAAGCAGTGCCCGAATCTCTTGCCTTAACCATTACAAGCGGAACTAAAAAGGAAACATGGGAAATCCCCTCGGGCAGTACTCCCTACCTCCGCTCTGCTGTACTGGGGTCTGTATTGTTATCACAAGGAACAGCAAGTTTTTCCGTAACAATGGAAAAAGCTCCCTTAAGCGATACAGTCGGTGCTTTTGGAATTGCAGCTGTTCACTTCATCCCACTTGAGCTTGCCGATGAAAATTCTATTTTCCTTCGTCCCGAGGCAGCTAGTCTATTCGGGGGAACCCGTATTGAGACTAAACACATCAGTCCAATCATCGGTTACTTTGACAGAAAAGGAGCCGGAGCAAGTTGGAAACTCAATTTACAGCAAGCAGGTACCTATCTCGCAGAAATTGATTACGATTCCGCCCATAATCCGGGAAAACTCATGTCGATTAAATCGGAAACATCGCCTCCCTTTTACTGGAGAACTTTGAAAACAATTCCTGGAGCCATATCCATATCCATGCCCATTGGCGTTTTCACGTTGCCCGCAGGTCCCGGTTGGATCGGATTTCGAGTTGAGGAACCCTTCCAATTGACGGGAATAGGTGGAGTCATGGGATTCAATCTCTTGAAATTAAGACGCCTGACATCAGCCGAGGCTTCTTCTTTCTCTCTAGCTTTTAAGGGAAATACACAATTGCCATCAGGAAACAATCAACAAACAGATAGACAATCATCTACCAGTATTTCACCTCCACCTCTTACAAATATACCTTTGCATTCCGAATTCTCTAAAGTATACGCAAAGAAAAGAGATGTTCTTCAACGTAAATACATATCCTCTCTGAAAAAATTCCAACAAAAATATGCAAAATCCCAGAACTTTTCCGTTGTTTCAATTATTCAGGAAATGATCAATGCCCCGGAGTCTTCCTTACAAATCGCCACACTTCCACAAGAAATATCACGTCTTGCCATAGCCTATAAAAACCAAAGGGAACAGATTGATGAACAAGTAAAACAGGCCTATCTGAAAACCCTCAAACAAAGTCAGGCTCAATACGCTCAAAAGCAACAATTCGATAAAATAGTTGAAATTCAGGAAGCTGTCAAAATCGTTGAAAAAACATCCCCTTCCGAACTCTTTACGGATACGAACGAGGAATAAGAATTTTCTTAAGGCAAGTTAAAATATGAACACATGTTTATCCTATGATTGATTTAGCGAAACGATTTTTCATCATCTTTATTTTACTCTTTGCCATAGCGATATCCGATGCTGCGGTAACCGTTTATTCATGGAAATACACACCGGACGGGGCCCAGATCAACGCTCCAGGATGGCTTAGTGCATTCAAGTATACAAAAGGTGATGAATTTGCCATTTTGGGATTCGGGAATACTCCCTTTAAGGGGGAAATGACCGAATTCCCTGCCGGTTTTACTGTCAGCTTTGATATAAAAAGCCTCTCCAATATCAATATTCAAGGGCAAACACTCTTGAGTTTATATCTCAATCATGACGATAATAACTATCCTCTAGAATTGAAATTCAATGAAAAAGGAAAACTGTATCTCTATAATAGGTTATATGGAGCCGTTTCCTTTGGCGGAGAAGAAACCGGAAATGCCAAATTCATCGATACTGGTTTGACTTGCAAGACTCTTCGAGCGAACAAATGGACTAATATCTGCATCGTTTCCAATTTGTCCGCACATACCCTCTCCGTCTACGTCAACAAGTCCTTAATTGCTTCTATCACAGATTGGAATCCAAAACATCCGGCACTTACGGGCGCTCAATTCGGAAAATCTTTCGGAAACACCCCCTCTCTAAACGGTACGATAGAAATTAACAACGTCAATTTCTATAACGATGCCGTTCCGCCTGGATCATCACTTTTCTCAAACATGCCGCACATATCGGAGTTCTCAAAAATGTTCAATTCGCGTGCGAGAAATTTAAAAAACAAATACATAGTTGCCCTCAAAAAACTTCAGCAAAAATATATCAAAAAACAAGACTTTGCCTCAGTCTCTCTCATTCTGGATATCCTCAAGGATCCTGATTCACCGGTCGCGGAAGAACAATTGCCCCAGGAAATACTCAACCTTGCCACAGCCTACAAGATTCATAAAGATCAAATGGGAGAACAAATCAAACAGGCCTATCTAAAGACCCTTCTCCAGCAACAAGTCCAATATGCTCAAAAACAACAATTCAACAAGCTCATTGAGATTCGAGAAATAATCCGAACCGTTGAACAAAAATCTCCTTCCGAACTTTTTATGATCATGAACAATGAATAACAGCAAGGAATTCATAAAGAATATCTAAAAAATGAGGAAAACCGTGACCAGATAAACACATTTTATTCTATAAGCTATTTAATGAATCGACTTTCCATCTTTTTTATTCTCATCTTTGCCATTGCAATATCCGAGGCCGCCACTCCCGTTTATTCGTGGAAATACACACCGGAAGGAGCACACATTAACGCAACTGGATGGGATATGACCTTCACATACAAACCCGGTGACGACTATGCTAGTTTTGGCGCCGGAACTATACCGTTTCATACAAAATTGACCGACTTTCCCGCTAGTTTTACTGTCAGCTTCGACGTAAAAAGTCTCTCCTGTGCCAACTTGAATGGGAAAACGCTTCTGAGCTTGTATTCCAATAATAATTACTACAGTTCCGATACTCATTCTCTCCAATTGCAATTCAACGACCAAGGGAAACTTTATTTCTACAATATGATCAATGGCGCCGTGTCCTTTGGAGGAGAGGAAACCGGAAATGTCAAATCCATCGATACTGGTTTGACCAGCCATGATCTTCAGTCGGACAAATGGATCAAATTCTGCATCGTTTCCGATTTGTCCGCACATACTCTTTCCATCTACGTCAACGGTTCCATGGCTGGTTCCATCACAAACTGGAACCCGAAACATCCGGCCCTTACGGGCGCCCAGTTCGGTCAAGCATTCGGAAAAGTCCATACCATGAGCGGCACGATAAAAATCAACAACGTCAATTTCTACAACGATGCCGTTCCGCCAGGTTCTCTCTTCGCCGACATGCCGCTCATGCCGGAGTTCTCAAAAATGTTCCATTCGCGCAGTGACATCCTGAGAAACAAATACATCGCTTCTCTCCAGAAAATCCAGCAAAAGTACGTCAAGAAACAGGACTTCGCCACCGTTACACTGATCCAGAATATCGTCAAATCTCCCGATTCTCCGGTCAAGGAAGAAAAGCTTCCCCGGGAAGTACTCCGCCTTGCCACGGCCTACACAATTCAGAAAGAGCAGCTGGGAGAACAAATCAAGCAGGCTTATTTGAAAACAATTCTCCAGCAACAAGCCCAATATGCTCAGAAGAAACAATTCGATAAAATCGCTGAAATCCAAAAAATAATAAAAACAATCGAACAAACATATCCATCCGAACTTTTTATGAAAACAGACAAGAAATGACTGTTAAATGTTCATGAGACGTATTCTTAAGAAAGAAATAAACCATAACATAGTCTATCCATGAATCGACTCCCCTTCCTCTTGATTTTCCTCTTTGCCATAGCGATATCCGAAGCAGCCACACCCGTTTATTCATGGAAATACACACCGGATGGGACACAGATCAACGCCCCCGGATGGCTTAGTTCATTCAAGTATACAAAAGGTGATGAATTTGCCATTTTCGGATTCGGGAATACTCCGTTTAAAACGGAAATTACCGAGATCCCTGCCAGTTTTACTGTCAGATTCGATATAAAATGCCTTTCCAATATCAATAGCCAAGGAAAAACACTCTTGAGTCTGTATCTCAATAACGATACTACCGATTATCCTCTAGAATTAAAATTCAACGAAAAAGGAAAACTGTATTTCTATAATAGGTTACATGGAGCCGTTTCTTTTGGCGGAGACAAGACCGGAAATGCCAAATTCATCGATACCGGTTTAACGACCAAGAATCTTCAGTCGGACGAATGGATCAAATTTTGCATCGTTTCCGATTTGTCCGCACACACTCTTTCCATCTACATCAAAGATTTACTGACTGGTTCCATCACAAACTGGGATCCAAAACATCCGGCACTTACGGGCGCCCAATTCGGAAAAGTGTTCGGAATCACCTCATCTCTGAACGGCACGATGGAAATCAACAACGTCAATTTCTACAACGATGCCGTTCCGCCGGCGGCCTCACTCTTCTCAAAGATGCCGCGCATGCCGGAATTCTCAAAAATGTTTCATTCGCGCAGTGATATCCTGAGAAACAAATACATCGCTTCTCTCAAGAAACTCCAGCAGAAATATGTCAAGAAACAGGACTTCGCTACCGTTACACTGATCCAGAATATCGTCAAATCTCCCGATTCTCCGGTCAAGGAAGAAAAGCTTCCCCGGGAAGTACTCCACCTTGCCACGGCCTACACAATTCAGAAAGAGCAGCTGGGAGAACAAATCAAGCAGGCTTATTTGAAAACAATTCTCCAGCAACAAGCCCAATATGCTCAGAAGAAGCAATTCGATAAAATCGTCGAAATCCAAAAAATAATAAAAACAATCGAGGAAACATCTCCCACTGAACTCTTTATGACAATAAAGAAAAAATGACTATTGGTCGTCCATAAAACGTTTTCTTCAAAAATAGATCAACCATAAATCGTTTATCCATGAATCGACTCCCCCTCCTATTTATTTTCCTCTTTGCCATAGCAATATCCGAGGCAGCCACACCCGTTTATTCATGGAAATACACACCGGACGGGGCTCAAATTAAAGCTACCAAATGGTATGCGCTATTCAGATACAATCCCGGTGACGACTATGCCTCTTTTGGTGCTGGCAGGGTACCGTTTGCCGAAAAAATTACCGATTTCCCCTCCAATTTCACAGTCAGTTTCGACGTGAAAAACCTCTCCTGCGATAACAATAACGGAAAAACAATTCTGAGCTTGTATTCGAATAATCACCATTATTTCAATAGTCAAAACTACAACGCTAATTTCTATTCTCTTCAATTACAATTTGACAATAAAGGAAAGCTTTACCTTTATAACATGATCAACGGAGCCGTTTCCTTTGGTGGAGAGGAAACCGGAAATGTCAAATCCATCGATACCGGTTTAACAATCAAGGATCTTCAGTCGGACGAATGGATCAAATTTTGCATCGTTTCCGATTTGTCCGCACATACCCTTTCCATCTACATCAACGATTTACTGACTGGTTCCATCACAAACTGGGATCCAAAACATCCGGCTCTCACTGGAGCCCAGTTCGGTCAAGCATTCGGAAACTTTCATATCATGAAAGGTACGATGAAAATCAACAACGTCAATTTCTACAACGATGCCGTTCCACCGGCGGCCTCACTCCCGCTCATGCCGGAGTTCTCAAAAATGTTCCATTCTCGCAGTGATATCCTGAGAAACAAATACATCGCCTCTCTCAAGAAACTCCAGCAGAAATATGTCAAGAAACAGGACTTCGCCACCGTTACACTGATCCAGGATATCGTCAAATCTCCCGATTCTCCGGTCAAGGAAGAAAAGCTTCCCCGGGAAGTTCTCCGCCTTGCCACGGCCTACACAATTCAGAAAGAGCAGCTGGGAGAACAAATCAAGCAGGCTTATTTGAAAACAATTCTCCAGCAACAAGCCCAATATGCTCAGAAGAAGCAATTCGATAAAATCGTCGAAATCCAAAAAATAATAAAAACGATTGAGGACACGGAGCCTTCCCTTCTCTTTTTCAAGACGCCATCGAAAGAGGACTCTGCTGTACCGAACAGGCGTTGACCCATTTGGAGCGGATTTTCATCCCTATCCTACGCCCGAATATCCGGTTGTTCATACTTCGATAAAACCGCCAAATGCGCCTCACACAATTCAAGTCAGGTTTTCTCTATAGACTACAATATATTGTATGTATGATAATATTTACATACAAAATGAGAAAATTCTCTTGCATCCTCGCGCTTGATTGATGTAGAAACCGTTCCAGCACAGGTAACGGAAGACGGTGAAAATCCGTCGCGGACGCGCCGCTGTAACCGGTTGATCCCGGAGTGGACACTGCTCCCGAGAGGAAGTGGGAAGTTCATCCCGAAAAATATGGTCAAGAACCGGAAGCCAGAAGACGACCTGGGCAACCATAGTATCACCATCTCGCGAAAGGATGCGCGTACGAATCGGAATTCCGGCAACCGGTCGGCAAAGGCAATCTGAATGGATCCTCCAAGCTATCCCCACCTCCGCAATTCTTTTTTGTATTTGTTTTCTTTTGTACCCGCCCCATCCCCTTCCCGGGGATGTCGTGTGTACATGCCGCGCGATGCGTCTTTTACGCCACCTTCAAATATCTGCGCCGCATGGTCTCCACAATCATCAAAAGAAACGGTAAATCCGAGAGCTTCCAAGGATACAAGATCGAGGAAGCAATCCGGAAAGCCTTCCACAGTTCCGGGACAAAATATGACGATTTCGTCTATGTCCGAGTCCTCGCATCGCTGGGTTCCCGTGAATCCGTAACCGTAGAAGAAGTCCAGGATCTGATCGAACGAACCTTGTTCAAGTGCGGATGTTTCGAGACGGCTCGTTCTTTTATCACCTACCGCTTCCTGCACAAGATGCAGCGGGAACAAATAGGAGGCATTTACCACGGCAATACTTATGTCGATTGCAAACAAACCGTTGAAGAATACATCGGACGGACGGACTGGCGCATCGCGGCCAACTCCAACACGACCTATTCCAATGCCGGCCTGATCAACAATACCGCCGGCAAGGTCATTGCCAATTACTGGCTCGACCAAGTGTACTCGGAAGAGGAAGGAGCAGCCCATCGCAACGGTGACTACCACATCCACGATCTGGACTGTCTGACAGGCTATTGTGCCGGCTGGAGCCTGCGGAATCTTCTCAACGAAGGGTTCAACGGCGTCCGTTCACGAGTGAACAGCCGCCCCCCGAAACATCTGAAGGAAGCTCTCGGACAAATGGCAAACTTCCTGGGAATCCTCCAAAGCGAATGGGCGGGAGCCCAGGCTTTCAGCTCCTTCGATACCTTCCTGGCTCCCTATGTCTTCAAAGATCAACCCTCGTTCCAGGTCTTGAAAAAAGCCATACGGGGATTCGTTTACAACCTGAACGTGCCATCTCGCTGGGGACAGTCTCCCTTCACCAATGTAACCATCGACTGGACGGTACCCCGTGACTTGCGCGAACAAGTCCCCTTCAGCGGAGGTAAACACCTGCTTGAAGGAATCAACGATCCCCGGCTTGACGCTCTTGCCCGGGAACGAGGGGCTGAATCTCCGGAGAAGATGACGTTCAAACATTTCCAGCCGGAAATGGACCTGATTAACAAGGCTTTCTACGAAGTCCTCACGGAAGGGGACAGCACCGGACAACCGTTCACCTTTCCCATCCCTACCGTCAACATCACGGAAGATTTCGACTGGGACAACCCCAATGTCCCCCTACTCTTCGAAAATGCCGCCAAGATAGGTTCTTCCTATTTCCAGAACTTCATCGGCAGTCAATATACCCGTGACGAAAACGGCAATAAAATTCCCGATGAACGCGCCTACAAACCCGATGCCGTAAGATCCATGTGCTGCCGCCTGCAGCTCGACCTGAGAGAACTGCTCAAGCGCGGAGGAGGCCTGTTCGGCTCTGCGGAAATGACGGGCTCCATCGGCGTCGTCACTATCAACCTGGCCCGCCTCGGCTACCTCTACAAGCAAAACAGGGAAAACCTCTTCAAACACCTTTCCCTGCTCATGGAACTGGCCAAATCCACTCTGGAAAAAAAACGCACATTCATTCAGGAACTCTATGACCGCGGACTCTATCCCTATACCCGGCGCTATCTGCCCGGATTCCGCAACCATTTCTCCACCATCGGCGTCAACGGAATGAATGAACTCCTGAGGAATTTCTCCAACGATACCATGGACATCAGCACCGACCAAGGCATCGCCATGGCCCGGGAAATCCTGGAATTCATGCGGGATAAAATACGCCTCTTCCAAGAGGAAACCGGCAACCTCTACAACCTGGAAGCAACCCCGGCCGAAGGCACCACGCACCGCTTCGCCCGCGAAGATGCCAAGCGCTATCCGGATATTATCCAGCAAGGCCCCGTCGGGAAACGGTACTACTCGAACAGTTCCCAACTTCCCGCCAATTTCACGTCCGACCTTTTCCAGGCCCTCACCCTCCAGGATGACCTCCAATGCTGCTACACGGGAGGCACCGTCTTTCATATGTACATGAACGAAGGAATCAGCTCCCCCGAAGCCTGCCGAGACCTCGTTCGCAAAGTACTCACCAACTTCCGCCTCCCCTACCTGACAGTTACCCCCCTCTTCTCGGTATGCTCCCGCCACGGATACCTGCAAGGGGAACACGAATACTGCCCCTACTGCGACGAAGAAATCCTGGTCAGGCATGCATCGGACACTGCCGATACCTTGGACTGAATCCCTCCTCCGATCCAATTCCCCCTTACCCCTAACCCAAAAACAATCACCATCATGAAACAAGAAGAAATACTAGCCCTCCACACGGAAGAACGCACCCGCTGCACAGTTTACACCCGAGTCATGGGCTATCACCGCCCCGTGGAAACATTCAATGCCGGCAAACAGGGAGAATTCCACGACAGAAAGCACTTCCTGGAACCCATCCCACAACCGGATACCTGTTCCTGCCAATCTACCAGGAACGCCCAAAGCGCCTAATTCCCACCAATCATCCCTTTTCCCGCACATAACCGTATCGTTATTGGGAGGCATGCATCAGGGCATTGAGGACATTACTCCGCTCACCCTTCTGGACTACCCGGGGAAGGCGGCCTGCATCCTGTGGTTCGGCGGCTGCAACATGCGCTGCCGGTACTGCTACAACGCAGACCTGGCGAAAGGCTGTAAGGCGAAGGCAGCCTTTCCCAGCCATCTCCGGGAAAAATCTCTGGAAGAATTCCTGAAGACACGTGCAGGATTCCTCGACGGAGTCGTCCTATCGGGCGGAGAATGTTCTCTCTGCCCTGATCTTCCGGAAATATGCCGGCTTGCTCAATCCCTCGGATACGAGGTGAAAATGGATACAAACGGTACCCGCCCCGACACCGTTCGATTCCTTGTCGAACAGGGCCTTGTCAACTACATTGCCCTGGATTACAAAGCTCCGTCCGACGAGTTTGCCAACATCACCGGCGGATGTTCCGCAAACTTGTTCGCCGCTTTCGGCAAAACGTTGCAGTATTTAATCGGCAGCGAATTCCCCTTTGAAGTCCGAACGACAGTCCATCCCGACCTCCTTGATGAAAAGGCCGTCGGCAGAATTATCAAGGATCTGGCGGCACGCGGTTACCGCGGTACATATTATCTCCAGCATTACTTCCATACGGATCATAATATGGATCAGCTGGAACGTCCTGTCAGGGCATTCGATCCCGGAAAGCTTCCCGGAAACATTCCAGTCGTATTACGCCATTTCAAGACAGAGCCGGACAAATAGTCTTGAAAATACAATTCAAGTATCATTTCTTGTCCCCCCTCCACTTCTCTCCATCATTCCTATCTTTCCTAATCACTTCCTATGGACCAAATCCTCCACCAACCACTCATCGTCCTGTTCGGAATCATCTTTCTGGGGATTGCCTTGGGCAGCATCCAAATCAAAGGGCTTTCCCTGGGGCTCTCAGGAGTTCTGTTTGCTGCGCTGCTGGCTGGTCACCATGGTTTGAAAATCCCCGGAGGAGTCGGTTCCCTCGGTCTGGCCCTCTTTGTGTATTGCGTCGGGTTGAGTGCAGGCAACCGCTTCTTCTCATCCCTGGCCAAACAGGGAAGCAAACTGGCTATTCTCTCCGCTATTATCGTTGGCGCAGGAGCCATCGTCACCTGCCTTTTCGGTAAATTGCTCGGTGTTCCCGGCGGCATATCATCCGGTATTTTTGCCGGAGCCTGTACCAGCACGCCAGCCTTGGCGGCCGCTTCGGAAGTCATGTCGACGGTAACCGGACAATCGTCCGGCGTCAGTATCGGCTACGGCATTGCATATCCCTTCGGCGTAGTCGGAGTCGTCCTGTTCGTACAACTCATTCCCCGTTTGTTCAAATTCAACCTTACGGAAGAAGCCCGCAACTTCAAAGGAGGCTCCAATGGCGGCATTGCCACCAAGCTCATCCGCGTTACGCGTGAAGATCTGAACGGCACCAATATCTCCACTTGCCGGATCATGGACAAAATCCACTGCCGCATTACTCGCATTGTTAAAGACAACCGCCTCTTCCCCCTGACACCCCGGGACGAATTCCACCCCGGTGTGGAAATCCTGGTCGTCGGTACAAAAAAAGACCTTCGCATGGCTGCCGATTACCTCGGTGAAATGTGCGACAACCCCTACGCGATCGATGCCGACCACGAACGCCGGGAACTCATCCTGACCTCGCCGTCCTATGCCGGGAAAACCATCAAGGAACTGGATCTCCTCAGCAACGATAGCATCATCATTTCCCGCATCTCCCGGCTCGGCTTCACTTTTATCCCGACGGGAAGTACCATTCTCCAAAGAAACGACGTACTGACTGTCGTCGGAACTTCTGAAAAAATCGATCAATACGCCCAGAAGATCGGTCACCGCAGCAGTGCCATCAATGCCACCGACATCATGTCCCTCGCATTCGGACTTTGTGCCGGCATCATCCTCGGAATGGTCGAAGTCGGCTTGCCCGGCGGGGCCTCTATTTCCTTGGGTACGGCAGGAGGTCCCCTCATCGTTGCCCTGATCATGGGGCACTTCGGCAAATTCGGGCCGTTCGTCGGATACATCCCCCGCCCGTCCCGGGTGCTCCTGCAGGACCTGGGGCTCGTCTTCTTCCTGGCGGACGCCGGAATCAAAGGCGGCGCCGACCTCGTTGTCACCGTCCAGCAATACGGGATAACGGTCTTCCTGATGGGCATGCTCGTCACCTGCATCCCCATGTTCCTGGCCTACGTCATCGGCATGCGGTACTTCAAGATGAACATTCTGGAATGCCTGGGCGGCATCTGCGGCGGTATGACGTCAACTCCCGCTCTGGGAGCCATCGCCAGCAAGACGGATTCCCAGGCCCCGGTCGTCAGCTATGCCACGGCCTACCCCGTCGCTCTGATTCTGATGACGCTGGGAGCCAAGACTATCATCAGCGTGCTGGGCGCCTAAATCCGTTACACCTCTTTTCCCTCTCCGATGCTTTTTCACCTGTTTCAGGGAAAAGCATCGGAGCGTTTTTTCCTGGTGCGCTTTTCATGAATCGTTGTGACAAAAAGCGAACGTCTATGGACGTATTCCGTATCGGGGAAAACATCCTGCTCCCGCCATGATATCCTGATTTTATGCTTCACTTTGGAAAGCGTAACTTTACAATCCCACCACAGGTATGAGTACAGAATGGATCAAGGTTAAAGATTACACGGATATCAAATACGAGACGACCGATCACGGCGCCATTGCCAAAATCACCATCAACAGACCGGAAGTCCGCAACGCATTCCGCCCCCAGACTGTCAAGGAACTGCTCAATGCTTTCAACCTGGCTCATGAAGATCCCAAAGTCGGCGTCATCATCCTGACCGGAGAAGGCCCGCTCGCCTTCTGTTCCGGAGGAGACCAAAAGGTACGAGGCGATGCCGGCTACGTCGGTGATGATGGAGTTCCCCGTTTGAACATCCTTGATGTCCAGCGCACCATCCGCACCATCCCCAAACCCGTAGTTGCCATGGTAGCCGGCTATGCCGTCGGAGGCGGACACGTCCTGCATGTCGTCTGTGACTTGACGATTGCCGCGGACAACGCCCAATTCGGTCAGACCGGCCCCCGTGTCGGTTCATTTGACGGAGGATTGGGTTCCTCATACCTCGCCCGCATTGTCGGGCAAAAAAAAGCCCGTGAAATCTGGTATCTCTGTCGCATGTACAATGCTCAGCAGGCATTGGACATGGGGCTGGTCAATACGGTTGTCCCGTTGGATCGACTGGAAGAAGAAACCCTCTCCTGGTGCCGTCAGATGCTTCAGCACAGCCCAATGTCCCTTCGTTGCCTGAAGGCCTGCATGAATGCCGACTGCGACGGGCAAATGGGCTTGCTTGACCTTGCCGGCAACGCCACACTCCTCTACTATATGAGCGAAGAAGCCCAGGAAGGCCGTGACGCCTACGTCCAGAAACGGAAACCCGACTTCAGCAAATTCCCCCGCCTGCCCTGACCGGCAGTTGTATCGATTCAGGAGCTCTCCATATGGGACTATTCCGCAACAAGAAAGACAAAAACAAGCAGCATCCGCGCCGCAACGGTGTGGAAGAAGGCTTGTACGGTAAAGACGACGACGATGAAGAAATGGAAGAAGAACGTCCTGTACGGACTCCTTTTTCCCTTCTGGGCAATCTGATCTTCATCTTCACACTGTCCATCATTCTCGGTATCGGCTGGGTCGTGTACCAAACGTGGCTCCCCCAGGACCTCTCCGACTTGCCGGGCTACCGCCAGGCAGACGTCGCCCCCAATATCCCGGAGCTCCTCCGCCAGGCTAACAAAAAAAATGCAGCCCTGACCCTGACGGAAAGCGACGTAAACCGGTACCTTGCCTCAACGTTGAAGGCATCGCAAAACGGTATCCTCTCCCCCTTGGCCCGTCCTAACGGCGTCGGCATCCGTTTCCATGACAACTACATGGAAATCATCATCGAACGCCGTATCGGCATCAGCACCTTGCAAACCGTCTCCATGTACATCACCATCGTGCAGGAAGTTGCAGGCAATTCCTCTCTGCCCGTCACTCGGCTGGAATTCTGCGACTCGGCTGAAAAAAACAACGTTGTCAGCCGTGGAGGCACCCTGGGACGCCTCGTCGTTCCACAAGGCTACATGATCTTCCTGCGCCCCGCTTTTGAAAACCTGGCACATGCCTACAAGGATATTCTGGATTCCATTGTCGATAGCGGCAAAATCATCCGCATTTCCGAAGGCCGTGTAGATTTACTCCCCCTACCCCAGCAAACATTCTGATTTTCCCGGTCTGCATTTGAACGTTACACTCTCTCCAAGACTCATTCTACCATGAACCTGCGGTTTTTTTCTTTTCTGCTTCTTCCGCTCTGTGCCGGACTGTCGTCATGCGTCAGCTACTGGTATGACCACCTGAGCCCCAAACCGGAATACGTCGGTGACAAACCGGCCACAGTCATCCCTTATGAAGGAACCCAGCAACACGTCAAACTACTGCCTGTCGATCCCTATGAACTGCCCGCTTCTTCCGAACTTTCTACTCGAAAAATTGATTACGCAGGAGACCAAATTCCCTATGGCCTGGAATCCGGGTACCGCAATTGCGTCCATTCCCCCTATCAGCCCTACCGCAGACTGGATACGACCGGTATGAAACCCGGACAAAAAGTAATCGATCCCTACGACGGCAAAGTCTTCTATCTCCCGAACGACATAAATATCTTTTAACAAATCCGAGAGGTATCCCCCGGGACAGCCCTTCTCCCTTTAAAAAGTAAAAAATGACCGGTAACGCTTCCTGCAGCGTTACCGGTCATTTTATGGCCAATTCCCGCTCAGGTATCAGCCATGGAGGAGCCTACACATAGTCGGCAACCTTTCAATTTATTCCATATTCCAAAATTCCTCTGCGTTTTTTGCACTGATTCCGCTCATATTGAGATAGCGGGTTCTCAGCAACAGTGAGGAATGATGACCCATCTCCATCTGGAGGGAGTCAAGGCTCTTGAAATGCTTGGCATGGTAAGATGCGAACGTATGCCTCAGGCAATCCTGAAGCCAGGGACGCTGCCCCTTTTCCGTTCCCCATCCGGCCAATGCACGCATCCTCTTCCATCGTTTAGGCCAAAGGACGGGACAGATCTTCTGATCGGGGTTGCCGGTCGGGAATTTGGCAAGCCAGCGCCTCAGTACAGGATAGAGAGTCACATGACGCATCCCTCCGGTCTTACTGTGATTGGGCATGATATGCACCACGCCGTCCTTCAAGTCCAGTTCCTTCCAACGGAGGCGCTCCACTTCCCGGGGGCGGATCCCGGCATAGAGCATCAATCCGAAAGCCGGCGCACATAAGCCGGATTCCTCATCAGCAAGGGCTACATTCCTCAATTGAAGAATCTCATCGATCGAAAGAGCCCGTATCTGCCGCTCATATACGACAGGCACGTCCACCCGGTCGATCGGATTGTCCGCGCACCAACCTCTTTTCTGGGACAATGTAAAAATCCCATTCATAATCACGCGGGCCTTGAACTTCTGGCGCGTTGTGGTAAACGCCTTGTCCAAATATTCCTGGCATTCCTCCGGGGTCATGGCACTGATATGTCTCCTTTTAATTTCAGGACACGAACGCATCAGCGTCTCCATCACGTAGCGGATATCCCGCACCGTTCGCGAACGCCGGTGGCTTTTAGCTTCTATTGTCGCTTGAAGAGCCTTGTCAAACGTAACTGTTTTTTCAAGTCGCCTAAGGGCATCCGCCCCCATGGCTATACCTTTTCTTGCTCGACGTAGTTTATTGCCTCGTCCACCGCATTCCCGCAGCAGATCCAAGGCAAGTAATACTGCATCCAGAAGCTTGACGCCGCTTCCGTCCAACAGGGCGGCTGCGATGTCCTTTTCACTGTATCTCATTTCTGTGTTTTGTTGCATGTATCGGTTAAGTTGGAGAGGCATGTATTCTCATATGTGACAATTCAAATTTCAATTTTCAAAGCTTCAAGACAAGAATGGTTATTATAAATTCTGACATCGAGTCTTTCTGTGAGACTGCAAAATCCAAAATCATTCACTAATTTGCAAATATAATCTTGAATTGGAATAATTATATAAATATATTTCCCGTTTTATCGAATATTTTTCCTATAATAAGGAAATATTCAAATAAGCCACATGTCCGATACGAACTTCTCCCCGGAAACAACCTCCGGGAAAATACCCTGACTCCGTTCTTGCCAGAATGCCCCAATCGTGGAATAACTCATCCAGACCCCATCCACTCAACCTTATTTGTACAATGAAAGTCATCGTGATCTACGGAAGCGCCAACGACAAACCCTTCATGGAACCCGCACGCGTCTACTTCGACGAGCAACATGTCTCTTACGAGGAAACGGTTCTTTCCGCGCACAGAGATCTTCCCGAACTCATGCAGTACCTTCAAGATCTTGAAAACAGCGGAGAAAAAGCTGTTATTCTAGCCGTAGCCGGCCTTTCCGCAGCCCTTCCGGGAGTCGTCGTCATGAGTTGTTCCCTACCCGTTATCGGCGTACCGGTTCCCGGCGGCCCCCTGAACGGCATCGACGCTCTGCTGGCTATTTCACAAGTGCCCGGCGGAGTTCCCTGCACGACGGTCGGACTTCACAAGAAGGCTCCCGTCAACGCTGCCATGGCTGCACACCGCATCCTCAAACTGGCCGCCAAATAAAGGCCTTTCAATCTCCCCACCCCGGCATTGGCCGGGATCATCCATCCACTCCAGCCATGAAACACATCACTGAACCGATTCTGGACGAGGAAGGCATACGGCTGGCTCTCACCCGAATAGCCATGGGCATTGCCGCCCGCAACAACGGGGAGCCGTTGGGCATCGTCGGCCTTCTCAGCCGGGGAGACGTCCTGGCCATGCGCCTGGCGACCATGATCCGTGAACTCGGCGTCGACACCATGTGCGGCGCCATTGACATTTCACTCTACCGGGACGACATCTACAAGCTCGAAGCAAAACCTGCTTTGCGTTCGTCCAACCTGTCCTTTTCGACTGACGACATGCGCATCGTCCTGGTCGATGATGTCTTGAACACGGGCCGGACCATTCGTGCAGCTCTCAACGCCATCTTCGACTATGGCCGTCCGGCCCGCATCGAACTGGCCTGCCTGATTGATCGAAGCGGACGGGAAGTCCCCATCCAGCCTGACTACGTCGGTCACCAAATGGACAACACGGACGATAAAGTCATCGTCAAACTCCAGGAAATCGACGACATCGACGTTGTCTTTCTTCAATCCAGGGCCTAATCATAGGCCCTTTTTCATATCCGCATCCCAAGGTTTTCCCAGAAATACATTCTTCCTCTACCGACAATGAATCCACGCAAGGATCTACTAAACATATCCTCCCTGAGCGACGAAGAAATTGCGACTCTCCTTGAATCGGCCATGCCGATGAAAGAACTGTTCACCAAAAGCGTCAAAAAAGTACCCGCCCTCAAAGGGAAATCCGTGCTCACCCTGTTCTACGAACCGAGCACTCGCACGCACTCCTCATTTGAAGTCGCCGCGGAACGCCTCTCGGCCGATGTCACAAGCTTCACAGTATCCACCTCATCCGTCGTCAAGGGAGAATCCGTCCACGACACGATCGCAACCCTCCAGTCCATGAAAATGGACTATATCATCGTGCGCCACTACAACAGCGGCCTCCCCGCCGTGATCGCCCGTGCTACCAACGCCAGTGTCATCAATGCCGGGGACGGCGCCCACGCCCATCCCACCCAGGCTCTGCTGGACGCCTTCACCATCCGCGAGGCCTCCGGCAGCATCGCCGGAAGGAAAATCGTCATCATCGGAGACATCCTCCACTCCCGCGTAGCACGTTCCACCTCCCTCATCTTGAAAAGGCTGGGCGCCCAGGTCGCCTATCTGGGGCCGGGTTCGCTCGTACCTCCGACAGCCCATTCCGGCATACCGATCTTCAAAACATTCGACGAGGCCTTTGCCTGGAAACCTGATTTCATCTACCTCCTCCGCGTCCAGAAGGAACGCCAGGACGCTCCCTTCTTCCCCAGCTCGCGCGAGTACAACAAAATCTACGGCGTCACGGAAGAACGCCTGGAACGCATCGCCGGCGAAGGCATGTACATCATGCACCCCGGTCCCGTCAACCGCGGCGTGGAAATCTGCGATGCCGCGATGGAGTACGAACGCTGCCTCATCAACACGCAGGTAGAAAACGGCATCGCCTGCCGCATGTCCGTCCTCTACCACCTTTGCCCCCAAACCCAACACTGAGCCCTTTCTTTCCATGAGCACCTATTTCATTCGCAATGCTTGCGTCGCAACGACAGGAGACAAAATCGACATGACGGTTGCCGGAGGCATGATCGAAAGCATCTCTCCCGCCGGTTCCCAGACCGCCCCTTCAGGAGCCTCGCTCGTTGATGCCGGCGGGTCCCTCGTTCTTCCCGGCCTCTTTGACTTGCACGCCCATCTCGGACAGCCCGGCTACGAAAACCGCGAACGTATCGCCACCGCTACCGCCGCAGCCCTGCACGGCGGAGTCACCGGTCTCCAGGCCATGCCGGATACTTCCCCCGTCATGGACAATTCCGCACAAATCCAATCCTTGCTGGAATTGTGCCAGGAACAATCCCCCGTAACAGTCATCCCGACCGGATGCATCACCAAAGGAGCTGAAGGAGAAGAACAGGTCTCTTACGATTCCCTGAGAGCCAAAGGCGTCCAGTTCATCACCGATGCGGACCATGTTCCGTCCAACATACTCCTTCTCTACCGAGCCATGCAGTATGCAGCCCCCCTGGGCATCACCTTCGCCCTACGCGGAGACGTACCGGCTCTGACCGCCAAAGGAGTCATGCACCCCTCTCCCACTTCATACCGCCTCGGCCTGGCCGGTTCTCCCGTCTGTGCAGAAGAAATCGGCATCGACACGATCATCCGCCTGGCCGCCGCTACGGAGGCCTCCCTCCATGTCCAGACCGTCTCGACCGCCGGAGGAGCCGAAGCCATCCGCCAATGGAAAAAAGAACGTCCGAACCTGAGCGCGGAAGTCGCTCTCCATCATCTTCTTTTTACCCATGAAAACGTTGGAGACTACGACACGACCTACAAAACTCTTCCTCCCCTCCGCGACCAAAAGGACAAAGACGCCCTGATCGCCGCTCTTCAGGACGGCACCATCGACTGCATCGTCTCCGACCATACCCCGGCTACCCCGTTCGAGAAAAAGCAGGACTTCTGCGTCGCTCCCCACGGAATGGCCCTTCTGGATACCTTCCTGCCCGCATTATATGCCCATCTGGTCAAACCCGGTTTCCTCACCTGGCATCAGATCGTCACACTCTGTTGTGACAACCCCCGGAAGCTCATGCACCTCCCCAACGCCACTCTGGAAGCAGGCGTCAGCGCGGGTTTCGTTCTCTTCAATCCCGACGAAAACACCGTCGTTACGGAAGACTTTCTCAAGAGTCGTTCCCGCAACACCCCCTTCCTCGGGCAAACCATTCCCGGTAAAGTCCAGGCTGTCTTCGTCAACGGCAAAGCGCACCTGTTCTAAAACCGGATCACATTTCCCGTCTGAGGGTGTTTCCGGAACACAACCGTCCCCCCTCCATTTCCTCCTCGCCGCAGACCATGCGCCCGATTGCGACCATCCGTACATGTTACCCGGGAAAATTCGGAATTCCCCGGCAAAGCGGATTGATCCCCGATGATCCGGGAACCATCCGCTTCGAGCCGGAATTCCGCAATCCCGATGCCATTCGCGGCCTGCAAGGCTTCTCCCATCTGTGGCTCATCTGGCTGTTCAGTGAAAACATACGCGACACTTGGAGCCCCACCGTCCGTCCGCCGCGTCTTGGAGGCAACACGCGCATGGGTGTCTTTGCAACGCGCTCCCCGTTTCGCCCCAATCCCATAGGCTTGTCTGCCGTCAAACTGGACCGGCTGGAGGTACACCCCGAACTCGGTCCCTTGCTCCATGTCCTCGGAGCAGACCTGATGGACGGAACCCCCATTCTGGACATCAAACCCTACCTTCCGTTTGCCGACTGTATCCCGGATGCATCAGACGGCTTCGCTGGCCAGGTCTTCGACCACAACCTTGATGTCTTGATACCTCCCGAATGGGAAGCTGTTCTTCCTCCAAGTTATCTTTCCCCTCTACGCCAAACACTCTCCCAGGATCCCCGCCCCTCCTACCAGGACGACCCCGACCGTATCTACGGCCTCACCTACGGCGGGTTTGACATCAAATTCCGAGTCAAAATCAACGTTCTGACCGTTTGCAGCATCCAACCCGTATAAAAAAATGGTTTCCTCCCTATCCAATCGCCCCTCAAGGCTGCATATCGCTTTTGACGACAACTTCAACTTTCGGGGCGAAATCGGAGCTTCAGTATCCGTTTGGAAGGATGGCCGGGAAATATTATCCCTCCACCGAGGTTACACGACGCACGCCCGTACAACGCCCTGGTCAAACCGGACACTCGTCCCCGTTTACTCCGCTACCAAAGGACCCGCCGCCGCTTGTATCCTGCTGGCCTTGCACTCCCAGGGTGCCGATCCTTCGCTCGTCATCGGAGACATCTGGCCGTCTTTCCCCATGCCCGGAGCCACAGTCCGCCAGCTCATGTCTCACCAGTGCGGCCTGGCAGCCTTCGACAGACCCGTAGACCTGTTCGACCATGAAGCCTGCGTGGCTGCTATCGAAAGAACCGACCCCGCCTGGTACCCTCCCGATCACGGCTATCACCCGCATACCTACGGTCCCATCATGGACGAACTCATGATCCGTCTCACGGGAGAACGCATCGGTACCTGGTGGGAGCGCAATATCCGTACCATTTTCGGGCTGGACCTTTTCATCGGGCTACCGGAAGAGCATTTTGACCGGGTTGCGACACTCTACCCCGGCAAAGCAGACAAGGAAAGCCTCTCTACCCCCTTCTACAAGGAATACCTCCAGCCCGGCACGCCCATCTTCCGCGCCTTTCATTCCCTCGTCGGCATCAACACCGTCCGCCAGATGAATACCCCAGCCGGCTGGACATGCGCCTCCCCCGCATTCGGTGCCGTTGCATCCGCACAAGGACTGGCCTCCTTCTATCAGATTTGCCTCGGCAGCCTGAATCCGCCTGGTACATCTTCTCCCTTCATTCCGGATGAAGTCCGTTCCTGGATGACGACGATCGTTACAGACGGAGAAGACAAAACCATGCTCACACCCACAGCCTATTCCTGCGGTTTCATGCTGGATCCCCGTGATCCAGCTACCGGCATACCCCTCCGCCACCTTTTCGGCTACGAGGGTTTCGGTCATGCAGGGGCTGGAGGCTCCCACGCCTTTGCAGATCCCATCAATGGACTCTCCTTCGCCTACACCATGAACCACATGGATCTCAATGTCCTGCCCGGCACCAAAACCCAAGCCCTAGTCAACGCCCTCACCAGGGTCAACCACTCCCCCCCCTCCCTTCTCCGATGAAAGTCACCAAAACCAGGGCCACAGCAGGACTCATCATCAGCGCCAGTCTGTTGGTGTCCCTTGTCTTCCTCTTTATGAGGATCATCGACAACAGCAAGATTACTTGGGAATCCGGGCTTTCGCTAGGTTGTGCCATACTCTGGTCGGGACATGGAGTTTATCGTTCGATCATTCGCCTCAAAGAGGTAGGTTCCTGTCCCAAAAACTGGTCGGATGTTCCTCAAATGGCTCTTTACAACAATCCCGATCACATCGGATATTTCCTATGGAACCTCGTCTTTTCTCCTTGGGGAATGCCCATTAGTTCTTCTTTGAACCTTCTCCTCCTCGTCTGGATCGGCGTCTATGCATACCTTACCTCCCACCTCATTTTATTCATCATAGCCGTGTGTTGTCTGGCCGGTTTGAGAATATGGCTTTTCAAAAACTATAAACGACTGTATTTGAACATGAAAGAGGGAAACATGATTTCCCTCGTCGACCACCGGGGAGTACGTTGGATTATCCCGGGTAAAGACGATAACAACTGGCTGACCACAGGCAACTACTGCACCGTAGAAAGTGCAGACTGGAAAGACATCACCGATGTCCTTTTCTTCCCGCATTACTTTCAACTGAAATGCCGGAACATTGACTTTTTCGCCTTCACAGACAACATGGACGAAGCTCGCATGCTCGTTGCCCGCTATTACAGGAACGGCAGTCCTGCCCTCTCCGTTCCGAACTCTTCATGTGGATAGAGAAACTGCCGTCCCAAAATAAGGACGATTTCTTTCCGGGAGAATCTATCCCTTACCTTTACCTCTTTACTTCCAGACAAATAGGACTAAAAGTAGTTCTATCATGCAAGAAATCGGAAATTCTTCCCGGATTTTACTGCCCATCCCCATTTCGCCGTCTTTACTCAAATGGGCTGGTTTACTCATGCTCCTTCTGGGACTGTCTCTTACCCCTTATTGGAACTGGCCCTCCCTGCCAACCCTTTATGGAGACAGAATCTCTCTTCGCGGTCCGTCAGGTATCTTTGACAACCTGATGTATATTCTGCATATTTTATTCTACATCAGCATCTACAGATTGATGGTCATCAGGAGAATGGAAGACCGATCCACAAGTCGCATATCCAACCCATGGATCATCACCGGAATAGTCATCGGTCTCAACATTCTGGCGACCTCACTTCCTTTCTCCTGCTACCAGTTACGCTCCCCCATACGTCTTGCCGCCCTCCTTGTGCCGGCCATTACGATGACATACGGCAAATGGAAAAGATATAAACAGGTCAAAACATGTGGATCCCTGTTGATTCTCCTGGCGCTCATGCAAACTGCCAATATGTTTGAGAATGACAAATGGTACAACTTCAAGGGCTTTCTGAGCTTCTACCAGGAGAACTCTCATTGGATCTCATCCGTGAGTACCTTCATCGTGCAAGGAGGAGTCGTCTATCTTACCAACAAACTCCTTATCATCTATCGACAGGACAAAGGAGAACCAGCCTTCCGGGAATGGCCTCCGTTCATCATTCCCAAATGGCTTATCCTGACATTGTTATGTTTTGTGGCAGCCGGTATAATTATAGGAGTAATTCTATTAAAATCATCGATTCCCTTCTTTTCTACTTATGATAATTTCGCATTTCTGACTGTCGTCAACTGGAATTGGTTTCTACAATTACTGTTCTTTCTCTCCTTGAGTTTTACCTTGGCAATTCGCCTGAAATTATCCGACGGAACTGAAATCTTCCCCAGTCTGTCTCCCATGACCTGTTTAGTCGTATTACTTGCAGCCAATTCCCTGACAGCAGGTTTTCCTTTCTTTCCCGGCATGCTGACCCAATCCTTCTGGACACCTGATTATTATATCATCAACGTCATAGTCCTCATCGTTTCATTCCTGCCTTCCTTGCTCATCCTCGTTGTTTATTCAACAGGCAAATGGGCCGACATCCCCATGATACGTAACACCAGAAACTTTTTCATCGTCTGCGTCATCATGCAAATATTTATGATTTGTAGTACGGAAATGATGCTTCCAACTTATCTATGGTACATTTCTCTGGTCATTTTCACACTTTGCGTCATCCTCATTCTTTTCTCCAACAACAAAGCCATCCGGACGCTCAAGGGATCATATAATAGACAACCGTAATACAAAAAGGGTAATTATCTCACTCATTGCCGAATAGTTTGAAGAAACTATTTGAGCATTACGGACAGTTCAAACTCCAAGAATGTTACCGCTTCAACACTCTTGATCATCATCTAATCCGAATGTTAATTTTTTTAATTATTGATGTTTTATTGACTTACTCATCTCCATGCATACGATATGAAAAACTGATGAAAATACGATCCTATCTCTATAATTCCTGTTGGATGCTTCGTCCAAAATTATGGTTTGCCGCAGCCATGGTGTCCATTTCACTCATACCGGGAAAGGCAGAACCATTACCCGGTCAATTGCCTCCTTCCGCCAATCAGGAAATAGGACAGCCATTGCCGAAAGCCCCCAAAGCAATCATTTACTTCTACACGGATGATCTGGGATATGGAGATACGGGATGTTATGGGGCGACGAAGATACCGACTCCGAATATTGACAAGCTGGCCGATCAGGGATTGCGGTTTACCAACGCACACAGTACGACATCGGTCTGCACCCCGTCCCGTTATGCCGTCATGACCGGAGAATATCCGTGGAGAAAGAAAGGAGTCCATATCCTGCCGGGGGACGCAGCCATGGTTGTTCCCACAGCCGATCAAAGAATGACTCTTCCTTCCATGCTCAAACAGGCCGGATACAAAACATGCGCCATCGGCAAATGGCATCTGGGTTTGGGCAAGGGTAACATCGACTGGAACAAACCCATAACACCCGGCCTCAAAGAAGTCGGATTTGACGAAAGTTTTATTATGGCTGCCACCGCCGACCGGGTGCCCTGCGTCTATCTCAGGGACGGCAAAGTCGTCAATCTCGATCCCAACGATCCGATTGAAGTCAGCTATAAGAAGAATTTCCCGGGAGAACCTACCGGCAAGGATCATCCGGAACTCTTGCGTTTCCATCCCAGCATGGGGCATAACGGAACCATCGTTGATGGCATCAGCCGAATCGGATTTATGAAAGGCGGGAAAGCCGCATTATGGAAAGACGGCGATCTGGCCGATACATTGACCGACGAGGCGGTCAAATTCATTCGGGCCAACAGTGAAAAACCTTTCTTCATGTACTTTGCCACCAATGATATTCATGTTCCCCGGGATCCCCATAAGAGGTTTCTGGGTAAAAGCCAATGCGGTATCAGAGGAGATGCAACCGTTCAGATGGACGATTGCCTGAGACGGATCATGGAAGTACTGGAACAACAGGGAATCAAAGACGATACGCTCATTATTTTTTCGAGTGACAATGGCCCTGTAGTCGACGACGGATATGCCGATGGAGCCGAACGGGATTTAAACAACCACCGGCCTGCCGGAAACCTACGGGGAGGCAAATGCTCAGTCTTCGAAGGAGGTACCCGGATCCCTTTCATCGTTTGGTGGCCCGGCAAAGTAGATCCAGGAACAAGTGATGCCCTGGTCTGCCAAATGGATTTGGGAGCATCTCTTGCCTCTCTGACTAAACAAAACATACCTGCCGGAGCTTTTCCCGACAGTCAGAATCTTCTGCCAGCCTTGCTAGGACACAGCAAGAAAGGACGTCAGGAACTTGTCGAACACGGGTTCGGAGATAAAAATCTGGCTTTCCTCAAAGGAGATTGGAAGTACATCCCCCCGGAAAGCCTCTCATCGGAAGAAAGAAAAAATGCTCCCGATGGACTTTTATTCAACCTCAAGGATGACTTGGGGGAAAGTCGCAATATTATTTCCCGGCATCCCGATGTTGCCAAAATGATGGACCGGGAATTACAACAACAACAACACGCTAAATAGTAATAAATTATACTGTTTCATAGTAAAAAAATGAGGATTTCAAAGAATATTTTTAATGTTTTCTGTGTGATTGGCTGCATATTGTTTTCCGCCTCTTCCGGAGCGGAATCCCTTCGGCTTGACTTGGGCCGTTATGCAGGCCGCACGGAGAAAGAAGGATGGCATCAGCTTGCCTTGGAGAATCAAAACAAATCCGCACAGGAAAAGATTCCTTTGTTTTTAGACAGTCCCGTCACAGGAGCTCCCCGGAAGAATGTCGTGTTTATTACTTCTTCTCTGAGTGTTGATTCTGTTGCTGCCCCCCTTTCCCTGACCGTAACAGGAAAAGGAGGTATTTATGGCACACCCGGACTGGATCAAAAAAAGTATGAACCACTGAAGGAAGACGTTCCTGAGATGGCCTTGGGGGGAACCGCTGTAGGAAAATGGCCGGCCTCCGCTGCGATGGATGGGGTTTTCCTGAAAGACGGCTCCCAGACCTGGACCTTTTCCAACCTGAAACCGGGAACCTACAGACTGGAAATTTTTGCAGGGCGCTCCGTTGAAAAAGCCGCCCACATGACCATTGCCGTGAATGGAACTCCGGGACTCTCCGTGGGCGGAAATTGTGCCGTAGGAACGCAAGAAAATGAACGTGGCCTTTATTTCAACAAAGTAGTTACGGTATCCTCTGATTCCCGCACCTTGGCTTTCACGGTAAAAGCAGAAGGTGGTTTCGGCTCCTTAAACGGCATAGTACTGACCCCGGAGACGGGGATGGAGAAAGGTACAAGCCCTTCACTAGACATCCGGGGAACGGAAAAGGCGCCAGCCCTTCTGGAAGTTTCCTCCGCCGGAAAAATCCATCCTGCCCAGGAAGGCGAGGAATATTCCTTGCGAATCAATCTTCCTCCATATGAAAGCGTCACATGGTTTGCAGCAGAGACCGGTCGTTGGCCGTCAGGATGCAACAGGGTATTGCCCTGGTGTGCGGCTTCATTGGAAGAGGCATTGAATTTGCGGAATCCGGCAGCTGGCGGCAGTCCGGATTCCCACGGCATGCTGGCCCTGTTCCGTTTGAAAAACGGCAACTATCTTGTCATGTTGCCATTGTGTGGCAACGGGTCAGTCTCCTGGCTTGAGGTGGAAGGAAACGCTCTACAGGTTAAAAGCGGAACTCTGGGCTCCGAATCCATCACGAATGAAAAGGAGCCCATGCTTTGCTTCGGTGTTTCCGGTAACCTGTACGAAGCTATGCGTGCGACATGGAAAAAAGCCGTCTCACATCCGCAGTTGAAAGGACATTCTAATTGGAGATGGACCAAGGACTCCCATTATCCCGAGCCTTTCCGTTACCTGGGATGGTGCAGCTGGGAACAATACCGCCATGGCATCAATTCGAATCTACTGCTACGCACTGCCCAGTCCATCAATGAATCCCCTCTGCCCGTACGTTGGATGCTGGTGGACGCGGGATTTCAGAATACCAGCAATCAGTTTCAACTACGGTCATTCCTTCCGGACAAGAAAAAATTTCCTCAGGGATGGGAGCCTCTCCTGAAACAGCGTAATTCTTCCCGTCCCGATAAAATTCGGTGGATGGGACTCTGGCACTGTTTTTATGGGGACACGGGCGGCATTGACGTAAACAACGATCTGGGACTGAACTCCAGATTCATCAGGAAAAACAATACGTATTTTCCAGGAAAAAGCATGAAAGACACGCGGGATTTCTACCGGGATTTCATGAATTCCGTCCGCAACCGGAAGGGAGAAGGCTTTGATTTCATCAAAGTGGACTACCAAACGGAATATCTCAAGAAAGTGGCGGGTACCGGAAATCCCTCCAGGCAGTCCGTCTGGTGTTCCCGGTCACTCAATCGGGCGGTTGATGCTTCCGGTCTGCTGGGCATGATCAATTGCATGGCACAGGGAACACTCCACATATTCAACACCGGAACCAGCCCGGTCACCCGATGCAGCATAGACTACTCCCTGAATAACCTGAATGCCTCGCGCAGTCATCTTTTTCAGTCTTATACCAATACGCTCCTGCTAGGACAAACGGTATGGCCGGACCACGACATGTTCCATTCCTCCGATCCCGTCTGCGGGGATGTAATGGCCCTATCCAAAGCTCTTTCCGGGGCTCCCGTCTATTTGTCTGACAAACCCGAGGACTTCCAACCGGACAGGATTTGGCCCCTGATCAACAAGAAGGGAAAAATCCTGCGCCCTCTGGCACCGGCCACGGCTCTCCCGGAATCCTGCTTCATCCATCCGCTGGAAAGCGACAGCCTGTATGGAGTCATTGCTCCGCTCAACAATAAATGTGCGGCCGTAGTATATTATAATCTGAACACGGAACCTTCCACTCGTTCCGGAAAGTTGTTGCCTTCCGTGTATAAATGGGCTCCTTCTATGATACAGGGTAAAAAAGCAACTTCTTCATGGGACATTCCTGAGGAAGGTCTTGTCGCCTATGATTGGAGAAACCGGAAGGGAGTCAAACTGCCGGACAAAGGGATCTCCCTGAGCTTGCCGAACCTCCGGGGCGGCGTCATGCAGGACATTTTTTACCTTCTTGCCCCCATTGAAAAAGGATGGGCAGTTCTGGGAAATCCGGACAAGTATCTTTCTCCCTCCTGCATTGAAGAGGGAATCGTCCGAACAGACGAGAAAATAATCTTTACGTTGAAGGATTCGGCCTGTGTCCTGATATACCGGGAAGGCGGTAGCCCCGTTGTGAAAGGAGCCTCTGTCCGTAAACTGCCTGGGAGTTCGGATTTTTATCTGGTTGAATTTCCCGAGGAACTGCCTGTCCGCCGGGTAACCATCCTGAACGAAAGGCAATGAAATACGATTGAAACAGCATTACCAACATCCCGGTGATCCCTAAAAAAGAGTCAACTATAATTCAGAAATAGACAAATGGGGGCTACTCGCCCCCAATCCCCCCGGCAGCGTGCGACGCTGCATCCGGGGGAATTATTTTTTTCGTTAAGCTATTGAGATAAATGATTAGAGAATGACAGCAGGCAATAAGTGCACACTTTCGTGTTTTTCCCACAGAGAGAAAATGTTTGTACTTCGCCTGCAAGATTTCATTGCACCTCAAGGCACTAACCGTTGCCAAATAGAGAAGATGGCGCAGTTCCTTTCTGCCCCCATGTATTTTGCGTGTTCCTTTCATCGTTCCGCTTTCCCAGGAATAAGGCACTACTCCGAGTAGGGCTGACGCCTGCTTTCTATTAATGCTTCCCAATTCGGGCATGAGGCTAATCAACGCCATGGCATTGCGTTTCCCTATTCCTTTAACATTCAAATAGGTTTCATACTTTTCTTTTAGCTCTTGATGAGTATTGATGAGTTTTTCCATTTGAACCTGCAACGCCTCTATGCGTTTTTCTTCCTGCTTCAGGGCTTGATCCAATTGCTGTTTCAGAAACGGCTGATTGGTTGCTTTTTGCTCGTTTTTCAACTGTGCCCGTCTTTTGACATAAAAAGTAAGGACACTTTCGTATTCTTTGAGCTGAAGAATTTCTCGGGTAAGTGGATAGTCTTGCTCAAGTTGTTTGTCTTTTCCCAATTGGCAGAGCACCTGAGCGTCCAAACGGTCGGTCTTGGCCTGTAGTCCTTCACTTCTGGCATAGTTTCTTACTCGTACCGGATTAAGGCATGTTTGGGAGATATTGGCGTCCATGAAAACGGGGATAAGCCGACGGCTTAAATAGCCGGTGGACTCATACACGACATGAACTGGTTGTTCCTGTTTTTCAAAAAGACGGAACATGTTCTTATGTCCTGTCTTGTTGTTGGTGAATCGGTAGGTTTTATGCTGAAGGCAGATATCCAAATAGTCTTTGGATATATCTACTCCGGCATAGTTCTTTTGAGGTATGTTTTCTCCTACTTCACGATTGATTTTTGTTTTGTTGGGCTTCATTCTGATCTCCTCCTCAAATGCGGACTCATCTCGGGGAGACGGTCCTTTCAACTATTCGAGATTTGGAATGATCGGATCCCCGGATGGGGCTTGTATCGGCACTGACTCTTTGACATTCTCCGCCCTAGGGCGGGAATCTGGCTGTCTCTCGTGCTCAATACAAGCCAGGGCTTCGTGGTTGCGATCCTCGAAGCCCTGCTCCGATTCCACGAAGCATTTTACCCTCCGTGGTAATCAAATATTAGCTCTTTTTATTATTTGGGGCTGTCTCACGAAGGATTGAAAAATCCGACTGAGACAGCCCCTCCGATAAATTATTGACGAAGGAATCAATCAATTATTCCCATTGGCAGGAGGAGCCACGAAGGTACGAGTGGCGAATTCCTTGTCCAGCATCAGGATGCCTTGACCGTCTCCGCCGATGAGCTTGAGCTGCCCGAGAATTTCCTTCACATTTTCTTCTTCCTCGATTTGTTCCGTCACAAACCACTGGAGGAAAATTTCCGAAGCATAATCGTTTTCATCACGGCTAAGCTTCGTGAGGGCATTGATACGGCGGGTAACTTCGGCTTCATGCTTGGCTGTTGCCTCGTACACATCCAGAATATTCTTCCATTTGTGGTCGGGAGCTTCGATAGAACTCATCTTAACCTTTCCTCCACGACTCAGGACAAAATCGTAGAATTTAAGAGCATGGGCCGTTTCTTCCTGATACTGCACGCGCATCCAGTTGGCAAACCCCGGAAGGCCTTCATTCTGAAACCATGCAGACATGGAAAGGTAAAGGTTGGCAGAGTAAAGTTCCCACTTCAACTGTTCATTGAGTGCTTCGACAATCTTATCGCTAATCATATTAATTCTCCTAGGTGTTGACACCGATATACTATTCATTCCCTTCTCCCGCAAGGAATTTACGGGGAAGAGTGTTAACGTCCGGATTTCCGGGCTTTATAGGAAAGACTCTCCAACTCGCCGGTTCGTTCATTATCCATGAGAACAACCCGCATCTTGTCTCTGCCAGCACGGTTCAACTGCCAGGCATTCCACAAATTGTGCCACAGGACGTAAAAAGTCGGCCCCAGGGAGGCAATGGGAGATGGTGCGTATATCATAGCCAGAAAGATAGTCAGCGTCGTATTCTTCTGACCCAGGGACTGGCTGCATTCCCTCCTCCTATCCGGCCCTCCCAATAAATAACCAATGCCGAAATTCAGCGCACAAATTGCCAAAGACAAAATCCCGATCCACAAGAGAATGGAATGGGAAAGCTCGGGGCGGTTATGAATATCGTCCGAAGCATGCGCCGCAATCAGGACAAGACAGGCTACCCAGGCTCCAAAAGACACATCTTTCAACTTGCGGGGCCACAAGACAGATCTGTGTTTCCACCTCCGCACAATCATAGCCAGAACGAAGGGAACGATCATCACAAAACCGACGCTCCCAGCTACTTGTCCGTAAATTTCAATCCCTCCCCGCCCGACCACCAAGGGCATTATCAGAGGCATCAATGCACAAATGAATGCATTCACGACAATCAGGGAAGTCAGGACAAACTCCACATTCCCCTTCAAAAAACCCATGATGACGGGAGCCGCCGTCGCAGTCGGGGTAATACCGACAAAAAATGCGGCAATAGCAATATCCTCATACCCGAGCCATTTCAAAAGAAAAAAGGGGCCAAGCCCCATTGCCAGAGTCACGACGACAATGAACCAGTGCCGGCGTTCCGGTTTCAACTTGCCGAACCTTACCCCAAGAAACGTAATAAACAGCATGCCGACAATCAACCACCGGATCATCCAGCTCAGGCCACTGAGGGAAGGAAGAAAATAGCCTGCGATGAAGGCCAGGATGATCGCCAATGTTCGGATCAGAGCTGCTGCCATAACTTTGAGGAAGGTACGTCACGCCGGAGGGGAAAAAACAGGCGTGCTTGCCGGAAACTAGCACCCTTCTCCCTCCAGGACAAGAGCCGACTCTTTCAAATCGGCCCCCCCCCCGGATTTTTCATGCCGGACAGCCTCCAAAAATGCGAATCCCGTCAAAAACACACCACTGGAAATGCCCTATGTTGTTGTAAATAGGACATTATACATGAAAAGCGCCGTCAGCTTACTTCCAAATTGACGTGACATGAAGAATATGAGAGCATCAAATGAAATATGGATAAGCCAATTCCTACCAACTCTCCTGTTGTACCCAAGAAATATCTTGTGCCTTTCGCCATGCTTGTCTCCTGCTTCGCGCTATGGGGGCTTTTGAACAACATGACGGACAACCTCGTTCCCGCTTTCAGTAAGATCTTCATGATCAATGCCGGTGAATCGGCTGCCGTTCAAATCTCCTTTTACGGAGCTTACGCGGTACTCGCCATCTTCGCCTCGATCCTGATTGAGGAGTTCTCCTACAAAACAGGTGTTCTCATCGGCCTCGGATTCTACATCATCGGAGCATTGGGTTACATCGTCGCCGCCGGGTGCCAGAGTTTCGACTTCTTCCTGTACGCCATCTTTATCCTTGCCGGCGGCCTGTCCGTGCTGGAAACGACATGCAACCCGTTCGTCCTCTCCATGGGCCCGGACGACACGGCCGTACGCCGACTTAATTTTGCCCAGGCATTTAATCCGATCGGTTCCCTGACGGGCATTTTCCTGGCTCAGTATTTCATCCTTTCCCACCTGAGCGACGCAGACATCGACACCCGCAAGGCAATGGATCCTGCCATCCGTAACGAGATCGTCAACAACGAGCTCTTCTGGGTCTGCGTTCCCTATGTCGGCCTCGTCCTCATTGCCGCCGTTATCTGGTTCTTCTTCATGCGCTACAAGCCAACGGACGAAACGTCACTGTCCCGAAAAGATAACCTCGGACGCAAATTCGGACGTATCGGGCTGTGCATCGTCTGCATCATCATCCCCCTCATCTTCCAAATCGTTTGCAATTACCAGTTCGGTATCGTCTTTGGTCGTATCAACCAAATCCTGATCATGATGATCGGACCCTTCGCGTGCCTTTTGCTCATGCGCGATTACCGGGAGCTTCTGTTCAAGCTTCTCCGCCTTCCCCGTTACAGCTTCGGCGTCATAGCCCAGTTCTTCTATGTCGGACTCCAAATCACCGTCTGGACATGGACGGTAAAATATGTCATGGCCGTCTTCCCGGGTACCCAGGAAGCCGCCGCCGCCAACTACTACCTTTGTTCCATCGTTCTCTTCATTATCTGCCGAGCCACAGCCACCGCACTGATGAAGAAATTCAATCCGGCCAATATGATGGCCCTCTTCGCCATAGCAGGTATCCTCTGCTGCCTGGGAACCATGTGGCTTCCTTCCTCTCTGTCCGTCTGGGCCCTCGTTGCCATTTCCGGTTGCATGTCCCTGATGTTCCCCACCATTTACGGTATTGCCCTGAGAGGATTGGGCAATGAAGTCAAACTAGGAGCCGCCGGCTTGATCATGGCTATTCTCGGGGGAGCCATCATCACCCCGTTCATGGGCGATTTCATCGACCAGCAAACCGTCTCCAACCAGGTACAGTACTTCGACTCCATCAACAGACCCGTCATTGCCCGTGCTGAAGAGGCAGACGCCAAAAAGTCCATTACCAGCTCCATGCTGGCTATTTACAAAATGTCCGAAATCCCTGCCGATGCTACGGGACAGGACAAGCAGACACGCGATAAATTTGAAAAAAATCTAGCCACCTTCAACACCCTCCCGACCCTGTCCGGCGATCAATTCAAGGTAGCAGTCAAAACTCTGCCCGGTTGCGCTCTGATCTCCGATGCCGAAATCGAGAATCTCCAAGGCAACCTGGCCAAACTGCCCTCCCCCTCTGACCGGACGGAACAAATCCGAAACTTCACACTTCTTCCCGCTCTCGTCTCAACAAGCCCCAGTCAGTCGTCCCTAATTTCGGATCTTGTCGCCAAGCCTCTGGAGATGAATGCATTCCAGTCTCAGCAGCAGCAAATTGTAGAATCTTCCGTTCGCGAATCCTTCTTCATTCCCGTCATTTGCTTCGCTATCGTCCTTCTCTATGCCTTTTTCTTCCGCAATGCTCACATCAAAGAAGAAAATGAAGATGGTGCCGCATAAAAATCACTTGCTGTATATTATACATAATGATACATCTTTCTCATCATATGAAAACAAATCCCACGGTAGGTATTCGTCCAGTCATTGACGGACGTCGTCGCGGAGTCCGCGAATCATTGGAAGAAC